>CAVAMJ010000006.1:0-137933 GCA_963589785.1 Bacteroidaceae bacterium | reverse complement strand
ATAACTTCAGCATTATGAAGGTCACATTCACAAACACATCAAACGGCGCTACAATCACTCAAACTCTCGACATGCTTAACTACGCCGGCAAATAATAAGATTACAACTTCCTATACCATACACTACTAAATTACACAGCACATCCGAAACACGGCAAATCAAAAAGATTTGCCGTGTTTTTCTCTTGTTACCAAAATGTCATATATTTACATTTTGGTATATTGGTGCTATTATATTTGTTAGTTTATCGGCTAACCAAGCTACTTTTGTTCAAAAGAAAGGGAGAGATATTTATGAAACCAATGCTTACCGTAATGCTCACGCATAATGATATGACGGTAGAAAATGCTGCTGAAATTTTTGAGAAATGCAAAGATTCCAAGGCTGAGTTCTGGGGATTTAAGGAGGAACCGCTTCCGCCCGCAGAGATGAAAAAGCTATATGGCCGCATGAAAGAGTGCGGAAAGAAAACCTTCTTGGAGGTTGTCTGCTATGATGAGGAGAGCTGTCTCGAGGGCGTTAAAATCGGATTTGAGTGCGGTGTCGATTACCTCATGGGTACGGTTTTTTCGGATAAAATTCTCGATTACTGCAAAGAGCACAATATGAAGTACCTCCCGTTTGTCGGCAAGCTTTCAGAGAGACCGACCGTTCTCGAGGGTGATATTGACGAGATTGTCGCTGAGGCTAAGTCATACATTGCCAAGGGCGCATGGGGAATAGATCTTCTTGGCTACCGCTACACGGGCGATGCCGTGAAGCTTATCGACCGCCTTGTAAGCGAGCTTGACGCTCCTGTCTGTGTTGCGGGCAGTGTCGATTCCTTCGAGAGACTTGACGAGATTAAGAAAATCAATCCGTGGTCTTTCACGATCGGAAGTGCGTTCTTCGAGAATAAGTTCGGCGAGGATTTCTCTGAGCAGATTGATGTCGTTTGCGATTATATCGCATCGGATAAGTAATGCTATGGGAAAGCTTAGTAAATATTTCCCGTATGAGTACGCAAATAGCGCATACGATATTGACTACAAGAAGCTTTACGACAAGGGCTATCACGGAATAATTTTCGATGTGGACAACACGCTTGTTCACCACGGTGACGATGCCGACGAAAATGTCGAGAAGCTTTTTGAGGAGCTTAGAAAAATCGGACTTGATACTGTTCTCCTCACGGATAATGACGAGGAGCGAGTAACACGCTTCAACGAGAAAATCGGCTCGAAGTATATCTGCGATGCGGACAAGCCTGATCCTAAGTCATATCTTCAGGCACTTAAGCTTTTAGGACTTAGCGAAAAAGAGGCTGTTGTAATCGGCGACAGAATGTTCAAGGATATTCTGGGAGCGAACAACGCTTCTATTCCCTCGATAATGGTCAAATTCATCGATGACGGCTCGAAGTGGCTCGGCTGGGGAAGATACCTCGAATTTGTGATTTTATTTTTGTGGAGACACAGCAAATACTACGAAAGAATGGACGGAATAAGTATGTCGGACGGGAAATCGTTCTCAAAGAATTTCAAGAGATTTTTAAAGCACGAGATTATGTTCGGCGATATCAACCCCACTTGCTATGATATTGCCGTCAAAAAGGAAATATTAAGACGCCATGTGAAGAATATGACGGGTCACGAGAAATTTCTCAAGGAGAGAAACGAAAAGCCTTTGCCCGTTCTGATTTACAGAAGTGAATCGGGACTTATCAAGCGTGGCAAGGACATTGACCCCGAGACTCAGTACGGCAAGGCAGAAAATATAGCCATTGCTTCGAGTAAATTGAACGGTGCGATAATCAAGCCGGGTGAGACCTTTTCTTTCTGGAAGCTTGTCGGCCCTATTACAGAGAGCCGTGGCTACAAAAAGGGCAGAGTTATCCAGCAGGGCAAGCTTATAGCTGATTTTGGCGGCGGACTTTGTAACCTCGGAAACACGCTTCATCTTCTCGCACTTCACAGCCCGCTTGATGTGACGGAGGCTCACTACCATTCCGATGCGCTTGCGCCCGACCACGGCGAGAGAATTCCCATGAGCTCGGGAACTTCCGTTAACTACAATTTTGTCGATGTTCGCTTTAAGAACAACACCGATCAGAATTTCCAGGTGCTCGCATGGGTTGAGAACGAGACCCTTATAGCTGAGATAAGATGTGAGCATGAGGTAGAGAACGACTACAAAATCACTGAGGACGATCACCGTTTTGTTCTTCAGAACGGAAAGTATTTCCGACTTTCTAAGATTTACCGTGATGTTGTCGACAAAAAAACGGGAAAAACCGTTTCGAGAAAATTAATTAGAGACAATCACTCCCAGGTAATGTATGACTATGACCTCATTCCCAAGGAATTAATTAAGGATAAATAAAAAAGTAAACCGCAGTTCGATTATAGGACTGCGGTTTTTTGCGTCAAAAGATATTTGATAACATAAATATCGATTTGAGTGATAGCGAATAGCTATGAATTTCTATAAGATTAATTGTATTTCTTTATCAGTAAAATAAAATTAATAAAATATTAAAAATACACTTTTATTTTATCCCTTAGTTCTGTATAATCGTTTATGCTATTCGCCCATAAGGCGGATTTCTCTGATTAAAAAATGAAAGAAGAATAAACACATGACAGAACAACATTTTAACACTCCAGCGGAGGTCATTGACGCTACGCTTGAGGGCGGAAAAAGAAAATCTCAGTTACCGTTTGCTAAGATGGTACTGCTCGGAATTATGGCCGGTGCGTTCATTGCTCTTGGCGCCGCTACGAGCAACACGGCAGTTCACGCAATAACAAACGTGGGTCTTTCCCGTGCGTTGGCGGGTTGCATATTCCCTGTCGGACTTATGATGATAGTATTCGTCGGCGGTGAGCTTTTCACCGGTGACTGCCTCATGGTTATGGACGTAATCTGCGGCAAGGTTTCGTTCGGCGCTTGCGTCAGAAGTCTTCTCGTTGTCTATGTAAGCAATTTAATCGGTGCGTTAATAATCGATTTCCTCATTTTCAATTCGGGAAATCTCGACTATTCAAGCGGACTTTTAGGAGCATACACAATCAAGGTTGCTGTCGGCAAGGTGTCAATCACACCACTCAAGGGTATCACATCGGGTATTCTTTGCAATATCCTCGTTTGTATTGCTGTTCTTATGGCTGCAGCCGCTTCTGACATTGCGGGTAAGGTATGGGCGATATTCTTCCCGATTCTCGCATTCGTTGTCGGAGGATTTGAGCACTGCGTTGCTAATATGTACTACATCCCGGCAGGAATTTTGGCGGCTACAAACCCCGACTATGTCGCTAAGGCTCAGGAGGCTTACGGAATAACAGCAGAGCAGTTAAGTAATCTTACTGTTCTCGGAAGTCTTAACAATTTTATTCCCGTCACAATCGGAAACATCATCGGCGGAATGGTCTTTGTCGGTCTTCCATGCTATTTCATTCAGAAAGCAAAGACAAAAAAATAATATAAGCAAAAAGAAATCTCCGAGAAAATTTCTCGGAGATTTTTGCTGTTATGAAAAATAGAAATTACGGACGAAGTCCCATGCCGCCCTCGAGTGTGAGCGTCTCACCGGAGAGATACTTGAAGTCAGGGTTAGCAAGCTGGACGCATACACGACCGATTTCTGTTTCCGGATCTGCATAGTGACCCATTGGCGGCATCTTGACGTTAGCCTTGAATGCCTCTGGGTATGCTTTCTCAAACTTATCAAGCTGAGCTGTCCATGCGAGCGGGCAAACAACGTTTACGTTGATTCCGTCAGGACCCCATTCTGTTGCGGCAACTCTTGAAAGTCCGCGGATACCCTCCTTAGCGGCGGCGTATGCGCACTGGCCGTAGTTACCGAAAAGTCCTGCGCCGGAAGCAAAGTTTACTACGCTTCCCTTGGACTCCTTGAGGTAAGGATAGCAAGCCTTCATGTAGTAGAATGCGGCATAAAGTCCGGAGTAAACTGCGAGGTTGAACTGATCTGTTGTGTGGTCGGCAATAGATACGCCCGATGCAGAAGCCTGAGCGTTATTGATGAGAACCTGGATTCCGCCGAATGTATCGACAGCCTGCTTGACAACATTTGCGACAATTGCCTCGTTGTCTGCGCCGGCGCTGACGTCTGCCTGAACGGGGAGAACCTTAACGCCGTATTTTTCCTCGAGCTCTGCCTTAGCGTCCTCGAGCTTTTTTACGTTTCTTCCTGTAATGACGATGTTTGCGCCTTCCTTAGCATATGCAGTAGCAATACCGTAGCCGATAGAGCCGCATCTGCCGTCATCGAGAACCGATCTTCCGCCACCTGTGATTATGACGGTTTTACCTGTTAAAAATCCCATAATTATACGCTCCTTTTGATATTGATTTCTTAAAAATATTCGAGTTAGAGCTTTTTTTAGTTCTAAATCCGAAACACCTTTGCTATATTCTAACATATTTACACAAAAATACAACACATTAAAATGAATAATGGTATTCCTTGACGAAAAAATATCAATCTTTACAAAAAATCACGATTGACAAATTATTTCGGCTGTGATAAAATCACAAGCCCTATCAAAATAAAACCATTTTCCCAAAGCGAAAGGAGAGTAAAAGAGAAATGAAAAAAGTAATAGTTATCGGCTGTTCGGGTGCGGGGAAAAGCACGTTTTCTAGAATGCTAAGAGACAAAACGGGACTTCCGCTTTATTACCTCGATATGCTATGGCATAAGCCCGACAGAACGACCTACACGACCGAAGAATTTGACGAGAAGCTCGAGAAGCTTTTAGCACTTGACGAGTGGATACTTGACGGAAACTATAACCGTACTCTCGAGATGCGCCTCAAGGAATGCGATACTGTTTTTCTCTTTGATTTTCCGACAGAGGAGTGCCTTCAAGGCGTGAGAAACAGAATCGGCACTGTGCGAGAGGATATGCCGTGGGTTGAGATAGAAGAAGACGAGGAATTCATGGACTGGATAAGGGATTTTCATAACAACCAACTGCCGAAAGCCTATGAATTGCTCGAAAAATACGGCGATAAAAACATCGTGATTTTTAAATCCCGTGAGGATGAATATAAGTATTTGAATACGCTTTGATTTTTAAGCTATGCGAGAAACCGCCCCCTTGTTTTAGGGAGCGGTTTCTCTTAGTTGTAAGCAAAAACTTGTGATTGGGATTAAGAAGTAATTTCGCTTGTTTTCTTCTTTTTGATGAATGTTCTGTCCGTGAGGTACAAAAGTCCCGGAAGAACGAACAGCACGCATGCAAGGGAGCAAAGAGTTCCTCTGCCGATGAGGTAGCCGAGCTGAGAGAGCAGTCCGTGGGTGGAAATTTTGCCAAGCAAAAATCCGACAACGGTGAGAGCCGTGGCAGATGTGAGAATAGATGCCGTGACATTCGAGATTGTTCTTATGACGCTCTCTTTTTTGTCGTATACAGCACGGTTTTCCTTATATCTTTCCGTGAGAAGAATAGCATAGTCGACTGTTGCGCCGAGCTGAATGGAACTTATGATGAGGTAGGCAATGTAGAAAAGCGAATTGCCTGTTATGAACGGGAACGAAAGATTTATCCAAATAGCGGTTTCTATCGTGAGAACGAGTACAGCAGAGAGCATGAAAGATCTCATTGTGAAGAGAAGCACCACAAATACAGCACCGATAGCAACGAGGTTAACCTTGTTCATATCTGCCGTGACGGTCTTTTGAAGGTCATATGTGCTTACTCCTGCGCCGGCAAGATAATATTCGTCAGGATAATATTTAGCGGCGGTTTCTCTTATCGTGTCAATCAGAGCATTGGTTTTTTCGCCCTCGTACGGCACGGAAACAGTCAGCACCATTCTGCGATAATTCTCCGATTCAAGTTTATCTACTATGGCATCCGGATAGATATCCGTGGAGACAAGCGGGCCTAAAAAGCTTGTGAGAGATGTAACGGAAGTGATGTTTTCTGTATCCTTGAGGTCGAGAGCCAAGTTTCTTTCGGCGGTTTCGTTGCCTTTTGGCACCATCAAAACATAGTTGTCGTTCTCTCCGAATATGGACTCTATTTTTTCGGTATCGTCTCCGTACTGAGTTCCGACTCCGAAAATATGCGATGAACCGTAGTAATAATCGTTGCTTATGCTTGCCATGTATGACGGAACTATAAGCACGACAAATACTGCGACAAGCGGAATGCTTATCTTGCGAACAGCCTTGCCGAAACGCATAAAATTAGGCAAAAGCGGCTTGTGAGTGGTTTTCTCAATGAGTGGGAATGTGAGGAGAATAACTCCCGGCATAAAGAGAAAAACCGTGAGAAGGCTGATTGCAACACCCTTTGCAAGAGCCAAGCCGAGGTCGGGGCCTATTCTGAAGCGCATGAGGCAAAGTGCGAGGAAGCCGATAACCGTCGTGAGTCCGCTTGAGAGAATTGAGCTTGTGGAGGAGCAAAGAGCCTCGACCATGGCTTGCTTTGAATCGGATGTTTCTCTCTTGCACTCTGAAAAGCGATGTATCAAAAATACAGAGTAATCAAGAGAAACGGCGAGCTGGAGAATATTTCCTGCTGAGTTTGTGACAAAGGAGATTTCTCCGAAGATGATGTTTGAGCCGGCATTGATGAGAATTGCGACACCCAAGCCGAGCATAACCACAATCGGCTCAACCCATGAGCTTGTCGAGAGTACGAGAATGAGAAAAACTATAATGACCGCAACGGTTGCAATAATGCTGATTTCACTCACCGTGCTTTCCGTTGCCACTGCGGTACTGACGGCGTTTCCCGTCATGGCATTCTCGTCGCCGATAACCTCTCTGATTGCCGGAACTGCTGAGTTGATGTAATCCTCCGATATTGTAACAGAGAACAGAGCGTTGTTATCCTTGTAGTAGCTGTTTATGGTGTCTTCGTCGAGAATTTCAATCGGAATATCGAGCGGCAGATTGTCGTCAAGCCATGTGACGGATGAAACTCCTTCGACTGCCTCAAGCTTTTCTTTATACTCGAGAGCCTCACGGTAGCTGACATTTTGTACCATAACTCGTGCGTTTGGTATTTCTCCGTCAAATTCTTTGCCCATAATATCGAGCGCAACAGATGATTCTGCGTCCTCGGGGAGATAATCGTTCATATCATAGTTTACGGCGACAAATTGCCTTGCGAATGCACATACCGCAGTTAACGCAATGAATATCGCCATAATCACATAGCGCAGCTTGATAACCGCACTGTAAAATTTTCTCATGACTTTCCCTTCCTTTTTAATTTACACTTGAAATAAAATTAACTATTGTAATTTAATTGACAATTGTACGGTTTTGAACATATAATAAATAAACCGAAAAGATTAATCAAGGAACAGTTTTGTTCAAATGAATAATAATTGACATTTTGCGAAAATTGTCTGATTTAGGAGAAAGCCATGAAAAACGAAAACGACCTCCGTGTGCAGAAAACTCAAAAAGCACTTTGCGATGCGCTTATGGAACTGCTTGAAGTCAAGTGCTTTGACGCCATAAGCATAAGCGAACTTTGCGACCGTGCCGTAGTGAGAAGAGCCACATTTTACAAGCACTTTTATGATAAATACGATTTCTGGAGATTTTTTGTGAGGCGAATGAGAAAAAAATTTCTTGATGAAAATCCCGATAATGACTGGGGAGATGAGCTGAAGCAATACTGCATGTACTGCTTCAGGAGAAGCATAGAGTTTTTCAATTCGCATAAGATGATTATAAGCAGTATAGTGAGCAGTGACGATGCGTGCATTTTGATTGACAGTTTCACGGAGGAGATAAGCGAGAATATCTGCGCTTTCCTAGTTAAAACAGGAAAGGAATATGCCACCGAGCCATCTGTTATCGCCACTTTCTGCGCTGGGGGAATAGTGTCTTTAATCAGGCGGTGGTTTTTGTCAGGAAATAAAATCAGCGAAGAAAAAGCAATGACGGAGTTTGAAAAGCTGATGAATGCTTTTCAAATGTGAAAATTCATAGAAAAAGCACAACGGCACTTGCTAAAAAACAAGTGCCGTTTTTTCACAAAGTAGGAGGTACTCTGTGCTTATGGTTGATATTAAAGCTTTTCTATTGTGTCAGCCGCATCGTTGAGCCAGCTGCCCTCGAAATCCTCGATTGCACCCTTGTCGCAAGCAGAAGCAAGCTTCGGATCCATGGGGATTTTTCCGAGAACCTTGAGGTTATATTTCTCTGCAACCTCGTCAATGTGACTCTCGCCGTAAACATGGATGATTTCATCGCAGCACGGGCATTTTACATAGCTGTAATTTTCTACAAGACCGAGAACCGGAACATTCATCAGCTTAGCCATTTCCACTGCCTTGGAGACTATCATGGAGACAAGCTCCTGTGGGGAAGTGATGATGATGATTCCGTTAAGCGGAATGCTCTGGAAAACCGTAAGCGGAACATCGCCTGTTCCCGGAGGAAGGTCAACGAACATATAATCAACCTCGTTCCAGATAACATCCGACCAGAATTGCTTGATAGCGCCGGCGATGACAGGGCCTCTCCAAACAACAGGGTCTGTCTCACGGTTTAAGATGAGGTTCATGCTCATGAGCTCGATTCCCGATTTTGTTACAGCCGGGAAAATTCCGTCTTCAGAGCCTGATGCTCTCTCGTGAACACCGAAGCACTGCGGAATAGACGGGCCTGTGATGTCGGCATCAAGAATTGCGGCTTGGCGGTTTCTTCTCTGCATGGTTACGGCAAGCATAGAGGTGACGGAGGATTTTCCTACGCCGCCCTTTCCCGAAACAACACCGATTACTTTTTTTACGTTGCTCATTTTATTCTGCGGTGCGATAAGGCTCTCCGGCTCCTGTCTCGATGGGCAGTTTTCGCCGCAGCTTGAGCAATCATGTGTGCAGTCACTCATATATAATTCTCCTTATTCTAAGTTTTATTTACAATGAATACATCTCACATTTTAGCCGCTTAAAGCCTGTTTGTCAACGAGAGAAGCCGCTAAGCTTTTAGATAGCCGTGTCGTAGCTTGGGTCGGGATAGTCCTCCTTGGGGAACTTTCTTCTTATCACAAGGAAGCAAGTGAGGTGGCAAAGGAAAGTCACTGTCCATGTGATTACATAAACGATATAGAGCACGGGAAGAGTTCTAAAATGTGCAAATACGGTGAAAATCCAAATGAGTCTCAAGCCGCATGCGCCGCCGATTGAGACAAGCATAGTGACAACAGAGTAGCCGAGACCTCTTATCATACCGACCATTGTGTCCATCATGCCGCAGATGAAATACGGCAGACAGCAATAACCCATTCTAAGCACACCGTAGCTTATAACCTCTGCGTCGTCGGTATAAATACCGAGCAACGGTCTTGCGGCAAGGTAAGCGCCGACACCGAGAACGAGTCCCGTGACAACCACGCAGCACTGGCAGTAAATCGCAACCTTATTGATGCGGTGGTATTTCTGAGCGCCGAAGTTCTGGCTTGTGAAGCTGATAGAGGTCTGGTAGAAGGAGTTCATTGCCATGTAGACAAAGCCCTCGATATTGGAGGCGGCTGTATTGCCCGCCATAACGACCGAGCCAAAGGAATTGATAGAGGACTGAACCACCATGTTAGAGAGCGAGAAAACGCATCCCTGAATTCCTGCGGGAAGTCCGATTTTAGTCATTTCGATAAGCTTGTGCTTGTTGATTTTCAGTTCGCTGAGTCTAAGTCCGTAAGGCTTGTCTCCGTCCTTGATGAGACAAATAACAGTGAGGGTAGCGGAAACAACCTGAGAAATGTCTGTTGCGATTGCAACACCGGCTACACCGAGCTTAAAAACAATGACAAGCACGAGGTTTAGCAAAACATTAATAATGCCCGCTGTTATCAGATAGTAAAGCGGTCTTTTGGTGTCGCCGATTGCACGAAGAATTGATGCGGCATAGTTATAGAGCATCATAGCCGGCATACCGATGAAATAAATTCTCATGTAGAGAACAGAGAGATCTATAACATCATCGGGTGTTCCCATAAGCTCGAGCATGGGTCTAGCTACGGCAACACCGAGGAAAATCAGTATCACACCGAAAAGAACGGATGCGATAACAGCCGTGTGGACGGTTTCTGACAGGTCTTTGTTTTGACCGGCACCGTAATATCTTGCGACAAGAACATTCGCCCCGATTGAGAGACCGAAGAAAAGTCCGATGACAAGGTTGATGAGTGCTCCCGTTGAGCCGACGGCGGCAAGGGAAGTTGCGCCCGCAAATCTTCCGACTACTATTGTGTCGGCGGCATTGAATAGAAGCTGAAGACAGCCTGAGAGCATAACAGGGATAGCGAAGGTGATGATTTTGCCGAGAAGTGGACCGTGAGTCATGTCCATCTCATGGGACTTGGTTTTTACAGATGCCATAAAATTACACTTTCTATATACTTTCTACAATATACACGTATTCAATATTTCTAATATCACAATAAATTAAGCATAAAAATTTAGGATAGCTTGTTTGAGATTTCTCTCAGCTTTTTTTCAAGCTTTGCTTTGTCGCCGGCCTTGCCTTTTCTAAACCAAGGCGAAACGATAAACGGCACGGGAATGAGGAACGCAAGTCCTGCAAAACCGTTGATAAAATAGAAAAAGAGTGCGACAAGCACGAACATTAATGAGATTACACCCGAGAAAATATACGATGCTCTCGGCTTAGTGTAATGCCAAACAATTTCTTCGCCGTCACGGTAGGTGCCGTGCATGACGTCGGTTGTGTTTTTCGGCCCGTCCTCACTTATGAACATATAAAATTTTCCGTCTGCGATTTTCCCTCGAAACTCACCCGATTTGAATTCGTTTTGGAGCGTGTCCTCACGCATGAGCTTTTTCATTCTTTTCTCGAATGTGTTGGCTGAAACGCCAAGTTTCATGCGGCAGTCGGCATTTTGCTTTTTGGTGTTTTGCGAATTTGACATCACTCCACCTCGATTCCAAGAGTTCTGAACTTCTCGGCAGAGCTTTTCTCACCCTCGTGAAGAACGGTGTGAAAACCAAGCCTGTCGGCGGCTTCGATGTTCGCCTTGTTGTCGTCTATGAAAACGGCTTCATTTGGGCTTATGCCGTATTTTTGGCAGAGTATCATATATATTCTGTCATCGGGCTTTGTGATTTCTACCTGATATGAGATAACTCCTCCGTCAACATACTTAAGAAAGGTGAAGTGCGGCTTCGACATATTAAATGCCGTTCTGCCGTAGTTTGAGAGAAGATAAATCTTATATCCCTGTTCCTTAAGCTTTTTCATCCAGCGGTCGGCGTACTCATAAGGCGTTTTTCGCTTGTAAATCGCCCAAACGGCATTTTCTATCAGATCTGCAACGTCGGGAGCAGATTTTTTAAATGAATCGATAATCTCTTCATCGGAGAGAGCGCCTCTGTCGAACTCGTCCCAAAGCTTACGGTTGAGGACGGTCGCTTCGGCAACCCGTGCGGCGGTCTTTTCGTCAAAAAGCTCGGCGAAGGTTTCTTCCCAGCCGAACGGAGCAAGTACATTTCCTATGTCGAAAATGACGGTGTTTATTGATTTTTCCATATTACAATACCTCAATACCCCAAAAGAGACAGCGCTTTTGATTACTGTCATATGCAACAATATTATCACCGTATATTGCTAATATCAAGTGCCGTTGGAAAGTATTTATTGACGAAAATGACTAAAAGTATTATGCTAAAACTCTACAAAAATAAAAATGAGGTAACTATGACAAATTATTCGGCAGTGCTTGCCAAGGAGTTTTCACTTCAGACTTGGCAGACAGACAATTTGATTTCGCTTATTGACGAGGGAAACACAATTCCCTTTATCGCACGATACAGAAAAGAGGCTCACGGCACACTTGATGATCAGATTATCCGTCAGATTTCCGAGAGACTCACTTATCTTCGCAATCTCGACTCCAAGCGTGAGGAGACAAGAGAGCTTATTTCCGCTCAGGATAAATTAACTGATGAAATAAGCAAGGCGCTTGACGGTGCAAAGACTCTCTCTGAGATTGAGGATATTTACCGTCCGTTCAGACCGAAGAGAAAGACAAGAGCGTCAGTCGCAAAGGAAAAGGGACTTGAGCCGCTTGCAAATGAGATTCTCGAGCAGAAGAGAAACGGAAAATATCCGATTGATTATGCAGAAAGCTATGTGAATGAGGAAAAGGGCGTAAAAACCCCTGAGGACGCACTTCAGGGCGCAAAGGACATCATTGCGGAGAAAATCAGCGATGATGCGGATATTCGCAGAAGACTGAGAAATCTTGCCATGAATTATTCGAGCGTCAACGCTAAGGCGGCAAAGGACGAGGACTCCGTTTACAGAAATTACTACGATTTTTCTGAGCCGATAAAGAAGCTTGCAAACCACAGAGTTCTTGCTATCGACAGAGGCGAGAAAGAAGGCTTTTTAAGGGTTAGCGTTGCGATAAATGACGAGAGAGGCAAGGCTATTTGTGCCGAAAGCTATGTTAAGGGAAATTCTCCGTGCCGTGAGTGCATAGAGGAAGCCGCTGAGGACGCATACAGCCGCTTGATTTATCCGTCAATTGAAAGAGAAGTCAGAAACGAGCTTACTTCCCGTGCTGCAAGCGATGCAATCAAGGTTTTCTCAGAGAACCTCAGAAATCTCCTCATGCAGCCTCCCATCAAGGGCAGAGTTACCATAGGACTTGACCCGGGATACAGAACGGGCTGTAAGGTAGCCGTTGTCGATGCGACAGGTAAGGTTCTCGATACGGGCGTTGCTTACATCACTCACGGGGCAAAAGGCGAGAAGGAGTCGGCAGAAAAAATTCTGCGATTTATAAAGAAGTACGGAGTAACTCTCATTGCAATCGGAAACGGAACCGCTTCAAAGGAAACGGAGATTTTCACCGATAAGCTTATAAAGGACAATAATCTCGATGTTGATTATATGGTAGTAAGCGAGGCAGGAGCATCTGTTTATTCTGCTTCAAAGCTTGCGGCTGAGGAATATCCCGAATATGACCTCACCTTAAGAAGTGCTGTTTCTATCGCTCACCGACTGCAGGACCCTCTTGCAGAGCTTGTTAAGATTGACCCCAAAGCAATAGGCGTAGGACAGTATCAGCATGATATGCCGCAAAAGGAGCTTTCAAGCGCACTGGGCGGAGTTGTCGAGGCTTGCGTTAACTCTGTCGGAGTTGATTTGAACACCGCTTCACCGTCACTTCTCGTTAATGTAGCCGGAGTTAACAACACAATCGCTAAGAATATCATCGCTTACCGCACGGAGAACGGCGAGTTCAAATCGAGAAGCGAACTGAAAAAGGTAAGCAAGCTTGGCCCGAAAGCATTCGAGCAGTGTGCTGGATTTTTGCGTGTGCCCGAGTCTGACAATATTCTTGACAACACGGCGGTTCACCCGGAGTCTTATGCGGCGGCTAAGAAGGTTCTCGAGAGCGTTGGTTATTCAATCAAGAAGATGCCTGAGGGCGGTTTCGGTGAATTAAAGGATAAGGTGAACGCTTACGGTAAAAAGAAATTAGCCGATGAAATCGGAATAGGCGAGCCGACTCTTGACGATATCGTGACAGAGCTTATGCGCCCCGGAAGAGATCCGAGAGACGAGATTGAAAAGGTTATGCTTCGCTCCGATATCAAAGATATAAAAGACCTCAAGGCCGGTATGGAGATAATGGGCACAGTCAGAAATGTTACTGATTTCGGCGCATTTGTCGATATCGGAGTTCATCAGGACGGACTTGTGCACATAACTCAGATAAGCAATAAGTTCATTCGCCATCCGAGCGACGTCCTCAAAGTGGGCGATATAATCAAGACATGGGTTATATCCGTCGATGAGGCTAAGGGCAGAATTTCCCTTACCATGAAAGAGCCGAAAAATAAAGACGCAAAGAAAGACGGCTCAAAGAAATAATCAAATATTGCGGAATTTACAGAAGCACCGAGCGTTTTAGTTCGGTGCTTTTTGTAATTTTGATTGTTCCTTAAGACAGCTTTTGTATTAAAGTCTCTAATAAATATTTTATCATCAATTAAATTGTAAAATTATGCACGCTATGGTACAATTAGCGTAATTGGAATTTATTCAATAAGAAAAAAACAATTTTAAAATATTATTGGGAGGAACAGATATGAGCCTTAAAATCGAAAAGAAGCATGACGATGCTTTTGATACCGTAGTTTTAGTCGGCAGACTTGACACAATGACAGCCCCTGAGCTTGAAAGCTTTATTTCAAACGAGCTTAGCGGAGACGAAAACCTTGTTCTTGACTTCGAGGGTCTTGAGTACATTTCTTCCGCAGGACTTCGTGTTATCCTCAAGCTTCAGAAGCAGAAGAACAAGTCCGGTTCTTTGAAGCTTGTCCATGTCGGCGAGATTGTCATGGAGGTTCTTGAAATCACAGGATTTACCGATATTCTGACGATTGAGTAAGATTTATGAATGTATTAATACTTGATAACGACGAAAAAACCTTGGATAAAACCGAGGAAACCGTTCGAAAAACTATGTCCGGCGCCGATGTTTTCAGCTTTAGCGAGACAGAATATGCCTTGGAAGAGATAGAAGACACCGTCTTCGACTTTGCTTTTCTTGATACCGAGCTTTCAGATATGCCGTGTATCGTTTTTGCCGAGAAGCTAAAGAAAAAGTCCCCTAAGGTAAATATTATATTCCTTACTGAAGATGACTATGAATTCGCCTTTGACGCATTCCAAATTCACGCAAGCGGCTACCTCTTGAAGCCGCCCGCTGAGAAGGATGTCAAGGAGGAAGTGGCAAACAGACGATACACAAAGAATGTTAAGGCTGTCGAGGAGAACGACTGCAAGGTAGTCGCTAAGACCTTCGGTCAGTTTGACTTGCTCGTGAACGGAAAAAGCGTGCATTTTAAGCGTGCAAAATCCAAAGAGGCTATCGCTTACCTCATCGACAGAGTCGGCGGCGGCGTCACTAAAAAGGATATTGCGTCCGTCATTTTTGAGGAGTCGCTCTATACGGAGAACGTTCAGGACTATCTGGGTAAAATTTTAAGAGAGATGGAAAAAACTCTCAAAGATAACGACATCGGAGAAATACTTGTTAAAAGTCACAACTACTATGCGGTCGATAAGACCAAGATTAAATGTGACCTATTTGATTTTATGGATGAGGCAAGCATTGATAAGCCGACTTTCTTCGGCGAATACATGAGCCAGTACTCATGGGCTGAAAGTACCCTTGCAAACCTCTATTTCTTTGACGAGAAAAACGGAGGTGGCGATTATTAAAGCTTTAACAGTTGAAGCAAAAGCAGAAAATCTTGATCTTGTTACGGATTTTGTCGATAATTTCCTTGAGGAGAACGACTGTCCGATGAAAACGCAGATGCAAGTGAATATTGCGATAGACGAGGTTTTCCACAATATTGTTTCGTATGCTTACACCGACAAAAACGGTGATATTGAAATACAAATCGATTCGGACGGTCCCGTCAAGCTTGTGCTTATCTTCAAGGATAAGGGAGTAAAGTTCGATCCGCTTCAGAATACCGATCCCGATATCACGCTTTCTTCCGATGAAAGAGAGGTAGGCGGACTCGGAATTTTCATGGTGAAGAAGCTTATGGATGTCGTAACATATTCATATGAGGACGGCACTAATATTTTGACGCTGGAAAAAACCTGGCAGAAGAGTTTTTGAGAATGAGGAATTTATATGAAAAGTAATGTATGCTACTTCTATAACGAGAACGGTATAGAGGATGTACTTGACGAAATTGAAAAAACCGCCCGTTACTGCGGTTTCACAAACAAGCAGACACTTCAGCTCAGACTTCTTTCCGAGGAGCTCATCGGAATGATTCAGGTTTCGAGAGTCGAGTATGAGGGCCAGTTCTGGATTGAATCGGGACTTAACAGCTGCGATCTTCACATGCAGCTTGATTTGCTCCTTGAGGACGATATCAGAAAAGAGCTTAAGAGCATAAGCGAGATCAACAGCATCAGCAAGAGCCTTGTCGGAGATATTTATGAGTTCATCATAAATGTTATGGCAGGCAAAGCGGCAAGAATGAAGCCTGAGTGCCCGATGATGAGAGCAAGCTTCAAGGGTCTTGGCACTGTCAACTGGTCGCTCACAAGCTACAAGAGAGTGCTTTCCGAAGTTGGAAACAACGAAGAGCTTGATTTCCTCTCAAAGTCGATTATCGCAAAGCTTTCCGATGATATTCTTCTCAGCACAAGAGACAACCAGGTAGAGCTTATCATTAAGAAGGATTTCTATAATGATTAAGCGAAGAAGAAATGGTAAGAAGCACCGTGACCGCCTTGGCAGAGACCTGAGCATTGCGGGAATTGTCTTCACACTTTGCATTAGCATCGGTATGGGCTGTATCGGATATGTTCCCTATTATAAGAATATGTACGCTCAGTATGAGTCATACCAAAGAGGTATCATAAACCTTGCCATGCAGCATATCGACGGCGATGATCTCGAGGAATATCTTGAGGAGGGAAACGACCTTCAGGATTATCCCAAGGTTAAGGCATTATTCAAGGAAATTAACGAGACTCAGGAGATTCACGGAATTTTCCTTGAGGAGCTTTTGCCGGGGGCACCGGATGAAGATGGCTATGACTACTACTTCGATCACTATGACGGCATATATGTTTACAGCTGTGGAGTATCGGTGAGAAACAGCGAGCACAAGGAGCTTTGTTATCTTGTTGTCGAGCTTGATGTCAACGATATGAGAGCCTCGATTAAGTATTACAGCCAGCCCATTATCATGGGTGCGATTATCAACGCTGTTATTTTCTTCGTCAATCTTTTGTTGTGGATGAGAAAGAGAGTTATCAAGCCTGTGAATGCACTCAATGATTCGGCTGAGGCGTTCGTCAAGAGCTGTCGTGAGAAAGAAACTCCCGAGGAACTCACGCTTATTAACTCCAACATAAAAACGCATGATGAGATGAGAAATCTTGCCGATTCGCTTGAAGAAATGGCGCTTGATGTTCAGCGGGCTATGATTAGCCTTAGAAACGAGACAAAGGAGAAGGAGCGAATAGACTCCGAACTTCGAATTGCCTCGGAAATTCAGCAGAGCATCTTACCGTGTATCTTCCCGCCGTTCCCTGAGCGTGAGGAATTTGATATTTACGCTACGATGAACCCCGCAAAGGAGGTCGGAGGAGATTTCTACGACTTCTTTATGATAGATGATAATCACCTTGGATTTGTTGTTGGTGATGTTTCGGGCAAGGGTGTTCCTGCGGCGCTTTTCATGGTTATCGGAAAGACGCTCATCAAGGATTATTCGGGTTTCGGAGATTCTCTTGGAGAGGTTTTCACAAAGGTAAACGACCTTTTGTGCGAGGCTAACACAAGCGGACTTTTCATCACGGCATTTGAGGGAATACTTGACCTCACTACGGGCGAGCTTGAATTTGTCAATGCGGGTCACGAAAAGCCGTTTATTTACCGTGCCGCCGAGGAAAAATGGGAGCTCTACCCAACAAGACCCGGCTTTGTTTTGGCTGGCATGGAGGGTATGAGGTATAAATCGGGAAAGCTGAAGCTTGAAAAGGGTGACAGAATTTTCCTTTATACCGATGGAATAAGTGAGGCTGTGAACGCAAGTGACGAGCAGTACGGCAAGGACAGATTGGAAAAAGCACTGACAGACAACCGAAATGCTACAATCGAAGAGCTTTTGCCGCTCATTCGCAAGGATGTGGACAGCTTTGTCGGCGGCAGAGAGCAGTTTGACGATATTACCATGCTTGGCTTGAACTTCAAGGGCCCCGCAGATAAAAAAGACTAAGTACTCTTAAATTTTGATTTTAATTGTAACACATAGCAGAACGGACGCTTTTAAGGCGTCCGTTTTCAACATTGCAGATATATTTGTTGAAAACTGTTTCGGTTAAAACGGCAATAAATATTGATTTACTTTTCTCTTTAGTTATGTTTAAATAAGCTTAACAAAGCTTCAAGAAAGGATGAAAATTATGAGCAGAATTGATTTTGGCTCAAAGCCCTTTATGTACCCGATGCCCGTGCTTATAGTTGCGACCTACGATGAAAACGGCGTGCCCGATGCCATGAATGCCGCATGGGGAATTGTCACGGATTTTGACGAGATTTCCATAAGTATGTCCAGCCACAAGACAACGGACAATATCGAGAAAACAGGCGCATTTACCGTCAGTATGGCAACAGAAGATTATGTGACCGCATGCGATTATGTCGGAGTGGAGTCGGCAAGAAAGGTTCCGAACAAATTCGAAAAGGCGGGATTTCATGCGACAAAAAGCGAAAAGGTTAACGCTCCTCGGATTGATGAGCTTCCTATGGCACTCGAATGTAAATTCAGAAGCTTCGAAAACGGAATTTTAGTCGGCGAGATAGTCAACGTCACGGCTGACGAGAGCATTTTGACAGACGGAAAGATAGATCCGAAAAAGCTCAAGCCGATTTGCTATGACCCCGTGAACAGCACCTATATGAAGCTTGGCGAAACTGTCGGAAAAGCATTTTCTGACGGCTTGAAGCTTAAGTAAACAAGCGTATTGGGAGGAAAATATGAGTAAGTTGTGTGATTTTTGTGACGGAATTCAGCATATCGGAATACCGACAGAGGACCTTGGTGCCACCGTCAAGTTTTATGAGGAACTAGGCTTCCAAAATGTACATTCGGCAGAGTTCGGAGACAAGCCGAACCACGTGTGCTTTTTGAGATTTGGCAATCTGACTCTTGAGTGCTACGACGAGGAAAACACCGTCAAGGATGCGGGAGCAATCAATCACATTGCTATAAACTGCAATGATATTGACGCCGCATACAAGCTTGCCCTCGAAAAAGGATATAAGGTAGTGAGCAACGAAATCGAAGCACTGCCGTTCTGGTCTAACGGAATCAGATTTTTCATAATCGAGGGACCGAACAAAGAGAGAGTCGAGATTGACCAAATTCTCTGATAAATAAAACGAAAAAGTCATTCTTCGTTTGTGAAGAATGACTTTTCCTTTTTGAGAAATTAAAAATGATTCTTGTAGCCTAAAAAGTTTAATTTGTCGCCGAAGAGCTTTCGTAGCTGTCAGGTGTCGGTGACGGAGTTGGAAGAGACGGATCTCTGCCGATGCTGACGAGAACCTCGACGGTTGAGCCGTACTCAAGAGTGTCTCCTGTGTTGAATTCACCGCCGTAGCAAATACAAACGCCTGAATTTACACTGCTTGAATAGGTCTCCGTTTTCTCGACAACAAATCCCATGTCTTCGAGTGTGGAGAGTGCTTCGGTAAATTTGATTCCTCGAATGTCAGGCAGAGTTCTTGTTGTAGAGCCCTTGCTGACAACGATATCCACGGCGCCGTTCTTTTCAACTCTTCCTTCGCCGGCGGGAGTCTGGTGCATGATGATTCCCTCGGCATATTCATCGCTGAATTCTTCGCTAGTGACATTCAGCGTGAACTGATATACGGTCGAATCCTGAAGCTGGGTGAGCCAGTCTGTGTAGCTGTCGCCGACCATATCGGGAACGGTTACGGTTTCAACGGTGTTTTTCTCTGTTTCGGTCTCAATTTTGTCTATATATCCCGTTATCTTGGAACCGATGTCATAGTCGGTAACAAGCCAGTAGCCGACAAGCGCGAAGATTGCCGCCGACAACACGAACGAGAAGATGAGGAAGAATTTAGTCGGCAAGCCGCGTCTTCTTTGCGGAGTGTAGTCATATGAGCCGGGAAGATCTCTTATCGCACTTGTTTCACTCATGTTGCTGAGTTGCCTTGAACTTTCGGTGAGTTCAACACGGAAACGCTCGAAAGAGCCAGTTCTGTTCTGCTGTTTTACCTGTAATGCGGCGGCAAGAGCCTTGACGACATTTTCAGGCAGTGAGTGCAGAACCTCTTTAGCGATGAGAAGCTTGGGGTCTTTGTTTCTTTCGATTGCACTTCTGGGAAGTGTGCCGGAGAGCGCAAACAAAAGGCTTGCCGCAAATCCGTAGACATCTGTTGTTTCTGCGCAGTCAAAAAGAGTCGAGTACTGTTCATATGCCGCACAGCCCGAAACAAGGTCGGGGGTGAGGTCAGTGCCTGTCTGGCGGACGGTGGGAATGCAGAAATCAGCAAGGCGCATTTTGCCGTCTGCGCAAACACGAAGAGTGTCGGGCGAGATGCCAAGGTGCATAAGTCCCGAGCGGTGCATGGCTGAGAGCGAACCCATCATGGGGATGAAAAGCTCCTTTGCTTGATTCCACGAAAGAGGGCCGTTTCGCTTGATATAAGACCTTAGAGTCTCGCTTGGATGATGCTCAAAAACGAGATACGAGGTGTTGTTATCCTGGAAAGCGTCCGTCATTCTGAAAACGGCATTCGAGGTGCGGATTTTCGCAAGTCCTCTTGCAACCTCGGCAAACTCCTGGCGAAGTTCACTGTAAAGATCGGCATAGCCGTCATAGGGGTAAATTCTTTTGTTGTTTCTTGTGCATATCTCCGTGGGGGCAAATTCTCTTATATCCACTCTTTTGCCCGAGCCCGTGTCCAGTGCGGTGTAGGTGAATCCCTCGGAGTTCTTTGCTCGAACACGGCCGACGATATATCTTTGCTTGAGGGCACTTCTATACGGAAGTGCGCCCTCAATTTGAGGTGTTTTATTGTTGTAACCGCAGTGCGGGCAAATCTCGCCCTTGCCGATAGTGAGATCAATCGGCTTCATGCAGTTAACGCATAAGGCTGTATTTCCTGATGGCATTTAACTTTCTCCTTGAAAAATGCTGATTTTTGATATTTATGATTAGGTGCTCTTAGTCTGTGTTAATCCTAATTTTATCACAAGTTTCTTTTCTTGTAAATGAATTGAGATTTAAATCAAATGTGCGTTTTGCTTTGCTTGCAAAATCAGCGCCTTGTGTGCTAAACTGTCGGTGCAAATAAGTAAATAGAAAGGATAATAAAAATGAGAGCAGTAGTTCAGCGTGTCCACAAGGCACATATTACGATAGATCATAAGATTGAGAGAGAAACAGGCGAGGGTTTAGTTGTTTTTCTCGGCGTTATGGAGGGCGACCAAAAGGAACAAGCGGAGTATCTCGCTAAGAAAATTTCAGGCTTGAGAATTTTCTCCGATGCAGACGATAAGCTTAATCTTTCGCTTAGCGACATAGGCGGAGATATTATGATAGTTTCTAATTTCACTCTCTCGGCAGATTGCCGCAAGGGCAACCGTCCCTCATTCATCAATGCCGCAAAAGGCGATGCGGCAAAGGAGCTTTATGATTATTTTGTCAGCCTCATAAAAGCATCCGGCTGTGCAAAAAAAATCGAGACGGGAGAATTCGGAGCTCACATGGATGTCGATGTTTTCAACAACGGCCCCATTACCCTTATGCTCGATACGAATGTAGTTCAGAAGTGATTTTTGCTAAAATCAGCTTTATTTCGCATTTTTCACAAAAAAAGTAAAGAACAGAAATAAATTCTGTAAAAATTTGATTATTCTATTGAAATTGTTCCACAATTATCGTATACTTATATTGCTAAATAAGAAAAAGGACTTAATTTTTCTTTGTTTAGAATATAAGGTGACGGGCCGCATTGATATTAAGGAGAGACGGTCCATCGGAAGGAGCGATTCATATGAATCAGTATCAGGCAAAAAACATAATTAATCTGGCTATTTCAGGACACAGCGGATCCGGCAAGACCAGTCTTGCCGAAGCAATGCTCTACCTCGCAGGCGCATCCGACAGAAGAGGCAAGATAGCCGATGGAAACACAGTCCTCGATAACGACCCTGAGGAAATCAAGAGAAAGACCTCTGTTTCCGCTGCGGTTGCACCGTTTGAGTGGAAAAACAAGAAAATCAATCTTCTTGACGCACCCGGACTTTTTGACTTTGAGGGCGGACTTTGCGAAACTATGAGAGCTGCCGACACGGCACTCGTTGTTATAGCAGGAAAGAGCGGCGTAACGGTTGGTGCCGAAAAGGCAATGGCAGCCGCAAACAAGAGAGGTCTTGCAAAGATTATCTTTGTCAACGGACTTTGTGACGAGGGCTCTGATTTCTACGGAGTTTTCGAGGAACTTAAAAATACATTCGGCCCACAGATTTGTCCTGTTGTCGTTCCTTTCTTTGAGGACGGCAAAGCCGATAAATATATCAATATGCTCGAGTATCGCTGCTATGACTATTCTCAGGGCAAGCCACAGCTTGTAAACATGCCTGACATGGGAGCAAGACTCGAGGGACTGAGAACAGCTATCTATGAGGCTGTTGCAGAGACAGATGACGAATTGTTCGAGAAGTACTTCAGCGGCGAGGAGTTCACTCCCGAAGAAGTTATCGTCGGCGTAAGCAAGGGCGTTAAGAACGGAACAATCATCCCTGTTTTCTGCGGTGATGCTATGCTCATGAGAGGCATGGAGCAGTTTATGGACGGTCTTGCATGGCTTGCACCGAGTGCGGCTGACAAGGCTTCTGAGGTTGCTGTCGATCCTGACGGAAATCCTGTCGAGTTACAGGTTAAGGAAGATGCTGCGGCAGCGGCTGTTGTATTCAAGACTATCGCAGACCCGTTTATCGGCAAGCTTTCCTTCATCAAGGTTATTTCCGGTAAAATCGGTCAGGACACCCAGGTTGTCAATATGCGCACAGGTGCGGCTGAGAGAATTAACAAGGTCGTCACCATGGTCGGCAAAAAGCAGACTGAGGTAAAATATATCGGTGCGGGAGACATCGGCGCAATTCCGAAGCTTTCCGGCACAAATACGGGCGATACTCTTTGCTCACCTATAAGAAAGGTCACACTCGAGGGAGTCGATTATCCTACACCTACACTCTCCATGGCAATTGTTCCTAAGGACAAGGGCGACGAGGAGAAGATAGCTCAGGGAATTTTGAGACTTTGCGAGGAAGACCCGACAATCAAATTCGAAACAAACAACGAAACTCACCAGATGATTCTTTCGGGTCTCGGCGAACAGCATCTCGATGTTGTCGTATCCAAGCTCAAGTCTAAGTTTGGCACAGAGATAACTCTCACCAAGCCGAAGGTAGCTTACAGAGAGACTATCCGCAAGAAGGTTGAGGTTCAGGGAAGATACAAGAAGCAGACAGGCGGCCACGGTCAGTTCGGTGATGTTTGGATCGAGTTCAGTCCATGCGATGCCGAAGGACTTGTTTTCGGCGAGAGAGTTGTCGGCGGCTCCGTTCCTAAGGGATTCTTCCCGGCAGTAGAAAAGGGACTCCAGGAGTGCGTAGAAAAGGGCCCGCTTGCAGGATACCCTGTTGTAGGACTTAGCGCAGTTCTTTATGACGGATCTTATCACCCTGTTGATTCTTCAGAAATGAGCTTTAAGCTTGCGGCGGCAGAAGCTTACAAGGCCGGTATGCCAAAGGCAGACCCTGTTATCCTCGAGCCAATCGGAGAACTCAAGGCAGTTGTTCCGGCTGACAACATGGGCGACATCATGGGTGAGGTCACAAAGAGAAGAGGACGTGTCCTCGGCATGGACGTCACAAGTGACGGCAAGCAGGAAATTCAGGCTGAAGTACCTGTTGCAGAGATGCATGATTTCACAACTTATGTCCGTCAGGTAACTCAGGGCAGAGGCTCCTATACCTTCTCGTTTGTAAGATATGAGCAGGCTCCTGAAAATGTAGCTCAAAAGGTTATCGCAGACGCTAAGAAGTGATAAAAGATAAAAGGGATAGAAGGCATTTGAAAAATTGATGCGATTTAATTTTGATAATATCTCTCTCCTTAATAATTAAATTCAGAAGAAGCCGACAGCTATAAGCTTGCCGACTTCTTCTGTTTTTGCGTGAAAAAAAGGAACAGCCGAGACTGTTCCTTAGATTTGCGTGTTATTTTTACGGTAATTATAAGCTAAGCGGTTTGATTAAATCGCCAGCCTCAAGCTGAAGCTTTCTGAACTCGGCGGGCTTGTCAAGCTTGACGATAATCGGTTTAATCGGCTTTATTGCATCGGGCTTGGACGGGACTAAATCTCTTTCCATGACAAGCACATCGTACTTGTCGCCGTTTTTCTCGAAGCCGCCCTTCAATGTCTCAACCTCGTTAAATCCCCAGTGCTTGTGGAATGCGACAGCGTCGCTGTTCGGAAGATTAATTCTTGCGTAAACCTTGCGCTTGTCGCCAAGCTCCATAAGTCCGAACATCATGTGATAGAGAGAGTTGCCGACACCTCGTCTCATGAGATTAGGCTTTACCCAAAGTTTGATTTCTGCGGAGAACATATCCTTAGGGTTATAGCTGTTCTCGCTTAGCACGCAAAATCCCGCTGTTTCAGAGTCGATTTCACTAAGTAACCAGCCGAAGCCGTAGGTGTATTTATCTATTCTCTTGACAAATTCCGCAATGGTCGGCAGTTCGGTATCCGAACAGGTGTTGGTGCCTATGTAATTATCGTATATTTTAAGCATGGTGGGAGCATCCCACTCATTTACTGTTCTCACTAAGGTTCTCATATTGACCTCCGAATAGTTAAATTAGTAAAAATCCAAAACGGATTTGGCTCAGTTTTTTAGATAAGCAAATTGAGCAAACAACCGTATTATGATTATCGCACACAAGGCGAATGTATGCAAGGGCAATTTAGAGTGGAACGCTAGTCTTGAAAGAAGCTTTAATATTTGATAAAATATCGAAAAAGGTAACGGGGTGATTGCTTTGAAAATGAAGAAAACACAATACGGATTCAGCGTGTTCGCGCTTGTGGGAGTGTGCCTTTCGCTGACTTCTATGGCTTCGTTTGCAAATTTGCTTGCGGCGGCTGCCGTGAATATATATGCGTTTCTTGACTGCATTAAAACGAGAAAACAGGGCAGAAAGATATCGTTAATCGGAATAATAATCACGCTAATCAGCCTTGTGCTTTGCATTTCAACAGGCTTGCTCACGCGTTTTTCTTTCGGAATGTCGATTATGTCGTTCCTTATCAGCCTTGTGCTTTATATCGATATTGTTTTTACGCTGAGATATTTGGGCAGAAAGCGTAAAAATGGCGAGATGAAGCCCTATGCCACTTGGGTGAAAAAATACGGAAAGCCACTGTTCCCGCTTAAGTCAAGTGGATTTGGCAAGACGAGAACAATCGTGGTTGACTCGAGAGACGGCACACCGTATTTGTGCGAGAGAAACTCTGCTACCCTTCGTGACAGAGCGGTTTATACTGCGGAAGAGCTCGGCTGGAAAGAGGTTCGCCGCTTTGCTGAAGATAGCTTGGACGAAGAAATCTCTAACAAATTCGCAGAGGTAGATGCCGACAACTGGTTTATGTTTACTAAAAACTAATTATACACGAACAAAAAGCTCGGTTCTCACCGAGCTTTTTGCCTTCTTACTGTTAAATTGAGGAGTAAAAATGAAAGAAAAGAATATATTAAATGCCTCGTAATCTAAGTAATATAATTTAAATGTCTACATCAAAAGATTTACCGACATGTTGTAGTTTGTCTGCCACCGCCGAAAGGCTTGGGCAGTTAATGTAATTGAAACTCAAAGTAAATTAGCGAACCTACGGTTTCCTGTCAGAAAACCGCTTGTGCATACCGTTCGCACACCTTACAGCTTTCTTTGAAGTTTATGCTTGAATTATACTGTTCATATATGAAAAGAAAATATTCTTTTCATTAAGAGTTTGTGAACATTAGGAGATTTTTCCGTAAAGAAAATTAACAATGTATTAAGTGCGGGAAAATCTATTTATTATAAGTGTTATAAAAAGTCGATAATTTCGTTTTTCGGCGTATTGAAAAAAGCTAATACTTGTGTTATATTCTGCTTGTGTACTTGAAAATTATAAGTAAGGATTTTCATTTTGGGAGGATTTAAAAATGTTAATAGAGAAAGATACAAAACTTCTCCTTTTCGGAGATTCTGTAACCGATATGAACAAAAAAGAGCCGGGCGAGGGACTTTTCGAGGCGATAGGTGTCGGATATGCGGCTGATTTGCAGTCGTTTTTTGCAACAAGCTATCCCGACTACAATATAAGAGTTATCAACAAGGGCGTAAGCGGAAACACAAGCCGTGACCTTGTCGCACGATACGAAAAGGACGTTGTGCCGTATCGCCCCGAAAATTTGCTCATATGCATCGGCATAAACGATGTATGGCGCCAGTTTGATACGCCGCTTATCTATGAGGATGCGGTTTCGCTTGAGGAATACGAGGAGAACCTCACGCATATAATCGAGAGCTCGAAGGAGTTCGTGAAAAAGCTGATACTTGTCACTCCGTATTATATCGAGGAAAACGAAAACGACCGAATGCGTGCGAGAATGGACGAGTACTCTGCGGTTGTCAAAAAGCTTGCTGAAAAATATGATGCCGTGTTCGTTGATATGCAGTCGGCTTGGGTGAAAATACTTAAGTACTATCATTCGAGTTATTTCACTTGGGACAGAATTCATCCGAATTCCCAAGGCGCAATGTATATGGCGAAAACAATACTTAATAAGCTCGACTTTGACTACAACAGAGAAATTTGAGCTGCACTAAAGGCAAAATTTATAGGACGGTGGATAAAATGGCATTTGAATTTGACAGAATAACTCCCGAAAAAGCGGGAATAAGCTCATATAGAATACTTGATTTTCTCTCTGCTCTTGAAGCAGTCGGAACAGAAATGCACGGCATGATGCTCTTAAAAGGAAACAGCGTTTTTGCCGAAGGTCATTGGAGACCGTATAACAATGACGATGCTCACATAATGTTCAGCTTCACAAAATCACTCACATCAACGGCAATCGGCTTTGCTGTAAGCGAGGGAGTGATTAGCCTTGACGATAAGCTTGTGGATATTTTCCCGGACAAACTGCCAAGCGAAGTGAACGATAACCTTAAGAAAGCTGACGTGAGATCTTTGCTCACAATGTCTTGCGGTCACGACACTGAAATGGGCGGATACGGAATAGATACAGATTATATCGCTGACTTTTTAAATCACCCGTTTGAGCACGAGCCCGGCACGTACTTCAGATATAACACAGCGGGCACAAATATGCTTTGCGCTATTCTTCTTAGAAAAACAGGCGAAAAGCTTACAGATTATCTCAAGCCGAGACTTTTTGACAAGCTTTCGATGGGTGATGTTTATTGTGCGGAGATAAGCGAAGGCATACTTTGGGGCGGCGCAGGCAGCTTTTTGACAACGGAGCAAATGGCTAAATTTATCCGCTTTGTAGCTAACAAGGGTGTTTGGGAGGGTGAAAGACTTCTTCCCGAAAGCTGGTTTGACCTTGCGTGCGGCTATCAGATAGACAATTCTACCACGCAGTCCAACCCTGACTGGGTCAAGGGCTACGGCTTCCAGTTCTGGCAGTGCGTGCCGAAGGGTGTTTTCCGTGCGGACGGTGCATTCGGTCAGTACGGTATAGTTGTGCCCGACAAGGACCTTGTGTTCATTTTCCAGTCGGCAAGCTCGACCATGCCTGACACTTTAACGGTAACATGGGATTATCTTTTGAAGTATATCGGTGATAAGCCGCTTCCCGAGGACGAGAAAGCCTATGCCGTGCTGAAATATAAGCTTGATAATCTCGAGATAAATCATCCGATTTCAAAGAAAAACCCTGAGGCTGTCGATAAATTTGACGGTCTTGAGTTGATAGTAAACGAAGAAGTGAAAACCGATTTGTGCGGACTTATCGGCGGTTCAGGAATGTATTTTGCGAAAAATCAGCCGAAAAAGGGCGCTTCAATCAAGAGTATGACTATAAATATCTCTGATGATGCACTCACGATAGTCACGGACACGGGCGAGGTCTTGCCTATTGCGACAAACGCACACTTTAACAGCTTCAAGCTGAACGGCTTGAATTACGGTGCTGTCGGCACATGGTCAAACCCTGAGGCGTTCGAATTTCTTGTTTACTGCACGAGTGCGGCAAGCGGTGTTAAGTTCCGCTTGGAGCTTGGCGAAAATCCGAAACTTCTTGCGGATTCGACACTTTTGAATGTCGGCGGAATCGGAGGAAATCCACCCGAAACAATCACATTCACTAAAGGTAACAAAAATGGAGCAAAATCTGACTATAAGCCTTACTTCGCCTCTTGAGAAGGTAGGTTCGGCGTTTAGAAAATTCAAAAGCTTCGAGGAGTTTTCTGCTCTTCGTGGGGAAAAATTCAGCTTTCAAGCGGTAATCGAGAGCAAAGAGGCTATGTTTTGCGATGCAAAATTAAGCATTCAATCGGATATTCCCTATAAGCTTTATATCGTGAGAGATGTCCCCGTGGAGCTTGCGGCACACATAAACCGCTCCGATGAGGGGTATTTATCGAAAAAAGCGGGGCTATATCCCGATTTGCTCGAGCCACTCACCGAAAAGACGAGAATTAAGCTTTTGCCGAAAGCGCCAAGGGTAGTTTGGGTAGAACTCAATATACCGCTTGACGCTCAAAAGGGAGTTCATGAAATCAAGCTTTTGGCAGAAAGCGGCGAGAATAAGGCGGAAAAAAGCTTTTCGCTTGATGTGATAGCCGCCTCGTTGCCTAAGCAGAAGCTTTTATATACTCAGTGGTTTCATTACGACTGCTTGAGCTCCTATTATGGAGAAGAGCCGATGAGCGAAAGGCACATGGAGATCATTTCCGACTACATGGATAACTACGCTGAGTTTGGCGGAAATATGATACTCACGCCGATTTTCACGCCCGCACTCGATACGGAGATAGGCGGCGAAAGACCGACCGTGCAGCTAATTGATGTCAAGAAAACATCAGACGGATATTCCTTCTCTTTCGATAAGCTTGATAAATTTATGAGTTTAGCGGAGAGTAAGGGAATAAATCACTTTGAGATAGCTCATCTTTTCACGCAGTGGGGAGCGAAGTTCACTCCGAAAATAGTTGACGAAAATGGCGAGAAAATATCAGGCTGGTTTCTAAGTGCCGATTCTGAGGAGTACAAAAAGCTGATTATTCCGCTTATCCGTGAGCTAAAGGAGTTTTTGAAAGAAACAAATAGACTTCAGAATTGCTATTTTCATATATCGGACGAGCCGAGTGACGAGAATCTCGACAGCTACCAAAAAGCGGTGGAGCTTGTGAAAGATGAGCTTGCCGACTGCAAGGTTATGGATGCGCTCTCTGAGCCGAAGTTCTACGAACAGGGACTTGTGAAAATTCCCGTTGCATCAAATGACAGAGCGGACGAGTTCATCGAAAAAGAAATTTCTCCGCTATGGACATATTATTGCTGTGCTCAGGGTAGGGGCAATGTAAGCAACCGTTTCATTGCTATGCCGTCCGTGAGAAACAGAATAATTTCGCTTGCTCTTTATAAATATAATCTCGAGGGATTTTTGCACTGGGGCTATAATTTCTATTACAGTGAGGAATCCAAAAGACTTCTCTCTCCGTTTTTGACAACGGACGGCGATTGCTCGTTCCCGGCGGGAGATCCTTTCTCCGTTTATCCCGGTGCTGATGGAAAACCTATGCCGTCGATAAGGCAGTTTGTTTTCTTTGATGCACTTCAGGATATGCGTGCGTTTTCACTTCTCGAGGAGCTTGGAATGAGCCGTGACGAGGTGGTTCATTTAATCGAAAAGGAAGTCGGAGAAAAAATCCGATTTAAGGGTTTCCCTAAGAAATCAGAAAACTTCTTCGATCCTTACTTTATTTTGAATGTCAGAGCCGCAGTAAACAAAAAGATTAAAAAGTTAATTAAGAAGAAAAGTAAGTCAGAGTAAAAAACTAAAGATATATCGGATAATCCCGTCCTTTGCGGCGGGAAATGTCCGATAAATCAATTTGCCTGTTTATTAATTACAGAGTTTTTAATAAGTGGTGAAAATATGGAAAACAAAAACATTATGTCAAGGGGCGCATTCACTAAGCTTGCCCTCACAACAGCAATGCCTATCATGATTCAGAGCTTTATCAGCACGTTGGTAAACTCTGCCGATACTCTCATGTTAGGCTATGTAAGTCAGGATGCCATGAGCGCATCATCTCTTGCTAACCAGTATGTCAATATCCTTTTCTGTGCGTTTTACGGCATGACAGCCGCCGCATCTGTGCTTGCTTCGCAGTATTACGGAAAGGGAGACAAGCACGCAGTCGAGAGGGTTCTCGGTCTTGCAATCCGAATCACTATGGTTATCTCTCTTGTCGCCTTTTTGCTGGCTGTCATTTTCCCGGGAGCTATCATGATGATTTATACGAATGACGAAGCTATCATCAAAGAGGGAATAGTATATCTGAGAATAGTCGGATTTTCGTTCATCTTTATGGGATTTACCCAGATTTATCTGAGCGTTTTGAGAAGCTGTGAGAGACTCACGCTCCCAAGTGTGATTTATATTATCTCACTTCTTGTCAATGTATTTGTCAACGCTACATTTATTTTCGGATTTTTCGGACTTCCTAAGCTTGGCCTTGTCGGTGTTGCACTGGGAACAGTCACGGCACGAGTTGTCGAGTTCATCATTTGCATAGTGGATTCTATCAGAAGCAAGGGAATCAAGTTCAGAATTAAGTATTTCTTCGAGAAGTCGGGTGTGCTTATCAAGGATATGATGAGCCTTGCGCTCCCAAGCCTTATCAACGATGTTCTCTGGAGCCTTGCTTGCTCTGTCTACGCTATCGTTATGGGTCACCTCGGCAGTGACGTTGTTGCCGCAAATTCCGTTGCGGTCATTGCGGTTAACTTAGGTGCAATCGCTTGCCGTGGCTTTGCGAACGCTACGACCATCATAGTCAGCCGCTCTTTAGGCGAGAACAACAAGCAAGCGGCTAAGATTTATTCTCAGCGTATGCTTGTTATAACCACCGTTGTTGCTGTTGTTGGTGCGGGAGTTATCATAGCCATAAGACCCGTGCTTGTCGGTTTCTATACAGGAAAAATCACCGATGCCGCAATCGAGCTTTTGAGCACCATGCTTCTCATGCAGACGATAAGACTTGTCGGTGAGGGAATTAACACCTGTCTCATTTGCGGATGTTTCCGTGGCGGCGGAGATGCCAAGTTTGGAATGATACTCGACGGTATCTTTATGTGGTGCGTAGCCGTTCCGCTCATGGCACTCGGAGCATTTGTCTTTAAGCTTCCTGCTATTTGGGTATACCTCATCATGTGCCTTGACGAGTGGTACAAAATGGCACCTACCTTTGTGCATTACTTCAAGTTCAAATGGATGAAGAACATAACAAGAGACAATATCTAAATCAAATATAAACAAAAAACAACCGAGCTTGCCAAAACGGAAGCTCGGTTGTTTGCGTAAATATTGTGTAAAGATGTAGGCTTAAGAATTTATCTAACCTTGAAAATCTTGTTCAAGGCATAGATGCAAAGAATGATTACCGCAATGACAAGGAACACACCAAGCATTCCCTTGCCCATGTACTGCAGGCTGTTTACGAAAGCGTCTATATTAAACATGTGCTCCTCCTTAGTGAATCATATTTAAGATGATGCCGCCGGCGATGACCGAGGCAATCTGACCTGAAACATTAGCGCCGACTGCGTGCATGAGTAAGAAGTTCTGATTATCTTCCTTCTGACCCATTTTGTGAATGATACGTGCTGACATTGGGAATGCAGAGATACCTGCCGCACCGATCATCGGATTTACCTTCTCCTTTACGAAGAGGTTGACTATCTTTGCGAAGATAACTCCGCCGGCTGTATCGGCTACGAATGCGATGAGACCGAGAGCCAAGATCTTGAGTGTGTCGACATTGAGGAACTCTGCGGCGGTCATGTGAGCTGTGATAGTAATTCCGAGGAAAAGTGTGATGAGGTTAGCAAGAACCTTTTGAGCTGTCTCTGAAAGGCTGTTGAGAACACCGCACTCACGAATGAGGTTACCGAACATCAAGAAGCCGATTAAAGCGGCTGAACGGTTAGAAACAATACCGACGATTGCTGTGATGACAATCGGGAAGAGAATCTTAGTGGTCTTTGAAACAGCTCCGGGAGCGTACTTCATGCGGATGAGTCGCTCTTTCTTTGTTGTGAGAAGCTTGATGACAGGCGGCTGAACAATCGGAACAAGTGCCATGTAGGAATAAGCCGCAACTGTGATAGCGCCGATATACTGTGAATCGAGTACGTTAGCAACGAAGATTGATGTAGGACCGTCAGCGGCACCGATGATTGCGATAGAAGCGGCATCGTGAAGGTCAAAGTTCAAGAGGCTTGCCATGCTGAGCGTGAAGAAGATACCGAACTGGGCGGCGGCGCCGAAAATAAATAGCTTTGGATTGGAAAGCAGCGGCTCAAAGTCTATCATTGCTCCTATACCGATGAAAAGAAGAAGCGGGAAAAGCTCGTTTGCTATACCGCTGTCGAAGAGAAGCGTGAGAACGCCGACCTCGTCTCCCTGTGTTATTGCGCCCGAGAGCGGAAGGTTAACGAGAATGGTACCGAAGCCGATTGGCAAAAGAAGCGATGGCTCCATGTCCTTCTTGATGGCGAGATAGATGAGTATTCCGCCGATGCACCACATCACGGCATGCTGCCATGTGACGTTGAGTACGTTTGAGAACAGCTCGTAGAAGAAGTTCATAGTGTCTTTCCTTTCAATATATTCTTAAATTTAGCAAAATAAAAAACGAGACCTTTATTCTGCCTAAGCAAAATAAAAGTCTCGCACATTACAACATATACGGATAGTCAGAAGTACTATCGTGCTGACGCATACATTACAGATATCTCTGTTTGCTACTCCCTTTTATATCTTGATTGTACGGATAAATTAACTTTTTGTCAAGAGAAAAATGCAATATTTTTTAGTCGAGAGTGAGCTTGACGGCTCTTCTCCAAAGATAAATTCCGAGCGGAAGAGTTATTATCTCTGCGGCAATGAAGCTTATCCAGATTAGGTTAATGTTGCCGAGCCTCGAAAGAAGCAATACCAAAATAATCGGCAGAAAAGCCTGACGAGTCATGGTTAAAATCATGCTGTCCGTTCCTCGTGAAAGTCCCTGAAATGACGGAGCGAGCGAAAGACACGGTATCGAAGCGAGCCACGCAAGAGACATCATTCGAAGTGCTGGAATTCCGATTTGTGCCATATCGTCAGATGCATCAAAGAGACGCATTATTGCAAGCGGGAAACTCTGAAGAAGAACGAGTATAACAGCGTAGACGACAAAGGAAAATATCATTGCGAAGCGAACGGTTTCGTGAATTCTCTGAGGCTTTTTAGCACCGTAGTTGTATGCGACAATCGGGATGACTCCAAGACCTATGCCGTTTGCGATGACTATCGCAAGGCTTTGAATTCTTGTGCATATACCGTAAACCGCAACAGCTGTGGACGAGAATACAATCAGAATTGAGTTCATGGCTATTCCGATAAGTGACATAACCGCCTGAACGAGCGAGGAGGGAAGTCCTACCTTTAAAATAGAAATAATGCTTTTTCTGTCGGGCTTGAGAGTAAATGAAATCGGAATAATTTTATTGTGTCTGCGGTTTATGATGATTCCTGTGATGCATCCCATAGCAGAGCCGATTCCCGTGGCAAGAGCCGCGCCCGTCGTGCCCATAGCCGGAAGTCCGAAATAGCCGAAGATAAAAATCGGATCTAAAATAAGATTGGTGATTGAGCCGGCAGAAAGAGTATACAAGAAAAGGTGAGACTTTCCGCTTGCGATAACAAAGCGGTCAAATACCCACTGACCCATATTGAAAACGGCAAACATCATACATACGGTGAGGTACGGAATTCCATAATTTGTTATTTCTTCATTTCCGCCGGACTGCCAGACAAAATACGGCCTTGCGATTATAAGTGCTAAAAGTGTGATGATAATTCCTGAGATAAGAGCAAGGAAAATGGCTGCGGATGCAGCTTTTTTGACGGCTTTTTCGTTTTTTTCTCCAAGTGCTTTTGAAATGACGGCATTTAAGCCGACTGCAATCCCGCATCCGAATGCCGATGCGAGAGTTTGAATCGGTGCAGAGAGAGATAAGGCCGTGAGAGCATTTTCGGAAACATACGAAACAAATATGCTGTCAACAAAATTATAAAGCGAGCTAATCAGCAGAGATAAGGTCAGAGGAATACTCGTTTGAATAAGCAGCTTTTTGACGGACAATGTGCCCATGCGGTCATCGGTCATTTAATATACTTCCTTTCAGTTATTCAAGTGATTTGTTTGAAAAGAGTATAACATTAAAGTAGAATTTAAAGTCAATAACCGAAGTCGTAATTTTGAGTGAGCAGGATATATCTGTTATTTATTTCTGAGTATAATTTTTATTTATGAAAAAACGGGACGAATTAAATTCGCCCCGTACAGTGAATATTATCTTTTAATCAAAAGAACTGTAAAATCGTTTACGTTTGTGCCTGTTGCACCGGTGATGATGAGTCCCTCGCTTGCCTTAAGAGCATTGTAAGCGTCATTCTCCTTGAGAACGGAGAAAATATCAATGCCCTGAGCCTTAAGCTTAGACTTTGTCTCACCGTCAGAATAGCCGCCTGCGGCATCGCACGGGCCGTCTGTTCCGTCACTTCCTACGCTGAAAACTGCGGTATTCTCAAGTCCTGAGATACCCTCTGCGGCAGAAAGTGCAATCTCCTGGTTTCTTCCGCCCTTTCCTTTTCCCGTGAGGTGAACGACCGTTTCGCCACCGGCTATGAAAGCGATGCTCTCCTTTGCGTCCTGATAGCTTTTTGCGATAGATGCCATAAAGCTGCCGGCTTCTCTTGCTTCACAGGTGAGCTGATCTGTCAAAAATACTGTCTTGTAACCGAGAGCCTCTGCGGATTCGCTTGCCGCCTTGCAGAGATTTTTTACGCTTCCCGTGATAACTGTCTCAACGTTATCGAGCTTTTTCGGAGTCTCGATATTCATAAGCTCCATAGCCTTGTCGCTGAGCTTAAGGTTATACTTTGCGATGTAGTCGAGTGCATCTTCTGCGGTTGCAGAGTCGGGATAAGCGGGACCGGATGCAATCATATCGAGCGGATCGCCGAGAATATCGGAGAGAACTATGCTGTAAACCTTTGCGGGAGCACATGCAAGTGCAAATTTGCCGCCCTTAACAGCTGAAATTCTCTTGCGGATAGTGTTCATCTCGACGATGTCTGCGCCGCAAGCCAAAAGCTGATTTGTGAGATCCTGAAGTTCCTCTGCGGGAATAAGCGGCTTCTCAAAAAGAGCCGAACCGCCGCCGGAGAGAAGGAAGAGGACGGTGTCGTTTTCGCTCAAATCAGAAACAAGGTCAAGTGCCGCCTGGGTGCCCTTGAATGAGTTTTTGTCAGGAACCGGGTGGCCTGCCTCGAAGCAAGTCATGTGTGGGATTTCGCCCTTAACATGGTCGTATTTTGTTACTACTACGCCGTTTTCGATTTTGTCACCGAGAATGTCTGCCGCAGCCTTTGCCATTTGCCATGCGGCTTTGCCTGTTGCGACAACATAAATTTTGCCGCCGAAGCTCTTTCCTTTAAGAGCGTTTGCGACTGCCTCGTCCGGAAGAACTTTCTTGATTGACTCGCTGATGATTTTGTCTGCGTCCTGTCTTAATGCTATGCTTTGCGTCATGTCAATTCACCTCAATAAAAACGATTATGGATACAATTTAGATTGACTAAAGTTTATCATTATCAATCATCTTTATATATGTTACAAATAACAAAAGCAAGTTGAAATGAGAAAAAGAAGTGTTATAATTAACATAGTATATTGAATTCAATCTTGATTAGTAGGTTGTATTAGGCTTTGGAGGAGTGTTATGGCGGCTATTTTTAATCAAAAAACAGCCCAGCAAATTGTCGAGACCGTGAGGGAGGTTTGCGGATATCATATCAATTATATTGATACTGACGGCTATATCTTGGCGTCAACGAACGACACAAGAATAGGAGATTACCACGAGATAGGCAAGAAGTGTGTTTCTACGGGAGAGGCTATCGAGGTAACAAGGGACGATGAGTTTGCTGGAACTCACAAGGGACTAAATTTTCCGCTTGTGTATAACAGGGAGATAATCGGCGTTGTCGGTATAAGCGGAGACCCGGACGAGGTGAGAAAATACGCAATTCTCGCACAAAAAATCAGCTCGCTTGTCTTGAGAGAGAGGGAGCTTGATTCTATCGACTATGACCGCAAGGGAAAAATCAACTATATTCTTCACTCGATTTTTGAGGACAAGAATATGAATTATCTCACACTAACGGAATTTTTCGAGTCGAATAAGCTTAAAATGGACGATGAATACCGTGTGATTATCGTCAAAGCGGAACAGAGCGAAAAAATGCGAGACACGGCGGCTGTTGAGAACTGGGTGAACACCTGTTTCAGTATATACGGAAATGCGCTTTATACATTTGTTTACCCATCGGAGTTTTGGCTTGTCGTGACGGATAAGCAGTATCGAAGCAAGAAAAACGTCATTAGTGACCTAATTTCCTATGACGGCTGTCGTTTGTGCGTGTCGGTCGGAAGAAAGACGAGCGCAAAAAAGCTGAATGTTTCTTATCATTCGGCTCAGACGGCACTCAAGAGCATCGATGATGAAAATCAAATTGTGTGCTATGACGATCTCACTCTCGAGATACTCTTCGGTGAACTCTCTCAGGGAGAGAAGAAAAGCTTTTCTGACAAGATACTTCATAATTTAACAAAAGATGAAATAGGGCTTCTGAAGCTTTACTATGCCGAGGATATGTCGCTATCTGCTGTTGCGGAAAAGAGATTCATGCACAAGAATACACTTCAGTATAAGCTTAATAAAATAGAGGAAAAATGCGGATTTAATCCGAGATCATTTAAGGATGCGGTACTTCTGTTCCTTGCTTGCAAGATGTATTTTGAGAAAAGCGAGGACGAGTAAGTTAATTTAAAATTGTGTGGATTTGTTGTGAGGGAAAAAGAAAATATGTATATCTATTATCCGAGCTGTAATTTTACGAAGAATTTCCCCGAGACCGCAAAGAAAATTCGAGAGTACATGAAAACTCAAGAGGATGTCAAGGTGGTCGGATGCTGTAAAAAGAGCCAAGATGTTCCCAAGGAGGGCGACATTATCGTCTATGTCTGCATGAGCTGTATGCGGCTTCTGGACGAGATGAGAGTAGACGTGCCCAAGATGAGTTTTTTCGAATTTATGTGTACGAGAAAGGATTTCAAATTTCCTGACTACCACGGGGAGAAGTTCACGCTTCAGGACTGCTTCAGGGCAAGGGGCAAGCACGATGTGCATGAATCCGTGCGTGACTGCCTCAAGAAGATGAATATAGAAATTGTCGAAATGGAGCACAACAGGGACGAGGAGGAGTATGACGGAAGCTTCCGTCTGCATCCGCCGTACCCAAGCAATATGGAGATTGCGCCGAAATACTTTTCTGAGTATCTTCCGCCGTTCACGAGTCAAATGCCGGAGGAAAAATGGCGAGAAACTTATATCGAACAGGCAAAGAAATATACGACAGAAAAGGTTGCCGCTTACTGCAACACCTGCGTTGGCGGTGTGAAAGAGGTCGGCACAGACATTTATCATGTGGCTGAGCTTTTGTTTAAATAAAAAGGAAATCGGCTCCCCTTAGGAAGCCGACTTAGGTTTGATTGCAGAAATAAATATTGTGGAGAGAACAAAGACAAATCCGACCAAATCCATGGCTGAAAAGCTTGTTCCCATGAAGATTACCGTGAGAACCGTTGCCGAAACGGGCTCAATGCAAGAGAAGAGGCTTGCGCTTACTCCGCCGATAATCTTGACCGCCTCGGTGTAGAGCGTGAATGACATTATCGTTCCGACTATTATGAGGTAGGCGAAAGATCCCATGGAGAGGAAGTCGACTTGCATGGAGTAGTTCCACGGACGGAAAACCGCCGCCAAGACTATGCCGCCGATTAACATTCCCCAAGCAAGAATAAGCGGTGCGCTGTAACGGTCAAGCAGTTTTACGGGGAGAAGTGTGTACATCGCAACGGCAACGGCTGAGAGAAGTCCCATGCACAGCGCCTTTGGCGAAAGAACGAGGTTAGACGGATTGCCGTGGGTTGCGATGAGGAAAATTCCTACCATGGCACAGATTACGGCAATGATTTCGGTGGTTCTCGGCTTTTTCTTCATGGAGAGGCAAGTCCACACGATTATGAGTGACGGGCCGAGATACTGAATGACGCATGCAGTGCCGGCGTTCGACCACTCGATAGTCTGGAAGTAGGTGAACTGGCACATTCCAAGTCCGAAAATTCCGTATGAGGCAAGCAGAAGCGCATCCTTTTTGTTTTTCCAAACGGAAAAGGTCTTTTTGCCGTCCTTTATAAAGAAATAGACGAGCATGAGACTTCCGCCAAGAAGTAGTCTTATCGGAATAAGGAACATTGAGGTGGCACCCTTGAAATCAAAGAGGTACTGACCGAAGACGCCTGAGCCGCCCCAGAAAAGACCGCCCGTAAATGCCAAGACGGCACCGAGTAAAAATATTTTTCTTGTAGTTTTCATATTATTTTCTTGCTTTCTTTCAATTACTCATTTAAAGTAAAATAATAAAGGTTCGGTTCGTGGTCGGCTTTGTTCCGACGATGACCGCAGATTATCTTAACACCGAAGAACACAAAATTCAATAGTAATTCTAAACTATGTTTTGCATAGTTTGAGACATAGTTTTGCCGTTTTAAGGCAAAGGAGAAATAAATATGTCAACCCCTCACAATGCCGCCGAAAAAGGTCAGATTGCAAAGACCGTTCTCATGCCGGGAGATCCTTTAAGAGCAAAATTTATTGCCGAAAACTTTTTGGATTCGGCGAAGCTTGTAAGCTCTGTAAGAAACATCTATGCCTACACGGGAAAATACAAGGGATTTCCTGTTTCTGTCATGGCAAGCGGAATGGGTATGCCATCAATCGGTATCTATTCCTATGAGCTCTATAAATTTTACGATGTAGACAACATTATAAGGATAGGTTCGGCGGGCGCTTACACCACAGAACTCAAGCTTTATGATATTTTGCTGGCAAATTCTGTCTATTCCGCTTCAAATTATGCAAATAATCAGTCGGGAGAAACCCGTCCCATACTTTTGCCGTCAGAGGAGCTGAACGAAAAGCTGGTCTATGCCGCAGAGAACTTAAAAATTCCCCTAAAGCTTGGCAGACTTCATTCCTCCGATAATTTCTATACCGAGGAGAATATGCCTAAGGTGGATTATTATCGTGATACTCTCGGCTGTGCGGCTGTGGAAATGGAAAGCTTCGCTCTGCTTCACAATGCAAATGTTTGCGGAAAGAATGCGGCTTGCATAGTCACGATTTCCGATTCAATGGTGACAGGTGAAGAGACAAGTGCTGAGGAAAGACAGACTGCCTTCACGGATATGATGAGAATAGCACTTGATGCCGCGGTTCTGAGCGTTTAACCCCTTTAATGGAATAACTATATGAAAAAATAACTCTTGCTAAATATATACTATTTTGGTATAATATCACAGAAGTCAGTAAGAGGAATCAAACTTCTAATAAAACAAGAAAGTCAGGAGAATATAACTATGACAATCACAAAGGAAACAGTAATGGGCGATATGCTCCAGTATGATATGGGAATTGCTTATGTTCTTATGCAGGCAGGTATGCACTGTGTAGGCTGCCCGTCTTCTATCGGTGAGTCTCTCGAGGAGGCTTGCATGGTTCACGGTCTCGATGCAGACGAGGTTCTCAAGAGCATTGAGGAATACCTTGCAAACAAGGCTGAGTAATCAGAATATATTAATTAAGAAAATCAAACGGACGGTGAGCTTAGGCTTGCCGTCCGTTTTGTTTTGTAAAAACACGGCTTTGCATAGGAAAAAGAATAGAACTGCATATTTATGAATTGTGCTGTATGAAAGAAAAATATTAAATTATATAAACTGTCGCACAAATATCACATAAAAGGAGAGTAGGGGAAAGAGCAATAATCTCCTCGCTTAACGGAAGCGAAGCGCAACTTGATTTCGTAAAAATGAATTTATCACAGACAAATGTTTCGTTAAATGAACAAAATGAGGTGAAAATTAGTCTAAAATTGAATTGCAAGAGCCTAAAATTTGCATTTTTGGACTTTAACTTGTTAAAATAGCACAAAAACAAAGTGCTAAATTCTACATCTTTTGAGGTAAAATAATATTGCTAAATTGTGAACACTGTTATATAATTTAGAAACCGAATATTTCTTAAGGAAAAATTCATTTTATAAGGTTTTGAAAGAAAGAAAGGTTCGGAAACACACTACATTACCCGCTACATACAAAAGATTTTTGGAGGAACAAAAAATGAAGTTTAATAAGCTTCTCGCTCTTGTTCTTGCTGTCGCAATGGCTTCCACCAGCCTTGTAGGCTGCTCTTCAAGCTCTTCCTCAAGCTCTTCCGATTCTTCCGCAGAGTCCTCTGCAGCTGAGTCCACAGAGTCCACAGAGGCTGAGTCTTCTGACGCAAGCGAAGCAAGCACAAGCACAAACGCTAACGCAGACCTTTATCCCGGCACAAGCGGTGAGAATTCTCTCACACTTGACCTTCAGATGGAGCCTACTTCCATCAACTCTCTTTCAGGTACCTACAGCGCAGACTTCAAGATTATGAACTGCTTGCTCACAGGTCTTTGCTCTTATGACGAGGACAACAACCCGGGTCCGGGCGTTGCTGAGTCTTGGGATATTTCTGACGATCAGCTCACTTACACATTCCACCTTCGTAACGATGTTAAGTGGTCAAACGGCACACCTGTCACAGCTAACGACTTCGCATTTGCTTGGAAGATGGCTATGACTGCTGATACAGGTACAGAGTACGCTTACTTCCTCTACAACACAGCTAACATTGAGAACGGCTACAAGTTCTACAACGGCGAGTGCGATTGGGAAGATGTCGGCGTTAAGGTTGTTGATGATTACACCCTCGAGGTTAAGCTCGCAGGTCCTGTTCCTTACTTCCTCTCTCTCATGACATTCGGCACACTCATGCCAGTCAACGAGGAGTTCTACAACGAGGTTGGCGCAGACAACTACTTCATGGAGCCTGAGTACACAATCTCTTGCGGTCCATATGTTCTCGATTCTTGGACACATGATTCCGAGATGGTCATGAGCAAGAACCCTGACTACTTCGATGCAGACAAGGTTTCTCTCGACACTCTCACTTGGAAGATGTACACAACTTCCGATACAAGACTCAATGCCTTCAAGGCAGGTGAGGTTGACGTTATCGCTCTCACAGGCGACCAGGCTAACGAGCTCAAGGCTGAAGGCTTCGAGACTGTTGACTTCATCGAGCAGACAGAGTACCACATGCTCTACAACACTAAGGACCAGTATATGTCCAACGTAAACCTCAGAAAGGCTATCGACCTCTGCTTCTCAAGAACAGACTACATCAACGCTGTTCTTAAGGATGCTTCCGAGCCTGCTGTTATGTTCGTTCCTACTCCTGTTTCCGGCTTTGACGGCGGTTCTTACACAGAGGAGATGACAGCTGAGATCGGCGAGCTCAGAAGCGCTGATGCTGATACAGCTAAGGCTAAGGAGTACTTCGAGAAGGCTCTCGAGGAGCTCGGCTGCACAGTTGACGATCTCTCCGCTCATATTACAATGAACGTCGGTGATTCCGATACATCTCTCAACACAGCTGCTTTCATCCAGGAGGCTATCAGATCTGTCCTCGGCTTCGAGATCACAGTTAACTCCATGACAACAAAGGCACTCTCCGCTGAGAGAGGAAACGGTAACTTCATCCTCGACTTCTCCGGTTGGGGCGGTGACTACAACGATCCTATGACTTGGTATGACCTCTGGGAGTCCGATTCCGGTAACAACCCAACAGGTTGGGCAAGCGAGGAGTACGATGCATTACTTGACGACGCAAGAACTAACCTCGACACAGAGGCACGTCAGAAGGACTTCTACGAGTGCGAGAAGATCATCGCTGACGAGGTTCCTGTTTCTACATTCTACTGGAGAGCTTCTTCCTACGCTGTTTCCGGCAAGGTAACAGGTGGCTACCAGCTCAACACATGGCAGAACAACTTCAGATTTGCTACTGTTAAGTAATTGAATCTCTCGTTTTTGAGTACAATTTTATAAGATTTAGAAAAGGGACTGTTTCCGTAGCGGGGGGCAGTCCCTTATTATTTTCCTCAACACAAAAATACTGCGGAGAGTTTAGTGCTGTAGTTGAGAAATTGCAAGTTTTAATTTAATAATTGCACATAACATATTAAGCCGATAGGTAATGTGTGTAGAATTTTAATATTTTGCCATATTAAAGTAATTGTGCAAATAATATAAAAATGCAAATGTAAATCAAGGATTTAATGGTTGAATATTAAAATTATGAATAATTCGATATTTAGTCTTGATTTTTATCTAAAGTTAGCATACAATACAAATATGAATTTTAAACCCCTAAAAAATTCATAACGCTAAAATTCCACACATAGGAATTTACTTTTATCCACTACATATTAAATCGGAGGAAAGAAAGATGAAAGTTAGAAAATTTCTTGCTTTTGCCCTCGCACTGACCATGGTAACTAGCTCCTTTGCAGGATGCTCAAGTTCATCAAGCTCATCATCTTCCACAGATGAGTCCTCAGCAGCCGAGTCGACAGAAGCTGCATCCTCAGAGGATGCAAGTGATGCTTCAAGCGAAGCTTCTACAGCAAGCACATCAACAGGTCTCTATCCCGGAACACCCGGCGATGACAGCCTTACATTCTATGTAACAATGGAACCTACAAGCATGTCCACTCTTGAGGCTACATACGGCGAAGAGTTCAAGATGCTTAACTTCCTTAATGTTGGTCTTACAATGACCGGCGACGATGACACCGCAGTTCCTGCTGGTGCTGAATCTTGGGATATTTCCGATGATTCACTTACATACACATTCCACCTTCGTCAGGATGCAAAGTGGTCCAACGGCGATCCGCTCGTTGCTTCCGACTATGCATTCGCTTGGAAGACACTCATGACACCTGAGACAGGTTCTGAGTATGCTTACTTTGCTTACAACCTCATCAAGAACGGCTACAAGTTCTACAACGGTGAGTGCGATTGGGAAGACGTCGGTGTTAACGTAGTTGATGACTACACTCTCGAGGTTACTCTCGAGAATCCTACACCATATGCTCTCGACATGTTCGGTTTCCACTCTCTCGATCCTATCAACGAGAAGTTCTACAACGAAATCGGCGGTCAGGAGAACTACAACATGGCTCCTGAGTACTTCTGCACGAGCGGCGCTTACACACTCGAGTCTTGGACACATGATTCCGAGCTCGTTATGAAGAAGAACGAGAACTACTTCGACGCAGACAAGGTTTCTGTTGAGAACGTTACATTCAAGATTCTCACTCAGTCCGATACTAAGCTCAACTCCTTCAAGGCTGGCGAAATTGACCTCATCGACCTCACAGGTGATCAGGCAACAGAGCTTGAGGCAGAAGGTTATCCGATTCAGTCCTACACAGCAGCACGTGACCTCTGGGTTCGTTTCAACTGCAATGACGAGTATATGTCCAACGTTAACCTCAGAAAGGCTATCGACAGCTGCTACTCAAGAACAGACTTCGTTGCAGCTATCATGAAGGATGCTTCTCAGCCGGCAAACACATTCTGCCCACCATCTGTTTTGGCAGACGGCACATCATTCGCTGAGCAGGCTCTCACAAAGCTCGCTGAAGACGGTTACGCAACAGACGGCTACTTAAGAGCTCAGGAAGCAGACGCAGAAGCTGCTAACGCTTACCTCGAGAAAGCTCTCGAAGAGCTCGGCTGCACAAAGGAAGACCTCTCTTCTCACCTCGATATTCACTGCTCCGATGCTGACCTCTCCATGAACCAGGCTGCATTCATCCAGGAGTCTATCAGAAATGTCCTCGGTATTGAAGTATCAGTTACACCGATGCAGACAAAGGCTCAGGCTGCTGAGAGACAGAACGGTAACTACGTAATGGATATCAGTGGTTGGGGTGCTGACTACAACGATCCTATGACATTCTTCGACCTCTTCGCTTCCACATCTAACAACAACTCTTCCGGTTACTACAACGAAGAGTATGATGCACTTATCGCGGATGCACAGGTCAACACAGATGCTCAGGCTCGTATCGATGACTTCGTACGCTGCGAGGAGATCCTCTATGATGATTGCCCAATTTCCGTAATCTTCGTAACAGCTAACTCCTATGCAACAAGTGAGAAGATTACAGGCGGCTACAACTACACTGCTTGGAATGCTTACAACTTCAAGTACGCTACAATCAAGTAATTATAAGATAATAAGTAATCCTTGAGATATAATAGTGGTTTCACTTACGGGCTTCACTTCGGTGGAGCCCGTCGGTGTTTATATAGGAAAAATATTTAAAATTAAAGCTCTGTTTTTCACACAGACTTCACATAAGATTTTTATAATTTTCTCAGGAAATTAAAAAAACCTTAATATTTTCTCGTTATTATATAGGTGTCTTCAAGAGAGACACATAACAAAGCTTACGTCTCACCCCCTGATTTGTAATATAGATATAGTCGGAAAGATCCTCGGTTAATACCGGGGATTTTTTCGTTGCGGCGATATTTGTTTCTCTGCCGAACGGTTTTACTCTATTATTAATGAAAGCAAGTCATTTTTATGAATTGAGATGTTTTTCTCTTGCAAAAATATCGAGCATGTGTTTCAAAATAAGATATTGCACAGCAAATTAGTAGGCATTGCGAAGAAGTGCTGTCATATAATGAGCCGCAGCACACAAGCGTTTATGAAAAGTGCACTATGACCTAAGGTTAAATTTCTGCTTTTTATCGGTAAAAGGCTTAAAAAAATATGCTGTAATTGCCGATAAAATAAGGCTTTTTTGAATACAGACGGATTTCATGTACAAGGCATACAAAAAGGGAAAGGGAAAAATAATGAATTTTCTATTAATCTACACTTGTAAATTTCGATATTTTATTGTAAAATAAGCCTACAATGAATTTTAGATACAAATCAATTGCATATTTTTGGTTGATTGAAGCTTTAATTTTTTTTATGTTGGTTGGATCAGACTTTGTTATTTGTGAAAATACGATAGTTTAATTTTTTGTGCCAAAGGCGGTACGGTGTTCACTGACCAAACTGGCACTTTATTTTTTTATGTCCGACGACATAAGCCTTTTGTATTGTAGACTAATCCGGTTCGAAAGCTGTGTATGTAAATAGAGAACCCCAGAAAAAAGACCGGATATCTAAAATAAAAAACAAAAATTATAGGAGAGGAGGACAACCCCAAATGTTCAAGTATTTCTTGAAGAGAATCGCTTACACTATTGTAACAGTCTTTGTTCTCGTCACACTTACTTTCTTCATGATGCAGCTTCTCCCTGGTGATCCGTTCACAGGTGAAAAGAAAATTCCTGATGCAGTTATGGCAAGTATGAAAGCAAAGTACGGATTGGATAAGCCCGTTTACGAGCAGTATATCCTTTATGTAGGTAACGTTCTCCACGGTGACTTTGGTGTTTCCCTTGACGACAACCGTTCAGTAACGGACAAACTTCTCACAACCTTCCCGGTTTCCTTTGACCTCGGTATCAGAGCTCTTATTTTCGCTGTTATCGTCGGTATCTTAATCGGTATTCTCGCGGCAGTTAAGCGAGGTACGGTGTGGGATTCGGTATGTATGCTTATAGCTTTGCTTGGTGTTTCGGTGCCTTCGTTCATCGTTGCGGCTTTGCTCCAGTATTTCTTCGGACTGAAGCTGTACCAATGGACAGGAATCAAGTTCTTCCCGATCACAGGCTGGAACTCTTGGAACTGCAAGATTCTTCCTGTTGTCGCAATGGGCTTCGGTACTATCGCATCAGTTTCACGTCTTATGCGTACAAGTATGCTTGATGTTCTTGGTTCGGATTACATCAAGACTGCAAAGGCAAAGGGTCTTTCTCAGGCAGCTATCATCTGGAAGCACGGCGTAAGAAACGCTATCCTTCCTGTTGTTACTATCCTCGGACCTACAACAGCCGGTATCTTAACAGGTGGATTCGTTGTTGAGTCTATCTTCTCAGTTCCAGGCATGGGTAAGTCTTTCGTTACAAGCATCCAGCAGGTTAACTACACAATGATCATGGGTACTACAATCTTCTACGGTACCTTCCTCATTCTCTGCAACCTCGTTGTTGACCTTGTATACGGCTTAATTGACCCACGAGTAAAAGTTTCAGGAGGATCCAAATAATGGAAAATATCGCTAAGAGTAAATTCCAGTGGGTTGGTCCTGACCCGGAAAACCGTGAAGGTATCTCAAGACCAAGCACAACCTTTTTCCGTGATGCTATGGGCAGATTCGTTAAGAATAAGGTCGCACTCGTTTGTGCAGCTATCATTGTTCTTATGATTCTCGGCTCCATCATTATTCCGTTCTTCTCTCCATTTGAGGGCAGAGAGCAGCACTACGCTCACGTTAACGCAGGCGTATGGACAGAATGTCAGGTTCTCACAGACGCTGACGGAAACCCAGAAATCCACCACCATGTTTTTGGAACAGATACACTCGGACGTGACCTGTTCACAAGAGTTTGGGAGGGCGGTAGAGTTTCTCTCTTCATCGCATTCGCTGCTGTTTTCATTAACTTCATCGTCGGTATCATCTACGGCGGTATCTCCGGTTACTTCGGAGGCGCTGTTGATAACATCATGATGAGAATTGTTGAAGTTATCAACGGTATTCCTTACCTTATCATTATCGTTCTTTTGATGATGGTTCTTCCTGCAGGTCTTTGGACAATTGTTATTGCCTATGCCGTTACAGGTTGGACCGGTATGGCTCGACTTGTTCGTGGTCAGATCATTCAGCTTAAAGAGCAGGAGTTCGTTATCGCAGCTCAGGCATTGGGCGGCGGTGTCGGCAGAATTATCGCAAGACACCTTGTTCCGAACACCCTCTCTGTTGTTATCATCAACGTAACACTTGCTATTCCGAGCGCAATCTTCACAGAAGCTTGGCTCTCTTACTTAGGACTCGGCGTTCCTGTTCCGTATTCCTCTTGGGGTACTCTTGCTCAGGCAGGTCAGCAGGCATTCCAGACATATCCGCTCCAGCTCGTTGTTCCTGCTGTTGCTATCTGTCTCACAATGCTCTCCTTCAACCTCCTCGGCGACGGCTTGAGAGACGCATTCGATCCTAAGCTCAGAAGATAATGAAAGGAGAAGAAATTAACTATGGCTAAGACAGTTGTTGACGTTAAAGATCTAAACTTCTCCTTTGATACCTACGCAGGCGAGGTTAAGTCTGTTCGTGGTGTCACATTCCATGTAGACGAAGGCGAAGTTCTCGCTATTGTTGGTGAGTCCGGCTGCGGTAAGTCCGTTTCCTGCCAGACCATCATGAAGCTTAACCCAATGCCACCGGGAAGAATTGTTTCCGGTAGCATTCAGCTTGACGAGCACGACATTGTTGCCGCAAGCGAAAAAGAGATGCAGTCCATCCGTGGTAAGGAAGTAGCTATGATCTTCCAGGATCCTATGACCTGCCTTAACCCGACTATGAAGGTCGGTAAGCAGATCGTTGAGGCTATCAAGCACCACAGACACCTTTCCTCTAAGGAAGCTCACGATGAGGCTATCAAGTACTTAAAGCTCGTTAACATTCCGAATGCGGAAGAGCGTGCTCAGCAGTATCCTCATGAGTTCTCCGGAGGTATGAGACAGAGAGCTATGATCGCTATGGCACTTTGCTGCGAGCCGAAGCTCCTCATCGCCGACGAGCCGACTACAGCTCTTGACGTTACAATTCAGGCTCAGATCATGGATCTTATGCTTGAAATCAAAGAGAGAACAAACACAGCTATCATCCTTGTCACACATGACCTCGGTGTTGTTGCTCAGGTTGCTGACCGTGTTGCTGTTATGTATGCAGGTAAGATAGTAGAGACGGGTACAGTAAGAGATATTTTCTACAACCCAACTCATCCGTATACAAAGGCACTTCTTGCTTCTCTTCCGACAGCAGATGCTACCAAGAAGGAAAGACTCACATCTATCCCTGGTACACCACCGGATCTTCTCAATCCTCCGAAGGGTTGCGGATTCGGCGCAAGATGCGAGAGATGCATGCAGATTTGTCATGAGGCACAGCCGGATACCTACAAGATAGACGGTATCCACGAGGCTACATGCTGGCTGCTCCACCCAGACTGCCCAAGTGCTGAAGAAAGAGGTGACAAGAATGCCTGAAAATAACAACAAGGAAGTTCTCCTTTCTCTTAAGAATGTTTGCAAATACTTCAAGGTAAGCGGAGGCACTCTTAAGGCTGTTGATAATGTTTCTTTAGATATCTACAAGGGCGAGACCTTAGGTCTTGTTGGTGAGTCCGGTTGCGGTAAGTCCACATTAGGCCGTGTCGCAATGGGTATTTACCAGGCTACAAGCGGTACCATCGAATTCGAGGGTAAAGAGGTCAACCTCAAGAAGAGCAAGGATAAGTTCAATTTCTCCAAGGATGCTCAGATTATCTTCCAGGATCCTTACGCTTCTCTCGACTCACGTATGACAGTTTCCTCCATCATCTCCGAGGGCATGGAAATCCACCATATGTATGACGCTAAGAGAAGACAGGAAAGAGTTTATGAACTCCTCGAGACCGTCGGTCTTAACAGAGAGCACGCTAACCGTTTTCCACACGAGTTCTCCGGTGGTCAGAGACAGCGTGTCGGTATCGCAAGAGCACTTGCTATCGAGCCGAAGTTCGTTGTTTGCGACGAGCCTATCTCCGCTCTTGACGTTTCCATTCAGTCTCAGGTTATCAACCTTCTTCATGACATTCAGCAGCAGAGCGATCTCACTTATCTCTTCATTGCTCATGACCTTAACATCGTTAAGTACATCTCCGACCGTATCGCAGTTATGTACCTCGGTAATGTCGTAGAGCTTGCATCAAGTGATGATCTTTATGCTAACACACTTCACCCATACTCAAAGGCTCTTCTCTCAGCTGTTCCGATTCCGGATCCTGATTCAGAGGTTGCTAAGAAGAGACAGATTCTCTCGGGTGATGTTCCTTCTCCGATTAATACTCCAAAGGGATGCAACTTTGCTGGTCGTTGCCCGATTGCTTGCGATAAGTGCAAGGAGTCTAAGCCACAGCTCAAAGAGGTTCTTCCGAACCACTATGTTGCTTGCCACTTGGTTTAATCTCAGAACTAAACAGAATACAAGTTCTTCTATAATTTTTCGGTGGCGCTGTTCCGTTGGGTTCAGCGCTGCTTGAATTTTAAGGCGCAAAAGAAAGTCCGCAGAAAATCTCTGCGGACTTTTTAACTTATTTTAGAAAATCGTTGAAAACTCAAAGTTATCAATAATATCTCTGGACGGAAATAACTTTTCCGAGAACAGTGCAGTCACGAGTATAGATTGGCTCGAAATCGGGATTTTCTGGCTGCAAGCGAACACGGTCGTTCTCGTAGAAAATTCTCTTAACCGTAGCTTCGTCCTCAATCATAGCAACGACAATATCGCCGTTCTCGACATGAACTCCCTTTTCGGCGACAACCAAGTCACCGTCAAGAATTCCCGCATTTTTCATGCTGAATCCACGCACATGAAGAGCGAAGAGATCCTTCTCGCCGTTAGATATAGGGTATGGGAGGTAGCCGTCTGCTTCTTCAAAGGCAAGTATCGGAGTTCCCGCAGTGACGAGGCCGACTATCGGAACCTGCTGAATCGGAGTTACACCGCAGATCTTAATAGCACGGTTCTTGCCGTCGTCCTTTGTTATGTAGCCAAGCTTCTCGAGCGTCTTGAGGTGAGTGTGAACCGTGCTTGTGGAGGAAAGTCCGGTTCCGGCGCAAATCTCACGAACCGTAGGCGGCACACCCGACTGCAGTGCTTCTTTTAGAAAATCATATACCTTTTGCTGACTTTTTGTTAATGCTTTCATATTATAAACCCACTTTGAAGTATTTTGTTCTATGTTTATTTAAGTATAACACATAGCTTTTAAAATTTCAAACATTTGTTTGAAGAAAATCAAATATTTTTTTCTGTTCGCAAATGCACGAAAATCGGCTTAATTTAAATGTATCGTGAAAAAGTACAAGTGAATATTTTCTTGTGGAGAAAATTAAGCTGTTAATAAATTAAGCATAATAAATTAAATGTTTGTTCACGGCTCTTTAACAAAATTTCTTTTAAAGAAGATATAATATAGCTGTAACCGAAAGAAACCGCATCTTTCTTGGTTGCTTTTTACCCTCCTCAATATATATTTCAAAAAGTGAGAAACCGATTATCGGTTTACTCACACCCCCCTCTAGAGAAAACAGAGCTGAACCGCATCAGCTCTGTTTTCTCGTTTTTGTTATTTGTTTGCTTTTATTATGCTTGACTTTTTACTATATTAGGTGTACTATTCAGTATAGTACAGTGAGTTGACGAATTGTATGTTTGAAAAAGGAGATTTCAAATTTGAATGTTGATAAGTATGCAAGGACTCCTATCTACGAGCAGATAGTGGCATCGGTGGAGAAGGAGATATCCACCGGAGTTCTCAAGCCGATGGATCAGCTGCAGTCGGTCAGAGAATTAGCTTATGAGCTTTCGATCAATCCGAATACCATCCAGAAGGCATATGCCGAGCTTGAAAGGCGCGGACTTTGCTACTCGGCACCGGGACAAGGTCGCTTTGTCTCAGTGGATGCCGTACAGAAGATTAAGGAGAGGGCGCTTGACAGTTTAGACGAATTAAAGGAGATTGTTCGCAGGCTCTTAAGCAGTGGGATTGAAGAAAAAGACTTAATTAAGGCAGTTAAGGACTGCTGCGAAGAGGAGGGTGCAAGGTGATAGAGCTTAAGAATATAAGCAAGGAGTTTGACGGCAACAGAGTTTTGAACGGCATAAGTCTCAAGTTAAACGAAGGCTCTGTTTACGGGATTGTCGGTGCAAACGGTGCCGGCAAGTCTACCATGCTCCGTGTGATTGCGGGTATTTACGAAAAGAGCGACGGAGAAGCCAAGCTTGACGGAAAAAATATCTACAACAATCATGCCGCAAAAAAGAATATTGCCTTTGTGCCCGATGACCTCTACTTTTTACCGCAAGCTGATTTGAATCGCATGGAGGATTTTTATGCCGCATCCTACGAAAGCTTTGACAGAGAGCGTTTTGATTATCTCGCAAGGGCTTTCGGACTTAACCGCAAGAAAAAGATTGCAAGCTTTTCCAAGGGAATGAAGCGCCAGGCGGCATCTATACTTGCGCTCAGCACAAGGGCAAAGTATATTTTCCTTGATGAAACCTTTGACGGTCTCGACCCGGTAATGAGAAACCTATTGAAAAAGGAGATTTATGCCGACGTCGCAGACAACAATTCATGTGTGGTTATAACCTCACATTCTTTGAGAGAGCTGGAGGATACCTGCGATAGGCTCGCACTTCTCTATCAGGGAGGCTTGGTGTTCGAGAGCGATGTCGACGAGCTCCAGACAAAGCTTGTCAAGGTTCAGGTGGCATTTGCCGAGTCTGACTTCGGACGAGAGAAATTTGATGGTATTCACTATCTCGATTACGAAAAGCACGGAAGTGTGGCAAATCTGATTGTAAGAGGGGATAAGGATGCGATACGCTCCAAATTCCAAGAATTAGACCCACTTATTTTGGATGTACTTCCGCTTTCGCTCGAGGAGATATTTATTTACGAACTTAGCGCAAGAGGATACCTTGTGAGCGAGGAGAATAATGATTATGAGTAATAATTTCAACCCCAAGCTTTACAGGGATGGGATTAAACAGCTTAAAATGCAGGGAATTGTCCTTATGATTCTCACGATGATGACTACGGCAATACCTGTTATCATTCAGCTGTTAGAAATAAGGCAATATCAATATCAAGATACCGAAGCCTTGCATTATGCAACGCACACGGGCATGCATTTGTCGCTTCTGGCGTTTATGCTTGTCGGCTCTTATGTTTTGACATACGGCGCATTCAAGTATTTGAACAAAAGAAGTGCTTCGGATATTTATGATTCCTTGCCTAATACGAGAGCCTGTACCTTCATAAGTCTTGCTTGCTCTGTGATGACATGGATAGGCATGGTTGTCTTTGCAAATATGCTTTTGCAGTTTTTGCTCAGCTTCCTTTTTAGTGGCGGTCACATGGCGATAGGCGGAACAATCAAGTATTTGGTGTTCTATCTTCTCGCGAGTGCCGTTGTCGCATCGAGCACTTTGCTTGGAATGAGCGTGACGGGTACAGCATTCACCAATTTTGTCGCAAGCGGACTGACACTTTGTTTGCCTAGAGCGATAATCACGCTTTTTGAGGTTATGGCAGTTCTTGCCGGTCAGATAGTCACTCTGTCCGGTATGCCTCGAATACTGAGCCCGGCAAATAACTTTGCGTTGGCAATGCCGTTTTCGCTCTTATTCAATTATAAATTTGATTATGTCCTTGGCAGATGGCAAGGCTATGTCTACACCTTTCTGCTGTTTGCCTTGATCTTTTCAATTGCGCTTTACTCCTTTATTAAAAGAAAGAGCGAGACAGCGGGCAAGCCCTCCTCGGGAAAAATCACACAGGTGTTTTTCAGATGCAGTCTCACTTTCCCGTTCTTGGCGATGTTCTTCGGAGTATTTGTCTCGGGTATCTATGACGAATATTACATGGACATGTCCTATTGCGTTATTCTCATGACGGTGGCCGTGGCGGTGTTTTTCCTCTATGAGATACTCACCTCGAAAAGCCTCAGGAGCATGCTAAGAAGTATCCCTTCGTTCCTGATAATAGTCGCAATATCGGCGCTTATCACTTATCTTGGTGTGCTTTGCGGCAATCACCTAAGAAATCAGGTGCCTACAGTCGATGAGGTAGAGAGCGTTCAGATTAAGTCCTCTGCCGGCTCGTTCAGCGTGACGAGAGACGAAAGCTTAGACTATTACAGTGATAAGGCGGCTAAGATTGATTATAACGATGAGGGCACTATCTCTTGTGTTCTTGAAATTCTAGCACAGAATTCCGACAGACACAGCTATAATAATCTGACATATAGCGACAGTCGCGACCTCATAATCAAGCTTAAGAACGGTTCGACCATGGTTCGTGAGGTAAAAATCACGGAATTCCTTAACAAGAAGATTCAAAAGTGCAAGGAGAATAACGAGGAATATAAGAAGATTTACAGCACTGTTCCGGATGCTTCCACGGTTTCTTATATTTATGTTAATTACAAGAACCTTAACTTCGAGTTTGATGATAAGGAAGAGTTCATGAGCGTGTTTGCTGAAGATGCCACAGAAAACGGCGTGGAAACTTGTGTTTACTCAAGCGGTATAAGCGTCGCCATAGGCGGAAACGACTCAGGAAAGCCGTACTATGTTATCTACGATGTCACTAAGAGAAATCCGAAGATAGTAAGCTACATCAAAAAAGCCCTCACGGGTGATGCGGCAGAGGTTGTAAGTGACGCAAAGAAGACGTATGAGGACGGCAATCTCACGGAGGTTTCAATCAGACTCAGTGAGTATGATTATCAGGAATCTGACGGTTACGAAGCGGCACAACCAACGGATGTTCTTTACTTTGACTCCACAACAAGCGAAGAGAACTATGATAAGCTGTTTGAAATCATAGAGAATTCGCTTGATAACACAAATCAGAATGACAATGCGGTAATGTTCGATTATACGGACGGTACGCAGAGTGAAGAAACGAAAAACAATATGATTTTCATTTCGGACGAAGACCTCGAGACGCTTGTCAATATTTCATCGGATATAAGCAGTATCGAGGACGTCGCGGATGAGCCGTACGAGGTGCTCTATGATGATGCAGGCGAAGAGATAAGCTCGCAGAGCGAAGTTTCTGAGGATCTTGCTGTATCAAATGACGATAGCCGAGAGGCTTCAAATTCCGATGAGGAATTCTCCGAAGACAACAATGAAATTTCATACGAAGTCGACACTGAGGACACGGAGAACCGCTAAGTTGAAGTTCTGATTTAAGACTGACAGTTATTATTATATTTTTGACGGGCACGGATTATCCGTGTCCGTTTTTCGCTTGAAAATCACCTATAAGAGTACTATAATCTAATAATTGATAAGATGCTTCTCGCCTATATGGAAAGTGAGGCAAATTTTAATTATCTAATTTGCGGCATGATTTAGGATTACAGCCATTTTGTGTGCGATAATCCTTTCAATAAAATGAGGCTTATTATGTACGAAAGATTTCAGAAATTTCTCAAGCGACCGTTTTTGCTTTGCGTCGTATGGGGACTGATAATTAACCTGATAATAGAGGTTCTTGCGAGAAAAACAGGGATTTTGTCGCTGTTCACAGACCAGCTTTTTTGTCATCCTATGTCCTTTATATTCGACTGGGCATTCATTACGATGACCTTGTCCGTGTGCCAGTTTTTCAAGAGAAAATATTTTGTGCTGACACTTGTGTCGGTCTTTTGGATAACTCTTGGCTCGATAAATTCCTATGTTCTTTCTTACAGAACTAATCCGCTTTGCTTTATCGATATCTCTATACTTCAGATAAGCTGGAATTTTATCAGTAAGTATATCACGGTTGTCACCGTACCGCTTTTGATAGTGCTTATCCTATTGGTTGTGTTTGTAGCTGTGCTTGTTTTCAGAAAAGCACCGAGGTCAAATGTCGATTTCAGAAGAAGTATCATTACAACAGCCGCTTGTGTTTTGCTTACTATCTTACTTATTTTCGATATCGGCGGTCTTGGAGTCAAGAAGATTAAGCTTACCAATATCAAGCAGTCGTATTCAAATTACGGCTTTGTCTATTGTTTCTTCCGTGGTACGGTTGAAAGAGGAATTGATACCCCCGACAATTTTGATGCGGAGAATGAGGCACTTGAGAAAATCGAGAATATAGCAGATGAAGAGCCGACAGAAAAGCCGAATATAATTTTCATTCAGCTTGAGAGCTTTTTTGACTTGAATTTACTCAGTGATGTTTCCTTTAGTGAAGACCCCACACCGTATTACAGTTATCTCAAGCAAAATTACAGCTGGGGCAAGCTCAGCGTTCCGTCTATCGGTTCGGGTACGGCGAACACAGAGTTCGAGATTATCTCTCAAATGGATCTCGATTTCTTCGGCACGGGCGAATACCCCTACAAAACAGTACTAAAATCAGAATGTCCTGAGACCGTGGCAAGAGATTTAAAAGAGCTGGGCTACACCACTTACGCACTTCACAATAATAATGCTACTTTCTACGACAGAAACAGCGTCTTTGCTTCTCTCGGATTTGATTACTTCCTCACAAAGGAATATATTTCAAGTTACACAACAACCGAAACCGGCTGGATGAAGGATCAGTACCTTCTGCCTGAAATAAAGAAATGCTTTGATAACACTGAGGGACGGGACTTCCTCTACACGATAACCGTTCAGACTCACGGCTCGTATCCCACCTCGTACAATAAGGATAATGCGGTTAAGGTGCTCTATTCCGATATCGAGAGCGATGCACTGATTAATCAGGTGGAATACTATGCGACCCAGATGCGTGAGACCGATGAATTTATCAAGTCGCTTTGTGAGTGGCTCGATTCTTACGATGAACCGACCGTAGTCGTGATGTACGGCGATCATATGCCGTCGCTTAACATTGATACAAATGAATTGATGTTCGGTGATTTGTTTGAGACAGAATATGTCATGTACTCGAACTTTGACCTTAAAAAGCAAAGAAACGACCTCGAAGCATATGAGCTCTCGTCATATGTTATGTCAAGACTTGGAATGAACAACGGTATTCTCACGAAAATTCATCAGGAATGTAAGGATGACGAGAACTACCTTGATATGCTCGAGCAGACAGAGTACGATATGCTTTACGGTGAGAAAAACTGCTGGAACGGCGAAAATAAATACACTCCGACCGATATTCACATGGGAGTCAGCGAGATTTCAATCAAGCATTGCTACTATCAGAACGGCGAGCTTATCGTTAAGGGTGAGAATTTCACACCGTCAAGCTACATTTATATCAATGATGAACGCTATACCGATACGCTTCAGGTGCGTTCAAATACCCTTAAACTTCAAAATGTAGAGCTGAAATCGGGCGACAGAATAAGAGTTGTTCAGGTGAGCGACGATTTTATCGATTTGTCCTCGACGGAAGAATATATCTACGAAGAAAAGTAAAAAACAAAAGCGAACGGAGAAGTTTTCCGTTCGCTTAGTTTTTTAATTTGGATTTTAGCCGAATGCTATGAAAGAAAATTCCGCCCCGTAGAAAAGCGCTGTGCCGAAGAAATTGAGAAACGCTCCGAATGTAAAGCATATGAAGCAGATAATGTTAAGCACAAGGCTGATGCTATCCTTTTTGGCGAAGATTTGGTTAAATGATAATGCTGAGAGGAAAAGGAGCATAGGCACGGTGTCCATGATGTAGCGGTTGCCGAAGTGTGCGCCGCCCATGGTTCGGTGGCAAAGCAGAAGAAAAATGTGCAGAAGAATTAGGACTGAACCGACTGCGTGATAAATGCCGTTTTCGATTTTTCTGTCTCTTATAAAGGCGAGAAGAATAGATACAGGATAAACCGTAAAGAACGGTATGACAAGGAAAATGCTCATGCCGTCAAATGCCGTGACGAGAAGTGTCCCCGATTTAAGTGTTGGGAGTCTGAAAAGACATGGGAGATTTGCGATAAAATAAGTTAGAGAGAATTGTCCGTCCTCACTGCGCAAAAATTCAGGGAGATAGTTGTGACCGAACTCAAATATACTGCCGAAACGGGCAAAATTATATGCACAGTAGAAAATCACAATCAATAAAGCGGGAGCATAGACCCATATTTTCTTGAAAATCAAACTTTTTATTTTGACAGCTAAATTAACACCGTCAATTTTACTTAGCAATATAATCAAAGCTATGGGAAAGTAAATCAGCTGGAAAGGTCTGCATCCCACCGCACAAGCAAGAAATAGCATGGATAAGCCTTTTTTGCCGTATAAAGCACAGAAGAAGCAGAGGACGGTAAAAAGGTACGCGAGATTCTGAGCGAAAAACCAAACCCATGCATCCGAGGTGATTTGCCGCATATTCGTTCCGAGATACATGGCGGCTGTTATGAGTGAAGAGCCAAAAGGGGAAAGTCCCAGCTTTCTCGAAAGAAGATAAGTAAAGCTAATTCCCAGAAGCAGTGCCGCAAAGGCTATGTAACTATCTGTTCCCATGCCGAAAAGGGCAACGAACGGCAGAAGAATCACGCTTGGAAGCGGCGGGAAGCTCACGTAGTATTTGCCGCCGTAGGTAGCAAGCTCGAGCCACTCGTAATTATCAAGGTCAAGTCTGCCGTCAAGCCAAGATTTTGCCTGAAGCTCATAGGTATTGTAAGAGTTGGGGTCACTTAGGTGGTGATTTGTCATTTCCGAAAAGGCAAAGAAACAAATTAGCACAAGTATAATTGTGACAGAGATTGCCAAAATATCGCGAAAAGACCGAGAGTTTTTATTATTCATAATTATATCCTTGCATAGTGTGGATTGTCTTTTGTTTTTCTTGGATTTGATTTTACCAAAATTATGTCGTATTCGCAACTTGTTAAGAGCGGGTCGATATGCTAAAATACGATTGTAATTCTAAATAAAACGGAGGAATTGCCGATGATAGGTATAATCGGAGCAATGGACATAGAAGTAGACGGAATCAAGTCTGAAATGACTGATACCGAGGTGAAGACTATCGCAGGGCTCGAGTTTGTTTCAGGCAAACTTAAGGGAGTCGATGTAGTTGTCGCAAGATGCAACCCCGGAAAGGTCAATGCGGCGGCTTGCGCACAGGTTATGGCGCTTGTTTATAGCCCCAGACTTATAATTAACCCGGGGGTTGCCGGAGGAATAGGCGAGGGCGTGAAAATCGGAGATCTCGTTGTCGGTACGGCTTGCGTACAGTACGATATGGACACCTCTGCACTTGGCGACCCGGTCGGCTTTGTTTCGGGCATAGGAAAGATAGAATTTGAGTGCGACACTGATACTGCCGAGAAGATTAAATCTCATGCTGAGAAAATCTATGACGGCAAGGTTATGAGCGGAGTTGTCGTTACAGGTGACAAGTTCGTGAGTGACGGAGAATTCTGCTTGAAACTCAATCGTGATTTCGGCGCATATGCATGTGAGATGGAGGGCGGCGCTATCGCTCATGTATGCTATATGAACAGCATTCCGTTTGTCGTTTTGAGAAGCATTTCAGATAATGCAAACGACGATGCGTCTGTTGATTATCCTACCTTTGCAAAGGCTGCTGCCGCAAAGACCGTAGCGCTTATGAATTCTGTTATCACAGAGATTTAACATTAAATTAGAAAAAACGAGAAAATCTCTTGCTTTGCGGCAAGAGATTTTTTATCCCTAAAATTGAAACAAGCGGACTTATTAGCCCGCTCTTTTAGTAAATTTGTTGTGCTGTAAGGTATTTTTATTGTACTGAAATATAGTCTTGAAATTAATGTGCTCACAGCACCTAATGGGTAAAATAGTATTTTTTAGTTTTGGTTTCTGCTCTTTCGGTTATCATTTTTAATCTCCCCTTTTGTTCTTTGTTTGAATTTGATTTGTTTTTGTTTTGTTGTTATGGCTAAATTATACATACGTGTGCAGGACAGAAAGGGGACAAGGCTTTGAAATACATTTTACTTATGATTGATTATAAAAACTTATTATGGCAGAATATCAGTAATAATTATTGAAATAAGTTGCATTCGGTACTAAAATAAGCGTGTATGTATTACGGAAGAAAAGAGGTATTAAGTAAATGGAGGAAAGCATTAAAAGCAAGCCTATGTTTACGAACAAACAGCTCAGAGCAATCATCGTTCCCCTTGTAGTGGAGCAGATGCTTGCGATGACGATAGGTCTTGCGGATACGGTCATGGTGTCCTCGTGCGGTGAGTCGGCGGTATCGGGAGTTTCAATTGTTGACAGCATCAATATTTTGTTTCTGACACTCTTCACGGCGCTTGCTACGGGCGGTTCTGTCGTTGCTGCTCAGTACATCGGAATGGGCGACAAGAAAAATGCGGGCAAGTCAGCAAACCAGCTTTTTTATGTTGCGCTGTTTGTTTCGCTGATTTTCGGCGTTATCTGCTGTGCGCTCAGAAATCCGATATTAAAGGCACTTTACGGCAATGTAGACGCCGATGTTATGAGTTACGCTCAGACTTATTTTTTGCTGACGGCGGCATCGTACCCGTTCATTGCGATTTATAACTCGGGTGCGGCACTTTTCAGGTCTATGGGCGATTCCAAGACCAGTATGCTCACATCGTTCCTCATGAACGGTCTTAATGTTGTCGGTAATGCGATATTCATTTACGTCTGTGGTATGGAGGTTGCAGGCGCCGCATGGGCAACGCTTCTTTCGAGAATTATCGGCTCGATATTTATCACAATACTTCTCTTTAATAAGAAAAGAATAATCAGCTATAACGCTTTGCATAAAGTTAAGCTTGATTTTCCGATGATAAAGAAAATTCTTTATATCGGTGTTCCGAACGGCATAGAAAATTCTATTTTCCAGGTCGGTAAAATCATAGTAGCGGCTATTGTTGCCGTTCTCGGTACAACATCAATCACTGCTAACGCAATTTGTGCCAATATCGCAAGTATCCAGATTACTCCGGGTATGTCTATCGGTGTCACAATGATTACCGTTGTCGGTCAGTGTGTCGGTGCGGGAAAATATGAAGAAGCAAGAAAATATATCCGCAAGCTTATGCTCATTGCTTATATTCTCGTTTGGATTACAACTGCAATACTCTTCTTTGCGAGATACCCGATTCTAAGCCTATATAACTTAAGTGACGCAACAACAGAGCTTACGCTAAAGTGCTTCTATGTGCATGCTGTTTGTGCTGTTATCATTTGGCCGTTTGCGTTCGCACTTCCGAATGCACTCAGAGCATCTAACGATGTCAAGTACACGATGTATGTCTCGCTTGCAAGCATGATGCTTTTAAGAGTTCTCTTGACTTATGTTCTCATTCACTTCTTCAATGTCAGCGTTGTAGCCGTTTGGATTGCAATGTGCTCCGACTGGTTTGTAAGAGCGATATTCTTCTACATAAGAATAAAGGGCGACAAGTGGACAAAGAAAAAGTTAATCTAAAAGGAAAAACTCCGATCAGACGATCGGAGTTTTATTTTTAGCATATGTTTAGATAACCTGAATATCAAGCTCGAATGAGAATTTCTTCTCGTTCATTCTGTACTGTGAGAGAAGCTCGGGGCCGCAGGAATTTGATCCGATTCCGCTCATGCGGTAGTCAACGCAAAGAACGCTGTCGCCACATTTCTGAAGCTCATAGTTGTGCTTTTTGCTTGTGAGTTCCTCTTGTGTGTACTCGGAAGCATTGAATGAGAACGGCTTTTCGGAGGAGAAGCTGACAGCAAGCTTGCCGTTTAGCATGGTCACATTTCTTGTTCCGAAGTGGCTCGAATTCTCCTGAGGCTTAATGTAGTCCTCGTGCATATCCGACAAGTTCTCCGTGAAGAAATCAAGTGAGCTTGCAAGCTTTTTGTCCTCGTAGCTCTCAAACGGGCCATAGCCGAAATAATCTACGGTATCGAAAATTCTCGGCATGAAGAATCTGAGACCGAATCTCGGAAGATACGGGAATTTTTCGTCCTTTTTGCAGTCAAACTTTACGTTGATATTGCCCTCGGAGTCGATAGTCCAAACAGCAGAGACATCTATAAATTTCTGAATGAAGATTGCGGCAATGCCGTATTTTACACGGATTTCGCAGTTTCCGTCAGAATTTTTGTTTGCATCTATGGAATATACTCTTGTTGTTGCTCTGTCGTAGCCGTATCTTTCCCACTCAAGGCGAATGTACTGGTCGTTATCTGTCGGAGCACGCCAGAGGTTAAATTCTACGGGCTTTGTGATTATCTGCTCGCCAAGCTTAACCATTTTCTCAGGCATACCGTTCTTCTTATTGAAGGTATAGGAGAATGAGTCGGAGGTGATATAAATTCTTGTTCCGTCCTCAGATATATCAAGCTCGCCGGGGATAAGTGCGGGAGCGGAATATTCCTCTTCGCTGTAAATAAGCTGGTCAAAGCCGAGCTCATAGCCTTCGTCGCAGTAGTCTGTGTCAAATTTAGATGTGTAGTAGAAGTAAAGACTTTCGCTTCCTTCACCTGTGAAGCCGTCTATCGTTACGGTTTCAGTTGCGTGCGGAGCAATGCTGACATCAACTTCGCCGCTTGCCACTGTTTCGCCGTCTGATTTTATTTCATAGGAAATATCAAGCAGATCATCGGAATAGAGAAAATCGAGTCTGTTTGTAATCTCGACTAATCCCTTGTCTTTATCAAGCCATTTTGCGCTTAATGGACGGATAGCCTGTTTGTATTCGAGCAAGCCCGTGTGAGGTGTTCTGTCTGGATAGACAAGACCGTCCATGCAGAAGTTTCCGTCATGCGGAAATTCTCCGTTGTCGCCGCCGTAGCGGTAAATATCACAGTTATCGGGAGTTCTTCCGCCGTAGACAGCGTGGTCGCACCACTCCCAGACAAATCCGCCGACAAATCCGTCATACTTCCAGAAACGCTCCATGTAATCGGAAATGTCTCCGGGACCGTTGCCCATAGCATGAATGTACTCACACTGAATGAACGGTGTCTTGATTGCGGTGGTTGAGAAGTACTCGTCTATTTTCTCTGTCGGCCAGTACATATGAGAGTAAAGGTCGAGCATGGATGTGTCGTTCTTTCTGCCGTAAGCTTCAACGTGGCAGTTCTCGTAGTGAAGAAGTCTTGACGGATCGTAGGACTTCACCCATCTTGCGGCATTCTCAAGATTTTCGCCCCAGCCGGATTCGTTGCCGAGAGACCAAGCAAAGATGCAAGCGTTGTTCTTGTCACGGATAACGCTTCTTTGAGATCTGTCGAGAATAGCTTTTTTGAACATCGGCTCTACTGCAAGTGCAGAATAATGGTCAAGGTCATAGCCGCCGAAGCAAGTTGCCGCACCGTGGCTCTCAAGGTCTGCCTCAGCAATCACATAGAATCCCATTTCGGAGCAAAGCTGTAAGAACCAAGGAGCATTCGGATAGTGGCTTGTGCGAATAGCGTTGATATTGTGCTGTTTCATGAGTGTGAGGTCACGAAGAGCCTGTTCCTCGCTTATCGTGTAGCCCGTGACTGGGTCGCTGTCGTGACGGTTTACACCCTTGATTTTGATTTTCTGACCGTTCCAAAGAACAACGCCGTTCTTTACCTTGACCTCGTTGATTCCAAGTGACTGCGGAATTATCTCCGTGCCCGCATAGATGAGTAGAGTGTAAAGATAAGGTGTTTCAGCGCTCCAAAGCTCGGGGTTATCAAGGCTTAGGCTGAGACAGCCGTCATTTTCCTCGGCTTGAGCTATCATTATGCCGTCTGCATCGTATAGCTCGCATGCTACATCAACCTCGCCGATTTTATCAAGCTCGATTTTCACATCAGCATGGCTGTAATTATCGGAAAGCTTAGTCTTTATGAAGTAATCTCTAAGATGATTTTCCGGGCGGAAGAGAATATAAACATCACGGAAAATACCGCTCATCCTGAGTTTATCCTGATCCTCGAGGTATGAGCCGTCACACCACTTGAGTACAAGTACGGCGATTTCGTTGTCGCCCTCATTCAGAAGGTCGCTAATGTCAAATTCACTTGTGGAGTGAGAAACCTGGGAGTATCCCGCAAATTCACCATTTACCCAGAGATAGAAACAGGAGTCCACACCCTCGAAATTCAGATAGGACTTGAAGTGAAGCTCCTCGTCACTTAACTCGAAATGCTTGATATAAAGTCCGCAAGGGTTATCCTCCGGTACAAACGGCGGATCATAAGGGAATGGGTATCTTATGTTAGTATACTGGTGCTTGTCCACACCGTAGCTTTGCCAAACGGCCGGAACCTCGACAATTGACATATTATTCTCGTCAATATCAAGTCCGTTCTCATCGTCATCGGTGAAAAATGCGTTTTTGAATGTGTCGGCAAATGACTCATAGTACTTAAAATACCATTCTCCGCTTAGCATGAGAAGGTGAGAGCTGTCTCCCTCAGCGATTTCCTCCTCAGAGGCGAACGGTGTGTAGTAGCTTCTGTTTGGCTCACAGCCAACATGAAGAATATCGGGGTCTTCGTGAAAAAATCGGAAATTCAAAATAATTCCTCCCTATACCTATATATAATAGTGTACAATTTGCTGTCAGAGCATTTAGTCTGTTGCATTTTTTCTCCGTTTAATATACAATCAAAAGGAATCACTCGGAGAAAAAACGCAAGTTTTTTCACCTATATTTTATTGTTTCCACACACTTCGGTCAAGGGGAAAACATAGAATATACATATATTTCTTTCCGAGAAAGGAGATAGGGCATGACCCTTAATATCATCTTTGCGTTATTGTTCTTAGGGGCGTCGGTTCTCTTTGCATTTAAGTGTGAAAAGACAGACGGACTCAAGCTTAATAACCGTTTGCTAATATTTTTGTTGCTTTTTGCGGCATTTCTCTTCCGACTTGTAGTAGGTTACTCGACTGTCGGCTACGAAACCGACATCACGCTCTTTAAGGCGTGGGGAGAGTCCGTCAATACGGTCGGTTATCAAGGCGTTTACAATACAAGCCTTTATCTTGACTACCCTCCGGGATTTCTCTATATACTCGGCTGGATGGATAAGATAAGAACCGCTCTCGGCTGGGATTTCTATTCTCAGGGCTTCACGCTGTTGATTAAACTGCCGTCAATTATCGGCGATATCGTGTGTGCGTACGTCTTGTATCACCTCGGATCAAAGAAGCTTAACAAAACAGAAAGCTTTTTAGCTGCGGCACTTTATCTTTTTTGCCCCGCAGTTCTGATTAACTCGACCGTGTGGGGGCAGGCTGACTCATGGTGCCTGATGATACTTCTCTTCTCAATGTGGCTTCTTCTTGAAGATAAGCTTCTTTTTTCGGGTGCGCTATATGGTCTCTCCGTTATCACAAAGCCTCAGATGCTGATTTTTGCGCCTGTTTATCTTTTCTATACTGTATATAAAAAGAATTTCAAGGGCTTAGGCTTAGGGGTTCTTTCCGCACTTGTTGTAATTTTGGCTGTGGCAAAGCCGTACACAAGCGGTTTTGATTACCTTTGGCTTATCGACAGATACAAGTCAACTATGGATTACTACGCTTATTATTCCATAAATGCTTATAATTTCTGGGATATGATAGGCAAGAACTGGGGCGCTCTCCCCGAAAGCGGAGTGGGGCTTTTTGTTCTCAACTGGTTCGGCCCGTGCCTTGCGACCGCATTATGTGCTATATTTATGTGGTTTGCGAGAAAGGAAAGAGCCAAGGAGGTCGTGTTCCCTGCGGCGGCTCTTCTCATGTTCACGGTGTATATCTTCTCTGTCAAGATGCACGAGAGATATGTTTTCCCGTCCATGCTCTTTATACTCCTAAGCTATTTCTACACGAAAAACAAGGATTATCTCTTTATATTCAGCGGACTTAGCTTTTTCCACTTCCTGAATGTATCTTATGTTCTCTATCTTGATAACTCATATGTTTCGCCGACTTCTATTCAGATAATTTTCCTCTCGGCGGCTCATGTTCTGATTTATATTTTCTTCGTCACTGAACTTTACTTCGATTTCATAGCAAAAAAGAAGAAAACAGCGGATAAAAAGCCGATTTCTTCAGCTAAGAAGAACGAGAATAAGAACATCGCTTCTCCAACAAAGAAATCTATAACGCTCATTTCTTCGACCTGTGAAGCGGCAGAGAGAAAAATCACCAAGAAGGATCTCATTATCTGCGGTGTGATTACCCTCATTTATGCGGCTGTTGCATTCTATGCACTCGGAGACAGAATTTCCGCAAATACCTCATGGGAGCCGAAAGAGGGCGAGAGCGTCGTTCTTGAGGCCAGCGAGGATTCCTCAGGCATCAGACTTCTGCCCGGTATCAGCACGAACGGCACAAGCTACAAGGTAGGCTGTGCGGTCACGGTGGAGCAAAGTGCCGACGGAGAAATCTGGAATGAGATTGAAACTATCGACGAGGCGGCCGTCTATGAGTGGAAAGAAATCGAATTGACGGTGGGAAACGGAAAGTACATCTGTGTTACCGCACTTGACGATTCTGTTGTCATAAACGAAATAGGATTTGTTAATGCGGCTTGTGACAGCGTTGTCGGCATAAATATAGTAAGTGACGACAGCGGCACGGCTGAAAAGCTGACGGACGAGCAGAATGCGGTTCCGCTTCACTCAAGCTACATGAATTCCACCTATTTCGATGAGATTTATCACGCAAGAACGGCTTATGAATTTATCCTCGGAGTTGAAAGCTACGAGAATACTCATCCGACTCTCGGAAAGCTCATCATTTCTCTCGGAATAAGAATGTTCGGCATGAATCCGTTTGGCTGGAGATTTATGGGAACGCTCTTCGGAGTTCTCATGCTTCCGATACTCTATCATTTCTTAAAGAGACTTTTCGGAAATCCTGTTCTTTCTGCGGCGGGAATAATTCTGTTTGCGTTCGACTTCATGCACTTCACCCAGACGAGAATAGCAACGATAGACACATATGCCGTGTTCTTCATGCTTTTGATGTATGACGCTATGCTTGTCTTCGTGCAAAAGGACATTACAAAGGCTTCTATAAAGGAACTTTTACTTCCGCTGTTCCTATCAGGAATATTCATGGGCGTCGGCTGTGCATCAAAATGGACTTGCGTTTATGCGGCGGTCGGCCTTGCGGTCATGTATTTTGTGAAGCTCTTTGCGAATGCGCCAAAGGATAACAAGAAGGAGTATCTCTCCAAGTGCTATTTGCTCTGTGCGTGGTGCGTGGGAATATTCATCGTCATTCCGTGTCTGATTTATTTTGCCGCATTCTTGCCGCTGACACTTCAGCCGCAGAACAGATATAATGTATTCGGCACATTCATTTCATATCAGACTCATATGTATAACTACCACAAGAATCTTGTCGCTGAGCACTACTTTGCTTCGCCGTGGTACGAGTGGCCGTTTGACATAAGAAATATCTGGTATGCTATTGATTATAATGTAGACGGAAAAGGCGGAGTGAGCTCCATTACCTGTCTTGGCGACCCGATACTCTGGTGGTTCGGCTTGGTGGCTCTGATTTTTGCGATCCCCGTTTATATTCGCAAGCGCCGTGATTGGTCATTCACCGCAATAATCGGATTTGCGGCGGCATATGTGCCTTGGACGCTTGTGCCGAGACTTACATTTATCTATCACTACTTCACGGCTGTTCCGTGGCTTATTATCTCGCTCATCGGTGCGTTCAAGTGCATGGAATCTGTGAATGCCCTCTCAAAGCCGATAGGCAAGGGCAATGTTTTGTCAAAGATAGATGTTAGATATGTGATTTTGGCGGTCTTTACGCTTGTAATTCTCGTTATGTTCGGAATTTTCTATCCCGTGCTCTCGGGCAGACCGACAACAAGCGAATATATCCATTCCCTCGAATGGCTTCCGCATTGGTATTTTGGTTAAATCAATATTCTGTTGAATATTAAGATAAAGAAAGGAAAGATTATCATGAAGTATATGGATAAGGTCGAGCCTTTGATGCCCGAAATTAAAGCTAACCTTGCACGCCTTGTAAAGTATAATTCCGTTGAGGGAGAGCCACTCGAGGGCAAGCCTTTCGGTGAGGCTCCGGCCGCTGTTCTTGCAGAGGCTCTCACAATTGCCGAGGAGCTTGGCTTTAAGACAAAGAACCTCGAGAACTACTGCGGATTTGCAGAGATGGGAAATGCCGACTCCGATAAGCTTATCGGTATTGCGGCTCACCTCGATATAGTTCCGGCGGGCGAGGGCTGGAATACAGACCCGTTCACACTTGTCGAGAAGGACGGCTTTTATTACGGCAGAGGCGTATCCGATGATAAGGGAGCTGTTATCGCTTCGCTCTACGCTATGAAAATCCTCAAGGATATGGGTGTTCCTGTTGAGAAGAAAATCAGACTTCTCATGGGCACAAACGAGGAAACAGGCTCTGCTTGCATGAAATACTACGTGGCTCACGAGCAGGCTGTTACCTACGGTTTCACACCTGACGGAGAGTTCCCCGGTATCTACGGCGAAAAGGGCCACTGTGCGATGAAAATCTCAAGCAAGAACACAAAGATTATCTCCATGGACGGCGGCTTTGTTTCCAACGCAGTTTGCAATCACTGCGTAACAGTTGTGAAGGCTTGCGATGTCGATAAGGCTAAGCTTGAAGAGGAGCTTTCTAAAACACCGCTCAAGTCCTTCACATTAACTGAGGAGGACGACAAGCTTACAATCGACGCTGTCGGTGTTTCCGCTCACGCATCAACTCCGCTTCTCGGCGTAAATGCGGCTTCATTTACTATGCTTGCACTCAAAAACGCGGGCTTCGAGGACGACTTCTGCGATTTCTACAATGAGAAAATCGGTACTGCATGTGACGGCGAGGGAGTCGGTCTTAATATCAGTGACGAATACGGCGCACTCACATTCAATAACGGTATCATGAAGACAGAGGGCGATGTTATCACAGGTACTATCGATATTCGTGTTCCTGTTACCTTTAAGCCTGACGATGTCAAAAGGATTGCTGAGGGTCACCTTGAGAACGAAAAGGGCAAGATTGAAATTCTCGGTGTCGGTGAAGCACTTTTCTATCCGCCTGAGTCCGATCTTGTTAAGTCACTTTACAGCGCATATGTCGATATGACAGGCGACACAGAGCACAAGCCTGAGGTTATCGGCGGCGGAACTTACGCAAAGGCTGTTCCGGGTATCATCGCATTCGGATGCGAATTCCCGGGCGAAGAGAACCACATTCACGATGCAAACGAGAGTGTTCCGATTGAGTCTCTTAAGGCTCAGATTTGCATTTACATTCAGGCAATTTTAAATCTCCTTGCACTGTAATTATTTGTAACTTTTGCAAACAAACTGCAAATTACACAAAACGGCTGTCCTTTTGGACGGCCGTTTTTTGCTATTTAACAAATTTGATAAAATCCATTTATTTTAGCTCATTTTTCTTTGACTTTTATCTAAAAGGAATGATATAATTCCAAATGGTTAGTTGAGATTAATTAAAGTTAAATTGTTTTAACTTTCGTTAGTTTGACTAACATAATTAAAAAGCAAAAGTTAGTTATAGTTAACATCGGCATTTCGAATCTCCTCGAAGACAGGGTCAGATGAGGACGCGGAGACAAAGGGTGTGGCAAGAGGTTAACAAAAACTAACCGAAACATTAGAAAAATGTTGAACAGCTTTGTTTAAAACAAATCGGAAAATGCGGTCATCCGCCGTGTTTTCAAAGTTCGAAGAAAGGATGAATATTTTGAAGGCAACAAAGAAAGTATTATCGCTTCTTCTTGCTGTTATGCTCGTATTCAGCTGCGTAACATGCGCATTTGCTGACGAGGTCGACACAACAGTCGAGGGAGAGCCAAGCACAGAAGTAAGCCAGGAGGAGTCCGGAGAGTCAGAGGCTGAGACCGAGGCTACACCGGAGCCAACAGCTGAGCCAACAGCTGAGCCAACAGCAGAAGCAACAGCTACACCTGAGGCAACAGCTGCACCCGAGGCAACAGCTGCACCCGAGGCAACAGCTACACCTGAGGCAACTGCTACACCTGAGGCAACAGCTACACCTGAGGCAACAGCTACACCTGAGGCAACTGCTACACCGGAGCCTACAGCTACACCGGATCCGAATGCTGTAACAGAGGAGCAGATTGAAGAGCTTAAGGCTCTTATCGAGACAGCTAAGGCTAACATCGAATATAAGGGCACAGACCATACACTCCAGAATGCTACCGAGGAGGTAGAGGAGCTTCTTTCAGACACAGAGTCTCTCACAAAAGAGCTTGCTGAAGAATTAATTAAGGAGTACAGCGAGATTGTTGATGCTTACACAGTAGTTTTCACCAACATGAACATTCCTTACAGCGCATTCTTCGCAGCTTACACAAGCGGCACAAACTTAACTGTTGTTCAGCAGGATGTTGTTACAACTGCTACAACAAACAAGATGTTCATGACTGAGGGTCTTGCTAAGGGAACATACAACGACGGCACTAACATCTGCGGTGTTACAATGATCGTCAGAATGTTCAAGAAGGACTACGAGAAGATTAAGGATGTTCACGAGAACCAGGGCGGCGACTACGGCTTCACTGTTATCGAGGCTAAGACATCAAACGACTATGAGTTCATGAGACTCACAGTTAACGATGACGGAAGCTACAAGCTCAAGCCAAGCTACATCAATCTCTCTTCCACAGGACTTTCCATCGGAGAGCTCACAACAAACACAAGCTACGGTGACTATCAGTTCACAGTTCTCGGTGCTGCTGCAGACGGTTCAGTTTGCGGACAGGACTGGAGCAATGTAACATACTATGCAGCTGTTGTTAAGACAAGCTACCAGACAGGCTACGCAATGTACGCTCTCAACAACATGTGGTTCGCAAGCAGAAACACAAACGGCCTTGAGATTGCATGGAGCGTTGTCGGCGGTAAGGGTCTCACAAACCACGGCGGCCAGCAGTTCTATCAGTATGACAACATGAACGGTCAGAACATCGTTCAGATTGCTCTTTACACATCTCGTGGTGTTATCACTATGGGTTCTGCCAATAACGCAAGCTTCACACTTCCTACATACTACACAGGTGATGTTTCTGAGCTTTCCGCAAAGATTGACACAGCTTCCACAGAGGTTGAGATCACAGGTGTTCCTTCAGATCTCGAGAATCCGAAGGTTACAATCACATATTCACCGGGAAGACATCAGAACGTCACAGTTATCGAGAACGCTGACATTGTTGACGGCAAGGTTCAGCTTGAGTCTGCTCTCGAGTTCGGCCAGAACTATGTAATTACACTCACAAGCGACAACTACGCACAGATCACTGTTCCTTACACACAGGCAACAGACCTCAAGGCAGTTTCCGCTTACGGTTCTACATTCTATGCGGCAGACCTTAAGAATCTTAAGGATGCTAATAAAGAGAACGTAACATTCAGAAAGACTGTTACATCAAGAGGCGGCACAACCGTCACAGAGTACGCATACAGCGAACTCACAGCATTCGAGGGTACAACATTTGTTTACACAGGTGCAGAGGCACTCGACGGCGATCTCTATGCATTCACAAAGAATGATGCAGTTTCCTATGCAGACCTCTATAAGACACTCGGCGCAACAGTCGATGTTGACGTAGTTTCTTCCGCTACAAACTTCTCAGGCTACCACGCAAAGGATATCTCTGATATCGTTTCTTACGGCGTTGACGCTGAGGGCAACAAGGTTATCAGCGGTGTTTCCACAGAGAAGTCTTACTACACAGTAGACGCTAAGTCTTACTTATCAGCCGCATTTAAGAATGCGTTCGGCTATGAGCTCACAGAGGATGAGACAGCTCTTCTCTCTGCAACACTCAAGGCTAACGCAAGCGTTGCTCCTTCTGAGTCAACAGTCGAAGTTAAGCTCGCTTCTGTTGAGTACGGTACTTCAAGATACGGTCTCGGCGAGTTCGTAATCGTTCCTGATGAGACAGTCGAGGGCTACGTTTGGAATGAGTACTGGAACAATGTTTACGGTGCTACAATTTCTAACGGCACAACAACAGTCGGTGCTGTTCACTGGATTGACCTTTACGGTGAGAACTCCACAAGCGGCTACCACTACAACAAGATTGAGCTCGCTCTCAACAATGGTACTTCCGTCGGCGCAAATGCCGCTGAGGTAACACGTTTTGCTGATTTCTTTGACGCTGACAACAACCTCAAGGACGGCACATACACAATCACAATCAAGGCTGCTGGTTACTCTGATCTCGTAGCTACTTACAGAGTAGGCCCTATGGATCAGGAAATTACAATCGGTTCTTCCTATGTAAAGAACGATGCAGCAACAGCTTACACAAACTGGAAGGCATTCAGCCTTAACGCAAGCGCATCCACAGCACTCACATATTCTTCAAGTGACAAGTCTGTAGCAACAGTTTCTTCCACAGGCGTTGTAACAATCGTAGGCGGCGGCACATGTAACATCACAGTCAGCGCAGCTTCTGACAGCAAGTATAACTCTGCAAAGAAGACAATTGCTCTCAAAGTTAATAAGATTGGCCAGACAATCAAGATCGGTTCTTCCTATGTAAAGAACGACGCTGCAACTGCTTATGCTAACTGGAAGGGATTCAGTCTTAACGCAAGCGCATCCACAGCACTCACATATTCTTCAAGTGACAAGTCTGTAGCAACAGTTTCTTCCACAGGCGTTGTAACAATCGTAGGCGGCGGCACATGTAACATCACAGTCAGCGCAGCTTCTGACAGCAAGTATAACTCTGCAAAGAAGACAATTGCTCTCAAAGTTAATAAGATTGGCCAGACAATCAAGATCGGTTCTTCCTATGTAAAGAACGACGCTGCAACTGCTTATGCTAACTGGAAGGGATTCAGTCTTAACGCAAGCGCATCCACAGCACTCACATATTCTTCAAGTGACAAGTCTGTAGCAACAGTTTCTTCCACAGGTGTTGTAACAATCGTAGGCGGCGGCACATGTAAGATCACAGTCAGCGCAGCTTCCAACAGCAAGTATAACTCTGCAAAGAAGACAATTGCTCTCACAGTTAAGAAGGTTAACCAGTCAATGACAGTTTCTCCTGCTTCCAAGACTGTCACAAGAAGCACAACTAAGAATCAGTCAATCAAGCTTACTGTTAAGAACGCTCAGGGCACTGTAACATACACAAGCTCTAACGCTAAGTATGTAACAGTTTCCGATAAGGGTATCGTAACAGTTAAGAAGGGTGCTCCTAAGGGAACATACAAGATTACTGTAAAGGCAGCCGGAAACAGTCGCTATTACAGTAATACTAAGACTGTTTCTGTTACAGTTAAATAATTGTATTTTTAGAAAGATTAGTGTATAATAACTCGGAATACGGGATATTAAAATCTTCTTGAAATACTTGAAGTATGCCGGACAGAAGGTGGCTAAAACCGCCTCCTGTCTTTGGCGTATTTTTATGTATTCTGTTTTTATCAAGAGAATAGAAGGGTCGTGACTATATTGACGAGAAAAATAAAAAAAGCTGATATTATTGCACTCGCTGTAATTGCGCTTGTCACGGTAATTCTCTTCCTCGCATTCAGAACCTTTAAATCACCCGGTAAAACGGTAGTGGTCAGGGTGAGCGGAGAAGAGGTAGCAAGCTATCCGCTTGATAAGGACAGAACAGAAACGATAAACGGGGCGAATGGCGGTACTAACGAGCTTATTATCGAGGATGGCACCGTCCGACTTGAAGAAGCTACCTGTCCCGATAAGCTTTGTGTAAATCAGGGCAAAATCTCAAGACGAGGCGAGAGTATAATCTGCTTGCCGAATGAGGTCATAGTTGAGATTAATTCTGACGATACACTGGAAACGGAGGATGACGGTTTCGATGCAGTCGCAAAATAAAACACGAAGTAAAACTTATTTGATTGCAATGCGTGCGCTGCTCGTGGCGGCGGCTATGGTTTTATCGTGGCTCGAGGCACAAATTCCCGCATTCTTTGCCGTTCCGGGCATCAAGCTTGGACTTACAAACCTTGTAGTGCTTGTAGCATTATACAAAGTGAGTGATGTTGACGCATTCGTGATTAATCTTGTGAGAATATTTCTTGTCGCATTCACCTTTGGCAGTATGGTTTCTCTATGGTACAGCATAGCGGGCGGAGTTCTCAGCTATGCCGTAATGCTGTTAATGAAGAAAACAGGAAAATTCAGCACGATGATAGTGAGTGTTTTTGGCGGAGTTTTCCATAATGTGGGACAAATCGCTGTTGCCATGCTTGTTTTAGGCAGTAAGTATGTGCTTTATTATCTACCCGTACTTTGGGCATCGGGAATTGCCGCAGGTGCTGTTGTCGGAATTATCTGCGGTCTTGTTATTAAAAAATTACCCGACAATCTTTTCAAAAATATCAGATAAGAGGATTAAGAGGATACTACATGATAAAAAGAATTTCTGCCGCAATAATAGCCGCGGCGCTCAGCATGTCTATGCTGACAGCTTGTTCAGGGAATGCTTCGAGCAACTCGAGCGCTTCGAGTGTAGAAAGCAGTGTTTCCTCAGAGAGTTCTTCTTTGCTTAAGGCAAGCGAAGAGGAATCGTCTGATGTTGAAGGCGGAGTCACGATAAGCAAGGAGGCAATGGAAACGCCCAGTGCTTCTCAGGATATTTTCGCCATGGACACCTACATGACCGTCACGGCATACGGCGAGAAGTGCACCGAAGCGGTTCAGGCGGCTGTTGACGAAATCAACCGACTCGATAACCTTTGGTCGGTGGGAAACTCAGAAAGCGAAATCAGCGTTTTAAATGAGAACGGCTCAGTTATTCTTTCTGATGAAACCTATACCGTCGTCAAGGAGGCGCTCGAGCTTTATGACAGCACAGGCGGATTATTTGATATAACGGTCTATCCGCTTATGGTTGAATGGGGCTTCACAACAGAGAATTACAAGGTGCCGACAGATGATAAAATCAAGGAGCTCCTAAAGCTAACCGGCATAGACAAAATCACGCTTAACGATGAAACTAAGCAGATTACTCTTCAGTCCGGCACGCAGATTGATCTTGGTGGAATAGCAAAGGGCTACACAAGCGCTAAGATTATGGATATATTTTCAGAATACGGAATTGAGTCGGGTCTTGTTTCACTTGGCGGAAATGTTCAGCTTTACGGCACTAAGATTGACGGAAGTAACTGGCGAGTAGGCGTTGAAAATCCGGATAACACGATAAAAGCACTAAGCACGAGCGACTATATCGGAGTTGTTGAGATTTCTGACAAGGCACTTATCACATCGGGCGGCTATCAGAGATATTTTGTAGACGAAAACGGCGAAAAACACCACCACATAATAGATCCGAGAACGGGCGAACCGAGCAATTCGGGACTTATCAGCGTCACAATCGTGAGCGATGATGGCTTACTTGCTGACGGACTTTCAACCTCGCTTTTCATAATGGGTAAGGATGAAGCCGTGAATTACTGGCATGAGCACAGCGATCAGTTTGATTTTATCCTTGTCGATTCTGAGGGTAAAATCTATGTCAGCAAGGGCATTGAGAGCAATTTCAGCTCTGAGCTTGACTACGAAATCGTAGAGTAAAAAGTAAATCAAAGACGAAGTGTCACAGCCATAAGCTTTTTCGGCTGTGACACGGTGGTCTTATTCAATATAATTCAGTATATTGCATACGTAAGTTAGTATAAACTAACAAAGGAGGAAAGAACAGAATGAAGAATTTGAAATCACTCTTGTTCATCGTACCCGCAGTTGTTTTGGCGGCACTCACGGCAATCGGAATGGTTACCAATGTGCCGAGCATAGAGGCGGTTGTTTGGCCTGAGGAGCCTGACTTGAGCGAGTATGAGGTGAGTGACAGCTCTGACAAAACAGAGCTTGAGACAGAGAAACTCTCTGACACCAAGGACGAGAAGACAAAGAAGAAAAAATCAAGCAAGAAGGGCAGCTTTGAGGACGGAACCTACACCGGAAAGGGTACAGGCTACGGCGGTATCACTGAGGTAGAAGTTACTGTTAAGAACGGCAGTATCACTAAGATTGATGTGCTTTCAAACCACGATGATGCGGCTTTCTTTAACAGAGCACTCAGCCTTATTGACACTATTATCGATGAGCAGTCCTACGATGTAGATACCGTTTCGGGTGCTACATATTCCTCGAGAGGTATCCTTGAGGCTGTTAAAAATGCTTTGACAGGCTCTAATACTCTTTCGGCAACTCCGACCGTTACTACACCCGCACCGATAAGCACAGACGGCTATGATGACAGTGCGGTTTTGACAGACGGTACTTATACGGGTTGGCATCAGGGTTACGGCGGACTTATCTATGTCAGCGTAACTGTAAAGGACGGCAAAATGACCTCGATTGATGTTACCGACCATTCCGGTGAGACAGACTCTTACTACAACAGCGCAAAGAGCATAATTTCGAGCATGCTTGCGGCTGGAAGTCCGAACGTCGATACAGTTTCGGGCGCTACATATTCCTCGAACGGTATCAGGGAGGCAGTAAAAATGGCATTGAAGTCGGCAGCTAATCCCGACAGCACTCCTGAGCCTACTCCTGAGCCGACCGCTACACCTACACCGAAGCCGACAACAAAGCCGAAAACGGACGGTACTCCGGCTGACGGAACATACACAGGCACGGCATATTGCGATAAGTTCAATTATACAGTAAGCCTTGATGTTACATTCAAAAACGGAAAGTGCACTAATGTCTCGAATTTCAAACTTTTGAATAACTCAGACAGCAGTAATATTTCTTATGCTGACAACGCATGGAACGGCATGAAGGCATCTCTTGGGTCAAACGGAACAGCTGATACTGTTTCAGGTGCTACATATTCCTCAGATGCAATTCAGGAGGCATTTAACACGGCGTACAATGAGGCAGTAGCAAAGAACGGCGGAACAACTCCGACACCGAAGCCGACGGCAAAAGCAACAGCTACTCCGAAACCAACCGTAAAGCCGACAACAAAGCCGAAAACAGACGGTACTCCGGCTGACGGGACATTCAACGGCACAGCATATTGCAGTGAGTTTGATTACACTGTAAGCTTTGATGCTACGTTTAAGAACGGAAAGTGCACGGGTCTTTCTAATTTTAAACTTCTGAATAACTCAGACAGCAGTAATATTTCCTATGCAAACAACGCATGGAACGGCATGAAGGCTTCTCTTATTTCTAAGGGAACGGCTGATACTGTCACAGGTGCTACATATTCCTCAGATGCAATTCAGGAGGCATTTAACAATGCGTTCAATGAGGCAGTAGCAAAGAACGGCGGAACAACTCCTACACCGAAGCCGACAGCTACACCGACACCGAAACCAACCGCTACACCGAAGCCCGAGGAGGGAAGCTATTCCTACACTGGAACAGCTACGGTAGAGTCATGGAACTATGAGATTGCCGTCACCGCTACATTCAAGGACGGAAAGCTCACGGGTATTTCCTATGACGAGCCGAACACAACTTCCACCAACAAGAAGTACATGACAAAGGCTTGGGACGGTCTTAGCACTGCGATAACAAGCGGAAACACCGAGGTGGATGCAGTTTCTAAGGCAACGCTTTCATCGAATGCTATTGTAAGTGCATATAATTCGGCTCTTGAACAGGCTAAAAAGGAGCACTCCGACATCACGGCATCGAGCGTATCTATCAAAAAGGCAAGCCCAACGGCTACACCGAAGCCGACAGCAACACCAAATCCAACAGCTACACCTAAGCCGTCTGAAGACAGCTATTCATATGAGGGTACAGCTGAGGTCAATGGATTCGGATATAACATTACAGTTAAGGCAAGCTACAAAAATGGTAAACTCAGCGATATTACCATGACAACCGACAATGACGATGAGGACAATGACGAGTATATCTCCGACGCTTGGAATTCGATAAGCCCGTCAATCAAAGGTGGCTCGACTGCGGTTGACAGCGTTTCCGGTGCAACATATTCATCTAAGGCAATCGTAAACGCTTATAACAATGCACTCGAAAAGGCAAAGAAGGATCACAGCGACTTGAATCTCGATTCTGTCATAATTAACGGTAAGGGTCAGACACCGACACCAAAGCCGACTGCTACACCTACACCGTCACCTACTACCACACCTGAGCCGACTGCTACTCCGACACCTACACCGACTCCAGAGACAGAGAGAACCTACACCGTTACAAGCACTTGCCTTTGGGATGAGGACCTCTGCTATGATGACGGTTGGGACAGCTATGACTTAACATTCAACGTGACATTTAAGGGCAATAAGCTAAAGGATATTTCAATAATCTCAAGCACTGACACAAGCAACAGCGATTATTACAATTTTGCTATGAGTTCTGTTAAGAGTACGCTTATAAGCAGTCAGTCGAGCGATTCAGTCGATGTTTACTGCGGTGCGACATGCTCCGCTAAAGCGATTTTGGATGCTTACAATCAGGCTAAGGCAATGAATGATGCCGAGAACTAAAGCTAAGGAGGAAACTAATGAAAGGATTAATAGCTAAGACGGTTTGTCTTTTCCTTGTTGTCGGAATTCTCTTTTGCTATCAGGTAAAGGCGAATTCGAGAGCCGAATTGATTGCGGCTCACGACAGCGAGCAGTCTGAGGCGGATGCGCTTCAAAAGGAATACGACAAGCAAATAGCTGAGGCTAAGGCGGCTTTTGAGGGCAAGAGCACAGAGGTTGATTTAAAGTATAAGGACGGCAAATATCAGGGCTCGTCTATGGGCTTCGGCGGAGATATTACCGTAGAAGTAACAGTCGAAAACGATAAAATCACCGCCCTTGAGGTACTCGACCACAGCGGAGAGGACGATGCATATTTTAATACGGCAGTCGCTGTTGTTGATACGATTATCGCAAACGGCTCGACCGACGGAGTGGACACAGTGTCGGGAGCGACATTCTCGTCAACAGGAATAATCGGGGCAGTAAATGCCGCACTTGAGGAGGCTAAGAACTGATGGATAATATGGATAAAAGCCTAAACAAGGTTACTGCGGCAAGCGAGACGGAAAAGAAAAAGCCGCCCAAGAAGAAAATGAGCCCCGCAATGAAGAAGAGAAAAATTCAGGAGTGGGTGCGAATAGGAGTTCAGGTCATATTCTTCATTTTTGCTCCGTCAATTTATGCTTCTGCGTTCACAGCGATTAAGAATGCTGTAACAAGCATCGGACAGGGCAATCCGCTCTCCATGACGGGATTTGCTGTTCAGCTTCTTTGCGTATGCGGTTTCACCGTGCTTTTCGGAAGATATTTCTGCGGCTGGGCTTGTGCGTTCGGAGCACTGGGCGACTGGGTCTATAAATTTTCTCAGTTCGTTCAGACAAAGCTAAAGAAAAAGCTTCCTAAGATGAGCGAAAAGGCAATCAGAATTTGCTCATATGGCAAGTATGTTGTTCTTCTAATAATTGTACTTCTTTGCTTCTGGAGCAAGGAGGGCGCAGTTATCATCGGAAAAAACAGTCCGTGGACAGTTTTCTCCATGCTGAGAAACCTTAGATTTTCATTAGGCGGCTACAAGCTTGCTCTTGTTCTTCTTATTTTGATTATCATCGGAATGGCATTTAAGGAAAGATTTTTCTGCCAGTTTCTTTGCCCAATGGGTGCGATATTCTCACTGCTTCCCAACATTCCGTTCTTTGCTCTCAAGAGAAACAAGGAGAATTGTCCCGCTAAGTGCAACGCTTGTAAGATGAATTGCCCCGTCAACATCAAAATGGACGACGGCACCATGAGAGAGGGCGAATGTATTCGCTGTTCAAGATGCTCGGGCATTTGTCCGAGGGGAAATCTCTCCACAGTTTTCGGTAAGCTAAAGGGAAATGAGCTTGTGCCCGATTTAATCAGAGCGGCACTTCTGCTTGTTATCGTGCTTATCGCAAATTAAATAAATCAAAATGTAAAAAAACAGCTAATCACAAAAAGATTAGCTGTGTTTTATTAGTTTATTTCAAAATAAAAAAGCGGCTGCATAAGCAACCGCTTGTAAGACTAAAATCAGTCTGTTGTGTAAGGAAGAAGAGCGATCTGACGAGCTCTCTTAAGAGCAACAGTCAACATACGCTGATGAGCTGCACAAGTTCCTGTTACACGGCGAGGAAGAATCTTTCCACGCTCAGAGATATAACGGCGAAGCTTAGCAACATCCTTATAATCGATATAATCAGCCTTATCTACGCAGAATGCACAAACCTTACGGCGTGGCTTGCGAGAAGGGCGAGAATTTCTCTCTGGTCTCTCAGGCATTGTTTTACCTCCTTTGCGAGATTATCAGAATGGTAGGTCGTCATCACGCATATCGGACATATCCTGGAAGTCATTGTCACTTCCGCTGGAATAAATCGGTGCGGCTGACGGCTGAGATGAATGCTGGTAAGAATTATTGTTGTATGAGTTGTTATTTCCGTAGCTGTTTCCATAGCTGTTATTATAGCCGCCGTTATCACCGTAACCGCCGCCATAATTATTGCTGTTATTGTTGCCAAAATTTCCTGTGCCGCTCTCGCTCTTGGAGCCTGTGAACGATACGGAATCCGCAACAATCTCAACTGCCTTGCGCTTATTTCCGTTTTTGTCCTCATACATACGAGTCTGGATAGAACCCTGAATCGCAATCATAGAACCCTTGTGGAAATACTTGGAAACAAACTCTGCTGTTTTTCTCCATGCAACGACATCGATGAAATCTGCCTGACGCTGCTGTCCTGAAGTCACATAGTCACGCTCGACGGCAACCGTGAAGCTTGTCACTGAAATACCGTTCGGAGTTGTGCGAAGCTCCGGATCTGCAACTAAACGTCCCATTATAACTGCTACATTCAACATAATAAATACCTCTATTCGTTAATTCATCTCGTCTTACGTATTATTCGTATAATTGGTTTTGAAGCTTAAACTTAAGCTTCGATAGCGGACTCGACAGCAATAGCCTCGACATCAACTGTCGGCTTAGACTCTGCCTTCTTTGTTGTCATGTGACGAGGATCCTTCTTAACGATGATTGTACGAAGAATCTGGTCATTGATCTGATAACGACGGTCGAGCTCAGCTGTAAAGTCAGGTGTTGACTTGAAGTTGATGAGGGTGTAGTAGCCTTCAGCCTGCTTCTCGATAGGATAAGCGAGTCTGCGCTTGCCCCATGAATCAACGCTCTCAAGAGTACCGTGCTGAGAAATAACTCCCTTAACACGCTCTACAACCTCCTGAGCAGCCTCCTCACCGTTCTTAGCTGAAACAACAACGATTGTCTCATAAGAATTAATGATATCTGCCATTTGTATTGCACCTCCTTCTGGTCTTGTGGCCCCGAAAAAATCGGAGCAAGGATTTTAAAATTTCCTATTTGTCAGTGTGAATTCACACAACTAACACAAGTATTATATCAATTTTTTCCTAAATGTCAAGGAAAATTAATCGTTTTAAAGCTAAGCTTTATTGTTGATTTTGACGGACAAAATTTGTGATAATTTGTGATAAAAAGAAAGCATCGGAGTGAAAACCGATGCTTTTATAGTCTTTAGCCCGCTGTGATACAGCTTAATATCATGTAGCCTATCATGAGGATTACAGCTACGATTGTGTTTGTGCCGCCTCTTAGGGTGATAGCGTCCTCATAGATGCTTCTGTCTATTCCGTTGCCGTCTTTAGCCTGAGATCTTGCCTCACGGATAGTAGTTTCGCAGTGCTTCATGTACATTTTGTTAGCCTTCACTCCGCAGATAATCATAAATACGATTATGCATATTGTGAGAGCGGATACGGCTAAGCTTGCAAGGAAAAACTTTTCGTCCGTCTGCATAAGGTCGGTGAGTCTTCGGTAAAGCTCTGTGCTGTATGAGTCTGAGCTCAAAGAGTTGCTTATGCTGTTAAGTTTCGGTGAGATAAAAAGAAGCGAGACCAGCGCACGGCTTAGGTATAGAACAAGCCAAATCACCGTAGCGATAATTCCCTGCTTGTACATTTTTCTGTAAAGCATCCAGCCGCCCGTGAAGAGAAACGCCGCAAAATTAAATCGGCTTGAGTTTATGTCACGAATTCGCTTGAAGGTGGGAATATAATATATCGTGTTCTGCTGAACGATTTTTGAGACCTCGCCGTAAGAGACGTCATCTGCCATTGATTCCGTGGGATTGACGCCGCCCATGGGGTCGAACATTCTGTACATTCCGCCCATACCGTTAACAGAGCCGTTATTAGAACCGTTTGCAGAATTGTAGTAGTTCTGATATGGGTTGTGGTTTGTGTCTGTTGAAGTGCCGAGCGGCAGACCGCAGCGGTTGCAGAAAACAGCACTGTGAGTATTGAGAGTGCCGCATCTCGGACATTCGACGTCCTTTATCTCGTACTCAGCTTCGTTATTTATCTTTGGCATTTGCCAGTCTTTGTGCTCTGCGTGCAGATTGTCGAAAATGCAAGCACCCTTTTCGTTATAACAGCTTCTGTGGTACGGTGCTCCGCAATCGGGGCAAACTACGATATCATCGCTGTCGTTAAATTCCTTGTTACACACGGGACAAGGTATTCCTTTATATTTTGACATATCGGAAAACTCCTTCCAATAGGTATACTTAAACCTTATTCTAATTAAATATTTTACTATCAAAAAAATCAAATATCAAACCTTAAGCGATAATATTTATAGATAATTTACAATTGTTTACAAATTGATAAAAAAGAGAAAAGGCAGAAACCGATTCTCTCGATTTCTGCCTTGAAACAGCTTGAGTAATTTATCAGTTCTTTTTCTGAGCGGCAATCCACTGCATGATTGTAGTAGGCTTTCCGTCCAGAAGAACGGGCTCACCGTCAAAATCAAGCTTGCACTCGTTGTCGAGCATAGGAACCCAAGCGAAGTGACCGATGTATTTGTATGGCTTGCCGTCGACCTTATAAAGTCCTGTGAGATCCTCGATAGTATCCCAGTAGGTGAAGTGGCAATTTTCAGCGCCGGCCTCGATGAGACGATTGTAGGTCGGAACAGGGTAGAGGTTCGGGTCGACTACGGGATCGTCCTTTGCGTGAGTGAACCAAATCGGAAGGTTCTTAATCTTCTCGATGTCCTCATCTGTAATTGTGGAATCAAGAAGAGCCTCGCAGACCGGGAAAGCCGCCGCGTATCTCTCTGTGTTCAAAATAATTTGCTTCATGGTCATGAAGCCGCCGTTTGAGTCGCCGCCGATATAAACTCTTGACTCGTCGATTTTGTCTTTGTTCTCCTCGATGAAGTGACCGATGAGAGTATCTACCGCACGAAGATAGCATGTTGAGCCGTCTTTTGTGTATTCGCCTGAACCGTCATCCATCCACATAGTCGGGCACTGCGGAGCAAAAAGCGCAAGCTTTCCGCCGAAGATTTCCTGTGCCCACGGCTTCATGAAGTTGATTACCTGGTTTGAGTTGATCGGAATTCTCGGATTATCACCGCCCTCGCCTGCGCCGTGAAGCCAGATAACAAGCGGGATTTTCTCGTTTTCCTCAAGCTCCGGGAAGTAATAGACATACTTAAGCTTAGGGGAGACTTTTTCGTCAATAGCCTCTGTGACATCATCGCTGTAAAGCCACTTTGCACCGTCGTTTATGCAGTAAATATCATTTTTAAGCGCAGAGTTAGTGCTTGATACATAGTAGGTGTAGTCAACAGGAATATTGAACTGTCCGTTAAATGTGATTACATATCCGATATATTTTGTGGGGTCGCACTCAAGCTCGAGAGTGACGAATTTTCCGCCGCGCTTTTTGTTGCCGTCTTCGTCAGAGACATAAGCGGCTGTTACCTTTCTTGTGCCGTTCATCATATCGTCAAGCTTCTGACCCATGAAAAGCGGCCACTCGAAGTTTTTGTCAAGATTTGCTGTCTTCTGGACGTTTACCGTGAATTCCTCGGGCTTAACCTTTGCCGTGATCGGCATTTTGCCTGTTTCGAGAATAACCTTTGTTACAACGGGACCCCATTCGAGAGTCTCTGCTATAGTGCGATATTTCTTTACCATTTGAAAAATCCTCCGTCATTTTATTTGTTACATATTTATATTAATTTGATAGATTCTGATTTATTATATGTTAAATAATCACACAAAAATTATAAACCATATTAAGAGGATATTCAATCGACTAATTGAATGCTTTGTAACAAAATATTGCACTTTTGTAAATTTGACAATTTCGTTAAAGGCGAAATCTTTAAATCTTGCACTTTAGATATTTAGTTTTTGTCCGACTTAGTGTCTTCGCTGTTTTGCTTTTCAAGAAATTTCCAGCAGTGCTTCATAATTTCGCTGTGCTCTTTGTTTTCACAGTTATACGACCACAAGCAAATACCCCTTATAGACGGGATTAGGGATTTTCCTTTTTCACTCAGGCGATATTCCACCCTCGGAGGAATTTCGTTGTAAGCAAATCTTTCGATAATGCCGTTATCGGTAAGATTTTTCAGCGCATTTGAGAGAGTCATATCGCTTATATTCGGCAGTCGGCTTTTAAGCTTTGAAAAGCGGATGCTTTCTTCGTCCTGCATGGCGCAGATTATCATGATATTCCATTTGCCGTCAAAAAGGCTGAATTTGCGTTCAACATGGCATCTTGTTTCTTCTGTTTTCTTCTCGTACATATTTTTCCTAACGTAAAGATACAATACTAAATAAATATTTAGCGACTAAAAATAGATTTATGTACTTGATATTATCACTCCGGATTGCTAAAGTATAGTTAAATTTAAGAAAGGAGCAAAGTATTATGAAACTTGCAGTACTTTATCATTCCGTAACAGGTAATACAAAAAGAGCCGGTGAATATGTCAAAGCCGGTATGGAGAAGGTCGAGGGAATCGAGGTCAAGATGATTTCAATAGACGAGGCTAAGGCAGAGGACTTTGAGGATGTAGTCGGTGTTGCAATGGGCGCACCAAGCTACTACGCAGATCTTTCTTGGCAGATGCTCAAGTTCCTTCATACATCGGGAATCAACTTTGCAGATAAGCTCGGCTGCGCTTATGCAACAGGTAATTTCTCTCACGGAGGCACAGAGATAGTTATTCAGAATCTCAATAACTACATGATTACAGCGGGCATGATGGTCTATTCCGGTGGAACAAAACACGGCGTGCCGTTCACACACCTTGGAGCAAACGCTTTTGTCAAGGAGGCTAAGCTTGAGGACAAGGCAGAGGTTCTTGAGGCACTCGGCGAGAAGTTCGCAAAGAAAGCTAAGGAAATTTTCGGATAATTAAAAAACAGAAAAGTTAAACATAAAAGTTTTTGCCACGCTTTTTACAAAAAGCCTGCGGGCGTGGGCAGAGCCCACGAGAAAAAAGCGAAGAAGAAACAAAAAACGAAAGAACGAGGCACGAAGTGCCGACATAAAAAAGAAGATAGGCTGACAAAGTTAACCAAAAATGCGAATGCATTTTTAGAACGCGTAGTGTTCGTGGTTGGGCTTTGTCAGCCGAATTGTTTACATCCGGTAAAATATCAACCGGTAAAGCAGATTTGACAAGTGTAAAAGACAGCAATAGAAAATACGACAAAAAAGATTAGCTTTTGCAGTCGGGCATTTTCTGTTGCGGACTGCTTTCACAAAGATAAATATAGAATGAAAAAATACAATAAATCCCGTAGCGACGGTTTTTGACGCACTTTTGCCTTAAAACTGTTTCTGCTTTCTATATTTTTTGTTGTGTATAAAATTTGGCACAGTGAATGAGCGTCTTTGACATATTCACTGTGCCTATCTCTTTTTCTATCGCTTCGCTCTGTTTGTGCGTTTACTCTAATTATTAATTATACATTATTAATTATTAATTACTTGTGGGCTTTGCCCACACCCGTTCGCTTTTTAAAAAAAGCGAAGCAAAAACTTTTGTGTTTTGCGTTCTAATTTTAATGATAGCTTTCGCTATCTTCCGTATAATCATAGAAAACATCTTGATTATCATTTGATTCTCCGGGCATTTTTCTGCCGAAATCAAGTATTTCCTGTCCCGGGTCAAGCACGAGGTTTCGGTAGAACAGATTTTCCTTGAACGCTCTCACTTCATCTCCGATTTGCTTGATTATCCCGGCTGATCTAAGTGAAGAATAGTCCGTATCCGTTATGATGAGACTGTCGAACAGCGTGACATATATCGACTCGAACGCAAGCTGAATTTCCCTTGCCGCTACTATTTCCTCTCTTGACGGAATTGTCGTTCCGTGTGGGTGGTTATGTGCGAAAATTACGGTATCGCCGTCATACTTTAGGCATAGTGAAATTGCTCTGCGGATATATGACGGAACCGAAACGAACGATGACTGCGATATAATATCGTTATAGACGCAGTGACCCTTGCGGTCGAGTATCATCATTCCGATATATTCGTGCTGTCTGCCGAAGAAATTATCCTTCATCATGGCATAGGCGGAGTCTGTATTATAAACGCTCATTCCCTCGTTGTATATGCTGTTCATATATACTCTCGAGTAGACTGCGACGCACTTTATCCGTCTTGCGGTTTCCTCGCTTATACCGCCGATTTTCATCAGCTCGTTCACCTCGGCATTTACCACGGCATTGAAGGAATGAAGCTTATTTATCAGCCTATCTGCCGCACCGATATTATCTTTTTCGCTAACGGCGATGATTGAAGACAGAATTTCCGTCTGGCTGTATCCCACGCCGTCGCTTTGCTGGATATGCTTTACTATGCTGTCGCTCATATTATTTTCGGTTAAATTTTCGTTTTTTTTCATAATATCAGTCCGTTTCATATTCTGACAGGCTGCAGTTAGTTGCAGACCATTTCAGAAAATCAGAGTTTCTGAGGTTGTTGAAGTAGGTATGTATTATTCTGCAAATTCCGCCGTGGCACACAAGCATCACTGTTTTATCACTGTATTTTTCTTTTATTTCATCAATCAGAGGATACACCCTTGCGGCTGCCATAAGCTGAGATTCGCCGTTAGGATATTTCACGGCAAAGTTTCCCTTATTCTCGAGAAATCCTTCGGTGAGTCGGGGCATTCCCTCGTATATGCCGTAGTCCATTTCGATAAGTCTATCGTCGGTTAGAAATTCAATATCCTTTTTCGGCAGCTCCTCGAGAACGGCTCTTGCGGTTTGCTGTGCTCTTTTCATCGGGGAAACGATGATAACATCGGGGATTTTGTTCTCCTCGCTCATTCGTTTTCCAAGCGAATGAGCCTGATTTATTCCCTTTTCCGTGAGGTTGAGGTCGGTTCTTCCGCATATTTTATCGAGTGAGTTCCACTCGGTTTCTCCGTGTCTTGCAACATAAAGCTTCAAAGTTATTTCCTCTTTCGCTAATTTCTAATATAGATAATTAAATTTAAGCATATAAATTATAGCTTTTATATTAATGAATGTAAATGCTTTTTAAAAGAATTTAGAAACACTTGTTCGATTTTTCTTTACTTTTAAATTCCTGTGTAGTAGAATATAGTAACAAAACATTTGTTTTAGTTGATACGACTTTTTCTCTGAAAGGAGCGCTAATGGACAAATTTCAGCTTGTTTCCAAATATAAGCCGACGGGAGATCAGCCCGTGGCTATCGATTCTCTTGTGAAATCTATAGTATCCGGCAACCGTGAGCAGACGCTTTTGGGTGTTACGGGTTCGGGAAAAACTTTCACAATGGCAAATGTCATTGAAAGGCTCAACCGTCCCACTCTTGTTTTGGCTCACAACAAGACTCTTGCCGCCCAGCTTTGCTCGGAGTTCAGAGAGTTTTTCCCTAACAATGCGGTTGAATATTTTGTTTCCTACTACGATTACTATCAGCCTGAGGCATATATCGCCCAGACGGACACATATATCGAGAAGGACTCCTCTATCAATGAGGAAATAGACAAGCTTCGCCACAGTGCGACCTCGGCGCTTTCTGAGCGGCGAGATGTTATCATAGTTGCTTCAGTTTCGTGCATTTATTCACTCGGCGACCCTATCGATTACCGCACCATGGTAATTTCGCTTCGCCCGGGAATGGAGAAATCCCGTGAGGAGCTTTTGGCAAAGCTTGTAGAAATTCAGTACGAGAGAAATGATGTCAACTTCACAAGAAACAAGTTCCGTGTGCGTGGCGATGTCGTTGAGATATTCCCGGCGGAGTCGAGTGAAAAGGCAATCAGAGTAGAATTTTTCGGCGATGAAATCGACCGTATAAGCGAGATAGTGCCGCTTACGGGCGAGGTTGTGAGCGAACTTAAGCATGTCGCGATTTATCCCGCTTCGCACTATATCGTTCCTCGTGAGAAGACGGAGCGTGCCCTTGTTGAGATAGAAAAGGAAATGGAAGAGCGTGTCGCTTACTTCGAGTCTCAGGGAAAGCTTATCGAGGCTCAGAGAATAGAGCAGAGAACACGCTATGATATAGAAATGCTCAGAGAAATCGGCTTCTGCAAGGGCATTGAGAACTACTCGAGAGTTATGTCTGGAAGAGAGCCTGGCTCTGCACCGTTCACGCTTATCAACTACTTCCCCGATGATTTTCTTTTGTTTGTTGACGAGAGCCATGTCACGCTCCCTCAGGTAAGGGCGATGTACGCTGGCGACAGGGCAAGAAAAGAGGCACTCATAGAGTACGGCTTCCGTTTGCCGTCCGCTTATGACAACAGACCGCTTAATTTTGACGAATTTTACGAGAGAGTTAATCAGGCGGTTTTCGTTTCTGCGACACCGGGAGACTTTGAGCTTGAGAAATCCGCGGTGATAACCGAACAGGTCATTCGTCCTACCGGACTTCTTGATCCGCTCATCACGGTTAAGCCGACAGACGGTCAGATAGACGATTTAATTTCCGAGATAAACATCCGCACCGAGAAAAAGGAGCGTGTGCTTGTCACGACTCTCACCAAGAAAATGGCAGAGGACTTGACGGCTTATTTCGAGAATTACGGCATTCGTGTGCGATATATGCACTATGACGTGGATACTGTCGAAAGAATGGAGATTATCAGAGATTTGCGACTCGGAGAATTTGACGTGCTTGTCGGAATTAACTTGCTTCGAGAAGGTCTTGATATTCCTGAGGTATCGCTTGTTGCGATTCTCGATGCCGACAAGGAGGGCTTTTTGCGTTCCTCACGCTCGCTTATTCAGACGATAGGCAGAGCCGCAAGAAACGCTGACGGCCAAGTAATTATGTATGCCGACACGGTTACTCCGTCCATGGAGTATGCGATAACGGAGACTAATCGCCGCAGAGAAATTCAGAGTAAATATAACGAAGAGCACGGCATAGTGCCTAAGACAATAAAGAAGGACGTTGCGGAGATACTGGAAATCTCCACGCACAAGGACGACAAAAAGGGCAGAAGCACCAAGCGCCTAAGTCCGCTTGAAAGACAGCAGGAAATCGAGAAGCTTACTAAGGAAATGAAAGCGGCGGCAAAGCTGCTCGAGTTCGAGCATGCGGCTTATCTGCGCGATAAAATCAAGGAGCTTCAGGGCGTGGGCACGTCTAAGCCAAAGATTAGGGAGAGGAAGAGAAGAAGTACATGAGCATAGATACAAGAAGTATTTTCATTAAGGGTGCGAGAGTTCACAACCTTAAAAATGTAGATGTCAAAATTCCAAGGGACAGCCTTGTGGTCTTGACGGGACTTTCAGGCTCGGGAAAATCCTCGCTTGCGTTCGATACAATTTACGCTGAGGGTCAGAGAAGATATGTTGAGTCACTTTCCTCATATGCGAGAATGTTTCTCGGACAGATGGAAAAGCCAGACGTGGACAGAATAGACGGACTTTCGCCAGCCATTGCGATAGACCAGAAGACGACATCGAAAAATCCGAGGTCAACTGTCGGAACGGTAACGGAGATTTACGATTATCTTCGACTTCTCTGGGCGAGAATAGGAATTCCGCACTGCCCCGTTTGCGGCAAGGAGATAAGCTCCCAGTCTATTGATCAGATTGTCGGCTCTGTTCTTGAATTATCGGAGAGAACGAAAATTCAGATTTTGGCGCCGATAGTCAAGGGACGAAAGGGCGAGCACAAGACTGAAATCGAGAATGCGAAGAAAAACGGCTTTGTCCGTGTGCGTGTTGACGGAGAAATCTACGATCTAAACGATGTGCCGAAGCTTGAGAAGAACAAGAAGCACGATATCGAAGTAGTCGTGGACAGACTTGTCGTGCGTGATGATATAAGAACAAGACTCACGGATTCCATAGAAACTGCGGCTAAGCTGACAGGCGGCATCACCGTAGTGAACATAATGGACGGTGAAGAAAGCAGAGATGTTCTATATTCTCAGAATTTTGCTTGTCCCGAGCACGGTGTCAGCGTGGATGAGCTCACTCCGAGAATGTTTTCCTTTAATAATCCGGCGGGTGCTTGTCCGAAATGCACGGGTCTGGGAGTTTTTCTCGAGATTGACCCTGCGAGAATTATCCCCGATAAGTCGAAGTCTATCTCTCAGGGCGGCTTAAAAGGCTCAGGCTGGGCAATGGAAGGCAACACGATTGCCGCCATGTACATGAAGGGGCTTTCAAAGCACTACGGATTTTCTCTCGATACGCCGCTTGGCGATCTTTCCGATGAGATAATAGATATTCTCCTTTACGGAACAAAGGGCGAGAAGATAGAGCTTGAGCGTGAGGGAGTTTACGACAAGGGAAAGTTCAGCACGACATTCGAGGGAATAGTGAATAACCTGAACCGCCGTTTCCGTGAGACTTCCTCTGCGTGGATTAAGGAGGAAATAGAATCGTTCATGAGTGAAATTCCGTGTGACAAGTGCGGCGGAAAGAGACTTTCTCCGGAGAGCCTCGCTGTCACGGTCGGCGGAAAGAACATTTCCGATTTCTGTGATTTTTCGGTAGGAGATGCGATTAATTTTGTCGAAAATCTAAAGCTCAGCGAAAAGGAAGCTACAATCAGCGAGGCGATACTCAAAGAAGTAAAGTCCCGCTTGGGCTTCCTCAAGAATGTCGGACTTGACTACCTCACTCTTTCGAGAAGCGCGGGCACTCTTTCGGGCGGTGAGAGCCAGAGAATAAGGCTTGCCACAAATATCGGCTCATCACTCACGGGAGTTCTTTACGTCCTTGACGAGCCGAGCATAGGACTTCACCAGAGGGACAACACCAAGCTTCTCGGCACGCTCAAGAGGCTTCGTGATTTAGGCAACACGGTTATCGTGGTAGAACATGACGAGGAGACCATGCTTGCCGCCGACCACATTGTTGATGTAGGTCCGGGTGCGGGTATTCACGGCGGTGAAATCGTGTACAGCGGTGATGTTGACGGAATACTTAAGTGTGAAAATTCGATAACGGGACAGTATCTGAGCGGCAAGAAAAAAGTTGAAGTGCCTGAATCAAGACGAAAGGGCAACGGCAAGAAACTTTCGATTATCGGAGCAAAGCAAAACAATCTCAAGAATATCAACGTTGATATTCCTTTGGGAGAGTTTGTCTGCGTGACGGGTGTTTCGGGTTCGGGGAAATCCTCACTAATAAATGAAATTCTCTACAAGAAGCTGTCTGTCGAGCTCAACCGTGCTAAGCACGTGGCTGGTGCACACCGAGAGATCAGAGGAATGGAAAACCTCGATAAGGTTATCAAGATTGACCAGTCTCCGATAGGCAGAACTCCGAGGTCTAACCCCGCAACCTACACGGGAGTTTTTAACGATATAAGAGAGCTTTTCGCTAGCACGACCGATGCAAAGGTGAGAGGCTTCACCTCGAGCAGATTTTCCTTTAATGTTAAGGGCGGAAGATGCGAGAGCTGTCAAGGTGACGGAATAATCAAAATCGAGATGCACTTTTTGCCCGATGTTTATGTTGCTTGTGATGTCTGCAAGGGAAAACGCTACAATCACGAGACCTTGGAAGTCAAGTACAAGGGCAAGTCGATTTATGATGTGCTCGATATGACGGTCGAGGAAGCACTCGATTTCTTCCGTGATATTCCGAAAATCGAGAGAAAGCTTCGTACTCTCTGGGAGGTCGGACTTAACTATATCAAGCTTGGTCAGCAAGCAACCACGCTTTCCGGCGGTGAGGCTCAGAGAGTTAAGCTTGCGACGGAGCTTGCTAAGCGCTCAACAGGAAAGACAGTCTATATTCTTGACGAACCGACAACGGGACTTCACATTGCCGATGTTCACAGGCTGATAGACGTGCTTCAAAGGCTGGTAGATGCGGGAAACAGCGTTGTGGTTATCGAGCATAACCTTGATTTAATCAAAACTGCCGACTATATCATAGATCTTGGCCCTGAGGGCGGCTCAGGCGGCGGAACGGTTGTCGCTAAGGGAACACCCGAGCAGGTAGCAAAAACAGCCGGTTCATATACCGGAGAATATTTGAAGCCACTGTTAAATATAGAATGATAAAAGAAAAAAGGAGGTTCGTTAGAATCTCCTTTTTGTGTCTGTTCAATCTTTGATTAACCCTTTGGACCTTCCGATTCGCTCTCTTCGCCCTCTATGGTTATGATGTCATCGGCATCGTAGTCTGATGGGTCAACGGGAGTTGCTGTGCCGTCAGAATTATACTGCAGATATTCGCCTGTGCTCTCGTTGTAATAAATCTTATCGGTGTTGTAGTCGCTTATACCGATACTTGCGGAGTTTGCCGTGAATACGATTTGGCAGTTAAATCCCTCGTTGTAGTAGTCAACCGTGATTGATTTGTCGTCAAGAGTATACTGAGCGAGGAAAGACTGCGTATCGCCGCTTTTCGGAAGCTTAGACTCCGTCTGCCAGCTAAAGGAACTTAGCTTCTCGCAGTAGGCAAGAGCATCCTCGAAGCTTAAGCATCTTTCCGTAATGTACATAATATTTTCCGATGATTCGGACATGTCAGCGCTTACCATTCTTCCGCTCTCGGGGAGGGGATAGTCTGCAAAGGTTTCGACAGAAATATCAACAGCCTCTTCGCCACAGAGAATAATCATCGGAGTTGTCTTATCCTTGATTATCTGAATCTCGACATCGCCTAGGACATATGCCGCAAAGATATCGGAGCTGCACTGAAGTGTGGCTCCCGCTTCTGTCAGCTTTTCCATATAGGAATTGAGATTGAAGAAATCGTCGGCACTGAGAGTTAGTGTGAGCTTTGTGCCTTCGTCGGTTACATCGTAGCTATTTGACTCGAATACGGGAACATCGGGAAAAATCTCGCTTGCCGGCCAAGAGTCGGTGGAGCTTGTCTCCTCATCCTCGTTGGTGTAGACCGAAAAATCAACATTTGAAGAGTCGCTTTCATCGCTATTTTTGCCGTTTAGAACGACAAAGATGATCACGGCTATGATAATCGCGCCGAAAACACACGCCACGATAATTGCATTCTTTTTATTTTTACTTGTTTCCTGCATAGTTATCTCCTTGTTATAGTTTGTGTATATAATAAGATTAAAATATGAAATAGCTGTGAAAGTAAAGGAAATTAAGTGCAAAAAGAGTAATTTGCCGTTGTAATCTTGAAAGAATGGATATATACTTTAATCTGGATAAATTTTGATAGGAGTTAGTTATGTCTGAAAAAACATGGGTGCAGACGGGTAATTTTGCCGCATTGACGGGTGAGCAGACCAAGCTTTTGGGTGCGCTTATCGGTCTTGCGAGAGTCTGCTCGACAAATGATGAGACGGAGAACACAAGACGGGTGATTGCAAAGGGCTTGCTTTCGCTTCACCGTGACTCCGGTATGCAGGGGCAGGCGGAAGCTCTTGCAGAAGAAGTGAGAAAAGATAAATATTCCATAGTTCCCAATTGTGCGCTTTGCGCTAGTCCCTGCGGAAGAACATCGGATTTTGATATTAAAGAATTAAGACTTTATCCCGAGAAGATAGTTTACCTCAAGGAGATTTTGGCGGACAGATTGATAGAGTTGTCTCCCACAGCGGGAAAATTGCTTGTTCCGGGCATAGATTCGGGCGATTTCTTCAGAGAAATAGAATATGGCCTTTTTGTTATCGGCGAGGACTTCACCGAGGGCGGCGTCTATGAGGCTATCGAAAGAGTCGAAAAAGCAAGAGAAAATGCCGAGAAAGAGCTAAGTGAGTTCTACTCGAAATTTTGAAATTCAATTTGCTTTTTAATTCAAAATACACTATAATCATAGTGCATATGTTCCCCGTATTAAAGACGAGGGACTTCTTTGACTTTATTTAATTTATCGGCAGTGACCTTCGGAGGATAAAAAATGAACATTCAGCTTTCTGACAGAATAGTTCAGCTTGAAAAGGGTTTTTCAAAAGGACAGCGTCTAATAGCAAGATATATAATGGAGCACTATGACACCGCCGCATTCATGACGGCGTCTAAGCTTGGTAAGGTGGTCGGAGTAAGTGAGTCGACAGTAGTCAGATTTGCGGTAGAAATCGGCTATTCGGGATACCCGGAGCTTCAGCAGGCTATGCAGGAGATGATCCGCAACCGTCTGACAAGCGTTCAGCGCCTTGAGCACACCGCTGCGGGCTACAAGATAGAGGATCTTCTTGATGCTACGCTCGATCAGGACATCGATATAATCAAGAGAACAAAAGAGGTTCTCTCACATGAGCAGTTCTATGCTGCCGCAGATGCCGTGACAAAGGCAAGAAAGATTTTTATCCTCGGTGCGGGAAGCTCCTTGGCACTCGCTACATTTTTGCACCACTACATGGATTTAATCACAGGTGAAGCAGTCCTCATCAATGCTACAAGTGAGGCTCAGATTCTTCAGCAGATGGTAAACCTCACAGAAGAGGATGCAGTTATCGGAATCAGCTTTCCAAGATACTCCAAGAAAGCCGTTACGGCTATCAAATATGCGGCTGACAGAGGTGCCGCTACCATCGCAATCACAGACAGCCCAATTGCACCTATTGCGGCTGCCGCAAAGTACACTCTTCAGGCAAGAAGTGACATGGTTTCCTTTGTCGATTCTCTTGTTGCGCCGCTGAGTGTAATCAACGCACTTATCGTTGTTTCTGCTATCAGCCGCAAGGACGAGGTCGCAAAGACACTCCAGTCGCTCGAGAAAATCTGGGATCAGTACGGAACCTATGAAAAGGTGGAGAGCAAGTGACAAAAAGCTTTGACTTAATAGTAATCGGCGGCGGTGCCGCCGGTCTTATGGCGGCGGGAACTGCCGCAGAGAACGGAAAGAGCGTTCTTGTTTTTGATAAAAACGACAAGCTTGGCAGAAAATTAAGAATAACAGGCAAGGGAAGATGCAACGTCACGAACAACTGCGACAACGATACCGTTATCAAGTCGTGCGTGGCTTCGGGCAGATTTCTTTACAGTGCGCTGAGCACTCTTTCTCCGCAGGACACCATGGATTTTTTTGAGGGCTTAGGTGTACCGCTGAAAACAGAGAGAGGAAACCGTGTTTTTCCGCAGAGCGACAACGCAAACGATATTGCGAACGCCCTCGAAAAATGGTGCAAAGATCTAGGAGTCCGTTTCAAAAAAGAGGCTGTTCTCGATGTCATTTGTGAGGACGGTTCGGTTAAGGGCGTCAAAGCTCAGTCGGGAGAGTATTCATCGGCTTCTGTTTTGATAGCAACGGGTGGAGCCTCCTACAAGGCAACAGGCTCGACGGGTGACGGCTATAAATTTGCCGAAAGCTTGGGCCATACCACAAAGCCGATTACACCATCACTTGTCGCACTCACAACTCAAGATGACGATTGCCCCAAAATGCAGGGGCTTTCTTTAAGAAATGCCGAGATTAAGGTCTTTGACACCGAAAAGAAAAACAAGGTGATTTACGAGGACTTCGGCGAGATGCTTTTCACACATTTCGGTGTGAGCGGTCCCGTTATCCTTTCGGCGAGCGCACATATGCGTGACATGAAACCCGGAAGATTTGTGATTTCTGTCAACCTAAAGCCGGCACTTTCGGAGGAACAGCTTGACAAAAGACTTCTTCGTGATTTGGAGAAGAACCAGAACAAGAATTTCGGAAATTCTCTCTCGGAGCTTCTTCCGCAAAAGATGATCGATGTTGTCATCGAGAGAAGCAGTATTCCGCCTGAGACGAAGTGCAACAGCATAACAAGAGAGCAGAGAAAGTCTCTGCTTGACACCTTGAGAGATTTCAGACTTACCGTGAACGGCTTCCGTTCGCTCAACGAGGCTATCGTCACGGGCGGCGGAGTGAACACCAAGGAAATTAACCCCAAAACAATGGAATCTAAGCTTGTTTCGGGGCTTTATTTTGCCGGTGAGGTTATGGATGTGGATGCCTACACGGGCGGATTTAATCTGCAAATTGCCTTTTGTACGGGCAGACTTGCAGGATTGAATGCATAAATATTTTAGTATTGGAGAATAGATATGATCGCAACAGCAATCGATGGACCTGCCGGAGCAGGTAAAAGTAGCGTTGCAAAGGCTGTCGCTGCGAAAACAGGTTTTATTTATGTCGATACGGGTGCACTTTACAGAACGGTTGCACTTCACCTTCTCAATAACGGAATTTCTGCCGAGGACACGAAAAGCGTGGTGGAATCTTTGCCGAGCATTGAGGTGGGGCTTTCTCACGAGGAGGACGGTCAGCACGTCTACCTTTGTGGCGAGGACGTTTCGGCTAAAATAAGAACTCCCGAGGTCAGCATGATGGCTTCAAAATCATCAGCAATCCCGGAAGTAAGAAAGTTTCTCTTCTCACTTCAGACGGACATGGCTGAGAAATATAATGTCATAATGGACGGCAGAGACATAGGCACGGTTGTGCTTCCGAATGCTCAGGTAAAGGTTTTTTTGACTGCCGCTCCCGAGGAGAGAGCAAGAAGGAGACACAAGGAGTATATCGCAAAGGGTGAAAATGCGGTTTATGAGGAAATTCTTGCCGATGTCATTAAGAGGGACTACCAGGATACTCACCGTGAGACTTCTCCGCTCAAGGCGGCAGACGATGCCGTTATTGTCGATTCCACGGATATGAGCTTTGATGAGGTCGTAACTAAAATTACCGAGCTTATCAATTCAAAGGTTTCTTGCGGGGAGTAAGCTATGGATAAGGTTATAGAAAGAAAATTACAAAGAAAAATCTACACGAGAAGCGGTAAAGTCAAAAAAGAAAAGGTTCCTTTTCTTTATCGTCTCGCTTATGTAATACTGCCGAAGCTTTACGGTAAGCTTTGGGGACTTAAATTCATGGGAGTGGAAAATCTTCCTGAGTCAGGCCCGTTTATACTTGCCTCGTCTCACGTTACGGCTCACGACCCGCTGTTTCTCGGCTGTGCGAGACTGCGTGGAATGCACTTTATGGCTAAGGCAGAGCTTTTCAAAAATAAGCTTGTAAGCTGGATAATCACTTATGCGGGAGCGTTCCCCGTGGAAAGAGGAACGGGCGGCGGCGATGCGCTCCAGTATGCCTATGATCTTCTTGATAACGGCAGAATGGTGACTGTTTTCATCGAGGGCACACGCTCTAAGGACGGTACTCTCGGAAAGCCTAAAACGGGAATTTCTCTTCTTGCCTACAAGACTAAGGTTCCTGTAGTTCCGTGTGCGATTATCGGTGCTGACGGTACCTTGCCGCACAAGGGAAGCAAGATGAGAGTTAATTTCGGAAAGCCCATTCCGTTTGAGGAGCTCGGCATCGAGGCAGAGGGAAGCATGTACTTCCGCCGTGGCGCAAAGAAAATCATGAGTGAAATAACCGCACTTCGTGAGGAAGCAATCGAGGATATGAAATGAGAAAAGAACCGATACTTGCAAAAACAGCGGGTTTTTGCTTTGGCGTTGACAGAGCGGTGAAAAGAGTCTATTCGCTTGTTGACGAGGGCGGAAGCGTATGCACCTTAGGCCCGATTATCCATAATCCTCAGGTTGTGGAGGATCTTTCGTCAAGGGGAGTGAAGATAATTTCTTCACCGAGCGAAGCACCTAAGGGGAGCACCATTGTCATAAGAAGTCACGGAGTTTCCGATGATGTTATAGACGAGCTCAAAAATCTCGGAATAAACTATGTTGACGCAACTTGTCCGTTCGTCACAAATATCCACAAGCTGGTGAGAGAATCTGGCGACAAGACGGTAATTGTCGCCGGAAACAGCGATCACCCGGAGGTTATGGGTATCACGGGATGCGCGAAGGGTGCCTGTTTTGTGGTGAAAAATTCCGAGGAACTCGAAAAATTACTGAATGATCACCCTGAATTTTCCGAAAAAGAGGTTTTGCTCTGTGCTCAGACCACTTTTAACGTGAAAGAATGGGAGAAAACAGAGAAAATTCTTAAAAAAGTATATACAAACGCTTTAATTTTTGATACAATATGTAATGCTACGGCTAAAAGACAAGCCGAGGCAGATTCTCTTTCCAAACAATCCGATATTATGATCGTTGTGGGCGGAAGAGACAGCTCCAACACGAGGAAACTCAAGGATGTATGCTCGCGCAATGCGAGAACTTATCTGATTGAAACGGCAGATGAGATAAAGGATATCGATGAGGATTTTGAGGGAGCGTCAATTGGTATTACAGCCGGGGCATCAACGCCGGCTAGCATTATAAAGGAGGTACTAGTTACCATGGCAGACATTACTGAAAAGGAACTTAGTTTCGCTGAACTCTTTGAACAGGAGGAAATGACTTATAATACAAATGGAATTGTACATGCTGTTGTCACCGGTGTATCTAAAACAGAAGTTTCTGTTGACGTCGGAAGAAAGCAGACCGGATATATTTCCGCAGAAGAATTCTCTTCTGATCCATCTGTAGATCTCCTCGAGGCATGCAAGGTCGGAGATGAGTTTGATGTACTCATCATGAAGACAAACGATGCTGACGGATATATCACATGTTCAAAGAAGAGACTCGACGCTAGAAAGGGCTGGGACGAGCTCCAGGAAGTTCTTGATAACAACGAGGTTCTCACAGGCAAGGTTGTTGACGTTGTTAAGGGCGGCGTAATCGTTGTCTACAACGGAGTAAGAGTTTTCATCCCTGCATCTCAGGCTACTGAGAACAGAGGCGACGATCTCGAAGCTCTCAAGGGTCAGGAAGTTAACTACAGAATCATCGAGGTTAACGCTGCAAGAAGAAGAGCTGTCGGTTCTATCCGTTCCGTTCTCCGTGAGGCAAGAAAAGAGCAGGAGGAGAAGTTCTGGGAGACAGCTGAGGAAGGTCAGGTATTCACCGGCACAGTTAAGTCCCTCACAAACTTCGGCGCATTCGTTGATCTCGGCGGCGTAGACGGTATGATTCACATTTCCGAGCTTTCTTGGAACAGAATCAAGCACCCAAGCGAGGCTGTTTCCGTTGGCGATACTGTTGAGGTTTACATCAAGAGCATCGACAAGGAGAACAAGAGAATTTCTCTTGGCTACAAGAAGGACGAGGACAATCCTTGGTTCATCCTTGACAGAGACTATCCTGTAGGAACAGTTTGCGACGCTAAGGTTGTCAACATGACACAGTTCGGCGCATTCGCAACAGTTATCCCGGGCATCGACGGTCTCATCCACATTTCTCAGATTTCCGATAAGCGCATCGAGAAGCCGCAGGATGTTCTTTCTGTAGGACAGGTTGTCACAGTTAAGATCACAGACATCGACTTTGATAAGCACAGAGTTTCTCTTTCCATCAGAGCTCTCCTTGAGGACGAGGCTGAGGACGAGAACGAGGCTGAATAATTTAATTCGGTTCAACTAATATGGCAGGGTGGCGAAAGTCGCCCTGTTTTAGAGTTTAAAGGTATTAATTTGGAGGAATATTTCCAATGAAACGAGTAAAAAAACCTGTGTTTTTTATCGTTGCTCTCCTTATTCTAGCCCTCACATATACTTCTATCTTCGGTGTTTACGGTCAGAACGGTGACACAAAAACAACCTACATCAAGGGTGCTTCCGATATCAGATGGGGTATAGACATTCGTGGCGGTGTCGAGGCTACATTCAGCCCGGCAAACGACTACAAGGCAACAGAGGCAGAACTCGAGTCGGCTAAGTCAATCATCGAGTACAGAATGGTCTCTAAGAATATCACAGACTACGAGATTTACACTGATTCATCCAATAACAGAATCATCGTCAGATTCCCTTGGGCTTCCGACGAAGAGAATTTCGACCCTGAATCGGCTATCAATGAGATTGCCGAGACAGCACTTCTCACATTCCGTCCGGGAGACAGCTACGAGTCAACAAGCGTTGACGCTAACGGAGACACTGTTTATCAGACTCCTACGGGTGATACCGCAGAAACAATCCTTCTCGAGGGTACAGACGTTGTGAGCGCTACATCGGAGCTTACTTCAAGCTCTTCCGATTCAAGCCAGCTTAGCTATGTTGTTGCTCTTAAGTTCTCCGATGAAGGAACAAAGAAGTTCGCTGAGGCAACTGAGACATATCTCAACCAGACAATTTCTATTTGGATGGATGATGTTATGATTTCCGCACCTACAGTTAACTCTGTTATCTCTGACGGCTCTGCTATCATCACAGGTGACTTCACAGCTACCGAGTCAGCAGACCTTGCCGCTAAGATTCAGGGCGGTGCTCTTCCGTTTGCTCTTGAGATTTCCAATTTCTCGACAATCAACCCGACAATGGGACTTTCTTCACTTGATTCAATGGTTCTCGCAGGACTCATCTCCTTTGCGATTATCGCAATCTTTATGATTGTTTGGTTCAAGCTTCCCGGCTTTGTCGCAGTGCTCTGCCTTATGGGTCAGATGGCTCTCACATTTGCCGCTGTTTCGGGTTACTTCAGCTTCACAAACTCCTTCACAATGACCCTTCCGGGTATTGCGGGTATGATACTTTCAATCGGTATCGGTGTTGACTGTAACGTTATCACAGCTTACCGTATCAAGGAGGAGCTTGCTAACGGCAAAACTCTTGACGGTGCAATTCAGAAGGGCTGCTCGAATTCATTCTGGGCTATTTTCGACGGTAACATCACAATCATCATTGTTGCTGTTATGCTCATCGGCGTTTTCGGCCCGTCCAACATTCTTTCCAAGATTTTCGGCGAGTCCACAACAGGCTCAATTTACTCATTCGGTTACACACTTCTCGTAGGTGTTATCGGTAACTTCATCATGGGTATTGCCGCATCAAGACTTATGATTAAGTCGCTCTCAGGTTTCAAGCCTCTGCGTAAAAAATGGTTATACGGAGGTAAAGAAAAGTAATGAAAACTTTTAACATTGATTTCTTCGGAAAAAGAAAAATTTACTTCGGTATTTCAATCGGACTTATGGTTCTCGGAATCATCTTCAATGTTATCTTCGGTACAACCCTCGATGTTCAGTTCGCCGGCGGTGCTGTAATCAAGTATTCCGTTGACGGTGAGGTTCAGCAGGAGGAAGTCCAGAAGATCATTGAGGACACAGTCGGCAGAAGCTGTTCCGTTGCAACAAACACAGTTATCGGTACAGGTGCAAACCAGATCACAGTTACATTTGCCGGCAACGAGGCTCTCTCACTTGACGAGCAGACAAGCATAGCTAAGGCACTAAGCGACGCTTACGCAGACAGAACCTTTAATGTCGAGGAGTCCAGCTCCGTTGATCCGACAATGGGTACAAAGTTCTTCCAAAAGTGCCTTGTATGCTTTGCTATCACAGTTATTTTCCTGCTCATCTACATCACTCTTCGATTCAAGAAGATCGGTGGTCTTGCGGCAGGTGTGACAGCTGTTGTTGCTCTTGTTCATGACGTTCTCATCTGCTATTTCGTTTTCGTCATATGCAGAATGAACATCAACGATATTTTCATCGCTGTTATTCTTACAATTATCGGTTACTCACTTAACGATACTATCGTTGTTTTCGACCGTATCAGAGAGAACGAGAGACTTTACAAGAAGATGGATCTTCCGTCCGTCATCAATATGTCTCTTAACCAAACATTCTCACGTTCTATCATCACATCGGCAACTACCTTCACTGTTCTTTTGATTGTTTACATCGTATCACTTGTTTACGGTCTCACAACAGTTTCAAGCTTTGCTCTTCCGATGATGGCAGGTGTTGTTTCCGGTTGCTATTCCTCACTCTTCATCGCTACTCCGCTTTACGGCGTATGGCAGATGAAAAAGGCAGAGAAGAAAGCAGCTGCTAAGTAATCGAATACTTACGACTTTAAAAGCTCCGATTTATTTCGGAGCTTTTTTGTATGTCCAAATTTGACAAAAGAATAAAAAACAAGTAAAATTTCCCGTGTGGATTAAGCTTCACAAAATTGATATTACAGAAGGTAATGCTATGAGACAGAATGAAATTATAAGAGACGATGCCGATGTAAGCTTGGAGTCTGAGCTTGACCGTGAAATGGGCAAAACTCCGCTGACAGAGGCAAAGATATATGCGATAATCACAGCGGCTTGCACAGTCGTTATGCTTCCTATCACTATTTTAAAGTGCGTGAAGGGCTATGACCCGACTGACGTGCTATCCGTTTATTTCTCGGCAATTGCCGCAGAGCTTTGGTGCAGATTTATCAGTACGGGCAAGAAGAAGCTGATGCGCTGGGTAATACTCGTGAGCATTATCGCTCTTTCGTTCGTCGGGATGTTCTTCATGGAGATGTTTAAGGCTAAGGTTTGAAACAGAAATCAAAAAGAAAAAGCAGAGAGATTTTCGCTCTCTGCTTTTGTTATGTCTGAATGTTTATGCTTTTGCGAGATCCTCATCAGTGAACTGACTGCGATAAAGCTCTGCATAGAAGCCGTTTGCGGCTAAAAGTGAATCGTGGTTGCCCTGTTCGATTATATTACCGTCCTTCATAACGAGTATGATGTCGGCTTCCTTAATAGTGGAAAGTCGGTGAGCAACGATGAAGCTTGTTCTGCCCTTCATCAGCTTGGCGAATGCACGCTGAATTCTAAGCTCTGTTCTTGTATCAATGGAGGAGGTAGCCTCATCGAGAATGAGCATAGGAGGCAAGGTGAGCATGATTCTCGAGATGCACAGAAGCTGTTTCTGACCTGCTGAGAGACTGCCGCCGTCCTCGCCGATTTTGGTGTTGTAGCCGTTTGGAAGCTGTCTGATGAAGCTGTCTGCGTGAGCAGCCTTTGCCGCCGCAATAACCTCTTCTTCGCTTGCTTCAGGGCGACCCATGCGGATATTATCGAGGATAGTTCCGCTTTTTAGCCATGTCTCCTGAAGAACCATTCCGAAGTTATGGCGAAGTGCCTGTCTCGGCATTGTGGTTGTGTCTATTCCGTCAACGCTGATTGAACCTGTATCGGGGTCATAGAAGCGCATGAGGAGGTTAATCATAGTGGTCTTTCCGCATCCCGTAGGACCGACTATTGCAACACGCTTGCCGGCAGGAACCTCAAGGCTGAAGCCCTCGATGAGCGGCTTATCCTTGGTGTAGGAGAAGTGAACATCCTTGAAAGAAACCTGACCGACTGCGGTTTTCTCGTGCTCCGGGAGAAGCTTAGGCTCCTCGGAGAGCTCTTCGCTGTCGATGAACTGAAGAAGTCGCTCGGCGCAAGCAAGAGCATTCTGAAGCTCGGTGATAACGCCCGAAATCTCGTTGAACGGCTTTGTGTACTGGTTTGCATAGCTTAAGAATGCTGAGAGCATACCGACGGTAAATCCGCCGCCTGAAATAGCGAGAAGTGCGCCGATGAGGGCGACAGCCGCATAAACTATCGAGTTAACAAATCTCGTTGCCGGGTTTGTGATAGAAGAGAAGAAGGTAGCTTTGAGTGTGTGCTTGCGAAGTTCCTCGTTAATCTCATCGAAGTGCTCGATGTTTTCTTTCTCGTGACCGTAAGCACGGACAACCTTCTGGTTTGTGATCATCTCGTTGATGAACGCTGTCTGCTTTCCTCGTGTCTCCGACTGGAGGCGGAACATGGTGAAGGTTTTGTTAGCAATGAATCTTGCGACAACGATAGAAAGCGGAGTTATGAGAATAACAACAAGAGTTATCCAAGGGTTGACGCTGAGCATGAAGCCGATAGTGCCGAGGATAGTTACAACACCCGTGAAAAGCTGGGAGAAGCCCATTAAAAGGCCGTCGGCAAACTGATCAACATCGGCAATAATTCTCGAGACGATGTCGCCTGTTTCATGAGAATCGAGGTAAGAGAATGGGAGACGGTGGATTTTTTTAAATGCCGTTTCACGCATATCTCTAATGGTGTTATAAGTGACTCTGTTGCCGCATACATTCATGAGCCACTGGGCTAAAGCGGCAATAGCGATGAGTGTGAGGCAAGTTAAAAGTTTCGGCATGATTATGCTGAAATCTACCTTGCCCGCCGCTACGATAGCATCGATTGCATCACCGATGAGAACGGGGATATAAAGAGTGCACAAAACGCTGATAACGGCGAAAATCAACAACAGAATGATTGTCGGAAGATAGGGGCGAATTTGGAGTAAAACTCGCTTAAATGTGCTGTTTTTTGTTTTCATTATTTAGCACCCTCCTTTCCGCCAAACTGAGAATCGTAAATTTCACGGTAAACCTCGCTTGTTTCGAGAAGCTCGTCATGTGTACCGCATCCTACTAAAGCACCGTCATCGAGAACCAATATCTTGTCGGCATGACGAAGTGAGCTTGTTCTCTGGGAAACAATGAAGAGTGTCGGCTTGTTCGGAAGCTCGGCAAGAGCCGTGCGAAGTGCCTTTTCGGTTACATAGTCGAGTGCTGATGCGGAGTCGTCAAGAATGAGAATATCGGGACTTCCGACAAGTGCACGGGCAATGGAAAGTCTCTGACGCTGACCGCCTGAGAGGTTTCGTCCTTCGGCTGTTATCTCCATGTCAAGACCGCCTTTTTCGCTGACGAAGTCGATTGCCTGAGCGGATTTGACCGCTGAGAGCATCTCCTCGTCGCTTGCGTTCTTGTTGCCCCAAAGGAGGTTATCCTTGAGGCTTCCCTTGAAGAGAACGGCACGCTGAAGAACAACATGAACCTTGTTTCTGATTTCATCGTCGGAGTAGGAGCGAATGTCCTTTCCGCTCACGCTGATTTCGCCCTCGTTTGCGTCATAGAAACGGGAAATGAGGTTAACAAGAGTTGTTTTACCGCTTCCTGTACCGCCGATAACACCGATAATCTGACCGGGATCAGCAGTAAAGGAGATGTTCTGCAAAGCGTCCTTTGCGCCCTCGTTGTAGTGAATGGAAACATTATTGAACTCGACTGCGTGATTATTTTTAACTGATTTATCATCAGTGTAAACAATCGTGGTGTCAATATCGAGAACATCGGAAATTCTACCCGCACTCGCAAAAGCCTTAGTGACGGTGATGATGAGGTTGGCAAGCTTGATAAGCTCAACCAAAATCTGGCTCATGTAGTTATAGAGAGCGACGACCTGTCCCTGAGTGAGACTGCCGCTGTCAACCTTGAGAGCACCGTAGTGAATGAGAATGACTATTCCTGTATTAATAAGGATAAAGGTGACCGGGTTGAGAAGAGCGGAGATTTTACCCGTTGATTTCTGAAGCTTTGAAAGAAGTGAGTTCTGAGAGACGAATTTCTCTGTTTCGCTTTCCTCGGAGCAGAATGCACGGATAACTCTTGCGCCGTTGAGGTTCTCTCTTGTTGTGTTCATTACGCTGTCAAGCTGAGACTGAATAGCCTTGTAACGCTTGATTGTAAGGAGCATAATTCCGAAAACAACTATCGAGAGAAGTGCAACAACCGTGAGGAACAGCGGCAAGCTGCCGACATCGACCGTAGCCGCCATGATGACTGCGCCGAAAACGATGAATGGCGATCTCATGAAGAGTCTTAGAAGAAGATTGACGCCGTTTTGTACCTGGTTGACATCGTTGGTTATTCTCGTGAGAAGAGTTGAGGTTCCGACTTTGTCGAGAAGTGAGAAGCTCAGACTATTGATTTTCTCAAATATGCTGTGTCTCAGCTCTGTTGCAAAGCCGACAGCCGCCTTAGCGGCAAAATACTGGGCGGTGATTGCACTTACCATGCCGACTACGCCGAAACCGACTAAAATAAGGCAACGGGAGAGCACAAAGCCCTTGTCACCGTTTGCGATACCGATGTCGATAATCTGAGCGATTATCAGCGGAGTGATAAGCTCAAAGCTTGCCTCGAGAAGCTTGAAGAGAGGAGCCAGAATGGATTCTTTCTTATAGCTTTTCATGTAGCGCAGAAGCTTTCGCATGAAATACATCCTTTCCTTTTGGCAATTGCGGATTTTGTCCATATGCCAAAATTTACACAATTTTTTACGTAACCTTTATTATAAGGTCCCCGGGGATATAAGTCAAACAAAACAGCGAAATTAAGCTGTTTTTGAGGATTTTGAAAAGAAAAAATCCGTCCGAAAAACGAACGGATTAATTTATCTTGAATTACTCGAGCGGTTTGCAGTCGCCTACGACTTCAGGCTTGTTCATAATGGAATCAGCCTCGGTCAATTCTCTTATTACTCTGCACGGTACGCCTGCGGCAAAGGTGTTGTCCGGAATATCCCTTGTGACAACAGAGCCTGCACCGATAACGCATCCGCTTCCGATTGTGACACCCGGGCATACTACTACATTTGCACCGAACCAGTTGTCGTCTCCGATAACAACCGGCTTAGCATAGCAGCCCTTGACCTTTCCGTCAGGTGTGACAAGACCGCGTCTCTCGCTTGCAAGCATAGGGTGGCACGGTGTTACGATAGTGATGTTAGGTCCGAAGTTGTTGCGTTTGCCTATGGTTACCTTGCCGTCATCCTGGCATGTGAAATTGAAATTGATGAAGGTTCCGTCACCGATAGAGGTGTGAGTTCCGTAGTGGAAGGTAATGGGGCCTTGAATTCTGACATACTCGCCAAGGTCTCCGATAAGCTCCTTTAAAATGGCTTCTCTTTCCTCGTACTGATCCTCATACAGCTTGTTGTAATCGATATTGAGATTATGTGCTTTTAATTTAATTGCGACAAGCTCCGGGTCGCCTGGGGAGTACATAACTCCGTCAAATATGCGTTTTTCTTCTGATGTCATAAAAAATCCTCCTGTATCTAAAAGTTATTTAAATACCACCAAGATGATTTTAGCACATTAAAATTTAAAAATAAATAGTTAAATTAAATTTTTATAATTATTTTAAAAACTACAATAAATATTCACAAAAAACAAAAGAGAGCTTTGTTGAAAACATAGAAAATAATCATATCACTTGCAATTAAACATCATAGATGCTAAAATTTAGAAGCAAACAAACGAAAGGCTTGTTAAGTATTTATAAATATTTGGTGGAGGATATTAGTATGCAGGTTGGTATCGGTACATATTCTTTTGGCGGAATCGAGTCTTATCTCGGAATGGGCCCGTCACTTTTAGAGAAATTTAAGAAGGCAAAGAGCTTAGGCTTTGATTTTGTGGAGCTTCTCCCAGTTGATCTCGATAATGATGTTGAGGACATCAAGAAGTGGCTTGACGAGACAGGTCTTTATGTCACAAGCGTTCACGCTGAGCCAAGCGAGGAGATAGTCAAGAAAATGGCAGCCCTCGGCGGACAGGCTGTAATTTGGGCAGGAACATCCTTTAACTGCAAGGAAGAGGCAATCGCCGTAGCAAAGCAGCTTGACGAGTGGGCAGAGATGGCAGAGCCTTACGGAATTAAAATCGGCTATCACAACCACGAGAAAGAATTTTATTTTGACCAGGGCAAGACACTTGAGGAGCATCTTCTCGATAATTCCTCAAAGTGCTATATCCAGCTTGATTGCGGCTGGGCACAGTTCGGCGGAATGTATCCTCCGTACTTCATCAGAAAGTATAAGAACAGAATTTGCGCTATCCATGTAAAAGAGAACTGCAAGGTAAAGGGTCCCGGCCCTCAGCCTGAGTCTGCAAAGGCAGTTGAGGATAGACCTAAGGGCGGCCCATTCGGCGATGTAAAGAACATGCCGATGGAAAAGAAGCTTGAGATTCTCGAGAACTTCAAGGCTATGATGTCGGGCACAGATCCGAGAACAGAGCCGCAGTGCAAGATGGGCGCTCCTGAGTCCAACATGAACTGGCAGGAGATTAAGAACGCACTTGACGAGCAGGATTTTGAGGCATTCTGGGTAGTCGAGAGAGAAAAGTTCTACGATGAACACGATCAGTGCTTGGCAGACGACGCTAAGTATGTTCGTGAGTGTGTTAAGTGATTTCAAGAGTAAAAATCAAATACCTAGAAAAAGAGTGCTTTGCGGCACTCTTTTTTGTTGCGAAAATAAAGAAAACATCGGATTATTCATCCGATGCTTCCGATTGGTTATTAAGGTTCGACTCATTGATCGTATCCTTGATTATTCCTCTTATTGTTCTGTAAATATACGGCTTTAGCTCATCAATCGGACAGGGGTCGTCATTCAAAATCGAGCTGTAACAGCTTGAGCCGACAAGCTCGAGAATGAGGAAGAGCATAATTTCCGAGTCGTGCTCGCTTAATCCACATTCGTTTGTGAGGTTTTTGAATGCACCCGAAATATCAAAAACATCTGTATAGACGGGGCGCTCAATCTCTTTCTTTAATATAGCCCAGCTTAAGTTCTTTGAAATTAGCGATACAAGCTTTGGGTTTTCTGAGAGCTCATCGAGTATCTTATCTATAAAAAAGATAAGCTTGTCGCTTAAATCGGGAATATCTTCTTCCTGAGTTTTTTCGTAGGCAATCTTGAAGATTTTTCCCGACTCATACATGATGAGCTTGTTTCTTATATCGAACTTATCTTTAAAGTAGAGATAGAATGTTCCTTTTGCCACGCCTGAACGCGAGGTAATGTCCGAAATGGAGGTGTCACCGACGCCCTTCTCGCTGAAGAGCTCAAATGCCGCTTCCAGAAGGGAGGTGAATTTAAGCTGTTTGTTTGCGGTGGCTTTTCCCATAGTTAGTTTCACTCCTAAGTTTTTCTTGCTTTTCTAATATATTACCTTTAAATAGTACTTCACACAAAGTAAATCACAATAATAAATCATAATTTTTACTAAGATTATAAAGCTTGTTTTTGTAAATTTCAAGAGATTGTAAAAAAATTATGACTTTTGGTCATTTAAACTTGACTATCGGTCATTAAACAACTATAATACATAACGGAAAATGACTGATAGTCAAATATTATATTTTTATTCTATATCATATTCGAAAGGAATGACATAAATGGTAAAGTTCGGTCGCTTTATCGCCAAGCATAGGGTGCTTATCCTTATAATAGCGGTACTGCTGATGATACCCTCGGTGTTCGGTTATGTTTCCACGAGAGTCAACTACGATATTTTAACATATCTTCCGGACAACATCGACACCATGGTAGGTCAAGACCTATTGATGGACGAGTTCGGAAAAGGCGGCTTCTCGATGGTTGTCGTAAACGGACTGAGTACCGAGAGTACAAAGAAAATGTGTGATGAAATAAGTGAAGTTGACGGCGTTGCAGACGTTATCTCTTATTCCTCACTAGTCGGTACAAAAATTCCTGAGGAGATTATCTCCGATGACCTCAAGGCTAAATTCCAGAAGGGTGACAGCGAGCTTGTTGTAGTCTTCTTCACAGAGGGCACATCCTCCGACAGAACTCTTGAGGCTATCGCTTCTATCAGAAACATTTGCGGCAAGAACGCACTGGTCGGAAGTATGTCAGCTATCATCGCCGACACAAGAGACCTTTGCGAAAAGGAAGAGCCGGTATATGTTCTCATCGCGGTTGTTCTTTGTGCGATAGTTCTTGCGGTTGCAATGGATTCTCCACTTCTTCCGGTATTCTTCCTTTTAAGTATCGGAATGGCAATCATCTATAACCTGGGTTCGAATATCTTCCTCGGACAGATTTCTTACATCACTCAGGCACTTGCGGCGGTTCTTCAGCTTGCCGTTACGATGGACTACTCCATCTTCCTGTGGCACTCGTTCACAGAGGAAATGGAAAACTACAGCGACAAGAACGAAGCTATGGCAGTTGCGATTGCCAAGACATTCTCAAGCGTTGTCGGTTCTTCACTCACAACGGTTGCGGGCTTTATCGCACTTTGCTTCATGAGCTTCACGCTCGGCCTTGATATGGGTATCGTTCTTGCTAAGGGCGTTGTTCTCGGAGTTATCTCCTGCGTCACAATTCTCCCCGCATTTATCCTTACCTTTGAAAAGGCAATCAAGAAGACAACACACAGAAGCTTCCTTCCTTCGTTCGATAAACTCAGCGATAAGGTCATCAAGTCTCATGTTGTTTTCGCAATTCTCTTCGTAATCATTCTTATTCCCGCTTACTGGGGATACAACCATACAGGCGTTTACTACAAGCTTGACTCTTCTCTCCCCGATACGCTCGACAGCGTTCAGGCTAATGCAGAGATAAGCTCCGACTTCGGTCTCGGTGCGGCTCATATGCTTCTGCTCGATTCTTCCACAAGCTCGACAGAAATCAGAAAGATGTCCAAGGAGATGGAGAATGTAGACGGTGTTACTTTCGTTCTCGGAAGTGACAACATGGTAGGTTCTCTCATTCCTGATGAGATGATTCCTGACGAAATCAAGGAAATGCTCGACAGCGGAAAGCACAAGCTTATGCTTATCGGCTCAGAGTATGAGACAGCGAGTGACGAGGTCAACAATCAGATCGCAGAGCTTCAGACAATAGCTAAGAAGTACGATTCAAACTCAATGCTCATCGGTGAGGCTCCGGGTACTAAAGACCTTATCACAATCACCGACCACGACTTCGCAGTTGTCAGCTCGGTAAGTATTGTTCTCGTCTTTATCATCATCGCATTTGTTCTCAAGTCGATTTCGCTTCCGATTATCCTTGTTGCGGTTATCGAGTTCTCAATTTTCATCAACCTCGGTATTCCGGCATTCACAGGAACAAAGCTTGCGTTCATCGCATCAATCGTCGTAAGTACAATTCAGCTTGGTGCAACGGTTGACTATGCTATCCTCATGACGAACAGATACGTCACAGAGCGTGAGAGCGGTCAGGACAAGAAGGCAGCTATCACAATCGCACTCAAGACAAGTGCTCAGTCGATTATGGTTTCGGCTCTCGGCTTCTTCGCTTCCACATTCGGTGTCGGTCTTTACTCCGACGTCGACCTCATCGGTTCACTCTGCAGCCTCATGGCTCGCGGTGCTATCATAAGCATGGTAGTCGTTCTGCTGATTCTCCCGTCACTTCTTTATTTGTTCGATAAATTAATTGTACATACAACATTCGGAATGAAAAAAGCAATAGCAAAAAGCAAGGAGGTAGCTTCAATTGAAAACAGCTAATAAAGGCAAAAAAGCAATAGCAATTTTGCTTGCTTTATCAATGTTAGCTTCCGCAGGCTCCGTCGGAGCATTTGCAGCGGAGGCAGACGCTAAGAAAACCGAGACGGTTTACGTTGTCGAGAATGCCGATGGCAGCGCAAAAGAGACTATCGTTTCCGTCTGGCTTCAGAACCTTATGAACAAGGCTTCGTTATCAGACTCTTCCGACCTCAGCGACATCGAGGTTGTCAAGGGCGATTCCACAAGCTCCGGTTCAGGTTCTTCACTCACATGGACAACAAACGGTGAGGATGTTTACTACAAGGGTATTTCTTCAAAGGAACTTCCTGTAGGAATTTCAATCACCTATAAGCTCGACGGTAAGACCGTTTCTGCAGATGAACTTGCAGGTGCTACAGGTCACATCGAGATTGACATCAAGTACACAAACAACACAAAGCAGTCCGTTAAGGTTGGCAGCAAGAAGAGAGACATGTATGTTCCTTATCTTGTAGCTTCAGGATTCATTTTCGACAACGAGAAGGTTTCCAACCTCGAAGTTGATAACGGTAAGGTTATCAACGACGGCGACAGAAGTGTTGTAGTCGGATACGGCTTCCCGGGACTTTCCGAGAGCCTTGGCATCGATGATTTCTCAAGCGATGATGTAGATGTCGAAACACCTGACATTCCAAGCAGCGTTAAAATTGAGCTTGATGCTGAGAACTTCGAGATGACTCTTTCAGGTTCAGTAGCAACAAGCGAGTTCTTCGCTGACCTCGACATCGACGACGACACATCTCTTGATGAGATTGAGGACAAGCTTGACGAGCTCACAGATGCAACAGACAAGCTTATCGACGGTTCAAAGCAGCTCAGCGATGGTGCTAATGAGCTTGATGATGGTGCTAACACACTCAAGGACGGCGCTAACACTCTTAACGACAGCGTAAACGGAACTCTTACAGACGGTGTCACACAGCTTGACAGCGGTGCTCAGACACTCGATTCCGGTGTAGGCACACTCAAGAGCGGTGTTGCTGATTACACAGCGGGTATCCTTTCCGCTTATAACGGATCTGCTCAGATCACAGACGGTGCGGCTACACTCCAGAACGGTACAGCAACACTTGAGAGCGGTATCGCAGATTACACAGCCGGTATCCTTTCCGCTTACAATGGATCCGCTCAGATTACAGACGGTGCGGCTACACTCAAGAGCGGCACAGCAACACTTGAGAGCGGTATCGCAGATTACACAGCGGGTATCCTTTCCGCTTACAACGGATCTGCTCAGATCACAGCCGGTGCAAACAGCCTCAAGAGCGGCACAGCAACACTTAAGAGCGGTATCGCAGATTATACCGCGGGTGTCCTTTCAGCTTACAACGGATCTGCTCAGATCACAAGCGGTGCGGCAACTCTTAAGAGTGGCACAGCAACACTCGAGAGTGGCATCGCAGATTACACAGCCGGTGTTCTCAATGCTTATAAGGGTTCAAACAACCTCACAACAGGTCTTGACCAGATTAATAACGGTGCGGCAAGCCTTAACTACGCAGTTAACGTAGGCGATGAGACTAATCCATCATTGGTTACAGCAACAAAGAGCCTTTCAGACGGTGCAACTAAGGTTTATGAGGGTCTCAACAAGCTCGACACAGCTATCAATCAGGGCGATACAAAGCTTTCTGACAGCGTAAGTGCTCTTTCAAACGGAAGCCTCAACCTTTACAACGGTTTGACAGCAATTCAGTCAGGCGTAAATAGCGTAGACAGCAGCCTTGGTCAGCTTCAGACTGTAGCTTCGGGCTTGAATTCCGGTTTATCAAATATCGGAAATGCCGGAACACAGATCAGCACTGATATTACTACAATTTCTAATGCAACATCTGCTGTAACAGAGAATGCTCAGTCAGCTCGTGATGCAGCAGAAACAATCTATAACAATACAGCAAGCGGCGTATCACAGATTCAGACTTATTCTTCAAATATCAGCACAAATGCCGATGCAGTTGCAACATCCGCAAGCAGCATCAATGATTCGGCTAACAATGTTATAAATGCATCATATGATATTAATTCAGCTATTGATGAAGCTATTGCACATCTTGCTGAGGCTGAAAATGTACCTACTGAGGTTTATACATATCTCAACCAAGTACGTACTTACGCAGACAAAATCCTTGTTGATGGTGATACTATCACAACTAATACTGGTGATATTACTGGTAAAACAGCAGACATCAAGAGCAATGCAGTATACTCAAATGATGCCGCAACAACAATAAGCGACAATGTATCTTCCATTGAAACAGCAGCTTCTACAGTTCAGAGCAATCTTGAGACAGTCAATACATCTGTTTCAAGCATTCAGACAAATGTTGAGACAATCACATCCTCAAGCTCTCAGCTTTCTACACTCCAGACATATGCAGCTTCACTTGACAGCGGTATCTCAAGTCTTCGTTCCGCAGTAAGCACAGGTTCTGACACACAGCCTGCTCTTACAACAGCTGTTAACAGTGCTGCTGAGGGTGCTAAGACAGTTTCAGACGGTCTTGCAAAGCTTAATGATTCTGCTTCCGGTATCCCTTATCTCTGCGGTACGGTAACAGCTCTCAAGAACGGTGCGGATACTCTCAACAGCGGTGCAAGTGCTGTTTCTGCAGCGGTTTCCGGTACTCTTGCAAGCGGCGTTTCGAGCCTCGCAAGTGCTACAGACAACGCTTACAACGGTTCAAGCAACCTCACAGCAGGTCTCAAGACAATAACAGATAATAACGATACACTCAATAACGGCGCTGCAAGCCTCAATAGCGGTGCTAATACACTTTATAGCGGTTCAAGCAGCCTCACAGCAGGTCTCAAGACAGCAACAGACAGCAACGATACACTTAATAACGGTGCAGCAAGCCTCAACAGCGGTGCTGAAACACTTTATAGCGGATCAAGCAGTCTCACAGCAGGTCTCAAGACAGCAACAGACAATAACGATACACTTAATAACGGTGCTAAGGCATTAAATGACGGCGCTGAAACACTTTACAACGGTTCAAACAGCTTAACAGCAGGTCTCAAGACAGCAACAGACAATAACGATACACTTAATAACGGTGCTAAGGCATTAAATGACGGCGCTGAAACACTTTACAACGGTTCAAACAGCTTAACAGCAGGTCTCAAGACAGCAACAGACAATAACGATACACTTAATAACGGTGCTAAGGCACTCAATGACGGTGCTATCACACTTTATGACGGTTCACATACCCTCACAGCAGGTCTTAAGACTGCAACAGATAACAACGATACTCTTAACAACGGTACAGCTGCTCTTAAGAGCGGTACAGAGTCCTTGGTTGACGGTACAGCTTCACTCAAGTCAGGCGTTGCAACTCTCGCAGACGGTACTAAGACCCTCTATGACGGCACAGTAACTCTCGCAGACGGCACAAAGACACTTGCTGACGGTGCTAAGGAGCTTTACGACGGAATGGAGACATTCAAGAAGGACGGTATCGACAAGGTTATCAACCTTTACGAGGACAATGTCCCTGAGCTTATCAACAGACTCAAGGCTCTTCAGGACCTCGCTAAGAACGCAGGTTCGTTCTCAGGCGCTACAAGCACAACAGAGTGCTCCACTAAGTTCATCTTCAAGGGTCAGGAGATAAAGGTTAAGGATAGCTCATCCGATGACACTGCTTCTTCTGAGACAACAGATGAGACTTCTACAGAGTCAAGCGCAGATTAATCACAAAACTTTCGATTAAGTCAGATAGAGGAATTCATTCTAATATCTTCAGATAGCGAAGGCATAATTTAGGGAAACAGCACCTTGGGAAACCGAGGTGCTGTTTCCTTTTTGTTTTATGTTGAAATTAACTTAGCAATAGGATATTATGAAGAAAAGGCGGTGGAATTATGAGCGAAAATAAAAACATCTTCACAATCGAAAACGATTATCTAAAGGTTGACGTTGATAAAAAGGGCGGAAGTCTTTCTTCTGTAATACTCAAGGAAACGGGCACACAGTATCTCTGGCAAGGCGATGAAAAGTACTGGGACGAGAAAGCGCCTAATCTTTTTCCGTTTATAGGCAGACTTTTTAACAGCAAGTTTACTTTTGGTGGAAAATCTTACGAGATGAAGCTTCACGGATTTTTGAGAGATCAGGTTTTAGAGCCTGTTAAGTCTGAAAAAGAAGGGATAAGCTTATTCCTTGACGGCAAAAAATGGGTTGATGAAGATAAATTCCCGTTCGAATTTAATTTGAATTTATCCTTTAAGCTGAAGAAAAACGAAATAATCTGTTCATACGAAATAGAGAATAAATCAGCTGAAACCATGTATTGTGCCGTCGGCGGTCACCCGGGAATAAATCTGCCGCTTGAAGACGGACTGAAATTCGAGGATTACCGTTTGGAATTTCCCTCTGAATGTAAACCGAAAAGGGTGATTTTCTCATCAGCCGGACTTACAACGGAAGAAAGACCGAGCTTCATTCTCGATGAAAACAACGGATTTAATTTGGAACATTCGCTTTTTGACAATGACGCGATAGTTTTGACAGATACTCCGCATGAGGTTATTCTCAGAAGTGAAAAAGGCAAGCATTTTGTCAAGCTCAAATATCCCGATATGCCGTATATAGGCTTTTGGCACGCTGACAAAACAGACGCACCGTATGTCTGCCTTGAGCCGTGGTCTTCACTCCCCGGTCGTGACGGAGCAGACGAAGATATAAGCCTAATGAACGACAGAATTAAGATTGAACCGAATGAAATCAAAAATATCACTTGGTCACTTGTGATTAATTAAAACAAAAACTCTCTCGACTTTTGATGCCGAGAGAGTTTTTTGGTCGGATATATGAAGTTTTCTTGAAGTTAATAATTGTACTTTTTGCGCTCAGCGATGAGAAGAATCACGGCGACTATCATTGAGAGAAATTCTGCCAAAACGATAGAATACCAAATTCCGTCCACACCGAGAATAAGTGGAAGAATTAGGATAGTTCCCACCTGAAAAACTACGGTTCTAAGCACGGAGATAACGGCGGAAATGAGACCGTTATTAAGCGCCGTGAAGAATGACGAGGAGTAAATCGAGATACCCATGAAGGCAAACGCAAAGGAATAAATTTGGAATGCTGTTATCGTCATCTCGAGAAGTTCGGCATCATAGCCCGCAAAGACTTTGGATAGGGGAGTGGAGAGGCACCACGAGAGAATGACCATTATAATTCCGCATCCGCCAACGAGACTAAAGCTTTTCTTTCTCATGTTTTGAAGTTCGCTCGAGTTGTTTGCGCCGTAGTTAAAGGATACTACGGGGGCAGTTCCTACGGTGTAGCCGATGAAGCAGGCGGAGAATATCATTCCGAGATACATAAGAACTCCGTAAGCCGCCACGGCATTCTGTCCGCCGTATTTCATAAGCTGAGTATTATAGAGCATACCGACAACCGACATGGAAATATTGCTAAGAAGCTCAGAGAAACCGTTGGAGCAAGCTTTAGATATCGCTGAGAAATCAATCTTGAACTTAGTGAATTTAAGTGAGCTTGTGTTGTTCGAACGCATGAAGTAGATTATCGGGAAAACTCCTCCGAAAATCTGAGATGTGTCAGTTGCGATTGCCGCACCCGTCACGCCAAGACCCAATACTCCGACAAGCAGATAGTCGAGAACCATATTTGCAAGACCTGCACCGATAGTGGAAACAAGACCAAGCTTCGGTTTTTCTGCGGTGATGAAGAAGCTCATGAAGAGCATCTGAATGATGTAGAACGGATTTGCGGCAATAATAATTCTGCCGTAAAGCACGCAGTAGTGCACCATGCTTTCGTCTGCACCGAGAATGACGGCAAGTTTTGGAAGAAAGATAAATCCGATTACAGAAATTACAACGCCAAGTGAGAAGGCAAAGGCAACAAAAAGCGAGAAGAGCTCGTTAGCCTTTTTCTTGTCGCCCTCACCGAGGGTTTTCGCCACAAGTGCAGAGCCTCCCGTGCCAACCATGAAGCCGACCGTTGCCAAGACCATAAGAACGGGCATGATGAAGTTGACGGAGGCAAAGGCGGTTTTTCCCGCATAGTTTGATATGAAAAATCCGTCAACAACGGAATAAATGGATGTAAAAACCATAGTCGCTATTGACGGCAGCGTGAAACGCAGAAGCTTACCGTAGGTAAAGTGATCAGAAAGACCGATTGCCTGTTTTTTTGTGTTACTCATTAGATTTTTCCTCTTTTTTAATATCGTCGATTTTAGTTTTGAACAAAGTCGACCAGTATTCTATGGCATCGACAAAATCGGGATATTTTTCTATCGTCTCACCCATGGCAAAGCTTTCTGCCTGATACATATCTTTTAGAAGCTTTTCGGCAAGAGCCTTTCCCGATTCTGTCAAAACAATTTCCTTTTCTCTCTTTTTGTCTTCGATTTTTTTAAGCTCGATGAATCCGCTCGCCTCAAGTTTTTTTGCGGCAGAATTGAGCGTTGTTTTCGGAAGACACCAGTTCTCGCTTATTTCCTTTTGAGAATGAAGCTTTCCGTCATTCAGGGCATACAGCAGACATACTTCGGAATTGCTGTATGCGGTGTCGTGGCTGAGTCTCCAATAGCACTCGTCAATAATATTGGTTGCAATGCAAAATCTCATGATAAGCTCTCTTCTGTCATCTGGCATAAAAAAACCCCTTTTTCAATTATAATCCGATTTCGTACTGAGTATAATCCGAAATCGGATTATTGTCAAGGCTCAAGACAATAAATTCAAAACTTATGCACAAAAATTCAGTATTTTATTGCGAACTATTGTAATTTATGATATTGCTGTGATATAATTACAGCAGTGTAATCAATTGGTGAAAACCATGATGAATTTAAAAACTCAGGTAATTTTGATTTTTGAAAGGTGTGTATTATTATGGCAATGAAAGTCGGTATTCAGCTTTTCTCCGTTAAGGAGGCAATGGCTAAAGATCCTATAGCTGCAATCAAGGAGGTTGCTTCTATCGGTTATAAGTATCTTGAGGTAGCAAACAATCAGGCAGATAAGGACCCGGGTTCAGGCTTCGGCATGTCTCCTGAAGAGCTTCTCGGCGCACTCGACGGCACAGGCGCTAAGATTATCTCAGGTCACATTTCTCCGATAAACGAGGAGACTCTTCCTTCCATCATCGCATGGCATAAGGCAGTCGGAAATACAGTTGTCGGTCAGTCGGCAGCTATGTACTCAAGCTATGATGACGTCATGAAGCAGTGCGAGTACTACAACAAGATGGGTAAGATTCTTGCTGACAACGGCATGAAGTTCCTTTTCCACAACCACTTCCATGAGTTCGTTAAGTTCGGCGACAAGACAATCTATGATCTCGTTCTCGAGAACACAGATCCTAACTATGTCACATTCGAGCTTGATACTTTCTGGGCAATGAGAGGCGGAAAGAATCCTATTGAGCTTCTCAAGAGCATGAAGGGCAGAGTTTTCGCTATTCATCAGAAGGATTTCTCCAAACTTGCTGTTTTTGATCACAACATCAATCTTCTCGCTAAGGACGACACAACTCCTGTCACAAGCTTTGAGGAGTTCTTTAACAAGTACGGTGCAAAGCCGACAGACTTCTGCGAGGTCGGTACAGGTATTATGCCTATTCAGCAGATTCTCGATGCCGCTAACGAGGCTGGAGCAGAGTACTGCATTCTTGAGCAGGACGCTACTCAGAGAACAGAGATGGAGTCCATCAAGATTTCTATGGAGTCCTTCCAGAAGTACAGCGGAATTGAATTTGAATAATTTCTTGATTTCGAAAAGCCACAAAGAATTATTGTTTGACAAGGGTCGACCCGTTTGGGTCGGCTCTTTTCTTACTGATTGAAAAGAAAAATAAATTATGCTATACTCGAAACATCAAAAAAGAGGTAAAAAGCTTATGGAATCACTCAGAGAATTATACAGAATCGGTACAGGCCCTTCATCATCTCACACGATGGGCCCCGAATATGCTTCAAGACTTTTTAAACAGACTTATCCGAACGCCCCGGGCGGCTATGTGGTCACGCTGTACGGCTCTCTTGCCAAGACGGGCAAGGGGCATTTGACGGACGAGATAATCAAGAAGGTTTTCTCTCCGAGTGATATACAGGTTGTTTTCATGAATGGCATGGATGATGTTCTCAAGCACCCGAACACCATGGTGCTCGAGGCTTTTGACGGGGAAAACAACTGCATCGACGCTTGGACGGTTTACAGTGTCGGTGGCGGAAAAATACAGATTGAGGGCAAACCTGAGGCTTCGGCAGAGAGCATCTATCCCCACACTACCTTTGCGGAAATCAAGGATTACTGCATGGACAATGACCTCAAGCTTTCCGATTATGTCCGTCAAATCGAGGGAGACGATATTTATGATTATCTTGCTGAGGTTTGGGACACCATGAAGTCGGCAATCAGACGAGGACTCAAAGCGGAGGGAACGCTTGCGGGCGGACTTAATGTCACGAGAAGAGCGAGAATACTTTTTCAGCAGCATCATATAGATGAATCAGACGCAACGAGAGAAAACCGCCTTGTCTGCGCCTATGCTTTTGCCGTCAGTGAAGAGAATGCAAGCGGCGGAAAAATAGTCACCGCACCTACCTGTGGCAGCTGCGGAGTTGTGCCCGCTGTTCTTTATTACGAACAGCAGAAGAGACATTTCTCGGACAGACAGGTTTTGCGTGCGCTTGCCGCCGGCGGTATTGTGGGAAATATCATCAAAAATAATGCATCAATAAGCGGTGCGGAGTGCGGTTGTCAGGCTGAAATCGGCTCTGCGTGCTCAATGGCGGCGGCGGCTCTCGGAGAGCTTTTCGGAATGGAGCTCGACCAGATAGAATATGCCGCCGAGGTTGCAATGGAACACCACCTCGGACTTACTTGCGACCCAATCAACGGACTTGTGCAGATTCCTTGCATCGAGAGAAATGCCGTTGCGGCTATGAGAGCGATTAATGCGCTTGACCTTGCAAACTTTCTCACATATTCGAGAAAAATCAGCTTTGACGTAGTAGTCAAGACTATGTATGAGACAGGAAAGGACCTATTCTCCAAGTACAAAGAAACCGCAGAGGGCGGACTTGCCAAGACGTACTACGAATGATTTATTTCTGTGCCGAAACACGGGAGAAAACTTAGTTTATTTAAAAAAACAGTTAAAAATGCAACTGTTTAATTTCTTAGTATTGTATTTATTTTAGATTTGTTGTATAACTTAATTAACATAGATTAATACAAAATTTATCAGATGAAAGGAACTTTATCATGGCAATTATCAATGTAGGTGAAAAACTTCCTGATTTCAAGGTAGACACTTCTAAGAAAAGAGATACAAGCTTCTCTGAAATTGCCGGCGGAAAGCCGACAATGTTCGTTGTTCTTCGTTATATCGGCTGCCCAAGCTGTCGTTATGATGTTCATGTTCTCTCTCAGAAATACGCTGAGTTTGAGAAAAAGGGCATAAATGTTGCAGTTGTTATGCAGTCTTCCGTAGAGAACCTCGAAAAAGCTCTTGAGGGTGCAGATGTACCGTTCCCGATTGTTGCCGATGTTGATATGAATGTTTACAAGACACTTTCTATCGATCCCGCAAAGGATATGGCAGGACTCGTAGGCGGTGATATGGAAAAGCTTCAGGCTAAGGGCGCAAAGTGCAAGGAGCTCGGTTTTGAGCACGGCGAATATGAGGGAATTGAAGAGCAGTTGCCGGCATTCTTCTATGTTGACGCTGACCTCACCGTTAAGGTCGCTCACTATGCTAAGACTATCGTTGATATGCCAACAGCTGACGATATGCTCGCAATGATCTAAATTTCATAAGCAAAAGAAAAGCGGATGTCCCGAAAAAGGGCATCCGCTTTTAGTATATATCAAAAAAAAGAGCATAAGCTTTCAGTAATCAGAAGGCTTATGCTCGTTAATTTTATATTATCAGGTGAAGTGGTAGCCTTCGCCGAATGTGAATGTTCCCGGATACGGGTCGATATTGTCGCTGTTTGGATAGAGAGTGTTTCCGCTTCTTGTGTACCAGCCGACAGATGCGCATACGTTGTTGAGTGCACCCTCTGCGATAAGGTACTGATCGCCCTCGATTGCACATACGCAGACATAGTGCTCATTATATGCTCCCTCGTACTGATAGAGAACATCGCCAACCTTTACTTCGTCAAAGTTGTAGTAGGTTTCGCCCTGTCCCGGAGGAATCTGCTTGCCGTGAACATAGATGATGAAGTCGATAGAATATGCACAGCAGCCCCATGACTGGCGCTCGGGCCAAAGAAGAGGGGTGATGAAACCGTAGGAAGCATTGTTGCACCATCTTGAATCGGCGATGAAAGAAGAAATTCTCTCTGCCATTTCGGAGTCAACTTCGCTTGTGCTTGTTTCTTTTTCTGTCTCTTCGTTTGAAGCTTTTGTTTCCTCGGTGTTTTCCTGTGCGTTTGATTCTGTCTCGTTTGTGCTTTCATCGATGATGAGCTTTGAGACAACGCTTGCAGAGTTGTAGTTTCTGTCTGCCTCGACAACGGACTTTACATAGTAAGTGCCGACTTTAGTAGGTGCTGAGCCGTCACTTGCGGCTCCGTTCTCACTTGTTGTGAGAGTTGTGCATGCCTCGTCAGTGAAGTACTGAGTAGTAATGTTTCCTGTGCTTCCTGTGACCTTTGCGTTGACGAGATTATCTGATGCTGTGCTCTCGTCAGTTCTTACGTCGCTTGAAGCAATGTAGGAGTCGGCTTTCTGAATGGTGAGCTTAAATGCGGGAGTGACATAGAGACTTAAGCTGTTTTCTGTGATTGCGTAGTAGGTGCCGGCGTTTGAAGGAACTCCGCCGTCTGTGCTTGCGCCGTCTTGTGTGCCTGTGAGAATAGAACAGCTCTCATCGGCAAAATAAAGATATGCATCGCTTGCATCTGCAGTCGAGCCGGTGTAAGTAACAATCTGCTCTGGGACGATATAGCTTACAGATGATGAAGCGGTATCGGCTGATGCAACGAGTGCAGAAGACATTAAAATAACCGCTGAGAGCGGCACTGCTATTATTTTATTCACCTTAGTGAATTTGTTTTCTGTCTTTACTCTTGACTTAGTTTTGGATTTGCTTTCATTAAATCTCTCGTTAAATCTTGTGAAATTCTTCGATAAATTCAAAGGTTTACCTCGCTTTGTCTTGAATTGATGTTGCTATATTACCCTACTTTCGTGAAGAAAACAAGAAACTTATACAAAATAAATGCAAAATAATTGTATAATTTGCGGCGATAGACCTCAAATCACAGCAAAAGCGTAGAATAAAAAGAAAGAATATTGAATACAAAACCGGAAACTCGTTCAAAAGATTCAAATTCTTGCCGTGACAAAAAAGGACTTTCGAGGAGATAAATCTCCCGAAAATCCTTTAAATTAGTTTTTATATTTAATCTGAAACCTTAACACGGATGCTGTTTGTATTTTCGTTTAAATATTCAAAAGAAATATATTTTGCGCCAAGCTTAGTGAGTTTGTTCTTAAAATCTTCTGAGTCTAGAATCTGAGATTTTTTACCGTTCCATTTGAATGAAAGCTCGCAAACTGCGCCTTCATCAGAATATTCAAGGGAGAAATTCAACTTGTCGTCATCATTCAAAGCCGGTATCAGATTTTTAAGATAAATCTCCTCGATAAGCGCTTCTGTCTTGTAGACCAAATTCGGTGTGAACATTTTCTTTAGCGCAAATGCTTGAATTTCGCTGATTAAGCCGAGGTAGTCGAGAGTTTCCCTTGTGAATTCTTTTTGAATCCAGTCAAGACCGCCGATAAATCTTCTTGTGAGATCCTTTTTCGGGTGGCGGAAAATCTCTTCGGGAGTGCCCTCCTCATAAACAACGCCGTCATCAAGATAAATAACCCTTGTTGAAACGCTCTTTGCAAGAAGCATTTCGTGAGTGACGATAATCATGGTCATGCCCTCCTTGGCAAGTCGCTTGATAACTGCCAAAACTTCGCCAACCATAGTGGGGTCGAGTGCGCTTGTCGGTTCGTCAAAGAGGAGAATGTCAGGCTCCATGGCAAGTGCTCTGGCAATGGCAATGCGCTGTTTTTGTCCGCCCGAGAGCTCATCGGGGTAATTGAGTGCTTTTTCGGAGAGACCGACAATTTTAAGCAGCTTTTCTGCACGGGCTTTAGCCTGTGCTTTATTAAGTCCCAGAAGTTTTTGCGGTGCATACATGATGTTTTCAATGACATTCATATGATTGAAGAGGTTGAAATTCTGGAAAACCATTCCCATTTTCTGTCTGACTGCACTGAGTTTGCAGTCTTTGGCGCTCATATCGATGCCGTTGACAATCACTTTGCCTGAAGTAGGCTCTTCGAGTCGGTTGATACAGCGTAGCAAGGTCGATTTACCTGTGCCCGATGGGCCGATAACGGAGATAACTTCGCCTTTGTTTATTTTTAGATTGACATCACGAAGTGGTGTCGAGTTAGGAAATTCTTTTCTCAAATGTTCAATTGAAATCATAAGTCGGCACCTCCTACCGTAAGATTTAAGTCAGATTTTTTGATGCGTTTTGGAGAAAGCTTCTTTTTGATTGCTTTCATGACTGTGAGTAAAATGCAAGCTATTGCGAAGTAGATGATTGCTATCGAGATAAGCGGCACAATAGCTTCGTATGTGTTGCTTCTGATGATGTCGCCAACCTTAGTAAGGTCTGTGACTGCTATATAACCGACAACTGCCGTGCCCTTCATAAGGCTGATGAGATTGCTGAAGTAGCCGGGGAGCATGGTGCGGATAGCTTGAGGGAGAATGATTCCGCGGAAGGTCTGGCGCTTTGTGAAGCCTATCGCAAGGGAAGCCTCCCACTGACCCTTGTCAATTCCGCCGATGCCGCCCTCGAAAAGCTGAGCAAGATATGCTCCGAAAACCATACCGAAGCCGATAATTGCAACGGTGACGTTGCTAATTTTTGAGTGAGCGAATACTATATAGTAAAGTATCATGAGAATGACGATTATCGGAAGACCTTGCATGAGCTTTGAATATATGTCGGCGATGAACCTAAGCGCCTTATTTTTTGACATTGCCATAGCGCAGAAGAGCGCACCGAGTAGGTTAGCAAGGATAAATCCGAACACTGTTATGAGCATTGTGACCGCAAGACCTTTTAGAACACTTTGCCAACGGTTTTGGTCTATGAGTGTCTTCTTGACACTTGCCATAAATCCGCTTTCTGGAGTGTTGTCGATAACCGAATCCGAAGTGACGAGGTAGGGGCTGTCGATTTTGCTTGCTTTTACGATTGGGACAATCTCCTGAGTATAGTAAAAGTCAGAGTATTTCACGCTTTCTGCTCTTTCGGCGGTATATGAAATCTGACCGACACCCATGTCGTATTTGCCCGTGGATATGCCGCTGATTATTCCCGAAAAGTCGGTGTTTTCAATTTTGAGTCCGTAGCCGTATTCTTTGGCAAAGCCCGCAATGACGGCAATATCGAAGCCTGCGTTTTTCTCGTCGAGCATGAAAGAGAACGGCTTGTAGGTATTTGTCGTGGCAAGCTTAATGACGCCGTTTCCTCCGTTTGAGGGAATATCGATGCTGTCATAGTCAGTCGAAAAAAGCCACTTATTCTGCAAGGTTTCAAGCTCGCCGCTGTCTTTAATTTGAGCGATATACTCGTTGAATTTAGCTATTAGTTCATCCTGAGATCCGTCCTTTGGGAAAATCGCACCGATGTCAAAGTAGGCGAGGGGCGCATCGATATAGCCAAACTGTGGATACTGCTCAGCTATGCCGAAGTAGTTTACGGACGAGACGACAAAGAAGTCGATTTTCTCTGTGTCCAGTGCAAGGCACATATCCGAGAGATTATTGAAATACTCAAGCTTGGCGCTTGGAAGGTAGTTTTGAACTATGCTGTCCTGTGGGGTTCCCGTGACGACAGCGGCGGTTTTGTTTTCAAGCGGTGAGAGCTTTTCTGCGGTTTCGTTATCTGTGCTTGCGAATGCTACTGTCGCAAGACTCATTATGAATATAACGGAGAAAATCACGCAGAGAAGCTTTTTTAATTTAGATTTTCTTTTCATATTAGCTCCTTTTAAATTTGATTAGGTGAAATAGTCTGTAATCTTTACAGCAAGATATATGATATACGATAAAAAGGGACAACCGATGTACAAATCAGGTTGTCCCTTGAAATTACAATATAAAATTTGACGGAAATCAAACGTTGAAAAGGAATTCGATGATGTCTCCGTCAGCAACGACATATTCCTTGCCCTCGGAGCGATAGAGTCCCTTTGCTTTAACCTCTGCCATATTGCCACCGCAGTTGAGCCAATCGTTAAAGGAGCAAACCTGTGCTCTGATGAAGCCCTTCTCGAAGTCGGAGTGGATTTTGCCCGCAGCCTGAGGAGCCTTTGTTCCGCGCTTGATAGTCCATGCACGGCATTCCTTTTTGCCGTCTGTGAGGTAGGAGATGAGACCGAGAAGATCGTAGCTTGCCTTGATGAGTCTGTCAAGACCTGACTCGCTGAGGCCTAAGTCCTCCATGAACATTTCTCTGTCTTCTTCGTCAAGCTCGGAGAGCTCTTCCTCTGTCTTTGCACAAATCGGAATAACCTCTGCGTTTTCTGCATCGGCTCTCTTCTTTACTATCTGATAGTAAGGATTGTTTTCTGCGTTCTTAACTCCGTCATCGTCCATGTTGCAAGCGTAGATGATCGGCTTCTGAGAGAGAAGACCGATTTCTCTGAGAGCGAACTGCTGAGCCTCGTCTTTCTCGTCAAACGGGAATGTTCTTGCAGAAAGACCTTTCTCAAGGTGAGCTACAAGCGGCTCGAGCCATGCTACTTCTGCTTTAGCGTCCTTGTTTCCTGTCTTTGCGGCATGAGCAAGACGGTTGAGTCTGTTCTGAACGATCTCAAGGTCGGAGAGAATGAGCTCGAGGTCAATGCACTCGATGTCTCCGTCAGGATCGACAGGAACAGGCTTTGTTGCATCTTCGACAACATGAGTGATGTTATCGTCGTCGAAGCAACGGACAACGTGAATGATTGCATCGCACTCACGGATGTGTCCGAGGAACTTGTTTCCGAGACCTGCGCCCTGAGAAGCACCCTTAACAAGACCTGCGATGTCGAAAAATTCAACTACTGCAGGAGTTTTCTTGTCGGGATTCCAGTACTCGCAAAGCTTGTCGAGTCTCTCATCGGGAACAGCAACAATACCGCTGTTCGGCTCGATTGTGCAGAACGGATAGTTGGCTGCCTGAGCGTTGGCAGTGCCTGTGATAGCGTTGAAAAGTGTTGACTTACCTACGTTTGGAAGTCCTACGATACCTAATTTCATATTATAAAATTCTCCTTGAATGATTACAAAGTAAATATGACAGCTATAAGCATGACAGTACTAATAAATATATCATGTCAGAGGGAAAAAGTAAATATTAACGGCTCAAGTTTTGTCTTAACAGCTTATTCTTTCGTGAAATTTATTTGCTTGTTGGCAAAAGTCATATCTTATTATTGCATTATGAATGGCTTTTAGTAAGAAATGAGAAAATTGTGTGAAGTAATTGCAAAAAAGCTGTAATTAATGGCTTAAACATTGGACAAACGGCGATTTTTGTGATATAGTTCTCTGGTGCTTGAGCGAATGGTCAAATTGTCTTTTGCTCGGCAAAATCGAAAGGAGAAGGCACGAAAGAATGCTTAGATATAATCTTAACCGCAAGAATGTGAAAAGTGCAGTCAAGCTTATGGCTTTAGCCCTTGCGGCAGTCTTTGTTTTTCCGGCAATTCCGCAGAGCGCAAATGCTGTCACAACGACAAGCGAAATGCAGGAAATATATGACCGTCAGGATGAACTCAAATCCCAGGAGGACGAGCTGAATTCCAAGCTCTCGGAGCTTCAGTCTCAAGAGGCAGACGCTCAGGAATACAGCAACACCTTACAGGAGAAAATAGACCTCACCGAAGAGAAAATCGACACGGCTATCTCTGATATTGCAACGCTCAACAGCAGTATCAAGGAGCTTGAGGAAAAAATAGCAGAGGCTGACGAAGAATATGCCGATACCCTCGCACTTCTCAAAAAGCGAATAAGAGCGATTTACGAGTCGGGCGATACAAGCACAATGGAAATTCTTCTGAATGCCACAAGCCTTTACGATTTCTCGATGAAAACAGAGATGCTCTCCGCTGTAACAAGCCACGATAAGCAGCTTTGTGACGAGATACAGGAATATATCGATAAGACTAAGGACGATAAGGAATCCCTAAAGGAAGAGAAGTCTGAAGTTTCCAAGCTTAAGAAGAGCCTCGAGGAGGATCAGGCAGAGCTTGAAACTCTCATTGCAGAGAACAACGAGGTAATCGCAGGACTTCAGTCTCAGGAGTCGGATACTCAGTCTCAGATCGATTCTATCGAGCAGGAGGACGAGGAGCTCAATGCTCAGCTTGAGGAACTCATTGCCGCTCAGAAGAAAAAAGAGGAAGAGGAGGCAGCAGCCGCAGCCGCAGCCGCAGCAGCGGCGGCATCGAACACCACCACATCTTCCGGAGAAAGTGACGGAAACACCGTCTATACTCCTCCGACAAGCTCAAGCGAAGCGGGCGGACTTTCGGGCATATGGCCGCTTCCGGGTTACAGCACTGCCGATATTACCCAGTATTTCGGCGAGGGCGGTCACGGCGGAGTTGATATAGGCGTGCCGTACGGAACACCTATTGTAGCAGCCGCAAGCGGAACGGTTCTCAATGCGTCCTATCACTGGTCATGGGGAAATAATGTTCTCATTTATCATAACGGAACATATTCCACAAGATACGCCCACATGAGCGTAATTGCTTGCAATGTCGGCGACTATGTGGAGCAAGGTCAGGTCATTGGTTATGTCGGTTCGACAGGTAACTCGACAGGTAACCACCTCCACTTTGAGGTTTACGAGAACGGAACAAGAATCAACGGTCTTCCGTTTATCACCTGATATTTAGATTGAAATTAAGCCATATTCGGCTAACGGTCGGATATGGCTTTTTGCGGCTTGATTTTCAACAATCTTTCGGGACTTGTTGAAAGCTTTGCCGTGATTATTGCACTATCGTGTGAAGATTGAAAATATAGCTTTTATAATGTATAATTTTAAATAATATAAAACTAATAAATCGAATAATGTACAAAACTTAATCAGGAGAATATTAATGAAGAATAAAAACAGCAATTTTAAGAAATCAGAGCCGTTTTATAAGGCAGTTACAGAGAAGAAAAAGCACCGCCCAAGACCGCAAAAGGATATTTTCGTGAAAGAAAAGGCGGTGCCTGAGAAAGAAGAGCCTGAGAAAAAGGCGAATTTTCCGCAGTGCCCAAACAGAAAAAAGTGCGGCGGCTGTCAGCTTCAGAATTTATCATACAAAGAACAGCTTTCGTTTAAAATGGGAACATGCATAAAGCTGCTCGGAAAATACGGCAAGGTAGAAGAAATCATCGGTATGGATAATCCTTATCATTACAGAAATAAGGTTCAGGCGGCATTTTATACCGATCCGAGAAGTCATAAGATAATCAGCGGAATTTATCAGTCTTCAACGCACAAAATCGTCGGTATGGACTCGTGCATGATAGAGGACAAAAAGGCTGATGAAATCATAGTTTCCGTAAGAAAGCTTCTCAAGGATTTCAAGCTTACAACCTACAATGAGGTGACAGGCAAGGGGTTTTTGCGCCATGTGCTCGTAAAAAGAGGCTTTGCAACAGGAGAAATTATGGTGGTTCTTGTTACGGGAACACCGATTTTCACAGCTAAATATAACTTCTGCAAGGCACTTTTGAAAGTGCATCCTGAGATAACAACAATTGTCCAGAATGTAAACGACAAGTTCACATCAATGCTTCTCGGACAAAACGAAAAGGTTCTTTATGGCCCCGGTTATATTGTTGATGAGTGCTGTGGCTTGAAATTCAGAATTTCAGCAAAGTCATTCTATCAGATTAACCCCGTTCAGACAGAGAAGCTTTACGGAAAAGCAATGGAGTTTGCATCTCTCAAGGGCGGAGAAACGGTTATTGATGCATACTGCGGAATCGGAACTATAGGAATGATTGCCGCATCTAAGGTGACGGGTGAAAATCCTGTTAAGGTCACGGGAATTGAAGTCAACGCCGATGCTGTGAAGGACGCAAAGCAGAATGCCAAGCTAAATAACATGAAGAATATACGCTTTTTCTGTGCCGATGCAACGGAATTTCTCACCAATATGGCTCTTGAGGGAGAGAAAGCAGATGTAGTTCTCATGGATCCTCCAAGAGCGGGAAGCACCGAGGAATTTATCCTTTCGGTTTGCTCACTCGCACCGAAAAAGGTTGTTTATATTTCATGCAATCCCGAGACCCTTGCAAGAGACTTGGCATCGTTCACGGCTAACGGATACAAGGTCAAGAGAATTCAGCCTGTTGATATGTTCCCGATGACACAGCATGTGGAGACGGTAGTATTGATGTCTAAGGTACAGAAGTAAGGTGCGAAAAAAGCCTTGTTTTCCGGGCTTTCTGGCACTTTGCATCGATTTGAAAATTCGCTGATTTTCCTGGGATTATCTTCGTGGGAACTTATCTACGAGGGTTTTGAGGTGATTTTCGGTAGCCGGAAATTGTATACAAAATTGAGACAGTGGTTTGGATGTCAGGCTTTGACAACCAAACTGTAGTCTCAATCCTAAAAGGGTAGGTAAGACGGCGGATTGGATGTCGGGGACGACATTAGCATCGTTGAAGATATAGAATAGTAAAAACATTTTTATATATAATTTTAGAGGTTTTATATATGACACTATCAGCGAAAAGACTAGGGGAAAGATGCGGATTAACAGGAGAAGAAATGAATGTTCTGCTAAAAGAGGAAGGGTATCTTTCAGGAGAACCAGGCAATTATTATCCAACAGAAAAAGGAAACGCATTTGTGATTGAGAAAGGTTCTGATAATGGGTATGGCGGCTATGCATTCCGAGGGTGGAATTGGCTAGAATGGGACGAAAGCATCCTGGCTGAACTTGACCTATCGATGGAGCATAAACGCTATATACGAGAAAAAACTTCAGTGGATAGAAGGCGTCGTAGAGAAGAGAAGGTAGCCGAATCAGAGGCTTATTGGAGCAATGTTAATCGAAAGAATTCTGAACCTGAAATTGAAGAGAATGATGAACCAAGTGATAGTTCATCAAGGAAACTCATACTAGGTTTACTTGCATTGACAGGATACAGTATATTTAAAATTATAACACGTAAAAAAAATTAAAAAGAAACAGCCGGTCATAAACCCCGATATCTGAGAAATAGCTATACTTTATTCTCTGAAATGAATCTATATTGTACCAAAATATTTAGCTATAATTTAATTGCATTAAAAATCCAAAGTTGATGAGGTGGTGAAAAAATGACCAGAGATGAATTGAAAGAACAGATTGATGAGCTCATGAGACAGTATGCAGCTGAAGAAATCGATGGAAACACTTATGCACGAAAAATGATGGAATTAACTACATCGGCTCAGAATGAAAATGACGATGAGTAATAAGCAATTTGTTCTAAAACAAGCTCCCCATCACCGGATAGATTCCAGTGGTGAGGAGCTTGTCTTTTGCCGCTATTCCCTTATCCCTCGATATCCACACTGACGCCGGACTTGAATTCGAGTTTGTGTTTTTCAATGGAATTGAAGAGAAAGAAGCGAGGAGTTACAATTTTAATTTAAACTTAACAATATCATGACTAATAACACCTCACTTCGTTGAGGTGTTATTTTTATTGCTAAAAATATTCTGACACTATGTCAAAATAATGCTTGACACGGTGTCAGAAACGACTTGAGGAGAGTGAGGTAATTCGGAAAAATAGCAGAGCACAAGCAGCCCTCTATTCTTGTCTTGTGTATTTAAAGGCTTAAGATAAAATGACAAACAGGTATTGCCTGTGGTATAATGACGCTATGTCAGAATATTGGAGGCGGAAATTATGCCGGCAGGATCGCAAGAGCGTACAAACGCAAGAAAAGAAGAAATTATAAATGCCTGTGAAAAGCTTTATCAGACCATGAGCTTCAAGGATATTACACTGAAGGAAATAGGAAAGGAAACTACCTTTTCCAGAACGTCTATCTACAATTATTTCCAGACAAAAGAGGAGATTTTTCTCGCTTTGTTAAAGAGAGAATATGATTTGTGGGTGAAGGACTTGGTCGAAATCACGGAAACTCACGAGAAAATGAGTAATGATGAAATTGCGGCGGCATTGGCTGATACGCTTGATAAACGTGTGCTATTACTAAAAATTATATCCACAAATAGATATGAACTTGAGGAAAACAGCCGAATGGAATTAATAGTAGAGTTCAAAACCTCTTACGGCAACGCTTTGAGACAGGTTATGGCTATGCTGACAAAGTTCAGAGCGGATATGGACCTTGAAAAACGTCAGAATTTCATTTATACATTTTTCCCGTTTATGTTTGGAATATATCCGTACACGAATGTTACGGAAAAGCAAAAGCAAGCAATGGCTCAGGCAGGAGTCGACTACAAATTCAATTCGTTATACGATCTCACTTATAATGCGGTGAGGGGCATGCTGACGAATTAAAAGTGAGGTTGATAAAAAATATATTTAAATGTGTGTGAAACAAAAGAAGAATAACGAAAATGCTACAATGATCGCCAGAAAGGAGCTGCAAAATGGAATTCACAAAACTTGGTAACACCGATATTACCGTTTCAAAGCTGTGCGTAGGCTGCATGAGCTTTGGAAAAGCGGGAACGATGCATGACTGGACATTAGACGAAAAGCAAAGCGAAGATATCATTTCTCATGCTTTGGATCTGGGAATCAATTTCTTTGATACCGCTAATTCGTATTCATTGGGAACCAGTGAGGAGTACCTCGGCAAAGCGCTCAATAAGCTTACTTCACGAGACAAGGTTGTGATTGCGTCTAAGGTTTACTTTAACGAGGGACGATTATCAAAAAGTGCTATTAATCGTGAAATCGACGGCACATTGAAGCGCCTCGGCACTGATTATCTCGATCTTTATATTATTCATAGATTTGACGGTGACACTCCGATTGAGGAGACAATGGAAGCACTGCATGAATTGGTAAAGGCAGGAAAGGTGCGTGCACTGGGTGCATCAGCCATGTACGGATATCAGTTCCATAATATGCAGATTGCCGCAGAGAAGAACGGATGGACGAAATTTTCCGTTATGGAAAATCACTACAATCTTTTGTATCGTGAGGATGAGCGTGAGCTTATTCCGATTTGCGAGCAGATGAATGTTTCTTTGATGCCATATAGTCCTCTTGCGGCGGGTCATTTGACAAGAAAGACATGGGATTCTGATTCGGTCAGAAGCAAAACCGACAGAGTTGCCCGTGGAAAATATGACCGCATGGAGGGGCAGGATATGCTTATCGTTGAGCGTGTAGCGGAGCTTGCTGATAAATACGGCTCAAAAATGTCTCAGATTGCACTTGCTTGGCACTGGGCAAAGGGCGTGGCATCTCCGATTGTGGGCGCAACAAAAGCCGCTTATCTTACGGATGCCGCAGAAGCACTAAAGATTAAGCTTACGGCATATGATGTCGCTTACCTTGAGGAAATGTATGTGCCTCATCCGATTGTCGGCGCAATTAAGCAAAATCCGCCTCAGGGTGTGATACTGCTTGACGAGAAAAAGTAAATACTATCGAGTTAAAGTGAAAAACACCTCGCGTCGGCGGGGTGTTTTCGCATAAAACAGCCTATATTTAGTGTGCGGTTAATTAATAAACAACAGCATCATCGGCTGTGAAGCCTTCAAGGGAATTCTCTTTGGTCTGGATGCAGACAAATGAAATACCCTCATTTTCTGAAGCAAAGAACTGGCGCTTTGCGACAGGGGAGATTCTTAGCCAATCACCGGCGGTGAGAGCAATCTCTTCTCCGTCAATAATGACTTTTCCCTCGCCTGAAAGAATGCCGTAAACCTCTTCGTTTGTCTTATGGGAGTGTACGAAAGGAACATTTGCTCCAGCCGGAAGATTGTTGATGCTGATTTCTGCACCTGTGAGAGAAAGTGCCTCGTGAAGCTCTGTTCTGCCTTCGTTTCCGATATTTTTCTTTGCGTAGTTTGCCATAATATTATTCCTCCGTTTTGAAAGTGAATTGTTCTTACAAGAATAGAATAAAGTATTACACACTAAAATAAAAGTACGCACTTTTTTATAACTGTACAAATAAAAAAGAATGTGTTATACTGAGTTTGGAGGTAGAGAATAATGAAAACAAAAGACGAACTTCCCGCTTGCCCTGTGGCAACAGCGGTTTCACTTGTCGGCGGCAAATGGAAACTGCTTATCATCCGAAATTTAAGAGTGCGTCCGTGGAGATTCAACGAATTGCAGAGAGATCTTGAAGGAATATCCCAAAAGGTACTGACGGACAGCCTAAGACAAATGATAGATGACGGTCTCGTGTACCGACACGATTATCAAGAAATGCCGCCAAGGGTTGACTACAGCCTCACGGAATTAGGCGAGAAAATGCTGCCGATTATTGACGCTTTAGCTGATTTCGGAAACTACTATAAATCGGTTACTGCGTGATGAAAAATATTTAAAAATATTATCAAGTAAAAACAGAAACAGCAAGCTGCTGGAGAATTTGACAGGCTTGCTGTTTCTGCTTCTTAATTTTTAATGGAGAATCAATAATTCTTGTTTTTTTTATCTCGATATTCCGCCGGGGTCATACCGAATTTTGATTTGAAGATTTTGTAAAAATGGGTCGTGTTGGAGTAGCCGATAGTTTCCATTATCTCACTTATCGGAATTGACGGCTGTTTCAAAAGCTCAGCGGCTCTTGAGAGTCGCATGCTTTGTACAAGGGCGGAAAAGGTTTGACCCGTGTAGTTTTTCAGAATTCTTGTGAGCTGTTTTTCGCTGTAATTGAAGAAATCAGCCAATTCCTGAAGGGTCAGCGTATTATAATGTGTCTCTATATATTTGAGTATGAAGACGATGTTGTTTTCCTGTTTTTTCTCGCTCGGATTTGCGGCTGTCATGCTGTCCTCATGGTTTCTGAGAAGTGTGATGAAGAAAATTGTCAGCAGAGCGTTTGTCATCGAGGAAGAATAGGATTTTTTTGCTTCGTGCTCGTTTAAAATTTTATCGAATATTTGGAGTAATTCTAAGTCGTTTTCTGCTTTAAAGTAAAGATATAGGCTTGATTTTGGTGCATAGAGCGATTTGCTGAAAAAGTCATAAAGAGCGCTCAAGTTTGAAAGTGAATTCAGAAATACGCTCTTGAAGGTTGCACTTTTCATGACAAAATTGTAGGCTACAAAGTCATCGCTGAATGCGCTCACCGCATGAGTGACGCTCGGCGCGATTATGCATATGTCGCCCGCTTTCATTGTGACCGTATGTGACGAAAAAATATTCTCGCATGTGCCGTGCAGAACATAAATCATCTCAAAGAAGGTGTGAGAATGTAGAAATGCCGGGGAATATCGGTCGTGTCTGAAAATCTCTATGTCCGATTCGCTTGGCTGGACGGGAGACGCTCAGGTTTTCTCAGGGACGCAAGCTACAATATGGACACCACCGCATTTTACGCTAAGTTTATGCATGATTTGCGTACGGAACAGGTGAAGTATGACGGAATAGTCCCTGGGGTAATTACTGAGCTCGATCCAAGCGGGAGAATATCATTATGAGTATCTGCCGACAGAGGATATGCTCAGAAGATACGGCGACAAGACCATGTTCAAGGATATGATGCATGACTCCGAGGCAATGCAGGTTATCGAGAGAGTTTCTCCGATGCTGATGTATTTCCTTTCAACAGGCAACAAGGATTATTTCTTTGAAAGTCTCCACAGCCTTGAGAAGCTTTTCTACATGGGATTTACGGGCGAGGTAGTAGATAAACTAAGAAAAGAGCTCTATAAGCTTAAGAATATGGAAGAAGAATGATTTAAGCTGTTAGAGGGAGGACATTTTACATTAGGTAAAAAACGCAGAAAAGTTATTTTTATCAAGAGAAAAGAATTGCTGTAATTTGACGAAAGTCGTAAATAACGGTATAATCTGTATATGAATATTTTCTAACATAATGAAAATTTGAAATAGAATAATAAGTTTAAATCGAATTGGTGCTCTGTTTTGCTTTAAAAGAGCAGAGCACCACATTAAATTCAAAAATAATCCATTTTGTGATATAGAAGAAAGGGACATGTACTGATGCTTGGACTCAAACCGATAAAAGCGTTACCGATAAGAGAAAAAATAGCGGCAAATCTAAGAGAAGCAATTCTTTCAAAAAAAATACCTGCAGGAGAGGTTCTCACCCTCGAGAGCACGGCACAAGAACTTGGCGTTTCAATTACCCCTACAAGGGAAGCATTTCAAATTCTTGCGAGAGACGGCTTGCTTGAGCTTGAGCGAAACAAGAAGGCTGTTGTTCTCGGAGTTACCGAGAAGACAATTCGAGAGCATTTTCAAATTCGTGCGGCACTTGAAAGCGAAGCATGTGTTTTGTGCTGTAAGAATAATATTGATCTCACAAGAATAGATCAAATTCTGAAGGTTTCCGAAGAGGTGATTGAAGAGGGCGATTACGAAAGTTACTCAAGCTTAAATCAGACCTTGCACATGGAGCTTTGGACTGCTGCCGGAAATGACAAGCTTAAAAAAATGCTTTCGGAGCTTTGGAACGGTCTCACAAGTGGGGTTCAGATGAGTGAAGAGGAAGAATATGTCCGAAAATCACTCGAAGATCACAAGGAAATAATTGATTGTATCCGTAACGGGGATGTTATAGGTTGTTACCTTAAGATGCAGGCTCATATTGAGAACAGTGCAGAGAACTTTATGCAGCGCTATCAGTGAGAAAACTGAGTAAAACTCAAAAACTGCACAAAAACGCATTATAAAATTATTACATAACGCCGAAATTGTCGAATCTAATTGACAAATTAGGCGTTTTTTGATACTCTCTATTTGGATACATTATAAAGAGTAAAAAATAAAAGATAAAAAGTAAAAAATAAAATATAAAGTGAGGAAAAGAAAATGAGTAAGAAAAACATTATTGTGAACAAGCCGGAGCCGAAACCCGGTATTCTGGCAAGAGGTGATCTGTTCGCCATTGCGGCAGGCATGGTAATCGGTTCGGGAATGGTAACCCTGATAGGGCCGGCAATGCAGTACACGGGATATTCCGTGTGGCTTGCATATTTCACAGCTATTGTGATGGGATTTTTCATGGTATTTCCGTACATAATTCTTGGTGGAACCATGAGAGTTGCCGGCGGACCTTATTCCGTTGTTACAAATCTTTCGGGTGTCAGTCTCGGAGGTTTGGTCGCTTATTCAAATCTTGTAACCCCGATATTAAGCAGTTCTTTTTCGATTGCACTCGGACTTTATATGAACGCTTTAATTCCGAGCGTATCTGCGAAGGCGTTTGCTATCGGCGGTGTGCTCTTACTGTTTATTCTTAATCTTTTGGGAATGAATATTTTCGCAAAGGTAAGCAAGATTTTGTCAGGAATTCTTCTTGTCACTATGGTTTTGTATGTTGTCTTCGGATTAACTCAGATTCGCCAGCCGATATTTGATTTTTCAGGAGAAAAAATGTTTACGGGTGGATTTAAAGGCTTTATGCTTGCGGCATTGCTTTTAATCAATTCTGCTAACGGCTACTATGGAATTATTTGGTACGGCAAGGATGCGAAAAGAGCAACAAAAGATGTTCCTTTTGCGGCATTATGCTGTGTTCCGTGCCTTTTGTTTATCTATGTCGGACTTGCTATGGTAACGGGTGGTGTACTTCCGCATGATGAGGTTGCCGGTGCGGCGACGATTCTTCCGGCGGCACAGGCAATTCTTCCGACACCGATTTATAAGTTATTTATGATCGGCGGTCCTATTATGGCAATTGTTACAACGCTTAACGGTGTATTTAACGGTACAAGATATCCTGTTGCTCAGGCTGCAAAGGATGGCTGGCTTCCGAAATGGATTTTAAAGGAAAACCGCTTAGGCGCACCTTATATTATTTATATCTACACATTAATCATTGTGCTTTTGCCTATCGTTTTTGATATGAGCATTGTAACTATCACAAATATTTTCCAGGTGATTTCATTCTTCATGAATGTTGCGGTAATTTATGCGATTTCGCGTTTGCCGAAGAAATATCCTGATACTTGGAAAAAGAACAGATTCCATTTTTCAAATGGGGTATTGTACGTTTTCTGCACAATCAGTACAATAATTTATACCGTTATTTTTATTAAGGGAATTCTCAGCGTCAAACCGATTTACGCTATCACAGCTGTCATTGTTATGATTGCATTGATTCTTCTTGGAATCTATCTCACCAAGAAAGGTGGAATTCGCATAGAGACTTCTATTTGGGAACCGTCAGAGGAAGAGAAAAATGTCTAATATACAAAATGAAACAGAAAATCTAAATTTAAATCCTTATATTTTGCTTGAGATGCTCGAAGTGTTGGAGAGCAACATGGATATTCACAGCATCTCGATACGATATAAGGGGAAGAAAATCCTCGAGGGGGCATGGTCGCCGTTTTCACTGGATGAGCCGCAGATGATGCACTCACTGTCTAAAATCGGAACAAGCATATGCGTGGGATTTGCGGTCACAGAAGGCAAGTTAAAGCTTGAGGACAAATTTCTAGATTATGTTCGAGAGGATTTGCCGGAGGATTATGATAAGGCTCTTGAAGAAATTACTGTTTATGATCTTCTTACAATGCAGGCTGGCTCGAAGGAATGCTGCAATAATGTTTGGTTTTCAAAGCTTGAAAAAGACTGGGAAACCAATTGGCTTGCACAGTCAAAAATTCTTGAGGACATCGGGAAGGTATTTCACTATGATTCGGGCTGCAGCTATACTCTTTCAAGAATTGTAAGCAAGGTTATGGGCGAAAATTGTTTGTCCATAATGCAAAGAAGAGTCTTTGATAAAATGGACCTCGGAAAAATCAACTGGCTGGAAAGTCCTGAAGGTCATAACGCCGGCGGCTGGGGAATGTATCTGACAGCTACGCAGATTTCAGCTCTTGCACAGCTTTTGCTTCAAAAAGGAAACTGGAACGGCGAACAGCTGGTGCCGTCCGAATGGATCGAGGAAATGAGCAAACCGAGAGTGGAAATACCCGGTGACGAAAAGAAGGCGCTGAGTCATTATGCTTATCACATAAAGGCGGGAAAAGAAATCTTTGCGGCAGAAGGTGCATTTGGCCAGTATCTTATCTGTTTCCGTGATTTTCCTGTCGCTATTGGTATAACTTCAGGCGGAAGGGACTATCTTGCGGCGGATATTTGCTTAAATTACATCAAAGATGCCGTGAGATTTCCCTGCCCTGAAGAAAGTTTAGAAGAAGGAATAAAATTATTGGATGCTAAGCTGAAAAATCTCTCGCTTGCACAGCCTGAGGGAGATACTCGTTTTTCGAAGAAAGTTACAGAAAAGCTTTTTGACAGAAAAATTGAATTTAGCGATAATCCGAGAAAAATAGAATCTGCTATAATTACAAAGGACGGTTATAAGCTAAAACTGAGTCTCGTAATTGACGGAGAAAAGAAAGAACTTTTGGCCGGTTACAAGAATTGGAAAACGAACGACCTTTATCCGAATGATTTTACTAAAAGGTATCATGTGGCAGCCTTTGCAAGTGACAAAGAAGCTCTCTATATTTCTGTAGGACTAATAAATACATCTTATAAGGAAGAATACTGTCTTTGGGTAAATTCGGAAGATAAGGTTATCGGTACATGGCGACCGAATGTGACCTATTTGCCGGAAGAGACAAATATGGTATGGAAATTTACGGGTGACTTTATAAAAGAATAATATAGATAATGTGTTTGGGATATTAATCTAGGGTGCCTCCAATGCGGATAGATTAATATCCCTAATTATTTATAAAATAAAAAATAAATCCTAAAACCTATTGACAAACTCCCTAAGGTTTGATAAAATAGACGAGCTGTCCGAAAGGAAAGCGAGTCTAAAGCCTAAAAGAATTTTGAAAAAGTTTCAAAAAAGACTTGACAAAATCCAAAAGGTTTGATAAAATAGACAAGCTGTTCGAAAGAGCAGTAAGTCAAATATCGAAAAGCTTCTAAAAAACTTTTAAAAAAGTTCTTGACAAAAGCGAAACGGTATGATATAATAACTAAGCTGTTCGCG
>CAVAMJ010000005.1:0-144395 GCA_963589785.1 Bacteroidaceae bacterium | reverse complement strand
CTCGTGGGCTCTGCCCACACCCGTTCGCTTTTTGTAAAAAGCGAAACCAAAAACTTTTTACATTAGCTTCTGCTTTGCTTAATCGTGCTCAAGCAAATAAACAGCTGTTTCACTGTCTATAAGAAGCTCGTTATACATTCCCGCTTTTGCCGCTTTCTCGAGAACCTCTGCTTTATGTCGTCCGAACGCGACTACCATTCTGTGCTTAGCTTTCAAAATGTCTTCCATTGGCACTCCGACAAGCTTTTTATTTAGACTCGTATCTGCCACAAGTCCGTTTTCATCGAGAATATATCCGTAGAGACTTCCTATGAATTTATCAGAGAGTTTAAGGTCAGACTCCTCAACATAAGCCTTTAAAAGCGGATTCGAGGTCGGAAGTCTTGTTTTACTTCCTATACCGCTGAGGACAAAATCGAGCTTTTTTGCTTTCTCGAGAGTTTCCTTTATGATCGGTTCTTCAAGAAATCCGTCTCTGACTTCCTTACTGTTGATATAAAGTGGAGAATTCAAGTAGTAAGAATTTCCGCTGTATGCTGTTGCCAAACGGCTGACAAGCTCCGCTGTATCCACCTCGGGATTTTTCATTCCAAGGTTACCTGTTAACTGCACGGCATCTATCGGTGTTCCGACAACCGTCTGCAGTTCAGAGACAACCGCCGAAACCGTCTTGCCCCATGAAAGTCCCACCGTCATATCCTTATCAAGTTTATTTTTCAGATATGACGCACCGACCTTGCCGATTGCACTCACGCAATCGGCATATGAGGATATTTGCGAATTTATAACGATAGCTTTTTTCAGTCCAAGCTTTTCTTTAATTTCATCTTCAAGATAATTATTTCTCTCGTTAGAATAATTAATTCTGATTTCGACAATTTGCTCGTTTTTGGCATCCTGAAGAAATTTAGCGACACGAAAACGGTTTGTGCCGTATTTCTTTGCGATTTCAGACTGCGTTTTCCCTTGATTGTAATAAAGGTCTGCCATATCGGCAAGCATATCGTATCTTTCTTTATCAGAAATACGATCTATATCTTGTATAATCATATGTTCACTCTAAGGTAATTTGTTCTTCGGGCTCTTCTATCTCAATTCCGTATGCGCCAAGTTTTCTGCGATATTTAGACGGGTCTTTAAGCTCACCCTCCTGATAAAAATGAGCATCGATAATTCTGTGCGCAACCTTTATCTTCTGAGCCTGAACTCCCTGACTGTTCTTGGTAGTCTTTATTTCGAGCATAGCGGTATTAATGATAAGCGACTTAGCGTTGCTTGTTGTCATCAAAATATCTTTGTCCTCTTGCATGCAGAACATGGCTACAAGCGGAGATTTATCGCTATACGCATTGATAAGCTTTTTACGGTTAGTCTTAGTAACATACGCAGATAAAGCAATTTTCGCTATCTTACCGTTCTCAAATATAAACAGCATAAAACCGGAATAATCGGTAGTTGCCGCCATATAAACAGCCGACTCGCCGTCATCCATCTGCACCTTTGCGGGCACATAATCACCAAGAACAGAAGCCTTGGTATCGGAAAATTCGCTTGCCTTTGTCTTATAGACCTGACACTTATCGGTGAAGAAAAGAAGCTCCGTGTTATTTGTAGCCTCAATCTGCTCCACAATCTCGTCATTTTCCTTTAGCTTTTGCTCACCGCCCATACGAAGAGAAAGTGGAGTGATTTTCTTGAAATATCCCTCTTTTGTGAAGAAAAGATTTACAGGATAATCAGGAATTTCCTCTACTTCTTCGATTTCCTCAATATCATCAGCATAGATAATCGTACTCTTTCTCGGCTTGCCGTAGGTCTTAATGACAGACTGCAATTCCTTGATTATGATATTTCTTATCTTTGTCTTTGACTTGAGAACTGCCTCAAGCTCATCTATTTCCTTGCGTAAATCGGAGATCTCTTCTGTTCTCTTGAGAATATACTCACGGTTCAAGTGACGAAGCTTGATTTCAGCGACATATTCTGCCTGAATTTCATCAATTCCGAAGCCAATCATAAGGTTTGGCACAACCTCAGATTCCTCTGACGTCTCTCGAACAATTTTGATTGCCTTATCGATATCGAGAAGAATTTTTTCAAGACCTTCCAAAAGATGAAGCTTCTCACGCTTTTTATTTAAATCAAAGTAAGTTCTGCGCTTAACGCATTCCATTCTGAACGCAGACCACTCCTCGAGTATCTGCTTGACGCCAAGCACCTTAGGAACACCTGCTATGAGCACATTGAAATTAGCGGAAAAATTATCCTCGAGTGGAGTTTGCTTCATCAGCTTTTGCATAAGCTTATCCGGGTCAACTCCACGCTTGAGGTCAATTGTGATCTTGAGGCCGTCGATACCGGTTTCGTCTCGAATATCGGATATTTCTCTTATTTTTCCCTGTTTTACAAGGTCGATTATCTTTTCAACAATTGCCTCTGATGAGGTTGTCGGAGGAATTTCCGTGACATCTATGCAGTTGGCAGACTTGTCATAACTCCAAACGGAGCGCACACGAATAGCGCCTCTGCCGCTTGTGAGGACATTTCTCATTTGAGTAGCATCGTAGATTATCTGACCGCCGCCGGGGAAATCAGGCGCCTGAACAGTCTGAAGAATATCGAAATTCGGGTCTTTCAGAACCTCGATTGCGGTCTCGCAGATTTCCTTGAGGTTAAAAGAACAAATTGAGCTTGCCATTCCGACAGCAATACCAGTATTTGAATTTACAAGAATATTAGGGAAGGTTACCGGGAGAAGTGTCGGCTCTTTCATAGTGTTGTCATAGTTATCGACAAAATCAACCGTATCCTTATCTATATCCTTAAAAAGCTCCTTGCATATAGCGTCAAGCTTAGCCTCGGTGTATCTCGAAGCGGCACAAGCCATATCTCTGGAGTAGAATTTACCGAAGTTACCCTTAGAATCTACATACGGGTGCAAAAGTGCTTCATAACCACGGCTCATTCTCGCCATGGTGTCATATATAGCGGCATCACCGTGAGGGTTAAGTCTCATGGTCTGACCGACTATATTTGCACTCTTGGTTCTCGTATTTCCCAAGAGGTTCATTTTATACATGGTGTAAAGCAGCTTTCTGTGCGATGGCTTTAGACCGTCAATCTCTGGAATAGCTCTCGACATAATAACGCTCATGGCATAAGGCATATAGTTAGTTCTCAGAGTATCGTTAATATCCTGATTAACTACCTCGCCCGCATTATGTATAACGCCCACCGATTTAGGCTGTTTTTTGGCAGTATCTTTCTTTTTTCTCGCCATTTTCTATCCTTTCATCAGGAAACATCGAGGTCATCGATGTAAAGATTTCCGTTCTCAGCAATATAGTCCTTTCGACCGCTTAGGTTATCTCCCAAAAGGAGATCGAACATCTCGGTTGTTTCCTCCATATCGCCCGGAACAATTTTGATAAGTCGCCTTGTGGCAGGATTCATTGTGGTTAAGTTCATCATATCAGGCTCGTTCTCACCAAGTCCCTTGGAGCGCTGAATAGTGTACTTCTGTCCCTCAAGCTGATTTAAGAAATCGTCCTTTTCTCGCTCATTATAAGCAAAGTAAGTGTTATCCTTGCTTGTTATCTCATAAAGCGGAGACTCGGCGATAAATACCTTACCCTCTTCAATAAGAGTCGGAGTGAGCCTCCAAACCATTGTCAAAAGCAAGGTTCTAATCTGGAAACCGTCAACATCGGCATCGGTACAGAAAATAATCTTGCTCCAACGAAGATTATTAATATCGAATGTGGAGAGATTTTTATTTGACTTTGCCTTTACCTCAACTCCGCAGCCGAGAACCTTCATAAGGTCGGTGATAATATCGCTCTTGAAAATTCTGTCATAATCTGCCTTTAAGCAGTTTAAGATTTTTCCTCGAATCGGCATAATAGCCTGAAAATTCGGATCTCTCGCCTGTTTACAAGCGCCGAGAGCAGAATCTCCCTCTACTATGAACAGCTCCCTTTCCTCAACATTTCTCGATCTGCAATCGACAAACTTAGCCACCCTGTTGGTGAGATCCATCTTGCTCGATAGAGTTTTCTTCATGTTGAGTTTCTGCTGGTCGGCATTTTCTCTTGCACGCTTATTGATGAGCACCTGATTAGCAATTTTCTCGGCATCCATTGGGTTCTCAATGAAATAAACCTCAAGGCTGTGGCGAAGCATTTCTGTCATAGCTTCATAGATACCCTTGTTGTTAATTGCCTTTTTCGTCTGATTTTCATATGAAGTGACATTCGAAAACGACGAAATTATTATTATCAAGCAGTCGAGAATATCGTCAATTTTGATTTTCTTCTCGTTCTTGTTATATTTATTGTTTGCTTTTAAATAAGAATCTATCTGGTAGACAAATGCGTTAGAAACCGCCTTTTCAGGCGCACCGCCGTGCTCAAGCCAAGAAGAATTGTGATAATACTCGCACGCACTTACTTTATTTGAAAAAGCGCACGCTACATTTATCTTGACGTTATAAAGCGGCAAATCTTCACGGTCACGCACTTTCTTTTCGGTAGTCCATTTCTGAACATCCGTGATAGCCGGTTCTTCTCCGAGAAGCTCCTTGCAGTGATCCCAGATGCCGTTCTCATAGACAAAATCGGTAGTCTCAAATTTGCCCTTGCTTATCTCGTTTTTGAAATGAAATACTATACCCGCATTGACAACAGCCTGTCGCTTTATCATATCTGTATAGTATTCTACGGGAATATCAATATCAGTAAAAACCTCTAAATCAGGCTTCCAGCGAATAACAGTACCAGTGTCACGGCGAGAATAAGGCTCCTTGCTGAGTTCTCCTACAATCGAGCCTTTCTCAAAGTGAAGCTTATATATAAATCCCTCACGCTTAACACACGCATCCATATATTCAGAGGCATACTGAGTTGCGCAAAGTCCAAGTCCGTTTAGACCAAGCGAGTAATCATAGCTACCGTTTAGGTCGTTATTATACTTACCGCCCGCATACATCTCGCAGAAAACGAGTTCCCAGTTATATTTCTTCTCCTTGTTGTTATAGTCAACAGGAATACCTCTGCCCTTATCCTCAACCTGAACGCTGTGGTCAAGAAATCTCGTTACGGTTATTTCTTTTCCGTAGCCCTCTCTTGCCTCATCGATTGAATTAGAGAGAATCTCAAAAATAGAATGCTCACAGCCGACTATATCATTAGAGCCGAAAATAACCGCAGGTCTTTTTCGCACTCTGTCGGCACCCTTGAGCATTGTTATACTTTCATTATCATATGTCTTTTTCTTTGGCATAAAAAATCCTTATATTATTCATCTCGAAATTTTGTTTTGTCCGTAAATTTGATTATATCAGATTTTCGCTTAATTATCAAGTCGTTTGATTAGTCGTGACATAGTCCAAAATTTAAGACTCATCTTAACGAAATAAAAGAGAGAGCCAAAAGACTCTCTCATAAAGCTTTATTCTACTGTTTCAGTTGCTGTATCTGCAATAGGTTCAGCGTCCTTTAAAGCAACAGCCTCGACAGCTGTTTCATCAGGAATTTCACCTGTGATTGTAGACGGAAGAAGTCTTCCCTCCATAACATCGATGAACTCCTTAGCCTCAACCTTTTCCTTCTCATAAAGAACGCCCGCAAGCTTGTGGAGGATATCGATATGATCGGAAAGAATCTTGATGCAGTCGTCATAAGCCTTCATGATCATGCTCTTGACTTCCTCATCAATCTCAGAAGCAGTTCTCTCGGAATAGTCACTGATATGACCGTACTCCTTGCCAAGGAACGGGTTGGAGTTATCGGAGCCGTACATAATCGGGCCAAGCTTATCACTCATACCGTACTTAGTAACCATGCTCTTAGCAACCTTTGTTGCACGCTCAATATCATTAGAAGCACCAGTTGAGATGTCTCCCATGATGAGAGCCTCGGCACAACGTCCGCCAAGAAGAACAATGAGACTTTCGAGCATTTCTTTCTTGCTCTGGTAGGATCTGTCCTCACTTGGAAGGTGCATGGTGTAACCGCCTGCCATTCCGCGAGGAATAATAGAAATCTGATGAACAGGATCCTGAGTCTTGCAGTAATAAGAAGCGATTGCATGTCCAGCCTCATGGTAAGAAGTAAGCTTCTTCTCATGTGGATTCATAACACGAGACTTTTTCTCTGTACCGACAACAACCTTAATTGTAGCCTCTTCAATCTCTTCCATTGTGATTGCACGCTTATCCTTACGAGCAGCAAGGAGTGCAGCCTCGTTAAGAAGGTTTTCAAGATCGGCACCTGTAAAGCCGGCTGAGCTCTTTGCGATAACGGAAAGCTCAACATCGGGAGCAAGCGGCTTACCCTTAGCATGAACTTTAAGAATAGCCTCTCTGCCCTTTACATCTGGATAACCGACTGTAACCTGACGGTCAAATCTTCCCGGTCTCATAAGTGCCGGGTCAAGGATATCAGGGCGGTTTGTAGCCGCAATCATGATGACACCCTCATTTGCACCGAAGCCGTCCATTTCAACGAGAAGCTGGTTAAGTGTCTGCTCTCTCTCGTCGTGACCGCCGCCAAGGCCTGCGCCTCTCTGACGTCCGACGGCATCAATCTCATCGATGAAGATAATGCACGGGTGATTTTTCTTTGCCTTATCGAAAAGGTCACGAACTCTCGAAGCACCGACACCGACGAACATCTCAACGAAGTCAGAACCTGAGATTGAGAAGAACGGAACTCCAGCCTCACCGGCAACAGCACGTGCAAGCAAGGTTTTACCTGTACCCGGAGGGCCTACAAGAAGCACGCCCTTAGGAATTCTTGCGCCGAGGTCATTATATTTCTTTGGGTTTTTGAGGAACTCGACAATCTCTCGAAGCTCCTCTTTCTCTTCATCAGCACCGGCAACATCAGCAAATGTAGTCTTTCTCTTCTCATCGCTCTGAGACTTAACTCTTGCTTTACCGAAGTTCATTGTGCCGCCGGCACCGCCACCAGCCATCTTCTTGTACATGAAAATCCAAAGAACAATAAGACCGGCAAACATAAGAAGTGACGGGAGCATGCTGATAAGCCAGCTTGTCTGCTCAGGACGCAAAACATCCTGAACCATTTTATTGTCAGGGTTATCCTTGTTGTACTGCTTGATGTAATCAGAAACATCGTCATAGAAAAGCGACTGGCTCGGAATGACATACTTAACAATTGACTCATCCTTGTCGTTAAGAGTCAAAGTAAGCTCTCCTGTTCCTAAATCAAGCTTGTACGCTGTGACCTGTTCGGTCTCAAAATACTCGATAATATCGGAATATACAACCGACTTTGAGTCGCTCTCCGCATCATTATTAAACGAGAAAAAGATGATGAAAAAGACGATAATCGGGATTCCGAGATAAATACATAAGCTGCGTATCAGCTTTTTGTTATCCAAATTTAAAATCCTCCGTTTGATATTATATATCTAATCCTTATTGGATTATTTTTCGTAAACTTCAGGCTTAAGAACACCTACATAAGGAAGGCTTCTGTAAAGCTCATCATAATCAAGACCGTAGCCAACAATAAATTCATCGGGAATATCGCAGCCCTTGTATTTCGGATATACGGGAACCTCTCTTCTCTCTGGCTTATCAAAAAGTGTTGCAATCTCAAAGCTTGCAGGATTTCTGCCTCTTAAGAAATCAGAGAGGTAATGTAAAGTCTTTCCGCTGTCAAGGATATCCTCAACAACCAAGACATCATAACCCTCAAGACTGCGGTCGAGATCCTTTTTAATCTGCACAACACCTGAACTCTTAGTTCCGCTGCCGTAGCTTGAAACCTGCATAAAATCTATTCTGCACGGAATGGTGAGCTCTCGCATAAGATCTGTCATAAACACGATAGAGCCCTTGAGAATACCGACGAGAAGAAGATTCTTATCCTTGTAGTCTTCGCTTATCTGCTTGCCCATTCTCGCTACCATTGAATGAATGTATTCCTCAGAATAGAGTATTTCTTTGATGTCATCTTGCATAGCTGCCATATATTCTACACTCCTTAGATTAATCAATGCTGAATTTTATCAACACGGACGTATTTTCATCCGGAAGATATTCTGCGTTCACTCCCAAGCCCTCGACAAAAACAGGACTTTCACCGTCACGAATGACGATTATTCTGTCTCTCAGCTGAGCGGGAATACCCTCTTCAGCCATTATCTTTTTGAGCGGTTTGGTGATATTTCTTCGTTTTAAAGTGAACCTGTCACCCTCTTTTCGGGTGCTTACATTCAGTTTGTGTTTTATTTTATCATAGTCTGCTGAATTATTAAATAACAAATTGTGAATTTTTTTATCATTTATGTCATTCTGACTAATTTTTCGCTTTCTTATATCAATAGACTTACCGTTAGCAAATGCCAGGGCTCTGTCTTTGCTGCCAAATAAAATTTCAAAATCCTCAAGCGGCTTTGGATTCTTCTCAAAGAAAAAAAGTTTTCCCTTTGAAACAGCGCACGACATATTAACGGGAACATCACAAGCACCGCTGCCAAGCATAGTTTTTATAAGCTCAATATGCTTTTTTTCAAGCTTGACGCCCTTATACTCGTCTGCAATCAGCATAAGTGCACGATTTAAGACAGCATCGTCAGACTTAGAAAGTACATCTGCTTTATAGCCGAATGCTGTTTCAGAATCTTTGACAAGCTCTTTTGCTTTACATGATAAATATTCCTCGTCAGCTTTTATACTGTCACACATTCTGAGTATATTATCGACTGCACCCGAATTTATTTCTTTGAGTACAGGAAGTATATTGTGACGGATTTTGTTTCGGTTATAATCGTCAGAAAGATTTGTACTGTCTGTTACATAGTCGAGATTATTTTCCTTGCAATAAGCCTCTATCTCGCTTCTTGTAAGCTTAAGTATCGGCCTAAAGATTCCTTCTCGCTCTTGAGGTATTCCGCAAAGTCCTTTGAGTCCTGTTCCCCTTGCTAAGTTAAGAAGAACTGTTTCGGCGTTATCGTCTGCATTGTGCGCAGTACAGATAACATCGTTTTCATTCTTCATAAGCGAACGGAAGAAATTATATCGTACTATTCTTCCGGCTTCTTCTTCACCAAGATTATTTTCTTTCGCAAAGGTCGGAACATCTTTTCTTAGGATTTCCAAGCGTATACCAAGACTATTACAATACTTTTGGCAAAATTCTGTATCTTTATCAGCTTCATCGCCTCGAATCATGTGGTTCACATGAGCACAAATTAGCTTTTTTGCACCGAACTCCTTAAACAGAATATGGGTGAGAGCCACTGAATCAGCCCCACCCGATAATCCGATTATGATTCTGTCACGATTTGATAAATACTCAAATTCTTCTTTCAGCTTATTCATTTCGCACATACTCCGCAGAAGTAAATCGAGTAAATTCGCCCTGCCAATGAAGCGGTATCGAACGTGATTCGCCGTGACGGTTTTTCGCTACAATACATTCACTCTTGTTCTGGTTTGCATCCTCGCCCGAACCGTCACCGTCAGAATAGTAAGCGTCTCGATAAAGGAACAAAACTATATCGGCATCCTGTTCGATAGAACCGGAGTCACGAAGGTCAGAAAGAACAGGCTTATGATCTGTTCTCTTATCGGAAGATCTTGCAAGCTGTGAAAGCGCTATGACAGGAACATTGAGTTCCTTTGCCATAATCTTCAGATTTCTTGTGATATCGGAAATTTCCTGAACACGGTTATCTATCTTCTTGTAAGAACCCATAAGCTGTAAGTAGTCTATGATTACAAGGTCAACATTTTGGAGTCTTCTTAATTTAGCCTTGATTTCAGGCACGGTAATACCTGAGTTATCATCAAAATACAAGTCGGCATGATTTAGAATATCAGCCGCTTCGATAAGTCTTGTCCATTCGTCCTGTTCAAGATTACCTGTTCTAAGTTTGGAAGAGCCTACCATCGCTTCAGTTGAAAGCATACGAGCGGCAAGCTGTTCCTTACTCATTTCAAGAGAAAATACCACAACTCTTTTTTTGCATGTGCAAGCAGCATGTCTTGCGATATTAAGAGCAAACGAGGTTTTACCCATACCGGGTCGAGCCGCAAGAATAATAAGGTCAGAGCGGTTAAGACCGGTGATAGTTTTATCAAGCTCACCGATACCCGTATCAATACCCTTGTATTTTTCTCTTTCTTCCTCATTGTTGAGGGCGTCGAGTCTCTCAAAGGTCTGAAGTATAACTTCATTAATCCTCTGAATACCGTTCATCGACTTTCCCTGTCGAATGTCGTATATTCTCTGTTCGGCTATATCGAGCAGATTGCTCGTCTCATTTGACGGGTCTTGCGCTTCTGCAAGCGTTTGTCTCGTTGAAAGAATAAGCATTCTTAAATCATACTTATCCTTTACTATTTCGCAGTACTTATCTACATTTGATACTGACGGAACAGTCTGCGCAAGCTCTAAGAGATAAATTCGTCCAGTGGTATTATCAAAATCAGGATCAGCCCTAAGCTCCTCGAGCAGTGTGACAAGATCAAGTGCCTTGCCCAAGGTAAACATATTCAGCATAACCTTGTAAATAAGCTTGTTATTCACTTGATAGAAAACCTCCGGATTCGGAAGTATATCCGCTACCGTCGCCATGCAAGACGGCTCAAGAAGTATCGCTCCGAGAACGCACTGCTCTGCTTCCGGACTGTACGGAAGCGAAAGCGATGAGGCTTCCCCAAGCTGTGTCGTTAAGGCTTCATTATCCATGATTTACCTCGAATTACTGCTGTTCGATGACCTGAATGCTAATCTTAGCGGAAACGCCTGTGTAAAGCTTGATTTCAGCCTTGTAAACGCCGAAAGCTTTGATATCGCCGTCGATGACAATCTTTCTCTTGTCAACATCTACGCCGAACTGGCTCTTGAGGTGCTCGGAAACTTCCTTTGCTGTTACCTTGCCGAAGAGCTTTCCGCCCTGACCGGCCTTAGCCTGGATTTTGATTGTCTTATCCTTGAGAAGTTCAGCTGTCTTCTGAGCGTTCTCTGTGTCTGTCTTAATCTTGAATGCCTTGGATTCCTCAGCGTTCTTAAGCTCGTTCATAGCCTGTGAATTTGCTTCCTTAGCAAGCTTCTTTGGGAAGAGGAAGTTTCTTGCGTAACCGTCAGACGTGTTGACGAGTTCTCCCTTCTTTCCGAGTGCTTTAACATCTTGTAATAATACAACCTTCATATTGTTATTTCCTTTCCTTTTGTTCGTTATTGTTATCTTTATTTTCGTTTATCTGAAGCTTTCTGTCAAGTACCTCTATAAGCGCAAGACGTGCTTCTTCAACCGTAATATCCTTTAACTGAGCTCCGGCCATTGTGAGATGACCGCCGCCGCCGAATTCCTCGAGGATTATCTGCACATTGACATCTCCTCTGCTTCTGCCCGAGATGTTAACTTCATTGCCAACCTTAAACAGAACGAACGAAGCGAGAACTCCCTGTAATTCGAGGAGCTCATCGGCAGCCTGTGCGGCAGCTGTTCTCGTATCGTTTGTGGAGGTCTCCGTGTAAGAAATCGCACAGCCACGGTAAATCTCGGCACTACCGACAAGAAGAGATTTCTCCTTGCTAAGAGACAGCGTATTCGCAAAAAGCTTCTTAACCTCGACGGTATTGGCTCCTTTTCTGCGAAGGAATGCTAACGCTTCAAAGGTATTTACACCCGTTTTCATAACAAAGTTCTTAGTATCGAGCATAATACCCGCCATGAGTGCCTGAGCTTCAAGCTTATTAATTTTAATATTGTCCATAAAGCGTATGAGCTCCGTGACCATCTCGGAAGCAGAACTTGCATAAGGGTCATGATAGAATACAACAGCATTGTTAATTCGTGTGACCATCATTCTGTGGTGGTCGATTACGATAACATTGCTTGCTTTTTCGAGACACTCGCTCGACTCGACAAATGTAGCTGAATGAGTATCCACAATTATCATCAATGAGTTTTTAGTGATTTCTCCTAAAGCCTCATTCGGTGAAATGAATATGCTCTTGTTGCTCGAGCCGTTAGGAATTTTGTCGAAGACGTCTATGAGCGATTTAGCCATAGTCTGCGAACGGTTAACTATAATCCTTGCAGGCTTCTCCATTCCGTTTGCCGCAGCTACCAATCCGATAGCAGAGCCGATTGCGTCAAGGTCAGAGTTTCTGTGGCCCATGATAAATACCTTATCGCTGTTCCTGACAGCCTCAGATATTTTCTCTGCATAAACTCTGATTCTAACCTTATCTCGCTTTTCAACTCCGCCGGAAAGACCACCGTAGAACTCGTACTTATCGCCCTTTTCGAGGATTGCGACCTGGTCGCCGCCTCTTCCCAAAGCCATATCAAGAGCCTTACGTGCCCATTCCTCACTTTCAACCGAGGATGAAGCCTCAAGGCCGACACCGATAGAAATGGTACAACTACTATTGTTAGCACCTTTTATCGCATGAATCTTGTTAAGGATCTCAAATCTTCTGCGTTTTGCAAGGGCCATATGTCCCATATCTGTGATGAGCATGTACATTCCGCCTGAAAGCGAACGGAAAAGTCCGCCCATTTTTACAGAAGACCACTCTCTTAAGACACTCTCAACCTCTGCGGTAATTCTCGATTCGTCACCGCCCGAAGCATCTCGCAAAATTTCTTCCTTGTTATCGAACGAAATAAGTGCGATAACAGGTTTCTTTTCGCTATATTCACGCTTAATCTGCTTGAATTCTCCGTCATCGACAAAATACATGATGTTGAAATCATTCTTCTTAAGGCAATAGACAGAAAATTCTCTTCCGCCCGGTGAAACATTGATAGCAGTTTCACCTCTCATCTGCTTCAGTGTGCGTGGATGAATAAACGGCAAAACGCTCAAGCCTACTGGAGATTCTCCGTTATTTAAGGTTTTGATAAATCTATCATTAGCCCAGATTATATCGCCGCCCGCTCCTGTGATACAAACGGACAAGCCCAAGTTGTTGAGATTATCCTCTTCGTCAGCGGAGAGGATTTTTCTTGCAATCCTCATTCCTGCCCAAATATGGAAATAAAATCTGGAGGAAAGCACCAATACGCAAGCAAGCATAAGCGTTGCAACAGTTATTTCAATGCAAAACCAAATTCTGTGATAATAAAATGTCGGCACAGAAAATATATAAAGTAAAATAACCATCAAATTCATCACGGGTGACGGCACCCATACTCTTTTTCTCATGTGCATTTCCTCCTCTCTTTTCTAAATTTCTTAAGCCTCCATGATGATAGGCAAAATCATAGGTGAACGCTTTGTTTTCTCGTAGAAATATCTTGCAAGAGCCTCACGAACCTTGACCTTAATAGCGTTCCACTCGTGGATATTACCGTCTACGCAGTCATAAATAGCGTTCTCGGCAATTTTGCGAGCCTCTTCCATCATGTCCTCAGATTCTCTTACATAGACAAATCCTCTTGAAATAATATCCGGACCCGAAATAATATCCTTTGTCTGATAATCAAGAGTACATACGGCAATGATAATACCGTCCTCGGAAAGAAGCTTTCTGTCTCTAAGGACAATTGCTCCGACATCACCTACGCCCAAGCCATCAACAAGCTGTGTTCCTGCCGGAACATTACCGCATTTTTTGATGAAATCCTCGTTTATTTCAACACAGTTTCCTATGTCGCCGATGAAGATATTCTCCTCGGGAATACCCATATCCTTTGCAAGCTTAGCATGCTTCATTAAGTGCTTCTGTTCGCCGTGAACAGGAATAAAATACTTCGGCTTAGTGAGATACTGCATCATCTTTAGCTCTTCCTGACAAGCATGACCCGATACATGAAGATCGTACATGCTCTCATATATAACCTCACAACCACGCTTCAAAAGCTCGTCAATAACTCCGCCAAGAGCCTTCTCGTTACCCGGGATCGGTCTTGCGGAAATAATGATAAAATCATTTCCCCCGACTTCAACCTGGCGGTGCTCCGCATTAGCCATTCTTGTGAGCGCACTCATCGGCTCGCCCTGGCTTCCTGTTGTGATAAGAACAAGCTTATCGTCGGTGTATCTGTTAATCATCGAAAGGTCAACTATAATTCCGTCTGGGACGTTCATATAGCCGAGCTCCGAAGCGATACCCACAACATTTACCATGCTTCTGCCGGAAAGGGCAACCTTTCTTCCGTACTTAGCGGCACAGTCTATAATCATCTGTACACGGCTTATTGAAGAAGCAAACGTAGCAACGATTATTCTCTTCTTGCCGGCTCGCATGAACATAGAATCAAGAGTAGCATTGACCTTTTGCTCCGTCTGAGTAAATCCCGGACGTTCGGCATTAGTGGAGTCAGCCAAAAGCGCCAAAACTCCCTCTTTTCCAAGCTCTGCAAAACGGTGCAAGTCAGTTGTCTCACCCTCGACAGGGGTCAAATCTATCTTGAAGTCACCAGTGTGAACAAGCGTGCCCGCTGGCGAATGAATAGCAAGCGCAACAGAGTCTGCAATGCTGTGATTGACATGAACAAACTCAACTGTAAAGCAACCTGCCTTTATGCGTGAACCGGCAGGATAAACTCTGAGGTCGGAAATTCTGTCAAGACCGAACTCACGAAGCTTAGATTCAACCAAGCCAAGTGTCAAAGCAGTTCCGTAAACAGGAACATTTATTTTCTGAAGAAGATAAGGAACTGAGCCAATGTGGTCCTCGTGTCCGTGAGTGATAAACAAAGCCCGAATTTTGTCTCTGTTCTGCTCTACAAATGTAAATACTGGGATTACGGCATCGATACCCGGCATTTCTTCATCAGGGAAAGAGAGACCGCAGTCAACGATAATCATATCGTTCTCACACTCAAAAACGGTGAAGTTCTTTCCTATCTCGTTTAGACCTCCGAGAAAATATGCTTTAACGGACGGCTTAAGCTGCTTTCTGCTCTTCTTTCCGTTCTTTTTGTTCTGATTATTCTGCTTAGCTTGTGAATTCTTCTGGCTATTCTGAGAATTCTTAGAGTGTGCAGCGTGAGCCTGTGTTTTTTTAGGCTCGCTCTTTTTGTTGTAATTTGTCTTTTTAACGACTGTATTCTTTTCAGCCTTGTTATTTTCCTTGCGTTCTCTTGTTTCCTTAATCGGCTTTGCTTTTGCAGTTTTTGCGTTTTTGGACTTATTTGCCTTGGGAGAAGCCGCCTGCTCTGAAACTGCTGTTTCCTTTACTTCCTTAACCTTCTTTGGCTTTGTGTTCTTGCCGTTCTTTGATTTTTGGGCAACACGATTAGAAGCTGACTGCTTCTTTGCAGGAGCCATGGGTGCAAGTGACGAATAAAGCATATCAAGCTGATTTCCTGCCTTATTCGGTGCAGACTTTTCTTTCTGCGCTTTATTAACTTTTTTCTCTGTCAAAATTAAATCCTCCGTGGTGAACGAATACTTTTCCGCTCACAAACTTGTACTGTTTAGGTCAACTGAATATTATGGTTGCTTAATATCAGCTGACGGTTGATATAACATTCCTCCGCAGTTCCGATTCCGGAAGAATAAGTGTTCACATAAGTATCGTATATTTTATGATAAATATGCGATAATGTCAATAAAGCGTTTCTACTTCACAGAGTCTTACTTTTGGCAAGAGATACAACCTGTTTGAGGGCTGAGTTATACGGCACTCCCGAAAGCTTAAGTTTCATAGCATAATCTAGTAACTCACTGAAGTTTTTATCCGGCTTAATCCCGGCGTCTATCAAATCCTTTCCCGTAATATACGGCTCTTTCATCATTTCATTATATGTGAACAAAGCCTCTTTAAGCCTCTCTTCTGTGGCTTGGTAATCAGAAAAACTACCTCTGCCCATATGGTCGGCTTTTGAGAGAAGAAGCAAATCCTCGGGGCATACGCTTGCAAAAAACAGCTTGTTGAATGCTTTTTGAGAAGAGTTTTGAGCGGCGTAACCATTCGGCCGCATATGAAGTTCTGTCATATTTGTGGTGTACTTTAAGACACTTTTATTGTTTGTCAAGCGTTTTACCGCATTTGCTGTAAGGCAAATCCCCTTTACATCATGTTTGTGAGAAATTATTTTTCCGTCCTTCACGGTTGTCGTGATAGCTTTTCCCAAATCGTGGAATAATGCTGACATCATAAAATTAATCGGATCTTTTGCACCGCCTCTTAATTTTGCCGCTTCATTCAAAACAAGCATTGTGTGATTCCAAACACTTCCCTCAGGGTGCCATTTTGGATTTTGCTCGGTGGTTTTCAAGTCCTTTAGCTCAGGAAACCAAAAATCAAGTTGTTTAATTTCATCGAGTGTTTCAAAGAATACCGATGGCTTACTCGACTTCATCAAAGCTTTCTTAACTTCTTCAAACACTCTTTCTCTTTTTAGAGCGGTTAAGTCAGCCTTTGATGCTAATTCTTTTGTTTCTTCATCCGGAGTTAAAAAGAACCTTGCGCAAAAATCAGCCAAACGAAAAACTCTCAAAGGGTCATCTTCAATGCTATTTTTGCATGTGGCACGAATTACCTTATTTTCTATATCTTTTACCCCGCCAAACGGATCAAATATCTCACTGCTTAGGATATTTTTCATCACTGTATTCATGGTGAAATCTCGCCTTTTGGTGGCTTCGAATTCACTCACTAACGGATTAATTTTACCGTCTGCACCTCTTGGCAAGGTTATATCGAGATTTGAACCGACAAGATTGTATATTTCAAAGCTTGACGTTATATCTTTTAATTGTCCTACACTTTCAAGAATATCGCAAAGTTCTTTTTCTTCTATTCCAAAAATTTCTATATCTATGTCGCTTGGCTCTTTATTCATTAATATATCTCGTATACAACCGCCGACATAATAAGCTTTTCCACCCCTTGCAGATACTTTCTCGGCTATTTCTTTTGCTAAATTCAAATCTTCTTCAAAGCTGTTCATTTTTTCTCCTTTCTTTTTAAATAAATATCGGTATATTGTATATATTATATTTGAGATTTTACATTATTTCAAGTCTCGTTTTCTATTGCAAATATTTATAAATTTCGTTATAATTATACTATTCAGACTTCCAGAAAGGGCTTATTATGCAAAAAGAAGTAATTGTTATCGGACACAAAAATCCCGATACCGACTCTATCTGCTCGGCTCTTGCTTATGCATACCTCAGAAGAAAAACAACAAACATGAGATATGTCGCAAAAAGAGCAGGCAGACTAAACGAAGAAACAAAGTTTGTTCTTGATTATTTTAAGGTCAAAGCACCATCTTTTGCCGATACACTCGAGCCAAGAGCCAAAGACGTTGAAATGCGTCACGCTCAAGGCATAGACAGAGAGACCTCCGTCTATGAGGCATGGCAGATCATGGAAAGAGAGTCCGTTCCTACCCTTCCCGTCCTCGACGGCGGTAAGCTTGTAGGTGTTCTCACAAGAGGCGACGTTGCTAGAAACTCTATGTCTCAAAACAGCTCCACTTCACTTTCCGATTCAGGTGTTTTATGCAAGAATATCGTCGAAACTCTCTCAGGTGAATTAATTGTCGGCGACATGGGCCGTGCCTTTAATGAGGGTAATGTCATCATCGGCGCATCAAATGACGAGACTGTTTCTCAGCTTGTCGGCAAGCACTCACTTGTCATCTTAGGAAACCGTTCGGGCGCAATGCTCAATGCAATTGAAGCAGGAGCGGAGTGGCTCATCGTTTGTCTCTCTCATGGCGAGCAGATCTCCAAGCTTATCAAAAATCTTGCCGCCGCAAACGGATGCACAATCATCGTTTCACCTTACGATACATTCACTGTTGCAAGACTTATCAATCAGAGTATTCCTGTCAGACAGGTTATGCGTGATCACGATCTCATATATTTCCATGACTACGACCTCGTTTCTCATGTCAAGGGTGTTATGACAAAGCAGAGAATTCGTTATTTCCCTGTTCTTGACAAGAACGAAAACTATGTCGGACTTCTCTCTCAGCGAAATCTTCTCGATGTTGAGGATAAGAAGGTAGTTATGGTTGACCACAACGAAGCATCTCAGGCTGTTGACGGCATCGATAGCTGTGAGATAATTGAGGTTATCGACCATCACAGAATCGGTGCAATCCAGACTATGCAGCCGATTAATTTCAGAAATATGCCCCTTGGCTGTACCGCTACAATCATCACAATGATGTACCACGAGGAGCATGTTGAGATTGAGCCAAAGGTAGCAGGTCTTCTCTGTGCGGCTATTCTCTCTGATACTCTTTGCTTCCGCTCCCCTACATGCACTTCGATCGACAAAACCACAGCTTACGAGCTTGCGGCTATCGCCGGAATCGATCCTGAAGAATTTGCAACTTCAATGTTCAGAGCCGGTTGCAACCACGACAATCAGACCGAGGAAGAAATCTTCTACGCAGACTTCAAGACCTTCAACTCCGAGAACAAGAAAATCGGTATTGCTCAGGTCAGCGTAATCGGCGACGAGGATACAGAGAAGCTAATCGTCAGAATGAGACCGTATCTCGATCAGGTTATGGAAACAACGAAGATGGACATCATCGTTATGCTCCTCACGGATGTTATGATCGGCTCTTCAAAGGCTATCTTTGTCGGTGAAGGCATCGAAGAAATCATCGAGAATGCATTCGGCGTCAAGATTGAAAACGGCGTTGCATTCTTACCTGGAATTGTCAGCCGTAAGAAGCAGGCTATGCCAAACATTCTCAAGGCTATGCAGAGAATGAACGAAAACAATTTCTGATAAAACAAATCGATCCCTTAGGTTTTTGCCTAAGGGATTTTCTTTTATGCTATCTGTAATAAAAAGAAAAGGAACGGTATGACCGTTCCTTTTTTACAATATAATTTAGTTTTTGAGTGCCTGAAGCGGAGCAGGAATTCTTCCGCCTCTGTCGATAAACTTCTTCGGTGAATAAGGGCTTACTTCCATAATTGGACCGCCGCCGAGAAGTCCGCCGAAATTGAGTTCCTCGCCAGCCTTCTTGCCGATTGCCGGGATAAGTCTGCAAGCTGTTGTCTTTGTATTAACCATACCGATAGCAGCTTCGTCGGCAATAATACCCGAAATAACCTCCGGTGTAGTATCACCGGGGATGATAATCATATCAAGTCCGACAGAGCAAACCGAAGTCATCGCCTCAAGCTTATTGAGAGTGAGAGCACCGCTTCTTGCCGCAGCAATCATACCGGCATCCTCAGATACAGGAATGAATGCACCGGAAAGTCCGCCAACATGAGAAGACGCCATAACGCCGCCCTTCTTAACAGCATCGTTAAGCATAGCAAGAGTAGCAGTAGTTCCGAAGCCGCCGCATTTCTCAAGACCCATCTCCTCGAGAATATAGGCAACACTGTCACCGACTGCAGGAGTTGGTGCCAAGGATAAGTCAACAATACCGTAAGGTACGCAAAGTCTGTTCGAAGCCTCCATAGCAACAAGCTGTCCCATTCTGGTAATCTTGAACGCTGTTTTCTTAATTAGATCGGCAATCTGATCGATAGTATCGGTATCGGAAGCCTTTGCAATTGCGGCTCTTACAACACCCGGACCCGAAACGCCGACATTTATAACGCAGTCGGGCTCACTTACTCCGTGGAATGCACCAGCCATAAACGGGTTATCCTCAGGAGCATTGCAAAGAACAACAAGCTTTGCCGCACCGATACACTCTCTGTCAGCTGTTATCTCAGCAGAAGTCTTTACAATCTGACCAAGCTTCTTAACAGCATCCATATTTATACCGGCTTTGGTTGAACCGACATTAACGGAAGCACATACTATATCCGTCTCGGCTAAAGCCTGTGGAATACTCTCAATGAGTGCATAGTCACCCGGACCGAAGCCCTTCTGGACGAGTGCAGAATAACCACCGAGGAAGTTAACTCCGACTTCCTTTGCGGCTCTGTCGAGAGTTTTTGCAAACTTAATCGGATCTTTGCCCGCACAAGCACCGGCAATCAGTGCAATTGGAGTGACGGAAATTCTCTTGTTAACAATCGGAATACCGTATTCCTTGCTGATGTCCTCACCTGTTTTTACGAGATTCTGAGCGTAACGGCAAATTTTATCGTAGACCTTTGTGCAAGCCGCATCGATGTTCTCATCGGCGCAGTCAAGCAGTGAGATACCCATAGTAATGGTACGCACGTCAAGGTCTTCGTTATCTATCATATTAATGGTTTCAAGTATATCTCTTGTTTCAAGCATTGATAATACCTCTCATCAGATTTTGTGCATAGAATTGAAAATGTCTTCATGCATAACATGAATCTTAAGTCCCATGGACTCGCCTACACTGACAAGCTCATCTGCCAAATCTGCGAACGGAATTGAACAAGCGGAAACATCAACCATCATTATCATGGCAAACATATCCTGCATAATGGACTGAGTAACCTCAATGACATTGACGTTTTTTTCGGCACAAACTGTCGAAACCTTTGCGAGGATACCGACCATGTCTTTTCCGAGTACTGTAATTACTGCTTTCATAACTTAATTTTCCTTTCCTATCAATCAAAAGTTGGGGGTTAAATTTGATTTACGGTTATTTCATTGTAGCACAAAAGATGCTTCAATGCTACCGTTATTTTTAAGTTTATGCGTATTTATCAAAAATAATACGGCAGACACAAAATCTGCCGTAAACTTTTTAACTATCTGCTCTAAGAAGCATTCTGTCGTTATCAAGTTCTTTTCCCGAAGCCGTCTTGAATTTCTCGAGCAAATCGGAGACTGTCATGTTCTTTCGCTCTTCACCGCTAACATCGAAGATGATCTTTCCGTTATTCATCATAACCGTTCTGTTTCCAAGGTCAAGTGCAGACTGCATATTGTGAGTTATCATGAGGCAAGTAAGATTATTCTCCGCTACGGTTTTCTTTGTTATCTCGAGAACCTTTTCGGCTGTTCCCGGGTCAAGAGCCGCCGTGTGCTCGTCAAGGAGCAAAAGTTTGGGCGGATTGTAGGTTGCCATGAGCAGTGTGAGTGCCTGTCTTTGACCACCTGAAAGAAGTCCTACAGGCTGATTCATTCTGTCCTCAAGGCCCATAGAGAGCACTGAAAGCCTTTCTCTGAAAGCTTCTTTATCCTTTTTTGATAAAAAGCTGAGCCAGCCGCCGTGACCCGCGGCAAGGGCAAGGTTCTCCTCTATTGTCATTCCGGGTGCGCTTCCAAGCATTGGGTCCTGAAAAAGTCTGCCTATTTTTCTAGAGCGGATATGCTCTTTCGTAAAGGTTATGTCCTGTCCGTCAAGCTCTATCTTTCCGCTGTCTGTGATAAATGTACCTGAAATTGCATTGAAAAGCGTGGATTTCCCCGCACCATTCGCTCCGATTATTGATATAAAATCGCCTTTATTTACATGAAAATTAAGTCCGTCAAATACCTTTTTCTCGTTTACTGTACCAGGATTAAAGGTTTTTGAAATATTAGTAAGCTTAAGCACGGTTATTCTCCTTTCCGAATCTTCTCATTATAAACGGAAGCTGTTTCTTAAAGTAAGGAAGTGAAATAGCAAGGATGACTATTACAGAGGAAACAAGCTTTAGCATATATGCAGGGAGATTGAATCTAAGCGCAACGGTATAAACAAGACGGAAAATAAATGCACCGACTATCATACCGAAAATTCTAAGCGGTATCTTTCCCTTGCCGAAGAACGCTCCGCCGATAAGAAGTGAAGCGAGTGCTATCGTGACCATGCCTGTACCGATGTCGATATTGACGCTTTTTTGTGACTGAGCCAAGAGACAGCCAGAAAGTGCTGTAAAGGAGTTCGCAACACACAAACCGACAATCGTGGTCATAGCGGGATTTATTGATGACGACTTAACCATAGCCGGGTTATTTCCCGTTGCACGAATAGCAAGGCCTAAGCGTGTTTTAAGGAATAGTCCAAGTAAAACGGATACGGAAAGAACTGCGATAATAATTACGACAAGCTTATACTCCGCCGCAAGGAAAGTGCCGTCTAGCAAATCCTTCATCTCTGTGAATACTGTTTCGGTTTTATTAAGGTTAAGAAGTGATGAGCCACCCATAATTGCGATATTCACGGAATAAAGCGCAGTATTCACAATAATTCCCGATAACAAGCTGTCAACACCCATTTTTGTCTGCAAAACAGCCGTAACAAATCCTGAGATCACACCACTTGCCATTGCGGCAGCCAAAGAAAGACCAGGATGTCCCGACACGGCAACAACCGCACCGACAGCCGCACCGAGTGTGAAACAACCGTCTGTCGAAAGATCGCAGACATTTAGCATAGAATAGCTTAGAAACAACGCAAGAACCGTTAGTGAGCTTATCAAACCAAGCTCCAAAGCGGTTGAGCCAAGGCTCAAAACTGAATCAAGTGACATACATTACTCCTTAAAAGTTTACCGCACACCTTTTGGATGTACGGTAAGCTTTTCTGTATTATGAAGATTTTTGAGGATTGCTAATTAATTTATCATGAATTGAGATCATCAAAGCTCTCTGCTGTTGTGATTTCCTCAACTCTTGTGCAGTAAGGTGCAAATGCTTCGCTGACTGTCTCGAAATCGTAACCTAAAGCTGTGCAAACCTCTGTGTTTACTGTTGCTGTACCGTTATCAAATGTGATAACAGGTGTTGTAGCCGGGTCTTTGCCCTCAGCGAGAATTGAATAAATCATATCTGCTGTTTCTTTACCGAGGTTAGCGTAATCAACGCCGTAGCCAAGGAATGCGCCGTTAAGTGCGAATGAGTCTGCACCTGTGTAATGAGGAATACCTGCATCTACAAATGTCTCGTAGATGGAAAGCTCTGCTGTCATGATTGTGTTGTCGGTTGGTGTGAATACAGCGTCAACACCGTCAGAAACAAATGCGTCTGCTGCAAGAGCGGCTTCTTCGTTATTTGTAGCTGTGTGCTCGACATATTCAACGCCCTTTTCATCAAGGTAAGCCTTAGCTTCAGCGATAGCTGCTGTTGCGGAATCCTGTCCTACATCGTAGAGAAGGCCGATTTTCTTAGCATCAGGGTTCTGAGCAAAGATGAGGTTCATAACTGCTGAAGTATCGAGGTTGTCCGAAGAACCTGTGATGTTGCTTCCGGGAGCATCGAGAGACTCAACCAAGCCGGCTCCAACAGGATCGGATACAGCGGCGAAAACTACGGGAGTCTTGCTGTCCTCGGTAGCTGTCTGCATTGCCATTGCTACGGGAGTTGCAACACCGACCATAAGGTCTACCTTATCTGCCTCGAAGTTAGCGATAATCTGGTTCATAACGTTAGCGTCTGCATTACAGTTATCATATTCAACATTAATTGTGACTCCGTCAGAAGCCTCTATTTCATCAAGTCTTGTGTTAATGTTATCAACAATCTGATTTAAAGAAGCATCATCTACATAATTGCAAATACCGATTGTATAGGTTTTTCCTTCCTCTGCTGTTTCGGTGCTTGAAGCGGCTGAACTCTCAGCGGTCGAAGACGATGAAGAATCTGAAGTAGATGATGAGCAAGCTGTGAAGCTGAGTGTCAATGCAAGTGCCATAGCGGCAGATAAAATTTTCTTGATAGCCATAATATATTTCCTTCCTTTATTTCCTCTATTTAAAGAATAAGCGATTTTCGTTATAAGTTTAATTTATTTTTGAAAATTAACTTAGCCACGCCATCGCTTTGTAAATTTAGTCTTCATATTATCCTCCAAAAACAAAAAATCCTGTCCTAGCAAATTTCTTTGCCGGGACAGGATATAAATTCCTGCGGTGCCACCCTGCTTGGTATAAAAATACCCGCTTATCGCATACTGTCATATGCAGACCTTTTTTCACGGAGAGTCACACTCCGTCTCACATACTCGACGTTATAAAATACCTTTCTGTTCGCCCTCAGAAGCCCATTCCGAACTAAGACTTTTTACCGCACTCACACCGCCTGCGGCTCGCTTTAGAAAAGTTGCTTAATTGTACTCACTCTTCCTCATCGGTTTACTTATTTTTACCACGACTTAATTCATTTGTCAATAGCTTTTTGAAATTTTTCTTCGTTAATCTTTCAAATTTTAGTCTCACAGACAATTTATAATGCATTATTTAGAAACTTTATGAAAAATTAGGAACTAACTTTTTCACTCTTTATAAATTTTAATTTCACATTTTATCCATTGTCATTTTTATCAAAAACTGCTCTAATTTTCTGTTTCAATAACAAAAGTGTGATAAATTTAACTATTTTTTAACAATTAATTATTGAAGTTCATTTAAATATATTGTATACTAAGTTTCGGAAGTGGGAAAGATGGTTCTTCAAGAGAATCGGATTTCTTTATAAAATCTTTATATGTATGAAATATATATAGTTTCATACTTCATAACAAAATCAGAAATGAGGTAGTTTAAAATGGCACTTGATTTAACCAAGTACGGCATTACAGGCACTCCTGAGATCGTTTACAATCCTTCTTATGACGATCTTTACAACGCTGAGCTTGACCCATCACTCGAGGGTTTTGACGCTGGTAAGAAGACAGAGCTCGGTGCAGTTAACGTTATGACAGGTATCTACACCGGTCGTTCTCCTAAAGATAAGTACATCGTTATGGACGAGAACTCCAAGGACACAGTTTGGTGGAATTCTCCTTCCTATCCTAACGACAACCACCCAATGACAGAGAGCACATGGGCTGTTGTTAAGGATCTCGCTAAGAAAGAGCTCAGCGGCAAGAAGCTTTATGTTGTTGATGCATTCTGCGGCGCTAACGCTGACACAAGAATGGCTATCCGCTTCATCGTTGAGGTTGCATGGCAGGCTCACTTCGTTAAGAACATGTTCATCGCTCCTACAGAGGAAGAGCTCAAGAACTTTGAGCCTGATTTCGTTGTTTACAACGCATCTAAGGCTAAGGTCGAGAACTATGAGGAGCTCGGTCTCAACTCCGAGACTTGCGTAGCCTTCAATATCACAAGCCGTGAGCAGGTTATCATTAACACATGGTACGGCGGCGAGATGAAGAAGGGTATGTTCTCCATGATGAACTACTACCTCCCACTTAAGGGCATCGCTTCCATGCACTGCTCCGCTAACACAGATATGGAGGGTAAGAACACAGCTGTCTTCTTCGGACTTTCCGGTACAGGTAAGACAACACTTTCCACAGATCCTAAGAGACTTCTCATCGGTGATGACGAGCACGGCTGGGACGACAACGGCGTCTTCAACTTCGAGGGCGGCTGCTACGCTAAGGTTATCGGTCTTGACAAGGAGTCTGAGCCTGACATCTACAATGCTATCAAGAAGAACGCTCTTCTCGAGAACGTAACTGTAGCTGAAGACGGAACAATCGACTTCGACGATAAGAGCGTAACAGAGAACACTCGTGTTTCCTATCCTATCGACCATATCGAGAAGATCGCTTCTACAGTAAACGGTGTTTCTTCCGGCCCTGCTGCTAAGGACGTTATCTTCCTTTCTGCAGACGCATTCGGAGTACTTCCTCCGGTTTCTATCCTCACACCTGAGCAGACTCAGTACTACTTCCTCTCCGGCTTCACAGCTAAGCTTGCTGGTACAGAGCGTGGTATCACAGAGCCTACTCCAACATTCTCCGCTTGCTTCGGTCAGGCATTCCTCGAGCTTCACCCAACAAAGTACGCTGAGGAGCTCGTAAAGAAGATGCAGGCTAACGGCGCTAAGGCTTACCTCGTAAACACAGGTTGGAACGGCACAGGCAAGAGAATCACAATCAAGGATACTCGTGGAATCATTGACGCTATCTTAAACGGCGATATTAACAAGGCTCCTACAAAGACTGTTCCTTACTTCAACTTTGAGGTTCCAACAGAGCTTCCGGGCGTTGACACAGGCATCCTCGATCCTAGAGACACTTATGCTGATGCATCCGAGTGGGATACAAAGGCAAAGGATCTTGCTGAGAGATTCCAGAAGAACTTCGTTAAGTATACAACTAACGAGGCTGGTAAGGCTCTTGTTGCTGCAGGTCCTCAGCTCTAATTCTTTAAACAAGATACAATTCGGTGCTCCCGTTAATTCGGGGGCACTTTTTGTTGCGATTTTCTCAAGTTTATTGTATCATTAGTACATATTTTAACTAAGGAGAATTAATATGAAATTCGAAAAATCCTGCGGTGCGGTAGTTTATAAAAAAGAAAATAATGAATATCTTTTCCTCATCGAGCATATGGCTCAGGGTCATACATCAATCCCAAAGGGTCATGTTGAAAATGACGAAACTGAAGAGCAGACCGCGCTTCGTGAAATCAAAGAAGAAACTAATCTCGAGGCTAAGCTTGATACGGGATTCAGACATAAAATCACCTATTCCCCCTTTGAAGGAATTATTAAAGATGTCATTTTCTTTGTTGCTGAAGCAAAGTCCGATAAACTTATCAACCAGGAATGTGAAGTAAGCTCTTTGGAGTGGATGAATTATGAAAATGCGGTAAATGCCGTCACATTTGACACAGACAAAGAAACATTAAAGCTTGCGTACGAGTATCTAACAAAATGATAAATCGGGAGAATACAAATGAAGGAATTTAAAGCTGTCGTTTTTGACATGGACGGTGTCATATTCGATTCGGAAATATGCGTTAAGAACATTTGGCGTGAAGTAGCTATTTCTCACGGTGCAAAGAATTTTGAAGAGCACTATGATAAATGCCTCGGAGTGAATATAGCTAAGGCAAAGGAAATTATGCTTGAAAGTTTTGGAGCGGATTTTCCATTTGACGAATGTCAGGAAGAAGTATCGAAGCTTTATCACGAGAGATATGACGGCGGAAGACTGCCGATGAAAAGCGGAATTAAAGAGCTTCTTTCTTTTCTAAAGGACAACGATATAAAAATAGCCCTTGCTTCCTCCACAAGAACTGAAGTTGTGACAAACCAGCTGAGAGATGCTGACATACTCCCCTATTTTTCTGCGGTTATCGGCGGTGATAAAGTTAAGTTCAGCAAGCCCCACCCGGAGATTTATCTAAAGGCTTGCGAGGCACTCGGTATTAATCCTACCGATGCCTATGCAATTGAGGATTCTTACAACGGCATTAAATCAGCTTATGCGGGAAATTTGCGACCGATTATGGTGCCCGATTTGCTCCCACCGACTGAGGAAATCTCCTCTCATTGCGAAACAGTAGAGCCAAATCTTCTATTTGTAATCGAATATCTAAAACATTAAATAACTGTGACAAAAAGGCGGCTGTGAAGTAAATTAGCTGCCTTTTTGCAGTTTATTTTTTGCACAAAAAATAAGTTAGTTTAATATTACTTATAGGTAATATTCATAGTTTTTTTGAGCACTTTAAAAACTTTGTTTTATTTGATTGACAAAATAGTCAATACTAACTATAATATCTTTAGTTGCGAAAGCTTCTTATTTTTAATCACTTGGTTAGTGTGTGCTTACTGCGGTAACATTATTTTAACTTCTGCAGTACACTCTTTCTTAATTGGAAAGGAGAAATAATATGATGCCTTTATTATTAGCAACTCCCGGCGAGTCCAACATTATTAGAAAAATCGGCGGCAACCCGGAGGTTAAGGCTCATCTTGCCGATCTTGGTTTCGTTGTAGGCGGTGAAGTTACCGTTGTTAATGAAATCGGCGGCAACATTATCGTTAACGTCAAGGAAGCAAGAGTTGCTTTAAGCCGTGAAATGGCACAAAAGATCATGATCTGATTTAGATCGATCTTTACTATATTGAAATTTTAAAAGGAGGAATATTCTGATGAATACACTTAAGGACGCAAAAATCGGCTCAACCGTTAAGGTTAAGAAGCTCCACGGTGAAGGCGCTATCAAGCGTAGAATCATGGACATGGGCATTACAAAGGGTGTTGACGTCTACATCCGCAAGGTTGCTCCTCTCGGTGATCCGATTGAAGTAACAGTTAGAGGCTATGAGCTTTCTATCAGAAAAGCAGACGCCGAAGAGATCGAGGTCGAGTAAACCCTCGATTCTTTTTAACCTAAAGGTTAGTTATTGTTAAGTTTTATTAGCCTTTGTTTACTTTGGTTAGTTAAAACTTAGACAAAAATTGTTAATTTGGACAGTAAAATGTCTTGGAAAGGAAAATTAAATATGGATCTTAGAATTGCCCTTGCGGGTAACCCGAACTGTGGTAAAACCACACTGTTCAACGCCCTCACAGGTTCCAACCAGTTCGTAGGTAACTGGCCGGGTGTTACTGTTGAGAAGAAAGAAGGTAAGCTTAAGAAGCACCAGGGAGTTATCATCACTGACCTTCCGGGTATCTACTCACTTTCACCTTACACACTCGAGGAGGTTGTCGCAAGAAACTACCTCATTTCAGAGAGACCGGATGCGATTCTTAACATCATCGACGGTACAAACCTCGAGAGAAACCTCTACCTCACCACTCAGCTCGTTGAGCTTGGCATTCCTGTTGTTTGCGCTGTCAACATGATGGACGTTGTCAATAAGAACGGCGACAAGATCAACACTAAGGAGCTTTCAAGAGAGCTCGGATGCAAGGTTGTTGAGATTTCCGCTCTTAAGGGTACAGGAATCATGGAGGCTGCAGAGGCTGCTATTGATGCCGCTAAGAACACAAAGACAGTTCCTCAGCACACATTCTCAGGCCCTGTTGAGCACGCTATCGCTCACATCGAGGAAGCAGTTCTTCACTCAATGCCTGATGAGCAGCAGAGATGGTACGCTATCAAGATCTTCGAGAGAGACTCAAAGGTTCTTGAGCAGCTCAACATCAAGTCTGACGTTATGTCTCACATTGAGGCTGACATCAAAGCAGCTGAAAAAGAGCTTGATGACGATGCAGAGTCTATCATCACAAACGAGAGATACATTTACATCGCTTCAATCATCAAGGGCTGCTACAAGAAAGCAAGCGCAGGCAAGCTTACAGTATCTGACAAGATTGATAAGGTTGTTACAAACAGATGGCTCGGTCTTCCGATTTTCGCAGTCGTCATGTTCTGTATCTACTATATAGCAATGGTTACAGTCGGTGCATCCGCTACTGACTGGGCAAACGACGGTCTCTTCGGAGACGGCTGGCATCTCTTCGGCAAGGGTACTGCTGAATATGATGCTGACAACGAAGAGTACACTGCAGCTCAGGAAGCTCTTAACGCTTTCGGCATTGAGTTCGACACAGAAGACGAAGAGTTTGATGCAGCTGCTACACTTGCTGAAGCTAAGGCTCTTAAGCCTGAAGCTGAAACAGCTACAATCACAGTATCTGATGAGGAGACACTCGAGGATACAGATTACACAGCTTACTACAGTGAAGTTCCTTCCGACCTCAGCGATGAGGACGCAGAAACAACTGTTTCTATGAGTTACACAGAGGCTCTCGCTTACTTCGAGGAGCACGATTCCTTTGAGGCTCCGGATCCTGCTGATTACGGCATTTGGGTTCCTGGTATTCCTACACTCATCGGTAATGCTCTTGACTCTGTCGGTTGTGCAGCATGGCTCTCCGGTCTTATCCTTGACGGTATCGTAGCCGGTGTCGGTGCGGTCCTCGGATTCGTTCCTCAGATGCTCGTTCTCTTCTTCCTCCTCGCATTTGTTGAGTCTTGCGGTTACATGGCTCGTGTTGCTTTCGTTCTCGACCGTGTATTCAGAAAGTTCGGTCTTTCCGGTAAGTCCTTCATCCCGATTCTCGTCGGTACAGGTTGTGGTATCCCCGGTATCATGGCTTCCAGAACAATCGAGAGTGAGCGTGACCGTCGTATGACAGTTATGACCACTACATTTATTCCTTGCGGTGCTAAGTCTCCGTTCATCGCTATGATTGCCGGCGCAATCTTCGGCGGTTCTCCGTGGGTTTCCACAGGCGCTTACTTCATCGGTCTCGCAGCTATCATCGTTTCAGGTCTTATGCTTAAGAAGACTAAGATGTTCGCCGGCGATCCTGCTCCGTTCGTTATGGAGCTTCCTGCTTACCACCTCCCAAGATTTATCGACCTTCTCAGAAGCATGTGGGAGCGTGGCTGGTCCTTTATCAAGAAGGCTGGTACAATCATTACACTTTCTACTATCGTTGTTTGGTTCACAACTTACTTCGGATTTGTAGACGGTACATTCAGAATGCTCGAGGAGTCCGAGCTCTCAAGCTCAATCCTCGCTACAATCGGTAACGCAATCTGCTGGATCTTCGCACCTCTCGGCTGGGGCAACTGGCAGGCAACAGTTGCTGCTGTTACAGGTCTTGTTGCTAAGGAGAACATCGTTGGTACTCTCGGTATCCTCTACGGCGGCGGTGATGCATCTGTTTACGCAACAATGGGTGCTTCCTTCACAGCTCTTGCTGGTATGTCCTTCCTTATCTTCAATCTCCTCTGCGCTCCTTGCTTCGCAGCTATGGGCGCTATCAAGAGAGAGATGAACAACACAAAGTGGTTCTGGTTTGCAATCGGTTATGAGTGCGGATTTGCTTATGTAATCGCTCTCATCGTTTACAACATCGGTTCTGTTGTTACAGGCAACATCACACTTGCTACAATCATCGGTGCAATCGTTTCCGTTGTATGCATCGTTCTTATGGTTATTCAGCTTGTTAAGCCTTACAAGGAGGCTACAACATTTGACCACGCTGTTAAGGTTAACAAGTAATTTTAACGAGGCTTTCTATGGTTAAAACAATACTTAATATTGAAGGTATGGCTTGCGGAATGTGCGAGTCTCATGTAAACGAGTGCATCAGAAAGTACTTCGACGTGAAGAGCGTTAAATCCTCTCACAAGAAGAAATCTTCTGAGGTTATCTCTGAAAATGAGCTTGACGCTGAAAAGCTTAAAGCCGTTATAAAAGAAACAGGTTATGAGCTTAAGGGAATTTCAAGCGAGCCTTACGTTAAAAAAGGTCTGTTCCACAGATAATCATCAAAATTGAGTAAATAAATTGAGCATGTCGTTTCAAAGCGGCATGCTCTTTTTGTTTCCCCTATTTTGTGTTACAATCAAACTCTATTATCGATAAGATTTATCTTTTAAAAAATCGCTTTACAATCGGTTTTTATTAGCTTAAACTCTAATTATAGATTAGAGTTTTGAGGTGATTTTATGGATAATTCACTACTTTCTATCGGTAAAATGGCAGAGATTAACGGTATCAGCATACCCACACTGAGACTTTACGACAAGAAAGGTATATTAAAGCCAGCCTACACTGATGAAGAAACCGGCTACCGCTACTATACGCTCCAGCAAACAGCAAGGCTCGATATTATTATTTACATGAAGGAACTGGGCATGAGTCTTGTAGAAATCAAAAATGTTCTCGAAAAAGAAGACGTCACACTCATTGAGAGCATTTTGGCACAGAAAAACGAACAGCTTCATGAACAAATGCGCAAGCTAAAGGAACAACACGATGCTGTCGAAAGAACAATCGCTCAAATTGAACGCTACCGAAAATCCCCAACCACAGGTACAATATCTCTCGAATATATTGACCGAAGATACATTTGGTCTGTCCCCTGTGATGTTAATTTCTATGATTACGACCGCAACTGCTATGAAGAAATAGTAATGACTCTTAGAAAAAAGCTATATTCAGTTGGTATCACTCAAGTTCATTCCTATAATCTCGGCACATCAATCAAAAAAGAGGACTACCAGAATAGAAATTATATCGCTGACAAGGCTTTCATATTTTCCGACAAGCGAATTCTTGAGCACCCCGGAGAAATCTCGATTGTCGACAGCGGAATGTACGCTTGTATTTATCTTGATGATTATGATAAAGAGATCGAGTATGGTAATGAGCTTTTAGATTTTTGCAAGAAAATGGGTTATGCCATTGCAGGCGATTATATCTGCGAAGAAATGACAGAATTTAATGTCTTTGACGACAGCAAAAGGAATATGTTCCTAAGGCTACAAGTTCCGATAATTTTTTCACAAACTTCTTGACTCTGAACTTGCGTGAGGGTTTATACTTTAGACATAAGGAAAACCGAACGAAAAGCGTTCAGTTAGGTTCATATAGGGAGGATTTTATTATGGACAGAAAAGTTAGAGTTGTACAGTATGGTTGCGGAAAAATGTCTAAGTATATCATCAGATATCTTTACAATCACGGCGCTGAGGTAGTCGGTGCAATCGATGTTAACCCAGCGGTAGTCGGAATGGACGTAGGTGATTTTGCTGAGCTTGGCTTCAAGACAGGCGTTATCATCTCAAGTGATGCCGACAAGGTTCTCGATGAGAGCAAAGCTGATGTAGCTATCGTTACACTTTTCAGCTTCATCAACGATATTTACTCTCACGCTAAAAAGTGCGTTTCAAGAGGAATTAACGTCATCACAACTTGTGAGGAAGCTATCTATCCATGCACAACCGCTAAGGAGCAGATAGATGAACTCGATGCTATTGCTAAGGCAAATGGATGCACAATGACCGGTTCAGGAATGCAGGATATTTTCTGGATTAACATGGTTGGTCTTGCCGCTGCCGGTATGGACAGCATCAAAAAAATTAAGGGTGCATATAGCTACAATGTAGATGAGTACGGTCTTGCACTCGCAAAGGCTCACGGCTGTGACCTCACTCCGGAGGAATTTGAGGAGAAAATCGCTCATCCTGAAGTATTCGAGCCATCATATGCTTGGAATGCCAGCGAAGGAATTTGCAGTAAGCTTGGTTTACATGTAAAATCAATTGACCAGAAGCACGTTCCATACATCATTGACAAGGATTTGTACAGTGAAACCTTAGGCTACTCAATCAAAGCAGGTCGCTGCATCGGAATGTCAGCTGTCGTCACTATCGAGACTGAAGAAGGCATTACCGTTGAGGAAGAGACTATCGGTAAGGTTTATGGCCCTGATGACGGTGATATGTGCGATTGGTGGTTAACAGGCGAGCCGAATGTCGAGTATCATGTAGTTAAGCCGTCAACAGTTGAGCATACTTGCGCTACTATCGTTAACCGTATTCCGTCACTCATTAAAGCTCCGTCAGGATATGTCACCTGTGATCAGCTCGAGGAGGTTCAGTATCTTTCGGCTTCAATGGAGAAATATTGCTAAGTTAAACTAATAATTTAACTTAACAACAGAGAGCACCCGTAAATCGGGTGCTCATTTTTCTATATTTCGCCTCTAACATACTTTGGTCTTAGCTTTGTTAAGTTCAATATTAACGCTAACATCATCACCGCACCTGCCGCTAGGAACATTAATCTGTAATCAACAGCACCTGCCACAAATCCCCAAACAAGACCGCCTGTTCCGCTTCCGAAATCCGCAAACAGATTATATGTTGCGCTTGCCACGCCCTTTCTTTCAGGCGGTACAAGCTTAAATACAGCAGAATTAAGTATCGGCGGTAATATACCGTAGCCTATGCCAAACAACGCACCGGAGATAATTACAAATATGGTATTTTGTGCAGTTGATAAGAACACAAATGAAATAGTGACGATAAAACAAGAAAACACAAGGATTTTCGAGGGATTTATAATCTTTGTTAATTTTCCGACCGAAGCTTTCGCAATCATCGACATTATAGACTCAAAGGTAAACCAGACACTTATCGCAGTAATGCCTATTTCCTTTCCATAAGGAGTGAGGAAGTTGGTTACCGACGCATATGCAAACGAAGAAATCAGCCAAAACAGCGACGGAATAAAAACCTTAGGCTCTAATAATGTGCTTATCAAAGATTGTTTACTCTCGGAAGCCCTCCCTTCTTTTCTTTCATTTCTAACCTTGCTTTTATGCGGTGAAATCATCAGTCCGCTAAAAATGCCTATAGCGGCAGTTATTGTAATGATAATAAATATCGAAAGTGCACCTACTGAATTATAAAGCAAAGAACCGATTGTAGGCACAAAAAAGAGCGTTGCTGTTCCCATAAGCGAAAAATAGCCTATGCCTTCGACTAACTTATCTTCAGGAACAAGATCCGATACAAATGTACCTGCAGCACCGAAATATATTCCCTGTGTGATGCCGTTCAAGAAGCGAAGAACATATAATGCCGTTATATCTTTAAGGAAGATATAAGCCGCTGTATTTAAAGTGTAAAGAATCGCTCCGATAAGCATTATTGTTCTTCTGCCGAATTTGTCCTGAAGATTACCGAATACTACTCTTGTTATCATACTTGCGATAACAAGTCCTGTAGCCATTGTTCCTATTGTGGCGGTGTCCCCTCCTCTGTCAATCACATAAACAGGAAAAACAGAGATAAAGAAACTATTCGTAACAGCCGCACTTAAACAACAAATCAGCAGTAATATATAATCCTTGTTCCAAAGCCTCGAGTTTTCTTTAGCTTTTTCCATAATCTACACCATTACCTTTCGTGATATTTTCTGATTAGATAATATCATGAAGCCGCTTGTAACAGAATTCTCGATATGCTAAAATGGCATTAACCAAAAGGTTCAAGCAAGGGGTGGATTTAATGTACAATCATTATCTTGATATATTTGTAACAGTGGCAGATTTAGGCAGTTTCTCTAAAGCGGCTGAAAAGCTGTATATCTCTCCAAATGCGGTAATGAAGCAAATAAACAATCTCGAGGAGCACCTTGAGGTCAAGTTATTCAATCGAACAAGCCACGGCGTAGAGCTTACCGAAGCTGGAAAACTCATATATTTTGAAGCAAAGGACATGATAGAACGCTCAAACAACTTGCTTAAAAGGGTTCGGAAAACCGACAGCACTCGCTCGACCATTCGTGTCGGCTCGTCAATCATGCGTCCGGCTAAATTGGCAATAGAATACTGGAGAAAAATTCATCCAAACTATCCTGACTTAAATCTTGAAATTGTACCGTTCAGCGATTCTCTTGAAAATTACTTTGAAATCCGAAAGCATCTCGGAGAAAAAATAGACATTATATGCACTAATATTATTAAGGACCAGAATAGCGGTGAATATAATCGCATTGCGCTCGAAACGAACAAAGTGATGATTGCTGTTCCTCTCAAAAGTCCGCTTGCAAAAAAGGAAATTTTAGCCCCGGAAGATTTGCACGGAGAAACTTTACATATTTTACAACGTGGTTTATCTTCAAATATTGATGAAGTCAGAGATTATTTAATTGAAAATCACCCACAAATTAAATTAGTTGATTTGCCTCATTATGATATAGATGTGCTGTCAAGATACGAGAAAATCGGTGCTAATATACTCACATACAAGCACTGGGAGGATGTTCATCCCACTTTGATTTCAAAGCCTATTAACTGGGATTTTCAAACAGGCTACGGATTTCTCTATCCAAACAATCCCTCTGAAGCAATCACTTTATTTATAAACGCTGCAAAAAACATTCAGGCAGAAAAATAAGGTCGCCGTTTGGCGACCCTTTTTCTATTATAATTTCTGTGAAATTTTACCGCTTCTGTAAGCCTCGAGCAAAATCATTAAATCGTCAATCTGCTCCTTGATGTGCTTACCGTAATCGGTGTCTGCAACCATTCTGCGCTTGACTACTCTTTCTACAACCGTACGCACGGAATGTATATCCGTTTCCTTTAAAATTGCCGCTTCTGCCGATTCAAAGGGCTCATGAGCTACTAGCATGATTTCATAAGAATTATAGACAAGCGTATATCCTGCTATACCTGTCTGAGACTGATATGCCTTTGAGAAGCCTCCGTCTATTACCAAGACCTTGCCGCCGCATTTAATCGGACTTTCTCCCTTTTTAACCTTTACTGGAACATGGCCGTTAATGATATGTATGTCATCGCCCTCCAAGCCAAATTCCTTCAGAATTGAGTCAACAACCTCTTCATTCTCAAGATAACGGTAATATGGATTTTTAACTTCCTCGTGAGTTGCTTTATCCTCAATAAAAAGTCTCTCAAAAGTAGACATTTTATTCTTGCCGTAAAGCGGAGAATTTTCATTTAGCCAGATATACCACATGATATCCTTGCCGCGCTCTTTCTCCTCTTCGTCTACTGCATAAAATCCCTTGCGGACATAACTCTCAAGAAATTCATACCAAGCCTTACCCTTGTAGGTTTTGCCGTAGAATTTGACTTCTTTTAATGAGCCGTCCTCTTCGAGTGGAACGCATCCGTGATAAAGCAGATTGTTGTTATAGACCTTATATAGACCGCCCTTGTTGAGCAAAAATACCATATGGCGCTGTAATTTCTCGCAGTTCAAAAAGGCTTGCTCAAGACGCTTCATGACGTCCTCTTCCTCATCTGTCAGAGCATAAGGATTTTGTGGGTCAATTGTTGGGAAATTCTTATCAAGAAGCTCATAGGTCTTTCCCTCAAGCTCGATAGTACCCTTTTCGTAATCTATATGATGCAAAAGATTTCTGTTCTCAAGATGATACTCGGGGTTATTTTTAATAATTTGACCCTCCACCTTAAACTGGATTATTGCAATTGCTTTATGCATTTTGACATCCATTTCAAGTTCTTTCACACTTCTGTTAAGATTAGCCTTTAAACGGAAACGCTCGCAAGGATCATCCCCATATGTATTGAGTGCAAATGTAGCAAGCGGTAACAGATTGATTCCGTAGCCGTCTTCGAGAATATCAAGATTTCCGTATCTTGCGCAGTTGCGAACAACATTAGCAATACAGCCTCTTTGACCTGCCGCCGCACCCATCCACAAAACATCATGGTTTCCCCACTGAATATCAACAGAATGATATTCCATAAGCTTATCCATTATGATATGCGGGCCGGGTCCACGGTCATAAATATCTCCGACGATATGTAAGTGATCAATAATAAGCCTTTGAATTAATTCGCTAAGCGCTATGATAAATCTCTCTGCTCTGCCAATATCAATAATCGTTTTGATAATAGAATTATAGTACGATTCCTTATCGATTTGGTCTGAACGAACAGTAATTAATTCCTCTATGACATAGGCAAAGTCATCCGGCAGTGCTCTTCTAACCTTTGCCCTTGTGTATTTGCTTGCGGTACTCTTACAGACCTCGATAAGGCGGTAAAGCGTAATCTTGTACCAGTCCTCCATGTTCTGTTCGGTCTTTTTTATCTGATCCATTTTTTCCTTTGGATAGTAGATCAGAGTTGCAAGCATGCGCTTGTCTCTGTTGCTGAGAGTATTTCCGAAAACCTCTTCTATTTTTCTCTTAACCGAACCTGAACCATTTTTGAGCACATGAGCAAAAGCCTCATATTCGCCGTGAATATCAGTCAAAAAATGCTCAGTTCCCTTTGGCAGATTCAAAATTGCCTGAAAATTGATAATCTCTGTTGATGCCTTAGCTATTGTAGGATAGAGCTGTGAAAGTCGCTCAAGATATCTGTCTTCTAATTTATTCATATATACCTCCTATTCATTCTCTTTTACTTTATTAATTCCATGTTTTCCAAACATCGGGCTGATAACCAACCGTCGACTGCTTGCCGTTTCTCACAATCGGAGTTTTAATTAGCTGTTGATTTTCAAGCAGCTTCTCAAGCTTAAATTCATCGGCAAGGTATTTTATAAGCAAGAGAGTTTCTTTGTCCTTTGCATTCGGGTTAATTAAATTCTCAAATCCGCCGTTTTTCTCGGCAACCGAATTAAACTCTCCCTTGCTCATTCCCTTTTCTTTCATATCTACAAACTGATATTTTATTCCTCGTTCCTTGAAAAATCGCTCTGCCTTTTTCGTGTCATTGCACTTCTTAGTTCCAAAAATCTGTATGTTCATTATTCTCTTCTCAATGATAAAATTCTGTTCTTCTTAAATTAGTATATGGTCTTTGATTTCTTATTTCTTTTGCGGTTTTTAAATCGACTTCAGCGTATAGAATTTCCTCTTTATCGCTTGCTTTAAGGACAACTTCACCGTTAGGATTTACGATTATAGATTCTCCGCAAAAGTCCATTTCATCCTCTTTTCCTACCCTGTTGCACATTGCGACAAAAACGCTGTTATGAAAAGCTTGTACTCTGAGCTCCCACTCGAACATCTCTGACGGTTCGGCTTTAGTGTTAACGGTAGGAATTAAAATGAGATCCGCACCCATTAAGGCTTCTGTGCGTATACTCTCAGGATAATGTCTGTCAAAACAAACCACTATTCCAATCTTTCCGAATTCAGTATCAAACACCTTAAAGCCATCATCTGACGGAGTGTAATAATCTTGCTCAAAGAATTTGTCAGCTTGAGCAACATGCACCATTTTCTGCGTACCGATTATCTCTCCTTTTCTGTCAATCAGAATACTTGCATCAAAGGCTTTTTCATTCTCAAGCAAATAAATATTCGGCACGGCATAAATATTATTCTCTTTACAGCATTCTCGAATTTTAGTCACGATTTCAGAATTTAATTCAATCTTATAAGCATCGACATTTTGCTCACGATACTGAGGGAAAAACTCAGTGAGTTGCACCTCAGGAAACAACACTAAGTCGGCACCGTTCTTTGACGCCTCTATTATATAATCTAAACTCTTATTTAGGTTCTTTTCAATACTTCCGCTGTTTGACATTTGCACTAATGCTATTTTCATTTTTACCACTCCTTACACATAATTTATCATTCTTTCTTATTAAAGTAAATAGGACTTAGATAGATATAATTTATACATTTCACATCTCTGAATACAAACGAAAAACCCGCCGTGAAATTCACAGCGGGTAGAAGTGCGACTTAAAAGATGAACTTCAAGTCAACTTATTTTACTTTTCGACTTTAATGAGCGGATGATGGCACATAACCTTTCTTCCCTCATTAATGAATGTTTCGCCTGGTCTTGTCTGTCTGCATTCGTCTGTTGCATAAGGGCAACGAGGAGCAAACTTGCAATAGGAGATTGAATATTCCTTAGACTCCATATCAGGCAAAGCCATTTCATTGTCAATCCACTTATCACCGATACGCGGAACACTCGTCATGAGGAGCTCTGTGTAAGGATGAGCAGGGTTATCCATGATTTCCTTAGCAGGACCATATTCGATTAAGCAGCCACGATAAAGAGTTGCAATATAATCGGATACGTAGTATGCAGTAGAAAGGTCATGGGTGATGTAAATGAACGAAACGTTGTACTTATCTTTAATTTCCTTAAAGAGGTTAACGATGTTCATCTTCATCGAAGCATCGATAGCTGCAACAGGCTCATCGGCAATGATAAGCTTAGGACGTGTGATAAGAGCACGTGCAATTGAAACTCTCTGAAGCTCACCACCGGAGAACTGCGTCGGATACTTACCCTTAACAACAGCGAGTGAAAGACCTACGCTCTTAAGTGCCTCATCGACAATTTCGGTAGCTTCCTTCTTGTTCTTAGCTATGCCAAGACGAAGTGCTGTGTTGAAAAGATATGTATCAACAGCTTTACGAGCCGAGAAAGACTCATAAGGGTTCTGGAAAATTGGCTGTACATCAAGCTTAAACTGCTTAGGATTGTAGCTTTTCTTATCAAGATAGGACTTTCCGTCGAGCACAATATCACCGATATCGGGATTGTGAAGACGAAGAACCATCTTACAAAGTGTTGACTTACCGCAACCTGACTCACCAACAACGGAGAGGATAACGGGCTTATCAGCCTCGATGGAGAGTGTGACATCATCAACTGCAACAAGCTTTTTACCACGAAGCATACCGCCAACACGGAAAATCTTGCTTACGCCTTTGATTTCAAGCAAATTTTTAGCCATTCTTCTCCACCCCCTCATTTAATAAATGGCAAGCTGCAAAGCGTCCCGGCTTAACCTCGCGGAACTCTGGAACCTCTGAACGGCACTTGTCAGTAGCATACGGGCAACGTGCGGCAAAACGGCATCCCGGAGGAGGATTCTTAAGTGCCGGCGGACGACCCGGAATACCAACCTTCTGGCTCTTGTCACCAACTCTTGGCAGAGAGTTAACGAGCATCTGAGTGTACGGATGAATTGGATCTTCAAAGATTGATTCAGTAGGTCCGAGCTCAATAACACTACCTGAATACATGATAGCCATACGGTCTGTAATCTGATAGTGAACGCCCATATCATGGCTAACAATAACCATTGTGTTCTTAAGTCTCTTCTGAAGCTTCATAAGCATGAGAAGAATACCTTTCTGAACGACAACATCCAGTGCTGTTGTCGGCTCATCGGCAAGAACAACATTAGGGCTCATAAATGTTGCGAGAGCAATGATAACACGCTGACGCATACCACCGGAAAGCTGGAAAGGATATGACTCCAAAATATCCGGTGAAAGATTTAACTCCTTGAGGTACTCTGCAACTCGAGCAAGGGTCTGCTCCTTAGTCTCGTTCTTGCGGTCTTCCTCCGGAATAGAATCAAGGAACTGTTTCTTTAATCTTACGATTGGGTTAAGAACACTCTGTGCGGCCTGAGGAACATAAGAAATATTATTCCACCAAGTTTTGTGAATGTTTCCCGACTCATAAGAAAATGGCTGTCCATTCTTTTCGCCGCTGAGAATAACCTTTCCCTTGTCAATCTCAAGCGGGAATTCGATGATATCATAAAGGGTTTTAAGCAATGTTGTTTTTCCGCATCCGGACTCACCCGCAATACCGAAAATCTCATTATCTTTAATCTCAAAGTTAAGATCGTTCAAAACATGAACGTCGCCATCGATCAGCTTATAAGAAGTGGACAGATTATCGACTTTTAACATACTCGCTTACCTGCCTCTCTTCATAGATAGATAGTCATTGTAGCCTGTGATGAGTAAGAACAGACCAATGAACAGAACAACAGTAGCAACAATCGGAGCACCGATCCAGAGATACTGCTTATTGAAAATTGCGTTGTACTCTCTTGCCCACTGAATCATATTACCGAGAGATACGAGGTTTCCCGGAGAAAGACCGAGAACAGCAAGTGAAGACTCAGAACCGATAGCGGAAAGAACAGCGTTCATAAAGTTGGAAAGTGACCATGTGAGTGCATAAGGAAGAATCTCGGTTACAACGATCTGAACCATTCCCTCACCGGAGAATCTTGCGGTATGGATAAAGTCACGCTCCTTGATGGAAAGAGCCATAGAACGAATCTGACGGCTCGGCCATGCCCAAGCAAACATTGCAAGAACAAGAGCCATAACGATTGTTGTGGAACCGCCCTTCATGAGTGATGTCATCATGATGAGAATCGGAAGAGACGGAATAACAACGAATGTGTCGGTGATGACCATAAGGATACGATCAAGTGCTCCACCGGCAAAACCGGCGAGAAGTCCGACGAAAACACCTACGACTGTACCGAGTGTAGCAACGATGAGACCAATAACAAGTGAGTTGTGGATAGCCTCGATAAGAAGCCAAACAACATCCTGTCCCATTGAAGTAGTACCAAGCCAGTGTGAAGCAGATGCTCCAAGCTTAGCGGTGTAGGTATTATAAGTAAATGGATTTACATGTGGAATATAGTAAACAACAAATCCGATGACCAGAAAGAATAATGTCGAAATCAAACCAATTTTCAGGCGGCCGTTTGTTGTTTTCCAGAATTTAGCAAAGCCTTTCATAACAACAACCTCCCTTTATTAGCCGTAACGAATTCTTGGGTCGATAAACGGATAAATAATATCAACAATAAGTGTTGCAGTTGAGATAGCAACGATAGAAATTGTGATACATCCGAGAATCATGTTATAGTCAGACTGAAGAATAGCCTTCTGAATTAAGGTACCAACTCCGGGATAACCGAAGATGATTTCTGTCATGATGGAACCGCCGAAGACTCCGCCGAGGCTCATTGCCAAAGCAGTAATCTGAGTTAAGATGGAGTTACGAAGAACGTAGCTTATACCGATCTTTCTCTCGGAGATGCCACGATAACGTGCGTAGAGAACGAAGTCCTCTTCACTTGTTGTGCTAGCCAAGGACTTCATGGAGATAATCCACCAACCTGTTCCGAGAAGGAGCATTGAAACTGCCGGAAGAACAGATGCCTTGAGAAGCGATGAAATATACTGTGCTGTTGTTCCGAATGTGACAAGAGTTGTCGTAATCGGGAACCAGCCAAGGACATATGCGAATACGATCTGAAGAACAAGAGCAATCAAGAAGTAAGGAATCGGGTAGATACAAATTGCAATACCCTCAAGAATCTTCGAGGAACGCTTATTCTTACGGAAACCTGCGAGCAAACCGATAAAGTTACCGATTATCCAAGCAAGAATTGTTGATGTCAGTGACAAGCCGAGTGTATACGGCAAGTTACGACTTATAATGTTTACAACCGGCTCCGGGTAACTCATAAGTGACGGACCGAAGTCAAAATGCAGCAAGCCATGCCACAAGAAATATCCGTACTGTTCGAGAAGAGTACCGTCGAGACCGAACTGAACTCTAAGTTGATATCTGAGCGCTTCCATTTCTGCAGGGTCCATGTTACCTGAACGGGACTGCATCTGGGAAATCATGTTCTCAACCGGGTCGGAAGGGAACATTCTTGGGATGAAGAAGATGAACGTAACACCGATCAAAATCGTCAATGCCCAAGCGAGAAGGCGCTTTAAAAAGAATGTTTTAAATTTCACAGCCACACTTCCTCATTTGACAATTTGTAAAAGGGGATTTCAAAGAATTATTGATTAAAATGGCGGGGACGTGGTCATGGGTATTTGGCACACGCCCCCGTCAATTTAAATCATCTGATTAATGCGATTTAGCTAATTCAAGCAAGCTTTAACATTAACCCTGAACAGGTGTAATGTTCGGGAGCTGATACTTGAAGCGGCTCCACCACCACCAAGGACCGTCATATGCGTTCTCGGAGTTCGGGTAGCCCTGCCAGTAAGTGCTGTTTGTAGGAACGAACTTTGTACCGTTTGTGAAGTTGATAGCAGGCATCTCTTCAACAGCGATCTTGAGGAATTCTGTTGTGAGCTCATATGCTTCATCACTTGTCGGATCTGTGTTAGCAAGCTTGTTTATGATATCAGTAGCTTCCTGGTTGTTCCAACGTGCGCCCTGACCTGAACCTGTCTCGCCGAGAGGCTTGATAAGCTCATTGCTCCAACCGGAGATACCGGTGTAGAAGTCCTTCATGATACCAGCTGACGGCCAGTATGCACCAAGCTCGTAGTTGCCCTGTCCACCGTCAACATCCCATGTTGCACTGGACTTAGATGTGATTGTTACGTCGAGACCGAAGTCGAGGAGCTGGTTGTAAACAGCTGTTGCTGTACGAGCAGCCTGTGTCTCTGTATCTGCGATATAGCTGATCTCCATTGTGAACTTCTCACCATTGAAGTACCAACCGTCATCCTTCTTCTCGAAGCCTGCCTTAACGAGGAGCTTCTCAGCAGCCTCTTCGTCATGCTTCCACCAACCTGCACCGAACATTGAGATGAGCTCTTCGTCTGTGCCTGTTACGCCTGTAGCCTCAGCCATACGCTTTGCGTAGCCTGTGTCATAAGGCTTGATTGTTGTGCCGTCGCCAAGATCAAGCTCAAAGTTCTCGAGCCACTCCTGCATTGGGATTGTGTATGTCTCCTGGAGATACTCAGTGTTGTTCATGAGCGGGATAGGAGCAACACGACCAGCGCCGGAGAAGATGTTCATAGAAATCTGATCGATGTCAAGTGCAAGAACGATAGCCCAACGGAAGTCTTTGTTATCGTACGGAGCACCCTTGCCTTCTGAGAAGACTACGGACTTAGCACCCGGGTCATCAGCAGTAGCATATGGGAATTCATCGTACCATGCAGAGATCTTGTCGTTCTGGCCCATCATAGCGTCGAGCTCTTCCATTGTAACTTCGCAGAGGATATCAACGTTGTTCTGAACCATTTCCATCTGTCTTGTAGCAGAATCGCCGAGGTAACGGAACCAAACGTACTTAGGAGGTGTCTGATCAGCTGTGTAGCCGTAGTAGTCAGCTCCTACAACGCCGAGAGAAGAATCCTGCCAGTCTTCACGGAGCTGGTAAAGAATCCAAGAACCGTTGGAATCATACTGAGCAACTGTGTAAGGACCTGCAACTACCGGATCTTCATCCTTAAATGTAGTGACATCAGCCTGCTGTGAGTAGATGTGCTCAGGAACGATTCTGTAATCAGTACCCCAAACTGTGATACCGTAACGCTGTGTGAATCTCGGGAAGCTTTCCTTCATTGTGAACTTGACTGTGTAGTCATCAACCTTCTCAACACTCTTGATGTAAAGGTTTGTAGCTGCGTTAGCAGAAATAGCTGTGTTGTCCATGATCATCTGGAATGTGAAGACAACGTCATCAGCATTTACATCCTGACCATCAGACCACTTGATGCCCTCACGAAGCTTAACTGTCCACTCTGTGTAGTCATCATTCGGAGTACCCATGTCAGCTGCGAGCTCTGGGAACTGCTCACCTTTAACAGTGTCCATCTCCCAAAGATGAATGCTCATTAACTGATGAATACCGAAGCCCATCTGTGTACCGGTCATATAGGAGTTGAACTGACCGGGAACATCTGTAGGAGACTGAGTCTCAACGATAAGTGTCTCGTCTCTAGGTGTTCCGACAGCTGTTGTAAGTCCGGCAGCGGCATTAGTGCCTGTGCTTGAAGACTCGGTCGAATCTGTCGTCTCACTTGCAGAAGAATCACCTGCTGTGCTCTCTGTGCTGCTTGAGCTTGAGCCGCATCCGGTAAGAGCACCGGAAACGATCATAACTGCAGCGAGGAGAAGCGCTAAAGTTTTTTTCTTCATCATACAATACCTCACTTTTATTTTTCTTGCCTATTCCCTATTTCGCAAAGAAAGCATCGTCCACCACACCTTACGGTCAAAAATACCCAGCGACCGCTCGGAAAAACGAAGCCTGTAAATCCAACAAACTTTACGCATACGGCACAATCAAGAACAATTCAAAACCGTGCTGTATATAGGTAAATATTAACAAGTTACCGAAAATTGTGGAAGTTTTCTTTTCGGTTTTATGCATTTAGTCTAACACCGAGTTCAAAATTTGTCAATAATTTCAACGAATTTATTTGTCATTTATACTAAAAATTAACCGTATCGGCAAAATTTATTACAACTTTGTTACAACTTATTTTCTTTTATGACAATTCTTAATCTTTTGAATTTAATCTAAATATTATAATAAGTCGCTTATTTTTAACAGTCGTTTAATCATTAACCACTTAATTATTTTAAAGGTATCATCTTCGTCATTTTATCTACTTATATTTTACTGTAAATTTAAATTACCGTTTGATATTTATATATTTTGCTAAGAACATCAACTTTGCTGTAAAGCTATTTATCTTCACATAATCAAAAAAGGACACTCGACTTTATGCCGAATGCCCTTTTCTTTTAATAATGTTAAATTTATCCCCAAACTTCTTCTGCAATCTTTTTTACGAGTTCGAGCTTATTCCACTGCTCCTCTGTCAGCTTATTACCGATTTCGCATGAAGCAAAACCGCAACGATGAAATTAAGCTATTGCAAATTCTTTTTAAGTGCATCAAGATAGTATTCCGCATATCTTGAAAGCATGATATTCTTTTTCTTTATATAGCCTATTCGCATGTTACCGTCAATTTCAAGAGGTCTTGCTATTATGCTGTCACCATTAAGTTTTGAGTCAATGACACCCGAGCTTACTGTAAATCCGTTTAATCCAATGACCAAATTAAACAGCGTTGCCCTGTCCCTTACTTGAATATGCTTCGGGAAATCGAGCACACTGACAAGCTCTTCAGAAAAATAGAACGAGTTTCTCTCACCCTGTTCAAAAACTAAGTAAGGGTAGGGCTTCAGTTCCTCTGGTGTTACCGACTCTCTCTTTGCAAGCGGATGATCTTTACATATAAAAACATGTGGCTTTGCAAAAAACAGTTTCGTGTAGACAAGTTCATTCTTTTTAATAAGCTTTGTCAGTACCTCTTCGTTACTCTCCGACAGATAAATTATTCCAATCTCTGAATTACCGTTCGCAACATCATCAATAATTTCTCCCGTCTGAGTTTCACGGAGAATAAAACTGTATTGATCTGCGTCAAATTCCTTGACAAGTTCGACAAATGCATTCACGGCAAACGAATAATGCTGGCACGAAACCGAAAATTTAGGAGAACGCTTTTCACCTGTTCCGAAATGCTCCTTCATAACCTCAGCTTGTTCAAGAAGATTTCTTGAAAAAGAAAGCAACTCCTCTCCCTCATGCGTTAGAACTACACCCTTATTCGAGCGAGAAAAAGCAACTATACCCATTTCTTTTTCAAGGTTATGAATTGCATTGCTAAGGCTCGGCTGAGAAATATATAATTTTTCTGCGGCGGCAGTAATATTTCCGCACTCTACCGCTGTCACAAAGTACAAAAGCTGCTGTAAGGTCATATAGGTTATCTCCGATAATATAAGCTAAAATTAACTATTTCTTGTGTCTTATCACAATTTAAAGCTTTAATACTGTAAATTGATAAGTTCAAAATCACCGTGATAAAATTTTTATCTTTTGTTGATTTTGCCTATTTACTTTTTTCATCAATGAAACTATAATTTGTCGTGTTGAAAGCAAAGACGCTTCGGTTTTTTACCGGAGCGTCTTGTTTTTTTGCAATATTACTCTTCTGGTTTATTGAGATATCGATAAACCGTGGGCACCGAAACAGAAAGCTGGTCGGCAATTTCAGCCACTGCGCCTTTCATCATAAGGACGCCGTCAGCGTCGAGCTTGTGAACGACTCGAACTTTCTCCTGCATGGTCATGTGAGTCGGTGAGATACCGCTTTGTGAAATAATATCAGCAATTCTTGCGTGAATCACATCGGCAAGCGGGCTGTTCAAATCCTCTGACGGAGTTCCGTCAAGCGGAGCAGAAAGGTTAAATCTCTCGAGCAAGCCCTCAAGGACATGATTAAGCTCCTTGATTGCTGTGAGTTCCTTATTAATGCAAAGCATGCCTATGAGTCTGCCTTCATTCTTAATAAAGTAAGTAGAAGAAAGGAAATCTCCGGATTTCGTCTTTCCTTTATAATTAAGCATTGATTCGCAGTCACGGTAAACACACTCTTTTTGAAGCTCACGCGCAAAGTCGGTCATAGGATCTCCCACGCTTCTGCCTGAGTTGCCGTTGCCGATAGCCACAATGGAGTGGTCGGGGTTGGTTACATCGTGGATTACGATCTCGCTGCCCGCACCGCAAACGGTAGACAAGAACGGTACCAATCCTGCATAAATATCGAGCAGTTCCTTATCTGTCATCGGAGTTACCCTCTTTCGTTTCTTTTAAAGATAATTGTACAATATTGAGTTTATTTTTGCAAGTGCTTACTTGTACAAACAAGAGAACTCAAGTTTGTGATATTTTTTGTCTCAAAATGATAAAATTTTTCAACTAACCCCTTTACAAACTTTATGTTTGTGATATACTTATGCCAAACGGTGATAATTATATTATCACTTGTTTATAAATTTTATTAAATATTTAGGGAGGAAATAAAATGTCTAAACAGCAGATTTCCACAAACAACGCCCCAGCAGCCATCGGCCCTTACTCACAGGGCATAGAAGCAGGTGGAGCAATTTACGTATCGGGCCAGCTTCCGATAGATCCCAAAACAGGTGCTTTTGCAGGCGAAGACATCAAGAGCCAGACAAAGCAGTCTCTTGAAAACATCAAGGCTATCCTTGCTGAGGAAGATCTCACACTCGACAATGTAGTAAAAACAACCGTTTTGCTCGAAAACATCGCAGATTTTGGGGCTATGAACGAGGTTTATTCTACTTATTTCACAGGAGTTTGCCCGGCAAGAAGCGCATTCCAGGTGGTCGCACTTCCCAAGGGCGCAAAGGTAGAAATCGAAGCTGTTGCCGTTAAATAATCGGCACTCTTTTGGACGGAGTTGTTTACAACATTTATAAATCGGTATGAAGTTGTAAACTAATTGATGAGGTATAAGAATATTATGGAAGAAAATGGTAAAAAGTTAGGCTTATGGAATATCGTCGGCCTCGGACTCGGCGGTGCCATAGGAACAGGGATATTTGTCCTTTTAGGCTACGGTATTGCCTACACAGGACGTTCAATTTCACTTGTTGTCGCAATTGGTTGTTTCTTTATGCTCCTTGCATATTGGTATAACCTCGCAATGCCAAGCATGTTCGTTATGAAGGGCGGAGACTACAGCATGAAGGTTATGCTGTTTAGCCCGTTCATGAGCGGTGTCAGCGCAATGATGACACTTGTCAACGGTCTTGCAATGTCCAGCTACGCTGTTGCAATCGCACAGTATCTTGCAATCGCAATTCCCGCACTTCAAAATTATCAGAGCTTAGTCGCTTTCATAGCAATGACTTTGTTCTTCCTTTCTACTATTAAAGGTTCAAGATTTATCACAATTCTCGAAAACATAGTTACCATCGTTCTCGTTGTTGCACTTGCTTTGTTTGTCGGTTTCGGACTCCCGAAGGTTGACTTTGCAAACACATTCTCAAGCGCAGACGGCGGTTACTTCCACGGCGGCTTCACAGGCTTTGTTTCAGCTCTCGCTGTTATGGGCTGGGCCTGCCAGGGAACTACAATGGCTCCTGTCTCGATGGCAGCTGTCACAAAGAAGCCAAAGAAGACTATCCCCCTCGGCATCATCGTAATCACAGTTTTACTCGCTGTTATCTACGGTGCAATGGGCATTGTTGCCGGCGGCGTTCTCCCTTACGAACAGGCAGCCGGACAGAACATCAGCGTTACAGCTGAGGCTATTTTCCCGAAAGCAATTTATCTCTTCTTCGTTGTCGGCGGCGGCATCGGCGCTATCGCAAGCTCACTTTTAGGCGGCTTAGGCATGTTCCGTTATCCATTGCTTCAGGTTGCTAACGACGGTTGGTTACCGAGCATATTCAAGAAGACAGATAAAACCGGCTATCCTTATGTGATTTACATTCTTTTCTATATCATCAGCGTATTCCCAATTGTTACAGGAGTCAGCCTCGACGCTATCGTTTCTCAGGTTATGATTCCTACAATGCTCATCAACATCTACATGAATCTCGGCTGTCTCACTCTTCCAAAGAAGTATCCTGATCAGTGGGCAAAGCGTTCTATCAAAATGCCGCTTTGGTTCTATGATGTATGCTGTGTTCTCGGTGCATTCTGCGCAGGCGTTGTTGCTTTTAACCTCTTCAAGGATCTCACCGCAAAGGACGCTATCGTAACACTCATCATTGTTGCTGTTATGTGCGTATTGAGCATTATCAGACTTGCACAGGGCGCTGTTAAGGCTGATGACCTTAAGGCAAAGAAAGCTGAGATTGTCGCACAGGCAATCGCTGATACAGCTAACGACGAGGAATAACTTGTTAAGTCCTCATTTCTTTCTTGGTTTACTCTGAGAGCATTCTCTCAGAGTAAACTACAATTCATAGACTACTATTAATCTAACATATCTATCTAATTTTACGGCAAATGCCGAGAAACGGAGAAACATTATGAAATACGATTTCACTTCTATCATGGATCGCCACGGTAAGGACGCAACAGCTATTGACGGTCTCGGTTCAATGCCGGGCTTCACACCCGACAAGCCGAAGGACGGCTTTGACGCTATCCCAATGTGGGTTGCTGACATGAACTTCCCGACAGTTCCTACAATTCCTGAAGCTATCATCGAGAGAGCTAAGCACCCGGCTTACGGCTACTTCTTCCCCACTGAGGAATATTTCGATTCAATCATCAAGTGGCACGAGACAAGAAACGGCGTAACAGGTCTCACAAAGGAGTGCATCGGCTATGAGAACGGTGTTCTCGGCGGTGTTATCTCTGCTCTCACATGCTATGCCGCACCGGGCGATGCTGTTCTTCTTCACAGCCCGACATACATCGGATTTACAATGTGCGTTGAAAACAACGGCTACAAGATCGTTCACAGCCCACTTAAAAAGGACGAGAACGGTGTTTGGAGAATGGACTACGAGGATATGGACGCTAAGATTAAGGCTAACAACATCCATGTAGCAATCTTCTGTTCACCACACAACCCTTGCGGAAGAGTTTGGGAGCGTGAGGAGCTCGAAAAGGCTATGGAGGTCTACAAGAAGAATGACTGCGTTGTTATCTCCGATGAGATTTGGTCCGACATCATTCTTGAGGGACACAAGCACATTCCTACTCAGTCAGTCAGCGAGGACGCAAAAAACAGAACAGTTGCTGTTTACGCTCCTTCCAAGACCTTTAACCTTGCAGGCTTAGTCGGTAGCTATCACATCATCTACAACAAGACAATGCGTGATAGAGTTACTGCAAAGAGCACAAAGCCACACTACAATGATATGAATGTTCTCTCCATGCACGCTCTCATCGGTGCTTACAAGCCAGAGGGATACGAGTGGGTTGATGAGCTTAGAGAGACAATCACAGGCAACGTAAATTACGCTTGCGACTACATAGCAGAGCACTTTGAGGGCGTAGAAGTCGGTAAGCCTGAGGGCACATACATGCTGTTCCTCGACTGCACAAAGTGGTGTGATGCTCACGGCAAGACAATCGAAGAGCTTGAGAAAGCCGGCTGGAATGTCGGTGTTGCATGGCAGGATGGCAGAATGTTCCACGGCCCATGCGCAATCAGAATGAACCTTGCTCTTCCGCTTTCAAGAGTTAAGGAAGCATTTGACAGACTCGATAAATATGTATTCAACGGCGAGTGGGTATAATGTCCACCGCTCGTCTGAACGTCGGGGAAAAACTGCCTGATTTTAAATTTAACACAGCTTTTACAAGCGGCGAAAGCTTATCCGATAAAGCTAAAGAAGCCGATAAAACTATTCTTCTTTTCTTGAGATATTACGGCTGTACGCTTTGTCAATACGATATTCACAAGCTTGCAAATGATTATGATAAAATTAAATCAGCAAACGCAAGAGCCTTGGTTATACTTCAATCGTCTCCCGAAGTGATAGCCGAACAAATTGATAAGGACTCCCTACCGTTTGAGATCGTATGCGACGAAAATCAAACTCTATATAAGAAATTTGGTATCTCCCCCGCCGCATCGACTGCTAAAATGATTTCTGCGGGCACTATTGCTAAGATTGCAAAGGCAACTGCAAAAGGATTTAAGCACGGCAAGTATGAGGGCAATGAGCTTCAGCTCCCGGCTTGCTTCATTATCGATAAGAATCTTGATCTAAAATATGTTCATTACGGCAAAAATGCGTCTGACATTCCCGATGTTTCAAAGCTTACCGAATTACTGAAATAAACTCATCCCCGTTCTCTATCGGAACGGGGATTTGCTTTTTTAGACTACCCAAACTTCATAAAATCATTAAATTTTCGGTTTTGACAATAAATTTTATTTTATTTTGCTATTTTTAAAATTTAAAATTGCAAAAATAGCTTGACAACAAATAACATGCGTGATACAATCAACTCAATTCAAAACCGTTGAAGCGGAGATAACGGCAGTTATGCCTTCACAGAGAGTCTGAGGTGCTGAGAATCAGGCAAGAAACAGGTTGTCAAATGGACCGCTGAGGGTGCAGTCAAATGCGATTTTCGCAAAGTATTCTGCAACGTTACGACAGACGTTACTTGTCAGGGATATGATAGTATCCTACAAAGCGCACGATTTTTCGTGAATTCAAGGTGGCACCGCGGATTAGTATATTCGTCCTTGACAGATATTTCTGTCAAGGATTTTTTGTTTTATGACCTTTGGCAGATAAGCCGAAGGTTTTTTTATTTGGAGGAAGCGTATGTTAGTATTACCTGCCCTTGATAAGGTCAAAGAAATTGCAAGCACTGGAAATTTCAGAGTTCTGCCGCTAAGCACAGAACTGCTGTCAGATTTTACAACACCGATTGAAACCATGAGGATACTCAAGAATGTTTCGACTCACTGTTATATGCTCGAATCGGCTCAGGCAAACGAAACTTGGGGTCGTTATACATTTCTCGGATTTGACCCAAAGCTTTTAATCACATGTACGGACGGAAAACTTAGCGTTGGCAGCCTCAAAATGGAAACGAAAAATCCATCCGATTATCTGAGACAAATCCTCTCTGAATATAGAAGTTCTAAATTTGACTATCTCCCCTCATTTACAGGCGGATTGGTCGGTTATTTCTCTTACGATTACTTAGCTTACAGCGAACCGACAGTTAAGCGTGATGTCGAGGACACAGAAAGCTTCAAGGATGTGGATTTAATGCTTTTTGATAAAGTCATTGCCTTTGATAATCTAAAGCAGAAAATAATACTTATAGTAAATATGCCGCTTGACGATGTCGAAGTAAATTACAGCAAAGCTGTTCTTGAGCTTAAACAGCTTGCTGATTTACTTAAAAACGGAGAGAAGAAAAACGAGCCGTCAGGAAAGCTTTTAGGTGAAGTTACTCCTTTATTCAATAAGGTTCAGTTTTGTGAAATGGTTGAAAACGCTAAAAGGCATATCCGTGAGGGCGATATATTCCAAATTGTTCTCTCAAACAGACTTTCGGCACTGTTTGAAGGAAGTTTATTTAACACTTACAGAGTGCTTCGAACCATTAACCCGTCACCATATATGTTCTATTTTTCTGGAACGGATGTCGAGGTTGCCGGTGCATCCCCCGAAACTCTCGTTAAACTTGAAAACGGAATTCTTCATACATTCCCACTTGCTGGAACTCGCCCCAGAGGAAAAACCCCCGAAGAGGACAAGGCACTTGAAATCGGACTTCTCAAGGACGAAAAGGAGCTTGCCGAACACAATATGCTTGTTGACTTAGGAAGAAACGATCTCGGCAAAATCAGTAAATTCGGCACCGTACAAGTTGAAAAGCTTCATTCGATAGAAAGATTTTCACATGTCATGCACATTGGCTCTACCGTGAGAGGTGAGATAAGCGAAAACAAAGACGCTCTCGATGCCATTGAAGCGGTTCTTCCAGCCGGTACACTTTCAGGAGCACCGAAAATCCGTGCTTGTCAGCTTATAGGCGAACTTGAAAACAACAAGCGCGGAATTTACGGTGGAGCAATCGGTTACATAGATTTCACAGGAAATATGGATACTTGCATCGCAATTCGAATAGCTTACAAGAAAAACGGCAAGGTGTTCGTCAGAAGCGGAGCGGGAATAGTAGCCGACTCCGACCCAGAAAAGGAATATCAGGAATGCATTAATAAGGCGATGTCTTCGCTCAAAGCGTTGGAACTCGCACAGGAGGAAGATATATGATATTACTCATAGATAATTACGACAGCTTTTCATATAACCTCTATCAGCTTGTCGGAGAATTAAATTCCGACATAAAGGTAATAAGAAACGATGAAATGACTATCGAAGAAATAAAAGAGCTCGGTCCTGACAGAATTATTCTTTCACCGGGCCCCGGAAGACCCGAGGATGCCGGAGTTACGATAGAAGTAGCAAAGACACTTAGCCACGAAATACCGACCTTGGGCGTTTGCCTTGGCCATCAAGCGATATGTGCGGCATATGGTGCAACAGTCACCTACGCAAAGAAACTTATGCACGGCAAGCAATCAGAGGTCATGCTTGATACCGACAGTGCACTTTTCAAGGATTGCCCAAAGCTAAGCTTAGTCGCAAGGTATCATTCACTTGCCGCAGATCCCGAGACAATCCCAGATGAATTAAAGGTGACTGCACTCACGACAGACGGCGAGATTATGGCAGTCGAACACAAGAATTATCCGATTTACGGAGTTCAATTTCATCCCGAATCAATAATGACGCCAAACGGAAAACAAATGCTTAAGAATTTTATTGAGGAGTTATAACCATGATCAAAGAAGCAATAGTTAAGATAGTAAATAAAGGTGATTTAAGCTACGATGAAGCTTACGCTGTTATGAACGAAATTATGAACGGAGAGACAACCCCAACTCAGAATGCGGCATTTCTCTCGGCTCTTTCGACAAAGAGCGCAAAAGCAGAGACAACCGATGAAATCGCCGGTTGTGCCGCCGCAATGCGAGCACATGCTACCCCCGTTGACACAGGAATGGACATCTTTGAAATAGTCGGCACTGGCGGAGACAACGCTCAAAGCTTCAATATTTCAACAACATCGGCTATTGTAGCCGCCGCAAGTGGAATGAAGGTTGCAAAGCACGGCAACAGAGCCGCTTCTTCAAAATGCGGCACTGCTGATTGCTTGGAAGCACTTGGCGTAAACATTGAGCAGAGTCCAGAAAAGTGCATAGAGCTTTTAAATAAAGTCGGAATGTGCTTTTTCTTCGCTCAGAAATATCATTCCTCAATGAAATATGTAGGCGCTATCCGCAAGGAACTCGGATTCAGAACCGTTTTCAATATCTTAGGCCCCTTAACTAACCCAGGAAAACCTACCATGCAGCTATTAGGCGTTTATGACGAGTATCTCGTAGAGCCGCTCGCTCAGGTTCTAATTAGCCTTGGTGTTAAAAGAGGAATGGTAGTTTACGGCACAGACAAGCTTGATGAAATTTCCTTAAGCTCGCCGACTAAGGTTTGTGAAATTAAAGACGGTTGGTTCAAGTCATACACTATCACTCCTAACGACTTCGGTCTTGACTATTGCAAAAAAGAAGATTTAGTCGGCGGCTCACCTATTGAAAACGCAGAAATCACAAAGAACATTCTAAGGGGCGAAAAAGGTCCTAAACGAGACGCTGTTCTCATGAATGCAGGTGCGGCGCTTTATATCGGTGGAAAAGCCGACAGCTTAAAAGACGGAATCAAACTTGCCGCAGAGATAATCGACAGCGGCAAAGCATACGAAACTCTCGAAAAGCTGATTGAAGTCAGCAACTCGGAGGAAGCTTAATGAATATTTTAGACGAACTCGCCGATTTCTCTCGGATACGAGTAAATAACGCAAAGAAATTAATATCAACGGAAGAAATTAAAGCTAAGGCATTAAGCTTGCCTAAAGGTAATTTTGCATTTGAAAAAGCGCTCAAAAAAGACGATATATCTTTCATTTGTGAGTGCAAAAAGGCTTCTCCGTCAAAGGGATTAATCGCACCCGATTTTCCTTATCTTCAAATCGCAAAGGAATATGAGGTGGCGGGCGCCGATGCTGTTTCTATCCTCACAGAGCCAAGCAGATTTTTAGGTGACGATAAATACCTTGAAGAAATAGCTAAAACAGTTTCTATCCCCTGTCTTCGCAAAGATTTCACCGTGGATGAATATCAAATCTACGAAGCTAAGCTTCTCGGTGCAAGTGCAGTTCTTCTAATTTGTTCGATTTTACCTGAAGAAACCGTTAAATCATACATCCAAATTTGCGATTCCTTAGGAATGTCGGCACTCGTTGAAGCACACGACGAAAACGAGGTTAAATCCGCACTTCGCTCAGGTGCAAGAATAATCGGAGTGAACAATCGCAACCTTAAGAATTTCACGGTAGACACAGAGAACAGCAGAAAATTAAGAGCACTTATTCCTAGTGACGTAATCTTCGTATCGGAGAGCGGTGTTAAAAGTGTAGAAGACATTGAATTACTTCGTGAAATTAAAGCTGACGCAGTTCTTATCGGCGAAACTCTCATGAGAGCTGAAGACAAAAAGCAGAAGCTAAACGAGCTTAGAGGTCATCATGAGTAAAATTAAGCTGTGCGGTTTAACAAGAATCGAAGATATTGAAGCTGCAAATGAACTTAAGCCCGACTTCATAGGATTTGTTTTTGCAGAAAAAAGCAAGCGTTATATTAGCACTCAAAAAGCAAAGCTGCTTAAGCAAAAGCTTGACCCGAACATTTTAGCTGTCGGAGTTTTTGTAAATGAAAGCCTTGAGAATATAGCAAAGCTATTAAATGAAAACACCATTGACATTGCACAGCTTCACGGTGACGAAGACGATGATTTTATCACAAAACTAAAAGAATTAACACACAAGCCAGTTATTAAAGCATTCAAAATAAAAAGCGAAAACGACATCAAAGCGGCTCAAAACAGCACTGCTGATTATGTTTTGCTCGATTCGGGGGCCGGCACGGGACAGGCTTTTAATTGGTCACTGATTGAAAATATCGAACGAGATTATTTCTTGGCTGGGGGACTTTCTCCCCAAAACGCAGAAGAAGCCGTAAAAACACTTCACCCCTATGCGCTTGATGTAAGCTCAGGAATTGAAACAAACGGAATTAAAGATAAAAAGAAAATGGCTGATTTTATCAGGAAAGGAAAAAAATATGACTAATCCAAACGGAAGATTCGGTATTCACGGCGGACAATATATCCCCGAAACTCTTATGAATGCCGTTATAGAGCTTGAAGAAGCATATAATCACTACAAAAGCGACCCCGAATTCAACAGAGAATTGACGGAACTTTTAAACGAATATGCCGGTAGACCGTCAAGACTTTACTACGCAGAGAAAATGACAAAGGATCTCGGCGGTGCTAAGATTTATCTTAAACGCGAGGACTTAAACCACACGGGCGCTCATAAAATTAACAACGTTCTCGGTCAAGCACTATTAGCCAAGAAAATGGGCAAAACAAGACTTATCGCAGAGACCGGAGCAGGTCAGCACGGCGTTGCTACCGCTACTGCCGCCGCACTCATGGGTATGGAATGTGTTGTTTTCATGGGTGAAGAGGACACAATCCGCCAAGCACTTAATGTCTATCGCATGAGACTTTTGGGCGCAGAGGTTGTACCCGTCAAAACGGGAACAGCAACCCTAAAGGACGCAGTTTCCGAGGCAATGAGAGAATGGACTTCAAGAATCAGCGACACTCATTACTGCTTAGGCTCTGTTATGGGTCCTCACCCGTTCCCAACAATCGTTCGTGATTTTCAGGCTGTAATTTCAAAGGAAATCAAGGAGCAAATTCTCGAAAAGGAAGGCAGACTTCCCGATGCCGTTATCGCTTGTGTCGGCGGCGGTTCTAATGCTATCGGCACATTCTACAATTTCATCGAAGATAAAGATGTGGCACTCATCGGCTGTGAAGCGGCTGGCAGAGGAATAGACACATTTGAAACAGCCGCAACTATCGCAACAGGAAAGCTCGGTATTTTCCACGGTATGAAATCCTATTTCTGCCAGGATAAATACGGTCAGATTGCTCCCGTTTATTCAATTTCCGCCGGACTTGATTACCCGGGTGTTGGCCCTGAACACGCATATTTGCACGACAGCGGCAGAGCAACCTATGTGCCGATTACAGATGATGAGGCTGTTGATGCATTCGAGTATTTGGCAAAGACTGAGGGAATTATTCCCGCAATCGAATCAGCCCATGCCGTAGCTTATGCAAAGAAATTAGCGCCAACCATGGACAAGGATAAAATTATCGTTATCACAATTTCAGGCAGAGGCGATAAAGACTGTGCCGCTATCGCACGTTACAGAGGAGAAGATATTTATGAGTAATATATATAAAGCGTTCGAAAACAAAAAGGCTTTTATCGCATTCATAACTTGCGGAGATCCAGACCTCGAAACTTCTGCGGCAGCTGTCCGTGAGGCTGAAAAAAACGGTGCTGATTTGATAGAACTCGGAATACCTTTTTCAGATCCAACTGCCGAAGGCCCGGTAATTCAAGGAGCAAATATCAGAGCACTTAGCGGCGGTGTTACAACTGACAAGATTTTCGATTTTGTTAAGGAACTCCGTGAGGATGTAAAGATACCAATGGTATTTATGACCTATGCAAATGTAGTGTTCTCTTACGGAGCTGAAAAATTCATCGGCACATGCAAGGAAATCGGAATAGACGGGCTTATTCTTCCCGATTTGCCGTATGAAGAAAAGGATGAATTCTCCCCTATTTGCCACAAGTATGGAGTTGATCTCATTTCCCTTATTGCTCCGACATCAGAAAACAGAATTGCAATGATAGCTAAGGAAGCAGAAGGTTTTAACTATATCGTATCGAGTCTCGGTGTAACAGGAACAAGAAGCGAAATCAAAACCGACCTCGAGTCTATCGTTAAGGTTGTAAGAGAATATTCAAGCGTTCCGTGTGCAATAGGTTTTGGCATTTCAACACCTGAACAGGCTAAAAAGATGGCGGATATTTCAGACGGCGCAATAGTCGGTTCGGCTATCATTAAAATTATAGAGAAATACGGCAAAGAGTCTCCTAAATATGTCGGAGAGTACGTGAAATCTATGAAGGACGCCTTAAGGTAATTTTAAACATAAAAGAAAAGCGAGGAAGAATTTAACTTCCTCGCTTTAGTTTTAAGCTAAATGATTATTTAACTGTGACAGAAGTGATGTGTGGGTTTACACCGTCATACCAGTAAAGGAAACCTTCGAGGTCAACAGTATCGCCAACCTTAAGCTCCTTAACAGCCTTGTATACATCTGTTGTGTTATCGCAGAGATAAGACTCAACTGTGAATGTATATGTCTCGCCGTCCTTAGAAACGTTGAAGTAAAGGTCGTCACCGTCTGTACCGGAACCGTCATAGTTGTAGAGGTAAGCGGCACCGCTCTCGTCAGCAGCCTCAACTGTGAGTCCTGTGAAGGAAACAAGCTGGTTCTGGTGGTCGATGAGCTCGTCCTTGCCAAGAAGATCTGTTACGTCAACCGGCTCAGCAACATAGTTACCGTCAATGATCTCGAATGTAGCGTCTGTGATTTCAACCTCGCCTGACCACTCGGACTTGTAGCCTGTTACACGAATCTTTGTGCCGACTGTGAGCTTATCATAGTCTTCCTCAGAGCAAGCCATGTTGTAAAGGAAATAAGCACCGTTCTCATCCTGAGTGTAAACAGTAGCCTTGTCCTCCCACCAGGACTGCTTAGCCTGAACGTAAGTCTCAACGCAAACCTCTGTGTCGAGCTCAGCTGCAACATACTCATCATATGTCATAACTGCTACATCACTAGCCTCGCTGCTCTCTGCCTCGGAAGAAGCCTCAGAAGAAACTGCCTCACTGCTCTCTGTGGAAGCCTCGCTTGATGCTGTGCTTGAAGAAGAATCACTGCTTGAGCAAGCTGTCATAGCGAATGCGAGAGAAAGAACTGTCAGAACTGCTAAAAATCTTTTCATTTTTCTTTTCTCCAAAAATATATTTATTTGGCATTTTTGCCATAATTTATTATATAACATTCAAAATAAAAATCAAGGTTAATAATCGCAAATCTTTATTATCACTTTTTTGAATTTTAGTACAAATTTTTACACAAAAGAAAAAGCACACAGCTAAAAACCGTGTGCTTTAAAATCAAAATTACTTATTCTCTGCCTTATTCTCGCCCTTGCCTTTTCTCTCGAAAATGCATCTGAAGATAAGTCTTACGAGCGGACCGCAGTAGAACATCTGATAGAAAATTGCCATTGGGAAATTCATTGCCCATGTCTCAACCCAAGTGCCGAAGGACGGTGTCTTGAAGAGGAATGTAGCGATAAGGCTCATTGTTGGGCACATGATGCAACAAATGCAAATTGAAATAGCATATGTAATGAACTGTGGTCTGTCTGTCGGTCTCATAACAGAGAAAGCGAGCTTTCTTGCAATCTTACCGACAATGAAGAACTCAAGGATAAAGGCAATCGGAACCATGATCGGCAATTCGTGAGTAGCGGCTAAAAATGTCATTCCGCTTACGCTGCCTGTGTTGAGTGCTACATTGTAAACAACCATTCCGTAAACCATGATTGTTGCCATAATAGCTGTGAATACTACGTCCTGAAATTTAGTTTTTGGCATAAAAATACCCTCCTAATATGATAACGAAATTTTAATTGATGTGTTGTTCGTTATCATCCCGGAGGATTGTGCGTTTCCAATAAAAACCATATTAAGTTCGTGTTAATATATCACAAAAACAAGCGAGAAATCAAGCTTTATTTAAACTTTTTCAAAAGTTTGGCATTTCAAACAATTAAATTTCACAAACTGACACTTCGCTTGAAAAAAGCGGCAGCCTTATGCGACCGCCGCTAAACTTAGTTTTTCTTTTTTCTGACTTTGCCGATAACAAAATACAAAATTATCAAAAGCCACGTTACCCCAAGTGCTGACAAAAGCACGACAGCCGTAGTAGGAAGCGGACCTAAATCTGCTTTTCCCGAAGTGCTCACGGCAGTAATTTGGTCGAGTCTGTAAAGAGAACTGACATCGGAATAGAGATTTTCGATAAACGCATCGTCAACCGTTTGCTTTCGCCTTACGGACTTAGCCACATTCTCGATAAGCTCTCCCGACGCACTTCTCAGTGAAGCAGAACCGTTAAATACAGGTGTGACAAATGTATTCTCGATATTATCAAGCAAAAGCTTTGTTGCATCTATCTTAACCTGATAGTGAGTAGTTGTGTCCTCTCCCTCTTTTGTGAGATAATCTTGATATTCATCGCTTTCCTGAGCCTTTGAGGTAACGGGCACATAGCCCTCTGTCTCGGCATAAGGTATCTGAACATCATTGCTCAATAGATACTGCGTGAAAAGCCACGAAGCGAGCACCTCGCCGCTGTCACTTTTATTGAACACGCAAACAGAGGGACCCTGTGAAATCATCTTTGGATTATCCGTATCGTACTGCGGAATAGGTCTTACAACTGTCTCGAAGTCAACCTTGGAATCATCTGCAATATCGGAAAGCGGAGCATCAGATCCCATCCAAGTAGAACCGGCGGTGGAGTCAATAGCAAAAATGCACTGTCCCGCATTCAAAAAGTTTGCCGGGTAACTTGAAATCTTGAATGTCGAAAATGCACCTGTTTGCACGTGCTCGGCGACTGTCTCAAGAATTTCTTTTGTAGTATCGTTGAAAATGAGAACATCACCGTTAGAATCGGAATAACCGCCATCCAACTGTTTGAGCATTGAAATCATCATGTTGTCGGTTGATTTATATATGAAAGGAATCAAAACCTTTTGACCGTTCACTAGATAATTTCCGTCGGAATCCTGTTCCATAGCCGCCTCAGATACCTCCCAGATAAAATCCCATGTGAGTACATCGGGAATCTCGAAGCCAAGCTTTTCGACATAGGTCTTGTTGATATAAAGAGCCTCAGTCGAGCGCATATACGGCAAAGCGTAACAAGAATCGCCAATGTAACATTCGTTTAAGAATTCGGGGATAATCTCGTCCTTTGTAGGGGAATCGAATTTGACTTCAGTACCGCCCAAACCGTACTTCTCATCGGTAAGTAAATCATCAAGGGGAACAACGACATTATCGCCCGTCAAATATGTTGCGATATGGTCGGGATAGGTTATACACACATTCGGCGTGGTATCGGTTGCGATATTAGTGATAACATCATTATAAATCTTGCTGTAATCCGTATAAAGTTTGAGATTAACTTTAATGTTAGGATAAAGCTTCTCGAAATCTTCTATCGCTTTGTTGTAAATATCTGTTTGATTTTTATTGGTATCGTTCTTTGCCCAAAAGGATATCTCATAGTTTTTGCTTTCGTCAAACTCCTCCGGAACGATGAATGCGCTCTGTCCCTTTGAACCGTGACAAGCGGTGAAATTAAATGCCATGAATATCAACACGCAAGCTAAGACAATCGCCTTAAGTCTTTTTATCATCCCTTTGTGCCTCCTCTCGATACGCCTTCCATAATTTTCTTGTGGAAAATGAGGAACAGCACGATAAGCGGAACGCTTATGACAACGACTGCCGCCATCATTGCGGGCACATTCTCTCGTCCGAAACCGTTTTCACGGATTTCCTGAATTCCGTTTGATACAAGGAAATACATTGAGTTGTCCGTAATAAGTCTTGGCCAAACATAAGAATTCCAGCACTCTATTACCTTTAATATAAGCACGGTGATTATCGTAGGTTTGCAAATAGGAATCATTACCCTCGTCAGGTATTTGAAATCAGAAGTGCCGTCTACCTTTGCCGCCTTGTAAAGCTCATCAGGAATTTGCTCGAAGTTTTCTTTTAATAAGTAAATATAAAACACCGAGGTGACCGACGGAAGTATCAAGCCTGTAAATGTATTTCTCAAGCCGAGGTTGGTAATCGTCTGATAATTAGTGATAACCACAAGCTCGTTAGGAATCATCATTAGAGAAAGAAATATCGTGAAAACAAGGTTCTTGCCTTTGAATTCAAGTCTTGAAAATGCAAATGCGGCAAGCACCGTCACAACAAGCATTATAGTCGTTGTAATAACCGTGAATATGACGGTATTTGAGAAATATCTCGCAAGAGGAACGCTTGTAAATGCGTCCACATAGTTTTGATATGTCGGATTTGCCGTGTAGAACTGCGGAATATACTCAGCGTTGTATGAGCTGTAGCTTTTTATCGAGGTGAGTATCATCCAGTAGAACGGAAAGAGAACCGCCACTGCCCACACTGCAAGAAAGATATAGGTAATTGCCTTGAATACCTTTCTGCGTCTCTTGGCGTGAAGCTCTTTTGCTCTGTATTCGCTTAAATCAGTCATAGTCTTCACCTCAATAATGGACTTTCTTTCTGCTTACAAGCAGATTGATACAGGTAATAGTCAGCACAATAGCAAAAAGAATGAGTGCCGCCGCCGATGCGTAGGACGGATAACCGCCGCTGTTTCCGTAAAGCATATCATAAACATATCCGACAATGGTGTTCATTCCAGCCGCATTGAGGTCAGTTCCGAAAAGTGCGACCTCGTCGCTGTATGCTTTGAACGCTCCGATAAATCCTGTGATTACAAGATAGAAAATCATGGGGCTTATCATAGGAAGTGTAATCTTTCTGAAAATTGTCCAAGAGGACGCTCCGTCCACTTTTGCCGCTTTGTAATATTCCTCATTCACCGATGCAAGCGCACTTGTCAAAATGAGGATTTTGAACGGAAGAACTACCCATATCGTGTAAAAGCACATGACGAACATTTTCGCCCAGTACGGGCCGTCGATAAAATCAACAGACTGACCACCGAAAGCATTGATGAGCAAATTAACCATACCGTCAGAATAAGCTGTTTTCTTGAAAAGTATCATGAAAACAAGACCGACTGCAAGCGTATTGGTTACATACGGCAAAAAGTAAATTGTCTGAAATAGATTTTTAAGCTTTGTAATGCTGTTTAGTGCAAGAGAAATCAAAAGAGCAAACAGCGTGGAAAGCGGAACGGTTATCACGACAAGTATAAATGTATTCTTGACCGCCTGTAAAAAATATGTGTCGTGAAGAACATAACTGTAATTGTAAAGTCCGTAGCCAAAAAAGCTCTGAGAAGCGGAATTATAGCCCTCTTCCACTGAATAAATGAGAACATCTATGAGCGGATAGACCATGAAAAATCCAAGAAAAAGTATTGCCGGCAAAAGATAGAGCCAAGCTTTAAGATTGCTTTTTTTCATCATTTTACCTCGGAAAGCTTACAGCTTATCCTTTTCTCGCTCTCTTTGTCAAAAAGATATGTCTTGAACGGTTTGAGTGAGAATGTGATATCATCCTTTGCAGAATCGGTCTTGCTTTCAGACGGAATTATCGAGCGAATGCTTGAAGTAACAGCCGCTTTGTGCGATGAAACAACACTTGTGTCTCTGCCCATAACTTCGACTGCATTCAATTTGCAGTGCATCGAGCCGTTTTCGTCAAGCACAAATCCCTCGGGGCGAATTCCGACATAAACCTCCTTATCGGAAACTCCCTCAACTTTAAGCACCGCATCATCGCCTAAATAAAGCACACCCGATTTAACATGACCGTTAAAGACATTAATCGGAGGAGTACCGAGGAACTTTGCGACAAATAAGTTAACAGGATCATCATAAACAAGCTGAGGCTTGCCGATTTGCTGGACTACACCCTTATTCATGACAACAATCATATCGGATATGCTCATGGCTTCCTCTTGATCATGCGTAACGAATATAGTGGTTATCTTTGTCTCTCGCTGAATTCTTCGGATTTCTTCTCGAGTTTGCAGTCTCAGTCTTGCATCGAGGTTCGATAGCGGCTCATCAAGCAAAAGCACCTTAGGCATTTTAACAAGCGCTCTCGCAATCGCTACTCTCTGCTGCTGACCACCGGAAAGCTCACTTGGGAGTCTGTCGGTGAAGTCTTCGATCTGCACAAGCTTAGCGGCATCAAGTGCCTTTTCTTTCATCTGCTGTTTTGTAAGTTTTTCCTTACCCTTTAGGTTTTCGAGCGGAAAACAGATATTCTGCATAACCGTCAAATGCGGATAGAGCGCATAATTCTGGAAAACCATGCCGACACCTCTGATTTCAGGGGATAACTCCGTGACATCATCTTCGCCAAAATAAATCTTGCCTGAAGTCGGTGCTTCAAGTCCGCATATCATATTAAGAGTTGTGGATTTTCCACATCCTGACGGGCCCAACAATCCTATGAGCTTGCCGTCGGGAATTTCAAAATCAAAATTATCCACTGCAACAAAATCATCATGAATTTTCTTGTTGCGATTAGGAAATTTCTTAGTTACATTTTTTAGTACAACCTTCATAATTTTCTTTTCCTTTGATACAAAAGATACACATACAAAGCTTTAAATTTACGCTTTGCGTTCAAATGGGCTATGCTGATATGATTATACAACTAACTTCTTTTGTATTCAACATTTTTAATGCGCATGTCCATTCTGCTTTAAGTCATGTTCCCTTTGATTTCGTAATGCTATAGTTAATTTAAACAAACTTACTATTTAGCCTATTGACAATCAGAGCACAAAATGCTATCATCAACTTGCATAAAACAATCCACATCGAAGAATGTTTTAGTGCATAATGCTATATTAAGGTGATGATATATAAGGCAAGGGGCATTTGATACTTATTAATTGGCACATAATTGAAAAAGGAAAAGGTTGAACAAAAATAGTTTTGTTAGTCGCAACGAAAAAGACATTTAGTACAAAAGGAGACATAACATGAATACATTTAAGAGAATCATGTTAACTTTCTGCACTGTAATTTTACTGACATCAGTGCTCGCAATTCCAGCCAACGCATCGACCAAGGATAAAGTCCATACCTTTAAGTGGACTTACGGTCAGAGATATTTTGATTCCCCTAATACCTACAAAAAAGACAACAACAGCGCTACTTATTTTAGTGTAAGGGATCATTCCATGCCGGTGAATGGCTTTTACATCAAAACCACTATTGGAGCAAATTCCTCGATTCGCAACTCTTCGTCGTCTTATTTTTTGATTACCACTTATGGTGGAAAAACAATTAAGCACAGCACTACAAAGGCTGCAGGTAAATATGCAGGTCTTAGAACCTATTATCCAGAAAGCCACTATTCTTGGGGTGATGTAACCTTGACTTGGAGCGAGGATTACTCTGAGGACGGTTCTGCACGCCTCAACTGGTAATTTTTCATTCTTCTTGAGAAGAGATTTATTTAGATGAAATTGTTCCCTTTCCCTTTACTGATTTAGTGGCGGTTATTATGTATATATGCTCAGTGTCAAATCATTATGACACTGAGCTTTTATTTTACGGAGGTTATTATGAAATCTAAAGTTATAGCTATTTTAATCTTTTTAATTATTTTATTAGGTGCTTTAATCGGAATGATTTTAGTAAAATCACATTCATCAAATCAAAGCGCTACCCAATCGGCTATTTCCAAAGTCGAAGAAACAAGCATAACAGATAGCTCTGAAAAGACAACTTCTTCTGCCGAAAGCTCATCTGTAAGCGAAACGCAAGCTAACGAGACATCTTCCGACAGTACATTTGGATCAGGCGATACTTTTGACGGAACAGAACCGATTATTCGTAAGATGGGTGAAGAATTGCCTGTTGATTTATTGGCACCTCGTGAGCAGGGCGACAAACCGCCAACGAATAGAGAAGCATTTGGTTACTGGACAGGCAAGATGACTTTTAAAGTGAACAGTGCTACTTTATATAATGATTTCGCTTCAACGGGAATTGACCCTAATGAAACCAGTATTGATTATGACGATTACAGCAGTGATGGATATAAGCCATTCGTTATAAACATGACTATTAACAACATTAATGCATCAGCTAACAACGGCGATACCTTTTACTCTGACATATTTTGGTTCAGCTCAAAGGATGAGTTTATTTCCGAAGATTTCTCAAGTGACAAAACCAATGCAGACTGGAAATATCAAGATGCCTTTTTAGCTTACTTCAGCGCTCATTCCGACGGCGACAGCTACTTCATGTTCAATTTGAATGAGGGTGAATCCATGGATGTGACGCTCTGCTACTATGTAAAATCTGATATATTGCCGCTTGACAATCTTTACCTTGGCTTGGTGACCTATTCCTACTGTCATTCTTTCGGAATTGAGCTTAACAACTTAGAGGTTAAAAACTAATGTCAAACATAATTAAGACTGAGCTTAAAAAGCTGGTTCATACAAAAAGCTTTTGGGTTATTCTCTTATTTCTAACGGCTATAACTGCTACAATCGGTATAACCAGTGGGTCGAGCTTCTCACTAATGATTAAATCTATTTATGACGGCTCTGCTAAAGATGCAAACGGTTATTTTACCGAGGATAGCCTCGCATTCTCATTTTCTCTCTATAATATATGGATTGGCAACATAACAGGAGACTTGTTTTTCACGGTTATTTTTTATTACATTTTGCCCTTGGCAACATGCGTTCCGTTTTCTCTTTCTCTCCTCGATGAAATAAAAAGCGGATATCTTCGTCAAATGGCAATGAAAAAAGGTCAGAAAAGATATTATCTTGCAAAATATATCGTAACATTCATTTCGGCATTTTTGCTTGCGGTTATACCTATCATTGTCAATGTGATAATCACTGCTTGCTATGTCCCCGCCTATACTCCCGATCCGCTCGATCAGATTTACAGCAGTCAGTACTTCGGAAGATATTTGGCAAGCGTGTTCTACTCGCACCCGTTTATATTTATGGTGATATTCACGTTACTGCCCGGGGTATTCTGTGGCCTGTGGGCAAACTTAATAATGAGCATTTCGCTTTTTGTTCACAACAAATTTGCCGCCATAATTATTCCGTATGTTGCTTTATTCTTTGAGAAAAGCTTCTTTGACGCATTGTTTGCTAATCGTATTGCCTTGGATTTGTCTCCATTTTATTTTCTTCGAGGCAACTCTTACGGCAACATGACAATAGTTACGGCTATTTTAATCGCATTGTTAACAATTACTTTGAGCATAGTTTATTGGAGAGGAAGGAATGATGATGTTTTTTAACATGGTACGCTGTGACCTCAAAAACGGAGTTCTCAAGCGACTAAAAACCTTTCTGTTTGTAGCATTGCTTTTCTCCGTTATTGCTTTGTTTGCCAAGGTTGATTTTGACGCTGTACTTAGAATGGACCCATGTCCGATAAAATCAGAAATAACCTTAGGCGACTATTTCTGCTATCTCTTCGGCGGTACGTCTGCCGGAAATAACTTTATTCAATTTCTCGACGAAAGCGGAATAGTCAACAATATGGTAGCATTCAGCTTTCCAAGCATCTGGGCACTTGTTTTTCTCGTGCTTTTGCTAATTACACTTCAATATCCTTATGAAGATTTAATGGGCTTCGGCAAGAATGTAATCGTACTTTCGGGCAAGCTTTCCGATTGGTGGTTTTCAAAATGCGTATGGATAGTCACAAATGTCGTTCTTTACTTTGTGATTGCTGTTAGTTTCTATTCTATTGCGGCACTCCTTTTCGGAGCAAAACCAAGCTTATCAATCGGCACTTACTATCCGTATTATCGCTTTGACATTCTCGACTTCCTCACGCCTGAGCCGTGGAACATTGTCCCCACTCTGCTAATGCAGATTCCTGTCGGAATTGGTCTTTGTATGCTTCAGCTTACACTTTCGATGATAACTTCACGCTCTGCAAGCTACCTTATTACAACTGCGTTAATTCTCGCAAGCGCCTACCAGCAAAATATATTTCTCTTCCCAAATGTCAGCATGATTGCAAGAAGCACAGCACTTTCGACAAACGGTCTTGATCCTCTTTTTGAGATTTTGATTATTACTTGGCTTACGCTTCTGTCGATGCTAATAGGCTTTATTTACCTTAAAAACACCGATATTATCAATAAAGTTCGATGAAGGGAGAATTTATGAAAATACAGGTAGAAAACATAAGCAAAACTATCCGTGGAATTAAGGTGCTTGACAATATAACTCTTGAATTTAATTCAGGTGAAATCACGGGACTCAAGGGTATTAACGGTTCGGGCAAAACAATGCTCATGAGAACAATTTGCGGACTGATAAGACCAACAACAGGCAAGGTGATAATTAACGGCAAGGAGCTCAAAAAAGATATGGATTTCCCTGAGAGCATAGGAATTCTGATTGACTCCCCCACCTTTCTTGAGAATTACTCCGCGTTTGATAACCTCAAATACTTAGCTTCGATTAAAGGCAAAGTTACTGACGAAGAAATCTACGCCCTTCTTGATGAAGTAAACCTAACGGAAGCTATGCACAAGAAATTTAAGTTCTATTCACTTGGCATGAAACAACGCCTTGGCATTGCGGGGGCGGTACTTGAACATCCCGATGTTATTCTGATTGATGAACCAACCAATGCACTCGATGCAAAGGGGGTTGAAACAGTGAAACGAATATTAAAGCGTGAAAAAGAACGAGGTGCACTGATTATTCTCACATGTCACGATTATTCGATTTTGAAGGAGCTTTCCGACAAGATATATTTCATTGAGGAAGGCAGGATAACCCATCATGAAGAGTAAAACAGCACTCAGAGTTTCGCTAACTATTATCTGTTTGCTTTTGACTGCGGCTTTTGTCAGAATTGCATACGTCAATATAACAGCGACTAAACCGCAAATCGAATACTACAAGATGAATGAATGGGTCAGTCTTGACGGAAGCTTTTTCCGCTCTAATGAGGAGAAAACCAACGGTTACAGCGTTAGGGTTGACGGCTATGAGATAATTTCTAAGGAGGATTATCTCGACAAATATAAGCTTAAAAACTCCTCTATAAGCGAAGCCAACAGCTTTAATTATCTTTTAGAGTTGTCCGTCTCACTTATAAACGACAGCAACGAAGACGGCAAGGTAATGATAGCCGACTGGAGACTTGTAGGCAAAAACGCAGACTTCGTAACAAGCATGGATCCGCAGTTATTGATGGACACAGACGAGCGAATAAATGATTATCTCTCATCCGTCACGACTACGCCGGGCAAGGAAATAAGTTTAAAGCTTGCTTTTCCCATGACGAAAATGATGTCAATGAAAACCGTTGACGCGAACAGCGTTTATAAGCTTGCCGTAACTAAATATCCCGTCAGAAAGTATATTTACTTGAAAGCATAACATTCAAAGCAAAAAAACTCGTGTGGCAAATTAAGTCACACGAGTTTTCATTTAAGTCTAAAATAAAGAAAAAAGCCTCAGACTAATCTGAGGCTTTGGTGGACGCTAACGGACTTGAACCGCTGACCCCCTGCACGTCAAGCAGGTGCTCTAGCCAGCTGAGCTAAGCGTCCATTTTTAAGTTTTTGTTTCGTTCCTGAGAACAGTATTGATTATAGTACTGTTTTAGAAAAAAAGCAAGAACTTTTTTGAATTTTTTTGAAGAAGTTTATATTTTGGAATTTATGGTGTTGCAAAGTATTTTAAATACAATATATAGCGCCGTGCGTTTACCACTTTATGCTTACGGTATTTATTTTACCGCCAACAGTATCGTTGTAGTTGCCTAAAAGCTTCTTCATTTTCTTATCATAAGCTATTGCTTCAGCCGTTCTTTTCCTTGTAAGCGTATTGAGCACATCCAAATCATCATCTTTTTGAGGCAGATACTCTTTCAAAGGAATAAGCTTGTCGGAATTTCTTCCGTTCTGAACAGCAATTTCCTTTTCAGCATCATATGTGCAAAGCTTGTGCTTTCCGTTTTTAATATCGACAGAGCAAACAATTCTGCCTCCCTCGCCCTTTGCGGCAATTAAAAGAGAACAGCCTGCATCGTTTGTCTTTGTCTGAAGCTTTAGATATGAAATAGCACTTTGAATTCTCGACTCTGCACAAACACTTGTATCAAGCAAAATATCTCTCACGGCTTTTGCTGTCACTTCGCCTGAGCTTTTGTAAATTCCCGTCAGACCGAAAATCAAATCATCAGTAGCAAAGACCTTCAGGGCATGATTAAAATGAGCCCGTCTTGCACTTAATCTTGAATCGGCAGACACCGAGGCTCCGTTTTTATTAGAAATTAAACATATATATGACATTTTTATCACCGACTTAATTGTAGCCTAAATCAAAGCTAAATTCAAGTGCGATACTTTCTAAATAATCAGCACACAATATACCGATATTTAATATCAATTATTCGTAAAACTTCGCTTAACAGTTACTCAAAACGGATTTTTTATACAATTTTATTCGCTGTAACAAGCCATTCTAACGATTTTAGACTATAAAACGCTTGTAAAAATGGGATTTTTGCATTATAATATGACCGTGTTGTTATGTTATAAGCACTAATATGGTTTAATACCAAACTGAAAGGAGTACCAACATGATTAATTATTCTAAAGAAGTAACAAACATGTGTACTGTTGCTAAGGGACCGAAGCATGATCCGGCTCCGATTCCTGAGGAGGGCAAGTGGATTGCCGCTAAAGAGATCAAAGACATTTCCGGTTACACTCACGGTGTAGGCTGGTGTGCACCTCAGCAGGGTGCTTGCAAGCTCTCCCTCAACGTTAAGGACGGAATCATCCACGAGGCTCTTGTTGAGACCGTAGGATGCTCCGGTATGACTCACTCCGCTGCTATGGCTGCTGAGATTCTTCCTGGCAAGACTGTTATGGAAGCTCTCAACACAGACCTCGTCTGCGATGCTATCAACACAGCTATGCGTGAGCTCTTCCTACAGATCGTTTACGGTCGTACACAGTCCGCTTTCTCTGATGACGGTCTTGTTATCGGCGCTGGTATGGAAGACCTTGGTAAGGGCTACAGATCCATGGTCGGTACAATGTACGGCACAATGGAGAAGGGTGTTCGTTACCTCGAGATGACAGAAGGCTACTGCACAAGAATGGCTCTTGACGAGGACGATCAGGTCATCGGCTATGAGTTCGTTTCCCTCGGCAAAATGACTGACTTCATCAAGCAGGGCATGGAGCCGAACGAGGCTTATAAGAAGTCCATGGGTACATACGGCCGCTTCAACGAAGCAGTTAAGTATATCGACCCACGTAAGGAATAATAAAGGAGGCGCAGAATAATGGCTACATTTGAAGGATACGAGAGACGTGAGGCTAAGATCCTCAGCGTTTTAAAGGAATATGGAATATCCTCTATCGACGAGTGCAAGGCAATCTGCGACGATGCCGGAATCGATCCATACACAATCGTCCAGGAAACACAGCCGATCTGCTTTGAGAACGCAAAGTGGGCTTACACAGTAGGTTGTGCTATCGCAATCAAGTCCGGTGCTACAAAGGCTGCTGACGCTGCTGCTGCAATCGGTATCGGTCTTCAGGCATTCTGCATCAACGGTTCTGTTGCTGAGAACCGTCAGGTTGGTCGTGGACACGGCAACCTCGGCAAGATGCTCCTTTCAGAAGAAACTGAGTGCTTCGCATTCCTCGCAGGTCACGAGTCTTTCGCTGCTGCTGAGGGTGCTATCAAGATCGCTCTTAACGCTAACAAGGTTAGAACTAAGCCGCTTCGCGTTATCCTTAACGGTCTCGGCAAGGACGCTGCTTTCATAATCTCCAGAATCAACGGCTTCACATATGTTGAGACAGAGTTTGACAACAAGACTGAGGAAGTCAAGGTTGTTTATGAGAAGGCTTACTCAAACGGCCCTAGAGCAGACGTTAAGTGCTACGGCGCTGACAACGTTCCGGAAGGCGTTGCTATCATGAAGCTCGAGAGCGTTGGCGTTTCCATCACAGGTAACTCCACTAACCCGACAAGATTCCAGCATCCTGTTGCAGGTACTTACAAGAAGTGGTGCAACGAGAACGGCGTTAAGTACTTCTCCGTTGCTTCCGGCGGCGGCACAGGTCGTACACTTCACCCGGATAACATGGCTGCAGGTCCTTCTTCCTATGGTATGACAGATACAATGGGTAGAATGCACTCTGATGCTCAGTTTGCAGGTTCTTCTTCTGTTCCTGCTCACGTTGAGATGATGGGTCTCATCGGTATGGGTAACAACCCAATGGTTGGTGCTACTGTTGCATGCGCTGTTGCAGTTGAAGAGGCTTTCAAGAAGTAATTTCTTTGGCATTAAACTTTAATAAATAAATTAGGCTGTTTCCTTTTTTAGGAAACAGCCTTTTTGCGTCTCATTTAGTTTTATTCTTTGACAAACTTCTCTGAGAAATGAGTATTTATAAATCCCGCTATAGGGCCTAAGAAAAGCATAACGAACACCGTGCCAAGTCCAAGCACGCCGTGAGCAAAGAACGCAATCAAGAGTGCCGCAGCATCAAGAGCGACTCTTGCCGCGAAAAATGGCAAATGAAGTCTGTCAGTAATAATCAGCGGTAAACAATCGTAAGGCGAGCTTCCGACATCGGCAGACTGATAAAATGAGAGACTAAATGCGAGAATGAATACAGCAATTAGGCACACAACAACTCTGATTACAAACAGAGTAGGACACACAATTCCAATCGAACTAAACACCCATGACCAGAAAGATACAAGGTAGCCAAGCAAGAACCAGTTTGCAATAGTTCCGATACCGATATATTTTCTTCCGAACAGAATTTCAATTACAAAGAAAATACAGTTTCCAATCAGACAAAATGTGCCGTAATCAAGGCATGTTTTGTTAGTGAGTGCCAGCATCATTGCCGAATACGGGTCAGTGCCAAGTCCCACTAACTTAAGCAGTGCGACACCAAATCCCATGACAATATGCGCCACGACAATCATCATTACTCTTGTTCCCATTTTAGGCTTTATAAGCTGAGATAATATCTTTTCTTTCATCTTTCCCTCCAAAGTGTAATTCATCAAACGCTTAATATATTATCACAAACATAAGCCCCGTGTCATCAATTTAAGCCACATTGTTGATATAAAATTTAAGACGAATTGATACATATTTTTCATAGATAAAAGACAAAAATGCTGACAATCGCAAAACGAAAGTCAGCATTTTTGATTTAGGAATGTATATAGGTGTGTGTCTTATTTTCTGTATTAATGATCACTTACCGGCAACCGTGTTTCTGACTGCATTTCTGATTGGCAGAACGGATCTCGGTGAAACAGAAAGTTCATCTACGCCCATTTTGATAAATGTCTCAGCAAGAGAAACATCTGAAGCAAGCTCACCGCAAATACCAGCCCAAATACCGGCTTTGTGTGCGGCATCAACTGTCATCTGAATCATTCTGAAAACAGCCGGGTGCTTAGGATCGTAGAATCTCTCAAGTCCCTGAACGCTCTGGCGGTCAAGTGCCAGTGTATACTGAGTGAGATCGTTTGTACCGATTGAGAAGAAACTTACCTCTTCGGCAAGCTCAGGAGCAATCATAACAGCCGCCGGAGTTTCAATCATAACTCCAAGCTCGAGATCCTTGTCAAAAGGAATTCTCTCGTTAGAAAGCTCTTTCATGACAGCATTGCAAAGACGCTTAACCTCTTGAATCTCCCAAAGACTTGCTACCATTGGGAACATGACTGCCAATTTACCATAAGCGGATGCACGATAAAGTGCTCTCAGCTGTGTCTTAAAAATCTCAGGTCTTGATAAGCAAATACGAAGTGCACGCATACCAAGTGCAGGGTTCTCTTCCTCAGCCAAGCCGAAGTAATCAATTTTCTTATCAGCGCCGATATCCATGGTTCTGATGATGACTCTTGCGCCGTTCATACGCTGTACTACTGAGCGGTAAGCGTTAAACTGCATCTCCTCATCAGGGAAATCGTTTGTTTCCAAATAAAGGAATTCACTTCTGAAAAGTCCTATTCCACGGGCATCATTTGTGATAACGGCATCAACATCGGCCGGAGCAGTAATGTTGGCATAAACCTTAATCTGCTTGCCGTCAAGAGTTACATCGGGCTGTCCTTTGAGCTGTTCGAGCATTACCTTTACGGCTTTCTCTTCCTGCTGTTTCTTGCTCATGTATTCTCTTGTTGTGTCATCCGGATCGATTACAATATAACCGATGCTGCCGTCCATCATAGTTGATCTGCCCTCATAAGCAGAATCAAGCTCAATGTCTGCGTGAATAATTGCGGGAATCCCAAGTGTTCTTGCTAGAATTGCAGTATGGCTGTTAGCGTTTCCGCCTGTAAGAATAAAGCCAAGAATTTTGCTCTTATCAAGCTGAACTGTTTCGCTCGGAGTGAGGTCGTCGGCAAGAATGATAACGGGCTTGTCAATATCGTTTCCCTGCTCGTTATCGCCGCTGAGAATTGAGATTACTCGATTAGAAATATCAGTAACATCAACGCTTCTTGCTTTCATGTAATCGTCATCCATAGCCGCAAACATCTCAGAAAATTCCTTTCCGGCTGTTTCAACTGCAGATTCGGCAGTGCAATTTGAGTCGCCAATAAGCTCAGTGATTCGGTCTGTGTAGTCCAAATCCTCAAGCATCATTCTGTGAGTTTCAAAAAGAATAGCTGCTTCATCGCCTATTTCTTTGCGTGTCTTTTCAGCTAATGCGTCAAGCTGTGCTGCAGCCTGTTCTGTTGCAATATTCCAGCGGCTGAGTTCTACCTCTGCTCCCTGTGCAACTCTCTCACGTGAAGCCCCTGTCGAACGCTTGTAACAAAAAATTGGGCCCTCTGCTATTCCACCGGAAACTCCGGTACCTTTGATTGCTTTCATACTCGGTTCCCCCTTATGTGGTTTTCAGACTATCTGATTTTAATCAGAACTTGTTCTCGGTAAGGAATGCCTGGAGCTCTGCTGCTGCTGTCTCCTCATCCTCGCCCTCTGCCTGAACGGTGATAACATCACCACACTTGATGCCGAGTCCCATTAAAGCCATAAGACGGCGTGTGTCAGCCTTCTTCTCGCCCTTAACTACTGTTACTGTGCTCTTGAAAGTTGCTGCCTTCTTAGCGAGCAAGCCAGCCGGTCTAGCGTGAATTCCTACTGCGTCTGTAATTGTGTAATTAAACTCTTTCATGGTGAATATCCTCTCTTTATATTTTATTTAATTGTACTTTATGTTCATTTTATCAAGGGAATAAAGCTTTGCATCAAGTCCGTTTACCGATAAACGAGTTCTCTCCTCATCGGGATACATCCTTGTGCTCATTACAGTGCTTCCGTTATCAAGATAAATTTCAAGTGAACTCTTATCTGCAATGATACGGATATTTTCGCACTTGTCAAGCTCTGCCTTTCTGACGTCTCTTCCGCATCCTACTTCATCATCTGTGAAGGTGAGGCTTAGAAGTTTTCCGTTCCAGCTAAGCTTAACCGCATTATCAAAGCTAACAGCAAATGAATCATTTACATTTGCTTCAAGTTCAAACGGATAAGCAATTTCCGCCGATTCCCCTCCCTTAAGAAGCTTTTCTTCTCTTCTTAAGGATTTGAGTTCTTCAATCGGATTTTGTAAAAGCTTGCCGTTTTGATCAGCTGTTATTACTCTCGGGATAGTCATGCAGTGCTGATAGCCAAGTTCGACTGTCGGATTGCTGTAAGGAATATCGCCTATTCCCATCCAGGCTATGAGAATTCTTCTTCCGTCAGGAGCCTCAAAGGTCTGCGGTGCATAGAAGTCAAAGCCTTTATCCCACTCGACGAAGCTTTCGGGTTTGTCATTGTAACGGAAATATCCCGACTGGTAAACATTTTGATATTTGGTTTCCTGATGCTCAAGTCCTTGCGGAGAAACACTTAGATACTTCTTGCCGTCAATACTGAAAACATCTGGGCATTCCCACATATATCCAAAATCTGAAACTTTATCAGAATGGCTGTATTTCCAGTTTTCAAGGTCATCGGAGGTATAGAACAGAACACAGCCTTCGTCGTCAAGTGTTCTTGCACCTAAAACCATATGCCATTTGCCGTCTTCAAACCAAACCTTAGGGTCACGAACATGGCAAGAGCAAAATTCGGGATAATCACTGTTTCGAAGCAAAACCTCTTTACAGCTCATATTCACGGAATCCTCTGTGGTTACATGGATTACGTTTGCGCCTCTACCGGCTGTAACATAATCATAGTCGCCCTTTTCCTTGACATTTCCTGTGTAAAACAAGTGAAGCTTATCGTTATCTACAACGCCGCATCCGGAGTAAACTCCGTCTCTGTCCTCAGGAGTGTCTGTCAGAAGGACAATTCCTGTGAATTCCCAATTTGTGAAGTCAGCACTTCTGTAGTGACCCCAGTACTTCTTGGAGTTACCAGAAGCACTGTCGGGGGCATACTGAAAATACACGTGATAATATCCGTCAAAATAGCTTAAACCGTTAGGATCGTTAAGCCAGCCCTTAGGCGGCTCGAGATGTAAATCTTGTCTCCATTTTCCGTCAACAAAACCCATAGCGGATCACTCCTTTACAAGCTCCAGGAGAGCGTCACCTACTGAAACCGCTCCGTTTGCAAGTGCCTTGACTGATGAATACTCGAATGAATTTGTTACGATAACAGGTGTTACTGTCTTGTATCCCTTAGAAGCGATGAGTGCCTTGTCAAATGTGATGAGTGTCTGACCCTTCTTGACCTTGTCGCCCTCTGCTACGTGAGCTGTGTAGCCCTCGCCGCCAAGTTCAACTGTGTTGATACCGATGTGGATTAAAAGCTCTGCGCCGTTATCAAGGTTAAGACCGATAGCGTGATGTGTGTCGAAAAGTGTGCCGACTGTGCCGTCTGCCGGAGCAACTACCTTGCCCTCTGTCGGCTCAACTGCGATACCGTCACCGAGAACACCCTCAGCAAAAGTTGCATCCGGAACATCCTTTAATGCGATTGCTGTGCCGTTAAGCGGAGAAGCAATCTGTCCTTCAGGCAAAGCCTTGATTTCGACATCTGAAGAAGTCTCTGCTACAGGAGCTGCTTCCTCTGCGTCCTCTTTTATACCGAGAACCCAAGAGATTGCAAATGCTACACCGAAAGCAACAACGATTGTGAGTAAGTAACCTAAGAATGAATCTGTTGTGATTAAGAAACCGAACAAACCTGTAACGCCGTTAGCTGTAGCGTAAACCTTCATGATGGAAGCAAGAGCACCACCGAAAGCACCACCGACACAACCAGCGATGAACGGACGCATAAATCTTACGTTAACACCGAAAATTGCAGGCTCTGTAATTCCGAGGAAAGCGGAGAGAGAAGCAGGGAGAGCCATTGCCTTTGTCTTCTGATTCTTTGTTTTTAGGGCTACTGCCAAAGCTGCTGCACCCTGTGCTACGTTAGCAGCTGTAGCAATCGGCATCCATGTGTTCATGCCGTTGTCTGCGAGCATCATCATCTCGATAGCGTTGTACATGTGGTGAACACCGGCAACAACTGTCGGAGCATAAAGACCGCCTACGAGGAATGCACCGATACCGTAAGGAATTGCGATGAGGAGCTGTGCGCCGTTGAGAACCCAAGTCTCAATCTGTGCGAAAACAGGTCCGATTAATGTAAGGCTGAAGAAACCGGCGACGAGAACCGATACAAGCGGAGTTACGAAGAGGTCGAGAACCTCAGGAACTTTCTTGTGCAGTCTCTTTTCGATTGCCGACATAAGCCAAACCGAAAGAATAACGGGGATAACGTGTCCCTGATAGCCTACATTCTGAATGTTCCATGCGCCAAACCAAGACCAAAGTGTGCTTGTCTCTGCGCCGCTTGCTACTGTCCAAGCATTAACGAGGCTCGGATGAATCATTATCATACCGATAACAGCGCCGAGGAACTGGTTGCCGCCGAAGATCTTAGCGGCAGACATTGCGATTAAAACAGGGAGGAATGTAAGTGCTGTGTTGGAGAAGAGGTTCAAAAGCTCATAAAGGTGAGAGCTGGACATTCCTGGGAATACCTGAACAAGTCCGCCGAGTAAACCGTTGAGAAGACCTGTTGCAACGATTGCCGGGATAATCGGAACGAAGATATCGCCGAGATTTTTGATAGCACGCTTGTACCATGCTGTCTGAGCTGCAGCTGCAGCCTTAACCTCTTCCTTAGAAGCGGCCTCGATACCTGCCTCTGCGATGAACTCATCGTAAACCTTATTAACAGCACCTGTACCGATGATGATCTGAAGCTGACCAGAAGCCTCAAACACACCCTTGACACCGTCAATGTTCTCTAAAACCTTCTTGTTTACCTTGCTGTTGTCAGCAATGACGAGTCTGAGTCTTGTAGCGCAATGTGCTGCACTTGCAAGATTAGTTTTTCCGCCAATTGCAGTAAGAATTTCATGGGCTGAACGCTTATAATCCATACCTATCCTATTCCTTTCATACATTTCATATACATTTCAGATTGTTTGTGAAACCGATTTCATTTGTTGTCATTATTGTATACGATTTTTTGGCTTTTGTCTATTAGCAATATCGAATAAACTTGTATGTTTGGAATAAGAAGTTTCACACAGTTTCATATATGTTTCATCTGTCGGTCGATTTTCTCTCCACAATTTCGTAGTCAAGCTTCATGGTCTTTGGCACATCTGACGGTCTTGAAATGTAATTCAAAAGCATCTGTGCCGCTTCGATTCCGGCAGTCTTATAGTGCAGTCTCGCCGAAGTGAGCGGAACAGCAGAAACGGCACTCAAATGCGAATCTCCGACACCGCACATCATGATATCTTCAGGAATTTTAATGCCCTGTTCACGGCAATACAGTGCCGCACCAGCCGCAATGCTGTCGGTCGCGCAGAATATGCAGTCAGGCTTTCTTCCGTCAGATAATAGTCTTTGAGCACAACGATAGCCCGAATCAATATTAAATTCCGAAATCACGCTGTAATTACTCTCAAACTTCAGCCCATTGTCCTTAACAGCCTGTAAAAAGCCCTTGTGTCGGTCTTCGCCGGCAGCCTTGTCATCATCGGTGACACCGATATAAGCCGGCTTTACTGCGCCTTTTTTCAGCATTAAGTCAGTCAGTGCGTATGCCGCACCGTAGTCATCGTGGCAAACACAGCTGAGCCCTTTGTACTGCTGTCCGATAACAACAACAGGGATACGCATTTTGTTTATCAAGGCTCTGTGAGTTTCAGTAAATATGGTGGCAAGCAAAATCACTCCGTCCACCCTATTCTGCCTGAAAAGCTCGAGATATTCTATCTCCTTGTTGTAGTCGTTCGCTGTGTTGACAAGCAAAATCTGGTAGCCGTTTTCATATAGAACTTGGCTTATTCCCTCTGTAATTCTCGCACAGCTCTCACTCGAAAGCTTCGGAAGAATCACACCGACAAGCTTAGTGATTCTCGTCTTTACAGCATGAGCCGAAAAACTTGGCGCATAGCCTGTTTCCTTGATTGCCTTTTCTATTTTCTCACGCTTATCTTCACTCAGATAACCGTCATTGAAATATCTGCTTACTGCTGACTTTGATACGCCCGCATACTCTGCAAATTCTGAAATGTTCAATAAATTACCTCCCATAGAAAAAGTACTTCTTTCTTTTTCTGAAACCATACTGAAATTATACTGAAATGTTACACAAATTTCAACCTTTTATCCTATAACTCGTTTCACATATTTCGCATTTGATTTTTATTACTTTTGCATAAAGAAAACCGTCCGCTAAAAAGCGAACGGTTAAGCTATCTTATTTTAAATTAATTGGAATAATCCTTAAAGGAAATATTTAGGTCTGCTGTGCCGTCAATTCCGTCAACGGTACCCGTTGAGCTGTACTGCCACATTGTGAAGTCATAGTAAAGGCTTGGAGCCGGCTGATACTCGGCATACCAAATATCATAGTTCTTGATTGTATCGAGATTATAGAAGCTGTAAGCCTGTGTTTTGTTGATATAAACAGCTGTGTTGTAGCCGGCTTTGCTTATCTTATCGCAGAAAGCGGCGGCAATCTGAGAAACCTCATCACCTGTTATGCTGTTTGTTCTCGCACTGCTGTCGTCAACAGGCTCCCAGTCAAATGCGATAGGATAGTCAATTTTGTAATCACCTATCATAGAAAGAACCAAACTAGCCTCTTCCTCTGCTTCAGCAACTGTAACTGCCTGTGAGAAGAAATAAAGACCAACCTTAAGTCCCTGTTCAGTTGCACCGCTGATATTAGCCTCGAAGGTAGTATCATCATAGATTCTTCCTCTTGTGTAGCCACGGTAACCAACTCGAAGCATTGCAAAATCATATCCCGCAGCCTTTACCTTAGCCCAGTCGACATCGCCCTGATGCTCGGAAACATCAACGCCCTTGTAGGAATTGGGGTAAGTGATTGTTCCGTCGGTGTTTGAGGTAAACGAAGCTGTGTCATAAGTGTTGAGAGCATAGTTAAACTTAGGTATCTCCACATCACCTGAATAAATATCAGAAACCGTAAGCGTAGAACCGTTGTCATTAACAACGTCCGTAGTAGGCGTTCCCGTTCCTCTGTTGTCACTCTTAAAGAAGAAAACAAAAAGTGAAGCAAGAACAACAAGTCCCGCAAGTACGGCAACGACAATCAAATAAACATTGCCCTTTCGCAAAGTCTTATTTATCTTTTCAAAGACATTACTCATAAATTAATCCTTTCTGCAAGTGAAATTGAAAAGCGTATTATCACGCATTCTTTTATATTGTACTACATAAGCGGATTTTCTGCAACAAAAAGTCTTCCTTGCCAAGTGTCACGCTCTGCCATACGTTTATCAATCGTGCCGAGAACCCTTATTTTGTCCGTGCTCCACATCGGCGCAAGGAGAGTTCTTTTGTCGCCGTCACCCGTCACCCTTTCGATGACCGTTTCGGGCGGTAAATACTCAAGCTGTGAAACAAGTGTATCGACATAGTCGTCGAAATTCATAGGAACATACTCGCCGCTTTCATACATTTCAGCAAGCTTAGTATTCCTAATCACGAAAAGCAAGTGTATTTTGACTGCATCGGGGTGCATCTGCCCCAAAACCCGTGCGGTATTAATCATATCGTCGGTTGTCTCATTCGGCAAACCGTCAATCAAATGCACACAGGTTCTTATTCCGTCATTCTTAAGCTTTGCAAAAGCACTCTCGAACACGCTGAATTTGTAGCCTCGATTGATAATTTCAGCCGTTTCGTCCTTTACCGACTGAAGCCCTAGCTCCACCGTAAGCGGTATTTTTTCAGAAAAGCTTTTCAGAACGGCGATTTTCTCATCATCTAAGCAATCCGGTCTTGTTGCAATATCAAGAGAATCGAGCATATTTGATTCATAAGCCTCACGGAGTATCTGCTCAAGTCTTTCGACCGAACAATATGTATTAGTGTTCGACTGGAAATATCCCGTAAGCTTAACTCCCGGAGTTTTCTTATATATTCGCTCACGCTCTGCGATTATCTGCTCTTTTATAGAGAACCGTGACGATAGTTCAAAGTAGCCGCTTCCCTGATCGCAGAAGATACAGCCGCCGACCCCCGCCGTGCCGTCTTTGTTCGGACAGCTCATGCCGGCATTCAAAATAACCTTTCTGCTTTTGCCAAGGTGGTGTTTGTTGTAATAATACAATGTATGATAACGCTTGTTATCATCACTGAATTTAAAGGGATTCACTTTATATCCTTACTTTCTATTTTATTTTCTGCCGAAAATAATTTCAAGCAATAAAATGTAAACATTGCCGCAAAACTTAGTTTCACAGCAAATAAGCAATATATTAATTTAAACTCGCTAAATTTTACACAATTTTAATATAAGTATTAAATAGTTGCATTGACAACCGTTAAAATTTAGCTATAATAAAAGTAATAATGAAGAAGGAGGTTCATTGCTATGAGCGAGATTTTCACCGATAATCCTGCCGAATACCCGAGAATGCTCAGCAGATGCATAACTTATCTGCACAGACAGAAAATCAAATACATGAACGAGCACCTGAAGCAATACGATCTTCACGGTTGCATGTACACAATTATCACTTACTGCGCAAGAAATCCCGGTACAAGTCAGGATGCTATCGTGTGCTTTATGAACATCGACAAATGCACCATTGCAAGAAGAACCAAGCGTCTTGAGGAGCTGGGGTACATCCGAAGAGAAGTTGACGCAAACGACAGAAGACAGAATAATCTATACCTCACCGAAAAGGGAGAAGAAATTTTGCCTGAAATCAAAAAATACCTTGTAAGCTGGAGCAACAGCGTACTAAAGGATCTCTCCGAGGACGAAGAGCGAACTCTCGTCACTCTTCTCGACAGAGTTGTCGACACATGCTCCAAAATAGAAGACTAAAACGAAGATTAATCAAGAATTAAGCCAACCTTGCAGTTGGCTTTTTCATTTTTCTTGAATTTCCTTTGCACTCATGTGCTCTATTTCTATCTCAAAAACCTGACAAGCCTTTGCCGAAGAAGTAATTTCCCTTGCGATAAGCTCTTCCTCAGGATAATACTTAGAAGCGACAATTCGCAATTTTTTAAGAGCCTCGTCGCCGTACTCGAGCATTTTGCACTTGCCGAAAACAACTACGCTTTCTACAAACGGTGCCCACTCTTCTGCTTTTACCTTTTCCTCTCCGTAAACAGTGAAGCAAACCTTGCTGTCCTTGCTTAGCGAGTCGAATTTGTGACCGCTCTTTGCTCCGTGAAAATAGATTTTATTCTCATCTTCATCAAAGTAAAAATTTATCGGAACGGCGTATGGATAGCCATTGTCACCATTGACGGAAAGCACGCCTATTCTTGAGTTTTTTAAGAGATTTGAGGCAACTGAAGCATCTCTTTCCTTATTCTTTCTTCTAATAGGTCTAAACATTTGTAGCACCTCCATTTTTTCACATTGTAGCATATACCCATACTTTTTTCAACTAAATGCAATTGCATTATATTATCCTCAGTGCTATTATTGAGAAAAAAGAACGGGAGAATAATATGAGCAGAACTAAATTAGTATTACTCGGCACAGGCACACCGAACGCAGAGCCTTGGGCTATGGGCCCGTCAAGTGCCGTTATCGTCGATAACAAAGCCTATCTTGTTGATTTCGGCGCCGGTGTGGTGAGACAATGCACAAAAGCATTCAGCATGGGAATAGATGAGCTTAATCCGAGAAACCTCACTACCGCTTTTTGCACACACCTACATTCTGACCACACGACAGGACTTGCAGATTTGATCTTCACTCCCTGGGTTTTGACGAGAAACGAGCCGCTTAAAATCTACGGCCCTAAGGGCATGAAGCATATGGTAGACTGCACGCTTGATGCATACAAGGTTGATATTGACTTCAGACTTAACGGCGATGAGCAAGGCAACGAAAACGGCTACAAAACAGAAGTGACAGAAATTGAAAACGGATTTATCTATAAAGATGATTTAGTTACAGTGGAAGCATTCACCGCTTCTCACGGCACACTGGATTCACTAAGCTTTAAATTCACAACTCCAGATAAGGTGATAGTAATTTCAGGTGACACATGCCCTACAGAACTCATGGTTGAAAAAGCAAAGGGATGTGATATTCTTCTTCACGAAACATTTTACTCAGCCGGGCTCTCTCAAAGGGCGGAGCATTGGCAGAAATACCACTCATCGGTTCACACCTCCTCTATCGCTCTGGGAGAAATGTGCAATGAAATAAAGCCAAAACAGCTAGTCACCTATCACAGAATTTACCACACTATGATTTTCGACAACAGCATCAACATGGCAAAGCATATCAAAGAAAGAGAATATGCTATCTTAGAAGAAATCCGTTCGGTTTATGACGGCGAGGTTCATAACGGGCAGGATTTGGACGTATATATTTAAATACTAACTTAGAAATCGGGATCCGAACGGACCCCGATTTTTTAATCATGTGACCTCTATTTCTTTGATGTTAAACTCATTGCCCTGAACGAGAAATGTTTCCTCACTGCCGCAATGTGGGCAAACCTTTCCGTGCTCAACGGTCGGATATTTTGCCCCGCAGCTTGTGCAGTAAGTTATTGCGTCAATTCTCTCGACTCTCAATTCGCAGTCATTAAGAATATCGTGCTTTTTAACCGCCCAATTCCAGCAATCTATTAGATACTCCGGAATTACGGTAGAAACCTCTCCCAGTTCGATTGTAACACTGTGCACATGCTCGACATTATTTTCCTCGGCAACCTTTTTAACATCGTCTATGACATAGAATACTACTCCAAGCTCATGCATAAAAGCCCCTTAATGTTTATCGGTATCTTTTCCGATAGAAGTGCGGAAGTCCTTGTATTTGTTTTCGTATTCCTTAACTTCCTTAGGAATTCTCTTTATAGCGAGCTTAGCGACATTTCCGACAAAGTACGGGAAAATATGCTTCATCTTGTCCTCAGCAACAACCATTTTAGATGCTTCGGGGTGATCTCTGTGAAGCTTGATTGCATCGAATTCGCACTTAGTCGTGCAAACACCACAGCCTAAGCATCTGTTCGGGTCAACTACCGATGCGCCGCATCCCAGACAACGTGAGGTTTCTATTCTAACCTGTTCCTCTGTCAAGGTCTTGTGAGCATCTCTGAATGACATCTTGTGATCGATAGTGTCATCCATACCGGCTTCCTGACGGGAAGAATTGTCATAGCTGTCGATTACTACATTTTCCTTATCAAGCTCTTTGAAGTCTCTGCGGTTTCTGCCTATTGTGAGACTTGCATGCGGATGAACATATCTGTGAAGCGATTCTGCCGCACACTTACCCGCTTCAACCGCATCGATAACAAACTTAGGACCTGTGTAGACATCTCCTCCGACGAAAATATCCTTTTGTGAAGTCTGATAAGTAAGTCCGTCTGCAATCGGATACTTGCCGTTTCGAAGTTCAACTTTTTCGCCCTCGAGAAGCTTGCCCCATTCGACTGACTGTCCGATAGCATAGACTATTCTTGAAGCCTCAATCTCTATTGTCTCATTCTCGTCATAAACGGGATCAAATCTCTTTGTTTCCGGATCTATGGTTCTGAAGCACTTCTTGAATACTATCGACTTAACATTGCCGTTCTCGTCCTTTTTGATTTCTTTCGGGCCCCAAGAATTGCAAATCTTAATGTTCTCTTCGAGTGTTTCTTCAATTTCCTCGTTAGAAGCCGGCATAGTCTCTCTTGACTCGAGACAAACCATTGTTACATTTTCGGCACCGAATCTATGGGCAGTTCTTGCACAGTCAACAGCTACATTACCGCCGCCGATAACTACGACATCACCGCCAAGCTTTCTAGACTGATTTTCTGTTGCCTCGTGAAGGAAGTCAACGGCAATTTCAATACCGTTTGCATCTTCACCCGGGACACCCGCCAAGCGACCGCCCTGACAGCCTATTGCGATATAGAAAGCTTCGTAGCCCTCTTTTCTAAGCTCATCGATTGTGATATCTTTACCGACCTCGATGCCGCACTTTATCTCGACTCCGAGCTCTCTTATTACATCGATTTCAGCATCGATAACATCCTTTTCAAGCTTATAAGACGGGATACCGTAGCGCATCATACCGCCAGGCTTCTCGCTTTTCTCGAAGACTGTCGGCTTATATCCCTTTGTTGCAAGATAATATGCACACGAAAGACCCGCTGGACCTGAACCGATAATTGCGATTTTCTGACTCCAGTGATCGTATCTGTTCGAAGCTATTACAACCTCAGGGACATATCTTGTCTCAGCGTTCAAATCCTGTTCAGCGATAAATTTCTTGACAGCATCAATAGAAACAGCTCTGTCAACAAGTCCTCTTGTGCATGCGTCCTCGCACTTGTGATTGCAAACACGACCGCAAATTGCCGGGAACGGATTATCCTTCTTAATTAAAGCAAGAGCATCCTTATATCTTCCCTGAGCCGCCATTTTAAGGTAGCCTTGAACTGCAATATGTGCCGGGCAAGCGGTTTTACACGGTGCTGTACCTGTATCGTAGCAGTTGATTCTGTTGTTGTCTCGATAATCCTCGTCCCACTTGTCCTCTTTCCAGTGGAGATACTCTTTGAGCGAGGACTGCTCGGGAAGTGTTCTTCTCGGATAGACAACCTCGCCTTTAGTTGTGCAAAGCTTCTGGCCAAGTCTAACCGCACCGGACGGGCAATATTCTACGCATTTTCCGCAAGCTACGCATTTATCTGCTTCAACCTTAGCTGTATAAGCGGAACGGGAAAGGTTTGGCGTGTTAAAAAGCTGTGAAGTTCTAAGCGCATTACAAATATTAACATTACAGTTACATATGCCGAAAACCTTGTTGTCACCGTCAATATTAGTAATCTGATGAACAAAACCGTTTTTCTCAGCGTTCTTGAGAATTTCCATTGCCTCATCATAGGTAATATCGTGCCCCTTATGAGTTTCACGGCAGTAATCGGCAAAGTCACCGACACCAATGCACCAGCCGAAATCATCATCGGCACAGCCCTCATCAAGAGCCGCTCTCGATGCACGACAAGAGCAACGTGCTACACCGATGTGTCCCTCATACTTCTTTAGCCAATAAGAAAGCTGTTCGATATCCATGACTCCGTTTTCCATAGATATAGCTTTTTCAACAGGTATAACGTGCATGCCTACGCCGGATCCACCGGGCGGAACCATGTGAGTAATTCCCGCAAGCGGAACAAATGTCATTCTCTCAAAGAATGAGGCAAGCTCAGGGTGATCGATTAGTCTCTGATTTATTCCGTCGGGCGGCAATTCATGAATGTTCAGAAGTTCAGCAGAACCCGGAACAAACATAGGAAGGATATATCTTCTTTCGGACGGCGGCGCAGTTCTGCCGTTATGATCATAGTGATAACCGTAATCATACTCCAAAATTCCGATATAGCTCATGTAGTCGAGCATTTCCTGAAGCTTCTCCACAGAAAACTGTCTGTTTTTCTTTGCAATCTCCTCGAAGGTCTCGGGCTTTCTCAGTCCCATCGACAATATGACATCGCACATATCGTCGGTCAAAACATCAGCAAGCCCCCAGTACTCAGCATCGTCGGAAGTGACACCCTTAAGCTTGTGGTCAACAACATCCGTAATTTTCTTGCCGACTGCGGCAACCTTTGGGCGTGGATTTTTAACCCCTAAGCTGGGAGGGGTAACATATTCATATCTCTTTGGCATAACACACATCTCCAAACTATTTAGTAGAATAATTTTATATCTTTTGCTCTATAAAGTCAATCGAATTTGTTAAATAATTAACTTGACTATAATATTTCATAGTGATACTATGTGTTTGAGTACAAGGTGTGCGTATATCTAAATTAGCATATTTTGAGGAGGTATACTATGTTTTTTCACATTTACGGTGACTCATCAATCACCCAGCTTTTAGGTTGGCTAATGGCTTTCGTCGGACTTATCATTTTAAACGAGGTCGCACGAAGAAGCAAGGCTGGCGGACTATTCTGCTTCATTGCCGTCCCTGTTGTTTTAACTGTCTATTTCGTTGCAATTATGATAGGCGTTAAGAATGGAAGCGAGTGGGCACTTAACAACCCCACCTACCTTCACATGAACGGCTGGTTCCACTATGCAAAGCTCTATGCCGCCACAATCGGCTGCATCGGATTCATGTTCTTAAAGTATAAGTGGGGCATCGGAAAGACAGAATGGTTCAAGGTTTTCCCATTCCTTATCGTTGCTATTAACATTCTCATTGCTGTTGCGTCAGACTTTGAGTCGGCAATCAAGGGCGCTCACGCATTAGCTGAGACTGGCTCCGCTTGGTGGTATTCCAACGAGGGCATTTGGCTTTACGGCGGCTGGTGGAACTGGGTTAACGGTATCGCCGGCATCATCAACATCTTCTGCATGACAGGCTGGTGGGGAATCTATCAGTCAAAGGATAAGAAGGATATGCTTTGGCCCGATATGACCTGGTGCTATATACTCGCCTATGATATTTGGAACTTCGAGTACACTTACAACAATCTTCCGACTCACAGCTGGTATTGCGGTCTTGCACTTCTTCTTGCTCCTACATTTGCAAACGCACTTTGGAACAAGGGCGGCTGGATTCAGAACCGTGCAAACACACTTGCTATTTGGTGCATGTTCGCCCAGATAGTTCCGCAGTTTATGCTCAGCGATAAATTCGCTGTTTATTCCTCCGTCTACCCGGAGGGATATGTAATGAACGCTTCCGTAGCACCTGCAAGCGCAGACCCGAGAGCACAGGGAATTCTTGCAATTCTCGCTCTTGCCGCTAATGTAATTATTCTTGCAATAATCATCAAGCGTTCCATTGAAACGAAGACAAACCCATACAAAAAAGAGATATTCACATATCAGAGAGACTACAAGCTCGCGCTTGAGAGAGCGGCTAAAAACAAATAATCAGAGGTACTATGAACGACTACAAGGTAATCGAAATCAAACATTCGGTATTTGAAAACAATGACAGAGAAGCAGATAAGCTTCGTGAGCAACTCAAAAAAGACAGAACTTTCCTTTTAAACTTAATGTCTTCCCCGGGAAGCGGCAAAACAACAACGCTCAAAAAGACTATCGCCGCACTTAAGGACGAATACAAAATCGGCGTTATGGAAGCAGACATCGACAGCGAGGTTGATGCAAAAACAATCGCCGAAACAGGCGCAAAGTCTATCCAGCTTCATACGGGCGGAATGTGCCATTTAGACGCCGGTATGACTAAACAGGGACTTGATAACTTCGATGCAAAAGACTTTGATTTTGTCGTGCTCGAAAACGTCGGCAATCTTGTTTGTCCGGCAGAATTTGACACAGGCGCATCAAAGAATGCAATGATTTTATCCGTGCCTGAGGGCGACGACAAGCCATTAAAATATCCGTTGATGTTCACGATAAGCGACTGCGTGCTCATAAACAAAATTGACACAAAATGTGTGTTTGATTTTGATGACGATGCGGTAGTCGAAAGAATTAAAAAACTAAATCCTAATTGCGAGATTTTCTTCATAAGTGCAAAGACAGGAGAAGGAATCGAAAATTGGGTGAATTGGCTCAGAAAACAGATTAATTCTTGGAATATCTAATTCTCATTTTGACAGCAAAACCGATGCACGAAAAATGCATCGGTTTTGTTGTTATACGCAAGAAAATTACCCTAAGCTAATGCATTAGGGTAATTTCGTAGGAAGGTGGTATTAGAAAAGGGTGTATCCCATTTACTCAAATATTATTTATCGAGTGTGCCGATAAAGCGGTCAAAAGCCTCTTCTCCCTCTTTAGTTCTCTTGAACACTCCCGCATCCTCAAGAACCTCAGCGAACACCTTTCCGATTTCAGCCTGAACGATTCCGTGAATGTTCTCGCTGTTTAGTTCATAGCGAGAAGTCCACTCCTCTGCCCAGTCGGCATGCGATGCCGTCAATTCGTTTTCGCGAAGATTTTCACCGTTCAAAATAGCGGTTTCGAGCGCGTGCATTTCCTTTTTAAGTCGTGCGGGAAGCACTGCAAGACCCATAACCTCGATTAAACCGATATTCTCTTTCTTAATGTGGTGAAGCTTTGCATGCGGATGGAAAACACCAAGCGGATGTTCCTCAGTTGTTATATTATTGCGAAGAACTAAATCCAGCTCGAATTTGCCGTTTCTCTTTCTTGCAATCGGAGTGATTGTATTGTGAGGCACGCCATCAGTCTCGGCAAAAATGAAAGCAGACTCATCGGAATATGCTCTCCATTTTGTGAGAATATTGTCGGCCGCTGCTACAAGCTCCTCTTGATCGGCGCAAATAAGGCGGATAACGGACATCGGCCAGTTAAGCACTCCTGCTTCAACATTCGGGAAATTTGCAAGCTTAAACTCTTTCTCGCATTCTGCCTTTGCCATTGCAAAGACATATCTTCCGCCCTGGAAATGGTCATGGCTTAAAATCGAACCTCCTACAATCGGCAAATCAGCATTGGAACCAACGGTATAATGAGGGAACTGCGAAACAAAATCAAGCAGCTTCTCAAATGTTGCCCTATTGATTACCATAGGAACATGCTTTTCGTTAAAAACGATACAATGCTCGTTGTAATAAACATACGGTGAATACTGAAGATAATAGTTCTCGCCGAAAAGATTAATCGGAATAATTCTGTGATTTTGTCTAGCCGGATGAGTGAGTGTTCCGGCATATCCCTCATTTTCCTTGCAAAGCTGGCAAGCCGGATAAGCGGATTTTTTCACTTTGCCCGCAAGAGCTATATCTCTCGGATCTTTTTCAGGCTTAGAAAGATTGATAGTGATGTCAAGCTTTCCGTACTTTGAATCGTAGAGCCATTTCTCGTCCTTTTTTATTCTGTCCTCACGGATATAATTGGTAGCTTTGCTGAAACGATAGTAATCGTCGGTTGCCTCCTCGGGGGACAGAGAATAGAGCTCTTTAAATCTCGTTCTGACTACGGACGGAAGCGGAGTTACCGCACCCATGATTTTAGTGTCGAAAAGATCCTTTTCGGTGTTTGTCGGCTCGGTTAGAATGCCGCTCTCAGTCGCATAAGACAGCATATCTTCGAGAATTTCGTGGATTTCTCTCGGTTCACTTACTTTGTTTTGCGGAAAATAATCGTCGCGTCCAAAGATCTCGAGAAGTGCATTTATCACACAAACCTCGTCCTCTTCTGCGACAAGCTCATTCTTCTCGGCATAAAGCACAAGCTCATAAATTAAATCGTCTATCATGTATGTCACCTCTTGATTTAGATTTAAATAACCTTAATTCCGCCGTACTTACGGATTTTCATAACAACACAGGAGTTATCTCCAAAGACACTGTCGAGTGCTTTCTTGTAATCTGCGACAAGCTTGTTAGGAACAAAAGCCTGAACAGTACCCGCAAATCCGCCGCCGTGAACTCTGCAAGCTCCCTCGTCACCAAGGACAGCCTCGCTGACAGCAAGTGCAACGGACAAATTCTGATGAACAACGTCCTTGCTTGTATATACATTCTGAAGGAACTTGTAGGAAGAATCGCCCGACTTCTTAACGAGTGCAAAGAAAGCTTCGAGATTTTGAGATTTAAGTGCATCGACTTCTTTTTCTACACGCTTATTCTCAAGGGCATAATGGAACGCACGCAAGAAAGCACGGTCGCCGCATTTTTCTCTTATTTTAGATGCATTCTCAAGAATGAATTCACCTGAAATATCTCCGAGAACCTCTCGTCCGAAAAGATTTGCGACAGACTTCATCTCGAGCGGAATTGATGCATAATCAGCTGTGAGATCCGCATGCGAGCCCTTAGTATCGGTGATGCAAAGAGAATAGCCGTAAGCATCCAAATCAAGCTTAACGCTCTCAACCTTTGGGTTTTCGGTATCAGCAAAATCAATATGAACGAGACTGCCGACAGAGCAAGCCATCTGATCCATAAGTCCTGAGGGCTTTCCGAAATAAACATTCTCTGCAAACTGACCGATCTGAGCTATTTCAATCGGAGAAATCTCCCCCTTATTGTATTCACCGGAAACGATTGTGCCAAGCAAGGTTTCAAATGCGGCCGAAGACGAAAGTCCTGAGCCGATAAGAACATCACTTGTGATATAAGCCTTAAAGCCGCCTATCGCATGGCCGTTCTCCTTGATTTTAGCAAGAACTCCACGGATGAGTGCTGTGGTGCTCTCCTCTTCCTCGTCGATTTTCTCAAGATTTCCAAGAGAAACCTTTATCTGCTCGAAGCCGTGAGAGATTACATAAGCCCACGGTTCGTCTATTTTCTCAACTACTGCTATTGCATCGCTGTTGACCGATGCCGCCAAAACTTCACCGTGCTGATGATCTGTGTGGTTTCCGCCGATTTCACTTCTGCCCGGTGCGCTGTAAACGGAAACGTCAGCATCGCCGTAACAGGTTTTAAAAGCCTCAAGAGCTTTCTTATATCTTTCACGCTGGTACTCGATTTTTTCCGCATCGACATAAATATCGAGCAGCTTCTCGTCATATTCACCGTTTTTAATCAAGTTAATAATTTCGTTAATCTTCATGTTAATCCACCCTTTCGCATATTAATTGTAGAGTTTTTCACCTACTTCATTTTAGCACTGTCGGGATAATTATCAAGAGGAACATTTTAATATGAGCCGACATTTATTAATGAATTTTTTGGGCATTTTCGCTAAAATCCGACATTTTTTCATTACAAAATCGGGAGACGCCTTCTATTTTCCCAGCTTCAAAAGGCGCCTCCCACTCGTACTCAATTTGACTTCAAAGTATTACACATATATTAAGAAAATTTAGGCAATGCCCTTTTCCTTTTTGATTTTCTCGCAAGCCTCTTCGACCTTCATTCTCGAGAGGACAAATGTAATCAAAATCTCAATTACAAACGGAATGACAAGATACATCATGCTGATCATGCTGATAGCTGAATCAGGCTGAGTTGTTGCAGTTCCGACATAACCGGCCGCCTGTAAAAGCCAGCCAGTGATAGCGGTACCACCGCCGACTTTAACACCGAATGAAGTACAGGAATACATAGTACCGTCAACACGCTTGCCCTGTGTGAGGTAAGTGTACTCTGAACAAGAAGCGATAACAGCGTTCATATCGCCTTGCCATGGGCCCTGGCCTAAAGCGGCAATCGCTGTGAAGAGAAGCATAAGCGGAACACTTCCCATCCAGCCAGCTACAACGACAAGACCTCTGCCGACACAAGCTAACATATAGCCACGGAGATTTAGCTTATACATACCGTTCCACTTGCCGACAAGTGCCGGTGTGAAAAGAAGAGAAATGATAAGCGGAATGTTGACTGCCCAAGAGAATACGCTGTAAAGACCGGTATTATGAAGTACCCATGTCATGTAGTAGATACCGACACCGATCATTGCGCTGTAAAGCTGCTGAAGAATATAAGTTCCGCAAATCATCATATAGAACTTGTTCTTGATTAGAAGTCCGAATGCCTCTATGAGGCCATACTTTTCCTCATCTCCGTCTGCTTTGCCGTCGTTAAGTTCCTCCTCGGGAAGCTCCTTAACAGAGAAACCTGAGATTGTGTTGACGATAAGACCGATAATTGCATAGATGATAGCAACTGTTCTCCATGCAGCTGCACCGCCGCCTAAAGCCGCTACGAACTGTACAGTGACAGACTGAATCAAAAGGCTTGTAGCAAAGGCAAAGATAAATCTGTAAGAACCCATCTGAACTCTTTCCTTGCTGTTCTTTGTAACAAGCGAAGTAAGTGCAGAGTAAGCGATATTGTTTGCTGTGTAGAAAACACCGTTAAGCAAAGTATATGCAATGAAGAACCATGCATACTGTGCTGTTGTGCCAAGACTTGTTGGCACTGCGAATACACCGACAAGAGTAATCGCACAACCGATATAACCGTAAATCATCCACGGTCTTGCTTTACCCATTTTGCTGTGGGTTTTATCTATCATAGAGCCGAAGAAAACATCGGTAAACCCGTCAAAAAGTTTTGATACTGCAATTAGTGTTCCGACAACTCCGGCGGCAAGTCCGATTGTATCGGTGAGATAAACCATGACGAACGCCGTAAGGAATGCATAGACAACGTTGCCGGCGATATCACCTGAACCGTAACCGATTTTGTTATACCATTTTAAATATGTTTTTTCTTCCATTTGAAAATTCCACTCTTTCTAAATTACCGTTCTTATTTGACGAACGGGATTATTGTAAAGCCAAAATTAAATTCAGCCTCATCAAACTGATATTTTTGAAGAACTGTCGGGCCACAGCTGTTAGAGCCTATGCCGTTTAGCTTGTAATCAACGCAAAGAACTGTGCTGTCAGACTCCTCGAGTTCAAAGTTATGTGCCGAATTCTCAAGCGTCTCCTGGGTGTAAAGCGAAGCATTAAAGGAGAATGCCTTATCTGCTGCCACGGAAACGCCACCCTTTGCATCGGATAACTCAAGGAATTCAGAATCAAAGTGACTTCCGTTTTCCTGTGGCTTAATGTAATCCTCGTGCATTTCGGCTACATTAGTTCTGAATAAGCCGTGATAAGAGCCTCTGTGCTTATCAGAATAGCTCTCCTGTGGGCCCATACCAAAGTAGCCGACTTCATCAAGCTTTTTATCAATGAAAAGTCTCACACCGAATCTTGGTAAAACAGGGAATTCATCGTCCTTTACGGCGTGAATATCGGCATCAATTCTTCCGCTTCCGTCAACCGTCCAATTAAGCTTTACATCAAGTATCTTCTGTACTGTAGCAGCAACAACACATGCATCGACAGTTATAGTGACATTCGAGCTGTTTTGTACACAAGTCACTTTATATGCTCTCGTGTATGCTTCATTGTAATGAGCCTTTTTCCACTCATTTTTGATATACATATCGTTGTCAGTCGGTGCTCGCCAGATATTAAGCTGCATTGGGTGAGTTAGATACTCTCTGCCGCCAAAACTCATCTTTTCGAATAAGCCTGTCTTTTTGCTGAGCGTATATGTAAAATCCGCTCCCTTAAGAACTAACTCTGTGTCGCTCTCCGTGATTTTAATATCGCCCGAAGCTTTCTCTCCCAAAAGTTTAACTGCAGGAGTGTATCTGCTGTCGGCATTTTCAAGCTTGATTTCATCAAATCCAAGAACATGACCCTTACTTAGAAGCGGCACGTCCTTCTTTAAATGATAACTAAGCTTTAGATACATTTTTCCGCTATCCTTGACGGGCACGCTGAGAATTGTCGAGCCGTTCTCATGCGGCTTTACGCTAAATTCAGCAAGCTTTCCTTTTTGAATAGAAATACCGTCATGCGTGAGTTCATAATGAATCTCTGCGTAATCCTCGAGATTATCAAAGTCCATATAATTATGAAAGACAAGCTCGCCTGTTTCTTGATTGTAGGAAACGACTCTTGCGGGGCGGTAAACATTTTTATATTCAAGAATTCCAGTGTGCGGTTTTCTATCGGGGTAAACAAGACCATCCATGCAGAAATTACCGTCATGAATTACTTCATCGTGATCTCCGCCGTAATAATATTTTGTCTTTCCGTCAGCTGTTTTGCCGTGAGCAATCGCATGGTCACACCACTCCCATACAAACCCTCCGCACATAATATCATGAGACTGAATCATCTCGAAGTAATCTTCGAAATCTCCGGGGCCGTTTCCCATGCTGTGGCAATACTCTACTAAGAGGAACGGCTTGCTTGCGTCCTTCTCGAGCCACTCGTTAATCTCGTCAAGGCTCGGATACATACGGCTATATATATCGAGGTTGTCGTAATTATAAGTTACCTTGTAATTGCGGTATCTTGCACTTTCGTACTGAGTGATTCTGTCGGGATCGAATGTTTTCGTCCACTCGAGAGCTTTCTCAAAGTTACAGCCGTAAGCACTTTCGTTGCCCATTGACCACATAACTATCGAGAAACGGTTTTTATCTCTAAGAACCATTCTCTGCACTCTGTCAAGAATAGAACTTTCCCACTTCGGGTCATCGGCAAGCTTCTCGTTCCACCTTGAGAAACGCTCGAGGTCAGTGTCTTCCTTGCGGTAAATGAGGAACGGGCCGTGCGCCTCAATGTCCGCTTCATCGATAACCATAAAGCCGTACTTGTCACAAAGCTGATAGAAGCGCGCATCATTCGGATAGTGACTTGATCTGATAGCATTGAAATTATGCTCCTTCATCAATGTCATATCGTGTTTGAGCTGCTCCATATCGATCGAAAATCCCGTTTCGGGATCGGAATCGTGGCGGTTAACACCTCTGAACTTAATCTTCTGATCGTTTAGGTAAATTACCTTATCCTTGATTTCCAGTTTTCTGAGTGCGATTTTCTCCACTACCGTTTCGTTTTCGCTCTCAATAACAAGTGTATAAAGATACGGGTTTTCTGTATTCCAAAGAATCGGTGAGTCAACCGTAAAATCGACCGTTCCGTTCTCTGAAATACTCTCCTCACCTATCTTATTTCCGTCGGCTGTTTCAAGTGACAGCTTAACTTTAGTTTCACAGTAAAAATCGACATCAACAGAAATATCGGCGGAAGTCTCGTTTATCTTCGTCTTGATACGGTAATCTCTTACTGCCTCAACAGGTCGCTTTAGTAAATAGACATCACGGAAAATTCCGCTCATTCTGAATTTATCCTGATCCTCAAGGTATGAGCCGTCACACCATTTAAGAACCAAAACAGCAAGAGTATTCTCACCCTCAACGAGAAAATCGCTTACATCAAACTCTCCGTTTGCATGAGAAACCTGATCGTAGCCTACATATTTTCCGTTGAGCCAAACATAATAACAGCTGTCAACACCGTCAAAGTTAAGATGTGCTTTGGGGGCTTCGCTGTCACTTACATAGTCAAATTTGTGCACATATGCGCCACATGGAATATCCTGGGGAACATACGGCGGATCGAAAGGAAATGGGTAGCGAATGTTCGTATACTGATGACTGTCATATCCCGACATCTGCCACACGCTCGGAACATTTATCTCATCAAACGATGAAATGTCATAGCCCTTTTCATAAAAGGCTTCTTTCACATCGTAAATACTTTCGAAATACTTAAATGCCCATTTGCCATTTAAGCTTTGTAAGCGGTCAGACTTTTCTCGCTCTTCGACAAGATTATCCATACGCTTGGAAGCTGGGATATAATAGGCTCTTGGCTTCTCGGTATTCTCGTGAAGCACACTCAAGTCTTCGTAATATCTCGGTATAATCATGACAATCCTCCCTTATATATTATTTTGTACATGCTACGGTAATTTTGTGCATATCACTCGGCCGAATTCAATCAATAATTATCGCATTTGTTGTAATTAATTCTATTGATTTTGTTCAAAAAAGTCCATAAATATAATTGGACAAAATATGCACAATATGATACAATTTTATTAAGTTCACAGAAGGAGGCTCCTATGTACATTAACACAGGTTATCTTCATTCATCGAGGATAGATTTCAAGGACAAAAGCCGACCGCTGATAGTCGGCAGCTGCGGAAACTACCGCCTTTCGAGCCACTCTAAAATGCCGACATGGCGACCGAATGGCAGACGCGATTTTCAGATAATTTACATCGCATCGGGGCTTGTTCATTTTCACTTTGAAAAGCCTGAAAATGAAACAATTGTCGGTGCGGGAAATATCGTTCTCTTCCGCCCAAAGGAGCTTCAAAAATACGAATTTTACGCCAAGGACAAAACAGAAGTTTTCTGGATTCATTTCACAGGAAGCGAAGTAAAAAAGATACTTAGAAGCTACGGCTTTGCCGACGGTGAGCGAGTATTTCATGTCGGCACTTCTATGGAATATGAGAGAGTTTTCAAGAAGATAATTTTTGAACTTCAAAAGACACAGACAAATTACGAAGAAATGCTCCAAATCTTACTGCGTTATCTTCTGATAAGCTTTAACCGAGAGATGACTAAAGAGCATGTTCTTAAAAATGAATTTCTTGACAAGCAAATGGAGTCGGCGGCAAGCTACTTCAGTGAAAACTACAACCTCGAAATCAGCGTGGAGGATTATGCCGCTTCAAAAGGAATGAGCGTCTCTTGGTTCATTCGCAATTTCAAAAAATACACAGGACAAACCCCTGTTCAGTACCTTACCGCAATACGCATGACAAACGCACAGGCTCTGCTTGAAACCACAAGCTATTCCGTCAATGAAATAGGCAGAATAGTCGGCTACGCAAATCCGCTTTATTTCAGCCGAATGTTCCGCAAGCAAAAGGGCTGTTCACCGACAGAGTATCGAAACCGCTCGCACGAGACCTAACAAAAAAACTCCTATGTCAATTGGCATAGGAGTTTCTAATTTTCACTTATTTAGCATTTCATCGAGCTTGTTTTTCAAGATCTCATCGGTTCTGTCAGAAAAGACATCAAGCGCTGTAGCACAGTAAAATTCAAGCTTTGGTATCGCGATCATATCGCACAACTCTCTGAAATAAAGCTTGACGCTTGGATTTTCACTCACAAATCCGCCTGCTGTCGTGATATAAATGAGCTTATCCGCTTTACAGAGCTTTTTCGCCTCTCCCTTTTCGTCATAGCAAAAGGTCAGAGTGTTCACACAGATATTCTCTATGTAAACCTTAAGCAAAGAAGGAAACGAGCTGTCCCAATAAGGTGCGGCTATTACGATTTCATCGGCGTTCGCAAAGTCACTTGCTAAGGAATATCCGTCAAAACTTTTTTCGCAAATATTCTTATCACGTTTGATAATATCCTCCGCCGTCAACGGCTTAATATCAAGATTTTTAAGCTTAACTTCCTTTATCTCGAATTTCTCATATTCTTTGTTTTCCGCTAAAAATTCCTTGGCTAATTTCTCGGTACGGGAATTTTCACGCATACATGAATTGATAAACAAAAGTTTTTTCATATCACACCTCTAAGTAATTTGGTTTCATTCTACTACCGAAAAAGAAAAATCTCAACCGTTACAGTTGAGATTTGAATTTATTATTTACTGTTTGCTTTTTTGGTTTTGAAGTTCACAAAATCGAAGTGCTTATCAAGACCCTCTCCGATAAGACCGATTACCTTTCCCATCGTGAATGCCGCAACGACTGTTCCGATTCCTAAGCCCTTGATATGTCCGACTCCGACAAATGTAATGACAGCAGTGAGAATCAAACAAATAACATCAAAAGGAATTTTCACCTTGGAATATTTGATTTTGAAAATAGAGCTTGTCTCTCTTGGGAAGAGATCTGTCGGCACAATAGGAAGTCCACATCTGTTAGAAAGTGCAATTCCCGTGCAGATGATGAAGTAGCTGATCACAAAATACAGCACTCTCATCGGCATAGTAAGCGGCAAAACATGCATCCAGCTTTTGTGGAAATCGAGCAGTTCACTGAACGCAAATCCGACAACAAAGCTCAGAAGATAAGACGGAACAAAGCGCTTGCGGAATATCATCAGCAAGGCTATCAAAAGGCCCTGGAAAATATATGTCCATGTGCCTAACGACAAAAATGCGAATACAACCGAAAATGCATAAGGCACACTCGAAATAGCCGAAATTCCCGAGCCCGAATAGAGCATGAGAACTACTCCGAAGCTGTTAAAAAGAACGACCATCAAAAGTGCCAGTTCTCCTCTGAAAATGTGTTTTTTTCCGCTTCTTACTACACTGTTATTTACAGCATCCATATAATTCCTCCGTGTTTACTTTACCTGACGTAGAAAGTCGGAATCATATGTTTTTAAGCACATTAATTTCAGCTAAGCGCCGGTATCTTCTCTTTCTTTCAACTGCACTTGATTATAACATTTATATCGATAAAGTCAATCGTTTAAACCACCAAATTCAGCTGCCTAACAACACAAAAAATAATGCACAATTAAAAAGGAGAAACGACAACTGTTTCTCCTCTGAAGTCTTTGTTAAGCTACAATATAATAAACATAGATATCATTTATAGGCACATTAAACATGAGACTAAAAGATAACATATTGTTATGATCCGGCAAATTTTCTCCACTGAGCCAAGAATAAACAGCCTGTCTTGAGACACAAAGTCTTTCGGCTAACTCATTGACACTTACACCATTCTTTTTCAAAATGGCTCTCATGTTCATTCCTGTCTTGACCTGATCGATACCGGCAATGTAACCTGAATTATTTGGGTTTTTAACTATTCGTAACATATTAAATTTCCTTTCGTGATAAAACCTGCATGCATTCGTCAAACTTAATTAAGCGTTCAATAATTATTAACTTGGTTATATAGTATCACCTTTATTTTGAAAATTCAAGTGTTTCTTTAAAATAATTTGTACTAATTTTAAGACTATACTTTTGTGCAATATTTTAATTAATTTCTGAAAGCTTCAGTCTTCAAAATCCTCGTGCATCCTGTGAGCGTGCTCGACCTGTGGGATATGAGCATAAGAGTTTTATCGCTGTATTCAGTCTCAAGAGTATGCAAAAGCTCTCTTTCGCGCAATGCGTCAAGTGCGCTTGACGGCTCGTCCATAAGGCAAATATCGGGATTTCTGAGCATTACTAAGGACGGTATCTAGAGCCTTTTGCGGCTCGAATAAATTACCGAGAAACCCTGCGACTATCTCAGATAGTGCCGTGGTTCCGATCAACATTAAAAAGCTTAAGGCAGCGACTGAGATTATCCAGCCCCACAACCCGCGCGCAAGCTTTAATAATGTTTTGTTCATCAAAAGCATATTAAGCCTCCTGTTTTTTCAAAATAAAGTTCACAATCAAAATACATAATTAAGTATAGTTTGTTTAGGCTACTTGCCAACCTAATCCAGCGCAAAAACACAAGAAGTCTTATTCTGTCTTGCAATTCTCTCAGTTAATCTGCTTTTAGCAATGCTCCCTCATGCATCAAAAGCCACTGCTTTTTGTCCATACCGCCCGCATAGCCTGTGAGACTTCCGTCAGAACCTACAACACGATGACACGGAACTATTATCGAAATCGGATTATGCCCCACCGCACCGCCGACAGCCTGAGCCGACATGGCTTTCTTGCCTGTTTGCTTGGCAATTTTCTCCGCAAGCGACTTATAATTCACAGTTTCCCCGTATGGTATAGTCAAAAGAAGCTTCCAAACGGCTACTCTAAACTGCGTATCATTAAAAGCAATCGGAACGTTAAAACTCGGATTTTCTCCGCAAAAATAAATATCAAGCCAGTTTTTCACTGTCTCAAATATCGGCAAATTATATTCTTTTGCATCGCTTGATAAACCCTTGCAATAATATTTCTGACCGTCAAACCATAGCCCCGTCAAGCTTTCGCCGTCACTTGCAAGCGCTATTCCGCCAAGCGGTGAATTGTAATGATTAATATATTTCATTTTGACCTTCACCTAAAATTTAATTGCTTCGCTTTAGTATATGATAAATTTGAGGCTCGAGCAACTCTATTTTTGACCTATTTATTGTGTTTTCCTGACATCACAGAAAAAGGACGCCTCCTCTCGGAAGCGTCCTTTTTCACTTACTTCAAATCAAGCTGTTTTCTGCAGATTTCTCATTTCTCTTCTGAGTCTTCTGCAAACACCGTCGTTGTCCTTTTTGCGTGTCTCAAGTTTTCTGAGGCGGTTTTCCATTAATGTCAATTTTTCTTCTTTTGTCATGGTAATTTCCCTTTCTTTTGATAATAAGTTTTAAGTGTATTTATTAATTCTCGTTTGCAGTAGTACAAATAATGTTTACACAGCTTTCAAGCCCAAGCTCGCCGCTGTTTAGGAGTAAATCATAATTGATTCTCTCACCCCATGTTTTTTCCGTGAAGCAGTTATAGTGTCTGCTTCTCTCTTTATCGGATCTCTCGATCTGCTTGAGAGCGGAATTCTGAGACAAACCGTATTCGTTAACGCATCTCTCGACACGCTTTTGCTTGTCGGCATAGATAAAGACCTTTAAAACATCGTCCCTATCGGAAAGAATGTGATCGGCACATCTTCCGACAATCACACAGCTTCCCTTTTCCGCGAAGCCTTTGATTGCATCACTTTGGGCGACATACACCTGTTCAGAAAGCGGCAAGGTCTGCTTGTCTGCGTCCTTTAGAATTCCGTAGCCATAAGCTGTGCCCATTGCGAGGTTATAAAGCAAGGAGCTTGTCACTTTTTGCTCTGTTGTCTCGACAAAAGCCGTTGATAACCCTGACTTTTCGACTGCCGAATCGATTACCTCGTGGTCGTAATACGGTATTCCAAGCTTATTCGCCACCATTTTTCCGATTGTTCTGCCGCCGCTTCCCAGCTCTCGACCTATTGTGATTATTTTCTTCATGCTTGTTTTCTCCTTCGTCGTACATAAGTCTGTGAAGCTCCCTCTCTCCTTGTTTTCGTTTCTGATTAACTTCACAGTACTTTTCATCGCATTCGTACATTATAAACTGATAGTTTTCACCATCGCTCAGCATCTCCTCCACCTGATGCTTATTCAAATTGTTACAACTGACACAGCGGTCTGAATAAAAAGCCATATCCTAATAGAGCCTTTAATCGGATGTTTCTTTCTTCTTGCCCAGCTCGGTTAGCTGTTTCATCACATAGATTACAAGTGCGAGCGCAAGTATGAATGCAAGACCGTCAGCAACCGGGCCAGCCCAAAGAACACCGTTCAGACCGATTATGTTACACAAAATCGCAGTAGCCGGAATGAGGAAGATAATCTGACGACTGAATGAAACAGCACCGGCAAAGAGTGGCTTTCCGATAGACTGGAAGAATATACCCGTTACAACCTGGAAGCCATTTACAAAGCAAAGCAAGGTGAATATTCTGAAGGACTTGACCGAGAACTGCGTGTAAAGCTCGCCCTGATCACCAAACATTGCCGTAAGCTGTTTCGGAAATGCCTGGAATACAATGAAGCAAATTACAGCCACTATCGTAGCCGCTTTTACAGCAATGGAGAATGTCTTCTTAACACGCTTGAAATCTCCTCTGCCGTAGTTGTAACCGACTATCGGCTGTGCGCCTGTTCCGATACCTGTGACAATTGAAATTAAAATTGTGTTAAACTTCATGACAATTCCGAACGCCGCAAGCGGGATATCCGGGCCATACTCCGAAGCTGTGCCGCATTTGACGAGGAAGTAATTGATAACTGCCATGATGACTGCAACAGCAAACTGAGAAACGAAGCTTGAAACACCGAGTGCCGCAATCTTCTTGAGAATCTTAAACTTCGGCTTCATGCTGTGCAAAGTAATTTTGATAGTCTTAAATCTCGGAATGTACCAAACGCAGATTAAGAAATTGAGTATCTGTCCGATAACTGTTGCAAGTGCTGCACCTTCCATACCCCATTTGAAACCGAGAACAAAAAGTGCATCTAAGATAACATTAGCAACACATCCGACTATCATGCCGATCATTGTCAATTGAGGAGTTCCGTCGGATCTGATAACCGAGCACATACCGCTGCCGATGACAACAAAAGGAAATCCGATGATAACGATTTTTCCGTAAGAAAGTGCATAGGAAAGGTTATCGGGAGTAGCACCGAGAAAACTCGTGAGCGGCTTCAAGAATGTAAAGCATATCGCAAAAAGAGCTACTCCCGATATAATGAGCCATGTGAGTGTGTTGTTAGCTCCTTCTTCAGCCTTTTTGTGATTATTTCTGCCCAGTTCAAGGCTCATATATGCCGCACCGCCGTCACCGAGCAAAAGCGATACTGCTGTTACAACCATGTTAAGCGGGAAAATTACGTTAGTTGCGCTGTTTCCCAATGTACCTACGCCCCAACCGATAAATATCTGGTCAACGATGTTGTAAAGTGCGTTTACCACAAGTGCGACAACACTAGGAATCGCATACTTCATCATCAAGCTTCCTATCGGCGCAGAGGCAAGAGGATTTTTTTCTTCCTGATTCATTTCGTTTACCTCCGTAAGTTAAACTTCTTTTCTTGCGAAATCTTTTGATTTCAGCTAATTTCAATCGATTTTTCTTAGCGATTGTTCTTTTCAATGATGAGTATAAACTATATGATAATCATAGAGTCAATAGAAATTTAAAAATTATTTTTTCAAAATTTGGCTTAAATATTGACTTGTTGAAATCTGAAGCTTAAAATAAATTCATAAACTCTCTTATTCTATTAGATTTGGTGATTTTATGGATAATCTTCTTTCAATCGGCGCTGTCGCTAAAATCAGAAATGTGAATGTGCAGTCACTGCGTTACTACGAAAAGCTTGGAATACTGATTCCCGCCTACACAAACCCCGAAACAGGATACCGTTATTATTCTCTCGAGCAGATAATGATACTCGATACCATTATTTTGTGTGTAGATTTAGGCATACCGCTAAAGGACTTGAAAAACTATGTTGACAGCGACAATCGGCTTGAATTTGAAAAGCTATTAAAAGCCGGCAAAAAGCTCGCTACAGAAAAAATAAAGAAAATAGAATCGAACCTCAATTCTATCGACCGAACCTTACAGCACATTAACGCCCAGCGTTCTTTCTTAGGAAGAGAGGGCTACTATTCTCGTTTTATCTTTGAGCGATATGCAATAACAATCGACTGCGAACCGAAAATGAGTGCCAAAACCTACGAAAAGAAATTGAGCGAGCTTTTTAATCTTGCCAAAGAAAACAAGCTTCAGGCGTCGTTCCCCCATGGGATAATCTCCACCTTTCACAACGGTATATTCTCTTCCTCAAAAATGTTCCTCGAGGTACTGCCAAATTCGTCTGATAAGGTGCTCAAATTTGACGAGGGAAATTATCTCTGCTTTCAAGAGCCGAGAGAAACTCACTCCGACCCGCTTTCCGTATTTCCGCCAAAGCTTTTTGAAGCCGAAACAACAAATGTAATCATCTCCTGTATGTCACCTAACACCTATAAATACGACAAGGTTGTTCTTGAATTCCAAATCAAGGCATGAAAAAAAGCCCGCAGAAATGCGAGCTTTTTCTTTGTCAATATTAAATTTTTATTTTCATAACGTTTCCGAAAACAGCTTGAGACGGATAAATGCTATTTCATTTGGTGCTAAGCTTAGGTTCACCTTGAGAATGCTATTTTCAGCTTTAATTTTCTGTATTCTCAGCTTAGGTTCGCAGACACGGCGGAAATACTTAATGTCGTTTCTTGTAAGTTCCTTTTCGTATTCCGTTTCACGCCAAACATCGAGCACACTTCCGTTGTTCTCGTTAATGCTGTATACCTTCATCTGATAGATGCCGTTCTTTATATCGGTGAGGTTTATTTTAATCTCCAGAGAATCTCTGTCCTCAAAGTATTTCCAGATATTCTCCCTGTCGACATCATTTTCGGCAGTGAAATAATAATTGTAGTTTAGCTTCTTCTGATTATGACAGATTATACCGAAATTATCATGTCCGTCTGTTGTTGCAAGGCAATTTGAGCTTTTTCCGAGGTATCCGCCGAATAATCTGTTAAAGAAATCAAACGCAAAGCCTGAGGGCTTGAAAATTCCGTCCCTTGTCAAAATGCCCGTTCCGCCGTGAAGCATATCTCCCGAGTCATAGAACTCCGAGAAACGGTCACTTCCCTGGAAGAATGCGAGGCTTTCGCACTTGCCGTAAAGATCTACAATATTTTTGACGACATATGCGCCCATAAAGCAACTGTCGTTTATATAATTTCTGTCTGAAATCGTCAGATTCCATTCCGTGAAATAAACAGGAATTTTTGCCGCTGAATTATTCGGTATCAGCTTCTTGAATTTTTCAAGTGCATGGAGAAATCCTTCGTTATCAGTGATCCGCTTGCTGTAAATATCCTCATCGTGTGCGCCTCTTTCGTAAGCAAAGTAAAGACATGAGAAGAAATCGGGCAAGTGCTTTTTCTTCGACCATTTCTCGATGAACCTCTCATCCTGAAGCTTTGCAAGGCGGTCAAGTCTAAATCCGCAGCCACCGAGTTTTATACCGTCACACTTTTCATGAACCTGCTCATATGTAATATCAAAAAGTTCTAAGTAGTCATCCACATCCTTAGCCGACCATTTTTCACGCTCTCTGAACCAAAGCTCCAGTCGCCAATCAGAAACCTCCGCTCTGCCGTATCTATGAACGAGATGACTTATCCATCTGCTCAAAAAGCCCTTCCACTTTTCATCTCCGGGATAAATATCGTCCCCCTGTTCAAATATGAGAGCGTGCTCTATATTTTCGTGAATTCGCCTCGGCTTCATTCCGATTTCGATATGCGGCTTTAGGTCATGTTCCATGAGAAAATCGAGAATATTATCAAGTCTCGAAAAGTTGAAGCTTCCGTCCTCCGTGTGGACATCAATAAGCATTGATTTGGTAAACGGACTCCAAAATCTTACATATTTGAATCCAAGAGTCTCCTTTAGCAAAATAATATGCTCTCTTATCTCCGACTTTAAAAGATCGTCAGCAGAGCCGACATTAATCATATCATTCCAGCTGGGCTTTGTTTCCTCATAGTTAACAGCAGAAAAGACAGTATCTTCGTTGCCCTTAGACTGCTGTTCCTCTTGACGCACGCCGTTATTTCGAAGGTAATTTTCAAGACGCTCTTCAATAAGCTTATCATTTTCACTGAGATCAGAATTTTCTGCAGTCTTCGAGGCATTCTTTCTGAAAACTGACGGCGTCTCACCGTAGGTGCTCTTAAAAGCCTTATTGAACACACCTACATTAGAAAAACCGTTATCAAATGCAATTCTTGTTATGGGATGCTCCGTATAGAGCAAATCGTCCATAGCGTGATAAAGTCTTATGTTGGTCACATAAGAAAGAAAGCTCATTCCGTAGTTTTTCTTGAAAAATCTTGAAAGATAACCCTCGGAAAGGTAAAGCAGCTTTGCAAGGTCACTGAGGCTTATTGATTTTTCATAGTTTGCCAGAATGTAATTGTTAATCTGGGTCATTCGGTTCTCGAAATTCGTCTTATCGTCCTCTGTTTCCTTGCCGCCCGTACGCACTAAAAAGTGAACAGAAAGCAAATCCATAACACGGTAGCAAAGCGCAATATGGCCGAAATCCGCAACCGTTCCCCTTGTGCTCAGAAAATGATTGAGAAGCTTTTTGAGAGTATCCCTAAGTTCGTCATAGCGCTCATTATTACCTTTAGTGGAATCACACCAAAACATAATGTCGCTGCTTGCGTAAATATCGCTGACAAGCTGATAATTAATGAATAATCTCACATAAAGGACGTTTTCCGTTCCCTTCATGCTGTGTCTCTTGTTTGCGTTAATAACAAGGATATCCTCAAAGCCCATGTGAGTTAACTGCTCACCGACAGTTACGTCAAGCTCTCCCTCTAGAACAAACAAAAGCTCAATATCCTGATGAATTTGCTCGTTTTCGTGCGTTTCGCTTAGCACTTCTACCTGAAGCTTTTCTTCTTTACTGTGTCCTCGCATAAATAATCTCCGTTACCACATCTTATTTCCCCTAGTGAACTTCAACCGTACATAGCACTTTAACCGGCAGAGGTTTTCTTTTTCAAAACCCCTGTCGGTTAGCTTATAAGTGTATGGTTAGGTGTGTAGTATTATTTTAACATAATTATCAGTTTTCTGCACGCTTTTTGTTTAAGCTCTCAAGAATTTCGTTAGATCTCTTCTCGTTGAGCGGATAAATTGCGAGCGGAATGAGGCACAAAAGATACATGATACCGAAAATAAGGTTAACTGTTAAGTTAATACCGTTGAGTGCCTCTGCAGTCTGCTGAGTATTAGCAACATATCCGACTGCACCCATAACAAGGAGAGCACCGGAAACGCCGAATGCAGAACCAAACTTTGTGGAGAGAGAAACTGTTGCATAGGAAATTCCATCGGAACGAACGCCTGTCTTGTTCTCCTGATAGTTGATAGCATCAGGAACCATAGCCATTGGAATCGGGAATGAGAAGCAGAAGAAGCCGTATGCGCAGTGCAGAACGAGAAGAAGCGGAATGTTTGTGTATCCTGCTGTCTTACCGACGATATATATAGCAATGAGCGATGCGGCAGCTCCGATGTAGCCGATTGCAGCCATTTTCTTCTTGCCGATCTTTGTAGTAAAGTTCTTTGTAGCGAAGATACCTACTACCGTACATAAGGAAGGAAGTGACATAAATGCAGCGATTAGGTCGAATCTCTGAACATTATACATGAGGTAGTAGATAACAACGCCCATACGGCCGAAGAAAGCTGTCATGGCGAGAAGCTGAATGCAGAACACCAGCATGAGAGGTCCGTTAGAGATAACGGTCTTAATGCTCGTTCCGACAGAAACCTTTGTAGCTGAAGCTGAAGGTCTGATTGTCTCCTTGCAATTTGCATAGACGAAATAGAAAAGAGGTAACGCGCATACAGCAAAGATAATAGCAACCTTCAGGTAAGCACCTGTTGTGTAAGATGAGGAACCGCCTGAGAACTTCATGAGAAGCGGAGCTGTGATAGCATTGAGAAGAACAGAACTTAAATTTGTGCCCATCATTCTCCAGCTGTTAAGCTGAGCGATATCCTCCGGGTTTGATGTCATAACAGTTGAAAGTGAACCATAGGAAAGGTTAACAACTGTGTATGCCATACCGCAGCCGATGTAAGTTGCAGCTGCGTAGATGATAGCAGCCTTGCCGCTGCCGACTGTTGTGAAAGCGAGAACGGAAAGTAAAGCAAGAATCGGTGCGCCGTAGAAAATATACGGGCGGAAACGTCCCTTTTTGGTATTGGTACGCTCAGCGATTGCACCGAACATCGGATCGTTGACACCGTCCCAAATCTTAGCTATAAGCATGATAGCAGAAGCGGCGGCCGGAGCCATTCCGACTACGTCAGTATAGAAAACCGATAGATAACTACCGATAAATGTCCAACATAAATTACTTGCAAAGTCGCCTAAACCATAGGCTAATAACGTGAGCTTCGAAAGCCTCTTTTGTGAAATATCCATTTTTCCTCCAATACTCGCTTGACAGAATTCGGTAATGGAATTAAAATAATTATGGTTGTAAAATTACTCCAGTATCATCCCATTACGGGGGCACATACGATGTGGCAGCGTCGTATGTGCCTTTTTTCATGTCAAACAATCTAATGATTTAATCAGTTTTGATTGAGTAATTTTTTTACCATTGCAACATGGCGTGTTGTCTGCTCGATTGCATCGTAACCGCCCTCGTCCTCATACTCAGTAACAATAAATCCATCGTAATCAGACTCAGCGATAACAGGGATGATCTCCTCGTAAGGAATAGCCGGCTCGTGAAGATTTTCGTCTACATAGTGGCACTTGCCGTGCATCTCGAAGCAGTAAGGCATAATCTTCTTGAGTCCCTCAAGCTCTGCTGTGCAGCTTTTTCTGAATTGAACGAAGCCATACATGCTGTTGAGTGTACCGATGAGTGCAGGGCACTTCTCGAAGTCAGGAGCCATAATCTTCATTGCCTCGTCCATTGGAACATCGTCATAACGAAGCTGAGCACACTTATTGAGTTGTTCCTCAGTTGCACCGGCTGCCAAAGCTCTGTCCCAATAGGGCTTGTTAGGCTTTGTAGCAAAGCATCCGAAGTCAGGAACAAATCCGATGTACTTGCTGCCTGTCTCCTCGATAACCTTAACATAGTCGAGAATAGACTGTGTGATCGGGCTCTCAGGGTTATGAATCTCAATACCTACACGAACGTTATAAGCCTCTGCATAAGGAGCAATTCTTGCTAAACCGTGAGGTGAAAGAAGATACTGCTCTCTCATAACAGTACAGCCGAGCTTGTTAGCAGAAATAATATCTGTGATAGCTCTTGCGACCATCTCGTCCTCTGTGAGGTCTCTGTCCCCTAGCATACCTCTGTCCATATTTGCAGAGTAGCAAATCGGGCCGATTCCGTACTTTTCCTTGCACTTGTTAATGAACTCTACAAACTCGTCAGAAACGAAAGGATAGGAAGGAATCATCTGTGAAGCAACAATCTCATAGCCCTCAGCACCAAGCTCTGCGGCTGTGCGGATTACGCCCTCGAGGTCGAGCTCTCCCTTAAGATAAGGAGTACCGAGTGAAAATAAAGTAATACCTGTTTTAACTTTAGACATCTTCTTTTCCTCCTTAATCTGTGATAGTCATTGTCTTGCTTCCGCAACTGTCAACAGGCATATACTTGTGGTCGGGGCCTATCGGCATATACGGTGAGCGGAAGAATAAGGTGACATCTACCTTGTGCTCTCCCTCAGGAAGTCCACCCGGATAGATAACCTTAATTGTAGCAGGCTCGATAACCTGCCAGAACTCAGTGTAACACTTGTCAAACTCAACCGGGCTAAACTCCTTACCGTTGATGCAGAATTTAATTCTCTCGGTCGGAACCTCGAAGTCGTCGACCTTAACCTTAAACTCATCTATAACGGAAAGAAAATGTCCTCTGTAGTAGCTTAGACGAATGTCAAACTTATATCCCATTTTTTTACCGTCTACATAGTAATTTTTGAGGCTGTCGCTAACAACGACGTCAACAAAATTCATGCGCATTGCAAATCCCATTTTGTTTTCTCCTTTACTAAATCAGTATGTAAATCAGAACTTAATCTCTTTGTTTTCTTTTGCAGACTTGTAGATTGCGTCGAGAACCTTAGTAACTGCGAGAGCTTCCTCAGGCTTAACAAGCGGCTGTGTTCCGTTCTGAATAGCCTCGAGCCACTGTCTGTTATCAACAGTACCCTCTTCTCCGCCGCCGCCACCGAAGTATGCAACGCCGCCGACAGGAGAGATTGTCTCTTCCATGAGCTGACCGTTTCTGCCGCGGTTGTAGATGAGCTCGTTCTTGCCATAGCTCATACCGGAGTGGATCTCAGCACCTGCTTCTGTACCGCAAAGTGTTGTGGAAGCCTCTCTGGACTCGAGAATGTTGAGTGCCCAGCTAGCCTCGAGAGCGATTGTAGCGCCGTTCTTCATCTTAACAAAACCGACTGCAGAGTCCTCAACCTCATATGTCTTAGGATCCCAAGGTCCAAAGAGGTTGCCCTCTGTTGCCTGCTGTAAACCACCGAGCTTGTAGAATACAGAACCGGAAACGCTGTCGATGTCGTAGTTGTTCATGCACCAAAGTGTGATGTCAAGTGCGTGTGTTCCGATATCGATGAGTGGTCCGCCGCCCTGAGCAGCCTTATCCATAAATACGCCCCATGTAGGAACGCCTCTTCTTCTTACAGCGTGTGCCTTTGCGTAGTAGATGTCACCAAGATCGCCCTTCTCGCAAGCTGCGTGAAGATTCTGAACCTCAGGACGGAAACGGTTCTGATAACCGATTGTGAACTGCTTGCCGGACTTCTTCCAAGCTGCAACCATCTTCTCAGCCTCTGCTGTGTCGTGAGACATTGGCTTCTCGCAGTAAACATGCTTGCCAGCCTCAAAAGCTGCGATTGTGATTTCGCTGTGAGCAACGTTAGGTGTACATACGTGAACAACCTCAACCTCAGGGTTAGCGAGAACCTCGTGATAATCTGCTGTTACCTGTGCGCCCTCTACGCCAAACTCTGCAGCTGCCTTCTCAGCACGCTCGATGATGATGTCGCAGAAAGCTACGATCTCGTTAAGATCAGAATTGTTCTTGAGTGCCGGGAAATGCTTCTGGTTTGCGATTCCGCCGCAGCCGATAACTGCTACCTTTAATTTTGCCATTATAGTTTCCTCCCTATATAAAATATAAATGTATAATGTTTTGTAACTGCCTTTTCACTTATTTATTTTTAACAGTTACTTTGCTTGTTACGCTTATATTTTAGCAATTTCGGCTTGTTTACACTTCTTTCAAATTGACTCAAACAGTACTCAATAATGACATTATTTTTCTCCTTAACACAAATCCGCTCCTAAGAGGTCAAAAAAGTATTATCAATTTTTTACCTCAAAGTTCCAGCTTTAACAATATATCTATAGCATAAGCATAATTATTGTGAAATTTTAACAATATGTTTTTATTTTCCTGCGAGCAAATACGCTGACGCACAATTTAGCAATTTTATTTTTTCACTTTTTTCTAGAATTTTTAGCTTTTAAAGCAAAAAAAGACAATCACGCTTGTCTAATTTTGCGTGATTGTCTCTTTGTTTAGATTATTTAGTTTTTTAATTTGCGCTGTCTGCGGCGATGACAGTTTTTATCTGCTCCATGAGGCTGTTGTAATTCTCTTCGTCGTCAATACCGCCGAGTAGCGGTTCGCCGACAATGTTGCCGTTTCTGTCAACAAGAACTGTTGTCGGGAATGCCATGATAGTTGACATATATTCTCCAGCTTTTGAACTTGAATTCACAGAAAGGTTACGGTAAGTTGCGCCCTGGCTTTCGAGTACAGTCTTTGCTTCCTCTATAGCTGTCTCATAGTAATTGCTTGTGTCAGTATTAATTCCGACGACCTCGCCGCCCATATCCTTTAAGGTTTCGTTGAGTTCATTAAGCTTTGAAAGCTCTGCTACGCACGGCTTGCAGCCTGTGAACCAGAAATTGACTACTGTTACGGCGTTGTTCGAGAAAATAGAGCCGTCAAAATCATTTCCGTCAAAGTCTTTTCCCGAAATGTCCTTTAATGATGCCGAACTATCCGATGTGCTTGATTCTTCGCTTTCATCAAGCTGAGCCTGAAGTGCTATAATTTGATTTTCAAATTCTCGGATTTTCTCAATATCCTCGTTTAGAATTTTAAGTTCATCTTCTGTGAAGCTGTCCTTACTAGCGTTTATCGACTCAGAAAGATAATCTGCGTAATTGCCGTTATAATCCGCTGTGCTGTTTACCAATGCTTCAAATCCCTTATCCCATGTGTCCTTGTGGTCAGAGAAAATTTTGTTTTCCTGCTGATAAAGGTCGTTGATTTGGTTGTTAATCTCGTCATTTGAGAGTGTGTCTGAAGCTGTTTCGCTTGTAGCCGACACGGCTGAGCTTTCTGTCTTAGAGCTTTCTTCTGATGTGCTTGATGATGAGCAAGCTGTAATTGAAGCCGCCATTAAAACCGCAAGCACGATTGCAAGTATCTTTTTTGTTTTAGAATTGTTTTTCATTTTTAATCTCCTTTTTTAATTAAATTGTTTTATCTTTTGAATCAGCTTTACTGATTTCCTTTCCTAAGAAACGGTAACCGATTACATCCTTCGGACAAGCCTTCATGCATGCTCCGCAACGGATGCATTCGGGGTGGTTAGGTGCTTCAAGCACATTGACATCCATTTTACACGCTTTGACACAGCTGTTACAGCCGACACAATTATCTTTATCAACCTTGATTTCAAGGAATGATATTTTATTGAACAACGAATATATCGCACCGAGGGGACATATCCACTTGCAGAACGGACGGTAGAAAAGCAAGCTTAGCACTACGACCGTCGCAAGAATTGCGCTTTTAAATGTAAATAATCCGCCCAGAGCCGAACGAATACCGGAATTTGCAAGTGAAAGCGGAATTGCCCCCTCCAAAACTCCTTGCGGGCAAATATATTTGCAGAAGAACGGATCGCCCATTCCTATCGAATTAGTGACTAGCATCGGAAGTAAAATAACAAACACGAGCAAAATCACATATTTAAGATAACGAAGCGGCTTCAGCTTTTTCGTTGACAGCTTTTTGAATGGAATTTTGTGAAGTAAATCCTGAACTAAGCCAAACGGGCACAAAAATCCGCATATAAATCTGCCAAGCGTTACGCCTAACAAGATAAAAAATCCCGTTATATAATATGAAAATTTAAATTTAGACGAACCGACAACCGATTGAAACGCTCCTATCGGACACGATGCACTTGCCGCCGGGCACGAATAACAGTTGAGCCCCGGGACACATACCGACTTCCCTTTTCCTTGGTAAATCCTTCCCTTTAGGAAGTTCGGCAAATGAATATTTGTAAGAAGTGTTGCCACCGCCTGAATAAGCAAGCGAAACTTGGCAAGCCCGATTGATATTATATTTTTCTTTTTATCCAATTCCGACACACTCCATACAAAGTTTTATCGCCTTGGCAAGCACGGTGTTCACTTCTCCTCTGAATGCACCGTAGGCTATCATTCCTATTCCGACAGCCAAAATCATAAACTGAATATTTCTTTTCTTTTTCAACATTTTTCCTTTCTCAATATTGGTTTCTTGACCTAACGACAAGTGTATTATACAATGTGAGATGTAAAATTCCTGTTAAGACGGAGAAGAAAAATGAGATTATTAATTGTCGAGGACGAAAAAGAGCTTTGCGATACCGTTGCCAAGAGCCTTTATAATTCAGGTTATGAGGTCGACACTTGCTATGACGGCAGCGAAGCACTCGATTTTGCTTTATCAGAAAACTATGATCTAATCGTTTTGGATTTAAATTTGCCGCATATGGACGGTATGGATATTTTAAAAGAGCTTCGCAAAAGCAATGACGAAACCAAGGTGCTCATTCTTTCCGCAAGAAGTCAGATTGCAGACAAGGTCGAGGGACTTGATGCAGGCGCAAACGACTACATGGAAAAGCCGTTTCACCTTGAAGAACTCGAAGCACGCATAAGAAGTCTCACGAGAAGAAAATTCGTGCAAAATGATGTTTTATTAAGTTTCGATAAACTTACATTCGATACCAAAAAGCGTGAGGCAAGCGTAGGCGGCGAAAAAGTTTCACTCACAAGAAAAGAAAACGGTATTCTCGAATATTTGCTTCTCAATCGTGGCAGACCGATAAGTCAAGAAGAATTAATCGAGCATGTCTGGGATGCGAACGCAGACTCCTTCAGCGGCTCTATCCGTGTGCATATGTCGTCACTTAGAAAAAAACTCAAAGCGGCACTTGGTTTTGACCCCATTGTAAACAAAATCGGTGAGGGCTACAAATTAAGGGAGGAAAGCCTATGAAAAGCATATCACTTCAGTGGCGACTGACGCTCATCACCACCTTGCTAATTGCTACAATCAGTTCGGCTATCACGCTATATGTTTACAGCAACGGGGTTTATTACATCGACTCTTTACAGGAAGCGGTAAATTCTCAAGGGGAAACCGTCAGTTCTGACGGCGAAAATCAAGATAATATATTAATCACTATCCCCGATGACGACTGGGATGAGTTTGCGGCAAATTTCTCGGTTCGTGTCTTTAACAATAAGACAGATTACAAAAAGCAAAGCTTTTTGTTCTCGACTCTTGCCGCTGTTTTGGGCGGCATACTCACCTATTTTATAAGCGGTCATGCTTTAAAGCCGCTCAATGATTTCACCGAGAAAATCGAAAAGGTTACTGCTCAAAACCTCTCTAAATCTCAGCTTGAAAACAGCAACATAATAGAACTTAACCGTTTGAGCGCCGCATATAACGAAATGCTCAATAGACTCTCTGAAGCATTTGAAGTTCAAAAGCAATTCACCGCAAATGCCGCGCATGAGCTCAAAACGCCTCTTGCTGTGATGAGGCTTCAGCTTGATTTATTAAACTCCGAAAAGCTCTCCGAGGACGATTCTCAAGCTGTACTAAAAATGAGCGAGCAATGCGAACAGCTTAGCAAAACCGTGAAAACCTTGCTTGATATGAGTGAGCTTCAAACGGTTGCACGAAGCGAAACAATCGAGCTTGATGCATTAATTGAGGAGGTTACAGCAGACCTTGACCCACTCGCAGAAGAGAAAAACATCACACTAAATAACGATTGCGAATGTATCTCTATGACGGGAAGCGACATTCTTATTTACCGTATGGTATATAATCTAACGGAGAATGCGATTAAATATAACCACCCCGGCGGATATGTCACGGTATCCGCAAAAGAAAACGGCGGCAAAATTTATATCCGCATTGCCGACAACGGAAACGGTATTCCCGATGATATGAAGGAAAGAATCTTCGAGCCTTTCTTCCGTGTCGATAAATCGAGAAGCCGTGCCTTGGGCGGTGTCGGTCTTGGGCTCTCACTTGTTAAAGAAATAGTTAGAGTCCACGGCGGAAACATAAGCGCAAAAGATAACGAGAACGGCGGAACGGTATTTGAAGTAAGCTTTTCCGCCTAAATAAAAAGGAACTGTCAAAAAACATGACAGTTCCTTTTTTATATATGGATTTTAGAATATAAGCATTAACACGCAAACGGCAGAAACCAACGCTCCTATCACGCTAATTATCGAGTAAATTTTCTTAGACTCGGGATCGTCCTTTTCTTTCACGAGATAATAAATTCCGGCGATAAGAACTAAAATTCCTATTATTAATCCTATTATTTTAAATGTCATTATCTTTTCCTCCATTTTAAAAGCAGTGATGAATTTATAATTACGAGCACCGAACCCGCATTGTGCACCAGTGCGCCGACAACGGGATTTAATGTGCCGATAATTGCCAATGTGATTGCGATAAAATTTAAGCACATAGAAAATGTCATATTAAGCTTGATTGTCGTCATCATTCGCTTTGATAAAGCAACAAGGTGCGGAAGCTCCTTTACCTCATCGTCAACAAGCGCTATATCAGCCGCATCGACGGCAATGTCACTTCCTATGCCGCCCATTGCAATTCCGACTGTCGCACGCTTCAGTGCGGGCGCATCGTTAATTCCGTCACCTATCATGCAGACGGGCTTGTTTTTCTTCTCGCTGTCTTCGATATAGTTCATCTTGTCTTCAGGCAGACATTCAGCACGGTACTCTTGGATATTCAGTCTGTCAGCAATACTTTTTGCGGCATTTTTGTTGTCGCCCGTGAGCAAAACAGGAGTTACATCGAGTGCTTTTAGCTTAGATATCATGCTTGTGCTCTCTTCTCTCAAAACGTCCGAAAGTACGATATAACCGCAAAAATCTCCGTCAACAGCTATGAAAATAACCGTGCTCCCCTCGGCATAATATGCGTTTATTTCTTTGTTTACACTTACTTTTACACCGTTTTCACTTAAAAGTTCCGCATTGCCCGCAAGGATTTTTTTACCGCTAATCGAAGCCGACACGCCTCGGCCGACCGCCATTTTAAAATCACTGCAGTTAAGTATTTCCTTCGACATTTGCTCCTTGTAAGACGCTAAGACCGCTTTACCGATAGGATGCTCGGACAAAGTCTCCGCCGAAGCCGCAAATGAGAAAATCTCGGAATCGGAATAATTATCGCTAATGCTTTTGTATGCTGTCACGGTGAGTTTTCCGCAAGTTAGCGTGCCGGTTTTGTCGAAAGCTATTGTTTTAACCTTAGAGAGTCTCTCGAGTGCATCTCCCTCACGGACAAGGAAGCCGTGCTTTGTTGCATTGCCGATAGCCGCCATAATCGCAGTCGGTGTAGCGAGAACTAATGCGCACGGGCAGAACACAACAAGAATGGTAACCGCTCTGATAATCTGTCCGCTTATTAGCCAAGTAAGTCCTGCGGCTGTAAGTGCGATAACAACAATCCACGTAGCCCACCTGTCGGCAATACCGACTATTTTCGCCTTACCGGCATCGGCAGACTGAACGAGCTTAATCATTCTCTGAATGGAGCTGTCCTCTCCAACCTTTGTAGCTCGCATATCAAATGCGCCGAACTGATTTACCGTTCCGCTCGAAACCTCATCACCGACCGTTTTATCAACAGGCAATGATTCACCTGTCATAACCGCTTGATTTATAGAGGTTTGACCGGAAATAATCACTCCGTCAACCGGTACGCTTTCACCCGGCAGAACTCTGATAATATCGCCCTTTTTAACCTTATCGGCGGAAACTACACTTTCCTTTGTTCCGCTGATAATTCGTGCTGTTTGCGGTGTAAGCTTCACAAGCTTTTCTATGCCCGCCCTCGCTTTTGCTACAGTCAAATCCTCGAGCAAAGCGCCGATTTGCATAATAAATGCAACTTCGCCGGCGGCAAAATCTTCACCAATGCAAACAGAAGCTATCAGCGCAAGCGAAACAAGTACATCGGCTTTAATATCAAACTCTGTTATCAAACCGATTACAGCTTCAAGGATAATAGGCACACCGCAAAGAACAATTGCAATCCAAGAAATATCAAACGGAAGTCTAATTACACCCAATAAACTTAGCACAAGAGATATTCCGGATATTACAAGCAAGGTAATATCCTTTTTAAGTCCGCCAAGTTCTAATAAAGCTTCAAGCTTTTTCATCAGTTCTTTCATCTTAACCTTCTTTCCCTCTGCCTTGAGTTACTGAAAACTATCTTATACCCTACGGGGTATGGTTACAGTATACCCATAGGGGTATAGGTTGTCAAGAGCTAAAATAAAAAAACAGCACTCAAAAATGAATGCTGTTTCAGTAAATTTTCGGAAATTTATCCCATATTTGCGAAACGCTCGACTGCTTTCGTGAAATTCTCGATAGTTTTGTCTGCGTCGCCGTGTTCAATGCCGTCTCGAACACAGTGCTTAATATGGCCCTCAAGAATTACCTTACCACAGCCGTGAAGTGCCGATTTTGCGGCATTAAGCTGAGATAAAATATCCTCGCAAGGAACATCCTCATCGATCATTTTATCTATCGCCTGCACCTGACCGATTATCTTTTTCAGTCTTCTGTGCAGATTTTCAGAATCCATACATTGCTTCATATTACCCCTCCGTAGTACGTGTATGTACATTTTAAATAATTCTAAACCGAATTATTTTATTTGTCAATGTGATAGCTTTTAAGTTCTTTCTTTGTTTACAAATACAAAAGCGGTCAAAATCCTTTTGGACTCTGACCGTTTTAGTTGCACATTTATTAAATCACTCTGTACTTCCAGATCTGATAATCATCAATTTGTTCGCACAGTTCAAGCTCTACGTTATTCTTTCCGTGTTCGTGATAATATGTCAAAAGAAGTTCTTGAGAATTGTTTCCGACAAAATAGACGTTGTCCTCAAGGAGCGTGTCCATTAGATTAACATTGCCGAGTTTACGCATATAATTCCAGACACTGGGGTGATACTCTGTAACGCCTGATAAGAACACAGCATTTTTTGGAAACACGCTTCTGCTGCTTGTAAAAATGCTGAAGTCATAGTAAAACGTCTGAATACAAGTGCTGAAATCAAGAACATAAAGCTTATCGGGATTATCCTTAAGCTCGCTCAAAAAGCTTTTTCTAATCTCACCTGGTTCAATGTACTTGCTGTATTTGTCATGACCGTAGTCCCACGAATAGTAGTAAGTATCATATACCATTGTGCGGTACTGCTCATCGTCCATCTCCGACCAGCTATTGTCAGGCAAATAGTTCGGCACTCTGAAAGCTACAACTGCAACCGCCGCCACACAGAGCGCATAATCAATCTGCTTCTTTGAAAACTTAACTTCAAAGAAATAGGCGACAAGCACAGCGGCACTGTAAAGTATTCCGAATTCTACTCGGTAAACATTTCTGTTCACAAAATAAAAATGCGAAAGCAAAATGACCGCAATTAAAGCAGACGAAATAGGCGCCCACGCTTTTTTCCAGTTTGCAATTATGCAAAGCACGCCTAAAATCATACAGCAAAGCGTTATAGGATAGCGAAGCTGTCTGTATTTTATTGACCTCAAGGCATCAATTATCGTCGAGTGTCTGTTATTTCTACATTCCCTCACGATATCGAGAACCTGTTGCAATTTCTCGACCGTAAAAAATTCAGGGTCGGCAAAGTCCCAATTGAGAATCATCTCATAGTCGTTTGCACTCACGCCGATTGCCTCGAATTTCTCAGGACATTCTGTGTAGCCTGGGAAATAATAGTCGAGTATCTGCGATCTTACAATCGAAAACTCACGGTAATAACTGTAATCGCTGTTTTTCGTGTAGGACAAATTGTTAATTTCTCCGCACAGAAGAACCAGCGCCAAAAGTATTGCCCCAGGAACCCAAGCGCCCAAAGTTATCTGCTTAATGTTCCATTTTTCGACACAAAGCACCCTGATGCTCTCATAGATAACAATCACACCTGCAAATAGCACGGCAATGTAAAAAGCCTTCTGTCTGACAAGTGCTCCGAAAAGCGCAAGAACTGCTCCGAAAATACAAACATAATATTTTCTTTTGTAAAACACGCCATAAATAAGCAGGAGAAGTCCGCCAATCGATGCGGCTACCGCTGTTTTTGTGAACTGCGGCAATATATACAAGTCCTGAGCCGTAAATGCCGTGAGCGCACAAACCGAGAAAATCGCCGCACCCATACTAAGCCTATGTGAAAGCACATATGATATAGCTATGTATGAGCAAAAACATAAGAAGATTTGCATAAAGAAATACCAGCTTATGTTTGTGTTAATGCGGTAAAAAAGCGTCAGAATCTCGCCCAAAATGACATTTGAAAACATAATATGGGCATCCGGCTCTCCTGTATAAGCGCCGGATGCGACCATTTCCATTATAAAGTCATCGGAGACTTCATATTTAATATTACAAAAGAGTAAAACGCACACACACAGCAACAGCTGTCCGATAGACATGCTGAGAAAAAGTACTTTACGGCGACGTGCTAAAATCTTATCTTCACCGATTTCCATTCTAACTCCCTTTTCTTAAAGACAAATGTCAACGGTCACCGTACATTTTCTGATAGTAGTCCTGATATTCACCGGAGATTATATTCTCCCACCAAGCTTTATTCTCGAGATACCACTTGATAGTTTTCTTGATACCGTCTTCAAACTTTGTCTCAGGAAGCCAGCCTAACTCAGAATGAATCTTAGTCGGATCGATAGCATAACGCATATCATGACCCTTTCTGTCGGTAACATAGGTGATAAGGCTCTCAGGCTTTCCGAGCTCCTTGCAGATTATCTTGACAATATCAATGTTTCGCATTTCATTGTGTCCGCCGATGTTATAAACCTCGCCGACACGTCCGTTATGGATGATGAGGTCAATTGCCTTGCAGTGATCCTCGACATAGAGCCAATCTCTGACATTAAGTCCCTCACCATAAACAGGAAGCGGCTTATCAGCCAAAGCGTTTGCAATCATAAGCGGAATAAGCTTTTCCGGGAAATGATACGGGCCGTAGTTATTAGAGCAACGGCTGATTGTCACAGGCAAGCCGTATGTTCTGTGATATGCCTGAACGAGCAAATCAGCTGATGCCTTTGAACTTGAATACGGAGAGCTTGTGTGAATAGGAGTTGTCTCCGTGAAGAACATATCGGGTCTGTCGAGCGGCAAATCACCGTAAACCTCATCGGTAGAAACCTGATGATAACGTGTTATACCGTACTTACGGCATGCATCCATAAGCACAGATGTACCGATAATATTTGTCTGAAGGAAAATCTCGGGATTTTCGATAGAACGGTCAACATGGCTCTCAGCCGCAAAGTTAACCACGATATCCGGCTTTTCCTCTTCGAAAAGAGCATAAATCGCCTCTCTGTCGCAAATATCCGTCTTGCTGAAACGGAAATTATCTTTCTTCATGAGCGGCTCAAGTGTCGATAAATTACCCGCATAGGTAAGCTTATCCACACAAATAAAGCGATAATCGGGATATTTCTCCGTCATATAAAATAGGAAATTCGAGCCTATGAAGCCTGCTCCGCCTGTTACTATAATATTCATATAAGTACCACTCTAAATTAATTTACTTTCTGACAAAGCCTCTTACTTTGCCGTCCGCTACTGTACGCAAATGTTCTCCGTACGGAGATTTTCCGTATTTCTTAGCGGTGTTTAAAATATCCTCACGGGAAATCCAGTCAAATCTGTAAGCTATTTCCTCAGGAACAGAAATCTTAATTCCCTGGCGCTTCTCAATCATGCGAATGAAGTCAGCGGCATCGGAAAGACTCTCGACCGTACCTGTATCGAGCCAAGCAAAGCCTCTTCCCAAAAGCTCTACGGATAAATTTCCTTTCTCAAGATACATCTCGTTGAGTGAGGTTATCTCAAGTTCGCCTCTCTCGGACTTTTCAACCTTCTTTGCAAGCGCTGAAACTCCCTTCGGATAGAAGTAAAGACCGGTTATCGCATAGTTGCTCTTTGGCTCCTTCGGCTTTTCGACAACGCTGATAACCTTACCGTTCTCGTCAAACTCAACAACTCCGAATCTCTCGGGGTCGCTTACATGGTAACCAAAAACAGTTGCTTCGCCCTGCTGAGCTCTTGCGGTCGCATTCTGAAGCATACGGGAGAATCCGTTCCCGTAAAAAATATTGTCGCCCAAAATCATTGCGCATGGCTCGTCACCGATAAATTCCTCTCCGATGATAAAAGCCTGAGCAAGTCCGTCAGGAGATTCCTGAACAGCGTAGCTTAGCTTAATTCCGAACTGACTTCCGTCACCGAGCAAGTGCTCAAAACGAGGAGTATCGTCAGGTGTGGAGATGATTAAAATGTCCTTTATGCCCGCAAGCATCAAGGTTGACAGCGGATAAAAAATCATAGGCTTGTCGTAAACAGGCAAAAGCTGCTTTGAGGTAACCATTGTTAATGGATAAAGCCTTGTGCCGGAACCTCCGGCAAGAATAATTCCTTTCATTTTCCCCTCCGTTGAATATAGATATTTAATTTTGTTCATGAGAACGAAAAGAAGATTATGCCTACAATAATTATAATAATTCCGATTAGCTTAGATTTGGTTATCTTTTCATGCAAGAAAAAGTAGCTGAGTACTACAACGAAAATCTGTCCCATAGACTGCCACATCGGCGAGAGCGAAAGCGGAAGCTTTTTGAGCGCTATAACCGAGCATACTGTCGAGACGACAAACAAGCTGTATGCAAAGATAACAGGAAAATTGAGATAAGCCTTGTACCAAGCATCATATTGCTTTGTTGCCGATTTTTTCAAGATAATCTGGGAAATGTCGGCAATTAAAACAGAGCTCAGTGCTATTAAAAAATATAGAATCATATCAGTCCTCTCCTGCCGCCATTACTCGATAGACACCGTAACATATAATTATGGCACCTACAACCTTATTGCAAGATATAGTCTCCTGAAACAGCAGGACACTCCAAACCAAACTCCATATCATAGCCACAGCACGGTTGCTGTAAGCTGTTGTGAGCGGAACCTTTTTAAGTATAATCTGCCACAAAATGGCATACACAAACAATATACCGACAGAGCATGCATAAAACAGCAAGAACTGAAGCGAAATCATCGGATATCCCGAAGCGAGTTTTTGAAAAACTCCGCAAAAGGAATAGACGATAACAGCGCCTTGCATGAATGCTATTTGCTTTATTCCGGCTTTCTCTATCTTTTTAACACCGTTTTTTTTATTCATCCGTGTCTTCTTCCTCACTAATGTTAGTCAAATCTCTCACGACATACTGCGGAGAATTTGTCTGACCAATAAATAATCTTCCTACATAGCTGCCAACAACTCCGAGTGAAATCAAAATAACTCCCGAGAAGAAACACATAGCAGCGATAAGAGAAGTCCAGCCCTCAGGCACTGCGGGATGAAGAATCTTTCTTATAAGAAGAATAAGACCGGCAAGAAAACCGATTAACGAAAGAACACAGCCGCAAGAAGCTACAATGTTCATCGGCATTACAGAAAAGCCGAACAAATTCGAATAAAGCCCAATAAGCTTTTTAAGCGTATATGTCGACGTTCCCACCTCACGCTCAAAATGTTCAATCTGAACGCATCCGATGTTATCGGTTGTTCTCAAAAACACACCAAGCAAGTTAATATTGGGGTGGTTATATTCAATAGCATAATCACGCACATATTTTCTAATCATCCAATAACTTGAGGTTTTGAGCGTCTTCGGCTTATGAATGAGCTTACGCACCGTAAAACTGCTGAGAGAGCTTCCCATTCTTCTAAACAGGCTCTCTTTCTTCTCAGCATAGTAGCCGTAAACTATGTCGTATCCCTCATCCATTTTCTCTTTAAGGTGAATTATCTGAGAAGGATGAGTCTGCATATCGTCATCCATTGCGATAATATAATCACCTGTCGCATACTTAAGTCCTGCCATTATAGCATTGTGCTGTCCGGCATTTTTGCCGAGGTTAACTACTTTAACATAGGAGTGCTTTTCTGCCAGCTCATAGAGAACCTTTATGGTAGCACCGCCGTCCGGGGAGCAGTCATTAACTAAGACAATTTCATATTCACCGAATTTTAAACGGTCAAATTCTTCCGCAATCAGATTTGTAACCTTTGCGATTGTTTTGGATGACTTATAGCAGGGAATTACCACGCTGTATTTCGACATTTTTACCCCCAAAAGCTTTTGACCGTGTCACAAACTTCCTTGACCTCTTCTTCGGTCAAGCCATAATACATAGGAAGTCTTGTCAAGCGGTTGCTCTCACTTGTGGTGTAAACGTCCTCGCCCGCAAACTCGCCGAAACGCAAGCCGGCGTCTGCAGAATGAAGCGGAACATAGTGGAACATGGAGTAAATGCCGTGCTCCTTGAGATAAGCGATCATTGCTGTGCGCTCCTCAAGGTTCTTAAGCTTAATCCAGAACATATGAGCATTGTGCTCACAGCCCTCAGGAATATGAGCAATCTCAATCTTACCCTCAGCCTCAAGCGGTGAGAGAAGCTCGTTATACTGATTCCAACGGGCAAGACGCTCGTTGTTGATCTTCTCAGCCTCTTCAAGCTGAGCCAAAAGATAAGCCGCATTCATGTCGGAAGGTAAGTAAGAAGAGCCGTAGCCGACCCAAGTGTATTTATCGACCTGGCCTCTTAAGAAACGGCTTCTGTTTGTTCCTTTTTCACGCAGAACCTCAGCAGCCTCGTTGTTCTCTGCATCTCTGATGAGAACAGCACCGCCCTCGCCCATGGAGTAGTTCTTTGTCTCATGGAAGCTGAAGCAGCCGAAGTCACCGATTGTACCAAGAGCCTTGCCGTGGTATGTGCTCATTACACCCTGTGCGGCATCCTCGACAACCTTGAGGTTGTATTTCTTCGCAATCTCCATGATTGTGTCCATTTCGCAAGCAACGCCCGCATAATGAACAGGAACGATAACACGGGTTTTGTCGGTAACAGCAGCTTCGATTTTTGTCTCGTCGATGTTCATGGTGTCGGGTCTGATGTCAACGAAAACAAGCTTTGCTCCTACAAGCGCAAATGCATTAGCGGTAGATGAGAATGTGAAACTTGGAAGAATGACCTCATCGCCCGGCTCTAAGCCGCAAAGTAAGGCAGCCATTTCGAGTGCATGGCTACCTGATGTTGTGAGCAAAACCTTCTGACTTCCTGTCATCTCTTCAAGGAGCTTGTGGCATTTCTGTGTAAATGCACCGTCTCCGCAAATCTTGTTGGAAGCGATTGCTTCTGCAATATATTCTTTTTCTTTTCCTACATAAGGCGGTTTGTTAAAGTAAATCATAATTGTTACCCCTCAGAAAAAAGTTTAAAATTAATTATCTGCAAAATATGAATTATATTATACAGCATCATCAAGCTATATACAAGTATTTATTGTCGATTCATATCTTGTTTTAGATAAAATCATCAATAAAGAAAAATCGATTCAAAATCTACAAGTTAACTGCTCAATTAATCGACCAGCTGCTGGTTTCTATCTGAGCGTTCGGCTCATACAAAACGAAATAATCATTTTCATAGAGAACCGTGTATTCATAATGAGCCATGAACTCATTGACTAAATCACGCTTTCCTTCGTAATTACTGTTTTCCTCAGTCGCTTTGAGGCTCTCGTAATCCTCTTCGGCAAAGCCTCTGTAAGGATTAGTCTTGCACACCAATACGATAGGACGCTTTTCCTCGACTGCGGTTCTGCCTGACAAGTCATAAGAGAACTTCTCGTAAGTATATGATGTACCGGAAACCCAAGGCCTTACGTAGGAGTCCATACCTGTTAAGTAATAAAAACCGACAGCGTTACCGACTACCATAAGGCTTCTGTCCTGATTTTCCAATGCATCTAAGACACCGTTTACAGCGTCTGCTTCTCTCTGTGTGGTGTGAATATATTTAGCTCTGTCACCGTTTATTGTCGCAGTCAGAGTGCTTCTGTCGGTGGAATCAAAGTTATTTGTAACGCACAAAAATCTTGCGAAACAAACGACAGCCGCAGCCATAACAAGGCAAGTTGTCACCTGTAAGGATTTTGCCGACAATCTCTCGAGAGAAACTTTCTTTACCGACGGTAGATGAATTTTCTTCTCGCCATAGAAAAGATTTTTGAATTTATTTCCAACAAACGGAACTAATATCCATAATCCGAGAATTACATGCTTGGATCTCGCCGCCGAACCGACTACGCAAAGCAAAATGAGTGCAATAGACATCATCGCAAGAGTACCCTCTTCTGCATGTCTCTTTGTCGGCTTGATAATTCCCTTTAGCATATAATATAGGCATATCTCAACACACATTCCATATAAGAACCATGAGAATGATGTAAGCTGGATAAAGCCCGGAGCTTGTCCTACAACATAGACGGCTAAATAAAGAACAGGGAGCATTACGATAACATAAAGTCCTAACAAGACTGCTCTTGTTTTGAACTTCTTGCTTGCCCATTCATACACAGCGGCAAAGCCGACCATGCAGAAAGTGAAAAGCATTGATGCCGCCAGGCCATAAAGCGTATCTCTTATGAGGTTGCCCATCATAGAGGATGTGCCGTAAGCCGCACTGCTTGTGCCGCCTAAGTCCTTGAGTCGGAACACCTCGCCGATTATCGTGTCCATTAAGCCGAAAGCATAAAGGAATGCTACAACAGCTACACCGACAGCAACGTATCCCGCAAAGAAAGAAGCACATCTTTTAACAAGATTTTTCGCACTTTTATCAACCCAGATATTCCAATAAAAAATACAAAATACGCACAAAAGCGTGAGAATACTCGGCATACGGCATGTAACGGCAAGCGCACCGAAACATCCCGAAATAAACATCGGAAGAATTTTGTTTCTGCTCAGTGCCGTGTACATAAAGCACAGCATCGCACAGCAAAGGAACATATTGAGCTGGTGGTAGTTAAATATGTTAACATATGTGCTAATAGCCAGCATTGTGACAGCCGTTCCCATAAGAGTAGTTGTCTTACCGAAACGGTTTTTAAAGGTGTTATATACGACGACACAGGTGAGCCACTCGAGTAAAACTTCAAGTATATTAAGCCCCCACAAGCCCAATCCAGGGAACAGCTTAAGCCATACCGCACCGATAAGTGTTGCAAAATATGTTGTGTATGTTCCGTATGACGAAAGCGGTGTGTCATATTGATATAGATAGTATCCCGTATCAACTAAATCTAATCCCAAAAAGGAATTATAAAGCGGCCACGCAATTATCGCTGCGAGGCTAACAACCGTTAGTACATTCTTAATTATCTTTTTATTCGTTTGAAAAAAACTCATTACTGATTCTCAATAATTCCTTTCATATCGGATAGCGCACCTTCTAAGGTGAAATCAGGCGTAAAGCCAAGCTCTTTTTTTGCAAGATCGCCTGACATAAGGTAATGCTCGACAATTTCCTTCTTATCAGTAAGGCATTCATATCCCGCCTTATTGCCAAAAACCTTGCAGAAAGCCTGAGCCAACTCGAGATTAGTGGTTATATAACCGTTACCTATATTAAATATCTCTTTTTTAGTCTCTGACTTCAATGCACACATAACAGCTTTTGAAACATCCTTGACATAGATATACTCTCTGCCGGCAGTTCCTTTGCCGTAAACATTCAAGACCTGCTGATTTAAGCATCTCTCAAGGAAAATCGAGAGCATATATCCGCCTCTCTCCCCCACTCCTATTACCTGGGCGAGACGAAGAGATTTGATATTCATCGCGTGCTTGCGGTTAAATAGATGAGCAAGTCCCTCGATAGTATGTTTCATCAAGCCGTAGTTACTAAGCGGTGCTGTAGCCAAGCTCTCCCCAAAGGGAAGCGCAAGAGTTGTGTCGTAAACAGCATACGAGGAAATATTAACGACATTTTTTATATTTAAATTTACACATGCCTTAAATAGATCCTCTGAAACACGAAGATTATCAGCATAATTGAGCACGCTCTCCTCAGCTTCCTTTGAAGATCTCTTTGCGCCCAAATGAACTATCGCATCACAGCCGTCAAATACCCTTTCAAAGTCGGCTCCGGTGTAATTTGACGTGACATAACTGATATTCGGGTGAGTGAACAAACCGTCTGTGCCCTCACGAGAAGTAATCACGACAAATTCGTTCTCGTCCGTGTTTTCTTTCAAAATATACTGACCGATAAAACCTGTTCCGCCAGTTAAACCGATTTTCATTTTTATTCCTCTGACTTAATACTCTAAAATTTCGTAGCCGCCCTTTTCCATGTAACCGTTCAATTTGCGGACAATATCACCTGTGTTGTAATACCAATTTACATAAAGCGCATCGCTGACGTCATAATTATCACGATTATATGCTTTTCCCGGTGCCTCGCACATAAACTTAAGCTTCATGCGCTTATCTGTGAATTTCGGTGAGAATTCAGGCTCTTTGCCCTCAAGTAAATACTCCATGGATGCACTAAGAAGGTCTACCTCGCAGAAATGCTTGATTAAATTCCACATGTGGCAGCCGTCCAAACGAGGAGTAACCTCCAAAATAACAGGCGTGATGCCGTTTTCAAGCTTAATCTGAACATAAAGCGGGCCGTCTGTGATTCCGAGACGATTTGCTACACGCTGTACTAAATCCTTTGTTTCGTCTACGCTCTGTGTGTACTGAGTCGGAAGCAAGTGCTCCTTAATAATTCCGCCCGGTAAGTCATCAAATACAATTCTGTCCGATACTAAGGCAAACTTCATCTCGCCCTTTACCATGAAAGCATTAACGGAAACCTCAGGGCCGTCGATGAACTTTTCGATGATAACCTTCTTCTGAGTGGAGTAAGACATAGACTTCTCAAAGTTCTTCTCTATGTCCTTCGTGCTGTCGACTCTGAAACAGCCTCTCTGTCCCTGAGAATCAACAGGCTTCATCATACCGGGGAACTGATTGTATTTTACTGCGTCGTTTAGGTTCTCACATACTGTAAAAGGAGCGTTTCCCTTAAAATCAGCACCAAGCTCAAGGCGCATCTTGTGCTTAGCCTGACAAAGTGCAGCAGTATTGGAAGAAATATAATGCGGCAAGCCTAACTTCTCGCTGACTGCCATTACACTTGGCATAGCCAAATCCGAACCGACAGAATAGACTACGTCAATTTCTTCTTTTTTTGCATATTCGCTTATTCCCTCTACATCCTTGATGTCAAGCTGAATAAAATGATCGAGAAGCGGGATTCCCGGGTCTGTATTGGTGTAGCTGCAGCCATACACGGTATAGCCCTTTTCTTTACAGAATTTGATAGCATCGATCTGAGCATTTCCTGCTCCCAAAATCATGATTTTCTTCATAACTTTACCTTCCTCTAACACAGGTTATAAATATAGTGGAGATTTATTTGAGAATTTAAAATCCGATTGCAAGTTTCAATTTTGCATAACAATATATTTTAGATTTTACGACTTTAGTCCTTACTTTGCAATACCAAAAATGTAATATAATTGCAAAACACACAATTTGCGCACACCTTCAGCCACAAAATCAACAAATTGAAAAGCATCATTTTGCTCACAATTTAACAGCAAAAAAACACCGCCAAATGATGACAGTAATTTAATCTCATTTGACGATGCTTTTTTAAAATTTAAAGGTAAATCCTTCGTTTGCTTTTGGAAACCATATAAATACTAAAAATTATCTTTGTTTTTATCGACTGCTTTCGATTTCTTTTATGTTTTGTACAGTACCATATTGAATACTCAAAAACATATCCGCAAGTTTTGGCCATACTTTTACATTCTCGGCGTCTATATCTTTGAATGTTTTAGAATCAATACCGAATCCGCTTCCGAATCCATGACCTATATCAGAAAAGAAATGCGCCTCGTATCGAATATTGTTATTGATATAATAGTCTATTGCCTCAATACTTGTCTTATGTGCTTGATATTCATCATACATTCCGACTACCACAAAAGCATCAGGAATGTTCGGGTTATCTGTATCAAGCGGTTCTGCACTGTATATCAAAATCATATTTGATATATCAGAGTTTATTTCATCGATTTCATCACATTTATATTTAGGATATATAACCGTGGGCTTTATATTTCCATACAGCTTCGAAACCGCAATTTGAACTGTTTTTCCGCCGCCTGAGAATCCCATTGCCGTCAGATTCTCTATCTTTGCGATATTATACTTCTGCGCATAATATTTTAAATAGCGCACCGCTCTTTGCAAGTCAAGACCACCGTCAACCTTAGCAGAAGGCGCGACTCGGCGCTGAAGCACAAAGCAGTTATATCCAAGTTCATTAAATTCTTTTGCAGAAGGATACGCTTCCCAGCGGTTAGCCCTGTACTGTGCTCCGCCTCCTGCCACAATGATTATATTGCCTTTTACTTTCTCCTGATTATCTAAAAGATAAGGAATTAAAAACGGTCTAAAACCTTCATTATCCCAGCTTCCTAAATAATTATATTCATCAGCGTTCTCTTCTCTCGGCATATCGTTTTCCCAAATATACCAAATTGTCTCATCCGGATTTTCTATTCCGTCTCTAAGTCTAAGCTTACTCCTTGCCTCGGACAATGCTCCGAGCATAGCTTCCATTTCTCTTGGAAACACCTGACCGCTCATCGTGAGAAACCTTATTCCTGTCGTTAAATCAAAATATTTTTGAAAACTTTCCTTTGTGTATGCATTCGGTCTGTCACAAATATATCTTGCCGCTTGTGCTTCTTCGTTAACTCGCTCCATCCATTCTGCTGTATCATCATCGAGCTTCTTCCATGATGCATATATTGTGACATCCTTTTTCATTCGTTCATCATTTGCGACAGGCACTTCACCTAATGAATCATGATACCAACCGCCAAACGCATAGCCTTTTCTTGCGGGTTCCATAAAACGATCGCCAATCCATGGTTTTGTATATACTTCATTTTCTCGAATCAGCACATCATAGCAGTGTCCGCCTTCATAATTTTGATCTACAGTCAGTCTATAATATGTAGCTTCCATTTTTCCCCCATTTTACTTATTTTCGCCTTGCTTTCTCGCATTAAGCTCTTTTACTACATCATCCGCAATCTCATCATAATGATAAAATTTCTTAAATATGATTAGCATAATAATTAAGATTACTGCCGGAGCAAATGCATAGAGGCACACAATTCCCATATTAGTTGCGGCATTTTGTCCTTGATTTGCAACAAACCCTGTTAAAGCAAGTACCCATCCGGTCAAACCTGCACCTAAACCGGCACCGATTTTTGAGGAGAAGCTTGCAATTGAAGATCCGATTCCTTCGATTCTCTTATTTTGAGTATATTCTCCGTAATCAATTCCGTCCGCCACAAGTGTTGCCGCCGGAACAGACATCAATCCCATGAATAAGCCGCTTATCACGCTTGACACCATTAAAAGCAGTGTTGAGTGTGCAAATCCGCCTACACCTCTTAAAATCATCGCAACAAATTGCGCCGTCACTCCGATATAGAAACATTTTCTTTTGCCGAATTTAGCTAAGCCTATGCCCGCAATCACTCCGATACCGATAACCGTTGCAATAAGACCGATTGATCCGAGCGAAGACATCAGCATAGCATTATCCATTGTGTACACGAAGAAATATGTCTGCACTCCTGTCGGAATCTGCTGATACAGCTGCATCAAAAATGTAATTGCCAAAGCTAAGAGCAAATACTTGTTTTTAACAAACAGCTTAACCCCAGCAAAGAAATTAATTTTCTCTACCTCTGTGTTTAAAGAACCTTCCACAGAAGTAACGTGTTCTTTAGTGAAGAAGAAACAGAACAGAAGGCTAAGTGTTACTATTACTCCATAAGCAGAGAACAAAATTCTCCATGCTCGAGTATCTCCGCCGAGAGCAAAAATCAGAGGGAATGTAAAAGAACATCCGGCACCGATTCCGGCCACAACAAAGAACATCCCAAATGTCGAAAGAATATTGCGTTCATTCATGTCCTGTGTCATCAAGGGGGCAAGTGCATTTCTTGCGATTCCTGTAATCGTATACATTACCGTAGTATACAAATTATATGTGACAAACGCATATATTAACTGCATAGTCGATGAACCGTTCTGCGGAATAAAGAAGATTAGCGCTAAAGCTAAGCCTGTCGGGACTGCCAACCACAAAAGCCATGGTCTTGCTTTTCCCCATTTTGTTCTTGTTCTGTCAATCAATGTTCCAGCCAGCAAATCGCTGATACCGTCAAAAAGCTTCGAAATAAAGAACATTGTTCCAACCATTCCGGCAGCCAATCCGATATTGTCTGTATAATACATAGTCAAAAATGCGGCAACAATTGAATTTGCAACCTCAGGCATCCCGCCCACACCGACTGCAAGTCGCTCAGTAAATTTCAATCCTTCGGCTTTCTTTTCTATTTTCTTTTCAGCCATAATATTTTGTCCACTCATACCTTATATACCTTATATTTTCCTTTCTGTCATTTGCTATTTGCCATAATTTAGTGCAAGCTTAGCAAAAAAGTCTTCTAATGTAAGACGGCAATCCAACGAATCATATACTCGAATTTCTTTTTCGCTCCCTCCTTTTTCGTACTGTAATGTCTGCAAATTTACTCTCGGAGCTTTTTCAGTATGGTAGTTGTCATTTCGCTCTTCTTCCTGCATCAAAGCGGCAACACATCCTTGGTCGCCCAGCCCCCAAATTTCACCTTGCGGCCACAAATATCCTGTGTTCCCCAATCGGTCATTAAGCTTCACCATGTTTTCAAAAAGGTATTTTCCGATTTCTCCGCAAGGCTCTACCTTGTATTCAAGCTCCGCTAACGACACAGAAAATGTTTTATACACCTGCATAGGTACCTGCCAAAGAGGCATCTCTGAGGAAAATACCACATTTGCAGCTAACGGATCCATCATCAAATTGAATTCCTCACCACCTTTTGGATAGCTCTGACCTCCTATCCATATTGCTGTCATTCTTTTGCAGATTTCAGGTTTCATCAAAATTGCTGAAGCAAGATCCGTCAGTGAGCCCTGACAATTAATAAATAACGGTCTGTCGTCATCTTTCATGGCTTCATCAATAATCATTTTCGCTCCGTCTGAAATCTGTGGTGTCTGCTCATTTTCGAGAGGTAATTCAGCACCTTTGACTACAGTGTATTGATCCCTTTCACCCATGTAACCCAATACCTTTAGCACTTCATTATAGCTTTCAGACGCGGTCTTGCCTTTTTCGACATCCCACATCATTCCGGCGCCTCTCTCAAAATGTGCTCCTATTATGCCTTTTACCACAAACCTTGGTGTCAGCAATTGATGCACCACTGCGAATTGATCGTCTGCCTCATTTTTGCAATCAGTATGAATAATCACTCTCACCTGACGCTTAGGCGGTACGCTAAACTTATACTTCACTACTCTTCCTCCTTATGTTGTGAAATTGCACTATTATTTTTCAACCTTTCGGTTAAGTTCTTGTGTTTTATATTGTAGGACATTATAATAGCAATTGAAACAGATTAAGTTGCCGTCTAATCATACTATCTTGCTATTGTGGAGGATTCATCTTGTTTGAGCATATTCATTTTTTCAAATCAGATATCACATTGTTAACCAAAAATAATTTTTCTTACGCAGATATCGACTCCGTAGAAAACAAAGCAAGCGCAAGCGCCTTTGACTCGCTTGGTGTTAATGCTGAATTTAATGTCCCCGGCCACACTTCTATTTTGTTCCCTCCGATTAATTCATCCTTTTCTTCGCACTCTCTCATCCCTCAGGGGTTCTTTCTTTGTGAACATTGGAAAGGATATTTCACAAAACGCCACAATTATCATTCTTTTATGCTCTCTTACACGCTAAAAGGAGAGGGGATCTTAGAATACGAAGGCAAAACCTATAATCTGAAAGAAAATGAGCTTTTCTTCATAGACTGTGAGCAATACCAGCACTACTACACCAAAGACAGCATATGGGAACACGTAGACATTCATTTTTACGGCAACTATGCTCGTGACTTATATAAGGAATTTCGTTCTATTTCTGAGCCTGTCTGCAAATGCCATAAAAACAGTCTTCTTTTGCAATATTTGGAAGGACTTGCAGAAGTATGGGATTCGTCACAATTGTATTCCTCCCAATTGATTTCAAACAAATTAGAAGAACTGCTGCTTAATCTTCTTGTGTTAATCAAAAAAGATAAGCTGCCCGAAAAGCAAAGCGACGCTATATATTTAGTCGTAAAATATATAGATAAGCATTTTACCGACCGACTTACTTTAGATTTTCTTGCGAATTTTGCATCTATTAGCAAATATCATTTTTCAAGAATCTTTAAAGAATACACGGGGTGTTCTCCGGTTGAATACATCATTTCTTTGCGTATATCACACGCAAAAGCCATGTTAATAGACTCCTCTTTAACGATTAAACAGATTGCTTTTTCGACAGGATTTACTGACATTAATAATTTCACGAAACAATTCAAAAAGCTTGAGCACATGACGCCGTCTGCATATCGCAAGCAGTTTAGTTAGCTGTTAGTTTTGCATGCAGTAACTTTTCTCCTTTCCTGTAATTGCAATTATCCCCAAAAACAAAAATCCCTTTGAGGAAAGGATTTCTCCTACCTCAAAGGGATTTTTCATACATTCAATCGTTATTAAGTTTTTTGAAAGCTTTTCTTAAAGCAAAATCAGTTTAGAACGTTCTTGTTTTTTCTCATCATTTTGTAATAAACGGGAATCAGAAGTGCACATGCTCCGATCCAAGCGAGCGGGCTTGCGATACATACCGATGTGTAGCCGATTAATCCCGAAAGTCCTACTGTTGCCGCAATTCTCATTACAAGCTCAATCATACATGCGGCAAATGGTGTAGTTCCGTTTTGCATGCTCTGGATTGATGTACGGTATACTGCCAGCAAGCCGAGAATGAAATAGCACGGGGCAACAACTGTCAGATATAAGTCTGAGTAGTAGTATATTTCCTTTGACGGAGCCGTTAGGAACAGCTTTACAATCGGGTGACGGAGCAATATAATACCTACGCACATGATGAGATTGAAGGTTTCTGTTTGAATGAGGCTTGCACGCACGCCCTGGCTGATACGATCTCTTCTTCCTGCGCCGAAGTTCTGGGCTACATAGTTTGAGATTGCCGTCATCATCGCATTATTCACAAGAACAGAGAGCTGGTCTGCCTTAGATGCCGCTGTGTATCCGGCAACTGCGGCTGTTCCCAATGAATTAACAACCGTCTGCATTGCAAGCTGTCCTATGCACATGACTGACATCTGAAATCCCATAGGGAATCCAGTCTTTAAGTGCAAAACAGCAGTGTCTTTCAAATCAGTGAAATCCTCTCTGTGCAAATGCAGAATCGGGTAATTTTTAAGTCCTACAACTAAGCTCAATACCGCTGACAAGAACTGAGAGAGAATAGTTGCCCATGCGGCGCCAGCCACTCCCATATGCATCGGTACAATGAACACGAGGTCAAGAATGACATTAAGTATCGAAGAAAACACCAGAAAATAAAGCGGTGTCTTGCTGTCTCCAAGCGCACGGAGAATATTAGAAATCATGTTGTAAAAAACGGTTGCGCCTGTGCCAAGCAAAACTACAAACATATATTTATATGCTTCGTCGGAAATGTCAGCGGGAATCTGCATCCAGCGCAAAATCTGGTGAGAAAGCGCACAGCAAATGACTGTCAAAACGACTGCAAATGCAATGCTAAGCAGTGTGGAAACCGCAACGCTTTTGCGCATTCCTTTTTCGTCCTTTGCGCCGCATCTCTGTCCTAAGCAAATACCGAAACCACCTGTGAATCCGTTGATAAAACAGAACACAAAATAGATGATAGTGCTTGTTGAACCTACCGCCGCCAAAGAATTCGCACCGAGTGTTTTTCCTACTATAACAGAGTCTGCCAGCGTGTAAAAAAGCTGAAACAGATTTCCGAGGATCACAGGAACCGCGAATTTGAGCAGTACCTGAAACGGCTTTCCCGTAGTTAGATCCACTTCTTTTGATCTTGCCATTATTCTTTACTCCTATTCTTGCACAATACGTGTGCCAACGTTATAATTATCATTACAAATTAATGTAAAATATCAAAGTGAGTTCTGTTATTTTGCTTTCATCAGAACCTATCAATAAATATCGGAGAATTATTAATGTCTATGCGTAAAATTCTGGTAGATAATGCCAACCGTGAACTTAGCGAACACGGAACCGCCGCCTTTCCCATGACCGTAAACCACGACGACCTCTGGGCATTCGAGGGTAAAAGCGTCCCCATTCATTGGCATAATGATCTGGAAATCAGCGTTCCTCGTGAGGGAGAAGCGATTTATCAGATTTACCAAAAAACCTATATTGTCAAACCGGGTGATGCTCTTGTGCTGAACCGAAATGTCCCGCACAGCTGTCATTCTCCCAACAACGTTCGTGCACGTTACAGCACCTTTCTGACACGTCCCGATTTCATTTACGGTGAATTCGGAAGCGACGTGGAGCGCAACTGTTTTCGTCCCTTTCTTCAAAACTCTGCCGTTCCCTGCATACTGTTGACCGAAGAAAACGAATGCACAAAAGAGGTAATCAATAAGCTCAACGAAGTCGAGAAAATTTTTGATCAGAAGTCCTTTTGCTATGAACTGAAAATCAAAGGTCTCCTCTGCGAAATCTACAGCCTGATTCTCTGTGAACACAAGAAAGAATTCGAAAAATTCATTCCGTCCAACAGACTCGAGCTTGAAAGACTGGAACAAATGCTGAATTATCTTAACACGCATTTTGAGTCTGTGATTACTCTGCAAGAACTTGCCGACCAAGTTCATCTTTCAAGAGAGGTCTGCTGTCGTCTATTTAAAAAAATGACGGGCAAAACAGTCACGGGATATTTAGAAGAATACCGAGTGCATCGAAGTCTGTCACTGGTACAAAGCGGTCAATACTCGATGATTCAGATTGCAGATATGACAGGATTTAGCAGTTCGAGCCGTTTTGCTCACGCATTTCGCAAGCAATTCGGATGCAATCCCGGTGAATATAATTCTCTCAAGCGACAAAATATCTGATTTATATCAAGCAGACGCACTTATTCTCTCGGTTCATGTCCGCTATAGATTATATTTAAAAACTGTTCGCAAAACGATTCCTGTATTGATTTACATGATACAGATATTGACTTTTTTAAATATATGAACCTAGAACAACAGCCAATAAAAAGCCCTTTGAGAAATGGATTTTTCCTCTCTCAAAGGGCTTTTGCAAGCATTTATTTTTTTTGATTAAAACTACGTAGATTTAATGATATTGCAAACTACACCGAGTATTCTGCAATCATCTATCGAATTGTCCTCGCTTCCCATGTTATCAGAGCAGAGAATTTTTTTTTAGTCTGATCATCATAATAGTATTGATTCAATGTTATTTGATCGTCAATAAGAGTGACAACAATGTCTTCCTTATTCGCTGAGCTCTGTTTTCTCTTTACCAAAGTTTATGCCTTATTAAATTTTACATAGCTTCGTACAATCTCTTGATTTTCTCTGCCACCTGCTGAAGCTTCTGTGCACGACAGCCGAAAATTCTCAGTGCCAAATCTCCTGATGTGAGACGTGTGACGCCGCCGTCAATTTCCGAATCTTCATCGAGAATCTGCCAGATTTTTTCTTGCAGTTCACGATTTTTTGAAGCATCGGACTCCTGACCTCTGCTGATTTTTGAAAGGAACAGGTTTGCCATGTGAGTATAGCCCTCATACATTCCGATTCCCTCCATCGGCATTTTGTCAGGTTCATAACGAGTATTATCTCGATAAATCAGCTTATCGCCTCTATAGAGCATGACCTTTGAAGAAAATCTGCGATAGAGAAAGCGTTCGTCATGTGCGGTTCTGCCGCAAGAAATAATCTCCAACATGAACAAACGTGAAGTTTCATCTTCCAAATGAATAGTCATCTTGCTGTCAAAAGCCGACTGCGCAAAAGGAATTACAGGCTGTGGATAATAATATAGTGTGGCATTTTTATCCACTTGTACATCAACGGTTCTTGTGGCTGAGCCTTCATCCATTTTGTGGATTTTCTCAAAAGACTGAGAGAGCACTTCGAGTTCTGCGCCCTCTTTTACACGGTAGGAAAATTCCTGAGAATCGCCCGCCATTATCCCAGCCGAAGCACAAAGGGGCATAATCTGTATGCCGCCGTTTTCTTTTTGGAAAGGCGTCATTATTTTATACGGAGCTGTAAAGGACAAGTCCTCAAGAATGGTCTTGCCGTCCTTTAAAGCCGCGCAAGCCGTGATACGGGATATTTTTCCGAATTTGTTATCCATAGGCAATTTTTACATTCCTTCTAAAAGGACATTCTTCTTTATCCACTCTACTACATTATCCACGTTCTCATCTCCACGGATATTTGTAAACATGAATGGTCTGTCACCACGCATTTTCTTGGAGTCTCTTTCCATTACTTCAAGACTTGCGCCGACATATGGAGCGAGGTCGATTTTGTTGATGACAAGTAAATCTGAACGTGTGATTCCCGGGCCGCCTTTACGCGGAATTTTGTCTCCCTCTGCAACGTCAATGACGAAAATTGTCGCATCGACAAGCTCAGGGCTGAAAGTTGCCGAGAGGTTATCTCCGCCGCTTTCGATAAAGAGAAGCTTAATATCCGGGAAACGCTCCATCATTTCATCTACTGCTTCCAAATTCATTGAAGCGTCCTCACGGATAGCTGTGTGAGGGCATCCGCCTGTCTCAACACCGATGATTCTTTCTACCGGAAGAACGCTGTTCTTTGCAAGAAACTCTGCGTCTTCTTTTGTGTAAATATCGTTTGTGATAACTCCGATGCTGTAATCGCCTGCCATTTTTCTTGACAGTGCTTCAATAAGTGCTGTTTTTCCGGAACCTACAGGGCCGGCAACTCCGATTTTAACATATGACATATCGATTTCCTCGTTTCTTCGTATTTTTCACATATTGTTTTGCGTCATACTCGTTATGACATATATAATCTGGAATAGAGCTTTTCATGCTGAATTCCTCTTGTGTCAAATCCCGGTGCGGAAAGGCACAAATCCTCCTCGCTTGCGGCAATGACATCCTTTAATATCTCATCAAATTCCCCATAGCAGCCACTAAGGAGCTGTTGCCCCGAAGTTTGGCTGAGTGGGATTGTTTTTACGCAGTTAGTGACAATTGCCGATGTCTGAGCATAGAGATAATGCTCAAGTGCTTCTTCCAAAGGAATCTCTATTTCCTCGCAAAAAACGCCGTAGATACAGCAATGATTAACTGCTTTGCCTTTTCTCGCATCAAGATATTCTCTGAAAAAGCCTGTCTCACTGATAGAAAGCCCAAGCTTTTCAATTGTCTTTGCAAAACGAGAGCCCATTTTTCTTGCGGCTTCTCGCTGTTCAAAAGGAATCCTTGAGGCTTCAAGAAGCTCCTCCAAATGCAAAAGCTCCTCAAGGTCTTTTTTCTGTGCGGCTTCATATGCGAGTCTTGCCGCCAGAAGTTCAGTGTATGCAAGATTCCATTTTATTTTGTGAATGATATATTCTCTTGCAGTGTCTTCATCATGGACAATTCCACGCTGAATATATGTTTCAAGTCCCTGTGAATGGGAATAACCTCCGATGGGAAACAATGCATCATTTACCTGTAGGAGATAAAACTTTTTTTCTGACATGAATTCCTCCACAATTATTTTACCTATTAAAAGCTAGCAATAAAGCAGATGTGGTATCTTTCTTTAGATTTTAGCAGATACCTCATCTGCTTCATAGTGTACTTATGCTTTTAATGATGATGATTGTGAATACTTGCGGAAATTCTCTTATCAAAGTCAAGCTTCAAAACTTCCTTTTCTGCTTTAACTCCATGAATTTTCTCAAGCATTACTAACATCGGCTCGTTGTAGATTGTAATAAAAGTATCGTTCTCTCCCCAGAACAGCGGTGCGTGTCTGTTGCCAATCTCATAGCAGACCTTTGCAGACATTTTCTCATGTCCCGGTGTAAGAGAAACTCTGATCACTTCGCAAGGCGGTGTATTTACGACTACTAATTTCTCCTCGTCCTCATAAATAACATCGTCCTGGTAAAGACCTCTGGCAAGAATGGAATCATCCATGCGGATTCCAAGCTCTGTGCCCTTGTCTGTTGTCTTCTTATGTATTTTCTTGAAAGCTTCGTGCCATTCGATATCTACATATTCAACTTCTTTTCCTGTAGTATCAAAATCATGAAGCTTTCCCAAAACCTGTTCGCACAGCATTATTTACTTCCTCCAATATCCGATAAACTTTATATCGGCTTAAATTTCTTACCAAACCTTGAGTAACATCATAACTCCCGGAATCCATGCGGTTACAATACCTTCAAATACCTGAAGATACGGAACGAATTTTCCGAGCTTCTTTCCGCAGATGTCCTCTACGAAAGATGTTCCCCAGAGAATTGCCCATAGATACCAGATTGCAGCCCAGCGAATATCTGCTGTAATTCCCAGTGCGCTGCTTCCTGTGAAGCCTTCGATAGTTCCGAAAACAACTGCGTTGACGGCTACGAAAGTAGAAAACCACGCAAATGGGATTGGGCTTGCTTTAAGGAATTTGCTCAGAGCTACAAAGAGATATGTAAAGCAGAACAGCAGTCCTGTTCCTGCCGCATAATAGTTGCCCTGTACCAAATTAACAAAGTTGATAAATAGGGATAGACCGCCTGTAAAAAGGTTCATGATAGCGGTTGATTTTCCATCTACTTTATATAAGGAACACATACCGTTGTTAATAAGTACGATTCCTACAAATAAAAGACAAACTCCTAACATAATTATACTCTTCTTTCCTTTTATTTAGCATATCCTTCTGTTTGTTTTCCTTTTTTAGGAAACAATTACTTTAGCAGTCCTGATCTAATAAGCCTTTATTAATTACAGACTTGAAATTTATAAAATCAGAGTAACGCTCTGCTTCTTAAAAGCAAAGCAGAGCGTCCGTCCGATTTGAATCGTTCAAATTAATTAGAACAAACTGTAAAGCTGTGTAAGCGGAAGCTTCTCTGCCGGCTTGGAAGTGATCTCCTCGCCGTCAACAGTAACCTTATAGGTTTCAGGATCAACAGTCAGTTCAGGAGTTCTGTCGTTGAATACCATGTCCTTTTTGCTGATATTTCTGCATCCCTTTACAGGTACGACTGTCTTCTCAAGACCGTATTTCTCTTTTACATTCTCATCCATAGCAGCCTGAGAAACGAAAGTGAGGCAAGCCTCGTTCTTAGCCTTTCCGTGAGCCGCAAACATCGGCTGATAGAAAACAGGCTGTGTAGTCGGAATAGATGCGTTTGCATCACCCATCTTAGATGCAACAATCATGCCGCCCTTGATGATGATGTCAGGCTTTGCGCCAAAGAATGCCGGGTTCCAGAGAACGAGGTCAGCGAATTTGCCCTTTTCAACAGAACCAACATACTTAGAAATACCGTGTGTGATTGCCGGGTTGATTGTATATTTGGAGATGTAACGCTTTACACGGAAGTTGTCGTTGTCGTGACCTGCATCTTCCGGAAGTGCGCCTCTCTCATCCTTCATCTTGCTTGCTGTCTGCCATGTACGTGTGATAACCTCGCCGACACGACCCATAGCCTGAGAGTCAGAGCTCATCATGCTGAAGATACCCATATCATGAAGGACATCCTCTGCCGCAATTGTCTCAGGACGAATTCTGGAGTCTGCAAATGCTACATCCTCAGGGATTCTCTTGTCCAAGTGGTGGCAAACCATAAGCATATCAAGGTGCTCGTCAAGAGTGTTGATTGTAAACGGCATAGTCGGGTTAGTGGAGGACGGAAGTACATTAGGTGCTGCTGCCGCACGAATGATGTCAGGTGCGTGTCCGCCGCCGGCGCCCTCTGTATGATATGTGTGGATAGTTCTGCCGCCGATAGCCGCAAGAGTATCCTCAACGCATCCGCCTTCGTTCAGTGTATCTGTATGGATTGCAACCTGTACATCGTATTCATCCGCTACATTCAAGCAGTGGTTGATAACTGCCGGTGTTGCGCCCCAGTCCTCGTGAATCTTAAGGCCCATAGCGCCCGCTTTAACCTGTTCAATGAGCGGAGCTTCATCAGAGCAGTTGCCTTTACCGAGGAAGCCTAAGTTCATCGGATATTCCTCTGCTGCCTTAAGCATCATTCTCAAATTCCATGGACCCGGTGTACATGTAGTTGCGTTTGTGCCGTCTGCCGGGCCTGTACCGCCGCCGATCATAGTAGTAACACCGCTGTATAATGCGCAGTTAATCTGCTGTGGGCTGATGAAATGGATATGTGTATCAATTCCGCCGGCTGTTACAAGCAGTCCTTCTCCGGCAAGTGCCTCAGTGGATGCACCAACTGTCATTCCGGGTGTAACACCGTCCATGATGTCAGGGTTTCCGGCTTTTCCGATTCCGGCAATCTTGCCGTCCTTGATACCGATGTCTGCTTTAACAATTCCTGTTGAATCAACGATGAGGGCATTTGTAATTACAAGATCAAGATCGCCGTCTTTGCTGCATGTCTTAACGGACTGTCCCATACCGTCACGGATAGACTTTCCGCCGCCGAACTTTACTTCGTCACCGTAAGTTGTATAATCCTTCTCTACCTCTATTACAAGGCTGGTATCTGCCAAACGCACCTTATCGCCTGTAGTCGGGCCATACATTGCCGCATATTTGCTTCCGGAAATTTTAGTACTCATTTTAGTCCCTCCTTACAGAAATCCTTTTAATTTAGCAGCTTCTAAGGATGCCGCCTTTGTATCGTCAGTTGCCTGTGCACGAGTAAGGTCGTTAAGACCGAATACTCTCTTTCTGCCGCCCATTTCTGTAAGCTGAACCTCTTTTTCTTCGCCCGGCTCAAATCTTACAGATGTTCCTGAAGGGATATCAAGATGATAGCCATAGGCTTTCTCTCTGTCAAAAGAAAGGCATCTGTTTACTTCAAAGAAGTGAAAATGAGAACCAACCTGAACAGGTCTGTCGCCTTTGTTTGCTACTGTTACTGTCACTGTGTTTTTGCCCTCGTTGAGAGTTATCTCACGATCTGCGGCTATAATTTCACCGATTTTCATGCTCATTTTCCTCCTTACTGAATAGGATTGTGTACTGTTACAAGCTTGGTTCCGTCAGGGAATGTCGCCTCTACCTGAACTTCACCGATCATATCGGCAACGCCGTCCATAACGTCATCCTTTGTAAGAATTTTAGTTCCAAGCTGCATGAGCTCAACTACTGTTTTTCCGTCTCTTGCAAGCTCGAGAAGTTCAGAGCTGATATACGCAAGTGCCTCTACGTAATTAAGCTTGAGTCCTCTTTCCTTTCTCTCTTTTGCAAGATTTCCTGCCATGTGAAGCATCAGCTTCTCTTGTTCTTTTGGATTAAGCCTCATGATATTCCTCCTATCAAATTGTGTGGGATAATTGTCTTTAATCGGACGAAACCCGCTTAAGTGGCGGGGACACTGCACCGGATTATATTATAAAAAGTCTCGGAAAATACATAAACTATAACTAAAAATGCAAAAAAGCAGACAAATAGAGTGTCGTTTTAGACCCCTTTGTCTGCTCATTTCGTATAGATATATAATTTTCCGTCACTTCCATAATCATTTTTAGAACAAATATATTGTCATGTGATGGTAAAAACTCATTTATGGATGAACTAAATATGTGCTCAAATTCAACAATGCTATTATAACTTGTATTGCCTTAGCGGTCAAGATTTTTTTGAAAAAACACTTCGAAAATTCACTTTATTTGCAAGAAGCAGTGTGATTTGTTGCAAATTTAGACAGAGAGTTTGTATCCCCTATCATTTAATGACAGGGTATTACAGCACTTTAAGCAAAACCGTTTTCACTGAGCTACTTTACTTTTTCAAGAAATCCCTGAGCATTTCATCTTGGATTCTGTAATTTTTTCTGCGTGCACGGTACCATTCTTCCGCACGTGCAGTTTGCTCTGCATTTTCTTTGATAGCACTCTGAGTATCCGCCAGCCCTTTATTGATAGCTTCGAGAATTTGGGCTTGCTGTTTTGCGGCTTGCTGGCGCATTTTATATTCTTCAAACTCCAGCTCTCCGGATTCCTTCTTTCTTTTCCACTCTGCAAATTCCTTTTCACGCTTTTTGCGCTTGTTTTCCTCGATTATTCTCTTCGATTCTTCTTCCTGTCTTTTCCTGAGCTCTTTCTTCTGCTCCTCAGTCATCGGGGTATACGCCGGTCTATGGACTTTTTTCCCCAGCAAGCCTAAATCCAATAAAATATATTTTTCTCGCCTAGCATAAGACGCACTTTGCGAAAGCAATTTCTTGTATTCATCACTCATATCACTCATATGCAATAGGCTTTCCGGTGCTAAATTCTCTCTCTCAATCTTTATCTTGTTGTCAATTTCTTTTTTGCACTCTTCAAGCTTTTTTAATTCTCTTAAACCCGCTTCTTCCTTTGGAGTTCTGTTTTGCTTCTGTTCTAAAGTTCTAATTAATTCGTCATATTTTATCATGAGAGCATCTCCTATTTTTACCGCTTTCTTTAACTTAATTTCTCAAAGCTAAGGCATCAAAATAAGCTTACCTATGCTTTTCACTGCTGTTTATTCTTCGTTTTCATCTTCATTAGATTTTTTGTCGTCATCATCTTTTTTCTTGGATATGCTGTTTCCAATTCCTGACATAGCAATGCCGAAGCAAACACCGATTCCGATACCTACTAAGCTATCAAGAGCCAAAGCAAACACTACACTCCATAAAACCGACATTGTGGTGAACCAAACGATTCTTTTTAATCTGTCATTCATAGTCTTACCTCTAATAAAGATTTATCAATGTAAATTGGCTTTGTGTGTCTACCTACTTCAATTAATGTATCTACATTATAAATCAAATGCACCGCTTTTTTCAAGATAATCTGACTGCTTACCACTGCAAATCAAGCGGCACTTTAATTTTGATTTTCCTGTGAATTTACCGAAACACAAGGAAAACAACCGACAGACCCGACTATTATCGCAAGGGAAATAAACTTAGAAATGAATAGTTACATAATATTTCTCATATACCTAACATATGATGAGAACCTCATCTTAGCTGTTCCATACGCCTACATCTTGCTTTCTCCATTTTATACAAATGTTTAAGTGGCTTTAAAATAAAAAATTTAGAGGTGTCGCAATTTGCTAACACCTCTGCACCTTTTAACTCAATTTATTTCTTTTTAACTTATCTATATTAAAAACTAAACTTTTGTAGTCTAATCTCCATTTTATCTCGTTGCTTCTTCTATATGGTTTATTGTCTCTCGTTCCTCTTTTGTCA
>CAVAMJ010000004.1:0-150156 GCA_963589785.1 Bacteroidaceae bacterium | reverse complement strand
ATAACTTCAGCATTATGAAGGTCACATTCACAAACACATCAAACGGCGCTACAATTACACAGACTCTCGACATGGTGAACTACGCCGGCAAATAATTAAGATTACAACTTCTTATACAATACACTACTAAATTACACAGCACACCCTAAACACGGCAAATCAAAAAGATTTGCCGTGTTTTTCTCTCTGTTTTCTCCTTGCTGTACCAAAATTTCAATCGCAAACGCTTGAAAAAAAAAAAAAAATGATATACTTATTGCACTATATTTTTATTACCTTAGGAGGGTGATTGTTATGATTAAAAAGTCCGTCAGCTTATGTTTAAGCCTTGTTTTGGTGCTTAGCCTGTGCTTTTGTTTACCGCTAAATGCGAGTGCTTCTTCAACTGTAGGATCACAGAGCTGTCTAACTAATTATTTTTATGCTACTGAAAACAAAAATATTGTTGTTTATCAAAACAATAGTCCCTACACAAACACAGTAGTTTATCCTGCCCATACTGCCAAAACTTTCAAAATTACTAACCTTAAAAGCAACAAGGGCGGCGTTTGGCTGAGAAATTTCGGCACTTATTTTACAATTAACTCCCAATCTTTTACAGGCACAACAAAAATCACATATAAATTTAACGGCAAGTCTCAAACACTCAAATACACCGTTAAAAAATATACCAATCCGTGCAAAAGCTTCAAAATAGGCTCTACCGAATATGCAAAAACATTTAACAGCAAAACTTCAACCTATTCTTTCAGAAATGTCAAAAATCAAAAGCTTCAAATTCAGGCAAAAAGCGGTTGGGTAATCACAGAGATTGTGACTTCCTCATCCAGATACAACGGGAAAGCTGATATGAATTTTTATAAACCTAACAAATCCAGCTTCACAAAAAACAACTTAACTTTGTTTAACAATGGGTATTCTTATCTCTATGTAACCTTCAAGAATACTAGCAACGGTGGTGAAAATACTCTTCTGTATCTCGTAAGATAATAACCGAATATAACAGCAGAAAACCGCTTCGACTAAATCAGCCGAAGCGGTTTTTGTGTTTTGTTTTTACAGTATTTTAGACAAGAAGTCCTTAAGTCTTGCACTCTCGGGGTTCGAGAAGATTTTCTCGGGAGTGCCCTGCTCGACAACTCCGCCGCCGTCCATGAAAAGAACTCTGTCTGCTACCTCACGGGCAAAGCCCATCTCGTGAGTTACGACAACCATGGTCATTCCGTCCTCTGCAAGCTCTTTCATAACCTCGAGTACTTCGCCTACCATTTCTGGGTCAAGCGCACTGGTCGGCTCGTCAAAAAGCATGACCTTCGGCTTCATGGCAAGTGCACGCACGATTGCGACACGCTGCTTCTGACCGCCGGAAAGCTGAGCGGGATAAGCGTCTGCCTTGTCGACAAGTCCGACTCTCTTGAGAAGGCGCATAGCCTCCGCCTCTGCCTCCTCCTTGCTCATAATTCCGTGCTTAACGGGAGCAAGAGTGATGTTCTTGAGAACCGTCTTGTTGTTGAAAAGGTTGAAGTGCTGGAAAACCATTCCCATGTGCTCTCTAACCTTATTGATGTTCACGCCCTTAGCGTTTATCACCTGTCCCTCAAAGCTTATCTCACCTGAAGAAGGTGTTTCGAGAAGATTGAGACAGCGTAAAAATGTAGATTTACCCGAACCGGACGGGCCGATGATAACAACCTTTTCACCGGGAGCAATGTGCTCGGAAACCTTATCAAGAACGAGATTTTCGCCAAAATATTTGGTCAAGTCCTTAACGTAAATCACTCTTTCTCAGCCTCCTCTCCACAATACTCATAATCCAAGAAAGAACCAGAACGATTGCAAGGTAAATTGCGGCAATAGCAAAGTACGGAACAAATGCCTGGAAGGTGTTTGCCTGAATGATCATAGCGCCCTTAGTCAAATCCTTAAGACCGATAACTGTAACGATAGATGTCTCCTTGACGAGGGTGATCATTTCGTTTCCGAGTGCGGGAATACTTGTCTTGAATGCCTGAGGAATGATGATAGACTTCATCGTGGAAGCGTAGGTAAGTCCCAGTGATCTGCCTGCCTCCATCTGTCCCTTATCGACGCTCATGATACCCGAACGGAAAATCTCGGCAATGTATGCGCCGGAGTTAATTCCAAACGAAAGGATAGCACAAATCGTCATGTTGGTGTCGGAGCTTCTTGCGCTTGCCCAGATAACGAACCACATGATGAGGAGCTGAACCATGGAAGGCGTTCCTCTGATAACGGTTAGATAAATCTGACAAATTGCATTGAAGAAGCCGAGAATCTTGCTTTTGTGCTCACCCTGCTGGTCGTGAGCGGAACGGACAATCGAGACAATCGCACCGAGGATAAGTCCGATGATGAGCGCAAAGAACGCAACGATAAGCGTTACCTTCAAGCCGCGCACAAAATACTGGTAGTTATCCTGATAGACAAAGGTCTGATAAAGTCCCTTTTTCAGTGATTCCATTTGCTTTCTCCTTTCTTTGAAATAGATTTAGCTTGATATTTTACTAAGATAATAAATATAACATAAGGAAGCAGTCGAATCAACCTGACTGCTTCCTTTTTTTACTGATTTTCAGTCTAAATTATTTGATGTACTTGTCAAGGATAGACTGGATTGTGCCGTCAGCCTTGAGCTCTGTGATAGCCTCGTCCATAGCGGAGAGAAGAGCCTCGTTATCCTTAGATACGCAAGCTGCATAGTCCTCTGTTACGTAAGCTGTGTCGAGGAGCTTAAGTCCCTCGTTAGCCTCTACATAGCTCTTAGCCGGCTGCTCGTCGATAACAACGCAGTCAACCTTGCCGGAAACGAGAGCCTGAACAGCTGTTGCACCGTTTGTGTAAGCAACAACGTGATCCTCGCCGAAATCGTCAGAGCAGTAGATGTGACCTGTTGTGGACTCCTGAACACCGATGAGCTCTGCATTTGCGAGATCATCAGCTGTCTCGATGTCAGATCCCTCAGGAACGATGATAGCCTGAACGCCTGTGGAATAGGACTGAGTGAAGTTAACGTTCTCTTTTCTCTCTTCTGTAACTGTCATGCCGGCGAAAGAACAGTCAATCTTGCCCTGCTGAACAGAAGTGATGATTGAACCGAAGTCCATATCTACAACCTCGAGTGTAAGACCGAGCTTCTCAGCAACTGCTGTTGCGATCTCGATGTCGATTCCTACAGGAGTGTCACCGTCATAGTACTCATATGGAGGGAATGATACGTTTGTGCCGAGTGTGAGAACACCGTCTGTAACAGTTGTGAAGTCGCCTGTTGCTGTAGCGGAAGACTCTGCGCTTGAATCGCTTGCCTCTGCCTCGCTTGAAGCGGCACTTGATTCTGCTGTGCTTGACTCAGCTGTGGAGCTTGAAGAACTTGAAGAGCTTGAGCATGCTGTGAAAGCCATAGCAGCCATGCTTACTGCCAAAAGAACGGATATAATCTTTTTCATTTTACTTTACCTCTTTTTGTAACCTTTCCGAAACAGATATAGTTTCGCTTAAATTCAAAACTTATTATAGTTACTAAAACGGCAAAATGCAAGCTTGCAAGGGTATTTTGCAAGCTCCGAATTCAACTTTTGTATAAATAAACAAAATTTCGATAAAATCAATGAATAATTTGACTGCATAAATTGTATAGTATACATTCTAATGCAGTGAAAATTTAAGTTTATTTCAATTTCATCATTTCTTGACGATTTTCTCCAGTTCCTTTTCAGTCTTTCCGAGAATTCTCTTCACTTGCTTGTCGGCATAGACGACAAGTCCGCGTCTGAAGGAAATAAGCTGGGTTTTGTGCTGGCAAAGCTTTTCCGTGCAGTTTTTACAGGAAATAAAATCGTTGGTGTTCTCAGAAAATCTCTCGGGATACATCCAAACGGCAAGTTCCCAGCGGATAACTAGCAGCACGCCGAATCCTAAAAGCGTCCATGTGTAAGCGTTCGGAATAAAGAACAGCGGAGTGAACATCATAGCATAGTCCCAGTTATAAATGCGGCACGAGGAACAGCACCTGTTCTTCAAAAACCATGTCTGGAACGGGCAGAAAAAAAGTATACACACCATATCACAAACGGAAAACGCAAGAGAAATCAAGAGAAGTATGCCCTTGTCGATAATATCGAGCATATAAAGTCCGCCTATTGCCGCATTGAAAACAATCCAAACAAGCGCAACTATCATGACTGCGTTGTTATCGTGAAGCTTCACGTCTATCGAACCTGTGCTGTGGTAGTTTCTCGCAAACTGCTTTTGACTGCCGGGGCTTTCAAGCTTGGCGGGAATAAACCGAAGTATCATCTCGACCATGAAGCTCACCCAGACGACAAAAAGCACCGGGGTTTTTAGAAAATCCATGAGCGAAACGGAGCTTTTCTCAATCCTCAGCCGAATATAAACAATAAGAGCAAGCACAAAAAGAATCGACCTATATGTAAGCCGATAGAAATGAAACGCCGATACGGCTGATATTTTTCTTTTTTTATTTGTTTTTTGTGACATAATTTCACCGCTTTCCGCTATGAAAAATCCTTTGGATTTGACTTTATTTTAGCACGAAAAAGCTAAAATCACAACAAAAAAGCCCCGATAAACTCGGGGCTTAAGCATCAAAAAATATTTGATTTCACCGCATTACGGCTGATTATTTTGGTTTTCTTCACTCTGAGCGGTGCTCTGCGGATTTTGCATAGGCTCTGTGTTTTGCGGCAAATTCTGCGAAGAAATTTGCGTCGGAATATAAGCCGCATTCTTATTATTGTTTTCAGCGCACATTCTCGCCGCAGCCTCTGCCTTTTGCTTTTTGTTGTACTTAATGAGTATAACAACCAAAATCACAACAATGACAACCGCACCGACTGCGCCGCCGATTATCGCATAAAGAAGCGGCACCGTCGCACCCATAGGCATCTCAAAATCTACACGCAGACCGTCACGGAAATCAAGCTGAAGCAAATCCCATGTGTAGGTAAGTCCATCATAAGAAACGCTTGTTGCGTTGTTATCTATGACATTTGTTCCCTCAGGGAAGGTAATTCTAATTTGTGCGCTTGCGCCCGACATCGAAATCATACTGCCGTATTCTTTCGAATAAGAACCGCCCGTGTAGCTATCGTCCTGAAGTGCTGTAACCGAAACCCTGTTGCCGTCTATCGAATACGAAAGAAAATTTCCGTCAAAATCGAAAACATCGGAAAAAGCATCGTCAAAGTCTGTCGAAAGCTTGATGTTCTCCCCTGTTAGTCTTATTCCAGCATATCCGTCCTCATAATAATCGGAACAGGTTATTCCAGCCGCCGCAAGCATAGATTTGTTCTCATCAGAAATCGTTATTTCGGAATCGTAATAATCCTCTAAAACAGCATAAATTATATCAAGATCTATTCTGCCGTCCTTTTTTATGGTTATGCTTGTGTCAAGCTTCACGCAACCCGTGAAAAGCAGTGCAATCATCGCCGTTAAGAGCACAAGCGTTATTCTTTGTCTTGTTTTTTTCATAATTACCCTCCGTTTCTTGCCTAAAGGCGCTTATTCGGATAAATCAGCCTTTGCGAGCAATGCTCGTCCTATTCCTATCATATCGGCATATCCGTCCTCGATAAGCTTATCAGCCTCGGCAATCTTCTTAACTCCGCCGCAAGTGAACACGGGAATATTTACCGCACCCTTGATAATCTTGCTCTCCTCCTTGAAAAATCCCGGGAATCTGTCCTTGGGATCTTTGGGAGTAATTACTCCGTCAACACCTGCCGATATATCAATGAAGTCTGCGCCCGCTTTTTCAAAAAGTGAAGCCGCCTTGACTGCATCCTCGATAGTTGCTCCCGTTCCGTCCGCTCTTCTGTCGCAAGCGCCGAAACGAAGTCCCACAAGAAAATCAGGTGAAACCGCTTTTCTTGTCTTTTCGATTATCTCGGTGATAACTCTCACTCTGTTTTCAACGCTGCCTGCACCGTACTCATCGTCACGGCGATTTGTTATCGGTGAATAGAACTGGCTTAGCAAATAGCCGTGAGCCGCATGAAGCTCGATTCCGTCAAAGCCGTATTCCTCGGCTCTTTTTGCCGCATTTACAAAATCCTCTTCAAGCTTTTCAATCTCAGAAATCGTCATTGCCCTTACTTTCTCGTCCTTGTTGACGTCGTCACTTGGCCCGAGAATTTCGCAGTGCGTCCATTTTTCGCTTGCCTTGTTTCCGGCATGGCTTATCTGTTCAATTGCTAGAGTGCCTTTCTTTGCCGTATGGATAATTTCATTAAGCCTCTTAAAGCTTTCCGCATCAGCCGTTCCGTCTGCCGAAAGCTGATTTTCGTGCGCTTTTCCCTGTATATTCACATAGGAATGCTCTGTCATGATAATTCCGATATATGGGTTTTCGGCAAGTTTTTTGTAGTATTCGAGAAGCTTGTCTGTCACTGAACCGTCAGGAGATTTTCCCGTTGCCATGGGCGGCAAAATTATTCTTGACGGCACGGTATATTTTCCAATTTTAAATTCCTTTGTCACGTTATCAAATGCCATAATATCCTCCATGTTCCCTATTTGAATTGTAGCATAGCTGTACTTCTCTGTAAATATTAATTTTAGCTCAGCAAAACAGCTGTTCAAATATTGCCCCTATGTGCTTTTTTCACCATTGTTCCAAGCTTTCTTGACAAACTCCGCCGATTTCTCGAGATAATCAAGTTGATTTTTCGCACAGAAATGCTCAACTGCCAAATAGCCGTCATAGCCTGTCGATTTGATGAGCTCAATGCATTTTTTCATGTCAACCACTCCGTAGCCGGCAGGAGAAGCGTACATTTTCTTTCCCGTGTAGGTTTCCTTGTCGAGTTCGTTTTCATCAAACGGCACAAGTGCTCTGTCCTTCAGGTGAACATGATGAAGTCTATCCTTGAAAAGCTCAAATGCATCGAGACAATTCTCTTCCATGAGGAAAAAGTTACCCGTATCAAAGGTAAATCCGAGGTCTGGGATTTTATCAAAAAAGTTCTCCATTCCTCTTATCGTGTTAATAGGAGAATCGATGTGGTCAAAGTCCTCCGCCGTGACGATAACGCCCTTTTCCTTGCCCATTGCGACAACTTCTTTTTGAGCGGCAATCATTTTTTCGAGTGCCTCTTCTCTGTTGTCGTCCTTGCCGAAAAGTCCCGGGGTAAGCTGTAATAAATTCGTATCAGACTTTGCTATGCAGTCGATACAGCCCTCGAACCACTCTCTGTCAAATTCATGTGCAAAATCGGCATTCACGAAGAAATTTGCTATCTTCATACCGTGAGCATGAATTTTCTCGATAACCTCCTCGGTGGGAACGGGAATCCAGTTTTGTCTGTAACCGATGTCAAAAGCCGTGTAGCCCATTGCCTTAACTCTTTCAATTGCCTCATCAATCGAAATCCCTGACTGCTCAGCGCCCTCCATTACATGAATATAGAATGTCGAAAGCTTAAGCTTATTTGTATTATCCATTTTCCACACACCTTTCATAGTTAACAGGATTAACTTACCTTTATTCTATCAGTGAAATTTATGGTTATCAATATGAAGTATTGTGGTTTTTCACAAAAAAACGCAGAGCCTATTTCTAAGCTCTGCGCAAATAACTATTTATTTTAGCTTACCGAAAAAAGCGGAAAATTATTCCTCGTCCTCGATCTTGATTTCGACTTCCTCTTCCTCATCGGCTGTTTTCTCTTCCTCAGCAGGAACTTCCTCTGTCTCTGCCTTTGGCTCTTCTTCAGCCTCTTCGGTCTTCTCAGGCTCTGTCTCTGTCTCAGCTTCAGGCTCGGACTTCTCCTCATCCTCAGGCTCAACGACAATCTCAATCTCGATGTCGCCGTCGTCGGACTTGATTACGCCCTCTTCCTCAAGAATATCCTCATCGGTCTCAGCGTTCTCACGCTCTTCTGCAAGCTCTGCCTTCTTAGCGGCAATCTGCTCCTTGACCTTATCCGATACGGAATAAACTGTATCGAGAACAACTACGCCTGCCTCTTCGACAACCTCTGTTGTAGCTCTTGCAATATCACCGATAATCTCGCTTGTCTCCTTCTTGGAAGGATTTCCGCCTGCACCTGCAGCCACCTGATCGAGAGTTCTGTTTTCCTGGTATCTCTTTGCCACCTTAATAGCACCTGCTGCCGCAACACCTGCTGCTGCAATGCTTATTGCATTCTTAATGAATCCCATCTTATAAACCACCTTTCATGATTCTGTAATCTAATAATAATATACTCCTTACTCTAAATAAAGTCAAAAGTATAAATTAATTTTGAATATTCTTTTAAGTCAAATATCAAGTTCTGCTATGCTCTTTATCTGATATTTGACATTTATTCCGCTTGGCAAGGGCTTTTCGTCGGGATTTATCCACACGGCATCTATGCCCGCATTCATCGCACCCTTTATGTCAGACGATAACGAATCGCCCACCACAAGATAGGAAGATAAATCGCTGTCGCCTATATCGGCTAAAACATAGTCAAAATATCTCTTGTCGGGCTTAGCAAAACCCGTTTCCTCAGAAACATACATTTTCTCAAAATACGGAGTGAATTCGCAGTCGTCAAGTCTGCCGTGCTGAACAAACGCTATTCCGTTCGTGATGATGAAAACACGATATTTTTCGCTAAGCTCTCGCATTTTTTCGACTGCTCCGGGAAGCAGAAATTTCTGCCTTGAGAGATTTTCTTCATAAAGCTTTGCTATCTCGTTTTCGTCACCGCTTACTCCCGCTTCTTTGAGAAACTCACGAAATCTTCCCGTTGTCAGTTCTTTTTTGGTACATTCGCCTCTTTCGAGCTTCTTCCACCATGAGTCATTCACTCTGTCATAGATTTCTCCGAGTGACGGTGAATATTTTTTCGGGCTTATCGTCTCGCTCTCGTTCCATGCAAGCTCTATTGCCTTTGACTGCGCACGGGCAAAATCCATAAGCGTGCCGTCGTTGTCCATTAAAATATACTTGTACATCAGATATTGCTCAAATCCTTTTTCTTCTTCTGAACAGGCATTGTGGAAACATCGACACCGAGATTAGAAAGAAGCTCCGTGGCGGCATTGTAGCCCATTTTCTTCTGTCTGTGGTTCATAGCCGCAACCTCGATGATAACAGCTGTGTTTCTGCCCGGCTTAATCGGAACGGTTATAACAGGAACCTCAACTCCGAGAATTTCAGTATATTCGCTGTCAACGCCCATTCGGTCATATACCTTGTCGGGATCCCAGTTTTCAAGGCTTACAATGATGTCTATATCCTTTTTAAGCTTGATAGCGCCCATACCGAAAAGTCTTCTTGCGTTGATAATTCCTATACCGCGAAGCTCGATAAAGTGGCGGATATTCTCGGGAGCCTTTCCCATAAGGACGTTATTGTTAAATCTTCTTATCTCGACCGCATCATCAGCTACAAGTCTGTGACCACGCTTGATAAGCTCAATTGCCGTCTCGCTCTTTCCTACTCCGCTGTCGCCGACAATCAAAACACCCTCGCCGTAGACCTCGACCAAAACACCGTGACGGGTAACTCTCGGAGCAAGCTCATCGGAAAGGAACTGTACCAATGTTGCGAAAACGTCCGATGTAGTCTGTTCACTTCTGAGCATGGGGACATTGTTCTCTTGTGCACACTGTAGGAAATAATCGGAAATATCAAGACCACGTGTGAAAATAACAGCCTTCGGCTCAAGCTCCATGTAACGCTTGATTATGGTGTTTCTCTTCTCCTCGTCATAGCTTAAAAGAAGTGCCATTTCTCCCATTCCGATGATAGAAATTCTCTTGTTGTCGAAAAAGGAAGTAAATCCCGAGAACTCGACACCGGGACGGTTGACTTCTGCTGTTGATACGCCTATTTCCTCGGCACTTTTCGGTAGATAAACCGCATCAAGGCCGAGCTCCTCTATAATTTTTGATAATGCGATGGAATATTCTGCCATCATCATTCCTCCTGTCTGGTTCATACGCTTGCGCTAAGTTGATTTTAACACATTTTCTATATTAAATAAATACTTTTTTGGTAAAATTGTGAAGCCGTAAATTTACACCGTCTTTACCTAATATTCTCAGCCTATCCCAAGCGCCTGTTTTGCAAGAGCATCTGCCATATCGTTGAATCTGTCTCCCGAATGGCCCTTGACCTTGACGAAGCTTATTTTCATTTTAGTTCTTGCATTGTCGCAAAAATCCTTGTATGCCTTTGTTGCATCAAGGTTTGCTTTCCACTCACCGTTTGCCCACCTTGCGACACCCTCGTAATCGTGGAAAATGACTATCTCGGGAATGTCGTTTCTCAGGCAATAATTTATCACGGAGACGCTTCCCATTATCTCGCCGGCAACATTTCTCATTGAAGCCATAGTGGGATCATCGTATTTTTTGGAGAACTTCAGTGCCTTTCCGTGCCAAAAGAGAACCGCACCGCAAGAAAACTCCTTTGTGGCTTTTTTGTAGCTTCCGTCCACATAGGCAATCGCCCTTTCGCTTGAATCGGGCACCTCGCCACTTGAGACAGTCGACAAGTTCTCCTTCTCTTTTTCCCCTGCCGCAAGATAATTTTCGGCTTCCTCTCTCGTGAGGAATGATTTATAAACTGCAGAAGAAAAGCCGTTTATCTGCTCCTTACATTCGTTCCAAGTAAGGAATATTCCAGTTTTTCTTCCGTTCTTTACCGCATAAAATTTCTGAGCCATGTATACCTCATATTTAATTTAAATTTAAGTTCTGTATTTATTATTTAGTTGATAATATCACGAAAGTTTAATTTTATCAATCTTCGAAGCCTCTCAAGCTTCCGCAAAGCCCTATGCAAAATAGTTGCAAAACAAAGCAAATCTATCTTGAGTTTAATCTCGAGATTAATGTTATCATTAATTCAGAAACAGAGAAAAATAAATACCCGTTTAATATTCGTTCTGTTTATTTTTGCAAAACAGTTACATTTAATGCCTTGTTTTTTGCATATCTCTCTTTTTTTATTCACTATTTCTTCACAATCAAAACCGATAATTTTTACAGAAAAGATAAATTATCACCTAATCAAAATGTATATATCAGGAGAAAGACTTTGAAAAAAGCAATCAAATCAAAACTAAAGCAAGGGCTTAGCGCCTCACTTGCTTTAATCATTTGTGCGGCTATGCTAAGCGGCTGTACCGCAGCCAAAGCAAAAACTTCAGCCACATACTATGCCATAGACCACGATGATCTAAAAGAACTCACCACGGACGAAGATGCTACCGCAGAAACCGCCGACGATAATAGTGAAGTCTCTGAAAGCAAAACATCTGTCAGCAAATCTCCCACCGAAAGCAGTGAAAACAACAAAAGCGCCGAAGAAAGCGAAGCAACCGAAAACAGTGAAAATAGTGACGAAAGTGCAGAGAGTGAAGAAAGCAAATCAGCAGAAATTGAAGACGACCCCGAAAAAGAAGGCACTATTTTCTCGTCAGCGTATGCAAGCCTCACCATAACGGAGAAAATCTCACTTTTAAAGCAGTTTTTTCCCGCCGGCTCTTACTGGAACTCTCATGATGCTCAAGACACCGAAAACGAGAGCAAATATCAAGCCGCCATGCACATCAGCACGACTCCATGCTCAAACTTCGGCTCATACTCCGACTACTGGTGCAATGCGTACAACGGAATCACGAAGAATATGTTCTCCTATGAGGGTGACAACATTCAGTGCCTTGGCTTTGCAAGCATGATAAGCGATTTCCTCTGGGGCGAAGAAACTCCGATTTATATTTCATATGACTGGGACGACATCGAAGTCGGCGACCATATCAGATTTATCAGTGCAGAACATTCGGTCACTGTTATAGCAAAAACCGATACTGCTATTTATGTTGTCGAGTGCAACCGTGACTATGAGGACTGCATGATAGAATGGAACCGTGAGATAACAAAAAGCTATCTTCTCTCTCAAAACTGGGAGGTTCTCAAGCGTGGCGTCAATCCAAGCGGAGAAACCTACTACTATGAATCCGACTTCACCGACAGAAAAGCAGAGCACTTCGAACAGCTTGAGGACTCCTTCCCCGACAGCGAACAGCCACCAAAAGAAGAAAGAAAGCCGGACTAATCCGCATACACACATAAAAAATCAGCCGCTCAAACGAACGGCTGATAATTTTTTTATTCAAGAATGAGTAAATGAGATTATTCCTCAGTCTCGTTCTCTTCCTCAGACTCCTCAGAAGCCTCTTCGTCCTCTGCGTCATCCTCGTCCTTGGTGTCCTCAAAGTCAAAAACCATGAGTGCGCCGCAGTTAGGGCACTTGAGTGAACCCTCGTCAAGGATAGAGCTGCCCAGCTCGATTGTGTCTCCGCACTCAGGGCAAGTTACCTCAAAGTACTCGTCCTCGTCTTCCCACTCCTCGAGAGCATCGTCATCATCCTCAAAGTCCTCGAAATCGTCGAAATCCTCGTCATCATCCTCGATAGCGAAGTAGAACTCCTCCTCGAGATCAGAGAGATCCTCGTCAATCTCGTCTACCTGACCCTCAACCTCACCGAGAACCTCGGCTACGTCATCCAGGTCATTGGATATATCGGAAAGAAGCTCGCTAATCTTAATGAGCACCTTTCCCTCTTTTGTGCTTTCATCAATTCCGAGACCCTCGATGAGTCCCTTGATGTATGCTGCTTTTTCGGTATTGTTCATAGTGATATACCCCTTTCAGAAAATATATCGTTAACCGTTAGGCATCAGGGCTTAAGCTCTGCCCATGTACTCGCCTGTTCTTGTATCGATCTGAATCTTCTCGCCCTCAGAGATGAAAAGCGGAACCTTAACGATAGCACCTGTCTCGAGTGTTGCAGGCTTTGTTGTGTTTGTAGCTGTGTTACCTGCTACGCCCGGCTCTGTCTCTGTGACAACGAGCTCAACAAAGTTAGGAATTGTAACGGAGAAAACCTTTCCCTTGTAGGAGAGAAGTGTGCAAGGATCGTTCTCCTTAACGAACTTGAAGTTCTCAGGTAGATTCTCAGCGCTGATTGGCTCCATCTCGTATGTTTCTGTATCCATGAAGTAGTAAAGATCACCGTCAGCATAGGAATACTCAACATCCTTACGCTCGATGAAAGCCTCAGGGAACTTAGCTGTCGGGTTGAAAGATGTCTCAGTAACAGCACCTGTTACGATATTCTTCATCTTTGTACGAACGAAAGCTGCGCCCTTACCCGGCTTAACGTGCTGGAACTCAACAACCTGCATGAGCTTTCCCTCATACTCGAAAGTCTTGCCGTTTCTGAAATCACTGGCTGTAATCATGTTATATTGCCTCCAAAAGTTTTAATTTCCAAAATAATAGTATTGTTCTAATATTTTACAGTATTTCACTGTATATTGCAAGAGTGAATTTATCCTTAGATAACCATGAGCTCCTTAGGTGAGCCTGTCATGGTCTTGCAGCCGTCCTCTGTGACGAGAAGCATATCCTCGATTCTTACGCCGAACTTGCCCGGAATGTAAATTCCCGGCTCATCTGTGATAACCATGCCCGGCTGTGTGATTGTCTCGTCAAGGCGAGAGAATCTCGGCCACTCGTGAATTTCAAAGCCTACTCCGTGACCTAAGCCGTGACCGAAGTATCCCTTATACTCAGGAACTGCGTCAATGATGTCTCTTGCGATTTTATCAACATCGCAGCAGCGCATGCCCGGCTTCAATGCCTCGATAACAGCAAGCTGAGCCTCCAAAACCTTATTATAGAGAGCCTTCATCTCGTCTGTTGCATAACCGAATGCTACTGTTCTTGTCATATCGGAGTTGTAGCCCGCCTTCATAGCGCCTGTGTCCATTGTTACGAAATCACCCGGAGCGAGCTTCTTGTCACCCGGAACACCGTGCGGTCTTGAGGAGTTTGTACCGAAAACAACGATAGGATCGAAAGCATTGCCCTCTGCACCTAATTTTCTCATGTGGAACTCAATCTCAAGAGCGATTTCTCTCTCTGTTACGCCCTCTTTGAGGTAGCCGAGAATGTGCTTAAAGGTAGCGTCTGTGATAGCCTGAGCGTCCTGCATTTTCTTGATCTCTTCAGGAGACTTAATCTGTCTCATAGTGATGCAGGCATTATCAAGCTGAGAATCGAGAACAGCCTTTACTCCGAAAGAGGCAAATTCCTTTTCAAATCTTGCGGCAACGGCATAGGTGAGCTTCTGGGTCTCGAGAAGAACCTCTTTTGCGCCAGACTTCTTGATTACCTCGTTTACGCTCTCATAAAGGTTTGTGAAAGGGCGAACCTCACAGTACTTTGCCTGCTCTGCCGCAGCCTCGACATATCTTGAATCCTGGAAAAGGACAGCCTCGTCGCCTGTGATGACGAGTGCGCCGTCAGAGGACGGGAACTCCGTCAAATATCTTCTGTTGTGCGGAGTATATACAACAGCTGCTCTTTCAGGATGATCTTTTAAAAGTATTTCTCTGATTCTTTCAACAGGATTTTTCATTTTGTACCTCCCAAAACTCAATCGGAATTTTTCATGCCTTCGCGGATTTTTCTCTCGTGCTTTCTTCTTAGTTTAAAGCTCCAGCCACTTTCGGGCTCAATCGGAGTCAAAAGCACCGACTTCATTCCGCACAAATTAGCACCTATTATATCTGTATATATCTGGTCTCCCACAACAAGACACTCGCTGAATTTGACATGAAGCTTTCTTTTCGCGCGGATAAATCCCACGGGGAGCGGCTTCATTGCAATATTGACAAACGGAAGCGAAAATTTCTCCGCAACCGCCTTAATTCTTTTCTTGCTCTTGTTGTTAGATACGATATATACGCTTATCCCCTCGCTCTCGAGCTTTCTTATAAGCTCTATGCTGCCGGGGAAAGGTTCCTTCGAGATGTATGAAGTTATGGTATTGTCGACATCGAGCAAAACCGCCTTTATTCCCATACTCTTAATGAATTCAGGTGTAAGCTCCGTCACACGCTCAAGTGCGACAGTCGGCCATCTTATGCCACTTTTTTTCACGTTTACCTCATTGCAAAAACAAAAAAGCGGGCAAAAGCCCGCTTTTCATGCTTTAAGTATTTTTCAATTACTTATACTTTCTCTTGCGAGCTGCTTCTGACTTCTTCTTACGCTTAACAGAAGGCTTCTCGTAAGCTTCTCTCTTACGAACCTCAGCGATAACGCCAGCGCGAGCACACTGCTTCTTGAAGCGTCTAAGAGCGCTGTCAAGAGTCTCATTCTCTTTTAATCTGATCTCTGCCATTTATATCCCTCCCATCCGGCGATAGCCATGGGTAATTTTGTTATTTCATAACGTTAGTATTATACTAAAGCAGAGCCTCATTGTCAAGAAAAAGTTTTTGCGGTTAGCAGAAGCTAATTGATTTGTAAAAAAACGGGCAAACGTTTTTGACGTTTGCCCTGATATTTTCTTAGTTGGAGAGTACCTTTGCAGCCTCGTAAAGCTCTTTGTCGAACTTTCTCGGCATATCGAGAGCCTCTGTGATGTCGTAGTCGACAACCTTATCGTCCTTAATGACAACAACACGGTTGCTCTTGCCCTCGTCGAGAAGCTTAACAGCATAGTAGCCGCACTTTGAGCCGAGAACTCTGTCTCTGACTGTCGGAGAACCGCCGCGCTGAACGTGACCGAGAATTGTAGCTCTTGACTCAATTCCTGTCTCTTTCTCAATGAGCTTTGCGATGTCGTCTGTGTGGCCTACGCCCTCAGCAACAACAACGATGAAGTGCTTCTTGCCTGTCTTCTGTGCAGCCTTGATTCTATCGATAACGTCTTTCTGCATGTCAAACGGAACCTCAGGAACGAGAGTTACGATTGCGCCCGCAGCAATACCGACATTAAGAGCGATGTCACCGCAGTTTCTTCCCATAACCTCAACAACGGAGCAACGGTCGTGAGACTCTGTTGTATCTCTGAGCTTATCGATGAGCTGAATAGCTGTGTTCATAGCTGTGTCGTAGCCGATTGTGTGATCGGAAGAAGTAATATCGTTATCGATTGTACCAGTGATACCGATTGTCGGAATTCCCTCGTAGCAAAGTGCTCTTGCACCACGGAAAGAACCGTCACCGCCGATAACAACAAGACCGACTATATCATGCTTTCTGCAAGTCTCTGCTGCCTTCTTGAAGCCGGATCCGTCCGGAGCGGCAAACTCAGGGCTTCTTGCAGAGAAAAGGAATGTTCCGCCAAGCTGAATCTTATCGGAAACACTTCTGAGTGTGAGCGGAATAAGATCATCATGAAGAAGACCGTTATATCCTCTGACAACACCTAAAACCTCATATCCTTCGTTTATAGCTGTTCTTGTAACCGCACGAACCGCTGCGTTCATGCCCGGAGCATCTCCGCCACTTGTGAGAACTGCTATTCTTTTAGCACACATTATTCTATTCCTCCCAGAATAAGATTTAGTAAAACATCATAACATCATTGCAACCTTTTCGGTTGCTTAAACTTCTTTTACGAACTTTTCACATAGGTTAAAATTAATCCTATATGAACTTAAAAGTCCGTATTTACATTATATTCAAAATTGAATACAATTTCAAGATAAAATGCAAACGCAATCGAAAACCGACAAATTAGACAATTTTTTTAAAACTTTTCAATCAATTTGATAAATGGATACATTTTTCGTTTTTATTCTTTTAAAGCAACATTTTCGTCTCCGAGAAGCTTTTTTAATTCTCTTATCAAAACATCATTGACATCCACCCTGTATCTTGCGGGGGCACGGACAATTTTCTTGCTGTCGGTGAAGTAAATGTAGACATCCATTCTGCCGTCAAATATATCTATATATTGCAAGGCCTTTTCGTACTCACGGCATTCGTTGTTCTTTATTCTGAGATAAAGTCCCGGATTTTTTGACGGCTTTTGGCTCTGAACGGGATTTTGAATACTCCTAATCGGTGAGACCGTATCATACAAACGGTCGTTATCACAGCTTTCACGGTTCTTTCCTTTATTTGAGTTTGAGCGTAGCAGCTTAATATCCGACATGGAAGAAACTCTTCTCACGCTGTCCGCCACAAGCTTCGGCTCCTGTTCCTCAGTGAAGCTGAGTCTGCCGCTGAATTCTACCGTGTCTCCCTCTCGCATAGAATTCTGTGAGGTCTCAAAAATGTTCGCAAACACAAGAACTTCTATGCTCGAGTACATATCCTCAACCGTGACAAAAGCCATAGTCGAGTTTGATTTGGTTGCTTTTTTCTTGACTGTTTCGATAATTCCAATAATCTTAACATTTTGACCGTCACGGTAGTAACCGCTTTCGCCCTTTGCGGATGAAATGATTCTGTCTGTCCTTGCGGCATAGTCCGTCTCAAAAGCCTCGCGGAACTGAGCCATGGGATGACCGCTTATATACATTCCCGTGATTTCATGTTCCATTGCCAAAAGCTCCTTCTCAGGATATTCCGGCTTTGGGTCTATTCTCATTTCTTTTTCGAAATCGTCCGTGCCGAAAAATCCAAGCTGACCCTCGATGTTGTTTTTTCTGTCATTCTCGAGCGAATCCATTATCATCGGAAGTGCCATCATCATTTCTCTGCGGTTAGAACCGAGGCGGTCGAGCGCACCTGCCTTTATGAGGCTTTCAATCGCGCGTCGATTGATGTCCTTTTCGCTCATTCGTGAACAAAATTCATAGAATGTCTTGAATTTTCCGTTTAATTCACGCTCTCTCTGAAGCCGTGAAATAAGTCCTTTGCCAAGATTTTTTACAGCAAGCAAGCCGAATCGGATATTTTCCTCGTGCGGTGTAAATCCCGCCCCCGAATAATTGACGTGTGGAGGAAGTATCTTTATTCCAAGGCTTTGACATTCCTCGATATATTCCTGAAGCTTTGGCGTGTTTCCAAGAACGCTTGACATAAGCGAAGCAAAGTATTCCTGTGGATAAAATCTTCTTAGGTATGCTGTCTGATATGCAAGAGTAGCATATGCCGCCGCATGGGATTTGTTGAACGCATATGAAGCGAAACTTTCGATTTCTGAGAAAATCGTCTCCGCAGTCTGCTTGTCCACTCCGCGGCGAATACAACCCTCTATGACTACATTTTCGTTTTCATCGCAAAGACCGTTAATGAAAACTTCCTTTTCTTTCTCGAGAACTGCCGCCTTTTTCTTAGACATTGCACGACGCACAACATCCGCTCTTCCGAGCGAATAGCCGGCAAGCTCTCTGAATATCGTCATAACCTGTTCCTGATAAATGATACAGCCGTAGGTTACTCCGAGAATTTTCTTGAGTCTCGGATGACGATAGCGAATCTTGCTTGGGTCGTGCCTGTTCTGCACATACATATCTATAAACTGCATGGGTCCCGGGCGATAAAGCGAGATAATCGCAATGAGATCTTCTATGCTTCGTGGATTTGCTCGCATCGTGGTTCTTCTCATGCCAGCCGACTCAAACTGAAAGACGCCCTCCGTCTTTCCGGCACAAAGCATATCGAAAACCTCTTTGGAGTCTTCGGGGATTTTGTTTATATCAAAGCTTGGATTTTTCTCACGAATCAGCTTCTCTGCGTTGTCGATAACGGAAAGGTTGCGAAGACCCAAGAAGTCCATTTTGAGAAGTCCCAGCTCCTCAATTGCTGTCATTGTGTACTGCGTGACAATAGACTCATCGTTTTTCGCAAGCGGAACATACTCCATAACAGGCTTATCAGTAATGACCACTCCTGCCGCATGGGTCGAGGTGTGCCTAGGCATTCCCTCCACCTTTTTCGCCATATCTATGAGCGCTCTTACGGACGAATCGCTCTCGTATCTCTTTTTGAGCTCTTTATTAGAGCTCATTGCCTTTTCGATAGTCATACCGTTTTCGGCAGGTATCATTTTTGCTACCGCATCGCAAAGATTATACGGCAAAGCCATTGCTCTTCCGACATCACGCACGGCAAGCCTTGCCGCCATAGTACCGAAGGTAACAATCTGGGCGACATGGTCACTGCCGTATTTTCTCACGACATAGTCGATAATCTCCTGTCTGCGATCGTCGGCAAAGTCTATATCGAAGTCCGGCATGCTCACTCTCTCGGGATTTAAAAATCTCTCGAAAATGAGGTCGTATTTCAGTGGATCTACCGCCGTAATTCCGATGCAGTAAGCCGCAAGGCTTCCTACTCCCGAGCCTCGTCCGGGACCGACGGGAATTCCCACGCTTTTCGCATAGCGGATAAAATCGTGCACGATGAGATAGTAATTAATATATCCCATCTTGTCTATCATATTTATCTCGTACTCAAGTCTTTCGATGACGCTTTTGTCGGGGTCTTCTCCGTAATGCTTTTTCATGCCGCCATAGCACATTCTGACAAAATAATCTTTATTGTCAGAGCCGTCAGGCGTAGTGAATGCGGGCAGCTTTGTCTTTCCGAACTCAAATTCAAAATTACATTTCTCGGCAATTTTAACCGTGTTGTCTGCCGCCTCCTGATAATTCGGAAAAAGACTTCTCATCTCGTCCTCTGACTTAAAGTAGAACTCCTTTGAGCCGAAATCAAGAACATCCTCGTCCTCAAGCGTTCTTCTCGTCTGAATACACAAAAGTACTCTGTGCATCATCTCGTCTTCTCGCTCGACATAATGGCAGTCGTTCGTGAGAACGGTCGGTATGCCCGTTTCACGGGAAAGTCTGATTATCTGCGGATTTATGTATTTTTGCTCCTTTAGCCCGTGGTCTTGAAGCTCTAAATAAAAATTATCCTGTCCGAATATCTCGTTATAACGAACCGCGGCTTTTTTAGCCTCCTCGTAGTCCCCTAAGTTCAATGCTCTGGGAATTTCTCCCGCCAAACAGGCAGACAGCGCAATAAGCCCCTCGTGATGCTCCTTTAGTAAATCCATGTCGACACGGGGATTGTTGTAAAAGCCTTCCGTGAATGACTTCGACACCATGGCTATAAGATTTTTGTAGCCCGTCTCATTTTTGCAAAGCAAAACAAGGTGCCTTGAAGAGCCGTCAAGCGAATGTATGCGGTCAAATCTCGTCCTCTGGGCGACATAAACCTCACAGCCGATAATCGGCTTTATTCCTCGCTCCTTTGCCGCCTTATAAAAGTTCACGGCGCCCCACATGACGCCGTGATCCGTTATTGCAACCGATTTCATTTGAAGCTCTTTAGCCTTGTCGAGAAGCTTCTCGATTCGGCATGCTCCGTCAAGGAGAGAATATTCCGTGTGAACATGAAGATGAACAAAACCGCCAGACATAAATAAAATCTCCTTTCAAAATACATGATGCAAAATTAGATTTAATATCAGAATAAGCTTACTGCCATGAGCATAAGCGGAATAGTCACAACAGAGAAAATAGTCGAGAGTGTGACAGCCGATACCGCATAGGTGTAGTCTTTATTATAAAGCTGAGCGTAAACAGCAACATTAGAACCGACAGGGCACGCACAGGCTATCATTACACAGGTGAAAAGCTCCGTGAATTTGTCGGGAATGATAAAGCCGACAAGCATGCACACGGCGGGGATAAGAACCAATCTCAAGAAGCTGACAAGATAGAGTCTCGGCGAGAGAAAAACCTCTTTCATATCCGCCTGAGCGAGGTATGTTCCGAGAACGAGCATCGCAACGAAGGTATTTGCGTTGGTTGCGGCTGAGATTGTACTTTTGACAACAGTCGGAATCGGCACACCCGTAAAGAAAATGATAAGTCCGATAATAAGACCTATGATAAACGGCGATGTAAATATCGTCTTGACGTTTATCTTTATCTTCTCTTCCTTAAGGATTGCCGCACCGTATGTCCACTGCATAACATTCAGAAAAGCGATGAATGCGGTGATGAAGAAAACCGCCTCGCTTGAATATGCCGCTACGATGAGCGGAATTCCGAAAAATCCCGGATTTGAAAAAGCCGAAGAAAAATTATCTATCGGATATTTCTTAAAAACAAGTCTTGAAATTATACAGGCAACAGCCAAAAACGCCGCCGCCATGAGTGCGCTCACACCAAGCTCAGTGATTTTCTCCGATGTTCTTTCGGTTATAAATCCGTTTATGATTACGCACGGCAAAATAATATAAATGAGAAGGTTCGCCAAGGTTTTAGAGCCGTCCTTAGTTATAAGTCCCTTTCTGAAAAGTAAAAATCCCATTCCCATAATCAGGAACATGACTATTATCTGCTTTAAAATTATCAGTGCAACTTCCATTTACCCTATCCTACCTTATATTCTTTATCTTCTTACTTAAGTGACTCCTCAGAAAAATATACCTTGTAGTAATTTTCCGTCAGAATTGAATTTTTCTCAGTGTATCCCCAGCTGAATTCGGTCTTTACTATATAAGTGCCCGCACTCTCGGGGAAAACAAATTTTTCCTCGCCCGTATAGATTTCGTTCAGATCCTCGTCATACATCGAAAAGCTGAAATTCTCGAGCGTATCGTCATCGCTGAAACCGACCGTGATATCCTCGCCGTCATACTCGACCGTGGGAAGCGTGTCGGCAATATCCTCGAGCTTCAATGCTCTGAACGATGTCTCAACGCCCTTCGTCGTAGTCTGAAGAACATTAGAAACAGGCTCTACCGTTTTTTCGGACGATGTTATATACATAGTACCCTGATTTGCGGCAGGGTTAAGTGTTCTCACAATCAAAAAGACGACAAGTGCTATCACAAGCACAAGACCGCCTATCATTCCCCAGAACATAGCCTTCTGGCGTGCGTTTAGTGTTTCTCTCAATTTCTTTTCCTTTCGATTCAAAATCTCTTGATAAGCTCATCTATCTTCTTACCGCCCGTACATTCCTCAGCAATTTTGATAATTCTCTGGAATCGGTGGTTCACTCCCGAGCGGCTTATACCGAGCTTCTCACTCATCTGCTTGAGCGTCATATCGGGGTTATTAAGTCTAAGTTCACATACCGCTCTTAATTCATCGGTAAGTTCGTCAAAACCTATGGTATCGTTTATCACGGCAATGGCAAGCGTCTGTTTAGCCGATGCCGAATAGGTTTTGTCCATATTGGCAGTCTCAAAGTTTGCCTTGCGGTTGATGTTGTTCTTGGCTTCCTTGTACATTTTAATCTGCATGAACTCCATGCTTGCGCTCGATGCGCCGATGAACGTTAGAAAATCCTCTATTCCCGTGGAATCCTTGATATACACAATAAAAGCATTTTTCGAGCCGTTCTTCTCGAGAACTCCCGACTGAATTCCTAAGCCGAGCGAACAGATGAAATTGCTCAGCTCATGCGAAAGTCTCTCGGAATAAACGGTAATCTCGAGGTGATAGTCGCGGTTTGGGTCTGTCACCACTCCCGCAATGAGGAAAACGCCTCTCAAAAAAGCCGCCTCATTGCCCTTAATTATGGTTTCACTCAAGAAAAGCTTGCCCTCGCTCATGCCGAAAGCATCCGTCAGCTGTCTTTTCTGAAAATCATCGCTCAAGCTGAAAACGCATTTGTTTTGCTTGCGTTCGCTGTTTGTGCCCGATGCGCTCATCTTCACCTGAACCTCGGGAATAACTCCCGCAAGGGCGGCACAATATTCAGCCAAAAGCCTTGCGACATTGCTGTTCTCGATTTTGATCGCCGTTCTCTCACTCGTCAGAAGCTTGGAAAACAGCAGCATACCATATCCCTCTGCAACATCGTCGGCTTCACGCTTATTCTGTATTCGGCAAAGCTCGTTTTTTGTATCGGACGAAAATGACATACCGCTGTCTCCTTATTTTACTTCGTTTTAAACTTTGTTTTACTTTAAAATGTCACGGTGAGTGACCGTTGATTTGATTTTCTTTTCGATTAAATGATTATAAATATATTCGGCAAACGCAACCGAGCGATGGTGTCCGCCCGTACAGCCTATCGCAATAACAAGCTGGCTTTTGCCCTCTTTTATGTAAAGCGGAAGAAGAAAATCAACCATATCGATAATCTTATTTCTGAACTCCTCCGCCTCAGGCTGACCCATGACGTAATCGTAAACCGGCTTATCAAGACCCGTCTGATTTCTCAGCTCGTCAATATAGAATGGATTCGGCAGACATCTCACATCAAAGACGAGGTCTGCTTCACTTGGCAGTCCATTCTTAAAGCCGAAGCTCATGCAGTGCACATAGAGGCTGTTCTCTCCGGACTGCATAAACATCTTTGTGATCTGCTCCTTCATGTACTGCGGACGAAGATTAGATGTATCTATGACGTAGTCTGCTCTCTCCCTTACGGGGTGGAGCATCTCTCTTTCGAGCTTAACAGCCTTTTCGAGCGAGCCGTTAAAGCTGTCGGCAAAGGGGTGCTTTCTTCTTGTCTCCTGATATCTTCTCACGAGAATATCGTCTGCACAGTCGAGAAAAAGAATTTTATATTCTCTGCCCTGATTCTTCAAGGTCTCGATTGCATCGAAAAACGACTTGAAAAACTCTCCGCCTCTTGTGTCGCACACAACGGCTACCTTTGGCGGCATTCCCTCGGATTTCGTGTACATATCATAGAAAACGGGAATGAGCATCGGCGGCAGATTATCGACGCAGTAAAAGCCGATATCCTCCATGGCATCAATCGCTCTCGATTTTCCCGCTCCCGAAAGTCCTGTTACAATTACAAAATTCATATGCCACTCCTTATTTCAGTATCCTAACCTCGCACTCAAGCTCTACGCCCTTTTCTTTAAGGACAGTAGCCTTGACTCTGTCGATAAGCTTCAGAACATCTTCTGCGGTCGCATTGTTTTTGTTAATGATAAATCCCGAGTGCTTTTCGCTGACTTCGGCGCCGCCTTCGCTTGCGCCCTTAAGTCCGCACTCCTCGATAAGTGCCGCCGCAAAATATCCCTCGGGTCTTTTAAAGGTCGAGCCCGCGCTCGGATATTCGAGCGGCTGCTTAGCTTTTCTTTTTCCGATAAGTTCATCCATTTTTGCGACTATCTCGGCTTTGTCGGCAGATTTGAGCTTAAAATATGCCTTAGTGATAATCATATCAGAGTCCGAAAAAACACTGTGACGGTAAGTAAGCTTCATTTCATCAAGAGAAAACTCGCCTTTCTCGCCAGTCTTAGTTAAAAACTCGCACTTTTGGGCAACATCCTTGATTTCACCGCCGTAAGCGCCGGCATTCATATAGACCGCACCGCCGCACGAACCCGGAATTCCCCATGCGAACTCAATTCCCGATAGGCAGTTGTCCCTTGCGAAAATGCAGAGAGAAGAAAGCGATGCTCCCGCACCGCATTCTACGGTCAAACCGTCCTCCAAAAGGCTTATTTCCGCAAATTCGCCGTCAAGTCTTATGACTATTCCACGGTAACCCTCGTCAAGTGCAAGCATATCGGAGCCTCTGCCAAGGATAAAGTAGTTATATCCCTGTTCGCCGATAAGCTCAATGAGTGCCTTTAACTCAGCTTCCGATTTTGCGTTCACCATTCTGTCGGTCGGGCCGCCTGTTCTAAAGCCTGTGTATTTTGATAATATCTCGTCTTTTTTAAGCTCGATACCCATGCTAAGGCAAAGGGCATCAAGCTTTTCATAGTTAAACGCCATACCGCTTAAATTACTTGAAGAAAAGCGGAAGCGGCTCAAGATAAATGATATCATCTCTGTCCTTAGCGTCGCCCTCAGCCAAAACAGCGGCTTTTGCAACAGCCTTGGAATCGCACTTTGCAAGCAGTGCCTCGAGTGCCTCAAGGGACTCGCCTGTGGAAATAACATCATCGACAACGAGAACTCTCTTGCCGCGAAGCTGCTCTGCGTCCTCCTCAGAGAGGATGAGAGTCTGAACCTTAAATGTAGTGATAGACTTAACCTCGACGGATACAGGGTTTGTCATGTAAGCCTTAACGCCCTTTCTTGCTACGACATACTTTCCGCAGCCCTGTCTTGCCATCTCGTAAGCAATCGGAATACCCTTGCTCTCTGCTGTCAAAATGACATCGTGCTCAGGGCACTTCTTGAGAAGCTCTCTTGCACAAGCCTCTGTGATCTCAACATCGCCGAACATAACAAAGCCTGCGATTGAAACCTTGTCGTTAATCGGGCAAATCGGCAAATCACGCTCGAGACCCGCAATAGTCATATGATAAAATTCCTTTGGCATTTCATTTTCCTCACTTTTATTTAAATCTATTTAAGCCATCTTTTTGGGGATAAGCATATATTCTAATTATAACAAATTTATCTCATTTCTTCAATAAGTCACATAGAAAAAGGGAACGCCGACAAAGCATTCCCTCTCTGTTTTTATATTGTTTAATTTTCCGGAACGCTCTCGTTTGCCGCAAAAACAGCTTTCTGAGCCTTCTTTCTCCATTTTCCGAATCTGAAGAAGATTGTCGTAATAATAGCACCGCAGAACCAAGAGATGAGCATTGAAAGCCAAATTGCCACAGACGGTGACTGAGCGCCGAGGTTCTGTCCCAAAATCGTGAAGGTAGAGCCCATAAAGAGCGACTTCAAGAGGTAAGCGAGCGGAACACGAATGATAACCGTTGTGATGATAGAGATAAACATAGGCGAAACAGTGTCGCCTGCGCCTCTCATTGTGCCCTGAAGTACCTGCTGAACCGTGCAGAAGAGGTAGCCGATACCGAGCATACGAAGCATAGTGGAACCAAGCTGAACAACCTCAGGTGTAGCGGTGAAGATTTCCATGAGTCCTCTGCCGAATATGCAGATAAGCGCAACCATTACAGCAACGAATATAAGGCCAATTCTCATGCCGTATTTCCAGCCGTTTTCAACTCTTTCTTTCTCTCTTGCGCCGACATTCTGACCGATATAAGTGGTCATAGCCATACCGAAGGAGAAGTTCGGCATCATAGCAAAACCGTCAACTCTCATGATAACGGTGTTTGTTGCGATAACAACCTCACCGAAGGAATTGATGAGCGACTGAACGACAAGTGCAGAACATGAGAAAATCGCTGTTGTGAGACCTGAGGGAAGTCCGATCTTGATGACATTGAAGCAGAGTGACTTAATCGGCTTGAAGTACTTGAGACCGAAATCAAACGAATCTCTCATCTTCATAAGTCTTAAAATGCAGAGCACAGACGAAACAAACTGAGCGATAACGGTAGCAATCGCAACAGCGGCTACGTCCTTCATGACGATAATTAGTGCGACATCAAGAACAATGTTGAGTCCACAGCAAATAAGCAGATAAACAAGCGGCATAACGGAATCGCCCATACCTCGAAGCATACCCGAGCCCATGTTGTAAACAGCACAGCCAAGGAAGCCTAAGAAGTAAATCACGAGGTAATCCCTTGCACCGTCATAGACAGCGCCCTCAGGGGTATCCATAAGCTTTAGAAGCGGAGCGGTGACCGCAGTACCGAGTATCATAACGATAACGGTTACACAGCCCGTCAGAAACAGAATATTGCCGACAGCCTTCGAGAGACCGTCTCTGTTTTTTGCTCCGAAATACTGAGCTACTATTATACCGGCACCTGTGGAAATTCCCATAAAAAGAGAAAGCAACAGGTTGAAAATCGGGCCCGCAACACCGACCGCCGCCAAAGCCGAGTCACCGATATACTTTCCGACGACGATAGAGTCGACGGTATTGTAGAGCTGCTGTGCAACATTGCCTATCAGCAGCGGAATGGCAAACTTCATAAGACATGTGGTAGGACTTCCTACAGTCATGTCCTGAGCGCCAAATAATTCTTTGAACTTACTCAATTTTTTACAACTCCTCACCAAATATTTTTTTGCGTACAAAAATCCCCCTGCCGCATTTAGAATCGGGGGACATCTGCAAATATGATTATACATTAAGATAACTGTTTTTACAATATATTATTTAAAAATAAATTACACGATTGTTAAACGCTTAACTTTTTGAACACGCAAAAAAAACTAAGGAGCAGCACTTGCCGCTCCTTAAAAAACTATATTTGTCAAAAATCAAAACTGATGAGCAGAAATAGCAACACAAAGGTCTACACCGGCCTCAATGTCATCCTTTGAGCAAACAGCGCTCTGAGAATGAGGATAGCGAAGAACAGTGGAAATTCCACCAGCCTTGACGCCTGTTCCGGAGAGATTCATGCTCGAAGCGTCTGTGCCGCCCTTGTCAATGACCTCTCTCTGCCACTTGATTCCTCTTGTCTCGCACTCATATTCCATTGCGGCTACAAGACCTTCGTCACAAACAACGGACGGATCGCAGATCTTTACGCCGATTCCGCCGCCAACTGTGTTAGAGCCTGTGAGATCGCACGGAAGATCATGAGCGGGAGTTACATCAACAGCGATACCGAAATCGGGGTGAATTCTCTCAGCCGTAACCTTAGAGCCTCTGCATCCGAGCTCCTCCTGAACGGTGAAAACATAGTAAACATCGTTGGGATAGCTTCCGTCGTTTTCCTTGAGAGCCTCGATAAGCTGATAACAGCCGAGTCTGTCATCGAGCGACTTGCAAGCAATGTTGTCGTTGAGAAGATTGAAATAAGGGCCGAAGTAACCGCATACATCACCGATTTTAATATGCTTCTCAGCATCTGCCTTGTCTTTAGCACCGATATCGATATAAAGCTGGTCAACACGGTTTTTAGCGTCCTCTATGCTTCCCTCACAGCCGACTACTCCGATAATTCCGTTTCTGAAAATTACCTTCTCGTTGTAGGCGGAGCCAGTCCAGTTCCAGCCCATATTGCAAACCTTGAGTCTGCCGTCAGCCTCGATTTTCTTAACCATAAATCCGATTTGGTCGGTGTGTGCGGCAAACATGATTTTCTTTGAGTTCTCGCCGCCCTTGCCCTTCTTGAGAACAATGAGATTGCCAATGGCATCTACGGTCATCTCGTCCGCATAAGGAGCGCACTCCTTCTCGCAGATTTCTCTTACCTTTGTCTCGTATCCCGAAACACCAAGCTCGTCACAAAGTCTGATAAGTAAATTTTCGTCTCTCATTTTATTTCGTCCTTTCTAACTTTTCTTTTTATTTCACGGTAGCGCTCAAGCGGAAGAATCAGCTCGCTTTCCTTCAGAACAAAGATGTTCTCTACCGTAACCGTCTTGTCTCCGTCAGCTGTCGAAACAACCGCCTTATCACCTATTCCGATATTCTCATCGTCACAGATGTAATTATATGTCTTATCACTTCCCTCAAAGCTGACTGCCGCAAACCTTATAAAAAGCTCGCTTTTATCAAGTCTGCTTATTCGGTAGGTGTATTTTTTTGCATCGATAAAAGCCTGAAGCTCATCGAAAAGATAAAATTCATGTCGTTTTAGGTATGGATTGTAAACCACATGGTTGAAAACAAATCGGCCCGTGTTCATGCACCAGAAATCTTTAACCTTGTCGGCATAAAAATAGATTTCATCGGAGAGCTCCACATGTTCAAGCTCCGGTATCGTGACAAAAGCCCTCGTCTCACTCCTTGTGCCGTCATGCTCCAAAATCGCAAGAGTGAACTTAATCTCATTTAAGCCTATTCTTCTGTACAAAGCCTCAACCCGTCTTGTGCCCGCCGCAAGATTGCCGCAAATCCACGGATAATCCTTTGAAATGTGGTCGGTCTTTTTATCTATGATGTCGCCGAGCTCCTTTTCGAGTTCGGTAATTTTCCCTTTTATATTTTCAGCCAAAAGCTCATCGCCGTACCAATCGGCGGTTTCTATTCTCTTTTTCACGGCAAAATCAGCCTGTAAAAAGTAGAGCAATGCCATGTAGTGATCGATTTCACAGCCTATTCCGTCCATATAGCAAAGTCCGAGCCTATATGCCGCATCGGCAAACTCATAGTCGAATCTTTTCTGTCTGAAATCGTCATAGGTCGCATTGTAAACATCGGAATACAGCTTGTTTGCAATATTTGGCTGTTTTTTCACCCCGAGACCGTTTGCGAAAATATCGCCCATGCTGTAGGTGGATTCGTAATATCCCGCAAGCGCTCCCACGGAGAAATATTCATAAGCCTTTTTGTAGTCGGTCTCTCCGGCATAGCCGTGCAAATATATACTTCCGATGAAATTAGCCACAAACGGATCGCCGTCAATCGCATAAAGTTGCAATAGGCAATCGAGCGACACTTTGAAATCCTGTTCATATGCACGGTTTCCGTGACCGAAACAGCCCATGGCTTTCTTTTTCAGTGCGATTTTGTTGCCCTTGTCGGCAAGCTTATCGGTGAAAATGCGATAGAACATTATCTCCCTGTCGGAAGCCGAATTCATCGCCTCTTTTTCGCCGAATTTTTCTATGAATTTCTCCATGACAAAATCGGGATAATCTCTCTCATCTATACCGAGCTTTTTTCCCTCGTTGTGCATTTGAAGAAGCTCATAAAAGTTTTTAAGCTTGGCAATCGTCATGCCCGAAGGATTTTTTGATACCTCGTTTATAACATAATTAATCACATCGATATCATCTGGGCAAAGTATTTTTTCAGCCTCTTCACCGATACCCTCAAGACTAATTTTTTCTTCGTCCTTATCGGGCAAAGTGCAAAGCTTGGTGACGGCAAAAATATACTGAATGAAACTGCGAAGCTTATCAGCCGGCGACTCCATTTCGAGCGAACGCAAGGCGGCAGAAGCCATAAGTTCGCTTGTCAGTCTCACTCTCCTCTTGCACTTAAGCTCAAACGGCAAGGGTCTATCCTCGCTTATTTCAGAAAAGCTGAGTCCTCCCGACAAAAACAGCCTTATATCATTCGCCTGAACAGTGACCGTATCAAGCTTCATCCCCTCATTTAAAACAACATTTGGAATAATGTCGTAATCGGCATTTTCACTTTTGAAAATTAAATCATATATCGCACTTTCTCTGAAATTCTCAGAGCCGAGAAGATAAACTCCCGAGCGGTCGTCGGCGTAAAATTCATCGACTATTCCGTAGAAATTTTCTCCCTCATTTGCAAAATAGATATAATCTCCCTTTTTATATTTAAGCATTTAACAGCTACCTCTTATTTTCAGTATTGAGTGCATTTCTTCGCACCTTAAGATATATCTTATCAGAAGTGAAAACCGCTTGTAAAGACATTATTTTTCACTTATACTATCCTAAGAAAAAACGAAAAGGAGTGAGAACGCATGAACGGCAATTCTCCCAAAAGATCGAGGCAAAGCGAAAAGCTCTACCGCACGCTCATCGAGAGAAAATATCCCGAAAATGTCGCCCTTGCCATAGCAAACGAGCTAAATACGGATTTCACCGCGGGACAGATGCTCGGCTACCTCAGTCACATAAGAAAGCCGCCGCTTGAGGAGCTTGCCGACGAGATGCTCTCCATTCTCTCTCTGAGGGACAGAATCCAAAGCAAAAAGAAAATGGAATACTACCAAAGCAAGGTTAACGCAAGCTACGATTTCTGGTACGATATGAACCAAAAAGAAAGCGAAGACTAATGCATAAAATACTAAAAAACACTTAAAAAACGCAATGCCACCGCATAAATACGGTGGCATATTGTTTTGCTCGATTTAAAGATTATTTTCGAATTCCTCGAGTACGGAATTTAATACGGCGGGGTTTGCTCTTCCGCCTGTTTTTTTCATAACTACGCCGATAACGGATCTGAGGGCTGCTTTTTTGCCCGACTTGTAGTCTGCAACCGCCTTCGGATTAGCCTCAACAGCGGCATCAAAATAAGCCTTCAATTCGTCCTTATCGTTAATCTGCTTGAGGTCGTTCTTCTCGACATACTCCTTGGGGCTCTCGTCTGTTCCCCAGAGATTTTTGATGAGCTTTTTGCCCGTTGACGAGTTGATAGTTCCCTCGCCCGTCATTTGAGCAATCTCGGCAAGTGACTGAGCACTTATCTTGATTTCGGGCTCGTCTGCGCTTGTCATGGAGAAACAGTCGCCGATAAGTAAATTTGCAAATGTCTTTTGATAATCGGTTTTCTCTGCGCCCTTTTCAAAGTAATCGGATATCTCGATGTCGCCTACTATCATCTCGGCATCGTATGCGGTCAAACCGTATTTATCCATATACTTCTTCTTTCTTGCATCGGGAAGCTCCGGAATCTCGCTTTTCAGCTTCATAACATAGTCGTATGGGCTGATAATCGGTGCAAGGTCTGGGTCAGGGAAATAACGGTAATCGTTAGCGTCCTCTTTTTTACGCATTGAGAAGGTTTTTCCAGAGCTCTGATCATAACGTCTTGTCTCCTGGACAATCTCCTCGCCGCTCTCTATTGCCTCAACCTGTCTCTTGTATTCATACTCAATTGCCTTTTCGATGAAAAGGAAAGAGTTGAGGTTTTTCATCTCTGTTCTTGTGCCGAATTTCTCCGTTCCCTTCTTGCGAACGCTTAAGTTGACATCGGCACGCATTGAACCCTCCTGCATCTTGCAGTCGGAAACACCTGTATAGAGAATGATTGCTCTCAGCTTCTTGAGGTAAGCGACAGCCTCCTCAGCGGAACGGATGTCCGGCTCTGAGACAATCTCGATAAGCGGAACACCACAGCGGTTTGCATCGAGCATTGTGCCGAATTCTTCATCGTGGACAAGCTTGCCCGCATCCTCCTCGATATGAATTCTCGTGATGCCTATTCTCTTCGAACCGTTTGAGGTCTCAATATCAAGATAGCCGTGCTGGCAAAGCGGCAAATCATACTGGCTTATCTGGTAAGCCTTTGGAAGGTCGGGGTAAAAATAGTTCTTTCTGTCTGACTTTGAGAACTCAGTGATACTGCAGTTTGTTGCAAGTCCCGCTTTAATCGCATAGTCGACAACTTTGCGGTTTAAGACGGGGAGTGTGCCCGGAAGTCCCAGACAAACGGGGCAAACGTGAGTGTTCGGAGCGGCTCCGAAGGTAGTGGGACATGAGCAGAAGATTTTAGTCTTTGTCTTTAATTCGCAGTGAACCTCAAGTCCGATGACCATCTCATAATCTTTTATCATGTTCATCTTGTTGCCTCCTCAAATGCGTATCCTGCCTTGTACAGCTTGTTCTCGGAGAAAAGCGGGCCGATAAGCTGCATACCGATAGGAAGATTGTCCTTGCCGACAGCACACGGCATCGAAAGGCTCGGTACTCCCGCAATGTTAATCGGAACGGTATAGATATCGCCTAAGTACATCTCGAGAGGATCGCTTGTTTTCTCGCCGATTTTATAAGCTGTTGTCGGGCTTACCGGAGAGAGAATGAAGTCACAGCTCTCAAATGCCTTGTTAAAATCTCTGATGATAAGGGTTCTTACCTGAAGTGCCTTTTTGTAGTAAGCATCATAGTAGCCTGAAGAAAGTGCGAATGTGCCGAGCATTATTCTTCTCTTTACCTCAGAGCCGAAGCCCTCACTTCTCGAGTTCTTGTAAAGCTCTGTTATGTCGTCAAATTTCTCACTGCGGTAGCCATATCTTGCACCGTCAAATCTTGCAAGGTTTGAGCTTGCCTCAGCGGAAGAAATTACATAGTAAGCGGGGAGCGCATAGTCAAGAGTCGGTATGGAAAGCTCCACAAGCTCAGCGCCCATGCTCTCATACTTTTTAGCCGCACCGAGAACAGCCGCTTTGACCTCGTCGCTTATGCCCTCACCGAAAAACTCTTTGATGATGCCGATTTTCATTCCCTTGACGCTCTTTCCGATGTCAGCGGTGAAATCGCCATATTCACGCTTGATGCTTGTTGTGTCTCTCTCGTCATGACCTGAAATAGCCGTTAAAACAGTGGCATTGTCCTCGACACTCCTTGTGAGGGGGCCAATCTGGTCAAGAGAAGATGCGAAAGCAACAAGACCGTATCTCGAAACAGAACCGTAAGTCGGCTTCATTCCGACAACTCCACAGAAGCTTGCCGGCTGGCGGATACTTCCGCCTGTATCACTTCCAAGCGCATATACGCACTCGCCTGCGGCAACAGCCGCCGCACTTCCGCCCGACGAGCCACCGGGAACATGGCTTAGGTTTCTTGGGTTTTTGGTTGTCTTAAATGCTGAGTTCTCAGTGGTTGAGCCCATTGCAAACTCGTCCATGTTTACCTTGCCGAGCATGACCGCACCGCTTCCGAAAAGCTTGTCGGTTACATGAGCCTCGTAAGGCGGAACAAAGTTATAAAGCATCTTTGACGCACATGTGGTCTTTATTCCCTTTGTGCAGATGTTGTCCTTGACTGCCATAGGAATTCCCGTCAAAGGAGTTCCCTTGTCCTCTGCTATCATCTTGTCGGCTTCGCCCGCCATCTCAAGTGCCTTTTCGGCGGTGACTGTAAGGAAAGCCTCGATTTTATCGTCTTTCTTTTTTATTTCTTCCAAATAGAGCTTAGTGAGCTCGACACTCGAAAATTCTTTCTTTCGAAGTCCCTCGGAAAGCTCCTTTATTCCTTTACTTAACATGCTAATTCGCTACTTCCTTCTTATTCAAATGCCTTTGGCACGTAGATATATTCATCGGTATGAGTTGGGGCGTTTCTGAGCATCTCTTCTCTTGTGAAGTCGCTTTTCGGAACATCCTCTCTCATGACGTTCGTCTGCTCGACAACATGGGCTGTCGGCTGAACGTCCTCTATATCAAGCTCTGAAAGCTTGTCGGCAAACTCGATTATGCTCTTCATCTGGTCTGGCATTTCTCTCATCTCTTCCTCACTGAGGCTGAGTCTTGCGAGGTTTGCAACGTTCTTTATATCTATCTGTGGGCTTTTCTTCTTAGCAGACTTGCCGCCCATTCTCTCCTCCGGGGTTTTGAATGCCTCGGCAAGATTCAACACCTCAAGCTGTTCGATATCGACAACATTTGGGGCATCTGTCAGCGGACAGCTTGCATCCTTAATCTTCGGGAACGCAATTACATCTCGAAGTGAATCCGCACCAAGCAAGAGCATAGTCAAACGGTCAAGACCAAATGCAAAGCCGCCGTGAGGAGGTGTGCCGTACTTAAATGCATTCACCATGAAGCCGAAACGCTCCTCAATCTGCTCGTCACTGAATCCCAGTGCCTCGAACATAGCCTGCTGAACCTCGGGCTTGTGAATTCTTATCGAACCTGAGCCAAGCTCCGTGCCGTTGAGAACAACGTCATATGCCTGTGCTCTTACTCTCTCGGGGTCCGTCTTGAGGTATTTTATATCCTCTTCATAAGGCATTGTGAACGGGTGGTGAGTTGCAATCCATCTGCCCTCTTCCTCGCTGTACTCAAACTCAGGGAAGTCGGTGACGAAAAGGAATTTGTATTCGCCTTTTCTTCTGAGGTCAAGCATATCTGCAATATCAAGTCTAAGTCCACCGAGTGTTCTTCTGACAGTAGCAAGCTTGTCGGCACAGAAGAGAATGAAGTCTCCGTTCTTTGCGTCCACACGCTTGATAAGCTCGTCCATAAGCTCATGCTCAAAGTACTTTGTGAGAACAGAATATAATTCTCCGTCAGGTCTAATGCTTATCCAAGCCATACCCTTTGCGCCGTAGCCGAATGCCTTTTCGGTCAATTCTTCAATCTGGCTTCTTGTGAAGCTGTCGCCGCCGGGAACATTTATCGCTCTTACTATTCCGCCCTTTTTGACAACACTGTTGAAAACACTGAACGAGCATTTTTCTGCGATGTCCGTAATATCAACTATCGGGAGGTCAAATCTGAGGTCAGGCTTGTCGCTGCCATAAACATCCATTGCAGTGTGCCATGTCATTCTCTGGAACGGCTCTGTTATTTCCTCGTGCATAAGCTCCTTCATAACATGCTTGAAAAGCTTTTCGAGGTGAACAAAAATATCCTCTTGTTCAACAAAGCTCATTTCCATATCAACCTGAGTGAACTCCGGCTGTCTGTCTGCACGAAGGTCCTCATCACGGAAGCATCTTGCTACCTGGTAGTATTTGTCAAATCCGCCGACCATGAGAAGCTGCTTGAAAATCTGAGGTGACTGCGGAAGTGCGTAGAACATTCCGGGGTGAACTCTTGACGGAACGAGGTAGTCTCTTGCTCCCTCGGGAGTTGACTTTGTGAGCATAGGAGTTTCAATCTCAATGAAATCGTCATTGTCAAGATAATCTCTTACAACTCTGACCAGCTGGTGGCGGAACTTCAAATTTCTCACCATCTCTGGGCTTCTTAGGTCAAGAAAACGATATTTTAATCTCAAGTCCTCTCTTACCTTACTTCTCTCGTCCATATTGAACGGAAGTGAAGCACTTGTGGAAAGAAGTGTGATTTTCTCTGCCTTTAATTCGATTGTACCTGTGGGAAGTTTTGGGTTGTAGGTCTCCTCATCACGTCTGCGAAGCAATCCTGTAACCTCAATGACACTCTGGTTTCTGAGTGTCTCTGCAATGTGGAATTCCTCCTCGCTCATGTACATAGCGTTGAAAACCACCTGGAGAGTTCCTTCTCTGTCCTTTAAATCGACGAAGATAACTCCTCCCATATCTCTCTTTGTCTGCACCCAGCCTGCACAGGTAACCGTTTTACCCATTTCTTTTTCCGTCAATCTGCCGCAGTAATGAGTTCTGTTCATTTCTCTGTCCTTCTTTCTTTTTTCGGGCGAATACAAAATAAAAAAGCTGCTCATCCCTTAAATCTAAGGGACGAACAGCTTGAATAATCAATAGCCATCCGCGGTACCACCCAAAATTGATCACATCTTTGTGTTCCGCTTACTTCGCACCGACATGCGAATCTGCCTGTAACGCTGCAGCTGCGTCTGAATCTACTTGCCTTTTAAATTCTTTTTTCTTTCTTTTTAGGGCTTTTGGTCAGAGGCTCCGAGATGTTCTTCCTCCGTATCTTTTGTACCGAATTCCCACCGCCATCGGCTCTCTTTGTCAATCGTTACGGGCTACTCTTCTCTTCTCAGCCTTTGTTTGCTTCTTTAATTTGATAGAATTATACACTTTAGTTTTTTCTCTGTCAAGAGTATATTTTGAAATTTAAACCTCTTTTTTGTGCAAAAACTTCATTTTGTTTGTGCTTTGCTCTATTTTGTGATGTTTTTTTGAAGCCGCCAAGCTTTTTAATTTCATATCAAAAATATAAGCCATGTTCTATTTTGCCCTTCCGGAAATTTAAAATACAGGCCCAAATTTTACATGATATTTACATTAAAAACCCTTCGATTTTACATTCACGTATTATCATATTATCTTGAAATTATATCGCATTTCAAGTATACTTTTAGTATATACTCTACAGTATACTATGTGGATGTTTTCTCATTTACAAATCTAATTTTAAAGGACAATCTTATGGAAATCCAAGAAACTCTGTTAGGTGAGAATACCGTAACAGAAAAAGATGAAAAAGGACAGAAAAACAAGGATATTTCCTGCTACACTAACCGTGAGCTCTCATGGCTCCAGTTTGACGAGAGATGCCTAAATGAAGCCGGCAATCCGAAAGTTCCGCTTGCCGAGAGACTCACATTTGCATCTATCTTCCAGACTAACCTTGACGAATTCTTCATGGTTCGTGTCGGTTCTCTTATGGATCAGCATTTGACCGATCCGAAGGTAAGAGAGAACAAGACAGGCATGACAAGCGCTGAGCAGGTATCCGCAATTCTCAAGCAAGTAAAAAGCCTCGAGAAAAAGAAAGCTCTTGTTTACGAGCAGCTTATGGGTGAGCTTGAACCGCACGGAATCAGAATCATCAACTTCAATAAGCTTTCAACTTCTGAGGGCGAACTTATCGAAAAGTATTTTGATACTAACATTGCGCCTTATCTTTCTCCGATGGTAATCGGAAAATCTCAGCCGTTCCCGTTCCTTAACAACAAGGAGCTCTATGCGCTTGTTGTTCTCAAGAGCAAGAAGGCTAAATCCGATAAATCGAGACTTGGTATCATTCCTTGCACAAACAGCGTATTCAAGAGACTTATCGAGATCCCCTCAAGACCCGGCACATTCATGCTCTCTGAGGAACTCATTCTTCATTTCGTTCAGAAGCTTTACAAAAAATATGATATAGTCGAAAAGTCTATCATAAGAGTCACAAGAAACGCAGACATCGACACAGAGGACGCTTACGATGAGGAAATCCTCGATTATCGTGAGGCTATGGAGCGCCTTATCAAGCAGAGAAAGCGCCTAAGCCCTGTCAGACTCGAGCTTTCAAGACCGCTTTCCGCAGAGACTCAGAGCGACATTTTGAAGCACCTCAAGATGAAAGCATCTCACATCATAAATGTCGGCACACCGCTTGACCTCAAGTTTGTCTTCTCAATTCAGGAAAGCCTTAGAAACAAGCCGGAGCTTTTCTACGAGAAGCGTTCACCGAGACTTTCAAATCAGCTTAATTCAAAGGAAAAGATCATTCCTCAGGTTGAGAAGAAGGACGTTCTTCTCTCCTATCCATACAACGATATGAGAACCTTCCTCAAACTTCTCAATGAAGCCGCAGAGGACGACAGCGTTGTTTCCATTAAGATGACTCTTTACCGTGTAGCTGAGCGAAGCAAGGTTATAGAGGCTCTTGTAGAAGCTGCTGAGAACGGCAAGGAAGTCGATGTTTTGGTTGAGCTTCGTGCAAGATTTGACGAAGAGAACAATATCGAGATGAGCCGCCGCCTCGAGGATTCGGGATGCAACATTATCTACGGTCTGCCGGGATACAAGGTTCACTCCAAGCTTTGCCTCATTACAAGAAAAATTGACGGAGAAGTAAGCTACATCACCCAGATAGGAACAGGAAACTACAACGAGAAAACCTCTCGTCTTTATACCGACCTTTCACTCATCACGGCTAACCAGGATATCGGTGCCGAGGGCGCAAAGGTATTCGGTGCACTTCTCATGGGCGAGACAGTCGAGGAAATGCAGCATCTTCTCGTTGCTCCGAAGTGTCTGCAGAACAGAATTCTCGATATGATGGACATCGAGATTGCAAACGCTCAGGCAGGCAAGCCCGCATACATCGGCGCTAAGATAAACTCTCTCACCGACAAGAAGATTATCGACAAGCTCATCCAGGCATCAAAAGCCGGTGTTAAAATCGAGCTTATCGTCAGAGGAATTTGCTGTCTCAAGCCAAAGGTTCCGGGTCTTACCGACAACATCACAATCATCAGCGTTGTCGGACGCTACCTCGAGCACTCGAGAATTTACCGCTTCGGCATCGGCGACGAAGAGAGCATGTACATCGCCAGTGCGGACTTCATGACAAGAAATACCGTAAGACGTGTTGAGATTGCCGCTCCGATTTATGACGAGACAATCAGAGCAAAAATCCGCCACATCTTCGATACCGTTATGGCTGATGACGAAAAGGGCAAGGAGCAGACCGCAGAGGGTCTTTATGTTGACAGAAATCTTCATCCGAACGGAGAAAAGCTCAATTCTCAGGAGATTTTCTTCCAAGAGGCATATGACGAAGAGGTCAAAACAACAGCTCAGACAAATTAATATATCAGATAGGGGCGGTTTTCGTCCCTATTTGTTCTTTTATAACAAAAAGCATTGTAATTTTGATTGTTGACTTGACTAAAATTATGTTATATCATTAATTTTATAGATATTCGATACCTAATCATGGACGAAAATATGATTGGACTTTTCGCAAGGAGGAATTTAACTATGTTAAGAATAGGAATGCTCACCAGCGGCGGTGACTGCCAGGCTCTGAACGCAACCATGCGAGGCGTGGCAAAGGCACTCTACAAAAATGTTGAAGATGTAGAAATCTACGGATTTTTAGACGGATACAAGGGTATGATTTACGAGAACTATAAGCTTATGAAGCCGAAGCACTTCTCAGGCATACTCACAGAGGGCGGCACCGTCCTCGGAACAAGCAGAACTCCGTTCAAGGAGATTGACATCCCCACTCCGGAGGGGATCAACAAGGTCGAGGCTATGAAGTCCACCTACAAGAAGCTTGGTCTTGATGCTCTCGTCGTTCTTGGCGGAAACGGTTCTCTTAAAACAGCTAACCGCTTGAGCGAAGAGGGTCTTAACGTTGTCGGCTGTCCTAAGACCATTGATAACGACGTCTGGGGAACAGAAATGACCTTCGGTTTCCATTCCTCCGTTGAGATTGCAACAAACGCTCTCGACTGCATCCACACAACAGCGGCTTCCCACTCAAGAGTTTTCATCGTTGAGGTTATGGGTCACAAGGTCGGCTGGATCACACTTTACGCAGGTATCGCAGGCGGCGCAGACGTCATTCTTCTCCCTGAAATTCCTTACGACATAAAGAAGGTCTGCAAGGCTATCAAGCAGAGAGAAAAGTCCGGCAAGAAGTTCACTATTCTCGCTGTTGCCGAGGGTGCTATCTCCAAGGAAGACGCAAAGCTCAAGAAAAAGCAGTACAAGGAGAAGGTCGCTAACAGAAAGTATCCTTCAGTTGCTTATGAGATTGCAGATCAGATTGTCAATGAGACAGGCGTAGAGGCAAGAGTTACCGTTCCGGGTCACACTCAACGTGGCGGTTCACCTTGCGCATACGACAGAGTTCTTTCCACAAGACTCGGTGCGGCTGCCGCAGAGCACATCATCAACAAGGACTTCGGCAAAATGGTCGCTCTCAAGGGACTCGAGATTGTCGATATTCCGCTTGCCGACATCGCAGGAAAGCTTAAGTATATCGATCCTGAAAGCGATATTGTCAAGCAGGCTAAGCTCACAGGCATCAGCTTCGGTGACTAATCTTTTCATATTCAAACAATCGAGCCGACGAAAGTCGGCTCTTTTCTTTTTGCACCACTGCTGATATACTTAAGAAAAAGGAGTGATAATATGGTTAGAAATATCGTAAGAGACGTTCTCTTTTTAAAACGAAAATCTGTCCCCGCCAAAAACTGCACGGCGGACATCTCAACAGCAAACGATTTACTTGAGACTCTCGCGGCAAACCGTGAACGCTGTGTCGGAATGGCGGCAAATATGATAGGTGAAAACAAAAATATCATTGCTGTCACGGTTGGATTTTTCAATATAGTTATGTTCAATCCAAAAATCGTATCTAAAAGCGGCGAATATGAAACCGAGGAAGGCTGTCTTTCTCTGGACGGAGTTCGTAAAACCAAGCGTTATGAGGAAATCGAGGTTGAATACTTCGACTTGAATTTCAAGAAACAGCAGAAAAAATATTCAGGCTTCACGGCTCAGATTATTCAGCATGAAATCGATCACCTAAGCGGTATAATCATTTAACATGCTCGATTAGCTTGATTATATATCTTGATTTGTGGTAAAATACCCTTATATTTTCGATTCATTTAAACATACAAGCGAAAATATATGATTAAAAAACTCGGGAAATAAACATTTGCCGTCCTCTCTGTGGCATTTGTCCCATAATTTAAAACTACATACGGCGAAAGGCGGAGTACCTCAAGTAGACCGAAGTCACGACCGACAGTACCGAAAAGACGGGCAGGCGATGACGGCGGACCAACGAGGACACCAACCGACGCAACATAGCTACTATAGATTCCTTTTCCTTCAGGGTCAAAGAAGGATTTCAATTCAGAGAGGAAGAATATTTTGTCGGATTTATCAATTTCAAAAACAAATGGCAATAGCTTTTTTGCCGTAATCAAAAAGTACGCACACCGCTATTTTGTTGAGGGAATGAGCGCCATGGCTTTGGGTCTTTTCTCATCGCTCATCATCGGACTCATTTTATCTCAGCTGGGAAAAATCCCCTATCTCGGATTTTTGACGGAGATAAGTGCTGTTCTCGGTGCAAGCTCGAATGTAGTCGGCGCCGCAATCGGCGTTTCTGTTGCATGGGGACTTAAAGCGAAGCCGCTTGTCATTTTCTCGTCAGCCGCAACAGGTGCTTTCGGCTATTCTGTCGGCGGCCCTGTCGGCGCATTTGTCGCCGCAACTTTCGGTGAAGAAATCGGCTCGCTCGTCAGCGGAAAGACTAAGGTAGATATCGTAGTTTCCCCAATCGTCACGATTGTTTCCGGAGGACTTGCGGGAAAGCTTGTCGGCCCCGGCGTAGACAGCCTTATGAGCGGCTTGGGCAGTATCATTAACGATGCCACAACCCTCGCTCCGCTTCCTATGGGAATTCTCATTGCCGTGATTGTCGGTCTTGCACTAACTGCACCGATTTCAAGCGCCGCACTTTGCATCATGCTCGATTTATCAGGACTTGCCGCAGGTGCCGCCGTAGTCGGATGCTGCTGTCAGATGGTCGGCTTTGCGGTCGCAAGCTTCAAGGATAACGGCTGGGGCGGACTCATCTCTCAGGCACTGGGCACAAGCATGCTCCAGTTCGGCAACATTATGAAAAAGCCGACTATCTGGCTTGCCCCCACCCTTGCAAGTGCTGTTCTCGGACCTGTTTCCACATGCTTACTCAAGATGACCAATACGGCATCAGGAGCCGGCATGGGCACAAGCGGACTTGTCGGCCAGTTCGGCGCAATCTCCGCTATGTCAGGAAATGTATCTTCACCCGTGCTCGCACTCGAGATAGTTTTGCTTCACTTTGTTTTGCCCGCTCTTGTCACTCTTGCTTTCCACTTCTTCTTTAAGAAAATCGGTTGGGTAAAAGACGGCGATATGAAGCTTAGTGTGTAACCAAAACTTAATATTCTGATCACGAAAAAACGCTCTTACACAAATCGTAAGAGCGTTTCTTTTTCATATTTAATTTTAAATTTCAGTCAAGAAGTAACTCGTAAATAACTCCGCTGTCCAAGCCTTCTTTAGGCTTTGTTATTTCAATCACCTTAAAGCCAAGCTTGTTGACAAAGAAATTAAGATTTCTTTTCGCAAACAGAGGTGCTTCTGCTCGCCATTTCTTAATGTTCGGATTTTTGGACAGGACAAACTTCCAAATAAGCTGACCTACTCCGCAATTTTGAATGTCCTGAGTTATATAAATCTCTCCGAGGAGACCGCACATTTCCTTATCGTTCACCCAGTAAAGCACAAGCCCCTTAAGCTTATTGTCCATATAGACGCAATAAGCCTCCGCTTTATATTCAAATATATATTTTTGAAGCAGCTTTTCTTCGTCAATCTTTTTGAAGTGCTTTTCCTCAAGATGATACATCGTGAGTTCATCCTTGAAAATCGGACGCATGAGCGCCGCCACATCATGAATATCCTCTGCCTCGCATTTTTTAAAGCTTAAATACTCGTACTTTTCCACTTAATTTCCTCATATTCCGCTAATTAAAGCGTTTCTTTGTAATATTATAATTATAATATAGCCCCACGAAAAAATCAAATTATTTCTACATTAACACACAAAAAACGGCGCCTTTTCAGACGCCGCTAATGTTTATAATATTAATACAGTCTAATATCAGACAGTATCGAGATCCCACTCCTCGTTCAGCTTCGGAACGTCGGAGATAAGTCTCTTTGTGTAGTCAGCCTTCGGATGAATGATGCACTCCTCAGCACTGCCCTGCTCAACGAACTTACCGTGCTCCATGATGTAAACGGTATCGGATACGTAGTATGCAAGACCGATATCATGTGTGATGAAGATGATTGTCATATTCTCTTCGTCACGAAGCTTAAGCAAGTAGTCAAGGATAGTAGCACGTGAACAAGCGTCAACCATGGAGGTCGGCTCGTCGGCGATAAGAATCTTCGGCTTGAGAAGGAAGATACGAGCGATCATAAGTCTCTGCATCTGTCCACCTGAAAGCTCGAACGGATACTTATTTGTAAGCTCTGCAAACTTCAGGTTAACGAAGGAGCAAGCCTCCTCCATCATCTTGTACTTCTCTTCGTAAGGAAGATTTTTTCCGCCTCTCAAGTTGATGCAGTCAAGAAGAACTGAGTCAATCTTGAAGAACTGGTTAAATGTTGCGAAAGGATCCTGGAAGATAGCCTGAATGTTCTGCCAATAAGCCTTTCTCTTCTTCTGTGTGGATATATCTCTCGGCTCACCGTTGAAGTAGATTGTACCTTCTGTAATACCGATAAGGCCAAGAATCATCTTTGCAATAGTTGTTTTACCTGAACCTGACTCACCAACGATTGAGATAACCTCTCTCTCGTGGAAATCGAAGTTAACATGTGAAACAGCTTCTGTTCTAACTTTACCAAAACCGAATATCTTAGTGACGTCCTCGCCTCTAAGTACGGACTTACCTAACTCAGCCATTAGCGTACAACTCCTTCAGATAATCTTCCTCGAAGAGGCAGCGATACTCTCTGCCCGGTGCGGGTTCCTTAACAGGAATCGTATATGCCTTGCACTCAGGCTTAGCATACTTACAACGAGGAGCAAAACGGCAACCTGCCGGTGGGTGCTTAAGGTTCGGAGGTGTTCCGGGGATAGCCTCGAGCTTGTTAGCCTTCATGCCGTCCTCAGGAACGATGATGGATCCCATAAGGCCCTTAGTGTAAGGCATAATCGGATCAAAGACCATTTCCTTAGCTGTGCCCTTCTCAACGATCTGTCCGGCATACATGACCATGATATCGTCAGTAACCTGATAGAGAAGCGGAAGCTCATGTGTGATGAAGATCATGGACTTAACAAGACCCTCGTGCATAAGCTGCTTCATCATCTTGATAACCATCTTCTGAGAAGTAACGTCAAGAGCCGATGACGGCTCGTCAGCGATAAGAACCTTCGGAGAAAGAATTGTGGAAATAGCGATAACAGTTCTCTGTTTCATACCACCTGAGAGCTCAACTGCGTGCTTCTGGAGAACGTTCTCCGGAAGGCCGAGCTTCTCAAAACGCTGTCTAGCCATGTCATAGATATCATTCTTTGACATGCTTGGATCATGAACCTTGATAACGTCATTAATGAACTTAATGATCTTCTGAGTTGGGTTCAAAGCGTTCATAGCTGCCTGAGGAATGTAAGCAATCTCGTTGCCGAGGATGTGCTTTCTGATGTAGTCAGGCTTGAGGCCGGAAATATTCTGACCGTCAATGATAATATCACCGCTCATGTAGTGGAGAGGTGCAAAATAGTAACCCATGAGAGAGAGTGCGAGTGTGGATTTACCGCATCCGGACTCACCTGCAACACCGAGGGATTTACCTTCCTCGATCTTAAGAGAAACGCCGTCAACAGAGTAAACGTCCTCTTTCATACGGGTAATATACTTGGTTTTTAAATCGCGAACTTCGAGCATTACCTTTGCCATAATATTTTACCCCCTTTATTAGTCTCTTAACTGTGGATTGAAGACCTGGTCGAGACCGGTATTCATAAGGTTAAGAGAGAATGTGATGAGCGCGATAGCAAAGATAACCGGTAAGAATGCCCACCACATACCCTGAGTATGTGCATTGAAGGAAAGTGCCCAGTGCATCATAAGTCCGAGGGTAGAAACCTCAGTTGTTGCCGGTCCAAGGCCGAGCATGGAGAGCTGAGCCTCTGAGAGGATACCGGAAGAAATCTGAAGAATGAATGCCATTACAACATAGGATGCAACGAATGGGAGAATGTCCTGAATCATGATCTTAGCGGCGCTGTGACCGGAGATCTTGGACATGTTAACGTGGTCTCTGTTTCTGAGTGAAAGAACCTGTGAACGAACGCTTCGAGCGGTCCACGGCCATGAGGTAACACCCATGATACAAGAGATAAGTGTGACACCACGGCTTGATCCTCCGATAGCATTGGAGATGAGGATAAGAAGAACGAAGCCGGGGATAACTGTGAACAGGTTTGTGATAAAGGTAATGAAGTTATCGATGAAACCACCGAGGAAGCCTGCCATAAGTCCGAGTGTAAGTCCGATTGCCGTTGCGATACATCCGGCGATGAGACCTATTCTCATTGAAACAAGGATAGAAGATGTGAGCTCTGTGAAAACGTCACGACCGAAGTTATCGGAACCTAAGATAAGAGTGTATCTTGAAGCTACGTCACTTGTGTTGACGAATGCCTTCATGTTGATCTCAGAGGACTTCTCGAGAGTCTTATCCTCAGCCTCTGTAGCAACGATGATAGCGGACTCGGAGAGCATTGTCTGAACCTTGCCGTTGATTGTCTTGTACTTGTTTCTCTCTGCCTTCTTGATTGACTTAGGCATAGCATCGAAATCATAGTACTTTTCCCAGTACTTACATACGCTGACCATATCGTCTGTTGTAAGCTCCTGCATAGCTGCTGCGTCCTCATCTGTGACCTCAGCAATGTACTCTGTTGTGCCGTATGTCTTGAGCCAGTCTACCATCATCTGACGGCTTTCCTCGTCAAGTCTGTGAGCCAATCTGTTGGCAGAAGTATCAACATCGAACTTAACGCTGCTGCCGTCTGCATCAAGCTCAACAACGTCAGCTACGTTAACATATGTGCCGGGTGCTGCGAAACCACCGTTCTTCTGAACGACGTTCTCGAGCGGGCCGAAGTCTGCGAATAAAGGCCATAAAAGAGATCCGATAAGAAGGACCATGAAAATTACGAAGCCTGCAACAAATTTAGGCACATGAAAAACATTTTTAATAGTCTGTAACATATCTAATCATTCCTCCTAAATCTGAAATCAAGACTCCATCTGGTTAGCCTTAACACGAGGATCAATGAAGCCGTAGAGGATCTCAATTACAAGGTTTGCAATAAGAACCATGACTGTGATGATCAGTGTGCAACCAGAGAGAAGTGGGTAGTCACGACCCGTAACGGAAGAGAGAAGTGCGGATCCGATTCCGGGATACGAGAAGACCTGCTCTGCGATGATGTTACCGGAAAGCATAGAACCGAAGCTCATTGCAAGACCTGTAACCTGTGGGAGCATTGCGTTTCTGAAAACGTAAAGAATGATTTTTGAGTCCTTGATGCCGAGGAAGCGGCTATACTTAACATAGTCTGCGTTCAACTCGTAGATAGACATGGATCTCATACCGATTGCCTGACCGCCGATTGTGATAAGAACAACGGAGAGGAACGGAAGCCACCAGTGGCTGAGAACCGATACGAAGAATGCCCAGGATGCATTAGGAACCATATCGAAGCCGTAACCGCCTCCGGAAGGTGCAACCTTGAGCTCGATAGCGAATAACCAAAGGAGAATTGTAGCCATACCGAAAGCAGGCATGTTCGAAATGAACATGGAAACAGGCATGAGGATCTTATCAAAGCCCTTTCTAATATAAGCTGCAATACAACCTAAGAAGTTACCGACAACCCAACCGACTATGATAGCCGGAATCTGAAGTCCGAGTGTCCAGAGGACAGAAGAACCGATAATATCGGAAACTGTACGAGGATACTGGGAGAATGATGTTCCCATATCGCCCTTAAGTAAATTTCCCACATAAAGCCAGAACTGCTGGAAATAGGACTTATCAAGTCCAAAACGCTGAATGTACTGTTCCTGAATCTGCTGGATAGCTGAAGCATCGGTCATACCCGCTGTTGCGTTGCTGACGATGGAAGCTATCGGGTTACCAGGCATAAGACGAGGTAACAAGAAGTTAAGAATCAGAGCACAGAAGAATGTTACGACATACCAAGCGATTCTACCGCCATAGTACTTAAGATATCCTTTCAATACCATCACCTCATAAGCTGATTGGCCCATGGCCAATCTGGATTCTCTAAGCTGTTTTCTTTTTTCCCATACACACTGTGGAATGCTTAGGGACTAATGCGAACAACTGTGAAAAGGTAAATCGAATCCCGATTCCGAACCTTAGCTCAAGCCCTTGAAATCAATTGCTTCTCTCCTCACAAAGCGGTTAAAATGCCGTTTTTTGTGAGAGCATTTACAATCGGTAACAATTTGTAAGCTAAGCTTTCGTCCTTTTCGATATACAAGAAATAACTCTGAACTCCTCAAAGAAGCGCAGCTTAGACGGTGTTACTCCTTGTACTTATGAATAATAACATTTTGTAACAAAAAATTCAACCCTCAGAGAAGTGCTTTTATGCAAAACAACTCAACCGTAAATAACTTGTTAACAAATTGTTTTGGGACAAAATAGCTAAAAATTTTCTCCATATTTTTAACACGCCACATATATATTCGGTTACATTTTGTTACTTTTAAGTTATTTCGCCATTCTTTTGCTACATTCTGTCGAAAGAAACGGTTTTTAATTGTTTTGTAGAAAAATATAGTTTTGTTTTGTGAAATTTCACCAAGCATATTTTATACATATTCTACATAAGCCTATTTGACTTGCGGCATAAAAAACAGACGGCAGAACCAACAGATTCCACCGTCCCGGCTTTATTTATTTTCGATAAGCACAAAAAACATAGGATGAAGCAAACAGCCTTTCGGCGTCTATATCACGCAGACATCGGTAACGCAAAACAGCTTACAAATACGCCCTCATTATCAGCTCCCGTTTCTCCCGCAAAAAGCACTTCAATAGCCTTATGCCGTCTAACTCACAAAACATCTTTCCATACCTTTTCGGGCGGTACACCGTAATTTTCACGCAGTCGAAAATATTAGTTTTTAGGTTAGGTACCACACCTATCCTGTGCTGTTATTATACAACATTGACATTAAAATTGTAAAGCACCTAACGATAAAACAAAACTTTTAATAATTTAAATTTAATATTGATAAAAAAGCTCGCAGTACCGAAGTACTGCGAGCAGATTTCATTTGTCGGATAACTTATTTTCTGATTTTAAGAAAATTTAGATTGACGCCTTTGTCAATTTTTAATGCACTCGTATGAATTATCCCTCAACAGGTGTGATTTCATAGAGAGCTGCAATGCCGTAACCTGCGATACAGATCTGTGGCGGAATGTTAGAGCCGTCGTTTGCCTCCGGGAAGCCTGTCCATACGGACTCGTTAACTTCGTGGAACAAAGCAGGTCTGTACATAAGACCGATTGACGGGCACTCTGTGAGATAAAGCTCGTTGAGTCTTGCATAAGCCTCGATAGCCTCATCGTCAGACATTGTCGGGATAGCAGCGAGGAGAGAATCCGCCTCTTCGTTGTACCATCTTGAGTAGCCGTTTGTAATTCTTTCTGGGAAGTTGCCGCCCCAACCGTAGAGAGCATTGTAGAATCTGTTCCAAGGCTCTGAGTATCCGCAGGCTGTTGTACCTGTCATGATGATATCAAAGCTGCCTGTCTGGAGATCTTCTACCCAAACAGTAGACTCTGGGAAGTATGTCTCGAGGTTAAGTCCGATTTCCTGTCCGCAGGAAGCAACTATCTCAAGAGCACCGTTCCAGTCAGACCAACCTGACGGGCACTCGCACTTAAGTGTGATCTTCTCGCCGTTGTACTCTCTGTAACCGTCGCCGTCTGAATCGACAATGCCTGCCTCATCGAGGATAGCGTTTGCCTTATCATATTCCTTACCGACAAAGTTGAGAGACTCGAGGTCAACTATCTCGTTGCACTGAGCGTAGAGCTCTTTCTCAGCGTCTGTCGGGTTGAAGAGTGAATGCGGAACCTCTGCGAATGAATAGGAATAACCTGACATTGCGGAAGAAATAATCTGATCGTAGTCGATAGCGTAAGCAATAGCGCGTCTGATTGCTACGTTATCTGTGATTTCCTGCTGGCAGTTGAACCAAATGGACGGAATGGAAGCGTCTACGAAGTAAGGTGCCTCGTCGAGATATGTGGAAATATCAAGACCCTTGTCCTCCCAGTATGTCCAAATGTTAGAAACGAACTGCTGGTTCATATCGATCTCGCCGTTCTCGAATGCAACAGCCTGTGTGTCGTTGCCGGAGAATGTGTTGTGGCAGAGATACTTAGGATGAGGAAGCTCGCCCCACATGGAGTCAGCCTGTCCCCAATAATTATCGTCTCTCTCGAAGAGAACCTTCTCGTCAGTATGAACTACGAGTGTGTAAGGACCACTGTGAGGAGCATCCCACCATGTATCGGTCTTGAAGCTCTCTGAATTGTCCTTGTACTCCTCGAGCTTAGACTCGATGTAAGCTGCCTGTCCGACATATGCGTACGGAAGATAAGAACGCATCTTAATCGGGTTTACATTGCCTTCAACAGCCTTGAATACTACTGTGTAATCATCTGTTGCCTCAACTGTCATGTACTGAGCGAAGTCAGAACCGATAGTTGAACCAACCTCTACATGAGTGTTATAAGTTACAACAACGTCATTAGCTGTGACCGGTGTTCCATCTGACCAATGAGCATCCTGATTGATGTGAACAGTAATCTCAGAACCGTCCTCAGAATACTCCGGCTGACCGTCTGCGAGAAGCGGATAAATCTCACCGTCGAGCATGTTGTACATGTAAAGTGTCTCATAAGTCTCTACATAAGAGTAGCTGGACTGTGCCTGAGCCATACATGATGAGTTCGGCGAATAAATATTGATGTCGTTCGCCTTATCTGCGTTGATTCCGCCGAAATAGAGTGTCTCATTTCTCGGAGTGGAATCGTAGTTTGATGTGCCTGTTGTCTCTGTAGCCTCACTTGACTCCTCGGATGCCTCTTCGCTTGAAGCTGCCTCGGACTTCTCTTCGGTAGACTCAGCCGCACTGCTCTCTGTCGATTCTTCTGTGGAAGTCGAAGAAGACGACGAGCTGCTCGATCCGCAAGCTACCATCGAAACTGCCATAGCAAGTGTTAAGACCACTGATAAAACCTTACGCCAGTTTTTCATGTGAAAATCCTCCCTATACCATTGTAACCTATCCGACAAGGTTACTCACCTATGTACAGATAATATACCACTGATTAGATTTTTGCAAATGGTCTAAAAGCACCTATTTATTACAATTTGTAACCTAAAAATGCACATGGAAAATCGCATTACCTTAGTTATTTTTACTTTTCAAGTAATATTGTATACAATTTTCAGGGAAGTAATTTTCACTTTATGAAGTTGATATTTTTATAATATTTATTATTAATTCGGCTTTCCCTTTATTGCCATAAATCACAGTATCGATAAATTATATCTAATTACATTTTATTACAAGACTGTAATTATATTATTACGCAATTGTAATTATTTTACTGATTTGCACAAAAGTTTTTATGATTTAATCAGTCTTTTGTTAAATGCTGTTAAAAGTATAAAAATCCCTCGGCATTTGTGCTCTGCCGAGGGAAATTCATTCAATTATCGATTTTTAACGATGTCAATACCGCAAATTCTAAAGATTTAGAATTATTCCTCTACGAGATAGATGTTGTAGAGAGCAGCAATTCCGTAACCGTCGGTAGCAACCGTTGGAGGAATGTTGAGGCCATCGCCCTGCTCCGGCCAACCGGACCATACGGACTCGTTAACCTGGTGGAAGTAAACCGGTCTGTACATAAGAGCAACAGAAGGAACCTCTGTGTTGTAGATTGTGTTGAGCTCCTTGTAGAGTGCTACAAGCTCATCCTCATCTGTTGTTGTCGGGATAGTTGCGAGGATCTCGTCAGCTCTCTCGTTGTACCATCTTGAGTAAGCGAAGGAAACTCTCTCAGGAATCTCGCCGCCGAAGCCGTACATTGTCTGGTAAGCACGAGCCCACATAGCATCAACAGCAGCACCTGTCATAGTAGCCATTGTCATGTCATAAGAGCCGAGCTGGATATCATCTGTGTAAACAGAAGTCTCAGGGAAGTAAGTTGTGATCTCGATACCAATCTCAGTACCTGCAGCTGCAACGATCTCGCAAGATGCGTTCCAGTCAGACCAACCTGTTGGGCACTCTACCTTGAAGGAGAGCTTCTCGCCGTTGTACTCTCTGATGCCGTCGCCGTCTGTATCTGTGATGCCAGCCTCGTCGAGGAGAGCCTTTGCACCGTCATAATCCTTGCCGGCAAAGTTGAGAGCTGTGAGTGAACCGTCCTCGTCACACTTCTTGAACATCTCCTGCTCGGAGTCTGTTGGGTTGAAGAGGGAGTGAGGAATCTCTGTGAATGTGTAAGAATAACCGGAAACTGCTGTGGAAATGATCTGATCGTAGTCGATAGCCATTGCGATAGCCTTTCTGACTGCTGTCTGATCAAGACCTGCCTTCTGGCAGTTGAACCAGAGTGTAGGCATGGAAGCGTCGATGTAGTAAGGAGCCTCGTCGATATATGTAGAAATATCGAGACCCTTGTCTTCCCAGTATGTCCAGATGTTGGAAACGAACTGCTGGCTTACGTCAATCTCGCCGGACTCGAAAGCAACAGCTGTTGTGTCGTTACCTGTGTAGATGTTGTGGCAAACATACTTCGGAACAGGGAGCTGACCCCACATAGACTCTGCCTGGCCCCAATAGTTGTCATCTCTTGTGAGAAGAATCTTCTGGTCATTGTAAACTGTGAAGCCATAAGCACCTGTGTGTGGCGCATCCCACCATGTAGCGTTCTTGAAGGACTCGGAGTCTGCGTTCTCCTCAGCCATCTTCTCGATGTAAGCCTTCTGGCAGATGTAGAGCTTTGGCAAGTACTCCTGCATCTTAAGTGGGTTGAAGTTTTCCTCGTTAGCGTGGAAAACAACTGTGTGCTCGTCTGTAGCCTCTACGGAAGAAATGTAAAGACCCATGTCAACGCCTGTGTTGGACTCATACTTGATGTGAGCATCAAATGTAGCAACAACATCATCAGCTGTGAAAGCTGTACCGTCGGACCATGCAGCATCCTCGTTCAGGTGAACTGTGATTGACTTCTGGTCGTCACTTGTCTCCCATGCGCCGTCAGCAAGAAGCGGAACACAAGTGTTATCGAGCATGTTGTACATGTAAAGTGTCTCATAAACGAGCTCACGAGCGGAGTCTGTCTGAGAGAGAACGTAGTTGTTGGAGTTAGAAGAGTATGGGTTAGCATCGTTAGGTGTGCCCCACTGCTGACCGCCGATGTAAACTGTCTCGTTTCTCGGTGTTGTGTCAACATCCTCTGCTGCTGTATCTGTTGTTGAAGTCTCGTCGGTAGCCTCTGCTTCCTCTGTTGACTCCTCTGTTGTAGCTGCCTCTGAAGACTCTGCCTCAGCGCTGGACTCAGCTGTGCTCGAAGAAGAGCTGCTTGATCCGCAAGCTACCATTGAAACTGCCATAGCAAGTGTTAAAACCACTGCTAAAACTTTACGCCAGTTTTTCATGTAGATGAAATCCTCCTATAAAAATACCTTATACATACAGAACCTCGCACAATTTAGGTTCTTACGTGTACATATAGACCCTTGCACAACCAAGGTCTTTATGCGTGATTTATTATAGCCCCACTTATTCATAAAGTCAACACAAATTTCACTTAATTTTCACAAAAATAAATCAAATTTAGCCAAAAATTGATAAAAAATGCAGTAAAACAGTTAAATTCGCTAAATTCTTATTACAAATCGTTACTTTTTGTTTTTTAAAAAAGGCAAAGAATATCCCCTCAGCACTTGTGCTATGCCGAGGGGATCGAAGTTAATTAAGGTTTAATTCTTTTTTCTTAGTTCTGAATTAAAATCCGATTTGTGTTTAAATCGACTGAAATTATTCGTCAGCAAGATAGATGTTGTAGAGAGCGGCAATTCCGTAACCGTCGGTTGCAACCGTCGGAGGAATGTTGTTGCCGTCGCCCTGCTCTGGCCAACCTGTCCATACAGACTCGTTTGTCTCGTGGAAGTAGACCGGTCTGTACATGAGAGCGAATGAAGGAACCTCTTCGAGGTAAATCTCATTGAGCTCCTTGTAAAGAGCTACAAGCTCGTCCTCATCTGTTGTTACAGGGATAGTAGAGAGGATCTCGTCTGCTCTCTCGTTGTACCATCTGGAGTAACCGTATGTGATTCTCTCAGGAATCTCGCCGCCGAAGCCCCACATTGTCTGGTAAGCACGAAGCCACATAGCATCGATGCCTGCGCCGGTCATTGTGTTCATGATGAGGTCATATCCGCCTGTCTGGAGGTCTTCTGTCCAAACGGATGCTTCTGGGAAGTAAGTTGTGAGGTCGATACCGATGTTCTGACCTGCTGCTGCAACGATTTCGCAAGATGCGTTCCAGTCTGACCAACCTGTCGGGCACTCAACTGTGAATGCGAGCTTCTGGCCGTTGTACTCTCTGTAACCGTCGCCGTCTGTATCCTTAATGCCGGCCTCGTCGAGGAGAGCGTTTGCACCTTCTACATCCTTACCAGCGAAGTTAGTAGCTGAAAGTGCTCCGTCCTCGTCGCACTTCTTGAACCACTCCTGCTCAGCGTCTGTTGGGTTGAAGAGTGAATGTGGAACCTCTGCGAATGTGTAGGAATAACCTGACATAGCGGAAGAAATAATCTGATCGAAGTCTGTAGCCATTGCGATAGCTTTTCTGACTGCTGTCTGATCAAGGCCTTCTGTCTGGCAGTTGAACCAAAGTGTAGGCATTGATGCGTTTACATAGTAAGGAGCATCGTCAATGTAAGTGGAGATATCGAGGCCCTTGTCCTCCCAGTATGTCCAGATGTTAGCAACGAACTGCTGGTCGATATCGATTTCACCGTTCTCGAATGCGATAGCTGTTGTATCGTTTCCGGAATAGATGTTGTGAGCGAGATACTTAGGTGCAGGAAGCTTGCCCCACATGGACTCGTCCTGTCCCCAATAGTTATCGTCTCTTGTGAAGACGAGCTTCTGATCGTTATGAACTGTGAGTGCATAAGGACCGGAATGAGGTGCATCCCACCATGTAGCGTTCTTAAACTTCTCGGAATCGCCGCCGCACTCTTCTTCCATCTTCTCGATGTAAGCTGCCTGTGCGATAAAGAGCTTCGGCATGTACTCCTGGAGCTTAAGTGGGTTGAAGTTCTCTTCGTTAGCTGTGAAGACTACTGTGTAATCATCTGTAGCCTCGCAGGAAGCGATGTAAAGACCCATGTCTGCGCCTGTGTTGGACTCATACTTAATGTGAGCGTTGAATGTAGCAACAACGTCGTTAGCTGTTAAAGGAGTACCGTCTGACCAATGAGCAGCCTGATTAATTTTGACTGTGATTGTCTTCTGGTCTTCGCTCATAACCCAGTCGCCGTCTGCAAGGAGCGGTACGACTGAACCGTCGAGCATGTTGTACATATAGAGTGTCTCGTAAACAATCTCACGAGCCGAGTCAGCCTGTGACATCGGGAAGCAGTTTGAGTTGGAAGAGTAAGGGTTGATGTCGTTAGCAGTACCCCACTGCTGTCCGCCGAAGTAAACTGTTTCGTTTCTCGGAGTTGTGTCTGCGTCTGTCTCTGTTGTCTCTGTCTCAGCTGCAGAAGACTCTGCTTCTGTAGACTCCTCACTTGATTCTGCCTCTGTTGATTCTTCCGCTGCGGAAGACTCTGTCGATGCTTCCGAAGAAGCTTCTGATGAGGAAGAGCTGCCGCTTGATCCGCAAGCGACCATTGAAACTGCCATAGCAAGTGTCAAAACCACTGCTAAAACTTTACGCCAGTTTTTCATTGAAAAATCCTCCCGTTAAACCTTATAACCTTGTACCGCCTATCACCCCGCACAATCTTGGGCTTTAAGCGTAACCATATCTTACTTTTATTAATAGGAAAAGTCAACAGAATTTATATTGTTTGAGTTTTAATTATATTGATGTTGCACAAATCAAAAATTAAACTTAATTATTTTTCTAAAACAAAAAATAAATTATGAATTTCGGTCATTTTAACGGTTATTGCCTCAAAGCAAATATTATCTTGTGTGAAATTTATTAAAACGATATACAATCGAACGATTAAATCAAATCAGTCACATAAATTTATTTGAATTTATAGACAAAACTCCCCCTCGAACGGTGCAAAACAAAATTTTACAATATTTATAATATTTTTCAAAAAAAGAAATTTTGTTTAAATAACCAAACAAAATAAAGTGCCGTATTATATTGGGAGTTTTTGGTATAAATAAATTTAAATTTTTAAAAGGGGTTCTTTTAAAAAACAAAAAAACGCCCCCCCGGTACTTGTGCTATACCGAGGGGCCAAGGTTATAAGGTTTAAACTGATTTAATATTTCTTATGCTTATCTTGATTAAGCTTGTTTTTGCTTTAAGCGATTATTTAAATTAAGTTAAATTTATTTTTAATCACTTAAATTATTCATCTACAAGAGTGATGTTATAGAGAGCTGCAATTCCGTAACCGTCCATAGCGACTGTCGGAGGAATGTTGCTGTCATCGCCCTGCTCCGGCCAACCTGTCCATACAGACTCGTTTGTCTCGTGGAAGTAGACCGGTCTGTACATGAGAGCGAATGAAGGAACCTCTTCGAGGTAAATCTCATTGAGCTCCTTGTAAAGAGCTACAAGCTCGTCCTCATCTGTTGTTACAGGGATAGTAGAGAGGATCTCGTCTGCTCTCTCGTTGTACCATCTTGAGTAACCGTATGTGATTCTATCAGGAATCTCACCGCCGAAGCCCCACATTGTCTGGTAAGCACGAAGCCACATAGCGTCTATTGCGGCACCTGTCATTGTGTACATGAACATATCGTAGTTACCTGTCTGTGCGTCCTCAGACCAAACAGATGTTTCAGGGAAGTAGGTTGTGAGGTCGATGCCGATGTTCTGTCCTGCTGCTGCAACGATTTCGCAAGCTGCGTTCCAGTCTGACCAGCCTGACGGGCTCTCAACCTTAAACTCAAGCTTCTTGCCGTTGTACTCTCTGTAACCGTCGCCGTCTGTATCCTTAATGCCGGCTTCATCGAGGAGAGCGTTTGCACCGTCTACATCCTTACCGGCGAAGTTGAGATCGGAGAGTGCACCGTCCTCGTCACATTTTGCATACCACTCCTGCTCAGCGTCTGTCGGGTTGAAAAGTGAACGCGGAACCTCTGCGAATGTGTAGGAATAACCTGAAATTGCCGAGGAGATAATCTGGTCATAATCAACTGCCATTGCGATAGCTTTTCTTACTGCTGTCTGATCAAGACCCTCTGTCTCGCAGTTGTACCAAAGTGTCGGCATTGATGCATCGATGAAGTAAGGCGGCTCATCGATATATGTGGAAATATCGAGACCCTTATCTTCCCAGTATGTCCAAATATTGGCAACGAACTGCTGGTTCATATCGATTTCACCGTTCTCGAATGCGATAGCCATTGTATCGTTTCCGGAGAAAATATTGTGGCCTATATACTTAGGTACCGGAAGCTGTCCCCACATGGACTCGTCCTGTCCCCAGTAGTTATCATCTCTCTTAATGATTATCTTCTGGTCGTTATGAATTGTGAGAGTGTAAGGACCTGAATGAGGTGCATCCCACCATGTTGCTGTCTTGAACTTCTCGGAATCGCCGCCGCACTCTTCTTCCATCTTCTCGATGTAAGCTGCCTGGCAAACATAAAGCTTAGGCATATACTCCTGAAGCTTAAGAGGATTGAAGTTCTCTTCGTTAGCCGTGTAAACTACCGTGTAATCATCGATAGCCTCGCAGGAAGCGATATAAAGAGCCATATCTGCGCCTGCAGCTGAATTGTACTTAATGTGAGCATTGAATGTAGCAACAACATCGTTAGCTGTTAAAGGAGTGCCGTCCGACCAATGAGCAGCCTGATTAATCTTGACTGTGATTGTCTTCTGGTCATCACTCATAACCCAGTCGCCGTCTGCGAGAAGCGGTACGACTGAACCGTCGAGCATGTTGTACATATAGAGTGTCTCATAAACGAGCTCACGGGCTGAGTCGCCCTGACTGTTTAAGTAATTGTTTGAGTTAGATGAGTAAGGGTTAATATCGTTGGCAGTACCCCACTGAAGTCCGCCGATATAAACCGTCTCGTTTCTCGGTGTCTCTTCGCTGCTGTCATCGCTTTTTGCAGCTGTATCCGCTGAAGACGCCTCTTCTGTTACTTCAGTCTCGTCCGAAGCTGATGAATCGACCGACTCATCGCTTGTCTCAGCTGTACCGGAAGAGCTGCCCGAACCGCACGCTACCATTGAAACTGCCATAGCGAGTGTCAAAACCACTGCTAAAATCTTACGCCAGTTTTTCATTGAAAAATCCTCCCGTTAAACCTTATATCGCCGCTTAACCCCATGCTTAGCACAACCTGAGGTCTTTGCGCAGTTTTAGGATACTCCCGAATTTTATTAATGTCAATACTTTTTATAACTCAAATAATAATAATTATAATAGTACATAGAATTTATTGTGCAAGTTGCTCAGCCACGAAAATTTAAACTAAATTCGCTAAATTATGCACTATTCGATATGCAATTAATCGAAATGAGAAATAATCATTACCTAAAAACAGTTAATCACATAAATTTTCCTAAATTCAAAGAACAGGAGCATAAGATTAACAGGCTGCTTTTCGTGTTTTCAGCCCTTAAATTTGTACACATTAACAAAAAAAGAGACCGCAGAAAAATCTCTGCGACCTCAAAGCATAAATTAATGTAAATTTTATTACTTGTGATATTTACTGCCGTTGTTTATGGAAAAAGCACGGTAAATCTGCTCGCAGAGCATAACCCTCGCAAGCTGATGCGGAAAGGTCATGGGCGACATGGAAATCCCCTTGCCCGCTTTTTTCACCTCGTCGGAAAGTCCGTGAGAAGAACCGATAACAAAGGCAAGTGCGCTTTCTCCGCCGACAGCCTCGTTCTCTATCATCTTTGCGAGTCCCTCTGATGAATAGGTCTTGCCCTCAATGACAAGCGGAATTATCTTGCATCTTGCGTCCGCCGCATACTTGAGGATTATTTTACCCTCCTCGCTAAGGGCTTTTTCTATGTCCTTATCGGCAGGATTATTCGGAAGTTTATATTCGGGTATCTCGTCTATGGAGAACTTGCAGAATGCGCCCAAACGCTTGGTGTATTCGCTCACGGCGTCTCGCCAATATTTCTCCTTGAGATTTCCGACACATATAATTTTAACCGTCTGCATAGTTCTTGTCTCTCCGTCAAAAAATGATTGTTCTGCCGTCCGTATTCTCACGGCGTGCACAGGTCAGCGTGAAATCGATATTTTCGCACATACCCTCCATTTTAAGCTCACAGGCGCTTGTCTCGTAGGCAAGCTCGGGAAGATTGTTTTCATGGCTCAAATGAGCAAGCATGAAACTTCTCGTGCCGTTTTTGATAAGCTCCGGCAAAAAGTGTGCGCAGCTGTCGTTTGAGAGATGTCCTCTGTCGGAGAGTATTCTTCTCTTTAGTTGATACGGGTACGGGCCGTTGTTGAGCATTCTCACATCGTGATTAGACTCAATGACGATATAGTCAGAACCCTTTATTCCGTCCTTAACCTCATCGGAAACAAAGCCAAGGTCAGTGGCAAGCGAAAAAACCTTTCCGTCAGGCATTTCCACACGATAGCCACAGCTTTCTGCACAGTCGTGAGATGTGTGAAACGGAAACACGCTCATACCCGCCACAGATGCGCCGTCACCTATTTCATACTGCGGAAATTTATCGTTGAGCTCCCCCATGCTTCTAAGTGCATTAAGCGTGCCGCCCGTCGCATAGACGGGTGTCTTATATTTCGAGGAGAAAACTCTCAAGCCCTTCACATGGTCGCTGTGCTCATGTGTGACAAAAATAGCCTTAACCGCTTCGGGAGCAATGCTCAGGCTTTTGAGCATCTCTGTTGTCTGCTTGCAGTTTCTGCCGATGTCAATGAGTATTCCGTTGTCGTTTTCGCCCAAAAAGTAGCTGTTTCCGCTGCTGCCGCTGAAAAGCGGAATAAGTCTCGCCATTAACCTAACCTCGCAAAAAAACAGCCTCGGTTTTGCCGAGACTGTATTTCATTTTATCTCTTGTTTTTTAACTTAGCCGATTTTATCCGCCGCAGAATCAGGCTTATGCTGAAGATAAATATCTGCTCCAAGCTTAGTAAGCTTGCCGACAATATCCTCGTAGCCACGCTGGATATGTCTGATTTCCTCAACGCTCGTGGTTCCCTTTGCCACAAGGCCTGCGATAATCATTGCGGCACCCGCACGCAAATCAACCGCTTTGACAGGGCCACCCTTAAGCTCAGGCACACCCTCGATAACGGCAATTCTTCCGTTAACGGTGACCTTTGCACCGAGGCGCTTTAACTCCTCGATATATCTGAAACGGTTCTCCCAGACATTCTCGTTAATGATGCTCGTTCCGTTTGCTATGCTGAGCACAACACCGATTTGCGGCTGCATATCGGTAGGAAAGCCCGGATGCGGCATTGTCTTAACGTTGCACTTTTTAAGCGGCTGATCACGAACCACTCTGATTGAATCATCATATTCGTAAATCTTAACGCCCATCTCTTCAAGCTTAGCAGTGATAGACTCGAGGTGCTTCGGTGTAACATTCTTTATGAGAACATTTCCGCCTGTAGCCGCAACAGCAGCCATATATGTTCCCGCCTCAATCTGATCGGGAATGACAGAGTAGCAAACACCCTTAAGATGCTTTACGCCTCTAACCTTTATCGTATCTGTACCCGCACCGCTGATATTAGCTCCCATAGTGTTGAGGAAGTTAGCTACGTCAACGATATGCGGCTCTCTTGCGGCATTCTCGATTACGGTTAAACCGTTAGCCTTAACCGCCGCAAGCATGATATTGATAGTAGCACCGACAGTTACCATGTCGAGGTAGATGTTAGCACCCTTGAGCTCGTCCGCATGAACCTCAATCTGAGCATTCTCCTTGACGTCATAGGTGCAGCCAAGTGCCTCAAAGCCCTTGAGGTGCTGGTCAATAGGTCGAACGCCGAAATCACAGCCACCCGGAAGCGGAGCGATAGCCTTGTTGAACCTTGAGAGCAATGCTCCGATGAAATAGTATGAGCCTCTCATCTTTCGTCCAAGCTCACTCGGAACCTCATAGGTATCGATGGTTGTAGGGTCTATATCAATGGTATTTTTATCAACATAATGAACGTCTGCTCCCATTTGTGCCAAAATCTCAGTGAGAATATTGACATCGGAAACATCAGGTACATTCTCGATTCTGCATGGGCCCTCTGCAAGAAGAGCCGCCGGGATGATAGCAACGGCAGCATTCTTTGCTCCGCTTATTGTTACCTCGCCGTTCAGAACGTTACCGCCCCTGATAATAAATTTATCCAAAATTACACTTCCTATTATATTTGTTTATTTACACTTTAGAATTTACTAACCAATTTAATAGCCGAACAATTCGGTTTACATATTACACCGAATTATAATACTACATTTTAAGTGATTAGTCAACCTTTTAGCCATTTCAAGCCTTTTTTGCGGTTATTGGCTTTTCCGTTCCCTCAATCAGACGCTTGATATTTGCGTGATGCTTGATGATAACGGTTGCGCCGACAAGAAACGAGAGCAAAGTGACGAGTATCACATACATACCCGTTTTGTCTCCGTGATTTGCGAGCGGACTTTTATAGAAGTCGAAGAAATAGGTGAATAGGAATGTGGAAATCGGATAAACCGCCGCACCGATTATCGAGCCGAGGGAAATTATCTTCTTCCAAACAAATATAACAAGAAAAACTGCGATGACCGCAAGGAAACATCTCCAGTCGATGAAAAGCATGAGTGCCGTGCTTGTAACAACGCCCTTGCCGCCACGGAAACCGAAATAAATCGGGAACATATGGCCAAGCATACAAGCGTAGCCCGCTACATAGCCGCTCAAATCAATATAATCGACAGAGAGAAGATTTGCGTCCACGGTTGTTCTTATCATGGCGCGTGCAATGAGTATTGCCGCCGCACACTTCAAAAAGTCAAGCACGAAGGTAGCGATAGCGGGGCCCTTGCCATAAACTCTGAGCATATTGGTCATGCCTGCGTTTCCGCTGCCGTATTTTCTTACGTCGTCATGCTTAAGCTTTGTCAAAATTATTGAAAAGTTGAGACTTCCGAGCAAATATGCGATTATTGCCGAAAGTATTGCCGGAACAATAATATATGTAATGTCTGATGCATGCATAGTACTATCCGTCCTTTATTTGTTTACTTTAGAATTTGAATATTACTGAGGGTTCTTTTCGCCCTTTTCTCTGATTATAAAGTGAATCGGAGTTCCCTCAAGTGCGAAAACCTCTCTGATTCTGTTCTCCAAATATCTCTGATAAGAAAAGTGGAAAAGCTCCTTTGAATTTACAAAGAAAACAAACGTAGGCGGCTTTGTGCTTGCCTGTGTGAGATAATAAATCTTGAGTCGTCTGCCCTTGTCCGTAGGAGGCTGAACTCTTGCGGTAGCCTGAGCCAAAATATCGTTGAGAGTACCTGTTGTAATTCTCATAGCGTTATTTGCGGCAACTGTCTTGATCATCTCGAAGAGCTGGTCGAGTCTCTGTCCTGTCTTAGCTGAGATGAAGATAATCGGCGCATACGACATAAACGAGAAATCATTCTCGAGAGACTTTCTGTATGCCTCAAGTGTGCCTGTATCCTTTTCTACGGCATCCCACTTGTTGACGGCAATGATACAAGCCTTGCCCGCCTCATGAGCGATTCCCGCTACCTTAGAGTCCTGCTCGGTAAATCCGACTTCAGCGTCAATCATGATAACGCATACATCGGCTCTGTCAACAGCCATTTCGGCACGAAGGTTAGAGTACTTCTCGATAGAATCATTTACTCGGCTCTGGCGTCTGAGACCAGCTGTATCGATGAATGTGAATGTGCCAAATTTATTTTCAATCGTCATATCGATTGCGTCTCTTGTAGTACCGGCAATATCGGAAACGATACATCTGTTTTCGCCCGATACACGGTTGACAAGGGAGGATTTTCCTACGTTAGGCTTACCGATAACGGCAACCTTGATGATCTCGCTTTCCTCGTCCTCGTCCTCTTCCGGTGGGAAATACTGCATGACGGCATCAAGCAAATCGCCGGTTCCGTGACCGTGCACGGAAGAAACGGCTATCGGATCGCCGAGACCTAAATTATAGAATTCATAGAATTCTGCCGGCGGATCACCGACAGAGTCGCATTTATTTACGCAAAGAACAACAGGGACACGGGAACGCATGAGCATATCCGCAATTTCCATATCTGTGTTTACTACGCCTGAGCGCAAATCGGTAACAAAGATAATTACGTCGGCGCTGTCCATAGCAAGCTGAGCCTGCTCTCTCATCTGAGAAATGATTACGTCGTTCGACTTCGGCTCGATACCGCCTGTATCAACGAGGGTGAATTTTCTTGTCTGCCATTCGCATTCGCCGAAGATTCTGTCTCTTGTTACGCCGGGGGTGTCCTCAACTATTGAAAGTCGCTGACCGATAAGCTTATTAAAAAGCGTGCTCTTTCCGACATTCGGTCTTCCGACTACTGCTACTATCGGTTTTGACATCTTTCTTCCTCCTTATTTTCTTCTAAGTGAAAGCTCTTTGAGCTTTTTCAATATATCTTCATCTGCCGGGCAAAAATCATAGTCGTCTGTCTCGGCAGGGGTCATCCATTTTATTTCTGTGTGCTCTAAAAGTTTCGGCTCGCCCGATTTAATCTCGCAGTTAAAAAGCGTCAGCCTCACTGTCATATCGGGATATTCGTGCGTAAGCTCAGCGAAAACATCGTTCACCTTGACCTCTATCGCAAGCTCTTCCTCACATTCACGGACAAGTGCTTCCGAAGGAGTCTCTCCCTTTTCCACCTTGCCACCGACAAATTCCCAGAGTAATCCTCTTGTTTTGTGGGGCGGTCTTCTGCACGCCAAAAATCTCTCTTTGCCGCCGTCCCAAATGAGTGCGGCTACAACCTTGACTGTTTTGCCGTATCTCTCTTCAAATTCAGTCATACTTTTTCGCCTTCTGATAATCTAATAATATCTCTCTTTTAAGACATACACATATAATCATTATATCAGATTTTCTCTCGAATTGTCGACAAAAAAGCCAAAATCTAAGCAAAAAAATAGAGAAGAGGTGAACCCCTTCTCTATCGTGCATTACAAAATCAGTAATATTACTTAAGCTTCCTTGTTGATAACCTGTCTGCCGTTGTAATATCCGCAGTTGCCACATACTCTGTGAGGTGTCTTGTACTCACCGCACTGTGGGCATTTCATGAGGGCAGGGGCACTTAACTTCCAAACATTGGAACGTCTCTTATTCTGTCTTGCACTGGATACTTTAGCCTTTGGTACAGCCATGGCTTAGCACCTCCTCTTATAATTTAATCATCTATAAGTTGTCCCAGAATAGCCCATCTCGGATCTATTTGGGATTTACTGCAATCGCAGGTTGTCCTGTTGAGATTAGCTCCGCAAGTAGGGCATAATCCCTTGCAGTTTTCACTGCACAGGAACTTGACAGGCATCTCGAGAATCAAATCGGAATAGATAAGCTCGTCTAAATCAAGCTCCTTATTCTCGATAACGATGAAGGAATCGTCGTCCTCCTCGTTGCTAAGCTCAGTTACGATTGTGTGAGATACATCGAGACTGAGATCCTTTGTTGTTTCCTCGGCACATCTGTCGCATGGTTTGGAATAAACATATTCCACGTGTGCGGTAAGCTCGGCAGAACCGGCAAACGGCTTAATCGTTCCCGTCACCTTAACAGGCGAAACGAAAGGATAGCATCCGTCAACTTCGGTATCCTTCAAGCTGAAAGCATAATCGATATCGATTTGCTTCTCTTCATCCGCAAAAACCCTTGTTAGGTCAATACGCATAAGTCACCTCAAACCGTACTTGTCTATTATACTTACACTAAGCCCGTTTGTCAAGAAAAATTGAGGGCTTAATTTCCGTATTTTTCAAGAAATTTCCCTTATTTTTATCTTCGGGCAATATTCAAAATTACCGACAGGGTAAGTCCTGCCGGTAATTAGGTCTTACTTCGTAAGATTACTTTGCGATGTAATCTGTGAGGCTTGACGGAATGTCAGCGTCGTCTGCAGAAACGAGAAGAACGATATTAACATCCTTTGCAGCAGGTGCGAGACCTGTTACAAATGCATCAAGCTCGCTCTCGTCGATAACCTTGAGAGTAGAATCAACGAAAACATCTGTGATGTCGTAGTTGCCTGCGAGGATACCGCAAACAAAGCCCTGAAGGCCAGCTTCGCCGTTTACGCTGTAATCATCAACATTGATAAGACGGATTGACGGTGCGATATCATATGTGAGCTTAGAGCCCTTCTCGAGAACAACAACGTTTCCCTTGGACTCGCTAGCTGCCTTATTTGCGAGCTCGATGAGCTTCTTAGTTTTTCCTGAACCTTTTTTTCCTGTTAAAAGAGTAATCATTATTTGCTCCTCCTAAATGTATTTACTTGAAAGGGGGTTATCCCTTAAAAATCGACACTCTTAAGCTCTTCCTGAGCCTTAGAAATCTGTGCCTCAAGAACCTCTCTCTCTGCCTCGTAGCCGGGCTTTCCGAGAAGTGCGAACATTTTCTTCTTGTAGTTCTCAACACCGGGCTGGTTGAACGGGTTGACAGCGAGAAGATAACCGCTGATTGCACAAGCCTTCTCGAAGAAATAGATTATCTCACCGAGAGTATGCTCTGTGAAGTCAGGACACTCGAGAACGATCTGTGGTACTCCGCCCTCTGTGTGAGCGAGAACAGTTGCCTCAAAAGCCATCTTGTTGACCCAAGACATCTTCTTGCCCTCGAGGAAGTTGAGTCCGTCAACATTCTCAGGGTCGTTGCCGATGACAAAGTCTCTTGATCTCTTGTCAAAGAGAACGGTTGTCTCGAACATGGTTCTTGAACCCTCCTGCATGAACTGACCCAAAGAGTGAAGGTCGGTTGAGAATACGCAGGATGAAGGATAAATTCCTCTGCCGTTCTTACCCTCGGACTCGCCGAAGAGCTGCTTCCACCACTCGTTCATAAGAGTGAATCTCGGTGAATAGGAAACAAGAACCTCTATTCCCTTGTGCTTTCTGTAAAGGATATTTCTGATAGCGGCATAAAGATAGCAATCGTTATGCATGATATCGGGGTCTACGTACTTATTCTGAGCGAATCTTGCACCCTCCATGAGAGCATCAATATCAATGCCCGCAACGGCTATCGGAAGAAGTCCGACTGCTGTTAAAACGGAGAATCTGCCTCCGACGTCATCCGGAACAACGAAGGTCTCGTAGCCTTCCTTGTCGGCTAAGTGCTTAAGTGTTCCCTTTGCTCTGTCGGTTGTGCAGAAGATTCTTTCTCTTGCACCCTCTTTGCCGTACTTCTCCTCGAGAAGCTCACGGAAAATTCTGAATGCGATTGCCGGCTCGGTTGTAGTACCGGATTTGGAAATCATATTAATGCAAACATCCTTGCCCTCGCAAATCTCACGAAGCTCGTGAAGATGAGTTGAGGAAAGTGAGTTTCCTGCGTAGTAAATAGCAGGTGTGCCCTTGCGAAGGTCGTTGTACTTATCGGATTTCATAAACTCGATAGCTGCTCTTGCTCCGAGGTAAGATCCACCAATACCGATAACGATGAAAACATCACAGGAATCCTGAATTTTCTTAGCTGCAGTCTTAATTCTTGCAAACTCTTCCTTGTCGTAGTCTGTCGGAAGTGTCATCCAACCGAGGAAGTCGCTGCCCGGGCCCTTGCCGGAAGCAAGAAGATCATGAGCGCTCTTAACCTGAGCGGAAATTGCCTCATATTCATCGGGTGCGATAAAATTCTTAAGATAGCCTGTTTCAAGCTTTAAAGCCATTATATACCATTCCTTTCAATCCTGACTGTACTCTATCAGTTGTAAACATTTTACAATAATTAATGACATATTGCAAGGATTGATAATAAGTATTTTATAAAATTTCACATTTGGATACATATTTTATCCTTTTTGGTACTGTTCGCAAGCTCTGCTTATTACATATACAAAGAGTTATTTAAACCAAATTCAAAAGCTCTCTGCCATAGTAAGCAGAGAGCTTTTCACTGTTAATTTCTTAATTTATCAGTCGGCTTGCTTTGTCTTGAACTCGTCAAGATCGATAACCTTTCCGCCACTTAGTCTCGATTCCTCCGAAGCAAGAGCGATGAAATGGCTCTCCATGCTTCTTGAAAGACTTGTCGTTCTGTGGTTCGGCTCTTCATCGTTGATGAGCATATCGACAAATTCGCTTATCATGCCGCTGTCTCCGCCACCGTGACCGCGAAGGTCAGCTGAAAGAAGCTTGACATCGATTTCTTCCTTCTCCTGTCCAAAAGTCTCAACCGTGATGATATTTGACTTCATGTCGGCTGTGATTTCTCCGCCTGTACCCATGATGTGGATATAACGATAGCACTTATCGGTAAATGCGCACATGGTGAAATTAAGCGTGCTTCCGTCCGTCATTTCCATGTTGATAACCTGATGATCGACAACATCGTTATCGCACATGTAAACACAGCGACCGTACGGGCCGTGCTCGATTGCGTCATAAATCTTTTCCCTTGTAGGATTGATTGCGAGAACCTCACTCATAAAGCTTACGGTGTGGTCAATTCCCGTTCCCTCGTTTGTGACATAAATCTTCTCTGCATCAAATACGCACTTATCCTTTGCCTTGCATCCGCCCATGCAATACGGTGTCGCACCCTCAGGAGCGCACTCCTTCTTGAAAAGGTGAGTTGAACCGAACGAAGAAATTCTCTTGCAGGTCTTGCCTGTGAGCCAAAGAAGAATATCCATATCGTGACAACACTTCTGGAGAATCATCGGGCTTGAAAGCTTGGAGTTTCTCCAGTTGCCTCTGACGAACGAATGAGCCTGATGCCAATAAGCGACATTCTCGTTAGCTGTAACACTTACAACATCTCCCACTCTGCCGTCATGAATTAAATCATAGAGCTTATTATAGAATGCCGTGTATCTCAAAACATGGCAGACGATAATTCTGTTATTCTTTCCCTTTGCCGCCTCGAGAAGCTCCTGGCACTTGTGAAGATCGGGGCTTATAGGCTTTTCGAGAACAATATCATATCCCTTCTCAAGAGCCATTACGCCCTCGTCAACGTGCTGTCTGTCCATAGTGCAGATGCATACGACATCGGCAAGCTTAGGCTTAGCGAGCATCTCCTCTGCGCTTGAGAAACACATATCGTCAGCAATATTATAAAGCTTCTTAGCCTGTTCCACCTTTTCCGGGACAATATCGGCAACAGCTACAACCTTGATTTTCTCAGGATATAACTCTGCCATGGAAGCATATGTGCTTCCTCTTGAGCCGAAACCGGCAATTGCAAATGTAATTGGTGCTTTCATTATACATTCCTTCCTTTTTAAGTCAAAACTCTTGTATACACAAATCTGAATGCATAATAGCACTAATGTCCATGCATTTCAACACTAAAAATAGGATAAAATAAAAATAAGCCGCAGATTATCTCTGCAGCTTATTTTTGTAATTTTCATACATCGGTTTGATGAGGTTAAAATCAGAATCTGATGTAAGAGCAGCCGAATCCTGTGTTAACGAGCTCGGCATTGCTCATCTTGTGAGATCTTCTAACATAAACTCTCTCAAGTGTGGACTTCTTAAATAAATTAGCAATCTTTTTCATAGTGAATTTCCTCCGTTAACTTAGATTTGTCTATATGAATTAATCATAAGATATGCAAATAATGTATTTTATGCGAGGACATTTGTATTTGTTCTGTCCTCAACTGACAAGCAAATAATAACACCTAATCCGGAACTTGTCAACCCCTCCAAAACGGCAGAAAATGGCTTAAAACAGGCAATTTTGAATAAAACTCACGGTCATAATTCTGATTTTGACGCCTTAAAGTGCTACCAGTTTTGAGTGCGTGAAATTGACTATCGGTCATACTTCAATTGAGGGTGGAACCCACCTCAAAATTCAAAGAAAATTGCAATCTGTGTCATAGATTATTCACATATGTGCCGAAATTGAATATTTAAATTAATATCAAACTTCAAATCTTGCAAAAAATAACTCAAAAAATTTTTTAAAATAATTTTATTCATCAATTTGCCGTTATTTTGAGCACAAAAAATCTCCGTCAAACATACAAAAAGTGCCGACGGAGATTGTTCTCTAAATTCTATATTGAATTTTTAAAAAGTCAAAATTTCTAACTCTTAATAAACTCTTGCTTTGATGACAGGCTTGAGCGGCTTATAAACAACAGCCAAAACAACTGTCGAAAGCATACCCTTAACGAAAGTAAACGGTACGTTGAAAACCCACAAGCACTGAGCTATAGACTTCACGCCCGGGAAGATAGCCTGGTAAGCCTGAAGAATAGCGTCTTTCGGCATGAAATTGTAGTAGATTGGGTAAACAAGGTAGTAGTTCGTGAAGAAGCTACCGAGTCCCATTACAAGTGCGCCGACAAGTGCTGCAAGAACTGCTGCCTGCTGAGTTTTCTTGGACTTATAGATAAGTCCTGCAGGAATTACGAAGAGGCAGCCAAGCATAAAGTTTGAAAGCTCACCTACATAACCGGTGGTTGTTCCTCTGATTAAGAGTGAAAGAAGGTTCTTTAAAAGCTCGATTACGACACCCGAAACAGGGCCCATTGTGATCGCACCGATGAGTGCGGGTAAATCAGACACATCCATTTTGATGAAAGCCGGCATAAATGGTACCGAGAAATCAACAAACATGAGTGCAAATGCGAGTGCACCGAGCATAGCGGAAAGAACCAGGAATTTGATATTAGTATTGCTTTTTGTTTTCATTTTTGCATTCTCCTTATAATTAATCTTAATTTTTAAAATAACCGATAAACGAAACGCAAATAACGAAACAAAATAAGCAAAAAGCCCCGTAGAATAATCTACGGGGCTAAATACCAATTATATCGTTGGGATATACTTGCATTTCTTCTATCATCCGGACTATACCGTCGGTTCAGGAATCACACCTGATCAGCTCCAAAGGAGGTCGCGGACTATACCGCCGGTGGGGAATTGCGCCCCGCCCCGAAAAAATGTCTGTGAAGTTACGAATTACTCGTTGATAGCTGTAACAACACCGGAACCAACTGTTCTACCACCCTCACGGATAGCGAAACGGAGTCCCTCTTCGATAGCGATTGGTGTGATGAGCTCAACGTCCATAACAACGTTATCACCAGGCATGCACATCTCTGTTCCCTCAGGAAGGTTGATAACACCTGTAACGTCTGTTGTTCTGAAATAGAACTGAGGTCTGTAGTTGTTGAAGAATGGAGTATGACGGCCACCCTCGTCCTTAGTAAGAACGTAAACCTGACCCTTGAACTTTGTGTGTGGGTGAATTGAACCCGGCTTAGCAAGAACCTGGCCTCTTTCGATCTCGTTTCTCTGAACACCACGGAGAAGAGTACCGATGTTATCACCAGCCTCAGCGTAATCGAGGAGCTTTCTGAACATCTCGATACCTGTAACAACTGTTGACTTCTTCTCGTCAGAAAGACCAACGATCTCAACTGTCTCGTTCATCTTGATCTGTCCACGCTCAACTCTACCTGTAGCAACTGTTCCACGACCTGTGATTGTGAAAACATCCTCAACAGGCATAAGGAACGGAAGGTCAGCTTTTCTCTCAGGAGTTGGGATGTAAGCATCAACAGCATCCATGAGCTCGAGGATCGGAGCATACTCAGGAGCGTTAACGTCTGTGGATGTGGACTCGAGAGCCTTAAGAGCAGAACCCTTAATGATCGGAATGTCATCACCCGGGAACTCATACTCGTTGAGGAGGTCTCTGATCTCCATCTCGACGAGATCCATGAGCTCTTCGTCATCAACCTGGTCAGCCTTGTTCATGAAAACAACGATGTAAGGAACACCAACCTGTCTGGAAAGAAGGATGTGCTCTCTTGTCTGAGGCATAGGACCGTCAGCAGCGGAAACAACGAGGATAGCACCGTCCATCTGAGCAGCACCAGTGATCATGTTCTTAACATAGTCAGCATGGCCTGGGCAGTCAACGTGAGCGTAATGTCTCTTGTCTGTCTCGTACTCAACGTGAGCTGTGTTGATTGTGATACCACGCTCTCTCTCCTCAGGAGCCTTATCGATCATGGAATAATCCTCGAAAGCAGCCTGTCCCTTGAAGGAAAGAACCTTTGTGATAGCAGCTGTAAGTGTAGTCTTGCCGTGGTCAACGTGGCCGATAGTACCAATGTTAACGTGTGGCTTATTTCTTTCAAATTTCTGTTTTGCCATTGGAATTGCCTCCCTTAATAGTCAAAATAATTCAAGTAATTAAAACTGTTAGCTTAATTTTACCACAATAATGCGAAAAATCAAGCTTTATTTTTATATCCGCAGGCTTTCGTAAGGCGTACCTCACGAAAGCTCGGATAATAAATATTTTCTCTCAAAAAGTCTTGATTACTTCTTGCTTCTCTCGGAAATGATGCCCTCAGCAACAGACTTCGGAACCTCTGCATAGGTATCCGGCTCCATGACATAAGCACCACGGCCCTGTGTCTTGGAACGCATGTCTGTAGCGTAACCGAACATCTCTGAAAGCGGAACCTGAGCTGTGATCTGCTGACCGCCTGTGATAGCCTCCATGGACTGGATCATACCACGTCTGGAGTTAAGGTCACCGATAACATCGCCCATGTATTCCTCAGGTGTTGTAACAACAACCTTCATGATAGGCTCCATGAGAACCGGCTTAGCCTTGCCCATAGCCTCCTTGAATGCCATAGAACCGGCAATCTTAAAGGCCATTTCGGAGGAGTCAACCTCATGATAAGATCCATCATAAAGTGTTACCTTACAGTCAACAACGTTGTAACCAGCTACAACACCGGACTGCATAGCACCCTGGATACCTGCGTCAACAGCAGGAATGTATTCCTTCGGAACAGATCCACCAACAACAGCGTTAACGAACTCGTAGCCCTTGCCCGGGTTCGGCTCAAGTCTGATCTTAACGTGACCGTACTGACCCTTACCACCGGACTGACGTGCATACTTGCAGTCAACATCGGAGTTGGAGAGGATTGTTTCCTTGTAAGCAACCTGTGGCTTACCTACATTAGCCTCAACCTTGAACTCACGGAAAAGTCTGTCAACGATGATCTCGAGGTGAAGCTCACCCATACCAGCGATGATAGTCTGGCCTGTCTCCTCGTCTGTGTATGCCTTAAAGGTAGGATCCTCTTCAGCAAGCTTTGCGAGGGCAATGCCCATCTTCTCCTGTGCAGCCTTAGTCTTAGGCTCGATAGCAACACGGATAACAGGATCAGGGAAGTTCATGGACTCGAGGATGATTGGGTGGTTCTCGTCGCAAAGAGTATCACCTGTTGTTGTGTTCTTAAGACCAACAGCAGCTGCGATATCACCTGCGTAAACCTTCTCGATATCCTTTCTCTGGTTAGCGTGCATCTGAACGATACGTCCGATACGCTCCTTGTTGTCCTTGTTGCAGTTATAGACCTGAGTGCCGGCCTCGAGTGTTCCGGAGTAAACACGGAAGAATGCGAGCTTACCGACGAACGGGTCTGTTGCAATCTTAAATGCGAGAGCTGCAAACGGCTCTTCATCACTTGAATGTCTCTCTTCTTCTTCCTCTGTCTCAGGATTTACACCCTTGATAGCAGGAACGTCGATTGGAGACGGCATGTAGTCAACGATAGCGTCAAGAAGCTTCTGAACACCCTTGTTTCTGTATGCTGTACCGCATGTAACAGGAACCATTGTGTTGTTGATAGTGGACTGACGGATAACTCTCTTGATGTCGCTCTGAGGAATCTCTTCACCCTCGAGGTAAAGCATCATGAGGTCCTCGTCCATCTCGGCAACGTGCTCGATGAGCTCTTCGTGATACTTATTGGAAATCTCTACCATATCCTCAGGAATATCCTCACAACGAATATCCTTTCCGAGGTCATCGTAGTAGATGTAAGCTTTCATCTCGACGAGGTCGATGATACCCTTAAAAGTATCCTCAGCGCCGATAGGAAGCTGAATCGGAACAGCATTACACTTGAGTCTGTCCTTCATCATCTGTACAACTCTGTAGAAGTCTGCACCCATGATGTCCATTTTGTTGACAAAAGCCATTCTCGGAACATGATATTCCTCAGCCTGTCTCCAAACTGTCTCGGACTGTGGCTCAACGCCGCCCTTTGCGCAGAAAACAGTAACGGAACCGTCGAGAACTCTCAGTGAACGCTGAACCTCAACTGTGAAGTCAACGTGGCCGGGGGTATCGATGATGTTGATTCTGTGTCTGTTCTTTGCAATTTCCTTCTTATCGCCGGCATTTACGAGGTCGGTATGTGACCAGTAGCAAGTTGTAGCAGCGGATGTGATAGTGATACCACGCTCCTGCTCCTGAGCCATCCAGTCCATTGTTGCGGCACCTTCATGTGTCTCACCGATCTTATAGTTAACGCCTGTATAATAAAGGATTCTTTCGGTTGTAGTAGTTTTACCGGCATCGATGTGAGCCATGATACCGATATTTCTGGTCATTTCCAGTGAAACTTCTCTTGCCATAATTTCCTCCTAAACAGCGATTACCATCTGTAATGTGCGAATGCTCTGTTTGCTTCTGCCATTCTGTGTGTATCTTCGCGCTTCTTAGCTGCTCCGCCTGCACCATTAACGGCATCGAGGATCTCGTTTGCAAGACGCTCCTTCATTGTCTTCTCGGAACGAGCTCTGGAGTACTGAGTTAACCATCTGAGTCCGAGTGTCTGGCGTCTCTCAGGACGAACCTCGATCGGAACCTGGTAGTTAGCACCACCGACACGTCTGGACTTTGTCTCAACTGTCGGCATAACATTCTCCATTGCTGCCTCAAAAACCTCTAATGCATCCTTACCGGATTTCTCCTCAACGATTGCGAATGCATCGTAAACGATCTTCTGAGCTACACCCTTCTTACCGTCGAGCATGATGCTGTTGATAAGACGTGTAACGAGCTTCGAATTGTACATAGGATCTGGCAAAACGTCACGCTTTGCTATATTGCCTCTTCTTGGCATAGTCTTCCCTCCTTCATAAAATGATATCATAGGTACTCGAAAGTTCAAACTCCCGCCTGGCTAAGGATCGGCATTTATATTTATATAAACGCCTGACCGGATTTATTCCGGCAAGCCTATGGTTTGAATTAACGAATTTGTGTAATGGCAGTAATTAAATTACTTCTTACCTGCCTTCGGCTTCTTAGCGCCGTACTTGGATCTGGACTGCATTCTCTTAGCAACACCCTGAGCATCGAGAGCGCCTCTGATGATGTGATAACGTACACCAGGGATATCTCTTACACGGCCGCCACGGATCATAACAACGCTATGCTCCTGAAGGTTGTGTCCCTCACCCGGGATATAAGCTGTAACTTCCATACCGTTGGAAAGTCTTACTCTGGCGATCTTACGAAGAGCTGAGTTAGGCTTCTTAGGTGTAGCAGTCTTAACTGATGTGCAAACGCCACGCTTTTGTGGGCTATCCTGATCGATAGCAACTCTCTTCTTTGAGTTCCATCCCTTTAAAAGTGCCGGAGCCTTAGCTTTTGAGTCCTTTACACTACGTCCGTTGTGAACTAACTGGTTAAATGTAGGCAAATGTGTGCACCTCCTCATTATAAATTTTTCTAATATATGTATGATAAACAAGGTAGAAATAAGCCTTGTCTATTTCAGTGTTAACAGGTTTCACCTTTTCGTTTTGGGCGATATATACAAAAAAGTGCCCTGACGGCGATAAAATCCATCAGGACACATTAGTATCCGTATCATTACCGCCCAGAATGGAATTCTACCACAAAGGGTGGATAATGTCAAGCACTTTTTTGGCTTTATTCAGCGGTTTTTTAATAGAAACTTTCGATAAGAGTTTATATTAATTACTCTGCATCGCTAGTCTCGACTTCAGCAGAAGCATCCACGGGAACATCCTCGTCAGCCTTCTTCTCTGCTCCGACACGTTCGATTGTGACATCGTTGTAGCACTGCATGCCTGTACCTGCAGGAATAAGGTTACCGATGATAACGTTCTCCTTGAGTCCGAGAAGGTGGTCAACCTTACCCTTGATAGCTGCATCTGTGAGAACTCTTGTTGTCTCCTGGAAGGATGCGGCTGACATGAAGGAGTCTGTTGCAAGAGAAGCCTTTGTGATACCGAGAAGAATCGGCTCGTACTCAGCGAACTCAAGTCCTGTCTCACCAGCTTCGATTCTTGCCTCAATTCTCTTGTTTGCGTTGTAGATATCTGCCTTATCAACAGTAGCGCCAACGATAAGATCGGAAGAGCCCTGAGTCTTAACTTTGACCTTTCTGAGCATCTGGCGAACGATAACCTCGATGTGCTTATCGGCGATATCAACACCCTGCTGACGGTAGGTCTTCTGAACTTCGAGAATGAGGTAATCCTGAACAGCCTGCTCACCGAGAACAGCAAGAACATCATGCGGGTTAACAGAACCCTCTGTGATTCTTGTACCCTTTTCGATGTACTGACCTGCCTGAACGGTAGGACGTGTGCCGAACGGGATAGAGTACTTTCTGACGTCGCCGTCATTGTTGTTTGTAACAACAACATTCTGAGTTCTTCTGACTTCCTCAACGGAAACCTCACCGCTGATCTCAGAGATGATAGCGAGCTTCTTAGGCTTTCTGCCCTCGAAGAGCTCTTCAACTCTCGGAAGACCCTGAGTGATATCCTCGGCGGAAGCAACACCACCGGTATGGAAGGTTCTCATTGTAAGCTGTGTACCAGGCTCACCGATGGACTGAGCAGCGATGATACCGACGGTGTCACCGACCTGAACAGGCTTGCCGTTTGCAAGGGATGAACCGTAGCACTTGATACAAACGCCTCTTGTAGCGTGGCAGTTGAGGATTGAACGAATCTTGATTGACTTGTAGCCTGCGTCAACAATCTTCTTTGCATCGTCCTCGTCCATGAGCTTATCGCAGCTGACGATGACATTGCCGTTCTCGTCCTTGCAGTCCTCGAGAAGATATCTTCCGACAAGTCTCTCGGAGAAGGACTCGATTGTCTCGGGACCTGATGTGATATCGGAGATCTCAAGACCCTCTGTTGTATGGCAGTCTGCCTCGTGGATGATAACCTCCTGGGAGACATCAACAAGTCTTCTTGTGAGGTAACCAGAGTCGGCAGTACGAAGAGCAGTATCGGCAAGACCTTTACGTGCGCCTCGAGATGAAATGAAGTATTCGATGATATTAAGACCTTCACGGTAGTTAGCTCTGATCGGAATTTCGATAGTCTTACCTGATGTGTTAGCGATAAGGCCACGCATACCGGCGAGCTGACGAATCTGAGACATAGATCCTCGAGCACCGGAATCAGCCATCATGAAGATCGGGTTGTACTGATCAAGACCGTCCTGAAGAGCCTTAGTAACATCATCTGTTGCACGGCTCCATGCATCGACAACTGCGCTGTAACGCTCGTTATCGGAGAGAAGACCGAAGTCGAAGTCCTCACGGATCTGGTCAACCTCTGCCTCTGCCTTAGCAAGGATAGCCTTCTTTTCGCCAGGAATTGTAGCATCCTGAACAGCAACGGTGATAGCACCGATTGTGGAATACTTATAACCCTGAGCCTTGATGTTATCAAGAACCTCACTGGTGATCTCTGTGCCGTGAGTTCTGATACACTTATCGATGATCTTTCCGAGTCCGCCCTTCTTAACGAGGAAGTCTACCTCATAACGAAGAACATCGTCAGGATTGCTTCTGTCGATAAATCCGATGTCCTGCGGAATAGCACGGTTGAAGATAATCTTACCCATTGTGGTATCGATGATACCTGTGTAAGTCTTTCCGTTGTATTCAACGCTCTTTCTGACTCTGATTTTTGTGTGAAGTGTGATTGCGTGGGAAATATATGCAACCTCTGCCTCATTGACATCCTTGAAGTAGAGAACCGGCTTAATGCCTGTGTCAACTGTATCTCTCTCGCCAGCGTCTCTTCTGAGACGTGTGATGTCGTAGTTGACATAGTTGCTCTTGCCCTCAACCGGGTTACCCTCCTCGTCGCAGTAAACGCCCTTGTCGAGTGTGAGGTAGTAAGAACCGAGGATCATATCCTGTGTAGGAACAACAACCGGCTTACCGTCAGCTGGCTTCAAGAGGTTGTTAGCAGCGAGCATGAGGTATCTTGCCTCAGCCTGTGCCTCAGCAGAAAGCGGAACGTGAATAGCCATCTGGTCGCCGTCGAAGTCAGCGTTGTAAGCTGTACATGCGAGCGGATGGAGCTTAAGTGCACGACCCTCAACGAGAACCGGCTCAAATGCCTGAATACCGAGTCTGTGAAGTGTAGGAGCACGGTTGAGAAGAACCGGATGATCCTTGATTACGATCTCGAGTGCATCCCAAACCTGAGGCTTAGCTCTCTCGACAGCCTTTCTTGCTGCCTTGATGTTGTCAGCTGCGCCTGTCTCAACGAGTCTCTTCATAACGAAAGGCTTGAAGAGCTCGAGTGCCATTTCCTTCGGAACACCGCACTGATACATCTTGAGCTCAGGACCGACAACGATAACCGAACGTCCGGAGTAGTCAACACGCTTACCGAGAAGGTTCTGACGGAAACGTCCCTGCTTACCCTTGAGCATATCGGAGAGTGACTTGAGCGGTCTGTTGTTAGGACCGACAACAGGTCTTCCTCTTCTGCCGTTATCGATGAGAGCATCAACAGCCTCCTGGAGCATTCTCTTCTCGTTTCTGACGATGATGTCAGGAGCGTGAAGCTCTAAAAGTCTCTTAAGACGGTTGTTTCTGTTGATAACTCTTCTGTAAAGATCGTTAAGATCACTTGTTGCAAATCTGCCACCGTCGAGCTGAACCATAGGTCTGATGTCAGGCGGAAGAACCGGCACAACATCAAGAATCATCCACTCAGGACGGTTGCCTGAAATTCTGAAGGACTCTACGCAGTCGAGTCTCTTGAGAAGTCTTACTCTCTTCTGACCGCTTGCGTCTGTGAGTTCGTTCTTGAGGGAAGCGGAAAGGGCTTCAACATCGATTCTCTCAAGCAAAGCCTTGATAGCCTCGGCGCCCATTCCTGCCTCGAAGTCGTCCTCGTACTTGTCCTTCATGGTTCTGTATTCGCTCTCGGAAAGAGTCTGCATTACGCTGAGCTCTTTCTCGGCAGCGGAACCTTCCTTAACATCTGTTACGATGAAGGAAGCGAAGTAGAGAACTCTCTCGAGAATTCTCGGAGAGATATCCAGCATAAGGCCGATTCTTGAAGGAATGCCCTTGAAATACCAGATGTGGGAAACAGGAGCAGCAAGCTCGATGTGACCCATTCTCTCACGTCTGACCTTTGAGCGAGTGACCTCAACGCCACAACGCTCGCAGACCTTACCTTTATATCTAATCCTCTTATACTTACCGCAGTGGCATTCCCAGTCCTTCTGAGGTCCAAAAATGCGCTCGCAGTAAAGGCCGTCTCTTTCCGGCTTGAGGGTTCTGTAGTTGATGGTTTCAGGCTTTTTAACTTCACCGTAGGACCACTCTCTGATCTGCTCGGGAGAAGCAAGACCTATCTTAATTGAATCAAATGCATTATATTCCATCTAATCCGTACCCCCTTCTTATATTAAATCTTCGTCATCGCCGAAGTCCATGTCTCCGGTCTGGCTGTAAAATTCTGAATCGTCGTCATCATCCGATGTGTAGGAATCACTCTCGAAGATATCGTCGTCCTCGCCGTCTACCTCTCTGTAACCGTCGAGATCATCGGCAACGTTTGCTTCGTCGAAATTGACGTCAGCTGTAGGCAGCTTCTCGTCCTCCTCGTAAGTCTGTCTGAGGTCGATTTCGTTCTGCTCCTTATCGAGAACCTTCATGTCAAGACCGAGAGCCTGAAGCTCCTTAATGAGAACCTTGAAGGACTCAGGAATACCAGGAGTAGGAATGTTCTGACCCTTAACGATTGCCTCGTATGTTTCAACACGACCGACAACGTCATCGGACTTAACTGTGAGGATTTCCTGAAGTGTATAAGCAGCACCGTAAGCCTCGAGTGCCCAAACTTCCATCTCACCGAATCTCTGTCCGCCGAACTGAGCCTTACCGCCCAGAGGCTGCTGAGTAACGAGTGAGTAAGGACCTGTGGAACGAGCATGAATCTTATCATCAACAAGGTGATGCAGCTTGAGGTAGTACATGAATCCTACTGTAACAGGGTTATCGAAGTACTCACCGCTTCTGCCGTCACGAAGCCAGAACTTACCGTCCTGAGTGAACGGAACACCCTTGAGGAAGCTTCTCTCGTCCTTAATTCTGTTTGCTTCTGCGAACCACTCACGGATATCCTGCTCATGAGCACCGTCGAAGACAGGTGTCATAATCTTCCAGCCGAGTGCAGTAGCAGCCATTCCAAGGTGAACCTCGAGAACCTGTCCGATGTTCATTCGAGAAGGAACGCCCAGCGGGTTAAGAACGATATCGAGCGGAGTACCGTCCTCGAGGAAAGGCATATCCTCAGACGGAAGAATTCTGGAAACAACACCCTTGTTACCGTGACGACCAGCCATCTTATCACCGACAGAGATCTTTCTCTTCTGAGCGATATAGCAGCGGACAACACGCTTAACTCCGGGGCTTAACTCCTTGGAGTTCTCGCTTGTGAACTCCTTGACGGCTACGACTGTACCGTAAGCGCCGTGCGGAAGTCTAAGGGAAGTATCTCTAACCTCACGTGCCTTCTCACCGAAGATTGCACGAAGAAGTCTTTCCTCGGCTGTGAGCTCAGTCTCACCCTTAGGAGAAACCTTACCGACGAGAATGTCGCCTGCGACAACCTCGGCACCGATGCGGATGATACCTCTTTCATCGAGGTCACGGAGCATATCCTCACCGACGTTCGGAATATCTCTTGTGATTTCCTCAGGTCCGAGCTTGGTATCTCTGCACTCGATCTCATATTCCTCAATGTGAATTGAGGTGTAAACGTCATCTCTTACGAGTCTTTCGTTAAGAAGAACAGCATCCTCGTAGTTGTAACCTTCCCATGTCATAAATCCGATGAGAGCATTCTTACCGAGAGCAATCTCACCGTTCTTGATAGCGGGACCGTCAGCGAGGACTGTGCCTACTTCGACTCTCTCGCCCTTTGCAACGCAAGGAATCTGGTTGACACAAGTGGACTGGTTGGAACGAAGGAACTTGATAACCTCGTACTCGTCCATAAGACCTTCATCGGTCTTAACCTTAATTACGTCTGCCGAGACATACTCGACAACACCGGCATGCTTTGCAAGAACGCAAACGCCGGAGTCGACAGCTGCCTTGTACTCCATACCTGTAGCGACAACGGCAGATTCTGTCTTAAGAAGCGGAACAGCCTGCTTCTGCATGTTTGATCCCATGAGAGCTCGGTTTGCGTCATCGTTCTCGAGGAACGGGATACATGCGGTTGCGACTGAAACAACCATCTTAGGTGAAACGTCCATGTAGTCAATCTTTGAAGGATCGACCTCGATGAATTCGTCTCTGAAACGGCAAACGACACGGGCGTTAACGAAGTGTCCGTTCTCATCGAGCGGCTCGTTAGCCTGAGCTACGATGTACTCGTCCTCTGCGTCTGCTGTCATATATTCAACTTCTGTTGTAACCGTACCGGTCTCTTTGTCGACCTTTCTGAAAGGTGTCTCAATGAAGCCGTAGTGGTTGATTTTAGCAAATGTAGCAAGATAGGAGATAAGTCCGATGTTAGGTCCTTCAGGTGATTCGATAGGGCACATACGACCGTAGTGTGTGTAGTGAACATCTCGAACCTCGAAGGAAGCACGGTCTCTTGAAAGACCGCCAGGTCCCAAAGCGGAAAGTCTTCTCTTATGTGTGAGCTCAGAAAGCGGGTTGTTCTGGTCCATGAACTGAGAAAGCGGAGAAGAACCGAAGAACTCTCTGATAGCTGCGACAACCGGGCGAATGTTGATGAGTGAATGAGGTGAGAGCTGCTCGGAATCCTGAGCCTGAAGAGTCATTCTCTCACGGATAACTCTCTCAAGTCTTGAGAAACCGATTCTGACCTGATTCTGAAGAAGCTCGCCGACGCTTCTTGTTCTTCTGTTACCGAGGTGGTCGATATCGTCTGTGACACCGAGGTTTACGGTAAGGTTGAGCATATAGCTGATTGTAGCGAAGATATCGTCAAGAGTGATGTGATCCGGAATGAGATCCTTCTTGCGAAGTCTAATCTGATTCTTGAGCTCTTCCTCATCGTCACCGCACTCATCGAGAATCTCACGAAGGGCACGATAGCAAACTCTCTCGTTGATGCCCCAATCCTCTTTCTGCTCATCGGTAAGCTTGACATACTTGTCGATGTCAACCATGCCGTTGGAGATGATTTTAGCTTCCTTGTCGCCGACTGTTACGAAGCACTCGTATACACCGAGATCGTCAAGCTCTGCTGCTCTCTCTCTTGAGATGTACTCTCCTGCCTCAGCGAGAATCTCGCCTGTGTACTCGTCAACGATAGGTCTTGAAAGGGTCTGACCTGTGAGTCTTCCCTCAAGCTTAAGCTTCTTGTTGTATTTATATCTACCGACTCTTGAGATGTCGTATCTTCTTGAGTCGAAGAAAAGTCCCTCAATGTGGGATTTTGCGCTGTCGACCGTCGGAGGCTCTGATGGGCGAAGCTTCTTGTAGACCTCAAAAAGACCCTCTTCGTAGTTCTTTGTTGTGTCCTTAGCAAGAGTTGCCTCGAGCATATCGCAGTCATAGCCGAACTTCTCACGAATCTCTGTATCGGAGCCTAAGCCTAATGCTCTGATGAAAACAGTGATCGGGAGCTTTCTGTTCTTATCGATACGTACGTAGTAAACGTCGTTAACGTCGTTCTCGTACTCAAGCCAAGCACCGCGGTTAGGGATAACCGTTGCGCTGAAGAGCTCTTTACCTGTCTTATCGTAATCCATCTTGTAGTAAACACCAGGGCTTCTTACGAGCTGGGAAACGATAACACGCTCGGCACCGTTGATAACGAAGGTACCGGAATCCGTCATAAGTGGGAAGTCACCCATGAAGACTTCGCTTACCTGAACCTCGCCTGTCTCCTTGTTGAAAAGACGTGCCGTTACTCTGAGCGGCGCGGAGTAGGTAGCGTCTCTGTCCTTACACTCGGTGACGCTGTAGTTCGGTTTGTCGTCAAGCTTGTAGTCGATAAAATCGAGAACGAGCTTATTGTTGAAATCGGTTATGCCTGAGACATCGTCGAAAACTTCCTTGAGTCCCTTCTTGAGGAACCACTCATAGGACTTCTTCTGAATCTCAATGAGGTTTGGCATATCAATTACTTCGTCAATCTTAGAGAAGCTAAGTCTCGTCTGTTTTCCGAGAGGAACTTCCTTGACGGTAGTGTTTCCTACCTTGACGGTTTTGTAATTAGCCATTACATTGACCACTCCATTTCTTTTTAAGATTTTTTTATGGATCAATGCGACAACTTTTCTTCAAAATAACCATAAGAACAGAAATCGCAGAACGCACAAATTAATTCCCTTTTTGAGGCTGTCAAAATTTTTTTCTTGCATTTTGACTTTCGCTGTGATATTATACTATTGAGCCTCGAAAAGGCATAATATCCATATTGATACAGTATAATAGTTTAGTTGTTTTGTGAAAGTTTGTCAAGCTTATTTTGTGCAGATTTTCACTTTTTTTATTGATAATTTCGCCGAAAAAATCCCCGTGAATTTAAAGCACGGGGATTTTTCTCTTTTTTGTTAAATACTCGTTGAAAGCATGTTGAAACAAGTTAAAAACTAAGCCTGTTTTTTCTCCTCAAATACTCTTGACAAGCTAATTAAACAGGTATAAAATGCAACTGTTCGTAAACGGAACAATTCTAAAAAGGAACATATATGAATAATCAAGAAAACAAAACATCACCAAAAAACGAATGTATCCCCTGTGTAGGCGGAAACGCACTGATAATCGTGCCGTTCATGGGAGAGAAATACTATAAGCTCTTTTCTCCGCTTCAAAAGGAAACAGGAATCACTCAGGGAGAAATCGACGTCATCGCCTTTCTTTACAATCATCCGCAGTACCACTGTGCGTGCGACCTCGTGGAAATTCGAGGAATATCACGCTCTCACGCATCGGAAGCGGTGAATAAGCTTGTCAAAAAAGGCTACCTCACCCGTGAACACGACAAGCAAAACCGCAGAAAAATTATCCTCACGATAACCGATGAAGCCATTCCGCTTTGCGAGAGGATAAGAGAAATACAACTCGATTATCAAAACACTCTTGTGAGCGGAATAGACGAAAAAGACCTCGAGACCTTCGCAAAGGTTCTCAGACAGCAATACATAAATCTCGGCGGAAAGCCGCACGACGGAATCATCTGATTTTTTAGGAGACTGACATGGCAAACACTACCGCAAACGCAAAAGAAAAAACAGAATTATTTGAAACCATGCCGATACCAAAGGCGGTCATGAACCTCTCGATACCCATGGTGCTTTCCTCACTCGTCATGGTTGTTTACAACCTAACGGACACCTACTTCGTCGGCATTCTGAACGACCCCATTCAAACCGCCGCCGTCACAATTGCCGCAACGCTTTTGCTCGCCTTTAACGCAATCAACAATCTTTTCGGCGTGGGCGGCTCGAGCATGATGAGCCGTGCTCTCGGTGCAAAGAACTACGAGACCGTTAAGCGAAGCTCCAGCTTCTCCTTTTGGTGCTGCTTTATTTTCGCACTGCTTTACTCCGTGCTCTTTGCGATTTTCGAAAATCCGTGCCTAAAGCTGCTTGGTGCGACAAGCGAAACCTTGGAAGCAACAAAGGCATATTGCCTCTGGACGGTAACACTTGGTGCAGTGCCGGCAATTCTAAATGTCGTTCTCGCCTACTTCATTCGCTCTGAGGGTGCGTCCTCTCAGGCTGGCGTCGGAACGATTCTCGGATGTGTCGTCAATATGGTTCTCGACCCGTTTTTCATCCTCCCTTGGGGACTTGATATGGGTGCGGGCGGAGCCGGTCTTGCCACCTTGCTCGGAAACATCTGCGCTATTGCTTATTTCTTTTTCTACCTCATCAGAAAAAGAGGTCAGACCTTTGTCTGTATCAATCCGAAAAAAGCAATTCCGACAAGAGTAATCGCAGTCGGCGTTTTCAGTGTCGGTGTACCCGCCGCTATTCAAAATCTTCTCAACGTAACGGGAATGACAATCCTCAACAACTTCGCCGCCGGATACGGTGCAAGCGTGGTTGCCGCCATAGGAATTGCCTACAAGGTATATTTAGTTCCTATGCAGATTTGCATGGGCACTTCTCAGGGAGTTATGCCGCTTATAGGCTACAACTATTCGAGCGGAAACATCAAGCGAATGAAAGAAGCAATGCTTTTCACCTACAAAGTCGCTATCGCTTTTCTCGTTGTAATCGCTACGCTATTCTTCATTTTCTCCGCTCCTCTCATTTCACTGTTTATGAAGGATGCCACAATCGTTAATTACGGCTCGTTCTACCTAAGATGCTATGCCCTTGGAATAACCTTCCTTTGCGTTGACTTCATCGGAGTCGGCTGCTGTCAGGCAATCGGCAAGGGCGGCTTGACCCTCATCTTCGCAATCCTTCGAAAAATCGTCCTCGAAATTCCCTTGCTCATTCTCCTCAACCACATTTTTGCAGAGTACGGACTTTGCATGGCTCAGGGAATTGCAGAATTTATGCTCTCGATTGCATCGGTTATCATACTCGTGAAAATGGTCAAAAAGCTCGAGAAAAACTCTCCTCAAAAGCAAAGCTAAAATATATAACGACAACAAAAATCCGCTCTGCGATTAATTTCGCAAGGCGGATTTTCTTTTTATTATCTTAATTATCGTTTCCGTGCACGATGATAATATCGTTTTTCTTGAGGACGGTGTCCTTTTGTGGCAAAACGGAAAGCCCTCCTCGCAAAATGAGATAAATCGAATACTGCTTCTCGTTTTGCAGTTCCTCGACTGTCTTTCCGCTTTCCTTAGAGTCTATCGATAGCTCTGCAATTTGGCTTAGGTCTGATGCTCTCACATCATGTATTCCGCTTTTCTTCTGGTATTGCTCGACAAATCCGGCACTTATGATACCTGTCGGAATGGCTACCGCACCGACTCCAAGATAAGCGATGAATGTTGCCATTATTTTACCGAGTGCGGTTATCGGATAAATATCGCCGTAGCCAACCGTTAGCAAAGTCGACATACTCCACCAAATTCCGCTGAACGCATTCACGAAAACCGTCGGCTGGGCTTCATGCTCCACGCTGTACATACAAAGGCTGCTGCCAAGCATGAGCACCACCACGATGAATATCGATGATATAAGCTGATTTTTCTTCTCTCGCAAAACCGTTGTGATGACATTGAAGCTGTCATACTGCGCATTGAGACGGAAAAGATGAAATATCCTCGCCACTCGAAGCATTCGGAAGATGACCATTCCCGACAAAAAGAAGAACGGCAAAATCGTCAGCAAATCGACTATTCCGTTAAACGAAAAGACAAATTTAAGCCTTGCGAGTCTTGGCTTTAGATTGGGATAAAGAAAATCCGCCGTGTATATTCTCAGCGCATATTCGGCGCAGAAAACTCCGAGCGTGATAATCTCGACAGCATGAAAAAGAGGACTTAGCTTTTTTAATTCGTCAAAGGTCTGCATAAAGGTTACGGCAATGTTAAGTGCGATATTTACCGTAATGAATATATCAAACCCACGGCTAATCCTGTTGCTCTTGTCGCCTATCTGAATGATATTAAATACCTTTTTTCTTTTTCTGTCACTGATTTGATTTTTCAGCTTTTTATCACTTGGTTTTGTTGTGTTCTTCAATATAACTCCGTATTCCTTTTATCCTTGCAAGGATGCTAATTCAGGCTCAAAAATTACGCCCTCAATCGGATCAAATCCGCTCACGACCGTATTGGCTATCGATTTTCCCGTGAACTCTACCGCCTTTTTAAGCGCATGGTGTATTCCTCTTCCGTTTAGAAGCTGACCCAGCATGACCGATGCGAACACATCGCCCGTGCCGTGAAATGATCCCTGATATCTCTTGGAAAAAGCCGTGTACATCACTCCGTCTCTTCCCATTGCCGCCGCTCCAGTTTCATCGTCACCGTATCTCACCCCCGTGAGAACCGCGCACTTCACACCGAGGCTCAAAAGTCCCTTGAGAACATCTTCGACAAACCCAGGCGTATAAGGCCCGTCCTTGTATTCTATTCCGAGAAGTCTTGCCGCCTCAGTCATATTGGGAGAAATTATATCGGCTTTTTCACAAAGGGACTTCATGTCGTCAGCCATTTCGTCCGTATAGGTTCTATAGAGCTTTCCGTTATCGCCCATAACGGGATCGACAAATATAATCTTATTTTCTCTGTCGTCCTTTGAGAACATATCGATTATATCTGAAACTATCTTGATTTGCTCGAGACTTCCCAGAAATCCCGTGTATATCGCGTCCGTCTTGAAGTCAAGCTTCTCCCATGTTTTTGCCGTCGGCATCATATGCTCTGTTAAATCGCATGCGTAGTATGACGGAAATGCGGTGTGATTTGAGAAAACCGCAGTCGGAATTGAAGAGGTCTGCACACAGCTTGCGCTTAATATCGGTATTGCTATGGTGAGCGAGCACTTTCCGTATCCCGCAAAATCATGTATTGCCAAGCATTTTTTCAGGCGATATTTGTTTTCACTTTTTGCTACTAATTTTTCTGACATAATATCCCCTTAATCAAAGCTTATCGATAAAACTTTTCAAGTCGTCAAAGCTTCCCTGAGGATATACGCTTATATCGACATCGTGCCTATTTATGAGGCAGTCGGTCAAGAGAAAAACTTTCATTCCAAGCTTGGCGGCTACCATATCTTCTGCCGCATCATTTCCTACCATAAGGCAGTTTTTCGGATCTACATTCAGCTTCTCGCAAATCTCAGAATAATATTCTGTTTTCGGCTTGCAGTAGTGATAATTCTCGTAGGTTGTGAAAAGCTCGAAATCGCTTTTATCAAGACCCGCCCACCTAATTCTTCTTTCCGTTGCGATTGACGGGAAAATCGGGTTTGTGGCAAGCGCTACTCTAAGTCCTTTGGACTTAATAAAATCGACTGTCTCCTTTGCCTTCGGGTTAAAGCCGCAGCTTTCCTTTGCCGCCACAAAATCGGTTCTGTAAAACTCCTCGAACAACGGCATATCGTTTATTTTATCCTCGCCTAAAACAGAGGCAAAGGCACTCCAGAATTTCTTCATGTTCGTATCGCTTCCGTCATTAGTCACCATTGCGACAACTCCGCTTCTCACCGCCTTGACAAGGCTTTCGGCTTCGTAGCCGTGAGGCGCAAGCTTCTTTGCCATTGCCGCAAAATAGAGCTTGGTAAAATATATCTCGTCCATCGGAAGCAAGGTTCCGTCAAGGTCAAAAAGCACCGTAGTTATTTTATTTTCCATTATTTTTTTATTTTCTCTCTTTCTTTGTTAAAGCTGATAGAGCATGACCATAATCGGCATGGTGACTAAGCTTGTCAGCGTTGAAATAACATTAATCGCACTCGAATACTCTGCGTCGTTTCCGAATACCTGAGCCATTTGCGTGACGGTAGAAGCACTCGGCGTGATACACGCAAGGAAGAACACGAGCAGTATTTCTTTTCCGCCGACCGTAAGTGTCCAAAGCGGCACAAGCTTAAGTATCAGCAAAATCGTAAGCGGAAAGACAATGAGCCTGAGGAGCGTAACAAGCCAAACTCGCTTATAATTAATTATCTTCTTTATCTCAACTCCGCCGATTAACATTCCGATGACTATCATCGCAAGCGGGCCTATCGTGTCGCTTATTGAGCCTAAAGCATCGTCCACAAACGACGGGAATTTAATCTGCGTCAGGAACATGACTATTCCGATAAAAACAAATATTAAATTTACATTCGTGACTATCTTTTTTATATCGAACCCTCGGCTTCCCTTCATCTGAGAGACAAGGTGAGTCCAAATGAAAACAAGCTGTACCGACATATAGCCGACAGAATAGATGACCATGTCCTCGCCGAGAACGCTCGTCACTATGGGAATGATCAAATTGCCGGCGTTGGTGTACATAATCGACATATTTTCGATTACATCGGTTTTGAGCGTTTTCTTTAGAACGCCTATCAAAATAAGCCAGAAAATATGCGTAAAAAGTGCGCAAGCCGCCGCCAAAGCAAGACCTTTCAGAACCTCCGGGGTGTAGTCCACCTGAAAAGCGTTCAGTATCGTGCACGGCACAACGGCATATAGCATAAGAACCGACAAAGGCCTGGAGTCCTCTGCCTTCAAAAGCTTAAGCCTTACTATCAGAACGCCTATCATCATAATGATGAAAAGCGAAACTATCTTTTTGATAAGCAGTATCGTTACCGTCATTTTATTTTTCCTCGGGGATAATATGGGAAACAGCTAAAATTCTTCCAGTATCCCTCTCACAAATCACACACTCTCTTATATATGAGCAAACGCAGTCACATTCGTTTTCTTTTTTCTGCAAGGTTTTGAAATATGCTTTTTCGTCAGAATAAAAAGCCTCGTTCGCTTCACCGAGTTCGTCAAAGCTTTCGAGAATTTCTATGTCCTCCTCGTCTGCGTACTCAACAGCATAACCCTCATAGATTTCTTCGCTCTCGTCAATATCGGTGATAGTAAAAGCGATTATCTCGTATGCTCCGCCCTCGCCCTTGTAACTAGCCATTACTTTACCTTCCTTGAAAACAAATAGTAACCCGGTGTTCTGTTCTCTGTATCTCGCACAAGAACCTCCGGCGAACAATAAAGATACGGATAGTTTTCTCTCACAAGTCCTTTTCTTCCGTCCTCGCTGAATTTTCCCTCTTTCCATGACGGATCGAGAATACAGAATTCAGAATTCACAAAGCCGATGACCGCAATGTAATGTCCTCCGTGCGAAAAAACACCTATGTGATTTTCTCTGTCACCGCCAACATTTGCGACTGCCATTCCGCCGTTTTGAAGATGAGTGATAAGCTCGCCCACGCTGTCAGTCTCCTTGTAGTCAAGATTATATCTCTCGGCGGCAAGCGGGCCCAGAAGCTTCATATCCGTTCCCGGCTCTCTGTTTGCTTTTGACTCGTAAACAAGAGCGATTATATCCTCAAGGCTTGGGGTGTCCATTGTCATATTGTTGATAACCATGCACACACTGCACGGGCCGCAGCCTGCGGCGGCAATGTTGGAGTGCTCTCCCGCTCCGCCGTTATCAAGGTTATGTTCAAACGGAATATCTTTTCTTTCAAGCTGATTTATATATATCATAGTATTCAAGTGGCCTCCGTCCCAAAGTATATTTGCGAATAATTGCACCTTTGATTATATCACCGTGAGAATAGCTATTCAAATCTTATTTCCCCTGTTTTCTCGCAAAAAGAAATCGAGCCGAACGCATTTAAATCTGCGTACGACTCGATTTTAAAATTAAATTTTAAGTTAAGCCAATATGAGATAAAGCACCGTGACAATAAGTCCGAGACCGAAAAGCATAAATCCGTAAGAAATACTTCTTTGAATAATGCTTGAGGTTTCTCTCATGTACTGATATTTCATATTCTTAGGTCTCTTAAGCCAAGGTATTTTTGAATCTTTATAAATAGTCTTTCTAAGTCCCCAGACTATCATATCGATAAGGCTGTCGCAAATGCGGCAGAAGAATGTGAGAACATTCGGAATGACGATAAGCAAAAGCGGACGGTAGATATAATCCTCAGTGTCCCACCACTTCGGCCAGAGGTTCACATATCTCTTGTTCTTCATGAGAAGCATTCTCACAACAACAAGGTAAACTATCGCTCCTATCGCAATCGAGATGAAAGCACCCTTTAGATTTTCGAGGCTGAAGTAATTGATTTTCACCGTTTCACCCGAATAATCGAAGAAGCTTTCTCCGAGCTTCGCCGCCTTGTCCATGAATTCATACGGGAAAAGTCCCCAGACAAAAAGCACCAGAGCAGAGCCGCCGAGCGCAAAGAACGATTCACGGTTCATGTATTTCTTGTTTTCGTCAAACTTTTTCTGAACCTTTTCGTCCTCATTCTTCTCGACAAAAACCGCCACAAAAAGCTTAGTCATATAAGCTACGGTGAGACCGCCGCTGAAAAGGAATATCCACTCGACTATTTTAGTCCAGTTGTATTTTCCGCCGAACTCGCACAAAAGAATACTCTCGTGAAGAAGAGTCTTGCTTATGTAGCCGCCGAACATCGGAATTCCGCCGATTGCAAGTGCGCCCACAAGGAAGAATATCATCAATGCCGGTTTCTTTCTGCCAAAGCCTCGAATATCGTTGAGCTCAAGCGCATGGGTGTTCATGTAAACAACACCGGCCGCCATGAAGAGAACAAGCTTGATAAGCGAATGGTTCACCATGTGAAGAAGTGAGCCGTGCACGGCAAGGAAGATTTCCTCGTGAAGAATATTCGCCGTGCCTATTCCTATCAATATAAATCCTATCTGCGACATGGACGAGCACGCAAGCGTTCTCTTGAGGTCAACCGAGAAAACGGCAAGAATTGCACCGCCGAACATTGTGAGCACGCCGATTGCAAGTATCCACTTGCCCCATGCGGCATCACCAAGGAATATATTGAAGCTTACGACTATCACACCGAAAACGCCCGACTTCGTGAGTATACCCGAAAGAAGTGCGCTTGCGGGTGCCGGTGCAACGGGATGAGCCTTAGGAAGCCAAATGTGAAGCGGAAATGCGCCCGCCTTTGCTCCGAAGCCGAATGTAAGGAACGCACCGGCTACATAGAGATAAGCTTTGTTTGTGACGGCAGAAGAAGCAGAGAGCAACTTGTCCATCTCGAGAGTGCCAAGCTTATAGTACAGCATAAAGATACCCATAAGCATGACAAGTCCGCCGATCACCGCAACGCCTAAGTAAGTTGCCGCCGCACGAAGCGCATCGGGAGTTTCCTCCTGAGCCACCCAAACATATGAGGTGAAGCTCATGATCTCGAAGAAAATGAATGTTGTGAACAAATCCGACGAGAGAAAAACTCCCATCGTTGCTCCGAGCGTGAGGAGCATGAAAATGTAAAAACGGTTTCTGTTGTCGTGATGTGCGAAATATTCCCTCGAGAGTATCGTGGTCATCATCCACATGAAAGCGGCAACAAGACCGTAAAGAAGTCTGAAGCCGTCAAAGGTGAAGTTCAGTCCAAGACCGCAAATCTCGCCGACATGGCAGTAGTCACCGTATGTCACGCTGTATATTATGAATGAATAGGTCATTATCACGAACTCGACGATAACAACAAGGTCAGCAAAATAATCCCTTGCCTTTTCGTTTTTCGTTCCGATAATTCCCGAGAAAAACGCACCGATAAACGGAAGCAGAACCAAAGCAAAAGGAAGCATTGTTTTCATTTTTCTACCTCCTTAAGAAATAACCGTGCTGACAACGCTTTCGACCGCGTTAGTAAGCAAGCTTGGACAAAGTCCGATGACGAACATCAGCGCAACGAACACAAAAAGCGGAACAAGCATTTTCCATGTGGGATCGCTTATGTCCTCAGAAATTGTAGAGTGGTCAAACCCCTCTCCCGGGAAGAACGCACGCACGGAAACCGTGAGCATATAAATCGCCGTGAGAAGCGCCGAAACAAGTATGCACGCAAGTCCGACATAGCCCATTACATTGCCGCTTGTCGTTGCCGCATGAGCGAGGCTCCATTTGCTTGTGAAGCCCGCAAGTCCGGGAACACCCATGAGCGCAAAGCCCGATATCGTGTACACGATGAATGTAAGTGGCATTCTTCTGCCCATACCGTCAAGCTCATAAATGTAGTTTTTGCCCGCACGGTGAATTACCGCACCTGCGCAGAAGAACGCTGTTATCTTAACAAGCGCATGGACTATCATGTGGCAAAGTCCGCCAGTCAGTCCCTCGGGGGTCATTATGACCACTCCGAACATGATATAAGACAAATTCGATACGGTAGACCACGCAAGTCTTCTCTTGAAGTGAGTTTCCTTGAGTGCTCTCGAACAGCCGTAAACAATGGTGAATGAAGTCAGTCCCATGAGAAGATACTGAGCCCATGTTCCTCTGAGAATTTCCGTGCCGAAGCAGAAGTAAGTCACTCTTATAGTTGCGAACGCACCCGCCTTAACAACGGCAACAGCATGAAGCAATGCGGTGACAGGAGTAGGTGCAACACCGGCTTTTGGAAGCCACTCTGAAAACGGGAACATTGCCGCTTTGACGGAAAATCCACAGAAGCAAAGCACATAGACTATGAGCATCATATTTGTTCTCGAGCCGATTTCATTCATATCGAGAACTCCGCCGGCAACAAAGCTTGGGCTTGTGCCGAACATGAGTATGAATATCATACCGATGAACGCAAACGCCGCACCGCCCAGTGAGTAGTACATATATGTTCTCGTTGCGTAAACGGACTCGGGGTTTAACTCGTGAATAACAAGCGGTATCGTGACCATGGTCAGAAGCTCATAGAAGAAGTACATCGAGATGATGCCCTCGCTCATGGCTATACCGGCTGTTACGCCGTAAGTGATTAAATAAAATCCGAAGAACATTCCTTGCCTTGAATCGTGCTCCATGTACTCGAATGCATAAAGGTTAGCAAACGGCCACAAGAATGCAATGATCACGGCAAACACGGAGCCTACTTTGTCAAGCGAAAGACCGATAGTAAGCTGTCCCGTGAATTTAAAGATTGTTATGTCGCTTTCAGGCGGATTAAACACCAAAGCAAACACGATAACCGATGTAATAATCGTAAAAATCTCGATATAGATATTTCTCGCTCTTGCCGATTTAAACGGTATCAGCATAACCGAAATTCCGCTGAGTACGGGGATGAGTACAGCAGCTAACATCATATATGACGGCATATTTGTACCTCCTTAAAGAACAGCAGCGGAAATACCGCCGACAAAATTAATAAGCGGATTTGGGAAAATTCCGAGAATAACCGCAAAGAACGCCATGATGAGAACGACGGCTGTCATTGAATCGATTTTCTCCTTTTCCCTTTCTAAAGCACATTCCTTGCCCGGCAAAAAACCTCTGATAACAATCGGAAGAAGATAACCCGCAGTGAGAAGTGCGCTGAAAAGCAAGATGCATGGGCCGACAAATCTCATAAGTCCGATATCAGAGCCGAGCGCGCCTTGAGCCAAATACCATTTGCTTATGAAGCCGCTGAAAGGCGGAATACCGATGAGCGCAAGGCTGCAGAAGGTAAATCCCCACAGCGTGAGCGGATATTTCTTGCCTATCGCTACAAAGTCGTCCACATATATATTTCCCGTGCGGAAGATGAATATTCCGGCTGTAAGGAAGAGAGACGTCTTGATCACCGCATGGAAAACAACGTGAAGAAGCGCACCCTCTAAAGCTACCGAATTAAGACAGGACAATCCGAAAATAATATAGGAAACCTGAGATACGGTGGAGTAAGCAAGTCTTTTCTTGAAGACCTTTTCTTTGTAGGCGAGCATCGAGCCCATGAGGACGGTCATGAGCGCAAGTCCCATCCAAGCGTACTGAACCCATGTTCCGCGAAGGAACTCTGCTCCGACAATATAATAAACCGTTCTGACTATCGCAAGCACGCCGCCCTTAACAATGATAGCAGAGAGCGCCGCAGAAGCGGGTGCGGGCGCTACGGGGTGAGCCGTAGGAAGCCAGCCGTGAAGCGGAAGCATACCAGCCTTTGCACCGAAACCGATAAGCATGAAGAAGATTGCGATAAGGACTATCGTTCTGTTTTCATTTGCTGCCGACAGGTTAAGTGTTCCGCCCGGAGTAAATGTGAGGCTATCGGTATTCTGATACAGAATATAAATTCCGTAAAGAGCACAGTAAGCACCTGCCATTGAATAGAATAGATACTTAAGCGCCGCCATGATTGCCTCTTTTGTGCCGTTGTGAAGAACAAGCACCATTGAAGTGATTGTCATGAGCTCATAGCAGAAATAGAATGTGATGAGATTTCCCGAGAAGCTAAGAGCGATAACCACAGCAAATACTATGAGGAAAATTCCGAAAAATCTTTTCTCGTTTCCCTCGTGCTTCATGTACTTGAATGAATAGATACAGATAGCGGGCCAAACAACAGAGACTATCGACACGAACAGAGCCGACACCTCATCATTTTTGAAATAGACGGGGATTCCGCCGACAAAACTGAAAAGGTGAAGTTCACTTCCCATGTGACTCCATGCGGTGAAAAGCGCGATTAAAGCAGACACCGCCAAAGTCGAGATTGTCACGATGTGAAGCGTTCTCAAGCCTTTTTCCGGAACAGGCTTGCCGAACCAATCTTTTTCATGCACATGGTCACGAAAGGATGATATTAATATGGCAATTCCGACAATCACGCTAAGAAGCGACGGCGTTATAAGAAGTATGTTCAAAATCCGTCACCTCCTTACGAGAACATTGCTAAGCCCTTGCTTATGAGATCCACTATCGGATCGGAAGCAAGACCGAGCACAAAGTTTAAAACGATCAAAAGCACCATTGAAAAGCTTTTTGCAGGCTGCATTTTCACGGTAACATTTTCGTAGCCCGTTGTATCAACCTTAACTCTCGACTTATGAGTCGGAGTGTAAATTCTGACAACGGTCTTCATGAAGTAAACAGCATTCAAAATCGTGCTGATTGCGAGTGCGAGGAATGTGAGAAGCATCTTGTTCTTGCACTCAACACCCGCCTCGGCAAAGAGAAGCTTGCTGATAAATCCGCCGAATGCGGGGAAGCCTATCATAGAGAGCGAGCCGACCATAAAGGTAACTCCGGCGAGCTTATTTCTGTAGCCGGCACCAGTAAGGCTTAAGAAATCTCTCTTATCGTTTGAAGCGTCGGTAAGTCCAGATGCGCATATGAAGAGGAGAGATTTAGTTGCGGCATGCACAAGAATATGATATATGCTTGCTATCATGCCGTAGGTTGTTCCCAGCCCAAAGCCCATATAAATGTAGCCGATTTGAGCGACTGAAGAATAGGCAATCATTCTTCTTATGTCGTTCTCTCTTATTGCGTCTATCGAACCGAATATCATTCCCGCAATACCGAAAACGAAGAGAACATTTACTATTTTTTCGTCGCAGATTATATCAAAGCCGATTACACGGTAAAAAATCTTGATGACAAGGAAAAGATATCCCTTTGAGACAAGTGAAGAAAGAATCGCCGCAGATGAAAGCGTGGAATATCCGTAAGCATCGGGAAGCCATGTGTGGAACGGGAAGAGCGCCGATTTGATCGCAAGTCCCGTGACCATCATGGTGACAGAGACGACAAGCGGAACATGATAGCTGCCTGTCTGCACAAGAGCGACCACAGCCTCATGGATATTCATCATAAGAAGATGACCCGTTATACTGTAAAGCCAGCAAAGTCCCAAAAGGACAAGACCTGATCCCAGAAGGCTCATAACCATGTAGCGTGCGGCAGCCTCAATGTTCTTGCCGTGCTGGTTTACCATTATCAAACCGCAAGCCGAAATCGTGTTTATCTCTATGAAAACATATGCGGTGAAAATATCGTTGGTGTAAACAAGGGCGAGAAGCGAGCTCAAAAGGAGATTTGCGAGAACATAATAAAGATTTGCTTTTCCCTTTTCTATTTCCTTTTCTCTCTCGAGAGAGCCGCCAATCATGGAAAGAAACATGATTATACAGAAAAAGAAAGCCATAATCGCCTCGAGTATTCCGACTCGAAGCTCGTTTCCCCAAGGGGCGGAAAATCTGCCCATTTGATACACGTAGTAGTCTCCCGATTTAATCGTGAAAACAAGAACGCAAAAGCTCATGACCGTCACGATTGCCAAGAGACAGGAGTTAATTCTTCTTGCGGCTTTTCCGTTGTGAACCGCCGAAGAAATTATGCCGCCGAACATGCACATAAGTATGCTGAAGGACGGGAAGGACTGTACAAGCTCCATTATTTGCTGTCCTCCTCATTTACTATTGTGCTTATCTCATCGAGATTGAGGGTGTGATAACGGCGATATAGTCTGATAGTGATTGAGAGCATAACCGCCGAAACGGAAACGGAAACAACGATGCCCGTCAGAACAAGTCCCGAGGGAATCGGATTTATATATTTGCTCGTATCCTGAATGCAGTCCACAACTATCGGAGCAATTCTGCTCTTAATATAGCCTTGAAGTGCCAAAAAGAGATAGATCGCCGAATCCATTATGTTGAAGCCGATTATTTTTTTGATTAGATTTTTCTGAAGAAGCAGATTGCAGAAGCCTATTCCGAAAAGGATTACGGAAACTGCTATGGGATAATTTGCAAGAAGCCCTGAAAGCATATCAAAGTCCTCCTCTTCTGAACAAAGCGTAAAATGCGTACATGGTGCATGCTACCTCGATACCTACGCAAACATCTATCGGGAAAATGATACCGCCCGAAAGGATGTGACCGAGTGTACCAAGCGGAATGTGATCGTTAATTCCGTTTGCACCGCAGGTGTAGTAGTAAGTTCCGATTGCACCGTAAGCGCAAAGAGCCGTAACCTTAGCGACGGAATATACCTTCTCATTGAGAAAACGAGTTGTTTTCTTGAAGCCGAATGCACACACAAACAGTATGAACGCCGCACCTAAGGTTGCACCGCCGGAGAATCCGCCGCCGGGCGAAAGCTGACCGTTCACGATTATGTAGATACCGAAAACCATGATTATCGGCACAAGGATTTTCGCCACCGTCTGAAGAATTACATCGTTTTTCGGCTCGTAAATTCTGTCGTTGTGCTCCTCTTCCTTTTTGAGCACCTTATCGTCAAGCGCCAGCATAATCATTACACAGACGGTTGCGATAAAGAGAACGTTGGTCTCGCCGAAAGTATCGAACGCACGGTAGGTTAAGATCATTCCCGTTACGATATTGACGGAGCCTGTCTCCTGTTCTCCCGCCTCGATATATCTTGCGGCAACCTCGTTGTTTACAGGTCTGTCTGCATCGCCGTAGGTCGGCAGTTCGCTAACGCCGTAAAGCAGCATCACAACAATGAAAAGGCACAGCACAACGCTGAATACCTGATAAATTTTCGTGAACTCCTTGAAACCCTTGTTGTTTCTCAGGTCAAATGCTTTCCTGTTTGGGTCGGCGGTACTAAGCGGCTTTCTCGGCTTTTTTACCTCCTGCGGCTTCATCTCCACTTCGCCGACAAAATACTCCCTCGTTCCGTTGAACCACGAAGAAAATTTGTAGGAAAAGGTCTTTTTGTATTCACCTTCACTCAGCTTTCTTGCCATCTTCCTCTTCCTCCTTTTCCTCGGATTCGTCGCCGTTACTCTCTATGGCATGGATTTTCTTGAGCGTCAAAAAGAAAAGTATACTCGTGACGCCCGCACCGACTGCCGCCTCTGTTATTGCGAGGTCGGGAGATTCGAGAACCATCCAGATTATCGACATAACAAGGCTGAAACTCATAAAAATGAGTATGGTATTTAGCAGACTCTTGGAAAAGCTTGCGCATACGGCACAAACCACCAAAAACAGCAAAAGAATTATCATGAATACCTGCATCATTCCACCTCTTTCTCTTCGTCTTCTGTCGTGCCTGTCGGCAAATCGTGCTCGTGAAGATCAAAAACCTTGTAGTGGTCGTGGTGATGCTCGTCTGTTGTCATCTCAAGTCTTGTGATAAGGTGAGAGGAAACAGGAGAAGAAAACCACAGGAAAACTATGATAATGAAAAGCTTGAGGCTCGTGAAGTCAAAGCCGTTGATAACTATAAGTCCCAGAAGACTGCTGCCAAGACCCAAGGTGTCGCCCATGGCGGCGGCATGCATTCTGTTGAGAACATAGTTAAATTTGAAAATTCCTATCATCTGCACGACAAAAATAAAAACTCCGAAAACAAGGAGTGCCGCTCCGATAATAAACCTAACCCATTCTACCGCGCTCATCCTGCTTGTCCTCCTTTCCCGACTTTCTCTGAATATAAACACCCATATAGACCTTAGTGAGAACGATAACAGCCAAAAAGCTGATAAGCGCATAAATCAAGCAAATATCAACAAGATAGCCCTCTCTCATCTTTATCGCCAAAACTGCAATCGCGGTTATAACAAGCGTGCCTGTCATATTTGTCGCAACGATTCTATCTGCTACGCTCGGGCCGATGACCGCTCTGACAAGGCAAAGAATAATCAAAACGGCAAGAATTATCAAAATCACCGTAAAAAAGCCTGAAACAAAGCTCATTTCTTCTTGCCTCCCTTTTTATTCATAGACTCAAGCGCCCTGTTCTCCATTCTCTGAATTCTGTGCACAAAATCAGAGTCGTCCATTCCCTCGGCGAGACTTTCGTCAAGGCAATGCACTAGATACCACTCGTTCTCCATCATAACGGTGATAGTTCCCGGAGTGAGAGTAATGGCATTCGCAAGAAAAGCTCTGCCGGCATTAGTCTTGAGCTTCGTTCTAAAGCTTACTATTGCGGGCACGGGCTCTTCCTTTTGCGTGAGTATCATTTTAAGCACGAAATTATTTGCTTTTACTATCTCGACAACAAGCACCACGGCATAGCAAAAACCGCTTAAGAGGTTTTTGTAGAGCGCTATCTCCTTCTTAATGCTGTGATCCATGAACATACAGGTGAAAGCAAAGACTCCCAAGGACACGAACAAACCGAAAATAACAATCTCGAGTGTAATGTTGCCGTTGAAAATTATCCACATGACAAACAGCAGCAAATACATAAATATTCCTCCTTTATGCAGAATATAATTTAAAGTCCAAAAATGAAAATCCGACTTCTTAAAATCGAAGCACACAAAACAATTCACGGTTGATTTTATCTCTCCGACAAGAGTCATAACTTTTTCGAATAATCATATCGCAGAAAATTATAACATCAATTTGCAACAAATGAAATACTCACGGTCAAAAATTTTAATCATTTATTAACATTTTTAACAAATTTTGAAGCCTCATAGGGCAATTATTTCGATTTGCAAGAAACAAATGTTCTTGTTGTGTAAAGGTTAACTTTACATTGCCGCCGGGCTATACAGTATCCTGAATATCGTATGCAAAATTATACTTTTATCACACACAAAAAAGCCCCGTACCGACTAAGGTACGAGGCTTTCAAACTCAAATTTATTTATTTTTATTCAAATATTCGCTGCATATTCTCTCAGCTTCGATAGAGTTTCTTTCTATCTCTGCCTTGAGTTCACCGAGCGACGAAAACTTCTTTTCGGGACGAATAAAATCGAGAACATCAAGTCTTAATTTTCTTGCGTAGAGGTCTCCCGTAAAATCGGCAATCCAGGTTTCTGCAAGCGGAACGCTTGAGCCGACAGTCGGCTTGACACCGATATTACATGTGCCGTGATATTTCTTGCCGTCGATGTGAACAATGGCGGCATACACGCCGAATTTCGGAAGCACAAAGCCCTCCGGAAGCTTTTGGTTGATTGTTGGAATTCCTATGGTTCTGCCGAGTGAGTTTCCGTGAATAACCTCGAGCGTGAAGCCAAACGGTCTGCCGAGCATTTTCTCAGCCGTGACGGCATCGCCGTTCTTTAGCGCCAAGCGGATCGCAGACGAATGAATCACCGTGTCACCAAGCATAACAGGGGGACATATTTTGAGAATAATCCCGTTCTCCTCGCAAAGCTTTTTGAGAAGCGTCACATCGCCCGCAGCCTTTTTTCCGAAACGAAAATCGTCACCGCAGGAAATCATTCCGACTCCGCAGCTGCCAAGCAAAACATCGAAGAAAAACTCCTCCGGGGTTAAATCTCTCACACTCGAAAAGCTAATGTCAAAGATATTCTCTATCCCCATTTTTTCGAGCTCGAGGATTTTGTCCTCCTCCGTCATGAGGTACTCCGTTTTGCCGGAAAGCACCTTGGATGGGTCCTCTGAAAAGGTAAAGACACTCGGCTCAAAATTATAATCAAGCACCTGAGAAATTACCTTTTGATGGCCCAGATGCAGTCCGTCAAAGGCGCCCAGAGCGACTGAGGTCGATTTATTCTTTTTTGAAATACCGTTTAATTCTCTGTATATTTGCATCTTTTTCCTATTGCTTCATCCGAATTTTCACTCACTTCACGTGAAGGATCTTGAGTATTTTCAGCTGATTTTCGGCAAGCTGAACCAGTCCCAAGCCGAGAAAAAGCTTGCCGTCGGGAGAATATACTCTTATCCTCTCGCCGTCTTTGCCGAATTTCAGATGAAGTCTTTCGAGCGAAAGCTCTCCGCCGTTTAGGTATCTGTTCATCTGAGCGGCAGAAACATTCACCCTTCTGTACTCGGAGAAAAGACCGTCAAGCGGTCTTATGACACTTTCGATTTCGCCGTTTTCGCTCAAGCGCTTTAGTTCTTCAAGTCTCAAAGCATCCTTAATATCAAAGCCGCAGGCTCTCGTTCTTCGAAGCGCCGTCATTATTCCTCCGCAAAGAGAAAGACTCACAGCGATGTCATCGATAAGCGTTCTTATGTATGTTCCCTTGGAACAGCGAACGGTTAGTTCTCCCTCGCCGCTAATTTCGTCGAATTTTTCGAGATTTAAAAGAGAAATATTGATCTTTCTGCTCTCACGCTCAACCTCAATTCCCTTTCTTGCAAGGTCATAAAGTCGAACTCCGCCCACCTGAACCGCCGAGTACATCGGTGGTATCTGGTCGATTTCTCCACGGAAATTCTGAAGTGCGCTCTCAAGCACCTCACGGGTGATTTTCGAGTAGTTCTCCTCGAGTATCTTTCCCGTACTGTCGAGAGTGTCGCTCTTTACGCCAAGCTTAAAGGATGCGACATACTCCTTGTCGGTATCGGGCAGAAGGTCGGCACACTTTGTACCTCTGCCAAGAAGTATCGGCAGAACTCCCGTAGCCATGGGGTCGAGAGTTCCCGTGTGACCAATTTTCTTTTCGTGAGTGATTTTTCGCATGACGGCAACAGCATCAAACGAGGTGAAACCCTCGGGTTTATCAAGTACTATAAGACCGTTCATCCTATGTTCTCCAATGCCGCCTCAACTATGCTCTTTTCAATCTCGTCAAGGTTTGAGCTTTCGAACGCACAGCCAGCCGCACCGACATGACCGCCGCCACCGAATTTCTTGCAGATTGCCGAAGCGTCTGCGGGGCTTACCGCACGAACAGAAGCCTTCCAGACTCCGCCGTCCTTCTCCTTGAGAGTGATTCCGACAAGAACCCCCTCGATCATTCTTGGTACGGACGGAAGAATATCTATATCCGACTGAGTGGCGCCTGTTTTCTCACAAATATCCTTTGTGATATCGATAACCGCAACCTTGCCGTCACCGTAATATCTGATTTTAGACAAGACAAGCTGCTCGGCAGCTATGTATGCCTTCGTCTTAGTATCGAACATTATACGGTTGATTTTTGCGGCATCGGCGCCCATTTCCATAAGCTTTGCGGCAATGACATGCGTGCTGGGCTTAACGGAAGCGTACTTGAAGCAGCCCGTGTCCGTTGCAAGACCAGTGTAAACACAGCTTGCGACCTCCGGCGTAATGTTCGCATTCATCTCGCAGAAAAGTCCGTACATAAGCTCGCAGTTGGACGGCTCGCCGCCGACTACCCACTCCTCACGGGCAAACGGCACGTGAGTTGCGTGGTGGTCAATTGCAAGCGAGAAAAATTCGCTGTCCGACAGATATAAATCGTAGTATTTTCCGAGAAGCTTCGGGTCGGCTACATCCACCGTGACGTGATGCTCGACGTTCTCCTCACTAAGGTCTAATTTAAGACCCTCGAAAAGATAAGAGAACTTATTTGCATATTCGTCAGAGCAGCGAAACGCTACCGTTTTACCCATGCTTTCGAGTACTCGAAGCAAAGCCGATGCACTTCCGAGTGTGTCCCCGTCGGGACTTGCATGGGAATATACGCAGATATTATCCCACGCAAGAAGTCTTTCGGCTGCCTCTTTTATTATTATATTTTTGGGCATATTATTTTCCCCTGTTACTTGAGGTCGTTGAGCAATCTTGTGATGTTTGCACTGTACTCAATGGAGTCTGTTGCCTTGAAGATAAGCTTCGGTGTGTATCTTATATCAAGCCTTGAGCCAAGCTCGTGGCGGATATAGCCGGCACCGTTCTTCAGTCCCTTGACAGCCTCGTTAGTGGCGTCCATTCCCTCCATTGTGCTTACATAGACAGTGCAGTAGGAGAGATCGTTAGTAACCTCAACTCTTACTACCGAGATAAGTTTTCCTTGAACTCTCGGATCTTTAACCTCACGAAGAATCGCAGAGAGCTCTCTGCGGATGTCTTCGGTGGTTCTGTCTAATTTATGACTAGCCATTTTTATGCCTTTCTGATTGAAAACGAGAAGGAATTAGTCTTCTCTGTATTCCTCCATGATGTATGCCTCGAGAATATCTCCCATTTTAATATCGGAGAACTTGTTAAGAGTGATACCGCAGTCATAGCCCTGAGCTACCTCACGGACATCATCCTTAAATCTTCTGAGGGACTTAACCTCGTCGTCAGCAACGATAATACCGTCACGAACAACTCTGACGAGTGCGTTTCTTGTGATCTTGCCGCTTGTGACGTGACCGCCGATAACCATACCGACGTTGGAAATCTTGTAGATTTCGCGGCACTCTGCCTTACCGAGCATAACCTCACGAATCTTCGGTGCGAGCATACCCTTCATAGCAGACTCGATTTCCTCGATGCAATCGTAGATAATTCTGTAAAGTCTCATATCAACGCCGTCACGCTTTGCGTTCTCCTCAGCAACAGCATCAGGACGGACATTAAATCCGACGATGATTGCGTTAGAAGCGTTAGCGAGCATAACATCGTTCTCGTTGACGGCACCGACAGCACCGTGAATAATATTAACTCTAACTTCGTCATTAGAAAGCTTCTCGAGTGACTGCTTAACAGCCTCGACAGAGCCCTGAACGTCAGCCTTAACGATGATCTTGAGCTCCTTCATCTCGCCCTCTCTCATCTGATCGAAGAGGTTATCGAGTGTGACCTTTGTCTGAGAATTGAACATCTCTTCCTTCTGAGCAGTGATTCTCTCCTCAACGAGCTCACGAGCAAGACGCTCATCGGAAACTGCGTTGAATACGTCGCCGCCTGTAGGAACATCGCCAAGACCTGTGATCTCAACAGGAACAGACGGGCCTGCGGACTTAACCTTTCTGCCCTTATCGTCTGTCATAGCTCTTACTCTACCGACTGAAGTACCGGCGACAACAATATCACCGACCTTAAGTGTACCGTTCTGAACGAGCATTGTTGCGACAGGACCTCTGCCCTTATCAAGCTTAGCCTCGATAACGATACCTCTTGCCTGACGGTCTGGGTTAGCCTTTAGCTCCTTCATGTCAGCGACGAGAAGAATCATCTCGAGAAGATCGTCAATACCCATCTTTGTGACTGCAGAAACAGGAACACAAGGTACGTCGCCGCCCCACTCCTCAGGAACAAGCTCATACTCTGTGAGCTGCTGCATAACGTGATCCGGGTTAGCGGCAGGTCTGTCCATCTTGTTGATAGCAACGATAACGGAAACGCCCGCTGCCTTTGCGTGGTTGATAGCCTCAACTGTCTGCGGCATGATACCGTCGTCAGCTGCAACAACGAGAACAGCAATATCCGTTGCCATTGCGCCTCTTGCTCTCATTGCTGTGAAAGCTGCGTGACCCGGAGTATCAAGGAATGTGATGTCTCTGTCGTTTACCTTAACGGTGTAAGCACCGATGTGCTGAGTGATTCCGCCGGCCTCACCAGTTGTGACGCTTGTGTGTCTGATGGCATCAAGGATAGAGGTCTTACCGTGGTCAACGTGACCCATAACGCAGACAACAGGTGCTCTCTCAACGAGATTTGCATCATCGTCCTCTGAATCATCAATGATTCTGTCCTCGATTGTGACGACTACCTCATGCTCAACCTTTGTGTGGAATTCATCGGCAATGAGCTCGCATGTATCGAAGTCGATTGTATCGTTGATTGTAGCGAAAACGCCCATCATCATAAGCTTCTTGATAACCTCGGCGCTTGTTGCCTTAAGTCTTGAAGCAAACTCTCCAACTGTGATTTCGTCAGGAATCTGAATTGTGAGCTGCTTTTCCTTTCTCTGCTGAGCGATACGGGAGAGTCTCTCTGCCTCAGTCTCTCTTCTGCCCTGCTTCTTGCCCTTTTTATTGTTTCTGTTAGTGAACTTCTGCTTTGAAGCGGTTGTCTCGTTCTTAACCTTATCGAAAGCGAGAGTATCATACTTCTCGTTGTACTTATCGATATTGACGTTCTGAGTTCTTGTATCGATAACCCTTCTGTTGCTTGAGTAGCTGTCTTCAGACTGAACGCTTCCGACTGTTGCAGATCCTGAAAGCTTCATTGTCTCCTGCTTCTCACGAGCCTGAGCCGGACGGTGCTCCTCTCTCTTCTTCGGTGCGCTCGGAGCTGTGTTCTTGTTAAGCTCACGCTTTACATGAACCTCCTTTACCTCCGGAACCTCCGGCTTAGCAGGCTGAGTCTTATTGAAACGATCAAATCCGTTGTTTCTTGAGTCTCTCTGCGGTCTGTCGGAATTTCTGTCGCCAAATCTTCTGTCGCCGTTCTGATTATTTCTGTCGCCAAACTTTCTCTCACCGTTCTGGTTATTTCTGTCGCCGAATCTTCTTTCACCGTTCTGGTTGTTTCTGTCGCCGAACTTTCTCTCGCCATTCTGGTTGTTTCTGTCGCCGTATCTTCTTTCACCGTTCTGGTTATTTCTGTCGCCGTATCTTCTTTCACCATTCTGGTTGTTTCTGTCGCCGTATCTTCTTTCACCGTTCTGGTTATTTCTGTCGCCGTATCTTCTTTCACCATTCTGGTTGTTTCTGTCGCCGTATCTTCTTTCACCGTTCTGGTTATTTCTGTCGCCGTATCTTCTTTCACCATTCTGGTTGTTTCTGTCGCCGTATCTTCTTTCACCGTTCTGGTTATTTCTGTCGCCGAATCTTCTCTCACCGTTCTGGTTGTTTCCGTCGCCGAACTTTCTTTCACCGTTCTGGTTGTTTCTGTCGCCGTATCTTCTCTCACCGTTCTGGTTGTTTCTGTCGCCGTATCTTCTTTCACCGTTCTGGTTATTTCTATCGCCGAACTTTCTCTCACCGTTCTGGTTTCTTGAGTCTCTCTGCGGTCTGTCGAACTTGTTCTCAGCCTTTACTTCAGGCTTAGACTCTGTCTTCTCGACCGGCTTTGCCTCTGCCTTAACCTCAGGCTTCGCTTCAGACTTAAGCTCCTGCTTAGGCTCTGCCTTAGTTTCCTTCTTGACAGGCTTCTTTGCAGCCGGCTTCTCAGCCTTAGGCTCTTTCTTTTCTACTGGCTTTTCTTCCTCTGTAGCGGAAGCGAAATAAGCCTTGAAACCGTCATTCACCGAAGAATCCTGAGTGATTTTGTCGAAGACAATGTTAAGCTCGTTGTCCTCGAGTGACTGTGTCGGCTTCTTGCTTGTGTCGGTATACTTGTTAACGATATCGACAATATTAGAACTCTCTACGCCAAGGTCATTGGCGAGATCACGAATTGCGTATTTTTTGCTCATATATTTTACCTATAGCGGATTAATTTTCCGTATCCTTTCCTGATTGTTCATCCACATTAAGCTCACAAAGCCTTTTGAAAAAGCCACTGTCGTTTACTGCGTACACCCCCGCACGCACTCCCGCATAGAAGCTTAATTCTTCCTGTGGAATTTCGGTTCTCAAAATATCGAGTTCCTTTTTATCAGTTTCAAATTTTATATTCTTAAACGTTTTATCGGAGATATCACATGCGACGATTATTCCGACCGCCTTGCCCTCTTTCACGGCTTCAATCACCTGGTCATAGCCCCATGTAAGCTTGCCCGCTCTTCTGCAAAGGCCGAGCATCAAGAGAAATTTTTCTTTCATCATTTTACTTCTCTCTTTTCTTACTTAGCTATCTCGGCTTCCATGGTGTCATAAACCTCATCGGGTATCTTGCAAGAAAAAGCACGCTCAAATTTTCTTGCTTTTCTCGCTTTCTTCAGACACTCGAGGTCATGGCACACATAAGCGCCTCGTCCCGGCTTTTTTCCCGTGAGGTCAAGAGATATCTCACCGCCCGTCACGACGCCGTTTTCGTCCGTCTTTTCGGGTGCTCTGACCACTCTGACCAGTTCCTTCTTCGGCTTCATTTCGCCGCATCCGGAGCACTGGCGCAGAGGTATTTTTCTCTGTTTCATATGATTATTCTCCGTAGAATCCGCTTTCCGGCTTAATGTCTATCTTCCAGCCTGTAAGCTTAGCCGCAAGGCGTGCATTCTGACCCTTGTTTCCGATTGCAAGTGAAAGCTGATTATCGGGAACAGTTACGCTGCAGGACTGAGTTCCGTCCTCTGCTACCTCAACAGAGATAACGCTTGCCGGTGACAAAGCTGCTGCGATGAACTTTGCGGGATCCTCGCTGTACTCGATGATATCGATTTTCTCGCCGCCGAGCTCCTCAACGATTGCGCTGACTCTCTGACCCTTGTGGCCTATGCATGAGCCGACAGCATCGATGTTAGCATCGTGGCTGAATACTGCAATCTTGGTTCTTGAGCCTGCCTCACGGCTGACGCCCTTAATCTCGATAGAGCCGTCGAAAATCTCCGGAACCTCGTTCTCGAAAAGACGCTTGACGAAGTCCTGATGTGTTCTGGAGATGATAGCACGCGGGCCCTTCTCTGTCTCTCTTACGTCAACGACATAAACCTTGATGTGGTCGCCCTCCTTGACGTTCTCTGTGCCGATGAGCTCCTTCTCAGGAAGAACAGCCTCAGCCTTGCCGATCTTAACGGTAAGTGCGCCTGTCTTAGGATCGATTCTCTCAACCTGAGCGGAAACGAGCTCCTGATGCTTGGACTTGAACTCCTCCATCATCTGACCCTTCTCGCTGTCTCTGATGCCCTGACGGATGATGTTTCTTGCTGTCTGAGCGGCAATTCTGCCGAACTGCTTTGTGTCGATTTTCTCCTTGACCTTGTCGCCCGGCTCAGCGATAACGCCGTAAACATCTCTTGCGATGTCGGCATAAACGTGCTTGTTCGGGTCCATGTTCTCGAAGTCGTCATCTATAACGGTATAGTTGAGATAAACATTGAAGCTCTTTCCGTCCTTGCCGTAATCGAATGTTACGTCATCGTTGCCGTAGTTCTTCTGGCAAGCGTTCTTGATAGCTTTCTCAATCTTCTCTCTCATGTAATCTGCAGGAATATTGCTGTTTGTTTCGAGCTCTGAAAGAGCGAGGTTAATCTGCTCAATCTGAGAAGGCTCCTGAGCCTTTTTTCTTCTAACTGCCATTTTCTAAATCAAACCTTTCTGTGATTATTTTTCTTGTTTTTTGTTGTTAAAAATCGTCGTCCATAAGTACAACCGACGAACATTCCTTCCTCGTGAAGGTTGCACTTGTTTCCTCGTCAAGCTTCAGGACAAAATCTCCGTTATCAAGAACCTCGAAGATTTCTCCCTCGATCTCTCTTGTTCCGTCCTCAAGCGGTCTTATAAGCTTAACCTTGACGGGAGCGCCTAAAAGCTTTTCGAAGTGCTCTTTTCTTGTGAGCTTTCTTCCGAGTCCCGGGGAGGATACGACAAATGTGTACTCACCCTTGATAGGATCTTCTTTGTCGAGTATCGGATTCATCTCGTGCGTCATGTTCACGCAGTCCTCAATGCCTATTCCCTCGTCCTTATCAATAAAAATCGTGAGGTTCCAGTCAGCGCCCTCCTTGGCATATCTGACGTCCCAGATCTCAAGTCCGAGTTTCTCGGCAACAGGCTTTGCAAGCTCCCAGATAAAATCGGTTGTGCTTAGCTTTTTTTCCTTCTTGGGCTTTAGTTCTTCTGCCATATTCTTCTCCTTTCGGTATGTCTAAAAACAAACGAAAGAGCGGTGTCTCTCCGCTCTTTCGCCTTTCTCAAATATTACTGTAGTCATATTAACATCAATCGCCTTGTTTTGCAAGTCTTTTTTGCGATTTTCGGCTTATTTTCTACATTTTACTCATCAAATCAGAGTTCAAAACCGATATTTTCGTCTGTTAATCCCTCAACTAAATTTTTCGTGTACTCAAGCTTCGGATTATCAATAATTTCCCCCGGAGTTCCCTCCTCGACTATTTTGCCGTCCTGCATAACGATTACACGGTCGCACATTCTGCGAATCATTCTTAAATCGTGAGAAATTATCATATAGGAAAGATTTTTCTTTTTCTTTTCTTCCTCGATGATATCCATAAGTGCGAGCTGGCTTGAGCCGTCAAGAGAAGAAAGGGCTTCATCAAAAATGACAACCTCCGGATTTACCGTGAGGCATTTTGCGAGCGCAACCCTCTGGCACTGTCCGCCTGACAATTCATACGGGAACATATCTGCGTAGTCGGGATCAAGTCCGTAGTATTCGAGAACCTTATTTACATTCGCCTTAGCCTCGCCCGCACTCATACCGGACTGCTTTAGCGCATTCTCAATGACCTCGTCAACGTGCTTATCAAGCTCGAAGCTCATGTTTGCAACCTGATTAACGGTTTGGATTTTTCTCTGAGTTCTTCTGACGAGAAATTTCATCTTGCGATGAGTTATGTTTCTGCCGTCAAGATAAATTTTGCCCGAGGTGACACGGCCTCTTGCGCCGATGCATTTCATAAGGACGCTTTTTCCCGAGCCCGATTCTCCGATAAAACCGAGGCTCTCTCCCCTATGGAGAACGAACGACACATCGTCAAGAACCGTGTGAAGATCTGTTCCCTCAAAGTCATATATTTTGGTGAGTTTTTCAACTCTGATTATTTCGTCATTTGTCGCTGACATCACAAATTCTCCTTATTTTGCGGCTTTGAAAATATGATAACTCTTTTTCGGATTTATTTTGTTAATCGGAAATTAATTTTATCACTTTTTAGCTTTTATAGACTCCATCAAAAGGTCAATGAGAAAGCTTGAGCTTTCAAACTGCGACTGATAGAAATTGAGGCGGCTGCCTCTCTGAATGTAGCCGATAAGAGCCTCGTTCATAATTTTGAAGGACTCATAGGGATTGATGTCCGTTCTTATCGAGCCGTCCTCTATTCCCTTGCGAAGAAGGCTGTGATCCAGCGCCTGCTGTCTTGCTATCTCTCTTTGGTAAGCCTCAGCCTCGGGTTTATCGGGGTACGGTGGCGGATAAATAGAGTCGAACTGAGCAAAGAATTTTTCTCTGTCGACATTTTCAATCCAGAATTTCGCATAGTGCTTTTTTGCCTCGCTAAGAAGCGTAAAGCCGTCCTCGTAGCTGTCCTTGTGAAGATCAACAAAAGCTTTCTCAGCCTCGTAGATATCCTTCATATAGCTTGCCGCAACCGTAAACGCTATCGGCTCCATGCTCGGAAAATAGCGATAAAGCGTTGCTCTGCCTATTCCTGTCTCCTTGGCAAGCTCCTTCATCTGCGTGCCGACTATTCCGTGTTTTTTGTAGAACTTCTTTGCCGCCTCACAAACCTTTTGCGGTATCTCGGCGGGCGTCAAAGTGGTGTATCCCATAAATCTCTCGCCTCTTTCTCACTTGCTCTTCACTTTTCACTTAGTACAATTTCTTCAAATTAATTTTACAAGAAACGCAAATCAATTACAAGACATATGTCTCAATCAAGCAAGAATAATTGTCGTTTTTTATTTTTTGTTCTAAAAATATCCAAAACTTGCTTTAGTGGCGAGAAAGAAAAAAGGTCTCGGCACAAGCCGAGACCTAATTGCACGAAAATTCGCTTTTGAAGATTACTTACGGAGACCGAGCTCAGCAACAATCTTTCTGTATCTCTCGATGTCAACCTTTGTGAGGTACTTGAGGAGAGATCTTCTCTGACCAACCATCTTTAAGAGGCCGCGGCGAGAGTGGTGATCCTTCTTGTGAACACGGAGGTGATCTGTGAGGTCGTTGATTCTCTTTGTGAGGAGAGCGATCTGAACCTCCGGTGAACCTGTGTCACCCTCATGAATAGCGTACTTCTCGATAATAGCGAGCTTTTCTTCTTTAAGCATAATTTGCCACCTTTTCCGCAGATTAATCTGCTGTTTATTTAATATTTGCCCTAAGTCACAGATGAGGGTTGGTGTGTCCCTATACCGAGACTTGGGTAGCTTTAGTATTGTATCACACGGGCTTGATTTTGTAAAGAGCTATTTTGTAAGAACGAAAGCATCCCAAACAAATAAAAACGGAGATGCTTTTTAAACATCTCCGTCAAATTTATTTAGTCTTGATACAACTTATCAAAAATCAGTTTCTTCTGTCTCTTCTGAAGTTGTCTCTGTCTCTTCTTGGTCTCTCGGATCTCTCTCTTCTCGGAGCGTCGGAAATTGTATTCTCCGGAACAGCACCCTCGAGGTCGATGAGAGCGTCTCTTCTGGAGAGATTGAGTCTGCCCTTATCGTCTATCTCAAGAACCTTAACCTTGATGATGTCGCCCTCATTGACTACATCACGAACGTTCTCTGTTCTCTTGACATCGAGTCTTGAAACGTGAACAAGGCCTTCCTTGCCAGGAGCAATCTCAACGAATGCGCCGAAATCCATGATTCTTGTGACCTTGCCGGCAAAATATGTGCCCGGCTCCGGATCATGAGCGATTGTGTTGATGATATCGATAGCTCTCTTGCAGTTCTCGAGGCTCTGACCGTTTACGAAGCAGTTTCCGTCGTCGTCGATGTTGATCTCTACGCCGCACTCAGCTGTGATCTTCTGGATAACCTTTCCGCCTGTGCCGATGACCTCACGAATCTTGTCAACAGGAACAGTTGTGGAGAGCATCTTCGGAGCATACTCGGAAAGCTCCGGTCTAACCTCAGGAATAGCCTTGAGCATAACCTCATCGAGGATATAATCTCTTGCCTTGTGAGTCTTCTCGAATGCCTGCTTGATGATCTCAGGTGTGAGACCGTCAATCTTAAGGTCCATCTGAATAGCTGTGATACCCTTGTGAGTACCTGCTACCTTGAAGTCCATGTCGCCGAAGAAGTCCTCGAGACCCTGGATATCAACCATAGTATCCCACTTGTCGCCCTCGGTGATAAGTCCGCAGGAAATACCTGCAACAGGAGCCTTAATCGGAACACCTGCAGCCATAAGAGCAAGTGTAGAACCGCAGATTGAGCCCTGTGATGTGGAACCGTTGGAAGAAAGAACCTCAGAAACAAGTCTGATTGTGTATGGGAACTCCTCAACGGACGGGATAACCGGAACAAGTGCTCTCTCAGCGAGTGCGCCGTGACCGATCTCTCTTCTTCCCGGGCCTCTTGAAGGCTTTGTCTCGCCTACGGAGTAGCTTGGGAAGTTGTAGTGATGAATATATCTCTTAGACTCCTCGTCGTCGATGCCGTCGAAGAGCTGGTTGTCTCTGAGTGAACCGAGTGTGCAGACTGTGAGAACCTGTGTCTGACCTCTTGTGAACATACCTGAACCGTGAACTCTCGGAAGAAGGTCAACCTCAGCGTTGAGCGGTCTGATGTCGTCCATTCCTCTGCCGTCAACTCTCTTCTTGTCGTCGAGAAGCCATCTTCTTACGACAAACTTCTGAGTCTTGTAGAGGCACTCCTCGATCTTAGCCTCCTGGTCTGGGTAGATCTCGTCGAACTTCTCGTGAACCTTCTCGTAAATCGGCTTGAGTCTTTCGTCACGAACGAGCTTGTCGTCTGTGTCAAGAGCAAGCTTGATGTCCTCGATAGCGAACTCCTTGATAGCCTCGAACATATCGTGGTCAGGCTCATTTGACGGATACTCAAACTTTGCCTTGCCGATCTCAGCCTTGATGCCCTTGATAAACTCGATGATCTTCTGGTTCTCGGCATGACCGAACATGATGCCCTCGAGCATATCCTCATCGCTGATCTCATTTGCGCCTGCCTCGATCATAGCAATCTTCTTGTCTGTGGAAGCGACTGTGACAGCCATCTCGCTTACCTTTCTCTGCTCCTGAGTCGGGTTGATAACGAACTCGCCGTTAACTCTGCCGACGGAAACACCTGAAATCGGGCCGTTCCACGGAATATCGGAGATTGAAAGTGCGATACTTGTACCGACCATTGCTGCAATCTCAGGAGAGCAGTCGTGGTCAACGGACATAACTGTAGCAACGATGGAAACATCGTTTCTCATGTCCTTCGGGAAAAGCGGTCTTATAGGTCTGTCTATCATTCTGCAAACGAGAATGGACTTATCTGTAGGTCTGCCCTCTCTCTTTGTGTAAGAGCCCGGAATCTTGCCTACGGAGTAAAGCTTCTCCTCGAAGTCAACGGAAAGCGGGAAGAAATCGACGCCCTCTCTCGGCTTCGGAGCAGCTGTTGCTGCAACGTGAACTGTTGTTTCGCCGTATCTGACAAGGCACTCGCCGTTTGCGAGCTGAGCCATTTTACCTGTCTCGACAACGAGCGGTCTGCCTGCGAAATCTGTCTCAAATTTTCTGAAATTCTCGAACATTGCGGTTAATCCTTTCTTAATAAGTAATTTATGACACCGACAATTTTTCTAAACCTAACCGCTGTTTAACAATTAAACCAATTCTCTGCCTCAAGAGAACTCGTTTCACTGCTAAACAGTAAGCTTGGCTGTCGGCTTTTTTACTAACTGATTTATTTTATCAATTACCGAGGAAAATAGCAAGCTTTTTTTACTTAGGCTAAGCAAATGAAAAAAGCGAAGATGCTCTCCGGTTTGAGCATCTCCGCCATATTCACTTTGATTTTTAACTTTCACGCTCTGCCAAAGCTCTTGCTTCTCTCAGAGAAATATCATTTTCGTTTGCGATTTTTGCAAGGTCGTCAAACTCAAGCTTTTCTCTTCTTACACCGTAACCCTCGCTTATTTTCTTTCGCACACTGCCCTTTTCCGTCTTAACTGTCTCGAAATGACGATTCAGAGTGTAGCGCTTACAAAAGCTCTCTCTTATTCCGATTGTGTTTGTGTGCTTGAAAGCGGCTGAAATTACCGCTTCCTTTTTTTCGTCTTTCACAAGTATAGTCACAAGCGTACCGGGGCGGCATTTCTTCATTATAACAGGTGTGAAAAAGCACTCAAGAGCCCCCGCCTCGTAGATTTTCTCCATAGCAAAGCCGAGCTCCTCCGCCGTCATGTCATCGACATTCAGTCTAAACTCTGTCACGGTATCGCCGTTAAACTCAGTTTTAATTTCACTCATTTGTTTCACCTAAAAATGCTCTCACGCAGTTAGCCTGCGGAAAATCCTTATAACCCATTCCGTAGCCGATTTTATCAATGCTTATTATCGGCATATCGCCGAATGATGAGACAAAGTGCTTGAGAAGTGCCGCACCTGTCGGCGTGCAAAGCTCGGATTTAATTTTTCCGCCGTAAATCGGAACACCACGAAGTATATAGGCTGTTGCGGGAGCGGGAACGGGTAAAATTCCGTGAGCGCATCTCACTGTGCCCGAACCGACATGAACAGGGGACGCTGTGATTTTTTCGGGTTTAATCATATCAATCAAAAGGCAGACTGCCGTTATATCGGCAACGGCGTCCATGGTTCCGACCTCGTGAAAATGAATCTCTTCTATCGGCTTTCCGTGAGCGACACTCTCCGCCTTTGCAATTTCGCCGTAAACCGCCATTATATCCTTCTTGACATTTTCGGGAATATCGAGGTGTCCCATAACAATATGCTCAATGTCAGCCATGCCGTGGTGGCTGTGAGTATGACCGTGTTCATGAGTATGCTCATGATCATGTTCATGGTCATGATGATGTTCATGTGTATGCTCGTGTGAATGTTCATGGCTGTGTTCGTGTTCATTATGCTCATCATGGTGATGGTGGTGAAGCATAAGCTCGCCCTCCTCCTCACCGTTCACAAGCACCTTGACATGTGTTCCGTTTATTCCGCACTTTGAGACTGTCGATTTCTGAACCTCTACCCCGGGAATACCAAGCTTGTTCATTTTCTCCACAAATTCATTTTGCTGCTTCTCATCTAAAAGCTCAAGAAGTGCCGCCGTGAGCATATCGCCCGCCGCTCCCATGGAGCAATCAAGGTAAAGCGTTCTTGTTTTTCCGTTCATATTTTCCTCCTTAACGAAAAAAAGCACACGGCATGCGAACCGAATAAGCCCGCAAAGTGCAGACTTTTTCGAGTTACTCATATTCGCATGAGCCGTGTACCTTCATAGTACTTGTTTTATTTTTACTTTTTCTTTTGAGCCTTCATGACTCTTTTCTTTGCCTTAATTATATATACACGCAAAAATCTTGTCAATCAAATATAAAACAAAAACGGTGCTCCCGCAAAGGAACACCGTTTAATTTTAAGTTTTTAGCTTATTTATTTTTACTTGCGTTTCTCTTCTCAACAAGAGCGTTAATCTTCTTGTGGCTGTCAACCAATGTTCCGATAGAAACATCGTGGTTGAGTGCGGAGATATAATAAGCTGTGTACTTGGAGCAGTCAACCTCGTGGAACCACTCTCTGTCCTTAAGCTCAGGCATGAGATATGTGAGGTTAGAACCGAAGATACCGTCGATAACGCCGTTCTCGTAAGCCTCGTCAAACTTCTTAAGACCGGAAGTAAAGATGGTGTATGTTGCATAGCAAAGGAACTTTGATGCGCCCGCTGCTTTTGCCTTGTTAGCGACATCGAGCATGCTCTCGCCGGAAGCGATGATATCATCGGAAACGAAAACTGTCTTGCCTTTCATGCTCTCACCGAGGTACTCATGAGCGACAATCGGGTTTCTACCGTTGACTACCTTAGAATAGTCACGGCGCTTGTAGTACATTCCGAGGTCACAACCGAGAGTAGAAGCATAGTACATGTTTCTGTTGAGTGCGCCTTCATCCGGAGAAATAACCATGAAGTGCTCTTTATCAAACTGCTGGTCAGGAAGATCCTTGAACATCTCCTTGAGAACCTGATATGTAGGCATGAGGTTATCAAATCCCATAATCGGAACAGCATTGACAACTCTTGGGTCATGCGCGTCAAATGTAACGATATTATCAACGCCCATTGCCTGGAGCTCCTGGAGTGCAAATGCACAGTCGAGAGACTCACGGTAAGAACGTCTGTGCTGTCTTCCGCCGTAAAGAAGCGGCATAACAACATTAACTCTGTGAGCCTTGCCGGAAGCTGCCTGGATGAGACGCTTCAGATCCTGATAGTGGTCATCTGGGGACATGTGGTTTTTCTGTCCGAAGTAATCGTAAGTGATGCTGTAATTTCCTACGTCAACGATGAAATAAAGGTCGAGTCCTCTGACTGTATCGTTGATCATACCCTTGCTGTCACCGGACTGGAATCTGGGACAGTCATTGCTGATTAAGAATGTCTCGCATCTGTGACCGGCTTCGCTTGCCCATCTCAAAAGATGTGATTCAACCTTCTTTGCAAAGTCGCTTGCTCCCTCAAGAGCAACAATTCCGATAGGTGCTACACTGCTTGCAGGATCAAAATATTTCTTCTCGCTTGTTTCCATAAAAAATTCCTTTCAGCTATTCTATGAAAAGTCAAATATTAAATTACAGTAAAGATTTTAACACAAAAAATTTACTTTTGCCACCAATTCGCTATTTTTTATAAATTTTGTTTAATCTGATAATACTCGAACTTCATAAGGAGAAAGTTTAATTGATTTTGCCGTGAAACCGCTGAGCACGTCAGTATAATTTCTTTCGAGAATTATTTCTTTTTCCTCATCACCGTAATTTTCGAGGAAAATATATTTTTGACCGTCTTCGGAAATTCTCGAGTGAGCCGTGACCGAATAAGGAAGATCGGCTTCTATATTTTTCTCAATTTTGCACTCTGCCGTTATCTTCTCATAAAGCTCACTTAGGAAATCATCGCCCGCCTGAGCCGCAAGGTAATAAGCCTTTCCTTCGCCAAATTTGTTTCTTGTGAGAACAGGCTCACCCTTGTAGAAATCACTGCCGTAAACGCCGAGAACCTCTGTTGTCTCCTCGCTCTTGTGGATGATTCCGCAAAGCTCCTTCACCTCAAACGATCCGCCGAAATCTGCACTTTCCGTCATCTCTATGCTGTTGCTGTCTTCATCCCAAAGTCCGTCTATGCTCTCGTTCCAAATGCCGAAAACATCCATGAGCTTGCCGGGCCAGCCGCCGAGGAAGCAAAGGTCTGTTTCGTTTACAATAGCGGAATTCACCGTCATGACTACTGTTCCGCCGTTTTTCACAAAGTCACGGATTTTCTTGTCAAAGTCATTTCTTATCATGTAGAGCATTGGGCAGACAAGCAACTTGTAAGAACAGATGTCATCCTCCATATCGACAAAATCGACATTTATTCCCTTGCTCCAAAATGCTCTGTGGTGAGAGAGCACTGTCTCGACATAGTGAATTCCGTCCGTCTTTGCGTCCCATACGGTTGCACCCGAACCCTTTCTCGGGCCGCAAGCATCTTCAACCGCCCAGCGATTCTCCCAGTCATAAACGACCGCAACCTCAGATTTTACGCTTGTGTTGTAAAGCTTGTCGTTCAGGCTTTCGAGCATCTTTCCGACCTCTGTAACCTCACGGAAAACTCTCGTGTTGTCTGTTCCGACATGGTCTACCACCGCACCGTGGAATTTCTCCGTTGAGCCGCGAGATTTTCTGAACTGGAAGTACTGAACGGACTGCGAGCCGTGAGCGAGAGCCTGTAAGGAACTGCCCATGAGCATGCCCGGCTTTTTCAGCTTGGAGACGGGTGCCCAGTTAACCGCACTCGGAGTGTTCTCCATAAGTAGGAAATTCTCGTGTTTCACGCTTCTCATAACGTCATGGCAAGCGGCACTTCTTGCCGCTACGGCTACATTATCGCCGTGGTGCCACATAGGATAGCTGTCCCATGAAACAACATCGAGGCAATCAAACTTATTATAATTAAGCCCGTCATAAAAGCTCATGAGGTTTGCCGTGCATGGAATATCGGGATTAACAGCTTTCACTGCGTCTATCTCAGCTTTCATGAAATCAACGGTCTGATGAGTGATGAATCTTCTCCAGTCGATTGTGAGTCCGTGAACAGAATTTTCACCGTTGTTAAACGGAGGGTTAATCTGATCCCATGACTGATAGCGGTGAGACCAAAAGCCCGTCCACCATGCGTGGTTAAGTTCATCGAGACTCTCGTATTTTCCCTTTAGCCAGTCTCTAAAAGCTGATATGCACTTTGGGCAGTAGCAATCTCCGCAGAACTCATTTGAAATATGCCAGAGTATCACGCCCGGGTGAGAAGAAAATCTCTCTGCAAGCTTTGTGTCGATTTGCTTCACCTTCATGCGGTAATATGGCGAAGTATAGCAGTGGTTTTCTCTCTCTCCGCTTTTCTCTCGTCTGCCGTCACGAGAAACTCTTCTTATTTCCTCATATTTCTCGCTCATCCACAGTGGCTTTGCTCCGGACGGAGTTGCAAGCACGGTGTAAATTCCGTTCTCATAAAGTCTGTCAATTATTTTCTCGAGCCAATCAAAGTCATAAACTCCCTCTTCCGGCTCTAAATTTGCCCATGAGAAAATTCCGACCGAAACGGAGTTCATGTGTGCCTTTTTCATAAGCTCAACGTCTTTTTCGAGAATCTCGGGATAGCTTAACCACTGCTCGGGGTTATAGTCTGCTCCGTGAATCATTCTCGGAAATTTCGGTGTGAGTGCGTATTTGATTTTTTTAGGGCTTTCGTTTGACATTTAAGTAATCCTCCACCTATTTATTTTCGCTTTATATTTGACGGGGCGGCACAAAGTCGCCCTCAGATTTTTCTTTCGCACTATGATTATAAATGCTGTGAATAGATTTTACAATCTGAAAGTTATTTTTACAAAATATTCAAAAAACCGATAAAATTTACTGTATTTTGTGAATATTGTGCCAAAATTCAATTTGCCTCTTGCATTTTGACAAAACAGCCTATATAATAAGTTCATAAATTCAGTACAGCACAAAATCATTAAGGCTCATGTTTCTTTTGTTTTAGTGATTGCGGCTAATTAATCTAATTAACTTAGTGATTAAGCAACGGCGCTTTTATCCCGAATAGGAAATCGGGCATAAAAGCGTTTTTTTCATAATCGGAAAGGAGCAAATCTTGGCTATTACATTATCTCAGCTTTGCTACAACACAGAAGCCACCTACAGCATGCAATTGCTCGCAGGACAGGCGGGCACATCAAGCTTCGTCCGCTGGGTTCACCTCGTTGAGGATATTGAGGTTCCCGATTTTCTTCACGGAAACGAACTTCTTTTCGTAACGGGTATCGGACAGCAGAAATACGGAAGTCTCGGCTGGCTTCTTCCCTTTGCCGAAAAAATGATTGAGAAAAACGCCGCCGGTCTTTGCGTAAACTTAGGCCCATACATTCCTGAGGTTCCGAAGGAGCTCATCGAGTATTGTGACGAGCATCACCTTCCGCTTTATTCACTTCCTTGGAGCGTGCACCTCATCGATATTATCTATGACTTCTGTCACAGAATAATCGCCAATGAGGAATCTGAAATCAGCCTTGGAACGGCATTTCGAAACCTTATTTTCTCACCTGAAAATCAAAAGGACTATGTTCCCGTTCTCGACAGACGAGGCTTCCATGATGACGGCAGCTACTCAGCCGCCGCAATCAAGCTTATTCCGAACACAAAGGCTCCTGTCGGACATGATTATCTCGGTCTTAAGTACCTCATGCAGAAAACCTTCTCGAAGGAAGCTCGTCAGGTGAGCATGTTCACCCAGGACGAAACCTTCATCATGATATTCTACAGCATCGAGCACGATTATATTTTTGAGAAGCTCTCAGCGGCAGCCGATGAGTATGTTCTCGAAAATCCTTGTTTCGACATTCGAGTCGGATTCTCACAAGCGGGGTTCGGTTATCAGGCTGTTCCCGAGATTTATCAGCAGAGTGTTTCCTCACTTAAGGTATCACAGATTAAATCGGTTCGCTTTATGAACTATGCCGATACGGGCGTTTACAGACTTCTCCTTGCGGTGACACCGTCCGAGACACTTCGCAGCTTCAAAAATGAGGTTATCGGCAAGCTCGAGGAGTTTGACCAGAAGAACTACACAAGTTATTGTCAGGTTTTGAGAGATTATCTCGACAATAACTCAAGCATACAGGTTGTTGCCGCCAAGTGCAACGTCCACAGAAACACAGTCAACTATCAGATTAAGCGAATCAAAGAAATCCTTAATTCCGATTTTAACGCAGAGGACAGAATGAGTCTTCAGCTTGCGTTCTATATCTCCGATTTACTGGAGAGCTGAGACGCCCTAAAAGAAAGAAAAAGAATCAGAAAGATAAAAGAAGTAAATTATTATAGAATTTGCATACCGAAAAATTATAGAGCCCGAAAAAGAAAGAAAAGAATATATTATAGCTAACACTACTACATTTCATACAATACTTTAACACACACCTTTGCAAAAAGAACCGAGTCGGTCGCCGACTCGGTTCTTTTTCATATATTTAGGGGATTACTTGATTTCTACATTATGCATAGGCATGAACGGCATCAAAGCCTCTGCCATATTCTTGAGCGGCATTGTCTGCAGCCATACTCTGCCGGGACCAGTGATAACGGTATTAAACAGTCCCTCGCCGCCGAAAATCTTATTTTTAAATCCGGGAACGCTCTTAATCTCAAGCTGGCAACTTGCGGTCATTGCGGCAAGATGACCAGTGTCAACGATAATCTGCTGACCCTCGCCAAGACCGTACTCAACGACATGGCCGTCAAACTCTGCAAATACAGTTCCGTTGCCCGAAACCTTCTGAAGGATGAATCCCTCGCCGCTGAAAAATCCGCCTGAAAGCTTCTTCTGGAAGAAGACTTCAAGATTGACTCCCGCTTCGCTTGCAAGGAAGGCTCTCTTCTGGAAAATCATCTCGTTGTCAGCGTTAATATCGAACGCTCTGATTGAGCCGGGGAAATCCGATGCAAAAGCGATCATTCCGCCCGTATCTCTTGACGTATATATATTCTGGAACATTTTAGCGCCCGAGAACATTCTTCCGAATGCCTTCTTTAGGCCGCCGTTTGTTGTTGTTTTCATCTCCATATTTGGGCTCATCCAGGACATTCCGCCGTCCTGAGTGATCATGCTCTCATTCTGCTCGAGCTCGCAAATAACTACCGGTAAATTGTTTCCTTGAATCTGATATTTCATAATATTTTTTCCTTTCTCTCTGCTTTTTTGATTGGTGATTAGATTTTAATTTTTTACTTTCTCTTTGTTTTTTACTTTGTTGGGTACTTACTCTCAATAAATGTAAGAATCTTTGTTACGATGACAACCGTGATAACACTTGTAACGGCTGTATAAACGATATGGGCTAGTGTTGGGTTCATATTTCCTCCTTTATTTGTGTTTTGCCCTTTACTGTGACTTTATTATACCACCTAAAAACGGACAAAAACAGTACACTTTTATTATACGTTAATTTTTATTTGCTCTTCTGCTTTTAATGTACGGGAACAAGTAAGTTACAATCACAAATGCGATAACTCCCGTTATAACTCTCGATGATATCGAATTAAACATATGCGCAAAGCTGAAATCCATATTCTTTCTCCTTTAGTATGCCTCGATTATTAATGCGTCTTTGAAATCCTCTGTTCTGTCTTCTCTTTCTTTCATATTCAAAAGCGCTGTGCCAATCACGGCAAAGCCTATCAATGCCGCCGCTATTCTTAATGTCAAATAAACTGCCGTGAACATTTTTATCTCCTCTTTCTTATCAGCTATTATCCGATTATTGTTCCCGTAAGTCCTACCAGTGCTCCAACTCCCGTCAAAACAACTGCGCTCACCGCAAGAACCTTAACCATATTGAAAAGTCCGTATAATCCGACGAAAACTATCGCTCCGATTATCAGTGCAGCCATAACTGCCATTACTGCAATTCCGATTAATTCCATATTCTTCTCCTTTTTTCTCTTTAAATATCAGTGACTAAGCTATCTTCATTCTTCTTGACTGCATTATAAATAATAGATGCGATTATGTATGTGAAGTATGCTCCGAAAATTGCTCCTAAAACCACTGCGTGTGTCATTTTTCTTTTCTCCTCTTACTTTTAAACTTTATTCTTTATTTGTTTTTACAGATTTTGTCTTTGGTATTTTTGCTTTTCTTTCCTTTGGCTTAATGCTTACGAACGGTAGAACGTTGTCCATATATACTGCTGTTCCGATTTCCTTTGTTAAATATCCTGCCATAATCATATCTATGTTACCTTTCCTTTCTTTTACAGTACCTGTGGGAAGAAGGAGTCGTTAGCGTAAGCGTCCATGTATCTTCTTCCTCTCGTTGCTGTCATATCCATGCCGTAGTGCATTCTGACTTCACGGTTGATGAGTGTATCCTCGTGTCTGTTGCTGCCTATTGTATTCTCCATGTGTCTCTGATTGTTCATGTAAAAGCTCATAACGTATCTCCTTTTCTTTAAATTTTATTTCTTAATTTTGTATTAGTCTTTTTCTAAATCTCTTTAAGTTTTGTTTGTTACTTGCCTTTGTTGTGATTTCATTATACAAAGCGCTAAAGGACAAAAAGTGGACAAGCTTTTGTCCAAAAAAGCAAAAAAATAACCGTTTTCTGAATTTAAATCAGAAAACGGTTTTCTTCTGTAATTATTTTAGCTTAATAAGCTCTGAATCTCTTGTATCTCTGCTCTAAAAGAACATCAATATCGCTCATCTTGAGGGTTTTAATCTCTGTTTCCAGCTGATTTTTCATATCCTCGTAAATCTCGCTCTGATCTCTCTGCTCAGAAATAACTCTTTCGACAACTCCAAGCTTCTCCATGCTCTCCGCTGTGATGTGAAGTGCCTCGGCAGCCTCATCTGCACGCTTTGCGTCCTTCCAAAGGATACTTGCGCAGCCCTCAGGAGAAACAACAGAGTAACAAGCATTCTCCATAATCCAAACTCTGTCGGCTACGCCGAGTGCGAGTGCACCGCCGGAGCCTCCCTCACCGACAATAACAGAAATCATCGGTGTCTTGAGTCCGATAAGCTCGTAAAGGTTCTCGGCTATTGCCTGACCCTGACCTCTTTCCTCTGCCTCAACACCGCAAAATGCACCAGCGGTATCAACGAAGCACACGACAGGACGATGGAACTTCTCAGCCTGCTTCATAAGTCTCAAAGCCTTGCGGTATCCCTCAGGATTCGGGGAGCCGAAGTTTCTTCTGATTCTCTCGTAGACATCTTTTCCGCGCTCGATTGCGATAACCGTGACAGGCATGTCGTCAAGCTTAGCTATACCGGCTACGATAGCCTGGTCGTCGGAAAATCTTCTGTCGCCGTGAAGCTCGATGAAATCTGTGAATATATTGTTGATGTAGTCAGAGCCTGTCGGTCTGTCCTTTCCTCTTGCCGTTTTAAGCTTTTCATAAGCAGTCATCAGTAGACACCTCCCACATGCATTTGGAGCAAGCTTGAGATAACCTCTCTCTGCTCTTTTCTCGAAACAATCTTATCGGCAAAGCCGTGCTCAAGCAGAAATTCCGACTTCTGGAATTCCTTAGGAAGCTTCTTGCTGATTGTCTGCTCGATAACTCTTCTTCCCGCAAAACCTACAGTTGCCTTCGGCTCAGCGAGAATAATGTCGCCCTCCATAGCAAAGCTTGCGGTTACGCCGCCCGTTGTCGGGTCGGTGAGGACTGTGATGTAAAGAAGTCCCTTGTCGGAGTGCTTTCTTACCGCCGCACTTGTCTTAGCCATCTGCATCAAGGAGAGAATACCCTCCTGCATTCTTGCTCCGCCCGAAACGGTATAGCCGACAACGGGGAGTGAATTCTCTGTTGCGCACTCAAAAAGTCTTGTAATCTTCTCACCGCAGACAGAACCCATACTACCCATCATAAACTCGGAGTTCATGACAAAAACTGCGGTTTTTATTCCGCCAATCTCACAAGTACCCGTGATGACGGACTCGTTCTCGTGAGAATTGAGCTTAGCACTTGAGAGCTTAGCGTCATAGCCCGGGAAATTAAGGATATTTTCACTGACTAATTCTTCATCCATCTCTGTGAAATTCTCGTCTCCGACCAAATAAGCTATTCTCTGGCGTGCGTTCATTCTGAAATGATGTCCACATTCGCAGACATTTAAATTCTCCCATAATTCCCCTACGGGAGTTTCCTTGCCGCAATCAGGGCAAGTTTTTTTTGCTTCCGCAGAGCCGTCCTCAACGACAGTGGCAGTGCGAACAGCACTGTCCTGCTTATCGTGTGAGCCCGGCTTGAAGAAGTTCATAAAATTAACAGGCATTGTTAAAACCTCTCTTGATTTCCTTTTTACTCTTCGTTCTTGACAAGCGCAAAGCTGAATTCTGCACTTACGCAAAGCTTTCCGTTTACATAGCCCTTAGCGCTTGCAAAATAGAAATTTCTTCTGTTGCCCGTCAGAACGCATTTTGTCTCAAAGGTATCGCCGGGCTTAACCTGTCCTCTGAACTTGACCTTGTCAAGTCCTGTGAAAAACGGAGTGCATCCCTTTACGGTGTCTCCTGCCAAAAGCACACAAGCCGACTGAGCCATCATCTCGCAGAGAATGACTCCGGGGACAACGGGCTGACCCGGAAAATGTCCCTGTACGAAGTACTCGTCGCCCTTTATGAAGCACTTGCCGTGAGCCTCGCCGTCAACAAGCTCTACCTCATCGACAAGGAGCATCGGCTCTCTGTGCGGAAGTATATTTTTGATTTCTTCTTTATTCATTATCCTAACCTCGATACAATCAGTTGTACTTTTTGATTGCTATGCAAGCGTTGTGGCCGCCGAAGCCGAGTCCGTTTGAAAGTGCAAGATTTATCTCTGTCTCTCTTGCGGTGTTCGGACAGCAGTCAAGATCACACTCAGGATCCTGATCATTAAGATGTATCGTCGGAGGTACAGTCTGATGCTCAATCGCAAGAATTGAAGCGATAGCCTCGACAGCGCCTGCCGCACCGAGCATATGACCTGTCATTGACTTTGTGGAGCTGACAACAGCCTTTCTTGCTCTCTCCTCGCCGAGTGCAAGCTTGATGACCTTTGTTTCGCTGACGTCATTAAGCGGGGTGCTTGTTCCGTGAGCGTTGATATAGATATGAGTTTCCTCAGGCATATTTGCTTCCTCGAGCGCAAGACGCATGCTCTCTGCACCGCCCTCACCTGTCGGATCGGGAGCAGTCATGTGGTAAGCATCGCAGGTTGAACCGTAACCGACAACCTCACCGTAAATCTTTGCACCACGAGCCAAAGCGTGGTCGAGGCTCTCGAGTACGAGTGCGCCCGCACCCTCACCCATAACGAAACCGTCACGGTTGACATCAAACGGACAGCAAGCTGTTTCGGGGTCGTTCTTTGTGGAAAGAGCCTTCATGTTTGTGAAGCCGGCAACGGCAATCTCTGTGATTGCTGCCTCTGAGCCGCCGGCAATGATTGCGTCTGCATAGCCGTGCTTAATTGCTCTAAAAGCTTCACCGATTGTATTGTTGCTTGTTGCGCAAGCTGTTACCATCGGAAGAGCAGAGCCCTTTGCGCCGAACTTGATAGCGATTGTACCGGCACACATATTTGCAATCATCATCGGAATGAAGAACGGAGAAACCTTTCCAGGGCCCTTTTCCATAAGCTTTGTGTGCTCATTGCAGAAGGTCTGGATTCCGCCGATACCTGAGCCGAAATAAACTCCGAGTCTGTTGGAAGCAATGTTTCCGTCCTCAGCTGTGGAAAGACCTGACTGCTCCATTGCCTGAGCAGCAGCGGCAACACCGAACTGAGTGAACTTGTCGGCTTTTCTTGCCTCGCTCTTCTTCATGTACTTTGTGACATCAAAATCCTTGACCTCACCTGCAATTTTGACGTCGAGATTAGACGCATCGATTCCTTCGATGAAACCGATTCCGTTCTTTCCGTCACGCAGATTCTGCCAAAATTCATCTATGTTATTTCCGATAGGAGATACAACTCCCATTCCTGTAACTACTACTCTGTTCATATAACACATTCCCTGTAATCTATTATTAATATAGATTTTTAATCCTTTTTCTGTTACATTGCGATGCCGCCGTCAACACTTAAGACAACACCTGTGATATACTCCGCCTCGTCGCTTGCCAAGAAGCAAACAGCATTTGCCACGTTCTCCGGCTTGCCCATTCTCTTGAGCGGAATGCTTGCAACAAGGGGGTTGCTGTCGTCAAAACCGGCTGTCATAGGTGTTTCGATAAATCCCGGAGCAACAGCATTGACCGTTACGTTTCTTCCCGCAAGCTCTCTTGCAACCGACTTTGTCAGACCGATAAGTCCTGCCTTTGATGAGGAATAATTTGCCTGACCGGCATTTCCGATAATTCCCGATGCCGATGTAATCGAGATTATTCTTCCGCTTCTCTGGCGGCTGAATATTCTGTAGCTTGCCTTAATCATATTGAATGCACCCTTGAGGTTAACATCCAAAACAGCGTCCCAATCCTCTTCCTTCATCTTTAAGATGAGGTTGTCTCTTGTGATACCCGCATTGTTGACAAGTATATCAATTCTTCCGAATTCCTTGTGAATAGCGTCGACGGTGTTCTTTGTCTCCTCGGTGTCGGCTACGTTGCACTTATATGCGACTGCCTTTCTGCCAAGGGCTAAAATCTTTTCAACAGCATCGTCGGCACCCTCTCTCGAGGATGAATAGATAACGGCTACGTCTGCACCGTGCTCGGCAAGCTTGATAGCGGTTTCTTTTCCGATTCCGCTCGATGCTCCCGTAACTACGGCTACCTTACCGTTTAAATCAAAGCTCATATTGTCTCCTATTATCCCTTAAGCTCGGAAAGCACATTCTCCAAGCTCTCGGCATCCTGAACGTTATATACCTTAACTTCTTTATTTATCTTCTTGATAAGTCCTGCAAGGGTCTTGCCCGCACCGCACTCGATGAAGGTGTCTATTCCCTCGTTAATCATGTTCTCGACAATCTGCTGCCATCTGACAGGATTTTTCACCTGATTCATGAGAAGAGAAGCGATATCGTCATTCTCGGAATAAGGCTTAGCAGTGAAGTTTGAGTAAGTCTCGATGCTCGGCATCTTGAGCTCGTAATTCTTGAGCTCCTCATAGAGACCGTCAGCAGCCTCTGCCATAAACGGAGAATGGAATCCGCCGCTTACGTTGAGTATCTTTGCTCTGCCCTTTACCTCGGCTACATCAGCCGCAAAAGCCTCAAGCTGAGTTTTTTCTCCGGCGACAACAAGCTGTCCCGGGCAATTGTAGTTAACTGGGTAAACCTTATCATACTTTGAAGCAAGCTCCTCGACTGTCTCATTGGAAAGCTTGAGAACCGCCGCCATGGCACTGTCAACCTTGCTTGCAGCCTCCTGCATGAGAAGTCCTCTCTTTGTGACGATCTTCATACCGTCCTCACGAGAGACAACGCCTGAGAAGGTCACTGCGGCAATCTCTCCGAGAGAGAAGCCGGCGACAGCATCGGGAACGATTCCGTTCTCACGAAGTGCCTCAGCGCATGCTAAATCGACATTATATAAACACGGTTGAGTGTTCTTTGTTATGCTAAGCTCGGAAAGCGGAGCGGTGAAGCACTGCTCGCTTGTTCCGGGTCTTACCTTATCTGCTATATCAAAAATTTCCTTTGCGGCTGGACTTTTCTCGACGAGAGACTTTCCCATTCCCTCGTACTGAGCGCCCTGTCCCGCAAAAACAAAAGCTATCTTAGCCATTTGTTAGCTCCTTTCAGCACCTCTTCGGCTTCAGTGAAAATCTCTGTGACGATTTCCTTTGCAGACTGCTCCTTATTGACCATACCTGCTACCTGACCTGCGAGGAAGCAGCCCTCTTTCTCATTGCCCTCAACAGCGGCTTTTCTGAGTGCGCCTGCGCCGAGCTTCTCGAGATCCTCATCGGGCATTGAAGAATACTCCGACTTGAAGTAAGACTTAGAGAACTGGTTCTCGATGCTTCTTACGGGGTGTCCGAGTCTCTTACCTGTTGCAATTGTGGATCTGTCGTTAGCCTTCAAGACCTTCTTCTTGTAGTTCGGGTGAACATTACACTCTGTTGCAACAAGGAATCTTGTTCCAAGCTGAACTCCGACTGCACCGAGCATGAACGCTGCGGCAACTCCTCTGCCGTCTGCAATTCCGCCGGCTGCGATAACAGGAAGATTTGTTGCGTCCACAACCTGAGGAACGAGCGGCATGGTGTTTGTCTCGCCGATGTGTCCGCCGGACTCACTGCCCTCAGCAATAAGCGCTGCGGCGCCAGCCTTTGTGCAAAGCTTTGCCATACCTACGCTTGAGACAACAGGAATAACCTTGATTCCAGCCTCGAGCCAAATCGGCATGAACTTTGATGGGTTTCCCGCACCTGTTGTAACAACGGGAACCTTCTCCTCAGCAATAAGCTGTGCCACCTCAGCGGCAAACGGGCTCATGAGCATTACGTTTACGCCGAACGGCTTATCTGTAATCTCACGTGCTATCTTTATCTGCTCTCTTAAATAGTCAGCGTTTGCGTTCATAGCGGAAATGATACCAAGTCCGCCTGCTTCGGAAACGGCACCGGCCAATTTTCCGTCACTTATCCATGCCATTCCGCCCTGGAAAATCGGATATTCGATTCCAAGCAAATCGCAAAGAGGTGTTTTAATCATAAAAATTCGCATCCTTTCATAAACAAATAGGATTATATATAAAATTAATTAATAATCTGCTAACTTTAGAAAAGTTTTTCCTCATGTGTGGAAAAACTGATTTTTACCAACGAAGAATTGCTCCGCCGCTGTGAAGTCCGCCGCCGAAAGCTACCATTGCGAGGAGGTCGCCGCGTGCGATTTCACCGTTTCTGTTGAGTTCATCGAGTAATACGGGGATACATGCGGATGAGATGTTGCCGTACTTCTCGATAGTGGTTCTGAATTTCTCCTGAGCCACGGGGATTTTCTTTTTAGCCTCGTTGATAATTCTGATATTAGCCTGATGCGGAAGCACCCACTTGATATCATCGCCTGTAATGCCGAGCTTGTTCATCATGTTATCAATGATTTCTCTCATCTGAGCGATAGCGAAGCGGTAGGTCTTGGTGCCGTTCATGTAAATGCTTACCTTCTCTACCTTCTCGCCCTGCCAGAACGGGCTTTCACCCGTGACATCGGGAACAACGATTGTCTCGTCCTCGCCGTAGGTGTGAAGCTCGCTTGCAAGAAGATTGTCTTCCTCATCGGATACAACCAAAGCGCCTGCGCCGTCAGCAAAAATAATCGCTGTGTTCTTATCAGACCAATCGGTAATTCCGCTCAGTCTCTCACTGGCAACCAAAAGCACCTTTTTATACTTTCCTGTAGCCATAAAAGAAGCACAGGTCTCCATGAGAAACATAAATCCTGTGCAAGCGGCACCGCCGATATCCATTGCGGGACAAGTTGCTCCTATATCACGCTGAATCATTGCGGAAATTCCCGGGTTAGCGTATTCCGCTGTCATTGTGACTGCCAAAATGAGATCGAGCTCCTCAGGCTTTGTTCCGCTGTTCTCAAGCGCAGCCAAAGCGGCTTTCGTTCCCATTTGGGAGGTGTTCTCATCAACCGAAACATGTCTTTCTTTTATTCCGACAAGCTTTGTTATCGACTTGTCGTTTGCATCTACCATGGTCGAGAGCTCGTCATTTGTGACTACTCTCGGCGGAATGTAGCTTCCTGTTCCGAGTACCTTGAAATTCATTTTGCTTTATCCTTTACACAATTTTTTACTTCTTAATTTTTTACTTCTTATTGTAACTCCTGAAATATTCTGTAAGTCTGTCGACTGCTCTCAGGAGAATATCTTGCTGATCATGAGTGAATTCCTTCTCGAGCTTTTCGAGAACCTCGCTCTGAGATTTGCGGTGACGGTTATATACATGTCTGCCAAGTGTCGTGAGACAGGCGACCGTAACTCTTCCGTCCACGGGGTCTGATTCCTTTTGCACAAATCCCTTTGTAAAAAGCTTCTTAACGCCGACTGTTGCCGACGGTCTCGATATGCTAAGCGCATCGGCTATATCGCTTATCTTAACGCCCGAACCGACGCCGTACGCATCCTCGTAATTATAAATAAATCCGAGCAGATGCATTTCACTGAGTGTAAGCCCTATGCCGCTGTCAGCGAGTGCCGCTTCCTCGAGCTGGGAGATGTTCATACTGACCTCACGGAGTCTGTCGCTAAGCTTCTGAGAAAATTCTGACATATCTCTTCGCCCCTCATTAATTAATTAGTTTTGCTAACTATTTTATCACTAATATTCAAATTTGTCAACATTTCAGAGCACTCACATATTGTTAACTTTTTTCTTCTTATGGCAAAAAACGGCTTTGTATGTTATAATCCTAAGGAATTGACAGAAACTTCAAGTGAAACTATATCAAATTTCAGCAAAGGAGATTTATTCATGGCGAATGAATTACATATAAATGAAATCAAGCCTGAAAGAGCGCTTCTCGTGGGCGTAGATACGGGTGAATTTGATGCCGAGAGCAGCATGGACGAACTCTGGGAACTCACCAAAAGTGCGGGCGCAGAACCGATTGCTACCAAAATTCAGAAGCGAGACTCCATCAAAACAGGAACATGCGTCGGCACGGGCATGGTCGAGGAAATCAAGGAATTTTGTATAAACAACGAAATTGACTTGCTCATCTTTGACCGTGAGCTCACTCCCATTCAGATAAGAAATCTCGAGGACGTGACAAACTGCCGAGTGATTGACCGCACCATGCTCATTCTCGATATTTTCGCCATTCGTGCTAAAACAAAGGAAGGCAAGCTTCAGGTTGAAATCGCACAGTTAAGATATATGATGCCGCGACTCACAGGCAGAGGCACTGCGCTTTCAAGACTTGGAGGCGGAATCGGTACGAGAGGTCCGGGTGAAACAAAGCTTGAGACCGACCGCCGTCACATCAGAAGAAGAATAGAAAATCTCAAGGACGCTTTAGCCGATGTCGAAAAGAACAGAGCGGAAATCAACCGCAGACGAGAGAAAAACGGCACAATCACATGTGCGCTTGTCGGTTACACAAATGCGGGCAAATCAACCTTGATGAACTTCCTCACTGATGCAGGCGTTTTAGCCGAGGACAAGCTTTTTGCGACGCTTGACCCGACCGCAAGAGCACTTAAATTGCCATGCGGAAAAAATATCATGCTTATCGACACCGTCGGACTTGTCAGAAGACTTCCTCACCACCTTGTCGAAGCGTTTAAGTCAACTCTCGAGCAAGCCGCAACAGCAGACATTATTCTCAATGTCTGCGATGCAAGCTCCCCTGAGGCTCAAGTGCACCTCGATGTAACGAATGAGATTTTGCACGATCTCGGCAGTGAGTCAAGACCGATTATTCCCGTGCTTAACAAGTGGGACAAGGTTGAGAACGAGGAAATGTTTGTTTCTGCTCCTCATATTCACGGTGCGGTTCACATATCCGCTCTCAAGGGCGAAGGAATAGACGAACTTTTATCCGCAATAGAAGAGGCACTTCCCGAAAAGAACATTGAGGCTGAATTCTTACTTCCGTTCTCAAAGTCAGGCTTAGCCGCTGAAATCAGACGAGACGGAACGGTTATAAGTGAAGAATATGTTGCCGAGGGCCTCAAAATCAAGGCAAGCGTAGATCCGAGACTTTACGGCATCTGCAAGGAATATATTGTCGAAGAAAACTAAAAATAAAATCAATCAAGCTTCCGAATTTAGTTTCGGAAGCTTTTTTGTTTAATCAAATGAAAAATAAAAACCCTCGCATTAACTTTCGTTAAAACGAGGGTGTAATTCGTATTAAAATACAGAATTGATAAGCTTATAAAACTGCTTAACCGAAACCGATAAATTTCGATTAGATGAGCTCCATGATAGCCATCTCAGCTGCATCACCACGGCGAGGGCCAGTCTTTGTGACTCTTGTGTAACCACCGTTGCGATCAACGTACTTAGGAGCAATCTCAGTGAAGAGCTTGTTGACTACAGCTTCCTTTGTGATGAAGGAAAGAGCCTTACGTCTGTTGTTGAGATTATCTTCCTTAGCTATTGTGATGAACTTCTCGGCTAAAGCCTGAACTTCCTTAGCTCTTGTATATGTTGTCTCGATTCTTCCTGTCTCGAAGAAGAATGTAACGAGACCTCTAAGCATAGCTGTTCTATGAGCAGTGTCTCTTCCGAGTTTTCTTGTTCCCGGCATTGATATCACTCCTTATTCCTTATAAGATTTGTCGTCGTCCTTGCGAAGGCTGTATCCGAGAGAAGACATCTTCCAGATAACCTCATCAAGTGACTTTTTACCAAGGTTGCGAACCTTCATCATGTCCTCTTCGGACTTGTTGATAAGATCCTCAACAGTATTGATTCCTGCACGCTTGAGACAGTTAAATGAACGAACTGATAAATCGAGCTCTTCAATTGTCATCTCAAGGATCTTCTCTCTGCCGTCATCGTCCTTCTCGACCATGATCTCAGCCTTCTTACCGCTCTCGGATAAGTCGACGAAGAGTGAAAGGTGGTCTGTAAGAATCTTAGCAGCAAGAGATACAGCCTCCTGAGGAGTGATAACTCCGTTTGTCCAAACCTCTAATGTGAGCTTATCGTAGTCGATGCTCTGACCGACTCTTGTAGGCTCAACGCTGAAGTTAACCTTGGACACAGGGGAGAATAATGAATCTACCGCTAATTTTCCGATAACACCGGCAGGCATTGTTGCTTTGTTTCTCTCACCGGAAACATATCCTCTGCCCTTGTCAAGCTCAATCTCCATATAGAGCTTTGCGTCCTGATCAAGTGTAGCGATATGAAGGTCCGGATTAAGAATCTCAACCTCGCTGTCGTTCTTAATGTCGCCGGCAGTTACTTCGCAGCAACCCTCAGCATCAATAACGACAGTCTTAGGTCCGTCGCAATCAAGCTTTGCAATAATTCCCTTAATGTTGAGAATTATCTCAGCAACATCTTCTTTTACGCCCTTTATTGTGGAGAACTCATGAAGAACGTCGCGGATTGTAACAGATTTAACTGCTACGCCGGGAAGGCTTGAAAGAAGAACTCTTCTCAAGCTGTTTCCGAGAGTAGTACCGAAACCTCTCTCAAGAGGCTCTACGAGAAATCTGCCGTAGTTTTCTTCTTCTTTGATCTCTTCGACTTTTATATTAGGTCTTTCTATCTCAATCATCGCGATCCTCCTTTACAATTAGCAAAAAATTGCTCAAAAAATGTCCTGAAGAAAATAAGATTTCCTTTAGGGGACTTATTTTTAGGGGCATTACTTGGAGTACAACTCGACGATGAGATGCTCTTCTACAGGGAAGTCAACATCTGCACGAACAGGGAGTCTTGTGAGCTGAACCTTGAGCTCGTCCTTGTTCGGTCTCTCGATCCAAGCCGGTAAAGTAACTTCTACTGCGTCTGCACCGACAAACTTGGAGAATCTAGCGCTTGATCTGCTCTTCTCACAAACCTCGATGACGTCGCCAGCCTTTACCTGGTAGGATGGGATATCAACCTTCTTACCGTTTACGAGGAAGTGACCGTGTGTAACGGACTGTCTTGCCTCACGGCGTGTTGTTGCAAATCCTGCACGGAATACAACGTTGTCTAATCTTCTCTCGAGTAAGCAAAGAAGATTCTCACCGGTGATACCCTCAGCCTTCTCAGCCTTGAGGTAATAATCGTGGAACTGCTTCTCGAGAACGCCATATACGAACTTAACCTTCTGCTTCTCGTTGAGCTGGAGACCGTACTCTGTCTGCTTACGTCTCATTGTGCCCTTCGGGTTGCGGTTAGTTGTCTTCTTGGAGTAACCCATTACTGCGGGTGACAGGCCGAGCGCTTTGCAGCGCTTAGCGATTGGCTGCATATTCTTTGCCATTATCTTTACCTCCTGCTCGGTTATACACGTCTTCTCTTAGGAGGACGGCATCCGTTATGTGGGATTGGTGTAACATCCTTGATCATGTATACTTCAAGACCTGTTGCCTGAAGAGCACGGATAGCTGCCTCACGGCCTGCTCCCGGACCCTTAACGTAAACTTCAACTGTCTTCATACCATGCTCCATAGCAGCCTTAGCAGCTGTCTCAGCAGCGGACTGTGCTGCGAACGGAGTAGACTTTCTTGAGCCACGGAAACCGAGCTCTCCGGCACTTGCCCATGAAACAGCATTGCCCTGAAGGTCTGTGATTGTTACGATTGTATTGTTAAAAGTGGACTGGATATGAGCAGCTCCACGCTCAATGTTCTTGCGCTCACGGCGTCTGCGAACTGTGGTAGCTTTTTTACCTTTAACTGCTGCCATTTATTGATCCCTCCGATTACTTCTTCTTGTTTGCCATTGTCTTTCTAGGACCCTTGCGTGTTCTTGCATTGGTCTTAGAACGCTGACCTCTTACCGGTAAGCCCTTTCTGTGACGAACGCCACGATAGCAGCCGATCTCGATAAGTCTCTTAATATCAAAAGCTACGTCACGGCGAAGATCACCTTCAACTACGCAGTTCTGATCGATATAATCTCTGATTTTCTGAGCATCATCCTCAGATAAGTCTCTTACTCTGATGTCAGGATCTACGCCTGTGTTTGCGCAGATGTCTGTAGCTGTCTTACGGCCGATACCGTAGATGTATGTAAGAGCAATCTCGATTCTCTTGTCTCTTGGTAAATCAATACCTGAAATACGAGCCATGCTTTTGCACCTCCATTAGTTTGACACCGGGTAATTAACCCTGGCGCTGCTTGTGCTTAGGGTTCTCACAAATAACCATGATCTTACCCTTGCGCTTGATGATCTTGCATTTTTCACACATTTTCTTAACAGAAGGTCTGACTTTCATTTGTGTGCCCTCCTTAAAGTGGGATTAAATTTCGTTTTAAATTCTTACTTTGAACGCCATGTGATACGACCCTTTGTGAGATCGTACGGTGACATTTCAATAGTTACCTTATCCCCCGGAAGAATACGAATGTAGTTCATTCTGAGCTTTCCGGAAATATGAGCTAAGATAACGTGGCCGTTAGGAAGCTCAACATTGAATGTTGCGTTAGGCAGAGCCTCTTTAACGACGCCTTCGAGTTCGATTACGTCCTGTCTAGACATTATATCCTCCATTAACCTTTGCGTTATGATCCTTTAACGCATTTCTTATCTTCTTGTCTGTCGAAAGCTGCTCTTCATTTAAAAAGATATTCGTGCTTTGAACATGAATATCTTTCTTGAGCTTAGGCTTCTCAAGGGTTCTTCTCTTGCCGTCTGCAAGCTTGAGCATCTTTCCCTCAACGCCGACAACGACTAAAAAATAATCCTTTTCTTTACCTGCTTTAGACATAACTATTTGTCCTCTTTGAAACACGTGCCACCTCAATCGTCCGCATTCGTTAAGATTACGGGTCCGTTTGTTGTAATGGCTACTGTGTGCTCAAAGTGGGCAGCCAGTTTTCCGTCGATAGTTTTTGTGGTCCATCCGTCATTCAGAACCTTAACTCTGAAATCTCCGACGTTGACCATGGGTTCAATGGCGATTACCATGCCCGGCAGAAGTCGAACGCCCCTACCTGCTGTTCCGAAGTTCGGAACGCTGGGGTCTTCATGTAGCTTTGCGCCTACTCCGTGGCCGACAAAATCTCGTACAACCGAGTAACCGCGAGCTTCGACATACTCCTGCACTGCGTGACCGATGTCACCCACCCTGTTTCCGGGACGGGCCTGCTCGATGCCTTTGAACAGTGCTTCTCTCGTTGTATCCATAAGCTTCTGTGCCTCTTCGCTTACTTCGCCGCAAGCAAAGGTCCAAGCGTTGTCACCGTTGAAGCCGTTTATGATAGCTCCCGTATCGATGGAAACGATGTCGCCTTTTTTGAGGATTTGCTTTTTGGATGGTATGCCGTGGATGACTGTATCATTTACTGAAATGCAAGCACTTGCGGGAAAATCGCCGTAACCGAGAAAGTTGGGCTTAGCGCCCGACTTCTCGATATACTCGCGAATTATCTTATCTATTTCCCAGGTGGAAACCCCGGGTTCCACAGCCTCACCGCCGAGCATTAAAGCTCTCTGAGAGATCCTTCCGGCTTCTCTCATCAGTGCAAGTTCACGACTGGTCTTAAGAATAATCATTTTATGCCTCGAGTGCTTTTAAGCAAGCCTTTGTAATTTCCTCGATTGAGCCTGTGCCCTCGACGGAAACGAGTTTGCCCTGCTTTTCATAATAGTTCTTAAGAGGCTCAGTCTGACTGTGATAGTTTGTGAGTCTTGCAAGAACAGTAGCTTCTTCATCATCCTTACGCTGAACAAGGGTGCCTCCGCAGGAATCGCAGATTCCTTCTTTGCATGGCTTCTTAAACATTACATGATAAGAAGCACCGCACTTCTCGCAGACACGGCGTCCGGACATTCTTGCGACGATCGCATCGTCAGCAACCTCAATGTTGAGGCACTTGTCGATAGCCACGCCCATGGAATCCAGAGCCTCGGCCTGTGGGATCGTTCTTGGGAAACCGTCGAGAATGAAACCATTCTCACAGTCGCTCTGGGCTAATCTGTCCTTGATGATCTCGATGAGAACCTCATCGGGAACCAAAGCACCGGACTCCATATAGGATTTAGCCTTAAGTCCGATCTCTGAGCCGCTCTTCAGCGCTGCACGGAGAATATTACCTGTTGAAATTGTTGGTATTTTATATGCTTCGCAGATTTTCTCTGCCTGGGTGCCTTTACCGGCTCCCGGAGCACCTAAAAGGATCAGCTTCATATTATACTACTAAACTCCTCATTAGTCAAGGAATCCCTTATAATGACGCATCATCATTTGAGATTCAATTTGCTTTGTGGTCTCAAGAGCAACACCAACCATGATGATGACGGATGTACCGCCCATGGACATTCTGCCCATGCTTGTGATGTTACCGTAGATGATAGGAACAATAGCTATAACTGCAAGGAACAAAGCTCCGATGAGTGTTACCTTTGCGAGGATCTTGCTGATAAACTCAGCTGTCGGTCTGCCCGGTCTGATGCCCGGAATAGTACCGTTGTTTGTTCTCAAGTTGTTTGCAATCTCAATCGGGTTGTACTGAATGCTCATGTAGAAATAAGCAAATACAATGATGAATAAGAAGTAAAGAACTGAGTAGAGCCAACCGGTAGAAGAGAATGCATTGAAGAATGCCTTCCAGAAACCGGATGTCGGTGTAACAAACAGCTGAATTGTGCTTGGAATAGAGAGGATAGCTGAAGCGAAGATGATTGGCATAACGCCGCTCATTGTTACCTTAATAGGTAAGTGAGAGCTCTGGCCGCCGTACATCTTTCTGCCGACTACCTTCTTTGCGTACTGAATCGGAATTCTTCTCTCTGCATCGTTCATGAAGACGATAATCCAGATGACTGCGAGGAAGAGCACTACAAACAACGGAGCAAATACGAAGTACTTGCCGTAGTTTGACGGATCGTCCAAAGCAGCTTTGAAGTATGTCCAGAGCTGAGAGCAGGTTGAAGGAAGTCTTGAAACAATACCTGCGAAAAGTATGATGGAGATACCATTGCCCACACCATACTGGTTTATCTGCTCACCCATCCACATGATAAGAGCTGTGCCCGCTGTGAATGTGAGGATGATAACAATTCCTGTGAATACTGCGCTGAAACCTGTGGAATAAACGGTGATGCCGCTATTCTTGAGGTAGAAGTAGTAAGCAGTACCCTGGATAAGACCTAAACCGACTGTTACATATCTTGTAATAGCGGCGATCTTCTTTCTGCCTTCCTCTCCCTCTTTAGCAAGCTTCTCGAGAGCAGGAATTGCAACTGTGAGGAGCTGGATAATGATGGAAGAGTTAATGTACGGGGTAATACCGAGTGCAAACAGGGTTGCGTATGAGAACGCACCACCTGTGAGCATGTTGATATAACCGAGAGCAGTACCGCTCTCGTTAACGGACTGCATGAGTTCGTTAAGAGCGGAAGCATTCAGGAACGGAACCGGAACAACGGAACCGAATCTGAAAGCTACGATGATTAAAATAGTGAAAAGGAGTTTTTTTCTGAGGTCTGGAATTTTCCAAGCATTTCTTAGTGTGTTAAACACCTTAGATCACCTCAGCCTTTCCTCCTGCTGCCTCAATCTTAGCCTTTGCAGCCTCGGAATAAGCACCAACCTTAACAGTAAGTGACTTTGTGAGTTCGCCGTTGGAAAGAACCTTTACGTTTTTAGCATTTCTTCTTACGATACCTGCTTCAGCAAGAGCAGCTACGTCTACTGTTGTGCCGTTCTCGAAAACCTCGAGATCTGCTACGTTGATAGCTGTCCAATCCTCAGCGAAGATATTGTTGAATCCTCTCTTCGGGATTCTTCTCTGGAGAGGCATCTGGCCGCCTTCGAAGCCCGGACGGAATCCGTGACCTGCTCTGGCCTTCTGACCCTTATGTCCCTTACCAGCTGTCTTACCGTTACCGGAACCGTAACCTCTGCCGATTCTCTTAGCCTTGGTTGTTGAACCGGGTACCTTTGTAAGCTCGTTAAGTTTCATATTAGTGCACCTCCCCTTACTTTGTTACCTTAACAAGGTGAACAATCTTGTGCACCTTACCGGCTGTCTGAGCGTTATCAGGCTGCTCAGTCTTGTCACCGATCTTCTTAAGACCGAGTGAATAGGCGGTTGCAATCTGATCCTTCTTGGCGCCGATTAAGCTTTTAACAAGAGTAATTTCCATAATTTGCAGCCTCCTTATTATAAAATCTCTTTAACGGACTTGCCACGGATTGCAGCAACCTCTTCAGCAGAGCGAAGAGCGTTAAGTCCCTCAAGAGTTGCACGAACAACGTTGCATGGGTTGTTTGTTCTCAAAACCTTAGTTCTGATATCAGTGATACCTACACAGTCAACAACAGCACGAACTGCGCCGCCTGCGATAACACCTGTACCAGGAGCAGCAGGCTTAAGAAGAACCTTACCTGCACCGAACTCGCCGATGATCTCGTGAGGAATTGTTGTGCCCTTAAGAGAAACCTTGATGAGGTTCTTCTTAGCATCCTCAATACCCTTACGGATAGCGTCCGGAACTTCTCCTGACTTACCGATACCGAAACCTACAGTGCCGTTTCCGTCTCCTACAACTACGAGAGCAGCGAACTTATAGATACGACCACCCTTGACAGTCTTAGAAACACGGTTGATAGCAACTACGTTTTCTTTTAATTCTAATGCACTTGCGTCAATTTTACTAGCCATAATATCCTCCTATTAGAAGTTCAGGCCACCCTCACGGGCGCCAGCGGCCAGCTCTGCGACACGGCCATGGAATATGTAGCCACCACGATCGAATACGACATCTGTGATGCCCTTCTCGATTGCTCTCTTAGCGATTGTCTCGCCAACCTTCTTAGCAGCGACCTTGTTGCTTCCGTTACCCTCAAAATCCTTCTCTACTGTAGATGCGGATACGAGTGTTACGCCCTTAGTATCGTCGATAATCTGGGCATAGATGTTAGCGGATGAACGGTAGACATTAAGGCGAGGTCTTTCTGCTGTGCCAGAAATCTTGCCGCGAACTCTCTTATGGCGGCGAAGTCTTGCTGCATTCTTATCAGCCTTTGAAACCATTTAAAACACTCTCCTATCTTATTTGCCCTTACCGGCTTTACCTTCTTTGCGACGGATAACTTCGTCGACATACTTAATACCCTTGCCCTTATATGGCTCCGGCGGTCTCTTCTCGCGAACCTCAGCTGCGAACTGACCAACCTTCTGCTTGTCAGGACCATGGATGATGATCTTGTTCGGAGCAGGAACATCGATCTTGATGTCCTCTGTCTCGCTTACGTTAACGAGGTGTGAATAACCGAGTGTCATCTCAAGGACATTGCCCTTCTTTGCTACACGGTAACCAACGCCGTTAACCTCAAGCTCCTTCTTAAACTCCTCTGTAACACCTGTTACCATGTTAGCAATAAGTGTTCTTGTAAGTCCGTGAAGAGACTTGTTCTCCTTAGAATCGTCGGGTCTTGAAACAATAATCTCTGTGCCCTCAACTGCTATGTTCATCTTAGAGTTGAACTTCTGTGTAAGTGTGCCCTTAGGACCCTTAACAGTAACAACAGAACCGTCGACATTTACCTCAACGCCTGCGGGAATATTTATAGGTTTTCTTCCAATTCTAGACATGTTATTGCCCCTCCCTTCAATTACCAGATGAATGCGAGAACTTCGCCGCCAACATTCTGCTTTCTAGCCTCACGATCTGTCATGACGCCCTTAGAAGTAGAGATGATTGCGATACCGAGGCCCTTCATGACCTTCGGAAGCTCTTCTGCATTTGAATAGATGCGAAGGCCCGGCTTGGAAACTCTCTTGAGTCCCTTAATAACAGCCTCTTTGCCCTGTGCATACTTAAGATTGATTGTGATGATACCCTGCTTGCCGTCTTCTTCAACTGTAAAGCCCTTGATGTATCCCTCGTCAACAAGAATCTGGCAGATAGCCTTCTTCATGTTAGAAGCAGGAACTGTAACAGTATCATGCTTCGCTGACAAAGCGTTGCGAATACGGGTAAGCAGATCTGCGATTGGATCTGTAATCTGCATGATTTTGTCCTCCTTTTGCTTTCTTACCAGCTTGCCTTCTTAACACCCGGAATCTGGCCCTTATAAGCGAGTTCACGGAAGCAAATACGGCAAATGCCAAACTTTCTAAGGTAGGCATGCGGTCTGCCGCAGATCTTACATCTGTTGTACTCTCTGGAAGAGAACTTCTGATCTCTCTGCTGCTTGATTTTCATTGATGTCTTTGCCACAGTGCATATCCTCCTTACTTCTCAAACGGTGCACCCATGAGTGTTAAGAGCTCACGAGCCTCTTCGTCTGTATTTGCGGTTGTTACGAAGCAGATGTCCATTCCGCGAACCTTGTCGATCTTATCGTACTCGATTTCAGGGAAGATGAGCTGCTCCTTGATACCCATGTTGTAGTTTCCGCGACCGTCGAAGGAATTAGGATTGATTCCTCTGAAGTCACGAACTCTTGGAAGAGATACGTTGAAGAGTCTGTCCATGAACTCCCACATCTTCTCTCCACGAAGTGTAACCTTAACACCGATCGGCATACCCTCTCTGATCTTAAAGTTAGCAACTGATTTCTTTGCCTTACAAACCATCGGCTTCTGACCGGTGATCTTTGCGAGATCGCCGCTGATGTTGTCGATGACCTTAGCGTTATCTTTTGCTTCGCCGGCACCTACGTTGATAACAATCTTATCGAACTTAGGAATCTCCATTACACTCTTATAAGAGAACTTTTTCATAAGAGCAGGAGCGACTTCAGCTTTGTACATTTCCTTAAGTCTAGCCATTTCTTAAACGTCCTCCTTACAGTGTCTCGCCGCACTTCTTGCAGATACGCTCCTTGGAGCCGTCCTCAAGAATCTTGTGTGCAACTCTTGTAGCCTTGCCGCAGCGTGGGCAAACAATCTGAACCTTTGAGGAATAGATTGCAGACTCAGCCTTTACAATGCCGCCCTGCTCGCCCATTCTCTTCGGCTTTACGTGCTTGCTGACCATATTGCAGCCTTCTACGATTACCTTGCTCTCCTTCGGGGAAACAGCAAGAACCTTGCCCTGCTTGCCTCTATCCTTACCAACGAGGATTACAACGTTGTCACCTGTTTTTACATGAACCTTAGACATTTGTTGACACCTCCATTAAAGAACTTCCGGAGCAAGTGAAAGGATTTTCAGATACTCATGATCACGAAGCTCTCTCGCGACTGGTCCAAAAATACGTGTGCCCCTTGGGTTTTTGTCTTCCTTAATAATAACGGCTGCATTCTCATCGAAACGAATGTATGTACCGTCCTCACGACGAACGCCTGACTTTGATCTTACGATAACTGCCTTAACAACGTCGCCCTTCTTTACAACGCCGCCGGGTGCTGCCTTCTTAACGGAAGCAACTACGACGTCACCTATATTAGCGTACCTCCTGCCGGTACCGCCAAGAACTCTTATGCACATAAGCTCCTTAGCTCCGGTATTATCGGCAACCTTGAGGTATGTCTGCTGCTGAATCACAGTGAGTTCCTCCTTTGCTTAAAAGCCAAATAACTCTTGTTTCTTCGCCAAAATTACTTGGCCTTCTCTATAATCTCAACTAAACGCCATCTCTTATCCTTGGAAAGAGGACGAGTCTCCATGATACGTACGCGGTCTCCGATTCCACACTCGTTGTTCTCATCGTGTGCCTTGTACTTAACTGTACGCTTGACGATCTTGCCGTACATAGGATGCTTAACGCTGTCCTCGATTGAAACGACGATAGTCTTGTCCATCTTGTCGCTAACTACCTTACCGACGAGTGTCTTTCTCATTGATGTTCTTTCGCTCATTTTAAACTCCTCCTTCCTTAAGCATTAAGCTCGTTCTCGCGAATAACAGTCTTGACTCTTGCGATGTCCTTCTTAACTGCTGTTATACGCATCGGGTTATCGAGCTGATTGATAGCGAGCTGGAAACGAAGGTTAAAGAGCTCAGCTTTTAATTCCTTAAGCTTGGAAGCTAATTCTTCATTTGTGAGTTCTCTGATTTCTGTAGCTTTCATTACTCTTAATCCTCCTGTCCTTCTTTAGTTACAAACTTGCACTTGATAGGAAGCTTGTTAGCTGCGAGACGAAGAGCCTCTCTTGCTGTCTCCTCGCTAACGCCGCCAAGCTCGAACATAACTCTGCCCGGCTTAACTACTGCTACCCAGTACTCCGGAGCACCTTTACCGGAACCCATTCGAACGCCGGCCGGCTTCTGTGTTACAGGCTTATCCGGGAAGATCTTGATCCAAACCTTACCGAAACGCTTGCAGTAACGTGTCATAGCAACACGGGCTGCCTCGATCTGGTTTGCTGTGATCCATGCCGGCTCGAGAGCCTGGAGACCGAACTCACCGTAGTTAACTTTGTTTCCGCGGTAAGCCTTACCAGTCATTCTGCCTCTGTGGACACGACGATATTTAACTCTCTTTGGAAGTAACATTAGTTGCGGCCTCCTTCCTTGCGATTATTTCTTCTGTTGTTTCTACGCTCAGGACGATCGTTTGCTACGTTGAGAACCTCGCCCTTGTAGAGCCAAACCTTAACGCCGACCTTGCCGTAGGTTGTGTTAGCCTCTGCAAAACCGTAGTCGATGTCTGCTCTGATTGTCTGAAGCGGAATAGTACCGTCATGATACTGCTCGCTTCTTGCGATTTCAGCGCCGCCGAGACGACCGGAGCACTGAGTCTTAATTCCCTTTGCGCCAAGACGCATGCTTCTGCCGATGCACTGCTTCATAGCTCTTCTGAAGGAAATTCTCTTCTCGAGCTGCTGAGCAATGTTCTCTGCTACGAGCTGAGCATCGAGGTCAGGTCTCTTAACCTCAACGATGTTGATGAGGCAAGGCTTGCCGAGCATCTCTTCGCACTGTGCACGAAGCTTCTCGATCTCCTGGCCGCCCTTACCGATTACCATACCCGGCTTTGCGCAATGAATGTGAATTCTAACCTTCTGAGAATCACGCTCGATCTCAATCTTTGGAACACCTGCGGAGTAAAGCTGCTTCTTAAGAACCTTACGGAGGTTGTAATCCTCAACTAATGTATCGCCGAAAGTTGCCTTGTTAGCGAACCAGCGGGAATCCCAGTCTTTAATAACACCTACACGGTATCCGTGTGGATTTACTTTCTGACCCATTAAATTTTACCTCCTCGCCGCTTATTCTTTCTCGCTCACAACGATTGTGATGTGAGAAGTTCTCTTTAAAATTCTGTATGCTCTGCCCTGAGCTCTTGGTCTGATTCTCTTGAGAATCGGGCCCGGTGTGACATAGCACTGTGAGATATAGAGATTGGATGTATCCATCTCTTTAACCTCAGCATTTGCGATAGCGCTCTTGAGTAACTTCTGGAGATCTTCGCAAGCTGCCTTAGGTGTGTGCTTTAAAATACCCATAGCAAGGTCTGTGTCCTTGCCGCGGATAAGGTCGAGAACGATGCCGACCTTACGAGGAGAAATTCGGGTATACTTAAGTATTGCTTTTGCTTCCATTTTATATACTCTTCCTTTCTCTTATTTACCTGACTTGCCGCCGACGTGTCCCTTGAAGGTTCTTGTCGGAGCAAACTCGCCGAGCTTGTGACCGACCATATCCTCTGTGACATAAACAGGAACGTGCTTACGTCCGTCGTGGACAGCAATTGTGTGACCTACGAAATCAGGGAAGATCATGGATGATCTTGACCATGTCTTAACAACCTTCTTCTCGTTGGCTGCATTCATTTCCTGGACTCTTTTAAGAAGCTTAGCATCAACAAAAGGTCCTTTTTTTAATGATCTGCTCATTTAATTTTAGCTCCTTTCCGATGCCTTATTACTTACCGTTTCTTCTTCTTACGATGAACTTAGAGCTGGACTTCTTAGGATTACGTGTCTTGTAACCAAGAGCTGGCTTACCCCAAGGAGTAACAGGTCCCGGACGTCCAACAGGGGACTTACCTTCACCACCACCGTGCGGATGGTCGTTCGGGTTCATAACAGAACCTCTAACCTGTGGTCTGCGGCCTAAGTTTCTTGTTCTACCGGCTTTACCGAGCTTAACGTTCTCGTGGTCAATGTTGGAAACCTGACCGATTGTAGCCATACAATTCTCAGGAACGTTTCTGAGCTCTCCGGACGGGAGTCTTAAAAGTGCAAGGCCATTCTCCTTAGCCATGAGCTGAGCCATGATGCCTGCTGCTCTTGCGAGCTGAGCACCCTTGCCAGGATAAAGCTCAATGTTGTGGATAAATGTACCAACCGGAATTGCCTTAAGCGGAAGTGCGTTACCCGGCTTGATATCGGACTCTGCACCGCTTGTAACAACATCGCCAGCCTTGAGGCCGTGAGGAGCGATGATGTAGGACTTTGTGCCGTCCTCATACTGGATGAGAGCGATGAATGCTGATCTGTTCGGATCGTACTCGATACCGAGAACAGTAGCGCTCATGTCATTCTTCTGACGCTTAAAGTCGATGATTCTATACTTCTGACGGTTTCCGCCGCCTCTCTGGCGAACGGTGATTCTACCGTAGCTGTTTCTGCCTGCGTGCTTGCTCTTCTTAGCAAGGAGGCTTCTCTCCGGACCATTCTTTGAAAGCCCGCTGTAATCTGTAACAGACATATTACGGCGAGAGTTAGTGGTCGGCTTATATACTTTGATTGCCATTGTAATAATTCCTTCCTGTAACTGCTTTGCGGGGCTTATTCGAGTAAGCTCTCATGAGCTTTTTGACCCCATTCGTGCCCGTACGGGCGAGTGCGCGGTCTAAATTAGACCATGCTCTCGAAGAACTCGATTGTCTTGCTGTCCTCTGTGAGAGTTACGATAGCCTTTTTCCAAGCCTTTGTGTATCCCTCATAGCGACCCTGACGGCGAAGATGTCCTCTTACGTGAACGGTGTTGACCTTCTGAACCTTTACGCCGAAAAGCTCTTCAACTGCTCTTGCAACATCGATCTTTGTAGCCTTAGGAGCAACTTCGAATGTATATTTCTTAGACTGAATGCCTGTCATAGACTTTTCAGTGATGATTGGGCGGATTACGATATCCTGTGCTGCCATTATGCATACACCTCCTCAATCTTTGCTACGGCTTCCTTAACAACGATGAACTTGTCAGCGTTGAGGATGTCGTATACGTTAAGGGTATTGACCTGAGCTGTCTTAACTCCAGGAATGTTTCTTGCGGAAGAGATTACCTTATCGTTTACCTCTGGGAGAACGATTAAAGCCTTCTTCTCAGAACCGATTGCCTTGAGCATCTCAGCTACTGCCTTTGTCTTGTACTCACCGAGGTTAATCTCGTCAACGATGATGATCTGACCATCAGCAACCTTGCTGGAAAGTGCAGACTTCATAGCGAGTCTCTTAACCTTCTTGTTAACCGAGAAGCTGTAATCTCTCGGCTTCGGAGCGAAGACGATACCGCCGTGTGTCCACTGCGGAGCTCTTGTTGAACCCTGACGAGCACGGCCTGTGCCCTTCTGTCTCCAAGGCTTTCTTCCGCCACCGGAAACCTCAGCTCTTGTTAAAGCTGACTGTGTGCCCTGACGCTGGTTTGCGAGATAGCTCTTAACCATAAGGTGCATTGCAGGAACGTTTGGCTCAATACCGAATACGCCCTCGCTGAGCTCGATCTTCTCTACCTCAGCACCCTTTGTGTTTACTACTGTAACTGTTGGCATTGTACTTCCTCCTTTCCTTATGCTTTAACACTGTCGCGGATTACGACTGTGCCGCCGTTAGGACCCGGAACTGCGCCCTTAACTGCGATAAGGTTATTTTCAACATCGACCTTGACTACTGTGAGGTTCTGAACTGTAACCTTCTCAGCGCCGTAGTGACCTGCCATCTTAAGGCCCGGGAAAACTCTTGATGGGCTTGAGCAGGCACCGTTTGAACCGCCGTGTCTTGCGACAGGACCGGAACCGTGAGTCTCTTTGAGTCTCTGGAAGTTCCATCTCTTGATAACGCCGGAGTAACCGTGGCCCTTGCTTGTTCCTGTTACATCGATCTTGTCTCCTGCTGCGAAAACGTCAGCCTTGATGAGGCTTCCAACTTCATAGGAAGAGATGTCGTCAAATCTGAATTCCTTGAGAGTCTTCTTAGGAGCAACGTTGCCCTTTGCGAAGTGGCCTGTTAAAGGCTTGTTAACTCTCTGTGGCTTCTGGTCGCCAAAACCGACCTGAACTGCCTGATAGCCATCATTCTCAGTTGTCTTAACCTGTGTAACAACACATGGTCCGGCTTCTACAACTGTAACGGGGATGACTCTGCCCTTTTCGTCGAAGATCTGTGTCATGCCGATCTTCTTACCGATGATGCCTTTTGTCATTTGTGTTTCCTCCTGTTAGGTTATTGGTCGGTTTTACCCGACTTGACCCGCCTTGCGCCTATCCGGTTGGTTGGAATCTTTAAGATCAGAGCTTGATCTCGATTTCAACACCAGCGGGGAGTTCTAAGCTCATAAGAGCCTCAACTGTCTTGTTTGAAGGTCTGAGAATGTCGATAAGTCTCTTGTGAGTTCTCATCTCAAACTGCTCACGGCTATCCTTGTACTTATGAACAGCACGGAGGATAGTAACGATCTGCTTCTCTGTCGGAAGCGGTACCGGACCCGATACTCTTGCGCCTGTGCGCTTTGCTGTTGCAACAATCTTGCCTGCTGCCTGGTCTACGAGCTGATGATCGTAACCCTTGATTCTTATTCTGATTTTCTCTTTGACTGCCACGGAAAATCGCCTCCTTAAAAGTAAATTTGTTTTAGTTTGGCGGGCGAGGGTTTTTATTAACACCTGTCCGGGTGTTCCCACCCTTGACATAAATAAAACCGAAAAACGCACATGGCGAATTCCGGGAAATAACGGGCAGATGTAATCATCGACCCACGTTATAGAAACAGTCGCTAAGCCGCAAAACGGCCTTCAGGTAAACTTACCTGTGGTTCCAAGCTTAAATTTTCGACTGTCTTTCGCCCGGTTTAAAATCGGACATACTCTGCGGAAAAACCGGCATCTTTCAGCCGCAACCTCCCGCTTCATCGCATATCTGTCGCAGTCACGCAAAGGTATATTACCACAACCGGGGGAATAATGCAAGTCTTTTTTTGAGATTTTCTTTAAAATTTTTTTGCCCGATTTTTCGCATGATTATCGGAAAAATCGGGCGGTTTCATTTTGTTGCTTTAAGGGTGTTTCGCCACAATATCCTGTGCCTTTGTCGCACTTATTTGCCGTGAAGCTTTTTCTCGAGTCTCTTCTTCTCTTTTTCGGCAAGCTTTGCGTTAGCTGCTTCCATGCCGAGGCAAGCGAGCACTATCATGCTCTCGGAGTTCTCGTAATAGATTTCGAGCATATAGTTGCCCTTTCCCTCATATGGCGAGCCCTCTACTCCGGCATGAGCCACTATGGCGTCATCATCGAGAATGTCGTATTCCCAAGACGGAATGAGTCCGAATATTCTCCAGTTCACCATTTTGAGAAGATAACGGGTTTTGTTGTTGACATAGGTTTTCTCGATTGAGCCGATTTCTCTGTCATCGAAGAATATTTTATACTTCTCGCCGCCGAAAATGCTTTCCTTTCGCTCTATCTTGCCTATTTCCATATCGTTGCGGTTATAGAGCGTCACGTTCCACAAGCGTTTTTTAATTTTCTCGTTCTTGACGTGATAAGCCTTTGTTTCGTTCTCATAAAATATATCGTAATCAAGATCCCACGAAAAGGGTCTTTCTTTAAAAAACAATCTCATCTTTTTTCTCCGACCGAATCAATAAAATTAAATCTTAAATAGTATAACACAAAACCGCACGAGAATGAAACAAGTGCGGTTTTGTGAAATGTAAACTTTATATTAAATTGTATTGTCAATCGAAAAAGCTTAGGCTTTTTCTTTCATATTTGCCGCCGCAACAACATCAACTCCGCTTGAGCAGACATTTTTGATCACAACATCTCCGATATGAACGGGCGCTTTGACCGCCGCCGAATTTATCTCTTTCATGCAGTCGAATATCTTTGACTTCGGAATATCGCTTTTTGTCTTGACGGGCACAACGGGGTGCGTTCCTCCGATAACCGCAACCGTGCTTGTGACGGTTCTTGTCGGCGACACAACCTCTTTTCTTGCGTAAATATCTCCTCGCTTACATGTATTTCCGCTGACGGATATGACCTCTCCCTCACTCATCTCGACTTTAAGCTGACAGCCGAGCGGACAATTGATACACGTGAGTTCTCTTACTTCAACATTTGCCATCTTGCTATCCCCCTTAATCATCCTCGAGCGTGATTAAAATCTCGTTTGCATTATAATCTTCAATATCCGATTTTTTAATCACGACATTTTCCATTTCACCGGGAGCGAGAATTTGCTTTTTGCGGTGGACAAGACGCTTGTCTCCAAAGTAAACGCTTATATATTTATTCTTAAAGACATTAGCCACTCTGAATCTTACGGTGATATTATCCTCTGCGTTAGTCGGATTTACGAAAACGGGAACGCTGTATCTCACGCCATTCTGAGTTTTTATTTCAATCGGTGATTTCTCGACAGCTGTTATTTCGCCGTTTATGTATTTGACAGCATTTTTGCCCGCCTGAGCCGCCTCCTCTGAAACATAATCGACAAGGTCATGAACATGAAGTACATTTCCGCAAGCGAAAACTCCGCTGATATTTGTCTCGAGACTTTCGTTAACTATGGGGCCACCCGTAATTCTCGAGAGTTCAACTCCGAGAGTTTTTGAAAGCTCGTTCTCCGGTAAAAGACCGACGGACAAAAGAAGAGTATCGCAAGAATAGAACTCCTCTGTTCCGGGAATTGGTTTGCCGTCCGAGCCTACCTCTGAGATATCGACTCCCTCAACTCTTTCCTTGCCGTAAATCTTAGTTACGGTATGAGAAAGCTTCAGCGGAATATCGTAGTCGTTAAGGCACTGGACGATATTTCTCTTAAGACCGCCGGAATACGGCATGAGCTCTGCAACAACCTTAACCTTAGCGCCCTCAAGGGTGAGTCTTCTCGCCATGATAAGACCGATGTCGCCGGAACCTAAGATAACGACCTCTTTGCCCGGCATATAGCCCTCTATGTTTACGAGTCTCTGGGCAGTTCCGGCGGAGAAAATTCCTGCCGGGCGGTATCCGGGGATGTTTAGCGCACCTCTGCTTCTCTCACGGCAACCCATTGCAAGAATGACTGCATCGGCTTTGATTTGTCTCAATCCGTTCTCTGAACTTACACAAGTTACGGTTTTTGTTTTATCTTCATTTTCTGATATATCAAGTATCATTGTGCCAAGCACGTAAGGAATATCTAAGCTTTCGCACTTCTCCTCGAAACGAGCAGCATACTCTGGACCTGTCAATTCCTCCTTAAAGGTATGCAGTCCAAATCCGTTATGAATACACTGATTGAGTATTCCGCCAAGGGAAGCGTCTCTTTCAATTATCAGTATATCTTCGCTTTTACAGCCGTTCTCACAAGCCGATGCGGCAGCTGCAAGTCCTGCTGGACCGCCGCCGGCAACAACGATTTTATATTCGTTTTTTATCGTATACTTTACGTCCTTCATCAGTCGTTACCTCCCTTTGAAGTTTTTCCGACAGCGACAAACGAGCCTTTCTCGTTTTTCTTAATGTCATCAAGAGAAAGATGAAGCTCACGTGCGAGGATTTCCATTACTCTCGGTGAACAGAATCCCGACTGACATCTTCCCATTCCCGCTCTTGTTCTTCTCTTAACTGCGTCAAGAGTGGTTGCGCCAAGGGTACGGTTGATGCTTGCGACGATCTCTCCCTCGCTTACCGTTTCACAGCGGCAGATTATATTGCCGTATGCCGGATTTTCCTTTATAAGCTGTGCTCTCTCCTCAAAGCTCATTTCGTTTGGCTTTTTGAGACCCTTTCTTATCGGGTTAAAGTCGTCCTTTTTCTCTGCGCCAAGCTTTTCTGCTACGAGGTTCGCTGTATATTCGCCTATTGCGGGCGAGCTTGAAAGACCCGGGGATTCGATTGCCGCACAGTCGAAAAATCCACTGACACTCGATTCGCCGAGAATAAATTCGTGCTTTGGTGAATGTGCTCTGAGGCCGCTGAACGAGGTGATAGCCTGACGATTAGGGAGCGTCTTGACGGACTTTGCCGCAAACTTGAGGACATCGCTAAGTCCGTTTGCCGTGGTATCAATTCCCTCTTTATCGTCGATATCATCGGCAGTTGGGCCTAAAAGCAAATTGCCGTGCACTGTCGGAGAGACAAGTATTCCTTTTCCGTAAGCGGTAGGCAATTGGAAAAGAGTTGCGCTGACTAAGTTGCCGACGGATTTATCGCAAATGATATACTCTCCTCTTCTCGGCTTCACTTCGATTTTATCCTCACAGACCATATTGTGAATATCATCGGAATAAACACCAGCGCAGTTTACTACTGTTTTGGTTTCTATTTTCTTTCCGTTTTCGAGAGTCAATGTGAAAGAGCCTTCGTTTCTTTCAATCTCTTTTACACCGCTTCCGAAGCTGAACTCTACTCCGTTATCAGCCGCATTCTCTGCAAATCCAAGAGTAAGCTCAAACGGACACACGATCCCCGATGTAGGTGCAAGCAACGCGCCGCAGACGCTGGCGTTTAAATTCGGCTCGATTTCCTTTGCCTCGTCACCCGTGAGTATTCTTAAATCGGGCACGCCGTTTTTAACTCCACGCTCATAAAGCTCATTAAGCTTCGGGAGATTTTCCTCCTCAAAGCAAAGAACCATAGCTGTATTTCTTTTAAACGGGACATCGAGCTCCTTTGCGACCTTATCCATCATCGCATTGCCCTTGACATTGAACTTCGCCATAAGCGAGCCGTTCTCTGCATCAAAGCCTGCGTGTATAATTGCCGAGTTTGCTTTACTCGTTCCCGTACAAACATCGCTGTCTCTTTCGACCAAGAGAAATTTTCCCTTACAACGAGATAATTCTCTTGCCACGGCAGAGCCGATTACTCCGCCGCCGATTATTACACTGTCATACATTTTATTTCCTCCACCAAATATGAAAACCATATGGAAATTTATGGAAAATCATATGGTTACTAACCAATATACTACGATATTAACACATTCGATTTTCCTTTTCAATAAATCTCATATCCAAAAGCTTATGTTGCTTTTCGTGCAAAATCACAACATTAAACCACTTATTTTCGCTTTTTGGTTAGCTTGGTTTTTGTTTCTATACTTTGTTTTTGCGTTCTGTATTTATCTTACGGATTTTGTAGTTTCCTTTTTAATGTCCTCGATTTTCCTTTGTGTAAATAATCCGACTTCTTCGGTCAACTACAGTCGCTTTGTTCCCTAAAAGCACTTCGTGCTTTTGTTTTCCCCCATCAGCCTGTCTCTTTATTATTGTTTGTTCTTGGTTTATCTTTGCGAAAATAATCCGCAAGAGAAAATGCCCGTCTGCGAATGCTTTGCATTCTTGACGTATTTTCTTTTGCTGTCTTTTTATATATCAAATTTGTTTTACTGTCTGATATTTTTCTATATGTAAACAATTCGGCTGGCAAAGCCCAACCACGAACACTTCGTGTTCTAAAAACGCTAACGCATTTTTGGTTAACTTTGCCAGCCTGTCTTTTTTTATGTCGCCACTTCGTGCCTTTGTTATTTCGTTATTTCTCTTTCTGCTCCGCTTCTATCTTCGTGGGCTCTGCCCACACCCGTTCGCTTTTTGTAAAAAGCGAAGCAAAAACTTTTATGTTTTAATTTGCGTTCTGTATTTTTCCTTGTGTAAACAATTCGGCTGACAAAGCCCAACCACGAACACTTCGTGTTCTAAAAATGCTATCGCATTTTTGGTTAACTTTGCCAGCCTGTCTTTTTTTATGTCGGCACTTCGTGCCTTTGTTATTTCGTTATTTCTCTTTCTGCTCCACTTCTATCTTCGTGGGCTCCGCCTACACCCTACTATGAAGTGTGGAGTGTGGAATGTTGAGTGTGGAGTTTATTTTGAATTGGCAACTTTAAAATAATAATCAATTATAATAACAAGAACAAGAGAATATATTTTTCGTTTTTGTTCTGTATTTCTTTCTGTGTAAACAATTCGGCTGACAAAGCCCAACCACGAACACTTCGTGTTCTAAAAA
>CAVAMJ010000003.1:0-232002 GCA_963589785.1 Bacteroidaceae bacterium | reverse complement strand
TTAATTATACATTATTAATTATTCGTGGGCTCCGCCCACACCCGTTCGCTTTTTGTAAAAAGCGAAGCAAAAACTTTTGTGTTTTTTCTGTTAATCTATTGTTATGCCGTCAATTTCTTCTGTCAATGACACAATCTCATCTACTATCGCTCCGATATATGCGATTGTATCATTCAGCGGCTCATCGGTGGATATATCCACCTTAGCAAGCTTTGCAAGTCCGAGCGGATCAAGTGTACTTCCGGCATAAAGAACCTTCTTCCAGTCGTCTACTGCGCTCTGGCCCTCTTTCTCTATTCTTCTTGCTACCTCAGTTGCTACTGTCAAACCCGCGCTGTATGTATACGGGTAAAGTCCCATATAGTAATGCGGCTGGCGCATCCATGTGAGTGATGCTTTATCGGGAATTTTTACTGCATCTCCCCAGAATATCTCGAGGTTTTTCTTGAATATCTCGTTTAGTGTATCAGCTGTTACACTGCCGCCCTCATCGATAATTTTATATACCTCTCTCTGGTACCAAGCCTCACGAAGGTGAGTTACAAAGTTATGGTAATATGTATGGCCTATCATACTTGAGAGAACCCAACGTCGGAAGCGCTTATCGTTGTTTGTCTTTAGGAGATACTGTGCCATCAAAAGCTCATTCATGGTTGACGGTGCTTCTACAAAATAAGTAGAAACATTCGTATCATAGAATGACTGCTCCTTATTACAGCGCTTGAAGTGACCGGCGTGACCGAGCTCATGTGCCTCTGTGAAAACATCTGCCATTCTGTCATTCCAGCTTAAGAGGATATAGCTGTTTTTGCCGTATGGTGTTTCGCAGAATCCTCCTGTGCACTTACCCTGATTCTTTGCGAAGTCGAACCAACGCTTATCGAATGCTTCCTCAACCATTTTTACATAACTGTCACCGAGCACGGAAAGTCCTTTTTTGACATACTCCTTAGATTCCTCGATAGTAACTCTTGGGTCAAATTCAGGGTCGATAGCAAGCTTCAAATCGGCAAAAGTCATTTCATCAAGCTTATGTATTTTGCCCAACAGCTTTGCATACTTCTGCATATGAGGTGCAAGCTTTTCTGTGATAAGGTCTATCTGGCGATTATACATTTCTCTTGTGACCTTCTGATCCTCCAAGAGATAATCAAAAACGCTCTCATAACCTCTGAGCTCGCTCATTGTCTTCTCATAGCTTACCTGTGCGTTATATGCGGTAGCTGTTGTATTCTGATACTGCGCTAATTTATCGTAGAATTTATTGAAAGCAGTTCTTCTTATATCGATATCAACCTCATATTCATAGTTATCCTCGAAGAGAGAATAGCCAAGCGGATACTCCTTGCCGTTCACCTCGAAAGAGCCGAACTGCATATCGGCAAGCTTCGACATATTGTAAACATTATATGGTGTTGAAAGCGTCGGTGAGAGTGCGGCAAGCACTTTTTCTGTTTCAGGTGTGAGCTGATGTGGCTTTTTTCTGAGTAAGTCCTCGAGGTAAATTTTGCTTCCCTTAGCAATTTCAATAGCCTTATTGATTGTCTCCTCGCTCTGCTCCAAAATCTCGGAGTCAACAAAGGAAAGATCAGCGTTAATCTTCGAGAAAGCGGCATTTACCTTAGAGCTTCTCTCCTGATTATGGTTATCGTAGTAGTCTACCTCAACGGCAAGCATAGCGTAAGCGCCGGCGACATGCTCAATCTTGAGAACCTCCTCCATGTCGTCAAGGCATTTTACGATATTTTCAGGTGTATCTAAGTTTCCCTTATAATCAGCGACTATTTTATCTGTGAGCACACGAGCCTTTTCGACATCGGCATACATATCCTCTTCGGTTTTATACAAAAGTGAGAGATCCCATGTTTCGTTCACGGGAACATCCTGTCTTCTTGCGAGCTCCATAATTTACCTCCGTAAAGAATAAAAATATATTTGATTTGAGTATATCACATTTTTAATCATTTTCCACACTTAATTTTCAGCAAAACAAAATTACAATATGTAAGAATTCTTTATTACAAGATTGTAACAGAAAAATCATTGAACATAGCAAACTTTTTTGTTAAAATATGACTAAATTAGCTTTGACTGTATCCAAAATGTCAGGGTTTTTATGGGAGGATTTTTATTATGAAGTTGGGTATGATAATCAGACCTGAGGTCGAAGAAGTTAAGCACGCAAAAGAACTCGGACTTGACTTTGTCGAGCTTGATTTAAACTATCCGAAGTGGTTCGGTGTACCGATGAGCGAAATCACACCGAAGCTGCCTGAGCTCAAAAAGGCATTCGAAGAGAATGACATGGAGTGCGGTGCAGTCGGACGCTGGGCAAGCCAGATAATCGGAGACGACGGCGAAGCTATCGCAGAGGAAATGGCAGAGGTCAAGACCGTTATCGATTTCGGTGCAGAGCTTGGCGCTTCACATTATCTTGTAAGTGTCGGATACAACAAGAATCTCACATATTACGGCAACATCACAGCCGCTATCAAGGTTTTAAGAGAGATTGTTGCTTATGCAAAAGATAAGGGTATGACAACATCTATCGTTACCTGCATGATGGGCAACAACTACATCCGCACACCTGAGCAGTGGAAGCTTGTTCTTGACGAGGTTCCGGGACTCACAATCAAATATGACCCGTCACATTCATTTGTTCACGGCGGCGAGCACGGCGCATATCTTTCCGAGACTATGCACTGGGGCGACAGATTCGGCTATGTTCACATCAAGGGCGTTATCCAGCTTGGCGACTCCATGGAGCCGAAGCACTGGAACTACTACGACATCGAGAGAGAGCTTCCTGAGTTCAAGAAGTACTCCGAGCCTGAGGTCGCAGCAGATGATTGCCTTTACGACAACCCACCCGCAGGTATCGACTCCATCAACTGGAGAGCATTCTTCGGCGCACTTTATCAGCACCACTATGACGGATACCTTTCAATTGAGCCGCACTCAAAGACATGGCAGGGCGAGCTCGGCGAGAAGGGCGTTAAGTACACAATCAAGTACATCAGAGATTTAATGCTTTGATAAATCTTCTTTAAAAACAATTTAGGGCGGTCGTTTTGACCGCCTTTTTATTTTATCTGTTGACTGTTTATTTTAGCTTCTTTATTTATCTTTGCATAAATAATTCGGCACGGAAAATGCCCGTCTGCGAACGCTTTCGCATTCTTGACGTATTTTCCGTGCCTGTCTTTTTTATTATCGCTTCGCTCTGTTTATGAGTATACGATAATTATTAATTGTTAATTATACATTATTAATTATTCGTGGGCTCTGCCCACACCCGTTCGCTTTTTGTAAAAAGCGAAGCAAAAACTTTTGTGTTTTTATCTTCTATGTTTTTTCTTAATTAACAATATCTATTGAACTTACGCCGTTCTTCGATTTAACAAGAATTTTCGAGCTTATCGAGCTTTCAAGTTTATCCACATGCGAGATAATTCCCACCATCTGATTTCCGTCGCTCAGCTTTTTCAAAATGAAAATTGTTGCGTCAAGTCTATCGTCATCAAGTGTGCCGAATCCCTCGTCTATGAACATGGCATCTATCTTATTTCCGTTTGCTCTGCTTCTGACAACATCGGATAGTCCAAGTGCGAGTGAAAGCGACACAAGAAATCCCTCGCCGCCCGAAAGCGTTTTTGAGGATCTTGTTTTTCCACCGTAATTATCGTAGACATCAATATCAAGTCCCGTTTTTGCGGATTTACTGCCGCCTTCCACCTTATGCAAAAGCTCATATCGTCCGTCAGAAAGAAGACTCAAGCGCTTATTTGCTTCGGCTAAAATCAGCTTGAAGTCCTCGCCGATGACATATGTATCAAAGCTTAGCTTTTGCTCGCCGCTTAGCGTTCCGTTTGCAATATCGGAGAGTTTAGCCACTCGGCTATATGCCTTGAAGTATTTCTCCGCTCTTTTAATCTTTGACTTAACCGCTTTTGTGGTTTTATCGTGAGCATCGAAAAGAGAATTTAATTTATCTCTTTTTTCAAGAGACTTTTCCTTATCACTCTCGTTTTCCTCGATTTTCTTAAGAATTCTGTTTTCGTCTCTTCTCTTGTATCCTTTGGTTTGATCTAAGAGACTTTCTATACTTGCGTTACAACTTTGGACATTATAACGATAATCTTGAATTTCACTTTTTTCCGACTCAATTACACGCTCAATATCTTTGCGGCTTTCATCTCTTTTTGCTTTTAATTCATCAATGCAAGCCAAAAATACACTTTCATCAGAAAATCCGTATTTTTCGAGGTTGTTTTTATAAACCTCGGTTCTCTCTTCGAACTCTTTTTCAGTATCCGACAAAGTGTTGACAACTGTTTGGAGTGAGCCTGAAATATTGCTTTTTTCCTCGTTTAAATCGTTATATTTCTTGTCGTTCGCTTCGATAATCTTTTCGAGGGATTTATTCTCCTCTTTTAAGGCATCTGCTCTTATGACAGCCGCCGCTTTATCGGCATATTTTGCGACCGACTTTTTATTAAGCTCAAGTCTTGCGCTTAGACTTCCGATTTGTGAATTTATTATATCAAGAGATTCGGCGGCTTTTTTCTGTTTTTCCTCGTCGGTTGGCAGAGACTCTTTTAATTCTCTTTCGGTTTCTCTTACAAGGTCTCTTCGTTTCTTTTTTTCTTCAAGAATGTCTTTATTTTGTCTTATTACCTTGCCCTCAAGCTGGATTTCGTTTAGCTTTTCCTTGATGAAGGTTCCGATATTTTCATTAGGGCACTCTTCGCCCACCATATCGGTGACGGACTTTTTGAGTGAATTAAACATTGCTTGCAGCTGTGTGCTTATCTTTTCTAAATCAGTCGCACTTGCAGCTGCTTTTTCGTCTGCCTCCTTGCTCCTCTCTGCCGCCGTATCGACATCTTCCTTTGTGGGATTATCCTTTGGCGGTCTTGCCAATGACGGAATATCGTTTCTCGAAAGTCTTTTTCCGCAAACCTTACAATTACTCTCGCCGAAACGTTCAATCTCCGATTTTATCTGACTGCCGAGAATTCCTGCCTGAGCGGCGATGAAGCTCTCGTACATTTTGAGATATTCGTCGGCAAGCATTTTCTTGGTTTGAAGATTTTTGTCATGCTCGATATAAGCTTTATTCAGTTCATCATTTTTATCTGAAATAGCCTTCAAATCGTCTACGCCGATTTTTCTAAGCTTTTTGTATTTATCAAGCTGTGCATCGTATTTTTCCTGTGCGGATTTAAGCTTTTCGTCAATACCGTCATAAAGCTTTAGTTCCTCTGCGGCTTCGTCGATTTTCATTTTCTTGTCGGAAATTTGCTTTTCGTATTTCTCTTTTTTCGACTCGAAATTTCTTTTTTCGTCACGCTTTTTATTGATTGAAGCTTCGTCACGCTCAATTTCATCAAATTTGTCCTGTGCCTTTAGAAGCTCTGAAAGCTCTATCGAATTATTATTTATCTTAGTCTGAAAATTCGGATTTTGACGCTTTTTCTCTTCGGCGCTAATGATTGACGAACTAATAGAAACAAGCTGTTTTTCAAGCTGTGACTTTTTCGACTTCAGTCGTTCGGAGTCTAACTCTGCCTTTTTCACGTTGTTATATGCCGGATAAACCATGTGATAGGCTTTTTCAGCTATTTTTAAAGAATTTTCACGGCTTTCAAACTCATCTTTCTTTGATTCGAGTTCCTTTTGCTTTTCCCTCTCTCGCTTCAAGGTATCAAGTCCGCCGTTTTCAAGCCTTGCCCTTGCCAGAAGTGCACCAAGCTTATTATGTTTACTTTCGAACTTATGGTACTCTACATTAGCTTCAGATAGATTTTCTTTATCGTTTTTGACAAGTGTTTCGAGTGCAGACTCAAGTTCATCGGCATTCGAGCAATCAGGCGAAAGTCGGAAAATCAGCCTTTCTGCCTCACTCATATCCTCCGGAAACTTAAAATTATTTGAACTTAGAAGAACATTAACCGATCCGACATCCTCTTTAATAACCTTTTCAAGCTTACCTTTAGCTTCCTTTAATCTGCTTTCAAACGCAATATATGCATCTGTACCGAAAAGCTTACCCAAAATTTGCTGTTTTTCTGCACTGTCGGCATCGAGAAATTTCTTAAAATCTCCCTGCTGGAGCAAGATTACCTGTTTGAACTGGTTTGCATCATAGCCGATAAGCTCGACTATTTTACTCGTAATATCCTGTCCCTTGCTTATAGGCAGAATGTCATCTCCTATAAGTGAGCAAGCATCAAGCTTTACTTCGCTTGTTCCGTTCTTGTGATTTTGAAGCTTCATGGAACGCATGACGGTATATTCCTTGCCGTTGTGCGAAAACAGAAATTCGACCTCTGTTTTCACCCTGCTGTCAGCACTGACATTTCTCGACTGCTTAGCTTGCTTCTCTCCCGTGGTCACGCCGTAAAGTGCAAAGCACATAGCGTCAAAAATCGTGGTCTTTCCTGCTCCCGTGTCTCCGCTTATCAAAAAGAGATTATCGGAAATATCTCTGAAATCTATCATGACCTCATTTTGATACGGGCCGAACGCCAGTATTCTCAATTTAACAGGTTTCATACTTCACCCTCCCCAAGCAGCATTTCCACAAGCTTATCGGCATCACTCTGGGCACTTTCCTTAAGCTCCTCTTTATTCTTATTCGCTATGAGTTCAGCCACAAAATCAATGATTTCTTCGTCCTCCTCGCTTGCGGAAGCCTTGTTTCTGAACTCCAAAAAGCTTTTGAAAAGCTCCGAAACTGACTTTCCCTCTGATTTCTCGAGGATTTCGGCGCTCTCATTTTCACGGCTTTCTCTAATCGGCTCATGCGTGAAAGTCATTAGCTTAGAATCATGAGCCTCTGCCATTAGCGTAAGTTCGTCATAAGCATCGGGCTGAATTCTCTCGTCAGTCAAAATAACATGGATATATTTGCCGTGAATATCCTTTTTAACGGGATTTCCTTTTGCATCGAAAAGCTCTGCTACACCGCTTGATCTTGCCGAGAGAATTTCTGATAAAGATCCCTTTAGTTCGGCAAGCGGATGAAGCGGCTCAATTTCCTTTAGCCTGATTTTTATATTTCCTTTTTCAAAAAGGTCTATGATTACCGCACCCTTATGCGGAAATTTAAGTTCATCAAATTTGAAGCAAAGCGGAGATCCTGCATATCTCACATAGCTTTTTCCGACTGTGAGACCTGCGTGCACGTGACCGAGTGCAACATAATCAAAATCGTAGAATGCATCTGCCGCAATACTGCCGACATTTCCGACAGACATATCGCTCTCACCGTCGCTTACCGTCTGATGAGCCACCAAGACATTTCTCTCAGAAAAATCGATATTCTGCATATCGAGATATTTTCTAACAGCCTCATCATAGGTTCTCGGTCTCTCCTCAAAGCCCTCTATGCCGTCAAATTCTGCCGGAAAACAGTACGGAAGAAGCCAGAATGTCACCTTGCCAAATTCGTCCTCAAGGCATATGTGCTTAAGCTCTCTTGTGATTTTACCGTTTATATAAAGTCCGCTTTTTTCCGTCAGGCTGTTTAAAAAAGACAGCTTATAGCCGGAATCGTGATTTCCCGAAACAGCGAAAACATTTATATTTCTTTTTGCAAGAAGTGTGAAAAACTCATCGGCAAGAGTCACCGACTCATCTGACGGAGAACTTCTGTCGTAAATGTCTCCGGCAACCAAAACAGCGTCAGGTTTCTCCTCATCGACAAGCTCGATAAACTTATTTATCCAATATCTTTGATCCTCGATAAGTGAAAATCCGTGCATCCCCTTGCCGAAATGCAAATCGGCGACATGAATAAGCTTCATAGCAATCTTCCTTTCCGTTTCTTCTGATATTTTCAGTATATCATCAAAAAGAACGCTTTTTCAACAGTATATTTGCGCCCACTGCCTCGCTCTTCCCTTTTTGGTACAGCAAAAATCCGACATCTCAAAAGAAATGTCGGATTGATTAATTTTTATATTTAATTAGCCGAGTCTGCCCATAAGGTGCTCGATATTTGCGTAAACTGGAAGACCGTTCTCGAAAGGAACGTTGACTTCGCCCTGAATAAGCGGTCTTAAGTAGTCCATAAACTCAGGAGTTATGTCGTTTCCTCTCTCGTTTATCCATTCTCTCGGAACCTTCTTTACCTTGTTGGCAATCTCCGAAACATCTCGAGCCACAAGCTCTGTCTTGTACGGCTTATCGGAAATTCTTGTGAGTGATGCCATTACGCCGCTCATGCCCTGCTCTGCAAGAGATGCCGCAAACTTACCAAGCTCAAAGCTCTCGTCAATATCTGTCTTGGAAGCAATGTGGCCTGCACAGCGCTGAGGAATATTGACCTCTATGCTTCTTGATTTAATGCCGATTTCCTCTTTGACAAAATTCTCAAGTCCCTTGCTTATGCCGGCAAGCTGACCGTGACCGAATGCATCGACAATTCCCTCTGAAGCATTGACATACTTTCCGTCCGGACGCTTGACACCCTCTGCAATCGCTACAACTACATTCTTTCTTATCTTGAGTCTGTTCTCAACATCCTCAAGGAATTTCTCTGCAGTAAATGTGCTCTCAGGGAGATAGATAAGCTGTGGTGCATCGTCAAACTCGTTTCTTGCAAGTGCGGTAGCGGCTGTGAGCCAACCTGTGTCTCTGCCCATAACCTCGACTATCGTGCACTGTCTTAAATCATAGATAGCGGTATCATATGCAATCTCACGCATTGTAGTTGCAATGTACTTTGCAGCACTACCGAAGCCCGGTGTGTGGTCAATGTTAAAGAGGTCGTTATCAATAGTCTTCGGAACACCGATAATTCTGACATCTGAGCCTATTCTCTTGGCATAAGCCGAAAGCTTATCGGCTGTATCCATAGAATCGTTGCCACCGACATAGAAAAATGCACCGATATTCATTTTCTCAAAAACAGAGAACATCTGCTCATAGGACTCGGGGTCGTTTTCGTAGTCAGGAAGTCTCACTCTGCAAGATCCTAAGTACATAGCAGGCGAAATCTTGAGGGACTCGAGCATAGCCTTGTCCTTGAAGGTCTCAGAAAGCTCGATAAACTTCTCAGCCTTAAGACCTGAGACACCGTGGATTGCTCCGTAGATTTTGTCGTACTGACCGCTTTCGTTTACGGCGGAGATAATTCCCGCAATGCTTGCGTTAATTGCCGATGTAGGGCCGCCTGACTGAGCTATCATACAATTCTTTTTTGTCATATTACTTCTCCAGCGATAAAATAATTCATACAAATACTCTGTCTTAGACAGATAAAACATAGATAAAAGAAGCAAGCGCTTTTTTATCTATAAAAAGTTAGAACGCAATTTTCTGTGCAGAAATGCGTAAAACTTCCTCATTAAGGAAAAAGTATCGTAATATGATTATACACAATTTTGTACCTCTTGCAAATAGCGAAGAAAAATCTTGTAAGAACCTATAAAAAACTTAAACCTCAATAAGCGGTTTTTTACGCAAACGAAAAAGATTTCGTGCAAAATTTATTTTTTAAGGCTTTATTTTTCTGATTTGATAGAAAAATCTGCTGATAAAGCCGATTTTTGCCCCTTTTTTTACCACAAATAAAGTTCTTTAAAAATTTTTTTGATTTTTTTGAAAATTTCTCTTGACTATTTCGTATAAGCTATGCTATAATTCAACAGTCGCAAGGAGAGACACGCGGGTGTAGCTCAACGGTAGAGTTCCAGCCTTCCAAGCTGGCTGCGTGGGTTCGATTCCCATCACCCGCTCCAAGCCTTCGGGCTATTTCTTTGAGATGTGCGCCAATAGCTCAGCTGGATAGAGCAACTGCCTTCTAAGCAGTAGGCCAGGGGTTCGAGTCCCTTTTGGCGCGCCAAATATGGTGGGATTAGCTTAGTTGGTTAAAGCGCTAGTTTGTGGCACTAGAGACCATCGGTTCGAATCCGATATTCCACCCCACATTAAAAACAGCACGGAGCTTTTAATCAAGCTCCGTGTTCTAGTATAATGGGCTGTCGCCAAGCGGTTAAGGCATGGGACTTTGACTCCCACATTCGCGCGTTCAAATCGCACCAGCCCAGCCAGGTCGGAACAGTTCTTCTGTTCCGACATTTTTTTATTTTTGGAGAAATTTATGTCAGACTATAAATTAATTGCCTTCGACATGGACGGGACTCTTCTTAATTCTAAGAAAACCATTTCTCCCGTCACCCTTTCCGCAATCGACCGTGTCTTTGACAGCGGCAAAGAAGCTGTACTCTCAACAGGAAGATGCATAGCAGAGCTTCGAGATATTTTTCCGCTCATCCCGCGTCTTCGCTATGCCGTTTCCACAAGCGGCGGACTTGTCTATGATATTAAGGAAAGAAAAAGCATTTATTCTAAGATAATCGAGCCAAGCCTTTGCGAAGAAATTTTCAGCATACTGACGAAAAGAGATGTCATGCTTCATATTCTCACAGCCGAAAGGTCTATCGTTTCAAGAAAGCACGAAGAAAACATGGAACACTTTCACATGGGTATCTATAAGCCTATGTACGATAAAATCGCAACTATCGTCGATGATCCGATTGCTTTCATCCGTGAAAACAACGAGGATATCTACAAAATAAATCTCTACCACACCTCACAAGCGGAACGAGACAAATCGAGACAGCAGCTTGAAAAGCTTGGTCTTGAAATCGTTGATTCAGAGATAACCTCCATCGAATGTTCCCCCAGCGGTGTAACCAAGGGTACGGGATTATCGGCACTTTGCGATTACCTCGGCTTCACAATGGACAAGGCAATCGCCGTAGGAGACTCCGACAACGACCTTGATGTTCTCTCAAAGGTTGGACTTGCGGTAGCCATGGGCAATGCAAACGAAAAAGTAAAAGCCGCCGCAGATATAATCGTTTCCGACAATGACCACGATGGCTGTGCAGAAGCTGTTAACATTATGCTTAGATAGCAAAACGCTCCGAGTTTTAATCGGAGCGTTCTTTTTATTTAATTACTGCTTCTTGAAACGGATAACATTCCAGCTTGATTTTGTCAGCATGGACTTGTAGTCGTTTCCGTCAAGGACAGTTCTTTCGTTCACTGTCTTTGGTGTGACTGCCTCGGTATCAGCCGTGTTCACTGCCTTCATATCGTCATTTTCTAGAACAATATGCTCGACCGCCTTGTAGCCGTCAAAGCTTCTAAGATCTATATCCATGACAATATCATCGGTGACACTTCTGTTGACCGCAAAAACGGTAAGCTCGTCCTTTTCGTAGTTCCAAACAGGTATGGAAACTATATCGGTGACATCAGAGAAATCCTTAGTGTCATGCTTAGACGAGGTGAATACAGGCTGCAGTGCAATTCCTCTGCCGTACTTCGATGCGTGAAGAAGCGGATAGTAAATTGTCTGGCGCCATGCCGGACCTTCCTCCTCCGTCATAATCGGAGCGATAACATTAACGAGCTGAGCCATACAAGCTATCTTCACTCTGTCGGAGTGCTTCATGAGCGTGATGAGCATGAGACCTACCAAAACAGCATCCTCGAAATCGTAATGATCCTCCAAAAGATGAGGCGCAATCTGCCACGGACGGTTTTTCATTGTGTCGTCATCAGCCTCGTTTGCATGGAACCAAACATTCCATTCGTCAAAGGAAAGATTCATGGTTTTCTTGGATCGTTTCTTTGCCTTGACGTAGTCGCAAGTAGCCTTGACGGTATTGATGAAGTAATCCATATCGTCGCTCTGAGCAAAGAAGTTCTCCGTATCGTTGAAACGGTTGCCGTAATACTGGTGAAGTGAGATATAGTCTACGCTGTCATAAGCCCATGAAAGAGCTGTATCTTCCCACTGCGGGAAGGTTGGCATACTGCTCGAGGAGCTTCCGCAAAGAACCAGTTCGATGCTGGGATCGATTATCTTCATTGCCTTTGCTGTCTCATCAGCTAAGTGACCGTATTCATCAGCTGTTTTGTGTCCCGTCTGCCACGGGCCGTCCATCTCGTTGCCGAGATTCCATACTTTTATATTATGCGGCTCCTTGTAGCCGTGCTTCACACGCAAATCGGCATACTTTGTGCCGGCGGGCATATTGCAGTATTCAAGCAAATTGCAAGCCGCTTCAATTCCTCTTGTACCGAGGTTGAGTGCCTGCATAGGCTCTGTGCCGACCTTCTTGCACCAAGAAGCAAACTCATTTATTCCTACTAAATTCGGCTCGGTGCTTCTCCATGCAAGCTCAAGGCGCTTCGGTCTCTCCTCCTTTGGACCGACACTGTCCTCCCAGTAAAAATTCGAAACAAAATTTCCGCCCGGGTAACGTACAATAGGAATATCAAGCTCCTTTACAAGCTCGATAACATCCTTTCTGAATCCCTCTTCATCAGCCGATGAGTGATTCGGCTGCCATATGCCGCCGTAGACCGCTCTTCCCAAATGCTCGATGAACGAACCGTAAATTCTTTTGTCAATCTCGGATATTTTAAAATCCTTCTCGACAGTCAGTTTAGCAAATTTTTTTGCCATGTGAAAATCCTCCCAAATGTTGCTTACGGAGCTTTTCTCCGCCACCTTAATCTTAGTATTGCGGGAATTTATTGTCAATAAATTTCATCGATAAATTAAGGCTTTTTTCTCATATTGAAAATTGCATTTATGTTATACCTGTGTTATCATTTTGGTAACAATTAAGTTGTATACTGAAGCATAAAAAAAGCTCAAACTGAAAGTGAGGCAAGATTATGTCAGATAAGCTAATACCCGAAAAATACGAACTCAAAAAAAGCAGACTTCTTTCTATTCTATCGGCAATAGGCGGCGACTTCTTTCTCATTCTCTTTATACTTAATATAGTAGATTCTTTAGTCGGTCTTAATTTCATAACAGGCTCGTCTTTATTTGCAGGAATAATATTTCTCATATTTGCGGCAGTTTGTTTCATTCTTTTTGCGAGTGCGGCAGTATGGAAAATCACGGTTGACGGCGATGAAATCAAATACCGCACGCCGCTCGGGAAAATAAGTACTTATCATTTTTCCGATATCACCGAAGCTAAGATTATAGTTCAAAATAACGCTCAGGCTGTTAAGTGTCTGAGCGGAAACAAAGAATTATTCGTTGTTTCGGGAACAATCAAAAACTATCCCACCTTTATGACTAACCTTTTCTTAAAGGGCGTCAATGTCACGGATACAAGAAGAGGTTAACATGAGCGAAATCACAACATACACGGGAAAGCACATAGACCCCGTAAACCCTAAAGCAGAGCTTATAGATATTAGAGATATTGCACACGCACTTTCTCTCACTTGCCGAGGAAACGGTCAGGTTAAAACTTTCTTTTCTGTCGGAAGTCACTGCGTTCTTTGCTGTAAGGAAGCAAAAATGCGAGGATACTCAAAGCGACTGCAGCTTGCGTGTCTTATTCACGATGCATCCGAAGGCTATATGTCCGATGTGCCGAGACCGCTCAAAAATGTCATGCCCGAATATTCTCGATATGAAGACGCACTTCTCTCCCTCATTTATGAGAAATTTCTTGGCAGTGATCTAAATGATGAAGAGAAAAAGCTTTTAAAGCAAATAGACAACGACTTGATGTTCTATGACCTGAGAGAACTCCTTGGAGAAAACAAAGATGAGCCCGAGCCGAAAATAAATGTCAAGCTCAATTATGATTTTGTTCCGTTTAAGGATGTTGAAGCTGAATATTTGGAGCTTTTCTATTCTCTAACAGACGGTAATGATGAAACCGCTCGTCTTTCCGATGAAAACGAAATACGAAATAAACTGTCAAATATAAAGGTGTTCGTTCTTGATATGGACGGAACAATTTATCTCGGAAATAATCTCTTTCCATACACAAAAGATTTTTTGAGTGCGGTCAAAAGAAGCGGCAGAGACTTTTGCTTCTTCACCAACAACAGCTCAAAGAACTTCAAATCATATATTGATAAGCTAAACAAAATGGGAATTTCCGTAAGAGATAACCAGATGCTCATTTCAAACGGAGTTATGACCGATTGGTTAATCGAAAATCGCAAAGAACAAAAAGCCTATGTTGTCGGTACGCCAGACCTCGAAAATGCCGTGAAGCAAGCGGGAATAGAAATCAGCGAAACCGATGCCGATTATGTTCTTCTCGGCTTTGACACCACCCTCACTTACGATAAGCTTGTGAAAGCTTGCGACTTCGTCCGTGACGGCAAGGAAATCTTCGGACTTAACCCCGACTTCAACTGTCCGACAGAAACAGGCTTCATTCCAGACTGCGGCTCTATGGCGGCTCTTGTGAAAGCATCGACAGGCGTTCAGTGCGAATTTTTCGGAAAACCATCGCACCATACTCTCGAATATATGCTAAAAGCAACTGGCTGTAATGAAAACGAGCTTTGCGTCATTGGCGACCGACTTTATACCGACATTGCCGTGGCAAACGGCACTGCAGTCACCTCGATTTTGGTTCTAAGCGGTGAGAGCACATTAAACGATGCCGCAAAAAGCGAGTTCAAGCCCGATTTAATCGTAAATAACATAGGTAAACTCATTTCCTACTTGTAATTATATGTAGTATTTTCATACTTCTCTGTATTTTTTTATTGCACTTTATATAATTCTTGTTTTTGACAGACTTTTAATATAAAATAGAATTACCGATTTTTCACAATATTAACTAAGTACAGAAAAGGATTGATTACCATGAAAAATGCAGTTATTTTCGATCTTGACGGTGTTATCGTTTCTACTGACGGCTACCACTACAAAGCATGGAAAGCCATGGCAGACGAAGAGGGAATTTACTTCGATGAGGTTATCAATAACCGCTTAAGAGGCGTTTCCCGTATGGCATCCCTCGAGATTATCCTTGAAAAGGCTACCAAGACCTATACAGATGATGAAAAAGAAGCTATGGCAACAAAGAAGAACGACATCTATCGTGAAAGCTTAGTCGAGCTCACACCGAACGATATTCTTCCGGGTGTCATGGACACTCTTAACGCACTTCGTGCAAAGGGAGTTAAGCTTGCTATCGGTTCTTCCTCAAAGAACACCCCTGTCATCTTAAAGCAAATCGGACTCGGAGATTTCTTCGATGCTGTTGCTGACGGAAACCAGATCACACACTCTAAGCCGGATCCTGAGGTTTTCCTCCTTGCGGCAAAGCTTTTGGGTGTAGACCCGTCCGATGCGGCTGTTGTTGAGGACGCTTACGCAGGAATCGATGCCGCTAAAGCTGGCGGAATGAAGGCTGTTGCTGTCGGCGATGCTTCCAAGTACGAGAAGGCAGACGTTGCGGGCGCAACTCTCGCTGATATTTCTGTAGAGGACATCCTTGCATAAATCAATATCCAATCTGACAGAAAGTCCCCGCATTTTGATTGTCGGGGACTTTTTCAAAAGGTAAACACTATGAAAAAACTTGAATTTAAAGCAATTGAAAACGATGAAATTTCACAGGGTATGGTGACTGCTTATTTGCATGAGCCACTTGTAGAAATGAAAGATTTTATCAACGCATTTCCGAACGGCTACCGTGAGAAGTATCCGAGCGTTATCGTTTGCCCGGGCGGAGCATATCTCTTCACTTCGCAAAGAGAAGCAGACCCCGTAGCATTCGAGTACCTTTCAGCGGGATACAATGTTTTTATTCTAAATTACTCTGTCGGAGAGCTTGCAAAGGATTTTCTTCCGCTAAAGGAACTTTCCTCACTCATCATGACTATTCGTGACCACAGCGATGAATGGGGCTGTGACAGTGACAAAATCGCTGTCTGCGGATTCAGTGCTGGCGGTCATCTTGCGGCTTCATCTGCAATTCTCTGGAACAACGAGAAATTCAAGGCTGTTTTCGATACTCAAAACGACAAAAATAAACCGAATGCCGCGATTCTCGCCTATCCTGTCATCACAGCAGACGAATTTGCTCATGAGGACTCCATAAAGTCCGTCAGCGGCGGCGAAAAGGGCAGTGAAAAATTCAACTTCTTCTCACTTGAAAAGCGTGTCGACTCCGACTGCGCACCGATTTTCGTCTGGCACACGGTGACGGACGGTCTCGTCCCTGTCGAGAACACAATCAAGCTTATCACGGCTCTTCAGAAAAACAAGATAAGCTTCGAGTGTCACATCTTCCCGGACGGCGACCACGGAATGAGCGTCTGTACAAACGAAGTAAGCTCACCGAGCGACCAAAACAATCAGTGGGTCAAGCTCAGCAAAAATTGGCTGAACAAACAATTCGACTATAAGCTTTGATTTTTTACTTTTGATATTACTTTTTATGAGAGAACATTACTTAGAATTTTTAAAGCGTGCCGATATGCCGAGCGAGGCGAACGATTATCTTCTAGATAGCTTTAACGCTCTCGTGCCAGCTCATGAGAATGAATTAAAAGAAATAATCGATTATCTCTACTCTCATGACTGCTCTGTCCCCTCAACCGAAAAATTGCGTGAGGAATTGGCAGAGAAAACCAACATTCACCTTTACACCGTAAATTTCATTTTCCTTGTATTGGCATCCGAAAGAATGTTATCCGATTTTCGCAAAAAGGGAATCGACGATAAAATCTTCTGGGAAACTATACTTGATTTAAAGTATAAGCTTTTCGAGTGCAAAACAGTAAAAGGTGTTTGGGGAAATTTCGTGGAACACTGGTATGATATTTTCTTCAAGTGCAACATAGTAAAGCTCGGCAGACTTGAGTTTGAGCGACTTTCTTATCCAGAAGAACTCCCAGAAATCACATACGAGGGCGTGAAAATCAATCACGGCGATACTGTTTACAGCGTGCATATTCCGTCTTGCGGAAAATTCACAAAAGAAATGAGAGCGGATTCATATAAGCGTGCCAAGGAGTTTTTCAAGAAAGAAACATGTGAAAAGCCTATGGTTCTCTTCTGCGAATCGTGGCTTATGAACCCCGACAATCTCGAGATTTTCCCTGAAAGCATGAATATCATAGAATTTCAAAAGGAATTTTATGTTTTCCATAAGCATATCGACCCGGACTACGGCGACTGCTGGCGAGTTTTCGGCAAGGAATATGACGGAAATCCCGACGATCTCCCTCAAAGCACCACCATGCAAAAAAGCATAGTAAATTGGCTGAAAAAGGGAAACGATATGGCTTACGGCTTCGGTGTGAGAATAAATAAGTAAAAGAAACAAAACATAGGCACAATTCAACTGTTTAAGTTTAAATTGTGAATATACTTGATTTTAAATATTTCTTTTTGCCTTTTCTCCATATAGAACAGCTATATATCGGAGAATGTTTAGAACTTTCACCGATTTTTTCAATATCTAAAGTTTTTTGTGTTATATATATTTATTTTTACCGAATATATGGTATAATCTCTAGTTAGTATATTAAATTGATGGAGGTATACCATGGAAAATGAAAAAAAGGGCATTTATGACGCCAGAACCTTAGGCGTTCCGAAAATGCTCATTCTCGGACTTCAGCACATGTTTGCTATGTTCGGTGCAACAGTACTCGTTCCGATTTTGATCGGAAGCTATTTTGGAGACGAACTCACAGCAGGTGTTACCGTTTCAACAACACTCTTCTGTGCAGGTGTCGGCACACTTCTCTTCCACGTTTGCTCGAAGATGAAGGTTCCCGCATTCCTCGGCTCATCCTTTGCTTATCTCGGCGGTTTCTCCACCGTTGCCGGTCTTGACACAGGCATGTATGCAAATATGAGCGCTAACGACAAATGCGCTTACGCTTGCGGCGGTGTTGTTGTTGCAGGTCTTCTCTACCTCATTCTTGCCGCTATCATCAAGATTGTCGGTGTAAAGAAGGTTATGAAGTTCCTCCCTCCTGTTGTTACAGGTCCTATTATCATCTGCATCGGTCTTTCCCTTGCAAGCAGCGCTATCTCAAACGCTTCTACAAACTGGCTTCTCGCTTTCATCGCACTTGCTACTGTTATCATTTTCAACATTTGGGGCAAGGGAATGTTCAAAATCATTCCTATTCTCATGGGTGTTGTTATTTCTTACGTAGCTGCAATCATTCTCAATGCTCTTGGAATGACAAATGCTGACGGCTCTGCAATCCTCGATTTCCAGCCGGTTGCTCAGGCTGCTATCGTCGGTCTTCCTAATTTCCAGATTGCAAAGTTTGACTTAACATCCATTCTCGTTATGGCTCCTATCGCAATCGCTTCCATGATGGAGCACATCGGTGACATCTCTGCTATCAGCGCGACTGTCGGCAGAAACTACATCGAGGATCCGGGTCTTCACAGAACCCTCATCGGCGACGGCCTTGCAACAGCTTTTGCAGGCTTAATCGGCGGTCCTTCCAACACAACCTATGGCGAGAACACAGGCGTTCTCGAGCTCTCAAGAGTTTTTGACCCGAGAGTTATCAGAATTGCCGCAGTATTTGCTGTTGTTCTCTCCTTCATTCCTAAGTTCTCAAGCATCATTCACACCATGCCTACAGCAATCATCGGCGGCATCTCCTTCATGCTCTACGGTATGATTTCCGCTATTGGTGTTAGAAATGTTGTCGAGAACAAGGTTGATCTCACAAAGTCAAGAAACCTTATCATCGCAGCTGTTATCTTCGTTTGCGGTCTCGGCTTCTCAAGCGGACTCACATTCCAGGTTGGTTCTGCTTCAATCACACTCACAGGTCTTGCAATCGCTGCTATCGCAGGTATCGCACTTAACGCTATCCTCCCTGGCAACGACTACGAGTTCGGCAAGAACCCAGAGGGCGACCAGAGCCGTGGCGTTTACATCAAGAGCAGCGACAACAAAGAAACAGAGGAATAATTATGGATTTTTACAACGAAAATAACATCTTCATTATGACTCATCCGCTCATCCAGCACAAGATCTCTAAGCTCAGAGATAAGAACACAGGAACAAACGAGTTCCGTAAGCTGGTTGAGGAAATCGCAATGCTCGAGGGCTTTGAGGCTCTCAGCGACCTCCCTACAGCAAACATCGAGGTTGAAACTCCTATCGAGACAACTGAAACTCCTGTCATCTCAGGCAGAACACTTGCAATCGTTCCGATTCTTCGTGCAGGTCTCGGAATGGTATCCGGTGTGCTCGCACTCGTTCCGACAGCTAAGGTTGGTCACATCGGTATGTACAGAGATGAGGAAACTCATGAGCCTGTACCTTACTACTGCAAGCTTCCTAAGCCGATTGAAGAAAGACTTATCGTCGTAACAGACCCAATGCTCGCAACGGGCGGTTCTGCTGTTGACGCTATTGATCAGATCAAGAAGCAGGGCGGCAAGATGATCAAGTTCATGTGCATCATCGCAGCTCCCGAGGGACTTGAGAGACTTCACAAGGCTCACCCTGATGTTCAGATTTATGTCGGTCATCTCGACAGAGAGCTGAACAAGGACGCTTACATCTGCCCGGGTCTCGGCGATGCAGGCGACCGTATCTTCGGTACAAAGTAATTTATTTTAAAATTTGCGGCTCTCCTTTTGGAGGGCTGCTTTTTTGTTGTTCTAAGCTTAAAATGACAGCAAAAAGGCTCTCCGAAAACGGAGAGCCTAAATCTTTTTATTTTTTAATTAAGCGTTAAAGACATACTTATTAAGTCTGTCGAAAGCCTCAACGCAAAGAGAATGTGGAACAGCGAGGTTCATTCTGATTGCATACGGCTTGTGGAACGGACGACCGTCCTGCCAGATAACGCCGACCTCTGCGCCCTTGACCTGGAGCTCGTCGATTGTGATGTCATGCTCCTTGCAGAACTCCTCACAGTCGAGATAGAGCATATATGTGCCCTCAGGCTTAGCAAGCTTAACGCCCTTGAAGTTCTTTGTGATGAAGTCGTAAGCGTAGTTTACGTTATCGGAGAGAACTTCCTTCAACTCCTCAACCCACTCGTGACCCTCAGGCTTGTAAGCACCGATGAGTGCGTGCATAGCGAGAACGTTGCAAGCGTTGTAGTGAGAAAGTGAGGACTCCTTGAGTGCTCTGTCGTTGAGCCACTTGTTGTAAATGATGTGGTATGAGCCCTGGAGACCAGCGAGGTTAAATGTCTTAGACGGAGCATACATAGCGGCTACGTGCTCTCTTGCCCACTCGGAAACAGACTGAGTAGGAATGTGCTTGTTGCCGTTGAGTATGATGTCTGACCAGATCTCATCGGAGATTACCCAGCAATCGTTCTTAGCATAAACCTCCATTGCCTTCTCAATCTCCCACTTCTCCCAAACTCTACCGCAAGGGTTGTGTGGTGAACAGAAAACAGCACAGTGGATGTTGTTCTCCTTGAGCTTCTTGTCCATGTCCTCGTAGTCCATTCTCCAAACGCCGTTCTCGTCCTGAACAAGCTCGGAGAGAACAAGGTCATAGCCGTTGTTCTCGAGGCAGTGAGTGAAGCCGATATATGTAGGTGAATGGAGAAGAATCTTGTCGCCCTTTGAGCAAAGAACGTTTGCGATTGTGACAACACCGCCGAGAACACCGTTCTCATAGCCGATGTTTTCCTTTGCGAGTCCTTCTACACCGTTTCTCTTAGACTGCCAATCAATGATAGAATCGTAGTACTCGTCGCTGATTGAATAGTAACCGAATGTTGGGGACTGAACTCTCTTGATGATCTCCTCCTGGATAGTCGGAACTGTCGCAAAGTTCATATCTGCAACCCACATCGGAATCTTGGAGAAGCCCTCCTTGACCTCAACGTTAGGAATCGGAATTTTATCAACAGCAATCTGATTTGTGCCGCTTCTGTCAATAATTGAAGTAAAATCGTATTTCATTGGGAACACCTGTCTTCTTTCCAAAAAATTTCTATTATGATGATACATCAATTATTATTAATTTGCAAGTTTATTTTGCTTTGCATTCATTTTCAATAAATTTGGGTCTAAATTAATATGTGCGTTAATTCAAAAATTCTACAAGAAATTACTAAATCAATAATTTTCTTATTATTTTTCTTTTAAAGTATACAAATTGCTGTTATAATCGTAGTGTAAATATTAACTCAATGTTGTGAATTTAAAATTTAATCGAAATTAAACGAAAGTGAATTAATTGTTTTTATGGACATTCTTGATATGGATATTTTCTATATATGTGATGTAGAAACCGAGGGTACCTCTTATTTTCACGGTGACCTATATGAGCTGAGAAAAAAGTTCTATGATGCTAAGGGAAATAAGGTTGCCGTCAGTAAAAAAATAACCGATACAGGGGCTGACGGCAAATTAAAAGCTTCTATGAGCCGCCGAGGATTCAAATGGAAAAAGAAGCTCGGAAGAACAGTAACGGAGCAAAGTTACCGTCAATCGAATAGCACAGTCTTAGTAAGACGCGACTTTAACGGTTCTATAGTCTGTAAAATCTTCTATGACGAGGATTTGGCTTGGTATCGCACAGAGTACTATTCCCCGGACAGCTTTGTTCAGGCTAAGCTGATATTAAGACCCGCCGGCGTCGGCAATATCATTGAGCGACTTAGCTTTGTTGAGGACAAAAAATACTACGAACAGGAAGACCTCGTTCCCGTCAAGCTTGACATAGAGGACTTCGAGAATTACTACGACATCGAGCACTGCGTCATTCTTTCTACACCGGACGGAGATTTTGCTTACAAGCCCGATGCTAATGTCTATGTAGAGGACACACCTGTTTCAAAGGAGTCTGACGGCAATACGGTTCTTATTATGAACGCTTGGGAGATTAAGGGCGGTTCTGTTCCGAATGCCGCAAAGCATCCTGAGCCGGAGCTCTCTTTCAAGGCACTTGAAGAAATCGGTGACGAAAATGAGCCTGAGACAGAAGAAAGCTCTTCTAAATCTGACGAAGCAGAGACAAATGAAATTCAAGAAACCGAAACGCCGAAGGAAGATATAGAGACAGAAGCTGAAAATCAAACGGTTTCGGAAAAAAACGAAAGCACACCTGATGAAAGCACGGAAAACGAAACCGCCGAAAACGAGGAGAATACAACTCCGATTACAGAAGATGATTCGACAGAAGCGGCTGAATCTGCTGAAGAAAATGTGCCTTCAGAGGATAAAGAAGAATTTGAAATTAAAACGGAGGCAGTTATAAAAGAGTCTGAGGAAAAAGTTGAAAATGCTGTAACCGAAAGCGCTGTCAAAACGCTCAGTATCTCAAACGGCAAATTCGCCTACTCCGGAAATTATGTTGACGGTAAGCGTGAGGGCATCGGCAGAACAGAAACCTTGAGCGGCGTCACTATTTATAACGGCGAGTACCACGAGGATAAGAGAAACGGCGTGGGCGCATCATTCTTTACAGACGGTAAATTAAGCTTTGCTGGCAACTGGAGCGACGACAAGAAGAACGGTGTCGGAGTCTCCTTTAGACCGAGTGACGGTTCTGTTCACATTGCAAACTGGAACAACGGCTCAGTAAGTGAGAATATCACCTTAGTTGACGGCAAGGGAAATCTTCTCTACAGCGGAACTATGATTGACGGCAAGAAAAACGGTGTCGGTATTTCCAAGAACAAAAATACAGGCTATACCTATATAGGAGAGTTTGCAGACGGAAAATCAAACGGCACAGGTTCTCTCTTTGATGAGAACGGAAAGCTAATCTACAACGGAAGCTGGTCTGACGGAAAGAAAAATGGTCAGGGAACAGAATTTGATGCCGCCGGAAATATCGTCTACTCAGGCGAATGGTTAGATAACGAATATCACAACGGTATTCTTTACCAGAAAATTTATTAAGTTTTTGAAATCGGTACACTTATGTGTGCCGATTTTTAATTTTATCGGCATTTTTAAAAGTTAAACGGCAATATATTCCGATTTTATGTAACCTAAATTTAAAATTCACTTTTTGTTGCTTCATTGACATAACATTTGAGATTAATATATCAAAAAGATAAGACAAAAGATTTTTCTTGATGTGTTTTTCCCACTTTTACAATGCTCTGTAATTAATCCTAATCCTAAATCAAAACTTCCTCTCATTTGTCTTCTTTTGTCCTATATCACAAAAAAACATAGTCTTTTTTAGCAAATTAACTCATAGAAGCGCCGAAATTTACCTCTATTTTATTTCTTTAGTGAAATATAACAAAAAGCTATACAATAATTATAATCATTAATAACGAAAATTTAGATAATTACTTCTTTTTGTTATTTTTCCTTAAAAGAATTATAACGACTGTTGTATTATGTATACTTTAGATACTAACGAGTCAGAGTCGGAGTATAAAAATGAAAAAAAGTATATCTTTACTGCTTATTTTATGTTTAATTCTCAGTCTACTCACGGGCTGCAGTGCTCATAAGGGTAGCTTTACATATTATTTTAAAAACAGTGTTCGCTCGCTTGATCCTCAAACGGCAAACGGTACATATGCAGAGACTGTTATCAATGCACTTTTTGACGGTCTTTGCCGCATAGATGAAAACGGAGAGGCCGTGCCAGCAGTGGCTGAAAGCTGGACGGCAAATTCGAGCAACACGGTCTTCACCTTTACAATTGACCCCGAAGCAAAATGGAACAACGGCGATGCTGTCACAGCTTATGATTTTGTCTACGGAATTCAACGTGCTCTTTCACCCTCAACAGGGGCGGATAATGTAGACGATTTATTTGTCATAAGCGGCGCAAGAGACGCATATTACGGCATTGCAGATGTCAGCACTGTGGGAGTTTCAGCCACAAATGACACCACTCTTGTTTTCACGCTTGAGAGAAGCTGTCCGAACTTTCCAAAGCTTACTGCGGGAATTCGCTATATGCCATGCAATCAGGAATTTTTCAAGTCTACAACAGGCAGATACGGTCTTGGTTCAAGCTATCTTATAACAAACGGGCCGTTTACATTTTCCTCAAGCTACGCTTGGACAGACGGTGTTTCTATTGAACTCAGTGCCTATGACGATTATAACGGCAAGGTAAAGCCTGCTTCGCTCACATTCTATTTGGGTGAGACAGACGAAATTTCCGAAGATCCGATTTCCGCACTTACAAGCGGCACAACCGATATTCTTGAACTTGACAACGCTACTCAAGTAAGCGATGCCGAAGCGGCAGGATGCACGGTAAGCTCATTCACCAACAAAACAACAGGATTACTGTTCAATACAGAAAGCACTGAGCTTAGCACTCGGCTTCGAGAGATTTTTGTAAAAAGCATTGACCGTGACGCTCTCAGCCAGGCTCTTTCCGAAGGTGAAGAATTAGCCGACGACATTATTCCGTCGGGGCTTACCTTCAACGGTGACGATTACCGTTCAAACGCTGAAAGCTCACTTTATGTCAAGCAAGACACCGCTGTTTATGACTATCAAAATTATAATTCCTCTGCAAGCGGTGAAATCGTACCGAATGGCGATACAACAGAGCAGACAGAAAACGGAGATGAGTCATCTTCATACACGATAATCGATAACACCTCAGGCGATTTAGCTACAACTCAGACCTCGACAAGTGACGAGTATCTCGAAGAAAGCCGAGATGAAGAAATAAGCTACATTCCGTCAATCACTATCATATGCCGAGACGATTATCAGTCAACAGCTATTGCAAACTCAATCATTTCAGATTGGAACAAATTCGATTCATGCTATTGCAATATCAAGCCCCTTTCTGAAGACGATTTTGAAACAGCTATCTACAACAAAGATTATGATGTAGCACTCTACACCATTGAATCAAGCTCCGATACCGCACTCAGCATGCTTCAGTGCTTCGAGAGCACAGCTTCACCGCAGTTGCTCGATTCAGTATCATTCGACACTCTGATGCATTCAGGCGGCGGTGACATAAACGATGTAACAAATCTCGAGAAATTCTTAAATAACCAGTTTATCTTTTATCCTATTTGCTACAGCTCAAGCTATTACGCTTGTGCTCCGGGAGTTAAGAACGTACAAGTAAACATCGGCTCGGTAGATTTCTCAAAAGCATCTAAATAAACATACTGACATAGAAAAACACGCTTATCCGAAAAGATGAGCGTGTTTCTTATTTTCATTCTGTTTAGGCTCAAACTTCGCCTTTTTTCATAACTTCTTCGAGTTCTTCTCTTGTGGGAAGTCCCTCGTTGTCGCTTTCACTCGTCAGCTGGATTGCACCGATTGCGTTTCCGCGGTCACAAGCCTCTCTTAGTGAAAGTCCCTCTGCGAGTGCAGAAATTACACCGGCGGCAAAGCCGTCGCCCGCACCTACGGTATCGACTATATTCTTCACTCTATAACCCGGAATAATTCCAGATCCTTCCTTTGATGAAGAATAGTAAGCACCACTTGCACCAAGCTTAACAATTACATTTTCTACGCCCATTTTATGATAGAACTCAGCAATCTTTTCCGGCTTGTCGCTTCCCGTCAAAATCTTTCCCTCGCTTATTCCCGGAAGAACGGTGTTTGCCCTTTCTGCAAATGAATTGAGGGTATTCACCATTTCCTTTTCGCTTTTCCAAAGCTGAGGACGAAGATTAGGGTCAAAGCTGATTTTCATATCAAGGTCAGTCGCACGCTTAATCAGTCGCTTGACAGCATTGCATGCAGAGTTTGAAACAGCGGGAAAAATACCCGTGACATGCAGATACTCGCACTCAAAGAGATCGAGCCTGTCTATATCGTGCGTGCTGATTGTCGAAGCGGCACTACCTTTTCTGTAATAAGCAATTTTCGGATCACCGACAGCGGTCTTGCCCTTCATCATAAAACCCGTAACACAATCGTCACTGCGCATTATGAGGTCGGTGGAAATACCGTTTTTCTTCATTCCGTTCAGAATTTTGTCGGCAATCGGATCATTTCCAAGCTTAGTGCAGTAAGCTACACGGTGATTTAGCCTTGAAAGGCCTACGGCAACATTATATTCAGCGCCGGCAATTGAAGCAGAGAAATTCTCTACCTCACTGAGTTCGCCCTCTTCTTTTGCGATGAAAAGTCCCATCGGTTCACCGACAAGAACAATTTTACCAGACATATTATGCCTCCTCGACAGTCAAATCTGATGTGAGCAGATTTTTCACATGACCGTTCTCAGCGCCAAGCTTTACTATTTCCTTAATCTTCTCAGGATCTTCATCTGAATCGACATCTACCTTATAGGTAAAGCGATACTTTCCGTCCTCTTCCACGAGGTCAACAGTCACGGAAACATCATTATAGGAAAGCTTGTTTTTGAAAAGCATACCCTTGATAGTCATGGACATGCAACCGGCTAAACCGGCTTCGATTAACTGTGCCGGAGAAAGATATTCGCTTGGCTTTCTTGCAGAATTGACTACAACACTTCTGCCGTTCTCGTCCTCAAGCTTTGTGAGGTATGGCATACCGGGTTCGCTAATGCTTATTGATTTTATCATATTAAACTCCTTATCAAACAGTTGTTTTAATAAATGAACAGCTGCCGATTACTTTAATTTTGCCTGAATTTGCGGGAATAAACACGCTGTCAGCCGTCTTGAATGTAACTTCATTTTCGTTTCCGACTACCTTTCCTTCACCCGAAAGAATCATCAGAGAAGCAAAGCTGTCACTTCCGACTTCAATCTCAGCTTCGTTTTCAACCTCATATTTATCTGATGTGAAATATTTGCAAGAACCGAGTCTTGTGACAACAGCTCCGCCGATTTCCTCAGGCTTTGACTGCTTGTCGGAGGTATCTGACGGAGTAAGCTTAGAAACATCGAGAGCCTTATCGACATGGAGCTCACGAAGCTTGCCGTCTGCGCCTCTTCTTGCGTAGTCATATACACGATATGTACAGTTGGAGTTCTGCTGAATCTCACAAATTACGATACCGGCGCCGATTGCGTGGATAGTGCCGGACTCAATGAAAAAGCAGTCTCCTTTGTGAACATCAACCTTATTGAGAACCTCAAGAATGGTGTTGTCCTCAAGCTTTGCTCTGAACTCCTCTTTGGTTACGGGACGATTTACGCCGAAATAAAGAGAAGCACCCTCGTCAGCCTCCATAACATACCACATCTCTGTTTTGCCATACTCGTGCTCAACCCTGAGGGCGTACTCATCGGACGGGTGAACCTGAATGGAAAGTGGATTTTTAGCGTCTATAAATTTGATAAGAACAGGGAAATTCTCGAAAGCCTCGCAGTTCGTGCCAAGAACAGCTTTTCCCACCTTCTCGATATATTCTGAAAGCTTGAGACCGTCAAATTCGCCGCCGCTTACAAAGCTTTCTCCGGCAGAATGAGTAGAAAGCTCCCAGCTTTCGGCAACCTTTTCAAAGTCGCAGTCCTTACCGTAAACATCTCTTAATTTAGTTCCGCCCCAAAGGTAATCCTTAAATGACGGAGTAAGCTTTTCTATCTTCATAATGAACCTCCACAACAAAAATAATATACCTACATTATATATTAATACTCTTGATTTTCAAGCTAAATAAGAAAAAAGAAGTGCTCCATAGGAACACTCCTTTTTTGTGTTTTTATTTCTGTGCCGAAATTAAGCCGTCAACATACTGCTTTGCGGCTCTTGCAGAGCGGTTTGCTCGTCTGAGTGCGAAGCTCTCCGCACCGAGGTCAAGCTCCTTTTCAGAAATATCAAGTCCTGCCTCTTTTGCAAGATGATGCACAATATTAAGGTATGTGAATTTATCGGGTCTTTTGAAGAGAATCTGAATTCCGAATCTCTCTGAGAGTGAGACTGTCTCCTGCATGGAATCATTGCGATGAATATCATCGCCCTCACGTGAGGAGAATGTCTCCTTGACCATGTGTCTGCGGTTTGAAGTAGCATAAATTACTATATTTCCGCTCTTCGCAGAAACAGATCCCTCTAAAATTGCCTTGAGTGCGGCAAAATTATCATCATCACTCTGGAATGAAAGATCATCGATAAATAGGATAAACTTGAGCGGATTTTCGTTGAGCTCGTCAAGAACACTCGGAATAACGCCAAGCTGCTCTTTTCTGACCTCAAGAATTCTGAGTCCCTCGTCTTTAAGCTCGTTAACAACAGCTTTAATTGTCGAGGACTTACCTGTACCCGCATCACCTGTAAGCAAGATATTTGCCGCCGGCTTTCCTGCCAAAAGTGCCTTGGTGTTATCAAGAATTATCTTCTGCTCGCGCTTATAATCGATAAGCTCAGAAAGCTTCTGAGAGTCGGGGTTTCTAACGGGAATAATCTTGCCGTTATCATCGAGCACGAACATATAATATCTCGAATAAATGCCATAGCCGTATTTTCCGATATTAGCCGTTCTGTGTTTATATATTGCCGCAATGTCTGTTTTCTCAGTATCGAACTCAGGAAGATAACCGTCATAACCTAGCGGTGCGCAAAGTTCTTCAGGTGTTAAGTCGGCAAGCTTCTGTAATATTTTCAGTTCGCTGTCAACTGCCTTTTCGAGTACAGGAGTGATTTTCTTTCCCTTGCAAATGTTCTTGATGTAGACATTTTCATCGTCATTTACAATGCTTGCGATGTGCTTGGAAAGGTTATCGCCGTGAGTCGAGAAAAGTGCATGGGCAAAGTCCGAGTAAAGCTCAAGCTTAGTGCCCAAGTCCTCGTCACGGTTATCCTCAAGCTCTGTGTTATAAAGAGCTGTGATATACTCCGTCAGCTTTGAAAAAACGGGATCTTTTTTGAGTGAAGCGAAAACAGAAAGTGAGTGAAGCTCCAGGCGAAGCTGTTTAAACTTCGCTCTGAGCTCTGCATTATTGTAAGTTTTCATTATTTCTGATTGATGATTGCTCCGTTAGCACCGCTTGAAACAAGCTGTGCATATCTCTTGATGTAACCTGAAAGCTTCTTTGTCTTAGGAACAAAGTTCTTTCTTCTCTCCTCGAGTACCTCATCGGAAACCTTGAGTTCAATCTTATACTCAGGGATGTTTATAGAGATGATATCGCCCTCTTCAACAAGACCGATAACGCCGCCGCTTGCAGCCTCAGGAGACACATGACCGATGCAAGCGCCTCTTGTTGCGCCTGAGAAACGACCGTCTGTGATAAGCGCAACGCTTGAGCCGAGTCCCTGACCCATGATAGCGGATGTAGGATTGAGCATTTCTCTCATTCCCGGACCACCCTTAGGACCTTCGTAACGGATAACGACAACATCGCCCGCAACAATCTTTCCTGCGAGGATAGCGTCCATTGCGTCTTCCTCAGAGTCGAATACTCTTGCGGGGCCTTCATGAACGAGCATCTCAGGAAGAACAGCACTTCTCTTGACAACGCCTCCATCCGGAGCGAGGTTGCCATGAAGAACTGCGATACCGCCTGTTGCGCTGAACGGATTGTCAATATCTCTGATAACTGTGTTATCGAGGTTAACAGCATCCTTAATGTTCTCGCCGAGTGTCTTTCCTGTGCATGTGAGAACATCGAGATTGAGAAGATTTTTCTTGGAAAGCTCCTTGAGAACAGCGTAAACACCGCCGGCCTCGTTGAGATCTTCCATGTAAGTTGGGCCTGCCGGAGCAAGGTGGCAAAGATTCGGAACCTTTGCGGAAAGCTCGTTAGCCATATCGAGGTTAAACTCAACATCACACTCGTTTGCGATCGCAGGGAGGTGGAGCATGGAGTTTGTGGAGCATCCGAGAGCCATATCAGCTGCGAGAGCGTTGTAAATAGCTTCCTTAGTCATGATGTCACGTGCGCAGATGTTCTTCTTAACAAGCTCCATAACCTGCATACCTGCACGCTTAGCGAGATCAATTCTTGCGGAATAAACAGCCGGGATTGTACCGTTTCCACGAAGGCCCATACCGAGAACCTCAGTGAGGCAGTTCATGGAATTAGCTGTATACATACCGGAGCAAGAACCGCAAGTAGGACAAGTCTTGCTTACGAATTCCTCGAGCTTTTCATCATCAATCTTTCCCGCTGCATATGCACCCTGTGCCTCGAACATTGAGGAAAGAGAAGTCTTGTGTCCGCCTACACGACCGGCGAGCATAGGACCGCCGGAAACAAAGATTGTAGGCTTATTAAGTCTTGCGGCAGCCATGAGAAGACCCGGAACATTCTTGTCGCAGTTAGGAATCATGACAAGTCCGTCGAAGCCGTGAGCCAAAACCATTGCCTCTGTTGAGTCAGCGATAAGGTCACGAGTTACAAGAGAATATTTCATTCCGATATGGCCCATTGCGATACCGTCGCAAACAGCTATTGCCGGGAAAACAATCGGAGTACCGCCAGCCATTGCTACGCCAAGCTTGACAGCCTCGGTGATCTTATCAATATTCATGTGTCCCGGAACAATCTCGTTGTAAGAGCTTACGATTCCGATAAGAGGTCTATTCATTTCCTCCTCAGTGAGACCGAGAGCACGATAAAGAGAACGGTGAGCCGCATTCTGATATCCGACTACCTGTGTATCCTTAATCATAAGTTTTTCCTTTCAGTTATCCTAATTATCAAACAGCACCCGAAGAGCTCCTCGGGTGCTATTATCATTAAATTTTACTAAATCAGTTATTGATGAGCTTGTCCTCGTCAGACCATGAGTAGAGCTTTCTGATCTCTGCGCCGACCTTCTCGGACGGATGCTCGGAAGCGATCTTTCTCATAGCGTTGAAGTGAACCTGAGAACCTGCATCGGACATGTCGAGGAGGAAGTCCTTAGCGAATGTACCGTCCTGAATATCCTTGAGGATCTTCTTCATAGCAGCCTTTGTGTCAGCTGTGATGAGCTTAGGACCTGTGATGTAGTCACCGTACTCAGCTGTGTTGGAGATAGAATATCTCATTCCAGCGAAACCGGACTGATAGATGAGGTCAACGATGAGCTTCATCTCGTGGATGCACTCAAAGTAAGCGTTTCTCGGGTCGTAACCAGCCTCAACGAGTGTCTCAAAGCCAGCCTGCATGAGTGCGCAAACACCGCCGCAAAGAACAGCCTGCTCACCGAAGAGGTCTGTCTCTGTCTCTGTTCTGAATGTTGTCTCAAGAACACCTGCTCTTGCACCGCCGATACCGAGTGCATATGCAAGACCGATCTCAAGAGCGTCACCTGTAGCATCCTGCTCGACAGCTACGAGGCACGGAACACCCTTGCCAACCTGATACTCACTTCTAACAGTGTGTCCAGGGCCCTTAGGAGCAACCATGATTACGTTAACGTCCTTCGGAGGCTTGATGCAACCGAAGTGGATATTGAAGCCGTGAGCAAATGCGAGTGTCTTGCCTGCTGTGAGGTTCGGCTCAATGCTCTCTTTGTAAAGCTTAGCCTGCTTCTCATCGTTGATGAGGATCATGATGAGGTCAGCAGCCTTAGCAGCCTCAGCGGAAGTCATAACCTTGAGACCCTGAGCCTCAGCCTTTGCCCAGCTCTTTGAGCCCTCATAAAGACCAACGATAACATCTACACCGCTGTCCTTAAGGTTGAGTGCGTGTGCGTGACCCTGTGAGCCATAACCGATGATTGCAACGGTCTTGCCGTCAAGATAACTAAGGTCGCAGTCCTGCTGATAGAAGATTCTTGCTTCTGACATTTTGATTACCTCTTTCTTTAGAAAAGTAAATTGAAATTTCTATGTAATTTTGCTTTCATATTATAGCACCATTATCTTTGTGTTACAATATTATTTGCAAGATTAATAACTTAAAAATGCAGTTTAGAGATTAACAGTCTGACGAAGAACATCCTCACCGCGCTCAAGAGTACAAACACCTGTACGGCAAATCTCGATGATCTCGTAGTCGCTCATAAGAGAAATAAATTCGTCAATCATTCTTCTCTTAGCTGTAAGCTGGAAGATGACAGTGTCTCTCGAATAGTCCTCTGTCTTAGCGCCAAAAGCCTGAGCGGCATCAAGAATATCTCTTCTTGTAGCTGCTGTGTGCTTAACCTTTATAAGGAGAACCTCACGGCTTACGCAGGTTCTGTCGTCAAGTTCCTTGACGGATACGACATCAGGAAGCTTATAAAGCTGATTCATAAGCTGCTCCTTCTTAACGTCGTCACCTGTGGAAATAACGGTAATTCGAGAAAATTCGTTAGTCTCTGTCTCACTTACGTTGAGAGATTCAATGTTGAACTGTCTGCGTCTGAACATGCTGGTGACTCTGTTAAGAACACCGAACTGATTTCTGACGAGAACAGCAATAGCAAATCTATTCATGTTTATCAATTTCCTGCCTTTGCTTCAGTAATAATATCATCCATGCTGCCTCCCGGAGGTAACATAGGAAGAACAAACTCATCCTTGTCGATTCTGCAATCAATAAGATACGGACCCTCGTGGCTGAATGCCTTAGCAAGTGCCTTGTCGAGTTCCTCTGTGGTTTTTACAAGCTCGCCGTCTGCTCCGAATGCTTTTGCAAGAGCTACATAGTCGACCTTTCTGTCAATAATAGTGTTTGAATAATGCTTGTTGTAGAAGAGCGTCTGCCACTGACGAACCATTCCGAGAACTCCGTTGTTGAGAAGAAGGACTACAAGCGGAACATTGTTCTCAACCGCTGTGATCATCTCATTTAGGTTCATGCCGAAGCTTCCGTCACCCGTGACGAGAACAGTTCTCTCACCTGTACCGAATGCCGAACCGATTGCGGCACCCATGCCGAAGCCCATAGTACCAAGACCACCAGAAGAAATGAACTTTCTCGGCTTCTTGAATACGAGGTACTGAGCCGCCCACATCTGATGCTGACCGACGTCTGTTGCAACAGGTGTTTCGGGTGTGAGGTACTTGTTAAGAGCGAGTATAGCATTTCTCGGAGTTAGGGTCTCTCTCTTGTCAAGACCTGCCTCTTCCTTTGCCTTATACTCATTTATCTCATCCCACCACTTTGAGTTCTTCTTAGACTTAAGCTCGGGAATAAGCTTCTCGAGAGTGAGGTTTATATCGCCTCTTAATGTATTGTGTGCCTTGACAATCTTAGAAAGCTCAGCACCGTCAATATCGAGGTGAACAATCTTTGCACCGACTGCAAACTTAGCCTTGTTGCCTGTAACTCTGTCGTTGAAACGGTTGCCAAGAGCAATGATAACATCTGCGTGATGCATTGACATTGAGCTTGCGTAGTGACCGTGCATTCCCTGCATTCCGAGGAAACGCGGATGCTCTGTCGGAACAGCCGAAATACCCATCATAGAACAGCCGATAGGTGCATCAATTTTCTCTGCCAGCTCAAGAATTTTATCGTATCCGTCGCCTGCAATAGCGCCGCCGCCGACATAAACAAACGGCTTTTTAGCCTCGTTGATTGTCTTTGCAGCCTCTTCGATTCTGACGTCCTTAGCAGCCTTCTTAGGCTCTTTCTCCTGTTTCGGCTGTGGCTCATACTCACATTTGCTTGTCTGAACATCTGTCGGAACATCGATGAGAACCGGGCCCGGTCTGCCGCTTGTAGCGAGTACAAATGCCTCACGGATTGTATCTGCAAGCTTATCGACAGAGCCTACAAAGTAGTTGTGCTTTGTGATAGGAAGTGTGACACCTGTGATGTCAAGCTCCTGGAATGAGTCTGTACCGATTTTTGTTGTAGCAACATTTCCTGTGATTGCAATAAGCGGAATTGAATCCAGGTAAGCGGTTGCGATTCCCGTTACAAGGTTTGTTGCGCCGGGACCTGATGTTGCGATAACTACACCCGGCTTACCCGTACTTCTTGCGTAACCGTCGGCAGCGTGTGCAGCTCCCTGCTCATGTGCCGTAAGAACATGATGAAGCTCGTCCTGATACTTATAAAGCGAATCATAAACATTCAGGATCTGTCCTCCCGGATAACCGAAGACGACATCACAGCCCTGTTCAATCAAGGTTCTAACAAGTATATCTGCTCCTGTCATTAACATATTCTTTCACCCTATTTTCTTTCTTAAATTAGTCTTTTTAGCATAAAGCACAATTTAATTATTAAAAATTATAATAGCTTTTTATAATATTGTTGTCAATATTTTTGAGTCTTACTTAACAATTTTAAAGCCTCTTGAATTGAGTGCATTTTCAATTTCAAGAACATGGTCATAATTTCTTGTCTCAAGAGAAATTCTGAGGACACAGCCGTTGATGCTCTCTGTCTCTCCGCTGCTCTCATACTGAACGCCTGTGACATTGCCGCCGCACTCTGCGATGATTGCGGAAACATCCTTGAGCTGACCAGGCTTATCGACAAGCTCGATTGCCAAGGTAGCCTTTCTGCCGGACTTGATGAGACCTCTCTCGATAACTCTTGAAAGACTTGTAACATCGATATTACCGCCTGAAACTACGCTGACTACTCTCTTGCCCTGAATCGGAAGCTTCTCGAACATAGCTGCCGCAACGGAAACTGCGCCTGCACCTTCTGCTACCATCTTCTGCTTCTCGATGAGTGCGAGAATTGCTGCTGCAATCTCATCTTCTGTTACAAGGCAAATATCATCGACATACTTGCTTACAATATCAAATGTGTTCTCACCCGGCTGCTTAACTGCGATACCGTCGGCAATTGTGGAAACGCTCGGCAAAGTCTCAATCTTTCCGTCGCTGATAGAATTGAACATGCTCGGTGCGCCAGCAGCCTGAACACCGTAAACCTTAACCTTGGGGCTGATAGCTTTGACAGCATATGCGATACCTGAGATAAGTCCGCCGCCTCCGATCGGAACAAGGATAGCGTCTACATCATTGAGTGCCTGGATTATCTCAAGACCGATTGTGCCCTGACCTGCGATAACGTCCTCATCGTCAAACGGATGAACGAAGGTATAACCCATCTCGTCACGAAGCTGTAATGCTTTGTTGTAAGCATCGTCATAAACACCGTTTACAAGACAAACATCAGCGCCGTAGCCCTTTGTTGCCTCAACCTTAGACATAGGAGCGGTGTCGGGTAAGCAGATGAGAGATTTTATTCCCTGCTTGCTTGCAGCCAATGCAACGCCCTGAGCGTGGTTACCGGCACTGCATGCGATAACTCCTCTTGCCTTCTCCTCCTCTGTAAGATTAGAAATCTTGTATGCGGAGCCTCTGACCTTAAAGGAACCTGTGATCTGAAGGTTCTCCGGCTTTAGCCAAAGGTCACAGCTTGGGGCAAATCCGTTTGCTCTAAGCGGTGCGGTATCTCTGAGGATATCCTTAAGTACAACCGATGCATTGAAAATTCTGTCAAGCGTAAGCATTTTATTTCTTTCCTTCCTAAGTTCAAATTGACAAAATAAAAAATCCTGCCTCTATTCAAAGAGACAGGATATAAAATATCTTGCGGTACCACTCTTTTTGCCGATAAAATCGACCACTCAATGTGACTGTCATCACTCTCCAAAATAACGGTTGGACACCGACTCGCTTACTATCATTTCAGCGAAGTTGCTCCAAGGCGATCTCTCTGCGGTACCCTCTGCTGTCTTACACCAACCGACAGCTCTCTGAAACGGATGCTCCGCAAAGCTTTCCTCTTCATTGCGTTGATTTGATTTTATCACCGAGGCTTATGCTTGTCAAGAGCTTTTATTCGATATCAGCCGACTTTTTTCGAGTGCTTTTTTCTGTGTCGTTTCACAATATAGAATATTTCGATAATTCCTATAGTGATTGCACTCACGATTAAGCTCGAGATTATATAGCCGATTGTCACTTGCCAGTCGATATTTAATCCCACGCCGTTCTTTATGCAATTGATGCCGGCTTTAATAGTGAACAGCAAGCCGCATATGGCAAGAGCCGTACCTCTTTTCATATTGAAAAAGTACTGGACTATGGGAATAACATTCATAATAAGCGCGACAATAACCAAAACTATATTCTTGTCGGCAATCAGTCCCAGTGCCATTGCGGGGAGACTTAGAAGATTCCAGTCCTTGAGACTTCCCGTGTTTCGTGAAGCGAACACATCGCTTACCTCTTCCTTTTGCTTGCCGTAATTAGCGGGATTACCGTAGTGGTTTTCTTTTCTCTTTGTAGATCTTTTTTTAGCCATATCAAATTTCCTTATATTTGCAATATTTTCAATTAGTCACAACTATCTATATTATACTGAAAATTCAAATTAAAGCAAGCAAAAAGACAGCGGCTTAAAACCACTGTCTTTTGTGAATATCGATATTAATTTCAATCAAAAAATTATTCGTAAAGCGGATACTTTGAGATAAGCTCTGAAACCATAGCACGAACCTTGTCTCCGCTTGCCTCATAGTCGTTCACGCAAAGAGCGATGCACTCAGCGATAACGTCCATATCCTCCTCCTTGAAGCCACGTGTTGTGACTGCCGGAGTACCGAGACGAACACCGCTTGTGACAAACGGACTTCTCTTCTCGCCGGGGATTGTGTTCTTGTTAGCTGTGATGTAACACTCGTCAAGTCTCTTCTCGAGCTCCTTACCCGTAACCTCGCTGTCGGAAAGATCAAGAAGCATGAGGTGATTGTCTGTGCCGCCGGAAACAAGCTTGAGTCCTCTCTTTATAAGACCGCTTGCAAGTGCCTGAGCGTTCTTAACTACCTGCTCGCAGTACTCCTTGAACTCAGGCTTGAGTGCCTCGCCGAAGCAAACTGCCTTTGCGGCAATGACGTGCATGAGCGGGCCGCCCTGTGTTCCCGGGAAGATAGCGGAGTCGATTTTCTTAGCAAGGTTAAGCTCTCCGACCTGATTTTTGCAGAGAATGAGTCCGCCTCTCGGGCCTCTCAAGGTCTTGTGAGTTGTTGTTGTGACAACATCTGCATAAGGAACAGGTGACGGATGAAGTCCTGTCGCAACAAGACCTGCGATATGAGCCATATCAACCATCATGTAAGCGCCGACCTCGTCGCAAATCTCACGGATACGCTTGAAGTCGATGATTCTCGGATAAGCGGAAGCACCGGAAACAATAAGCTTCGGCTTTACTTCTCTTGCAATCTCAGCAAACTTATCGTAGTCGATAACCTGTGACTTCTCGTCAACACCGTAAGCTACAAAGTTAAAATATTTACCAGAAAGGTTAACGGGTGAACCGTGAGTGAGGTGACCGCCCTCGGCAAGATTCATGCCCATAACGGTATCGCCAGGCTGTAAAAGTGCAAAGTAAACAGCTGTGTTTGCCTGTGCGCCGGAGTGCGGCTGAACGTTGGCATGCTCTGCGCCGAAAAGCTCACATGCTCTCTTGCGTGCAATTTCCTCGACAACGTCAACATACTGGCATCCGCCGTAGTATCTCTTTCCCGGATAACCCTCTGCATATTTATTTGTGAGAATAGAACCCATTGCCGCCATAACTGCTGGAGAAACGATATTTTCAGAAGCGATAAGCTCAATATTTCTTCTCTGACGAGCAAGCTCGTCTTTCATTGCGGCGCCGACCTCAGGGTCCTGCTCGGCTACATAGCCGATTGTATCGATAAGATCACCAAACATAGGTATTACCTCTTTCTTTCATAAAAATAAAACCGTCAATAAGCTTGACGGTTTCATTATATACTTTAACTCGCTAAAACGCAACTTATATACAGCAAAATATTTGCTTATGCTTTTTTGTCTGATATTTTTTTCAGTGCAATGAGTCCAAGAATCATGAGAAGCGGGAAAATTATACCGAAGCCCAAGCCTGCTGTGAGATTATCTCCGAATGCAGAGCTTACAAAGCCAACAAGCGTAGGACCGCCAGAACAGCCTATATCACCGGCTAATGCCAAGAGAGCAAACATAGCCGTTCCGCCGCCTCTGATTGCGGCTGAAGCCTTCGAGAATGTTCCAGGCCAGAAGATACCGACGGAGAAGCCAGTTATTCCACAGCCGATTAAACGGAAAATCGGAAGCGGAGCAAAAGCGATTATCACATAGGAGATCACACAGAGAACACCGCTTGCAATCATGCACTTAGTGAGCTCCATCTTGTCACCGAATTTACCGTAAATTGTTCTTGAGATAGCCATGAGAAGTGCAAAGAACGCAGGTCCCATGAGGTCGCCGAGAGTTTTGGAAACACCGAGTGAGGTTTCCGCAAAGGTGGATGCCCACTGGGATACGCACTGCTCGCTTGCACCCGCACAAATCATGAGAACAACGACAATCCAAAACATCTTATCACAGAAAAGCTGCTTGACTGTCTTGCCCTCCTCTCCCTCAGGAACAACGGGAGCAAGCGGACATGAGAAGAAAGATACCATATTTAAAAGAGGAAGTGCAGCCCAAACGCAAGCCATAATTCTCCAGTTAGCAATGCCGAAAAGCTTGAAGTAAAGCGTGGAAATAAGCACAACTGCAAGAGAACCCCAGCAATAGAATGAGTGGAGCATGCTCATTGCCATTTCCTTGTTGTCAGTCGGACAGCTCTCAACAATCGGGCTTATCATAACCTCAATGAGACCGCCGCCGACAGCGTAGATAATTACCGCAATCAGAAGTCCGACAAACGGGTCGGGCAGAACACTTGGCAACAACGCAAGGCACACAAGTCCCAGTGCGGCACAGATATGCGCCAATATAACCGACGCACGGTATCCGATTTTATCGACAAACTTAACGGAAATTAAGTCAACACAAAGCTGAATTAGGAAGTTAATCGTAATCAGCATAGTTATCTTTGAGAGCGGAATATTAAATTCCGATCTGAAGGTAACAAATAAAAGCGGCACAAAATTGTTTACGGCAGCCTGAACGATATACGCAACAAAGCAAGAATATATCGTTCGATTGTAATTCTTGTTCATTTCATTTTACCCTTTCACACAAAACATAGTAGCAATATGTATCCAAAATCACATTGCTACACAATATTATTATAATTATTATTAAAAGTCAAGAGCAAATATTAGTTTAATTAATTTTTCAAGGAAATATAAAAAAGAAGAACGCATTTGAAGCGTTCTTCCGGCTTGGTTTTATTTTATGACTCGATATATTCTCTAATTCTGTAAGAAGCTCCGATATCCTCGCAAATTTTTCTGCAGTTCTCGATGACAACTGGGTCCATTGTGCTGACAACGGTCATAACAACCTTGTCGAAATATCCGCTGTTCACCGCTTTTCTCGTAAACTCGAGAATTCCGTCATAAGTGCAAAGACCGAATGACGGATGACAAACCGCGTCATAACCCTCTGCTGTATCGGAATTAAGAGAAACAGAAAGAACATTGATAAGTCCCTTCATTTTATCGACAGAATCACACTTGTTGATGAGGTCGCTCATACCGTTTGTGTTAATTCTGATGCTGTAATTTCCCTTTTCCTTGATTTTTGCGGCAAGCCAAAGCAAATCATCAAGGCGGCAAGTCGGCTCACCGTAACCGCAGAAAACTACTTGCTCGTAATCATCGAGATTTCTCGTGTTGATATTCTCGAGCATAACTTCCTTGGTCGGCTCAGGACCTTCGTACCAAAGGTTATCGGCATAGATGCTTCCGCTTGAATTGTTTCTCAGGCAAAATTCGCATCTGTTCGGGCACTTGTTTGTCATGTTTATATACAAACTGCCGTTATATTCGTAAGTTATCGTATCCATTGGATTTTCCTCTTTAATACATTTTTACTCTAAGGTATCGAAAATATAAATATCGACACCTTTCTCTGTACCGTGTCCCTCGGCTCTGAATCTCGCCTGATTGAAATAAGGCGCAAGGCTCTCGCTGTCCGTCATTAATGTCGGATAAGCCTTGAACGGCTGTGGGTTGGAATCAGGCTCAAAAAAGCCGTCATTCTTGACGAAGAGATGACATGGCTTTCCCTCTTTGTCCACTCCCTCAAACATATACTGAGCGCACATGTGGCGAATTCCCGCCGCATTTGTTATCTGCACATCAGCCGCACCAGGGAGCACATGACCCGTGAAAAGCTCACTCTCGACAGTTCCGCCGAAAGGAATTATCACAGCTTTTCCGTTAGTCGCTTCCATGTGAGAGATTTTCTCAGGTTCAATCGTTATATTAAAAACCATTATAGGCTTCTTGCGATTAATCATTTTCCTGCCTTCTTGTACTTATCAACTATCATGTTTGCGCACTTATAAATATCACCGCCGCCGATTGTGAGAATTAAGTCTCCGCTTTCAGCCTTGCTCATGACATAATCGGAAATCTCGTCAAATGTCTCGAAGTGGCAAGAGCCTGGTATTTTAGCCTCCAAATCAGACGTATGGATATTATATGTGTTAACCTCACGCACAGGTAAAATCTCTGTCATAACAACGTGCTCAGGAATTTTGAGAACATCGACAAAGTCATCAAAAAGAAGCGCGGTTCTCGAGAATGTATGCGGCTGGAAAACTGCCCATACAGCATGATAACCCATTTTTGATGCGCTTGTGAGAACTGCACGAAGCTCTGTCGGGTGGTGAGCGAAGTCATCGGCAACGGTTACACCGTCAAATTTTCCGAGAATTTCAAAACGTCTGTGAACTCCTGTGAAGCCCTCAAGACCTCTCTTGACCGCATCTGCATCAACTCCGCAGACAAAAGCCGCAGTAGCCGCCGCCAAAGCGTTCATCATGTTGTGAGCACCGGGAACCTGAAGTTCAATGTCGCAGAGCTTCTCGCCGCCGTGATAAATTCCGAACTTCTCGCATGCGTGAGCCTCTTCGATGAGGTCTGCGCAGTAATAGTCACAGTCGGAAGTAGTACCGAATGTCACAACCTCTGCGTTCTCTATTCCCTCTACGGCTTTCATTGCATTTGCGTTGTCCTTATTCACAACAACATAGCCGTTCGTCTGCAAGCAGAACTGGTGGAAAGACTTGATGATATTCTCGAGTGTTCCGAAATAATCGAGGTGATCGGAATCGATATTTGTGATAACTGCGATGTGCGGATGAATCTGGAGGAATGAATCGACATATTCGCAAGACTCGACAACCATATCCTGTGTTTTGCCTGTTCTGCCGTTTCCTCCAATGAGCGGAAGCTTACCGCCGATTATGCAAGACGGATCTCTTTTTGCCTCAAGGAAAATCTGAGTTGTCATACCCGTTGTGCTTGTCTTGCCGTGAGTACCGGAAATTCCGATTGTATTTTCAAAACGGTCTGTCAAAAGGCCAAGCATGACGCTTCGCTCGAGCGTTGGTATTCCCTTTTCTCTTGCGGCTACAAGCTCGGGGTTATCCTGCTTGCAAGCGGCAGTGTAAACTACTACCTCAGCATCACCGATATTCTCAGCTTTGTGACCCATATAAACCTTAATGCCGTAGCTCTTGATTCTGTCGAGTGTGTCGCCCTCGTTCATATCAGAGCCTGTAAGAATATATCCCTTGTGGTGAAGAATCTCAGCCATAGGGCACATTCCAGAACCGCCGATACCGACGAAATGAATTTTCTTAACCTTATCAAGAAGATCTCTGTCTATCTGTTCGTATTCTCTCATGATGAATTCCTCTTTTTTATATAATTAACTATGATGTGTATATTTTCTCTCTTGTGGCATTTCTGTCTGAAATCTAATTATATCCCATATTGTGCCGAAAATAAAGACAAATTAAGACAAAAGCATTAATAATCGTTATTTGATTGCAATTCGGCGCAACAAATTAAAACAAATGTTCTTTTTTGATAGACATTTGAGCTCAAAAAGATTATAATCAAGTTAGAAATATACGATTTTAACGAATTACTAAACTCTTATGAAATGGGGATAACTATGCCGTCTTCACCTCTTGCAGACAGAATAAGACCGAAGACTCTCGATGAAGTTGTAGGTCAAAAGCATATACTCGGAAAGGGAAAAGCCCTTCGAAGAATAATCGAGTCGGGAGAAATTCCGAACATGGTTTTCTACGGCCCGTCTGGTGTCGGAAAAACTACCGTTGCCTCGATTATCGCCAAAAACACAAATAAATATCTTGTCAAGCTTAACGGCACGAACGCTTCTACGGCAGATATTAAGGACGCTGTCGCACAGGTGAACACACTCAACGGAGTTAACGGAGTTCTCCTCTATCTTGACGAAATTCAGTACTTCAACAAAAAGCAACAGCAAACCTTGCTTGAATTCATCGAAAACGGAAGCATCACGCTTATCGCATCAACTACGGAAAATCCTTACTTTTATGTTTACAATGCCGTGCTCAGCCGTTCGACTGTATTTGAATTTAAGGCAGTCGAGCCCAGTGATGTTGAAGAAGCCGTTAATCGTGCTTTTTCTATTCTCGAAGATGAGCGCGGAGAAAAAATTGTACTCGAGGATAATGTTGCAAAGTACATTGCAACGGCTTGTGGCGGAGATGTGCGAAAAGCGATGAATGCCGCAGAACTCACCGTTCTGACAGCCGACCAAGAGGAAAGCCTCGGCGGACTTTATATCACCCTCGAGCTTGCAGAACAGCTCACTCAAAGAAGCGCCATGCGCTACGATCGTGAGGGCGATGACCACTACGATATAGTTTCAGCTTATCAAAAATCCATGCGTGGTTCCGACCCGGATGCCGCACTTCACTATTTAGCAAGGCTCTTGGATGCGGGAGATCTCCCCTCTGCTTGCCGCCGACTTATGGTGTGTGCATGTGAGGATGTCGGTCTTGCTTATCCGCAGTTAATTCCGATAGTAAAATCCTGTGTGGATATTGCCGAAGCTGTCGGATTGCCCGAAGCGAGAATTCCCCTTGCCGATGCGGTAGTCCTCGTTGCAACATCGCCTAAATCAAATTCTGCTTATAACGCTATCAATGAGGCAATGAAAGACGTCAAAAAGCACGGCGCACTTCCGATACCAAGACAGCTGCAAAATAAGCACTATGACGGTGACGACGTACAAAACAAAGGTCAGTTCTATATCTACCCGCACGATTACCCAAATCACTGGACTTATCAGCAGTATCTTCCCGATGCACTGAAAAACACTCAGTACTATAAATTCGGCGAAAACAAGAACGAACAAGCCTTTAAAGCTTACTGGGATAAAATTAAACACTAAGTATACTTGTTTTGTTCATATTTATAATATATACTAAAGGAGAAAGAAGGGATATTAAATGAATCCATTGGTACTCAATACTTTTACTTATGGAATGTACGCAATCGGCGTGAAAGGGGACAACGGTCCTTCCGCTTGTATTATTAACGGAGTAACTCGAGTCGGTCACGGCTCTAAAGCAAGAGTAGCTATCAGCATCAATTCAGATTCCTACTCCTGTGAATGCATAAAGAAATACGGATTGTTCACAATTTCGGTTCTGTCAGAGAAAACAAGCGGTGCCGCAATCGGTGCGTTAGGTCTTGTCTCAGGCAGAAACACAGATAAGCTCAAGCACTTAAGACACAGAGTTCTCACAGAGGGCGTACCCGTTCTCAAGGAAGACACCTGCTGTTGGTTCCTGTGCAAAACAGAAAGCTGCACCGAAGCCGAGGACCAGACAATTTTCGTTGCCAAAGTTATAGCCGGCAGTGAAAAATACAACGGCACTCCGATGAGCTACAAATATTATCGTGAAAATCTCGGCGGCTTTGCTCCGTCAAACTCCCCTGTTTACATCGAGGCATCGGAGTCAACTCCCGACACAGGAAATACCTTTGTCTGCTCCGTCTGCGGTTATGTTTACGATGATCCACTCATGCCATTTGAGGAATTGCCTGACAACTGGCAGTGCCCTGTCTGCAAGATGAGCAAAAAAGCGTACATAAGAAATATTTAAACTACAAATAATTAATCCCTCAAGGCTATGGCTTTGAGGGATTTTTTGTCCGAATTTCAAATACTTATAACAAAAATAAAAAGAGCTCGACTATTGCCGAGCTCGATTTTTTGAAAAGAAATGTAATATCGGGTTATTAATTTTATCTCCGTTTATTCTGTATAAATCTGTCTTAGATTTTCAATAGTGCAATGGGCAGACGCCTAAACGCCTGCCAATTGCTAACACTACATACAAAAAATAATTGGAGTACTCATGTTAAATATTTGTAATAATCGGATTATTACTTAACTGTTGCGTAGAGGAAGCTGAACTGCCATGCATCGATGATGTAGTTGCTTACCTTACCGGAAACAGCGTATACGCCTGCTGCGGAATAGATGCAGGAGATTGGCATCTCATCGAGGAGAAGCTGCTCGCACTGATAGAAGTCTTCCTGACGAGCCTCGAGATCTGTCTGAGCGTTAGCGTCCTTGATTAATGCATCGTACTCAGCGTTAGACCATCTTGTGGAGTTGTTACCGCCACCTGTGATCCACATGTCGTACCATGTCATAGGATCGTTGTAGTCGCCGAGCCAGCCTGTGATATCCATTACGTAGTTACCAGCAGTTCTCTCAGCGGACTGAGCCTTTGTCTGCATTGGGTTAACTGTGATCTCGATACCGAGAACAGTTCTGATAGCCTCCTGGAAGAAAGCTGCCTGGTTCATAGCAACATCGGAGTCACCGCAGTTCATGGAGAGGTGAGAAGAGAGGTCTTCCTTTGTGCATCCGAGCTCCTCAAGAGCCTTGTCGAGGTACTCGTTAGCCTTTGTTGCGTCAGCGTCAGCGCTTCTTACAACACCGTCTGTGCCGATCTTAGCTGCGAGAGCCTCAGCATAGGATGTGCCGTCGAAACCGGAAACAGGAGACGGAACGAATGTATTAGCTGCAACAGAAGCATCCTTACGGATAGCTGTGATGAAGTCATTTCTTGAGTAGCAAGCATCGATAGCCTTTCTGAGGTTAACGTTGCTCATGTACTTATCCTCGCAGTTGAAGAGGATGTGGTACTCGGACTGAGTTGTATACTCAACAGGTGTGAAGCCCTCTGCCTTGAGCTGAGCTGTCTGGTCGCCGGAAAGGGAGATAACATCAACCTCGCCTGCCTTGAATGCGTTGAGCTTTGTATCTGTTGTTGTGTACATCTTGTAGACGAGCTTATCAAGGGAAACAGCGTCTGCGTTGTAGAAGCTCTCGTTCTTTGTGAGAACAATCTCAGAATCGTGAGTCCATGTGTCGAGAACATAAGGACCGGAAGAGATTGAAGTCTCAGGAGATGTGCAGTACTGGTCTGCGCCAACCTCGTTGTAGTACTCCTCGTTAACAGGAAGCATGCAGCCCTGGCTTAAGAGAGAAGTGAAGTATGGGATTGGAGCTGCAAGTGTAACCTCGAGAGTTGTGTCATCGAGAACCTTAACACCAACATCTTCCCAATCGCACTCACCGTTGTAGAAAGCCTCAGCGTTCTTGATCTGAGCTGTGCTGTATGCGAAGTAAGCATACTCAGCACCAGTATCAGGTGTTAAAAGAGTCTTCCATGCAAATGCGAAGTCGTTTGCTGTAAGAGGTGTGCCGTTGGACCACTGCATACCCTCACGGAGGTGGAATGTGTAAACAAGACCGTCGTCGCTGACATCCCAGCTCTCAGCTGCGTCACCGACAGGCTGGTCGTTCTCGTCTGTCTTTGTAAGACCTACCTGCATAGCGCCTGTAACTCTACCGTCAGCAACATATGTGCCGAGGAGGGAGTTGATGGAAGTAGGCTCCATGCCGATATCAATTGTAAGTGAGCCAGCCTCTGCTGTGCCCGGATAGAGTTCTGCGTTCTTAGCTGTAGCCTCGTCTGTGCTCTCAGCTGTCTCAGTTGACTCTGTTGTGCTCTCTGCTGTAGTGTCTGTTGAGCTATCAGAAGTTGAGGAGCTGGAAGAGCATCCTGCAAAACTTGTCATAGCAATTGTAAGAGCGAGTGCAAGAGAGAGGAACTTTTTAATCTTCATAATAAGATTTCCTTTCTTTTCCCGATATAACGGTTTGTGCTTCGTGTGAAGCATTGTTATAATAAACTGTACCCTTAGGGCAAAGTCAACAAGCAAACATTCACAAAATCGTCACATTTATTTCGTATAATCTTGACATTGACTGACAAATTAACTCTCATAATATAATACACATTGTAGAATTACTGACAAATTAGCGAGGATTTTTCATGGACGACAAGCTTTTATCATGCGGAGAATTCGCCAATTTCTGCTCAATCACACGCAAAACACTTATTTTCTATGATAACAACGACATTCTAAAGCCTTATGAGGTTAGCGAATCGGGCTATCGCTACTACCACCCAAAGCAAATGATGATGGTAAAAATGATCAAGGCTTATCAAACGGCGGGACTATCGCTCGATGAAATAAAAAATATACTCAATTCGAAAAACCAATCAAGTTTTTCAGATGTTGCGATTAAGCAAGCCGAGGTTCTGCAAAAGCAAATTTTCGAGCTTGAAACCACAAGACTCATTCTTTTGCAAACGGTTAAAAATGAAGAAATACTAAAAAAGCATCCGTTAAACGAGCTTTTCTTTGAAACTAAAGAGAAAACAGGAATAATCTCAAGACCGTACCGCTCCGATATTGACTACTATGAGCTTAGAGGGCCGGTCGGCGGTGGCTGTTATGTTGCGACGAATGAAGTCAAGCCGTCTCCCGAAACAGTATTCAGACTTCCTATGATGCCTGACGAAAAAACGAACGGTTATATTCCCGCGGGAGAATACGTCTGCGCTATGATTGGCACATTCACCGTTACCGACGCAATCAAGAAATTTCGTTCAATTATCTACGATGCGGAAATCTCAACTGAAAAATACTATTACTTTATAGATATGTCGAACGACATGATTATATCTAATAAAAAGGAAAGCATTTTAAAAATCATGGCAAAAGTAAAATCCTTGCCTTAAGAAAAAACAGCATTGACTTTTTCTGTCAATGCTGTTTCTGTTTACTGTTAAATTACTTCAAAGCTACAAAATACTTTCTGAGACTTGTGCCGTCTGTTCCGGGGGCACGGTCGGTAATCTCAGATACAATTGGCGTAAGATTTATTCCCGCATTCATAAGAAGTGCGCCGGAATAAACTTCTCCGGTCTCCTCATCCTTATAAAGCTTCTCGGGATCAAGTCCCTTAAGTCTTAGAATAAAGAACGGAGTTCTTCTCTGTTTCATTGTGAAGACAACCGCCAAGCTTTCATCCTTAGTTTCGCTTACATACTGCCAAGCGCAGTGGTTGCTGTTTTCGGTCGGCTTAATCAAACGGTAGAAATCACCGAAGTGAATTAGATCGTAGTACTTATGGTAATCGGCAACCTGTGATTTTACAATCTCCTTTTCCTCATCGCTAAGCTTGCGTGGGTCAAGCTCATAGCCGAATGTACCCATCATAGCAACATCGCCTCTTGCCTCGAGTGAAACTCTCGGTCTTGCGGCAACGTGAGCGCCCATTGTTGAAATCGGATAGCAAAGCGATGTGCCGAACTGGATTGTTGCACGCTCGATAGCATCGGTGTCGTCACTTGTCCAAATCTGCGGTGAGAAATAAAGCATACCGGGGTCAAATCTTCCGCCGCCCGAAGCGCAGTTCTCAAAAAGAACATCCGGGAAAGCCTTGGTAAATCTGTCCATAAGCTGATATGTTCCGAGAATGAAGCGGTGGAAAATTTCCTTCTGTCTGCCGGCTTGCAGGGTAGCGGAAGCCGCTTCTGTGAGCGAACGGTTATAGTCCCACTTGATGTAATCGATTTTGTTGTTGCTGAAAACCTCGCTCATCTGCTCGAAGAGATTATCGACAACCTCTTGTCTGGACATATCAAGAACAAGCTGATTTCTTCCGATACAGCCCTCTCTACCGTCAACGTGCAGACACCAATCGGGGTGCGCTCTGTAAAGGTCGCTGTCCTCATTTACCATTTCAGGCTCGTACCAAATACCGAATTTAAGTCCCTCGTCATTAACTCGCTTGATTAAATCGGAAAGACCGCCCTTGATTTTGTTGGTGTTCGGATACCAGTCGCCGAGTGACGATGTGTCGTCATTTCTCTTACCGAACCAACCGTCATCCATGACAAGCATCTCAATGCCAAGCTTATAAGCTTCCTTTGCAAACGCAACAAGCTTATCATCGTCAAAGTCGAAATATGCAGCCTCCCAAGAGTTGATAAGAAGTGGACGCTTGACATCCCTCCACTTAGAGCGAATGAGATGCTTCATATATAGTTTATGGAAGGTTTTGGACATTCCTGTCAAACCATCATTCGAGTAAACCATGACGACCTCAGGTGTCTGGAAGCTGTCATCAGGTGCAAGATACCAATTAAATGTCTCGGGGTTGATTCCGCAGACAATGCGTGAGCAGTCTCTTGAGTCGCAGTCAACCTCCATGACGAAGTTTCCGCTGTAAACAAAGTTAAATCCGTAAGCCTCACCAAAATCCTCTGTGGTGTCTTTTCCGATTAAAGCGGCAAACGGGTTGTGCTCATGTGATGAGCCGCCACGCTTGGAGTAAATGCCCTGGGTGCCATGCTCAAGCGGTCTTTGAACCTCTTTTCTCTCCTGGAACCATTCGCCGTAAAGGTGGACAAACTTATAATCCATGGACGGGAAATCGACCGAAGCCGACAAAACTCTCTCGAGTTCCATGCCCTCATCGGAAGTATTTCTCACCTTGACACTTCTCGTCATGGCGGAATACTCCTCGAAAACGGTATAAATAAGTGTTACCTCTGCCCCTGTGACGCTGTCCTCACAAACAATCTCGAGAGTTGTTGCCTCGTCCTCGTTTGCGTAGGTTGCGGGAAGTCCCTCAAGCTTCGGCTTTCCTTTATATATCTTGTGAGACTTGTATCTTATATCGGTTACATCGTTACCCTTGCTGTTTTTAATCTGAAGTGCACTTGTTCTGAAGTCGCCCGCTCCGAATGTAGGATACTCAAACGGCGCAAGGTCAGGTGAGAAAACCTGATCTGTTCCGTAAATTGCATTGATTTTCGGATTTGACGGATGATGAGAAGCGTACATTCCCTTGTACTTCAAGCCCTTGACGTTTGAATCGGGAATTTTCGCTCCGTAGTAAAGATGCAGTAAATAGCCCTCGTCAAACACCTCGATTATATAGCTTGAATCCTTGGTGTCGAGTTTAAAAAGCTTCTCTTTTTCGTTATAAAATATCGACATATGAAAATCCTCCTCATAAATGAGTTTAGCCGATTGCCACACTTTTTACATTTTTCGGCTACGCTTACATTACCACAAGCACTTGTGTTTTACAATATTAAAGTTACATAATTTTAAGCTATTTCAATTCTTTTTAAGAATTAATAAGAATTGAAAATAAAGTCGTGGGAGGCACTCTTAGAGTGTTTAAAATTTCACATTTGTATGTTATGATTTAGTTAATTCAGTTGTAATTTAAATTTACGAAAGGATGATTTAAAATGAAAGTAACTATTTCTGATGCAATAAAATACATCGGCTGTGATGATCACGAAATTGATCTCTTTGAAAGCCAGTACATTGTTCCGAACGGAGTTTCATATAACTCCTACCTCATCATGGACAAGAAAATCGCCCTCATGGATACCGTTGACAGAAGAGCCACGGACGAGTGGTTTAAGAACCTCGAAGAAGAGCTTAACGGCAAAACACCCGACTACCTTGTCGTTCACCACATGGAACCGGACCATGCTTACAATGTTTTAGCAGTATGCAAGAAATATCCCGAAATGAAGATTGTCTCCAACGCAAAGGTTTTCGCAATGATACCGAAATTCTTTGACGAGGATTTGTCCGACAGATATGTAACCGTAAAAGAGGGCGATACCCTCGAGCTCGGTACTCATACACTCACATTCGTAATGGCTCCGATGGTTCATTGGCCGGAAGTTATGGTTTCCTATGAGAGCAGTGAGAAAATTCTCTTCTCGGCAGACGGCTTCGGAAAATTCGGCGCACTCGATTATGACGATCCCGAGGGCTGGGACTGCGAAGCAAGAAGATACTATATCAACATCGTCGGAAAGTACGGCGCTCAGGTACAGGCTCTCTTAAAGAAAGCCGCCGCCCTCGACATCAAAACAATTTGTCCGCTCCACGGCCCGGTTTTGACGGGCGATTTGTCCCACTACATCAAGCAGTACGACACATGGTCAAGCTATCGCCCTGAGAAAAAGGCAACAACAGTCGCTTATGCTTCAATTCACGGCAACACTGAAAAAGCGGCTAAGAAATTTGCAGAAATCCTCTCCGCAAAAGGCGAGAAGGTTAAACTTTTTGACCTTGCACGTGACGATATGGCAGAGTGCATCGAGTCTTGCTATGAGTACGATAAATTGGTTCTCGCTTGCCCAACCTATGACGGAGCACTTTTCCCATGCATGGAGGATTTGCTCTACCACCTCAAGATAAAGAACTTCCAGCAGAGAAAAATCGGATTCATCGAGAACGGCTCATGGGCACCGATGGCAGGCAAGCTGATGAAGGCATACTGCGAGGGATATAAGAACTGCGTTCTTGTCGAGCCTGTTGTGACAATCGCATCAGCACTCAAGGAAAGCGATACACCAAAGCTTGAGGCTCTTGCCGAGGCAATGCTTGCAGAATAAGAAGCAAAATAGAACATAAAACACAAAAGTTTTTGCTTCGCTTTTTACAAAAAGCGAACGGGTGTGGGCAGAGCCCACAAATAATTAACAATTAATAATTAGCGTATACTCATAAACAGAGCGAAGCGATAACAAAAAAGATAGGCTGACAAAGTTAACCAAAAATGCGAAAGCATTTTTAGAACGCGAAGCGTTCGTGGTTGGGCTTTGTCAGCCGACTTTTTTCACTAAGAAAAACAAAGGCACAAAGTGCCGACACAAAAAGGAAGAAAACAAAAAGAAAATACGACAAAAACGCTTTGCGTTTGCAGTCGGGCATTTTATCTTTGCAGATTATTCCCACTAAGATAAATCAAGAACAAACAGTAAAAATAAAGACACGGAAATTACGCTAAAACATACATTTCCGTGTCTTTATTTTACACTAAATTTTAAACATCAATTATCACTGTCTAAATTGAGGAAATTCCAATCACCGATAATCGGAAGCTTTTTTGTCTGACCGTTAATAGCGTTGATTATGCCAAGCACAACAAACACCATCAAAATAAGACTGCCGATTGAATAGACAAATCCCCATATGCCGAGAAGAAGTCCGGGTCCAAGCAAAAAGCCTAATAGTCTGTCTACTACAACCAAACATATTTCACAGATGAGTAGATTAAATCCCTGATTTATGTGGAACTTTACAAAACGAGAGTCTCTCCACATAAGAAACGGAATTAGCCACAAAACCGTCAGATAGCAAAAAACTGCCTTTCCCTTGTTTTTCTCAATATCGTTGTAATTATTAAAATCACTCATATAGTAGTCTCCTTTTAGAATGTAACTGCGCCGTTTTTGTTGAAAAGATTTTTCACTTCTTCGAGCAGTTCTCTGTGATTTGTTTTTTTGAGCTCAGGGTCATCCGCCAGTATCATATCAACGGCATCCTTTGCATCGTTCAGTATTTCAGTATCGTTGTAAATATCGGCAATTTCAAGCTTATAGTCGCCGTGCTGACGAACTCCGAAGAAATCGCCCGCTTTTCTCAGCTTCAAATCCATGAGAGCAAGCTGAAAACCGTCCGAGGTATCACACATGGTTTTAAGTCTTGTTTGAGCCGACTCATTTTGTGCATCGGAAATCAAAATGCAGTATGATTTATATTGTCCTCTGCCGACACGGCCTCTTAGCTGATGAAGCTGTGAAAGTCCGTAGAGCTCCGCATTTTCTATCATCATAATGGTAGCGTTCGGCACATCGACACCGACCTCGACAACGGTTGTCGAAACGAGAATTTTCGTCTTGTTGTCGGCAAATTCGCTCATTGCCTTTTCCTTTTCGTTCGGCTTCATTTTGCCGTGAACCACGCCAATCCATTCCTTCGGAAAATATTTCTCGAGCATCTTAGCGTACTCATTGACGCTTTTCTTGTCGGAATCGGAATCATCGATGAGCGGACAAATAATATAAGCCTGTCTGCCCTTTAATATCTCGCTCTCGATGAATTTATAAACTCCGCCCCCACGCTCATTCGGAAGCTTGCTTCTTGAATTTCTACGTACTGTCTGAATGACCTGTCTTCCGGGCGGAAGCTCATCCAGCACTGAAACATCCAAGTCGGCAAAAATTTTCAGTGCCAATGTTCTCGGAATGGGTGTAGCCGACATAACAAGAGTATGCGGCGTCTCTGCCTTCTCCTCGAGCTGAGAACGCTGATTAACTCCGAAACGATGCTGTTCGTCCGTTATAACCAAACCAAGGTTATTGTACTCGACAGCATCGGCGATGAGAGCATGCGTGCCAACAACAAGCTGTGCTTCGCCGCTCTTGATTTTAGCCAAGGCTTCCTTTTTAGCCTTGCCCTTAACAGAACCCGTGAGCAAAACGACATTTATTTTGCACGGCTCTAAAAGCTCGCTCAGTGATGAAAAATGCTGTCTTGCCAAAATTTCTGTCGGTGCCATAAGTGCCGCCTGAGCGCCGCTTCTTATCATATTGTAGCAAAGAGCCGCCGCAACTGCTGTTTTACCTGAACCGACATCACCCTGAAGAAGTCGGTTCATAGTGGTTTCGCTCATCATGTCATCGACAGCGTCCTTGACCGCACGCTTCTGCGCGCCCGTCATCTCAAACGGGAGAAGCTCCGCAAAATCTGCGCTGTAATCCTTTTTCAGCTTGTGGCAGTTCTTCGTTTTCACACGGTCTCTAAGCTTGATAAGTCCCAACTGGAAAATTAGCAGTTCTTCAAAAACCAATCGACTTTTTGCGATCGCTACCTCTTCCTTTGTTTTGCCGACATGAATATTCTCGACAGCGTAGCGTTTTGTGCAAAGCTTATATTTATTTCTTATCTCTTTTGGAATCGGATCCGGGAGAGAATCAGGCAAAAGCTTAATCGCTTCGGCGATTGCTTTCTTCACCTCATACTGCTTGAGACCGCTTGTCAAATGATACCATGGCTCAAGCTCCTGAGCCTTGCTCTCCTCATAGTAAACAGGAGAATCCATGGTTAGACCGTAGCCCTCGTCCTTTACCTTTCCTTTGAAAAGGTAGTCCACACCGGCCTTGAGATAAAACGGGCAATAGCTCGCATAATGATAAGCGTTACCCGAGGCACGATAGAAAAGATTTATCTTCATAGCCTTATCACCGTCGGTAATATCGGCTTTGTAAATCACTGTACCGTTTGGCGTGACAGTCTGCGATAAAGCGGTAAGCGGCATCGCCCTTACTATATTTTCTTCATTTGGAACGCAGTCTCTTATCGCACGAATATCTGTCCAGTCGACATATCTGAACGGATAATGGCGAATTAAATCGCCGACTGTCTCCAAACCAAGTTTCAAAAAAAGCTTTTCTTTCTTCTCACCGATACCCTTTACTTCACGAATCGGCATCTCGAGCACATCTCGGATAATTCTCACCCCTTCCTTTTTCAAACAAAAAGAGGTCACATGAGTAATGTGACCTCGATAATTGCATAATCTATTACTCGACTGAGAGAATGTAATAGTAAACAGGCTGACCGCCGTTTACAAGCTGAACCTCAAGGTCCTTACCGAACTTCTTGGAAATTCTGTCAGCTACGGACTGAGCCTCTTCTTCAGTTGTGCCGTTGCCGTAGATGATTGTGATGAAGCCTGTTGTCTTTGTGATCATGTGCTTTGCAACTCTGTAGAGAGTATCTGCAGGGCTCTTCTCAACAAATTCCATCTTTCCGTTTACAAGACCTAAGATATCGTTCTCACGAATCTTCTTTCCGCCGTACTCGGAATCTCTTGCGGCAAATGTAACAAGACCTGTGCCTGTTGCTCTTGCGGCATCCATCATGTTCTCACGGTTCTCGTCTGTCTCTGCTGTATCGTCAAATGCGAGCATAGCGCTTATACCCTGAGGAATTGTTCTTGTCGGAACAACAACTACTCTTCTGTCCTCAACCATAGGAATAGCCTGCTCAGCAGCCATGATGATGTTCTTGTTGTTAGGAAGAACATAGACAACCTTAGCCGGTGTAGCAAGAATAGCCTCGAGAATATCGTCTGTGGACGGATTCATTGTCTGACCGCCGCTTACGATATGAGTGCATCCGAGATCCTTGAAGAGCTCCTGTACGCCCTCGCCCGCTGCAACGGAAACAAAGCCGAATTCCTCCTCAGGCTCTGCCTTCGGAAGCTTCTCCTTCTCAGCCTCTTTCTTAGCCTCGAACTCCTGCTTCTTCTTCTCGTTCTCCTCGGCAGCCTTTCTGTGCTGCTCCTTCATGTTCTCAATCTTTACGGTGAGAAGCTGACCGTACTCAAGAGCCTTCTGAATAGCATTGCCCGGGTTCTCTGTGTGAACATGAGTCTTGATGATGTCCTCGTCATCGACAACAACTACGCAGTCACCGATTGTCTCAAGGAAAAGTCTCAAATCGAGCGGATCCTTGTCGCACTCCGGGTCTCTGCCGACGATAAACTCTGTGCAGTATGTGAAGTTGATAACCTCGTCAAATTCAGCGGCAACGCTTGCAAAGAACTGAGCTGTTTCCTCGTCCTTTGTGAGCTCCTGTGCCTCTTTTACTTCCTCGATGATTACGCCGTCCTTAAATACAGAGAGCATACCCTCGAAAATGAGAAGAATACCCTTGCCGCCTGCGTCTACAACGCCGGCCTTCTTAAGAACAGGGAGAAGATTAGGAGTATCGTCAAGAGCCTCCTGGCCGCCCTCGCAAACTGCGCCCCATACATAAAGCGGATCGTGATCGAGCTCAGCAGCATTTGTACCTACTTCGCTTGCAACTCTTGCGACTGTGAGGATAGTACCCTCTGTCGGCTTCATGACTGCCTTGTAAGCAGCCTCAACACCCATGGAAAGAGCGTGAACGAGTGCGTGACCGTCAGCCTCTGTCATTCCCTCGAGACCCTTAGAGAAGCCTCTGAAAAGAAGTGAGGAGATAACGCCTGAGTTTCCTCTTGCGCCTCTGAGCATTGCGCTTGCGGTTTTCTTTGCTACCTCTGCGACTGTTACATCGTCGGGGAGATTGATAATCTCATCTCTTGCAGCTGTGATTGTCATAGACATATTTGTGCCTGTATCTCCGTCCGGAACAGGGAAAATATTGAGGTCATCGACAAGCTTCTTGTTGTTAAGAATATTGTTTGCACCAGAGATGACAGCATCTCTTAAAGTAGCACCGTTTATCATTTTGATACACCTTTCTCCGATTTCATAGATCGAGTTAAGTAATTTTTACGCCTTCAAGATACATAAGTATTCATAATAATTGAGGACATTTTAACACAACTAAATAGAAAATACAAATAAATTTGAATTTTGAGCGGCAGAAAATCCGCAAAATTTACATTTAATTAACAAATTATGACCATTGTTCATTTTTGTTTTCCGCAAAAAAGTCCTCCGCCGCACTTGACGGAGGATATATTTTTATTAAATTCATTTCAAGCTGAATCTCTCGACTCTCGTGCACAAGCCTGTTTTGTTGTCGGCTTCAATCAGCATGCAGTCAAGGTGCGAGGGGCCCTGCTCATAGTCAAAGCGAACAGGGAGCTTTGTGCGAAGCTTTTTGATTACAAGCTCCTTTTTAACTCCGAGTATCGAATCAGTACAGCCCGTCATGCCGACATCGGTGATATATCCCGTGCCCTTTGGCAAAATGCACTCGTCAGCAGTCTGCACGTGCGTGTGAGTTCCGAAAACCGCCGTGACACGTCCGTCGGCATAGTAAGCAAGTGCTTTCTTCTCGCCGGTTGCCTCTGCGTGAAAATCAACGATTTTGATTTTTGGCAAATCGTCTCGCTTTAATATCTCGTCAAGCTTATCAAAAGGACTGTCAAAATTATCGATATACACCTGTCCGATAAGGTTGATTACGCAAATCTCATATCTTCCCATATCGAGAATGCAAACTCCGCTTCCAGGTGCGCCCGCCGGAAAATTTGCCGGTCTTATGCAAATATCGGTCTCGTCAAGATAATCGTAAATCTCCGGGCGTCTGAATGTGTGATTTCCGAGAGTGATAACATCAACTCCGCTGTCAAAAAGATATTTAGCCGATGCCGGTGTGATTCCGTTTCCGTCAGAAGAATTTTCTCCGTTGCAAATTACGGCGTCGATATTCATCTCCCGTCTGAAGGAAGGAAGTTTGTCTCTTAAATGACGGCAGCCGTTTCCGCCCACAACATCACCGATTACAAGTATTCTCATTCACACTCTCCTATATTCTTTCTTTTTACTATGGATTATACTATTTTATAAGAATAATCTCAAGAATTTAAATTAATTTGAATGATATATTTTCCTTTTGTTCACATTTACCTGTGTTTTATGTGATATTCTCAACAATAGGGAAAACCTATGCAAAAACTATATTTGTTTACATCAATAAATATATAAGGAGAACGGATATGAACAGAACATTTATACCACAAATATTCAGATGCAAAAGAGATAATTTAACTATCAAGGGCAATGTGTACGGTGCTGACGAAAACATTAGAAAGCCGGCTGTTATCATATGTCACGGATTTTTAAGCAATCGCAAGAGCGTGAGAAAATACGCAAAACTTTTAGCCGATGCGGGATTTGTCGCATTCACCTTTGATTTTTGCGGTGGCGGAATCATGTGTGAGAGCGAAGGAAAAACTGAGAATATGACGGTTTTCACCGAGCTTGCCGATCTTGAGGCAGTTGTCGAATTTGTGCTTTCCCAGTCTTATGTAAGTGGAAGCAGAGTTGCGCTCATGGGCTGCAGTCAGGGCGGATTTGTCTCTGCAATTTATGCCGCACGTCACCCTGAAAAGGTGGAGAGACTTGCTCTTTTTTATCCCGCTTTTTCAATTCCCGATGATGCAAGAGACGGAAAAATGATTTTCTATAAATTCGACCCTGAAAACATTCCCGAATTACTCGGCAAAAACCCGATGAAGCTTGGCGGAGAATACGCAAGAAGTGTAATCGATAAGGATTTTGAAGAACTGATTGAGGGATATGACGGCCCCGTACTTCTCGTCCACGGCGAAAAGGATGCCGTTGTTGACTGCGTATATTCTCTTGAGGCAGAGAAGATTTATCGTCACGCAAATGCGGTTCTAATCGAAAACGGCGCTCACGGCTTTGAGGGAAACGATGATATAAAAGCTATGCTAGCTCTTCGCAAATTTATGGACGTTTGCCAGGATAAAAAGTACGAAAATCTTCTTTGGGACACCAATAACAGCGAGCTTCTTCTGCACACACCTGTTTTTGATATTGTGAATGAATCGAAGTCCTCACGCACGGGAGTTGACGGTGACTATGTTGCTATCGAAGCACCGAACTGGGTTGTTGTCGTGGCTGTTCACGATGATAATTTTGTGCTCGTCAGACAGTGGCGCCACGGAGAAGAAAGAGTAACTCTCGAGTTCCCGGGCGGAGTATGCGAGGATGGCGAAAATCCAAAGGACACCGCACTTCGTGAGCTTAAAGAGGAAACAGGCTTTGAAGCAAGCAAAATCACGAGACTTTGCACGGTAAGCGCAAACCCCGCACTTTTCAGAAACCACTTCAGTGTTTTCCTCGCAGAAGACCTCATTCAAACTAAAGAGAGACAGCTTGACGAGGATGAAATCCTCGATTTTGAGGAAATGCCAATAGACGAAGTAATCGCAAAATACGGTGACGGAGAACTCACACATGCCTACATGGGCACGGCAATTGCGTGTTATCTCAGACATTTAAAGGAAGCCGATGGTAATATTGTAGAAAAATCCAGTGAATAAGTTCTGATTTTTGTTGAAATAAATCCAAAACTGTTATATAATCGAATTGTAATCGTTTATGTAATAAACTACAGAAGACGATATTCTTATCCGAAACGGGATTTTTCACTCCAATCTTAAAAAGCGAGGTTTTAATAATGGCTGATTTCGAAAACAATGTAACAGAAAACTATGAGCCAAGTGTCGAGGAAGTCTACGGTCCGAGAAGAAGCATAGCTTTCATCGGTTCTGAGTGCTATCCGTTTGTTAAGACAGGCGGTCTCGGAGACGTTATGTATGCACTTCCGAAGGTTCTTGCTAAGCAGAACTGTGATGTCAAGGTTATCATTCCTAAGTACGCATGCATTCCGCAGAAGTGGCAGGACAAAATGGTCTACAGAGGATCTTTCTATATGGATCTTTGCGCAGACGGCAAGAGCTACTATGTAGGAATCATGGAGTATGTCGAGGACGGTGTCGTCTATGACTTCATCGACAACGACGAGTTCTTCAGCTGGGGCAAGCCCTACACGGATCTCGTAGTCGACATTCCTAAGTACTGCTATTTCGGCAAGGCGGCTCTTGCGGCTCTCAACTTCATGGAGTGGATTCCTGATATTATTCATTGTCACGACTGGCAGGCAGGTCTTGTTCCTGTTTATCTGAGAACACTTTTTGCAGAGACTGAGCTCAATCGTGCAAAGGTTATCACAACTATTCACAACCTGAGATTCCAGGGTATTTACAATGTAGACACAATCAAGTATTGGTCAGGTCTTCCTGATTATGTATTTGATTATGATTGCCTCGGCTTTGGCGACGGTGCTGCAAATATGTTCAAGGGCGGTCTTGCTTACTCCGATAAGATCACAACCGTCAGCGCAACATATGCCGAGGAAATCAAGACTCCGTTCTTCGGAGAAAATCTTGACGGTCACTTAAGATTCCACGAGGGCAAGCTTTGCGGTATCGTAAACGGTATCGATGTCGAACTTTGGAACCCGGCTACCGACAAGCTTCTAAAGGAGAACTATGACAGCGAGAATGTAATCGAGAAGAAGAAGCTTAACAAGCTCGCTCTTCAGGATGAGCTTGGACTTAATAAAGACGAGGACAAGTTCGTTATCGGTCTTGTCTCAAGACTTACAAACCAGAAGGGTCTTGACCTTGTTAATGCTATTGCAGAAGATCTTATGGACGGCAACACACAGGTCGTCATTCTCGGTACAGGCGAGCCTGAGTACGAGAATTCCTTCCGCTACTTCGAAAGCACCTACAAGGGCGACTTTGCCGCTTGCATTCAGTATGACGAGGCAAGAGCACACAGAATTTATGCCGGTTGCGACGCTATGCTCATTCCGTCACTCTTTGAGCCGTGCGGACTCACTCAGCTTTACTCCATGAGATACGGTTCTATTCCGATTGTTCGTGAGACAGGCGGTCTTAAGGATACCGTTGAGCCGTACAATAAATTCTTCGGCTGGGGCAACGGCTTCACATTCATCGACTACTATCCGCAGAATCTTCTCGACTGCATCAACCGTGCAAAGACTCTCTATTTTGAGAACCGTCCGGCATGGGATGAGATGGTTGTCCGTGATATGAACAAAGATGTTTCCTGGGAGAAATCCGCTAAGCAGTATAAGGATCTTTATCTCAGCCTTACTGACTGGTGATTATCAAAATACGAAGTAAAAACTTAAGGGACTTGCAAAAAGCAAGCCCCTTATTTTTTCTTTAAGCATAAAATAGCCTCTTTTATTTGCGTATTTTCCACTAATAATTATTGACTTTATGGATAATATCTGTTAACATTATTGCAAGGAATAGTGCCAAGCATTGCTTTTTCTTTTGTTTGGGCACAGTACGGATGTGGTTCTCGGCAAAGGATCGGGAAAATTTTTCACAAAGAGGTAAATTACCATGGCAATCAATACTTTCAGCTATCCGACTTCAAACAGCAACATCAAGCTTCGAGTCGCAAGAGGACATTTCGCAGCCAAGCACAGCCATATCAACTATTACATTGATTTGACCATGACAAAGCACCGTCTCTCCGAGGCAAGAGAAGCGGCGGTCGAGCTTGCAAGAGGCTTCCGCAGCAGTGCAATAGTCGATACAATTCTCTGTCTTGACGGCACAGAGGTCATCGGCACTTGCATGGCAGACGAGCTCACAAAGCACGGCATTCAGAGCATGAACGCTCACCAGACGATTTATGTCGTCACACCTGAGGTAACATCAGGAAGTCAGCTTTTACTTCGTGAGAACATGGCTCCTATGATTACTGGTAAAAATGTTATCATTCTTGCCGCATCCGTCACAACAGGCTATACCGTTCAGGCGGCTATCGACTGCATTAACTATTACGGCGGCACCGCACAGGGTGTTTGCTCTATTTTCACATGTGTCAAAGAGGTCGGCGGATTTAAGGTTAATTCGATTTTCGACACAGAAGCACTTGACGACTACTCAACCAAGCCCGTTTCCGAATGTCCGCTTTGCAAGGCGGGAGTTAAGCTCGATGCGATGATTAACAACTTCGGAATTTCAAGCTTCTAAAAGTAAACCCCAGCGGAGCGGACTTCTGTTCGCTCCCTTTTGCTTTTTCTTCACTCTTTTGAGTAACTGTGGTACAATACAATCAGCACTCAAGAGAAAGGATGATAAAATTGCAGAACGAAATAAAAAATAACCAAGAACAGCTTGTCTTAAACGATAAGCTTTCAGAAACTGAGATACATTCAAAAATTAACGGCTACGGTCATATATACATGAAAGCAGCTCAAAACCGCTATATGCGTTTCATGCCGTTTTTGGCTGAGTCTTTCCCTGAAACAGCCGCAAGAAAAGGAATAATCGAATCGGAACTTTATGATATTTCTGATTTTGCAAAAGAAATCAATAGTTCATTTGAAGGAAAACTTTTTCTTAAGGATGATGCTCACCTCACTGTAGGTCATAGCGTAACTTCAAGGGGAACTATGCACGAGGTTATGCATATCGCAGAAAATCTTCTTCAGAAAAATAAACTCCTCGCCCCCACCGAGAATTACTCTAAGCTAAACTCGAGTGAAATCAGAGAATTTCTCTCGAATTACGAAATTCATGCGGTAGAGCTCGAAAATCTCTCTATGAGTGCCGGAATTTTAGCAGCTAAGCTCGGATTTAAAACGATAATTCATTTATCTAAAGACGAGAGTGACGAGAAGAAAAATTATCTCATTAATCAAGGAGTTAAAATAGAAGAATACGACTGCGATTATAGCACTGCTGTGAACGAAACTAAGTCCTACTGTGAAAATGAAGACAACCGCTTCTTCATCGGAAACAATGACAGCGAGGATAATTTCTTCGGATACTCGGTAGCCGCACTAAGGCTAAAGGTTCAGTTAAACAAGGCTCATGTTTTAGTTGACGAAAATCATCCTTTATTTGTCTATATCCCCTCGCCTATTCCCGAGGCGGTATGCGGAATTGCATTTGGTCTAAAACAGCTAATGGGAAATGATGTTCACTGCTTTTTTGTCGATATGACCGATACTTCATCATTAAATGAAGCTTCAAGCTTTGTGAAAAGCATGAGTGAAAGTATTATTTCGGGTACATTTGCAGTAAGCGGCAAAAGCACGATCGATTATTTCAAAAAGCTGAGACTAAATAAAAACATAACTCTCCGACCGACTTCTTGCATGGGATTTAAAGCGATTGAAGCTTTTAAAGACACAGGCTTACAGTCTTATCTTGAAAAGCATAATTTATCCGATAAACTTGAAAATTCCACTCACATTGTCTGGGCAGTTTTTGGCGAAACTTCCGAGCAAGCATTATCAGATAAAATCGAGGACGAGTATGACCTTGTCGTGGCAGAAGAAGGATAAAGAGAATTCGTAGAAAACGGTAAAAAGAGCACGCCTATTAAAGATTTTTAGCGAGAGCTTGACTTTTAAGTTTAAACGTTCAAAAGCCAATTAAATAACTTAACGGATAAAACCTTCCATTATAGAAAAAAGGTGATTTTATGCGTGAAAAATATGATAAACCAGAAGAAAACGGCAACACTAAATTACTTACTTTAACAAAAGCTGAAATAGACAAACTAATTGAAACGGCAAAAAAAATGCGAGAAAAGGCATATTGCCCCTACTCGCGCTATGCTGTCGGTGCCGCTTTGTTAACTGAGGACAGTGAAATTTTCTGCGGATGCAATGTAGAGAACGCATCCTCCCCCGCAGGAATATGCGCCGAAAGAGTCGCTTTTTCAAGTGCTGTCGCAAGCGGCAAGAGAAAATTCAAGGGCATAGCGATTTGCGGCGGAAAAGAACATGAAAATCCGACCGACTTTGCGTATCCTTGCGGAATTTGCCGCCAAGTGATGAGCGAATTTTGCGATAGAAATTTTGTAATAATCGTTGCGGCAGATAAGAGTAACTTTAAAATTTACTCGTTGGAAGAGCTTCTGCCATATTCATTCAAGCTTAACTGACAGCGAAAATCTAAATTTCTTTACAGAAAGGAGATCGCTTTTATGAGAATGTATGACATTATCGAGAAGAAAAAGAACGGATGCGAACTCACGGGGAAAGAAATTTCATTTTTCATTGACGGATTTACAAACGGAGAAATTCCGGACTACCAAGCCGCCGCCCTCCTTATGGCAATTTGCCTAAACGGAATGAGCGACAGAGAAATTATGTCATTAACTCTTAACATGAGAAATTCAGGTGAGATAATCGATCTTTCCGATATTGACGGAATTAAGGTGGACAAGCACTCGACTGGCGGTGTTGGCGACAAGGTGACATTGATTGCCGCACCCATTGCGGCGGCTTGCGATGTTCCGATAGCAAAAATGAGCGGCAGAGGACTTGGCTTCACGGGCGGCACTGCCGATAAGCTTGAGAGCATCGAGGGCTTTCGTGTCAATCTAAGTAACGAAGAGTTTTTCAGTCAAGTTAAGAAAATAGGAATTGCCGTTTGCGGTCAAACCAAAAATCTTTGCCCCGCTGACAAAAAGCTATACGCTCTGCGTGATGTGACAGCAACCGTTGACAGCTTGCCGCTCATCGCCTCAAGCATCATGAGCAAAAAGCTTGCCGCCGGCGGCGATAAAATTCTTCTCGATGTCACTGTCGGTAGCGGTGCATTTATGAAGAAAACTTCCTATGCAAAAAGCTTAGCCGACACCATGGTTAAAATCGGAAAAGCATTCGGAAAAGAAACAGCCGCTGTGATAACAGATATGGACTGTCCTCTCGGCAGATGTGTCGGAAACCGACTTGAAGTAAGGGAAGCTGTCGAAATGCTTAGCGGCAATGCGGCAAGTGACCTTTGGGAAACAGCACTACTGATTGCATCGAATATGATTTACTTAGGTGAGAAAGCAGATAGTCTTGAAGAAGCGAGAATCCTTGCGGAAAACAGCATCAAAAATGGCTCAGCACTCCAGAAATTCCGTCAGCTTGTTATCGCTCAGGGCGGCGATGTATCTTATATCGATAATCCCGAAAAGCTTGAGACCTCAGAAATCACATATGAAATCAAATCAAAGTCTTGCGGTTATATCGAGAGAATCGATGCACTCTCTGTCGGAAAAGCATCGGTTATTCTCGGTGCGGGCCGTGAAAAGGAAGGCGACAAAATCGACTTCGGTGCCGGCATTTATTTAAATAAAAAGCCGAATGACTGCGTATTCAAGGGCGATACGATACTTACGCTTTATTCAAGCTCAAAAGAGAAATGCGAAAAAGCGGCAGAAATGCTCGAAAACGCTATTATCATCAAATAGTTTCACGAAAAAAAGCGGAGAGAAATTCTCGTTCTCTCCGCTTAATCTTTTTACTTTTTTAGGTTAAAATCAAACCTTCTCAGGATCTGGATACTCTGTGCCGAATGTCTCGACTGTAACCTCTTCCATAATGCAGTCATCATAAGGTCTGTCCATGTAATCTCTCTTAGAAGCTACGATGGAATCTGCAACCTCCTGACCCTCGGTAAGCTTGCCGAAAGAAGCGTACTGACCGTCAAGGTGAGGTGCATCGGCAACCATAATGAAGAACTGGCTTCCGGCAGAGTTTGGTCTCATGGAACGAGCCATGGAGATGACTCCCTTTGTGTGCTTGAGATCGTTCTTGAAGCCGTTTCCGGAGAACTCGCCCTTGATTGAATAATCCGGGCCGCCCATGCCTGTTCCCTCAGGATCGCCGCCCTGAATCATAAAGCCGGGGATAACACGGTGGAAAATAGTTCCGTCATAAAAGCCGCTCTTGACGAGTGAGATAAAATTGTTTACAGTATTAGGGGCAACCTCAGGATAAAGCTCAACCTTCATTGTGCCCTTATTTGTCTTGATGGTAACGATAGGATTTGACATATCATATTCCTTTCATGCTTTAAATAAAATCAAATGATTTTGTATTTAGATTAGTATATCAGCTATTTTTTAAATAATCAAGTAACACAAAAGGAGCTTAATATGAAACTTGTAAGCTGGAACGTAAACGGACTTCGTGCCGCCGTAGGTAAAGGCTTTTTTGATTTTCTCGAAAATGAAAACCCCGATGTGATTTGCATTCAGGAAACTAAAATGCAAAAGGAACAGGCAAATTTCGAGCTTAACGGCTACTTTGAATACTGGAATTCAGCCGACAAAAAGGGATATTCGGGAACAGCGATTTTCTCAAAAACCGAACCGATTAGCGTAAGCTACGATATCGGCGTTGAGGAACATTCTCACGAGGGCAGAGTTATCACGGCAGAGTACGAAAAATTCTACCTTGTCTGCGTATATACTCCGAACGCACAGAACGAACTCAAGCGCATTGATTACCGCATGAGCTGGGAGGACGCTTTCAGAGCATACCTCTCTGAACTGAAAAAGACTAAACCCGTCATCGTTTGCGGTGATATGAATGTCGCTCACAATCCGATTGACCTCAAGAACCCCAAGCAAAACATAGGCAATGCGGGATTTTCCTACGAGGAGCGTGGAAAATTCACAGAGCTTCTTTCAAGCGGCTTTGTCGACACCTTCCGCCACCTCTACCCCGACACAGTTGACGCTTACTCATGGTGGAGCTACCGCATGAAGGCAAGAGAAAGGAACGTCGGCTGGCGTATCGATTATTTCCTCGTTTCAGAAGATATTGTCGAAAGTGTTGAGGATTCTATAATTTTAGCCGATGTCATGGGCTCTGACCACTGCCCCGTTGAGCTTATCATAAAAGACTGATAATCACAATTTTTCTTTGATTTGCTACAAATTTACATTGATAAATCGATAAAAATCGACTTGTAAATTTTCACAAATTAACTTCTTCATTCTATTATATAGTTACTAAAAACACAGAATATTTTTCTTTGAATAAAAATCACTTGAAATATTTTCGGTTTGAGTGTATAAATTTATAATAACCCTATTGTACCGTTTTGAACTTTATGTTTTCGAGACAAGTACAAAACATCAAAATTGTTTTTTTATTTTATCTAATAATACATTCAAGAGGAGGAAAAATAAAATGGCACATTTTTATTCCGAACCAAGCCACACCTTCAGTGAGTATCTCCTGATTCCGGGCTACACTTCCGAGGATTGCATTCCCTCGAATGTTTCTCTTAAAACTCCGCTCGTAAAATATCGCAAGGGCTTTGAGGAGCCAAGCATCTCCCTTAACATCCCTATGGTATCCGCAATCATGCAGTCTGTTTCTGACGACAAGCTCGCTGTTGCTCTCGCAAAGGAAGGCGGAATTTCCTTTATTTACGGCGCACAGTCCATCGAGTCCGAGGCAGCCATGGTCGCAAGAGTTAAGAACTACAAGGCTGGCTTCGTTGTTTCCGCCTCTAACCTCACACCCGAGAACACTCTCGGCGATGTTCTTGCTCTCAAGGCAAAGAACGGCTTCTCCACTGTTGCAATCACAGACGACGGTACAGCTAACGGAAAGCTTCTCGGCATTGTTTCAAGCCGTGACTACCGTCTTTCAAGAATGACAACAGACCTCAAAATCAAGGACTTCATGACTCCTCTTGAAAAGCTCGTCACTGCTCCGGCTACAAGCACACTTCACGAGTGCAACGACATCATCTGGGAGCACAAGCTCAATTCTCTTCCGCTCATCGACGAGGAGGGCAGACTTCAGTACTTCGTTTTCCGTAAGGACTATCAGGAGCACAAGGAGTTCCCACTCGAGCTTCTCGACGAAGAGAAGAGATACATTGTCGGCGCCGGTATCAACACAAGAGACTATCAGGAGAGAGTTCCAGCTCTTCTCGAGGCTGGTGTTGATGTTCTCTGCTTAGACTCCTCTGAGGGTTACACTTGCTGGCAGGCAAACGCTATCAAGTGGGTTCGTGACACATACGGCGATTCAGTTAAGATCGGTGCAGGTAACGTTGTTGACAGAGACGGCTTCCTCTTCCTCGCAAGAGCCGGCGCAGACTTCGTCAAGGTCGGTATCGGCGGCGGTTCAATCTGCATCACAAGAGAGACAAAGGGTATCGGACGCGGACAGGCTTCTGCTGTTATCGAGGTTGCTCAGGCAAGAGACGAGTACTTCCGTGAGACAGGCATCTATGTTCCGATTTGCTCCGACGGAGGTATCGTTCACGATTACCACATGACTCTCGCTCTCGCAATGGGCGCAGACTTCATGATGCTCGGCAGATACTTCGCAAGATTTGACGAGTCTCCGTCAAACAAGGTTCTCGTAAACGGCGTTTACATGAAGGAGTACTGGGGCGAGGGCTCCAACAGAGCAAGAAACTGGCAGAGATATGACCTCGGCGGTTCCGCTAAGCTTTCCTTCGAGGAAGGTGTTGACTCCTACGTCACATATGCCGGTTCTCTCCACGATAACGTTGAGATGTCACTCTACAAGGTTAAGTCCACAATGTGCAACTGCGGTGTAACAAACCTTGCAGATCTCCAGAGAGACGCTAAGCTCACTCTCGTATCAAGCACATCTATCGTTGAGGGCGGCTATCACGATGTTGTTCTCCACTCCGGTTCTTCCTCACAGAGATAATTAATTTTCAACAATTCTCTAATTATTGTTAAAAACTTCGGCGTTCGCTTTTTGGCGGACGCCTTTTGCTTTGCAAAAATAAATTAACAAATAATCAGTTTTATATTCAATATCATATAAAATTTCCCGACACTTACTAAGGTAAATGTCGGGGATTATCTATATTTTGTTTATTTATTATTTATCTTCATGCTTGCCAAATAGCTTTGCAACAACAATACATAAAATCATTGTGATAATCATATCGGGCAAGGTGTTTCCGACAATAATATCAACATTCATAAGTATTCGGTAAATTATAAAGCCGACTAGCCATACAGCGAGATTTTGAACCGAGAAAGCTTTTTTCTCACTGTTTCTCTTCAAGATGAAGAAATCTGCTATTTGAATTGCTATCATGGGAGCAAATACCGATCCGATAAAATATAGAAAATCGGTTATGTCGTCAAGCGGAAAGAGAATTGCTCCGATTGTACCGATAATCGTTACAGCTACGGCAAATATTTTTCCGTTGATTTTCTTAGAAAGAGATTCACAAGAAATACCGGCTGAATAAGCGTCGAGGAAAGTTGTCGTAACAGTCGAGAACACAACTATCAATAGTCCCGCTACACCAAGTCCTGCCTTTACCATAATTTGTGCAATGTCCGATTCAGCGGTGAAAATTGCCGCACCCATACCGATTACATACATCCAACAGCTAACAATTCCGTATGTAACAGCACTCGCCGCCGTAGCCTGAAGCGGTTTTTTGGCTTCTCGGGTGTAATCGCTAATAAGCGGAAGCCATGAAAGCGGCATTGCTACGGAAAGCTCCACGGCGGCACCGAATGTCATTCCCTCGCCGCTTATATTTAGCGCATTTCCTTTTCCGAAAATCAAAAAACATAGTACGATCGTCAACGCAAAAAGAGCTCCCATTGCAACTGTATTAACTTTGCCGAGATTTTCTATGCCTATCAAAATCCAAACAACAATCAGCAAACCGATTATAATGCACCATATCCAGTTTCCTATGTTTAAGATGCCGTTTACAGCGAGTGCACCGTCAAAAATCATGATAGCCGTCCAGCCGACAAGCTGAATGATATTCAGAACCGAAAAGAGCAAACCGCCCTTGCTTCCGAAACTCATTTTAGCTGTCTCCATTGCGCTTTTTCGCACTTTGCCGCCAATCAAACCCGAAAAGAAAAGCATGACACAGCCGATAACATGACCTACTAAAATCGCAAGAAGTCCCTTTGAAAAGCCAAGCGGAGCAAAATAAGTACCCGTGGAAATCTCTGCAATGGATACAGCCGCTCCGAACCAAATCAATCCATTCTCAAAAGCCGATGTTCGTTTCTCTTCCATTTCACTCAGCCTCCTTTGCGTATTCACCCGAAAGGTCGAATGCGTGATTCATAGGGCCTGAGCCTTCGCCTAAATCGAGCATAGCAGAAAGTGCATCGGAAATATATGCCTTTGCTCTTTTCACCGACTCGTTAAGAGTAAATCCCTTTGCAAGGTTAGCCGCAACGGCGCTCGAAAGAGTACAGCCAGTTCCGTGAGTATTCGGATTATCGATACGCTTTCCCTCGAACCAAACCGCCTCGCCGTCAGCATAAAGCAAATCGTTGGCATCGTTTACGCTGTGACCGCCCTTAAGCAAAACAGCACAGTGATGCTCGTCCCATATTTTCTTTGCCGCCTTTGTCATGTCCTCTTTGCTCTCGATAGCAAGTCCTGAAATCACCTGAGCCTCGGGAATATTGGGCGTGATAAGCGAAGCAATCGGAAAAAGCTCCTCTATAAGCGAATTCACCGCATCACTTTTCATAAGTGACGAACCGCTTGTTGCTACCATAACGGGATCAACCACGATGTTTTTTGCCTTATAAAATTTTAGTCTCTCAGCAATAACATGTATAAGTTCTGTGGAAGATACCATACCAATCTTGACCGCATCTGGATAGATATCCTCAAATACAGCGTCTATCTGTTCTTTCAGAAAAGCTGGTGTCGATTCCTGTATTGCTCTTACGCCGGTTGTGTTTTGTGCGGTCAATGCTGTTATTGCACTCATCGCATAAACACCGTTCATCGTCATTGTTTTCAAATCTGCCTGAATACCGGCGCCTCCACTGCAGTCACTTCCTGCGATAGTCAATGCTGTTTTCATTTTCATGGTAAAAACTCCTTTCATTTTCAGCATCGTTTTATTAAGCGACAAAAGATGGTGCCCCCAATCTGCCGCTTCTAAATCGCATTTTTGAGCGATTTTTTGCTTATTTATTCTTAGTGTTAACCATTTTCTCCGATAAGCCTTTGAGCAAACGACATTCGTCCTCGATATTCTCACTTGCGAATATCGCACTAACTAACGCAACTCCGTCTACTCCACTGCCGGAAAGAGAAGATATATTCGATTTATTTATTCCGCCTATCGCAACCACGGGAATATCCACGGCATCACAAATTTCACGCAGTGTTTCCTTTGGAAGAACATTAGCGTCAGCCTTTGTCGATGTAGAGAAAACCGCACCGACACCAAGACAATCTGCGCCGTTTTTCACAGCCTCGAGTGCCTCCTCAACAGTATGAACCGAAACACCGATTATCATATCGTCTCCGACTAATTTTCTGACCTCTGCCGCTTTCATATCGTCTTGACCGACATGAATTCCGTCTGCATGGCACTTTACGGCAATTTCTACATTGTCATTTATGAAAAACGGCACACCGTAACTCTTGCATAACTTGGAAATCTCTTTTGCCTCGGCGAGAAAAGCGTCATTGTCTAGGTTCTTTTCTCGAAGCTGAACGCAAGTTACACCGCCCTTTAAAGCGCACTCAACTTGTTCGTATAGACTTTGCTTTCCTACCCATGCTCTGTCCGTCACGGCATATAGAAGCATGTATTTTTTATCGCACTTCATAATTTGCTCCTTTCTCAAGCATTTCGGGGGTCATATTGTAAATTGCATCAATGATATAATTTCTGTAGCTTGAATTTCCGTCAGATTCAGTAAGTCTATCATGAGCAATTTCGCCCGCATAGCCCATTGCAGAAACCGCAGCAGCAGTAGCCTCCAATATACAATCGGGATTTGCACCTATAAATGCCGCTGTCATGGCAGAAAGCTGACAGCCCGTACCTGTAACAGACGACATCATCGGATGACCACCGTGAATGCAATATGCTTTTTCGCTGTCTGCTACAATATCAATCGCACCTGTGATAGCTATTACCGATCCGACTTTTCTCGAAAACTCTTTAGCAAATGCGACTATTTCATCTATATTTTCTTTGCTTACTTTGTCCCCCGCATCAGCGTCAACACCCTTTGTTGTGCCGCTTCCATATGCTAAGGTTTTAATCTCTGATATATTTCCTCGTATTACGGAGAACTTCACCTCATCTAAAAGCTTCAGCGCAGTTTCGGTTCTAAGCTTTGATGCGCCGACACCAACAGGGTCTAACACTACGGGATGATTAAGCTCATTTGCTCGCTTTCCCGCAAGAATCATAGATGAAATTGTTCGTCTGTTAAGCGTACCGATATTGATGTTGAGAGCAGAGCAAATAGATGTGATTTCCTCGACCTCTTCCTCATCGTCTGCCATAATAGGAGATGCGCCCACTGCTAACACAATGTTGGCACAGTCATTGACGGTAACATAATTTGTAATGTTATGAATGATTGGGGACTTTTCCCTTACATTTCTCAGCATATTCTGAAACATATTTCTTCTCCTTACTCTAATTAAACTTGCGTGGTATGAAAAAAGACAACAAAAAAGGAGCTGCCGATTTGGCAACTCCTTAAATAGCTAAGCTTTCCTAATACTCTTGCGGTTTCGCGCGAAATTCATAACAAAACAGCAAAGAATTAAGCATCCCTACGTTGGCATTATCCAAATCAGGTTCTCGGTCGAAGGTCATACCTTCCTCTCAGCCTGTAATACAAGCTCCCGTTTTTATTCGGTTGTATCTTTTACTTAATAGGTATACACCTATTTGCATAAAATTGCAAGTGCTTTTCTAAATTAAGAAAACTCATAAAGCGAATTTGTCGCTTGGAATCTCTGCGAACGGGCCGGCAATTACGCTGTCGCTCACATTGCCGAAATAGTCCTCGTTAAATGTGATACTGCTTCCGTCCGGATTTTCGTATCTTTCCTCCGGCTCGAATGCCATTCCGAGATCCTCCGTGTGAAGAAGCTTTTTGGCTTCGGCATATTTGCAAAGGTCAGTCTTCAAGAAATATCCCTCGTCGGTTTTTTCAAGCTCAAGAGTGATTTTCTCTTCAATAACCTTTCCGTCCTGCTCTATATCGCAAGGCTTTGCTCCGTTAAAGAACATGTTTCCGCCCGTCCAGACCGGTAACGGAATATAATAACGGTCGCTCGGCGCACTGCCCATTCCGCAGTATCCGTCAAATTCCTTGTCCCACTGCTCAAAGGTCTGATAACCGCTGTACGGCACTGTTCCCGTAATTACATTGCAGTCATCCCACTCTCCGTAGCCACCTTTATCCATTTGTTCTTTCATAAATGGGTGAATCGGCTGTTGTACGAATATATTGTTATATATTCTCATGTCGCCATGAAGTATCGTCATAAAGCCCGCAACTGCAGTGCCGTGTTTTTCGTGATACGGCGTGTATCTCGGAGAAATCTTTGTTAAAGTTCCGTTGTTTACACCCTTACCGACTGCCGCAAATGAACCGGCTATAAGGTTATTTACAATCGCAACGCCCTGAGTAGCAAGCTTGAGTGCCCTTGCAGATAAAAATACATTGTGGTCAACAAGCGTTGGGCCGTGAGATACCTCAATGAAAAGATCTTCGCCTATGCCGCTCATTCCTTCCGGGCACATTAGAAATTCATACGGCAAGGTGTTGTCATGGAAAAAGTTTCTTGTAACTCTCGTTCCCTGTGCCTGCCAGTCGAGCCAAATTCCTCTCGTGCAGTGATGAATGTGGTTGTTTCTAAAGATGCAGTCGATAGCCGCATGCATCTTTATTCCGCCGATTTCTGCGCCCGCAAGATTCTGACGGTTGTTGATGTGGTGGATGTGGTTATTCTCAATCAATGAGAAAACTCCTCCGAGGTGACCGACGATTCCCGTCTGTCCGCAGTCGTGAATATCGTTGTTTCTGATGATATGCGAGCCGATAGTCTCCTTGCTCCAGCCCTCTCTTTGAGCCTGACAAATGCAGTCTCGCTCCGTCTGAGTTCCGTCCTTGTATTTTTCCTTGAGCCACTTGTTGTCGTTGTTCTCCTGACGATATTTTCCAAGGGAAATACCACTGCACTTCGAATTTGAAATATCGCAGTTCTCGATTATCCAGCCCTTTGACCAGTGCGGACCTATCATTCCCTCCTGATAAGCAGTCGGAGGTGCCCACTGAGTTGCCGCCTGAGTTACAGTGAAACCGTCAAGCGTGATGTAACCGTTGCCCTCAGCATGTGGATAGAAGCAGTTTCTTCTGACATTTATCTCAACACATTCTGCAGTCGGGTCAAAGTCATGGAAATTAGCATAAATAACGGTCTTGTCCTCTTTTTCGTTCTGCTCGGTGTACCAAGTGTAAAGAGAAAAATCAGGATCCCAGCTTGCCTTTGACTTAACAGGATTTTTCACACCGTCAAGCTCTGTCACCTCGTACATAGCCTTTCCGTTAAGGTAAACCTCACCCGTGTGAGCAATGTAAGTTGCAATGAACCAGTCACCTCTGACAAGAGTCGTGTACGGATTGTAGTCACCGAAAATCGCATTGTCGACTTCCGTCTTCCAAACATTTCCTTCAACTCTTTCCCAAGATTTAATTTCTTCAGAGCCTTTGATGACAGCCTTTAGCGGCTCAGAAGAACGATAAACTATTCTCTTCTCGGCAGTACCGCCAAGAACGGGATTGACGTTCTCACGGTAAACACCGGGCATAACAATAACCTCATCACCCGGCTCGGCGATTTTAGCGGCAGAATTGATAAGCTTAAAGGGATCTTCCTTAGTGCCTTTTCCATTATATCTTCCGTATTGTGAAACATAATAAATCATAATCAACACACCTTTCTAAAAGCATATGCTTTTGTATACATTTTACGCTTATCAGTGGTAAAAATCAATAAATTCAAAACGCAAAGCCACATAAACAATAAAGTTTTTGGTTTCGCTTTTTACAAAAAGCGAACGGGTGTGGGCGGAGCCCACGAATAATTAATAATGTATAATTAAGAATTAATAATTAGCGTATACGGAAAACAGAGCGAAGCGATAGTGAAAGATATAGGCTGGCAAAGTTAACCAAAAATGCGATAGGCATCTGTGGTTGGGCTTTGACAGCCGAACTGTTTACAAAAGGATAAATAAGAGTACTGAGAGACAATAGAAAAGGACGAGACAAAATTTGCCTCGTCCGAAATTTATTCAGCAATCTTTAAATCAAACAGTCTCAACTCTGATTGTGTTTGTTGAGCCTTCCTTGCCGCTCTTTCCGCCTGTGAGAACAAGGCTTTCACCCTTCTTGAGGTTAAATACCTTCTTAGCGTTCTCAATAGCGAAATAGAACATAACATCAAGGCTTGAGAACTCCTCAGAAAGAACAGGAGTAACACCCCATGAGAGGTTGAGCTTTCTCCATGCCTTCTCATCTGTTGTGATACCGATGATGTCAATCGGGCAACGGAAACGGCTAACCATTCTTACGGTAACACCGGAAATAGAGGAAACAACAATCGCTCTTGCGTTGAGGTCAGTAGCCATTGAGCATGTAGCGTGAGAAACAGCGTCAACCTGATTTCTGATGGTGTAGTCTGTCTCCTTAAACCAATTTTCGAAATCGATGTTCTCCTCGGCAACTGTGCAAATCTCTGACATTGTCTTAACAGCCTGAACAGGATACTTACCTGCGGCAGACTCACCTGAAAGCATAACGGCACTTGTTCCGTCATAAACAGCGTTTGCAACGTCACTTGCCTCTGCTCTTGTCGGTCTCGGATTGTGAATCATAGACTCGAGCATCTCTGTAGCGGTGATAACTCTCTTGCCGAGCATGCGGCACTTTGAGATAAGCTTCTTCTGAAGTGACGGAAGCTCCATGAACGGAACCTCAACACCGAGGTCACCTCTTGCTACCATGATACCGTCTGCAACCTCACAAATCTCGTCGATATTGTTGACACCTGTGCGGTTCTCAATCTTTGCGATAATATCAATTCTTGCGCCGCCGTTCTCATTGAGAAACTTTCTCATGTCGACAAGGTTCTGCTTAGTTGAAACGAATGAAGCCGCAACGAAATCGACATCGTTCTTGATACCGAAAAGAAGATCGTTCTTGTCCTGCTCGCTTAAGAACTCATTCTTGAGAATATGATCGGGGAAGTTCATGCTCTTGCGGTTTGAGATTGTTCCGCCGGATCTGACTGTACAAATAGCCTCTGTGTCGGTGAGCTCGTCAACAACGAAATCAAGAAGACCGTTGTTTACCAAAACAGTATCGCCAACCTTCAAATCTTTCATAAGGTTCTTGTAAGAGACGGAGCACTTTGTCTTGTCACCGATGATATCCTCTGTTGTAAAGGTAAACTTAGAGCCCTCTGTTAACTCTGCCTTGCCGCCCTTAAACTCGCCTACACGATACTCAGGACCCTTTGTATCGAGCATGATTGCGATAGGCATATTGAGCTCTTTTCTTACCTTCTTTATCATATCAATTTTCTTCTGATGCTCCTCGTGTGAGCCGTGAGAAAAGTTAAGTCTTGCAACGTTCATTCCCGCCTCGCATAACTGGCGGAAAACCTCCTCTTTCTCGGATGCAGGGCCGATAGTACAAATAATCTTGGTTTTTCTCATAAAAAACTTCCTCTCTTTCACTGATTAAAGGCATAATCATTTCTAATACATTTTACTATTTGAAAACTTAAATTCAAACTGCCACATATGAAATTAAGTATTTCTCAACACACTTTTGAAAGTTTCCCAAACTCTCACATATAGATTATAACTGTCAAATCAATATTTTTCAATATTTATGACAAAATCGAAAGAAAAATAATAGCGAACGCTCAAAAGGCGTCCGCAATCATCATTTTATGCACTTTGCGATTGAAGAATTGACATAATCGAGCAATAATTCGTTTTCAGGCTTTACCGCCGCACCGTAATGCTGACCTACTACCTTTTCATCCATAATCAAATAACCGTCGTCAGCGTACTCTGAAATAAGGTTAGCGTCACAGCAAACAGCAGACACGACACCGTCTTTAAGAGCGGAAACAGCCGCATCCAAATCGGCATACTCAAAAAAGAACGGATAGTCCTTGTTCTTCTCAAGCGAAGAAAAATATGTCTTTAAATCTTCTTCTGCCGTACTGCTTCTGACTACACCGACATTTTTATTCGTCAAATCGCTTACATTTGTGAGCTTAGAATCCTTTGCACACAATACTGCAAGGTAATCTGTATAGTAGCTGTCGGAAAAGCAAAGTGTAGACTTTCTCTCGCTTGTGATTGTGTAATTCGACAAAAGAACGTCGAAATTTCCCCACAAGACAAGGTTTTCTCTGTCCTCGGAAGCAACGGGAATGAACTTCACAAGACCGTCCTTTTCTGCTGTTTCGGCGGTCACATTAAAGATCTCAGCGGCAGTCTCATAGGCTATCTCTGCTTCAAGGCCTTTGTATTTATCGTTCTTTTCGTCATATTCGAACAGTGCGGTATCTTCCTCACTGCATCCGACCGTGAGATATCCACGCTCCAAAACATCATCGATTACAGCGGTATCTAGCTTAGTCTCGCTCTCCGATGATTCTTCTCTCGAGACATCGGATTTACATCCGCCAAATATAGAGATTACAAACAGGAAAACAAAAGCTAATGTAAGCTTTCTTTTCATTTTATCACCCTCTTAACTTATTACATCAAATTAAAGGATCTAAGTACAAATATCCAAAGCGTAAGGCTTACGCTTGAAAGCAAAGTGGAAAGTACAACTATATCGGAACTGAGAACAGCATCGCCCTTCATGTTTCTTGTCATGACATAGCTTGCGACAGTTGTCGGCGAGCCGAGCAGAATAAGAATTGCCACAATCTCCGAATCACGAAATCCCATAAATGCGGCAATCGGAAGAAATACCGCCGGCAAAAGTATAAGCTTTATAAATGTTGCCACGCACGCCGGCTTAAGCTTTTTGAGCGCCGCACCGCCTGAGAACGAAGCACCGACTACAAGCAATGCTACGGGCGAAGCAGTGCCGCCGACCGTGGAAATAGTCTTAGTGAGTATTGTCGGCAAGCTGATTTTGAGAAGTGCAAAGGGAATTCCCGCAAGGATACCGAGTATAATCGGATTTGTGATAATTCCTATGAGAGCCTTTTTGATTGCCGCACCAGCGCTTACCTTGACTTTCGGCAGAAGATTTCCGTCTTCGTCGACCTGAGGTGAAAAGAGCAAAATAAGCACGGAGAAAATATTAAAAAGCGGAACGGCAGAAACTATCATCATCGGAACCATTCCGGATGAGCCGTAGATATTCACGGCAAAGGCGACTCCTAAGATAGCGGCACTCGAACGGGTTGAGCCCTGAGCGAACGCACCGATTAAGCCCTTATTCTTTCTGAAAAACACGAACGACAAAGCCCATGTCAGTGAGAAAAACACGGTGGTAACAATTGCACAGTAAATCGCAAAGCTTGGCTTGAAGTCACTGTATAGATCCATTTTAGAGATTGAATCGAAAAGGCTGAACGGCAAAGCGCACTTAAAGACATAGTTGTTTGCGGCTTTATTGAAAGCTTCGTTGAACATACCTACCTTGTTCAAAAACCAACCGAGCAATATTATTAGAAACACGGGCAAGGTTGCGTTGAGAGCAAATACAAAATTTTCCATTATTTACCTCGATATTCTTTCTTATCTTTCTTTTACTCGAAAAATAGTAACACAGGAATTCTTGATTTTCAAGAAAAGCATATCACAAGCCGAGAGTTACAATCAGAATAATAGAGTACAGCACCATAGAAACTGACGCTATCATTCCCGCAAGAAAAAGTATCTTGTTTATCAGTCCGTCACTTCGGCAAAGATTTATCGAAAATCCTGTTTTAATCGGATAAAGTAGCCTTACTCCCTTTTTATTAAGAACATCAATCACCTGATGCGAGAAGAAAGCCGCCGCAAAATAGCGTGCGCCTATCGGAAATGAAATCGCAATACATGAATATAAAATACCGAGACACAAAAACGAGTGCATAAAGCTGCGATGAGCAGTCTGCTTGCCTATAAGACAAACGGAAATAAAAACCGCCGCACACAAAATCGAGCGCACCAAGCCGTTGTTTGAAAAAAGTCTTTCCCTAAGTCCCAAGTGGAAAAAATATTCGGCACCGCCCAGCAAAACACAAATGCCGAAAATGAAAAATGTTACCATATTCGCTTGCTTTCTTGAGCTCGAAGTTCCCGAATCAATATCGCATATAACAGAGCCGACTAGCGCCATTCCCGTACCGATTATCAGAGTGGGAATATCCGTTGGAATAAACATTGCAAGACTTGTGGCAGTTCCGACTGCCGCATGAGTTTTTTGAAGCATATAATCTCCTATTATGTAAATCAAAAGTAATAGGAGTATAGCATATTATCGAACAAAAAGCAAACAGCAGAACCGATAATTCGATTCTGCCGTGAATGATTTTAGTTAAACTTAAGGAATTTGTGAGCGGTCTTGTAGGAAAGTGAGCAAATCTCCTGTCCTGCTTTTCCGGGGAGGTTTAAGAAGCTTACAACACTCATGCGTCTGAACTTTCTTGCAAGCGGCTCGTCGATTGCATAGAGCTCCTTCCAGAATTCTCTCATAACCTTATCGGTTTCCCTTGACTTATTGAGTCTGCAGAAAAGCGAACTCAAGATAAACATAAGTCTTAGGTGATGATACATGCATCTGTAAAGGTGTGGCTCTGTGTTCTTTATATCAAGAATTCTGTGAGCCTCAAAGCAAAGCTTTGTGACCTTGAGCTGCTGAGCATATCTCTTGAGAAGTGCCTCCTTGGCAACAGACTGACCGTCTCTTCCTATTAAATAGTAATAGAAATCGACATTGAGATACATAATCTTCTTAGCATACGGAATAGAGTAATAAACATAGTAGTTATCCTCGTAGAATGTGTGCTTAGGAAGTACAAGTCCGTTGTCTTTCATGACGCTTGTCTTGAACATACATGAATGTAATGTGAGGTTCTGGCTCATAAGGAACGGCTTAGTCTGCTCCCACGAAACAATTTTGTGTTCTGGGAAAATGGAAGAATATTTAATTCTTCTGTGAATGCCCTGTCCCTTTATGTAGTAGAGGTAATTGCAGACAAAAAGATCAGGCAAATTCTTCTCTGCCGTGCCACCGATGATGTCGAGAAGCTTCTCAAGTGCGTCCTCACCGACCCAGTCGTCAGAATCGACAACCTTGAAATATTTTCCTGTAGCATGAGCGATACCCTGATTAATGCCCTCGCCGTGGCCGCCGTTCTCCTGATGAACAACCTTGACGATACTAGGATACTTCTCTGCATACTCGTCGGCAATCTCGCCTGTTCTGTCCTTTGAGCCGTCATCGATGATGATGATCTCAACTCTGTCTCCGCCCTTAAGTAAGCTCTCAATGCAAACACTCATGTAATCTGCGGAGTTATAGCACGGAACTGTAAAGGATATTAATTTTTCCATAAATCTTTCACCTTTCAAATTTAAAGCATTTTGTAGCTATCCGAGATATTTTAACACATAAATGACTTTCGGTCAAATTTAAAAGTCCTGTTTTTCACCGTCAAAATGCCGAATTTTCAAAAGTTCACACATTATTAAGAAATAATCAAATTAAAAAGCTTTACAAATTTGTGTCTTTATATTTTAGACTTTTGGGAGTATAATCGAGGCGTGGAAGTTACTGCAATAAAAACAGTCTTTTGGACTGTTATTATAGAAAGGTGTGTCAGTATGCTTAAAAGCCAAGAAATAAGAGCGATTGCTCCTGAAATGGATCCTCTAAGAATAGGTATGGGCTGGACGGTCGAAGACCTCGAGAAGCCGCAAATTTTAATAGAAAGTACCTACGGTCAGAGTCACCCGGGCTCTGCTCATCTGCTCGATTTTGCAAATCTTGCCTACAAAGGCGTCCACGATGCCGGCGGCAAGGGCGCACTTTACTTTGCTACCGACATTTGCGACGGTATGAGCCAAGGTCACGACGGAATTAACTATTCCCTCGCCTCAAGAGATATAATCGCCGACTTAATTGAAATTCACAACAACGCTACAAGCTTTGATGCGGGTGTGTTCATCGCAAGCTGTGATAAGTCAGTTCCCGCCGAGCTTATCGGTATCGGAAGAATAGATATTCCGTCGGTTGTTGTGACGGGCGGAGTCATGGAGGCTGGCCCCAATCTTCTCACACTCGAGCAAATCGGAAAATACAGCGCAATGTATGAGCGAGGCGAGATAAGCGAAAAGGAACTCACCTACTACAAGCACCACGCTTGTCCATCTTGCGGAGCATGCTCCTTCATGGGCACGGCTTCCACCATGCAGATCATGGCAGAAGCACTGGGACTCATGCTCCCGGGAAGTGCTCTCATGCCCGCAACAAGTCCCGACCTCAAGGACTTTGCTTACAAAGCCGGTCTACAGGCGGTCAAGCTTGCAAAACTTGGACTCAAAGCATCCGACATATGCACCCGTGAAGCATTTGAGAATGCCATCATGGTTCATGCGGCTATTTCTGGCTCTACCAATACTCTGCTTCACATTCCGGCTATCGCTCGTGAGTACGGAATAGAAATTGACGGAGACTATTTTGACAGAATGCACCGTGGCGCTCATTATCTTCTCAATATCCGCCCGGCAGGTGAATGGCCCGCCGAATATTTCTACTATGCCGGCGGCGTTCCGAGAATCATGGAAGAGATTAAATCAAATCTTCACCTCGACTGCATGACCGTCACAGGAAAAACTCTCGGCGAAAATCTTGAAGACCTCAAGAAATCAAATTACTTCGAGAAATGTGACGAATACATGGCACGCACGGGACTAAAACGCACCGATGTTATCAAGACATTCGATAATCCAATCGGAACTGACGGCACAATCGCAGTTCTCAGAGGAAACATTGCGCCAGACGGCTGTGTCGTCAAGCACTCTGCCGTTCCAAAAGAAATGCACAAAGCTATTTTGAAGGCTCGTCCGTTTGACTGCGAGGAGGACGCTATCAGCGCAATTCTCACTCATGAAATCAACCCGGGCGAAGCTGTTATAATTCGCTATGAGGGGCCAAAAGGCTCAGGTATGCCTGAGATGTTCTATACCACAGAGGCTATTTCCTCCGACCCCGAACTCTCCGCTTCGATCGCACTTCTGACGGACGGAAGATTTTCGGGCGCAAGCAAGGGCCCCGCAATCGGACACATATCCCCCGAGGCGGCTGAGGGCGGACCTATCGCTTTAGTCGAAGAAAATGACATCATAGAAATTGACATCAAAGAAAGAATTTTGAGAGTTATCGGTATTGACGGAGAGAGAAAAACTCCCGAAGAAATCGATAAGATATTTGAAGAAAGAAGAAAATCATGGGCACCAAAAGAGCCCAAATATAAAAAAGGCGTGCTTAAGCTCTACACCGAGCATGCCGCTTCACCAATGAACGGAGGTTACATGAAGTAATGGCTGAAAACAAAAAGCAAAAACGTAAGCCAAAAAGAAAAAATCCGCAAATCACATATGTTCTTGACGAACCGATAGAAGCAAAGGATCACACCGTGCTAAAAAGAGTATTCATGGGAATTTTCTTTTTCATCGGAACGCTCATCATCCTTGCGGCAGTTGTCCTCGTGATGAACATATTCCACAGCGACAGCGTTAACCCCGAGGAGCTTAGCACAAGCTTCACGGAATTTCTCTCCTCGTACAACGAATATCCAAATCTAAGGGATTTGCCGAGCGGTCTTGAAGTAAGCTCTGCGGAATTTGTATCAAGAGGAAATTCCTACACGCTGACTGTAAAAATCAAAAACACCGACAAGGATCTCGCTCAAATCAACATTCAGATGTATTATCCGACTACCTTCACGGAACTGACTGGCGCTAACAACCCATTTGTTTCCTACGGCACGGATAACGAAATCACGATTGAAGCTGGCAAGGAATATGAATTCACCGTGACGGGAGCAGTAAACAGCAGTATATCGGAAGAAGAATTAAAATCATCAATCGAAGCCGTTTATATCGAGCTTATCACAACTCACCGTGACAGTGGCAGAATTATGCAGCCGGTCACATTCAGAACAGTTTCTTAGGAGAAATATCATGAATAACATTGAAGAATTACTATATAATACAGGTATCATTCCCGTTGTTAAAATTGAGGATGCTTCAAAAGCAGTTGAACTTGCAAAGACATTCGTAAAGGGTGGTCTTCCCGCTGCCGAAATCACTTTCCGCTCTGATGCGGCGGCTGAGGCTATTAAGCTTATCAGCGAAAATGTTCCCGAGTGCTTTGTCTGTGCCGGAACTGTTCTCACACCCGAACAGGCAGAGACAGCCGTAAAAGCAGGCGCAAAGGCTATCATCAGTCCCGGTACTAATCCGGAGACCGTCAAGTGGTGCATTGAGAATGATATTCCCGTTTTCCCGGGCTGTGCAACACCGAGCGAAGTCGAAATGAACATGAGAATGGGACTCAAGATTGTTAAGCTTTTCCCCGCTGAGGTTGTCGGCGGAGTCGGAATGCTAAAAGCACTTAGCGGCCCATATGCTTCCATGAAGTTCATGCCGACAGGAGGAATCAAACTTTCCAACGTAAAGGATTATCTCTCATTGCCGAACTGCATCGCTTGCGGCGGAACATGGATTTCTCCCGTTGACGCTATCAACGAGGGGCGCTTCGATGAAATCGAGAACAAAGCTCGTGCGGCTGCAGAGCTTGTGAAAAGTCTCAGACCAACAAAATAATCTAACATAGGATAAGCAAAAAGGTGAACTCGAGTGAGTTCACCTTTTTAATTTGGTTTATCTATTAATTATCTTACTGATATTTTTAAGCTCTATTGATATTGTGCCGTCAGGATTATTGATAAACTCAATGTAATCAGAACTGTCGGCATAATCAGCCGGAAAGCTTATTTCAATACCCGTATCGGTTTTGATTTTCTGCTTTCCTTTTTGTTTCTCGGCATATGTTTTGTCTACGCTTACCTTTTCGGGCAGTTTGGATTCATTGAGCTTTTCACGGAATTCACTCTGCATATTGCTGTTGTCACCGAAAACCGTCTCTGCCGCATCCTCAAGGTCGAAATACTCTCCCTCTGCCGAACTCTCATAAATGAAGCTTCTTGCCTTTGCGACAGCCTGTGCTGTGTTGGCGCCGTGCTCCTCTGCTACCTCAGCGGCCGCCTTGCTCACGGCTTTTATTACCTCACGGGAGGAAGCCTCAGCCTCAACGGAAAGTATGTCATCACGAAGAACATAGACCGCTTTGCCGTTTTTAATTCTCTTTTTCTCGCTGTAAATAACAGAGAAATCATCAAGTTTTACTACGGCATAAGCGTCAGCCTTTGAGCCTGTCGAGAGTATCGCACGGTGGACAATAACCTCCGACTCCGGGCCGTCCGATGTTGTGAGAACATTGTGAGTATAAGCCGTTTTATGATTGAAAATCATAATCGCAATGTAAGGAATCTCGTTTTCACTGAATTCCGCAGTCAAAAAATCGCAAGAACTCGGCTCGTCTGTTTCCTTTAGCTTATCAAAAAGGTACTGTCCAATGCTTCCCGATAAAAGAACTAAATCATCCTCTGTTTTTCCGCTCTCGGCATATGCCTTGGCAGTCTCAAGGAATGCACTGTCGAGCTTGAATTTCGCCTTTTTTCTGTCGGGGTCTTTCATAATTTTATCAATGTGCTTATTTATGAATTCTCCGTTAGCCGGCTGAACAAAATTAAGACAAGCCTTAGAAAGCACACATATATCGGAGGAAAAATCAAAAATATGAAGACTTGCTTTACTTAGTATCATATGCTTTTCCTCAGGACTCTGCAATTATCTCGTACATTGCGGGTGCGTCTTCTTTCTTCGCATATTCATTGACAGAAAGCACCTTTGCCTTGACGCTTCTCGCACCGAGCTGAAGTTCAATTTCATCGCCGATTTTTACATCATAGCTTGCACGCTGAACTCTGCCGTTCACGATAACTCTGCCGGCATCGCATGCCTCGTTTGCTACTGTTCTGCGCTTTATAATTCTGGAAACCTTTAGATATTTATCAAGTCTCATACTAACCTCCAAAAAAACAGGCTCGGAAAAACTTCCGAGCCGCATTTATCATAAAGAAATCAATTAGCCGTTAACAGCGTCCTTAAGAGCCTTACCTGCCTTGAATGCCGGAGCCTTAGAAGCTGCAATCTCAATTGTCTCCTTTGTTCTTGGATCACGGCCTGCGCGAGCTGCTCTCTCACGAACCTCAAATGTACCGAAGCCGACAATCTGAACCTTCTCGCCTGCCTGAAGCTGCTCTGTGATTGTATCGATAACAGCTGTTACTGCCTTCTCTGCATCACTCTTCTTAACATTTGTCTTCTCAGCAACTGCTGCGATTAATTCTGTCTTATTCATTATTATGGTCCTCCAAAATAGATTTGTATTATTAGCTTATTAGCGACAGCGAATTGAATTATACTACGAACTAACAAGCCTATATTTCTGTATTAGAAAAATAATTTCAAAAAACAGCCTATTTCCTAGGTTTTTTCAGAAATTTTGTCCGATAAATCTGTTTGTCTCGTCATAGAGTGATTTTTCGGCGTCAAAGGAATTTTTGAAAGCAATTTCCGAAATGAGAAGTAGCATCTGACCTAAGTCTTTTTCGTCCAAATTCTCTTTTTCGGCAAGCTTTTTCAAATCGTACTGCGGATCCGCTGAGTACTCTACTCCAAGCTTAGAAGCTTTCTTCACGACCTTTTGACCACGCATAAGTGAGGGCATTGCCTTAGAAATGGACATGAGCATTTCTTTATCGGAAGACTGTCCCTTAGTCTCCTTCTTGATGGCATCCCAGTTGCTCCAAACCTCGTCGACATTCTTCACCGCTGCATCTCCGAAAACATGTGGGTGACGAATTATCATCTTGGCGGCAACATCATTTACTACATCACTAAAATCAAAATTGCCCTTTTCCTCCTCGATAACGCTGTGAAACACAACCTGAAGGAGAACATCTCCGAGCTCCTCACGCATCATCTCGGGGTTTTTCTCATCAATAGCCTCGACCGCTTCATAGCATTCCTCGAGAAAATCCCGACGAATGCTCTCGTGAGTCTGAACACTGTCCCAGGGACATCCGTCAGGGGCTCTGAGCTTATGCATTACATCTACCAAATCGTCTATGGTGTACTTTTTCTTTTTTACAGAAGTATTCATATTTTACCTTATCCAACCGTGTTTTTCAAGTGTATTTACTATTTTTTCTCCCTTAGGCATCATGAGCATGTCGTCCTTTGGAATTGCCCTCAAAAGTATGACTGCGGGCACATAAATCACCACTGCGGCAACAATCGCAATACAGCACGAAATTCTTGCGCTCATGCCGAATGTGACAAGAAGTAAATTAATAGCCCATGCACTGCCGCAAGCGATAATCGCACTCAAAGTCGGTCTTAGGAAGGTGTGGCTCATGCTGAGCTTAACGCCTGTGATTTTCTTTAGTGCAATAACCTCGACTATCGTTAGGAAAAGATAGCAGAACAGCGAACCGAGACCCGCACCCTGAACGTTGATAATCGGTATTCCGCAAAGAGTGTAGTTGACGGCAATCTTGATGATAAGACCGACAACAACAAGCTTAACGGGAAGGTCGGCTCTGTCGACCGCCTGAAGCATTGAGGTAATCGGTGTGCTCAGTGCCGAGAATATCGAGCCGATACCAAGCACGATGAGGCATCTTCCAACAATATCTGCGGCTCCCGTTGAGCCGTAAAGCAAATAAGCTATCGGCTTAGCAAGGAATGTGATTCCCAAACCGCACGGAATTGTGACGATAGAGGTCATTCGCATGATGGTTTCTATGCTCTTCTTAATGTCCTCTTTGTCGCCTTTTGCCCATGATGAGGCAAGTGCCGGCAAAGCGCTCACGCCAAACGCAGTTGTGACTGTCGGGACGAGCATGAAAATGGTAAGACCGTTGTTGTAACAGCCGTAAAGGAAATTAGGAATGGTGCTCAAATCAGCAAGATTCTCTGTCGGAATAGAGCCGCTGTACATATTAAGTATAAGCTGCGAATTATTCTCGACAACCTCGCCAAGTCTTCTTAAAAGGAAGCTTGAATCGACAAGGCCCGCAAAGCTTGAAACAAGCGAACCGACAGCTATCGGAACAGCAACCTTGATGAGCTTTTTAGCAACGATTTTTCCGCTTTCTGCCGGAGGAGACTGAAGATACATCTCCTCTGTTATCTCTGTTCCACGGCGGTGGTAGTAAATCCAGCCGTAAATCCACGAGAAGAATGTGCCGATTGTGACGCCCAAGATAGCGGCTGCGGCGGCAAACTGATAGGTTCTGAGAACTGCCGTTTGACTTGTGACCTCAGTGCCCATAAATGTGCCGTAAAGGTTATATTCATTCGAAAAATACTTAACGGTGAGAAGTGCTCCCGAAAGTCCGAACACGAACTTGCAAAGCGCCTCAATAACCTCACAAACCGCCGTTGGTGTCATGTTGGAAACACCCTCGAAATAGCCCTTGTAGATTGAACCGAGACAGCAGAAAAAGATAGAAGGTGCAAGGCAGACTATCGAATAGACCGCACCTTCGTTTTGAACATATCTCGTGTACGGTATTGCTCCCAAAATCATAAGAAGCGTACCAACAGAACCTGTCACTAAAAATATCGGCAAGGCGACTCTCTTAACCTGGCGCATCTGGTTATAATTGCCGAGCGCTTGGTTTTCTGCGATTAGTCGTGCGATTGCAACGGGGAAACCGGCTGTGGCAAGGCTGTAAAGAACGGCATAAAGGTTATACGCTGTTCCGAAATAGCCCATGCCGTTTTCTGAAATAATGTTTGCAAGAGGTATCTTAAACAAAGCTCCGACCGCCTTGACTATTGCAAGGCTCAAAGTAAGAATGAGCGCACCCTGAATGAAGCTCTGTTTAACTACCTTTTGACTTGATTTACTTTTAGGCATATGTTTTTCCCTTATTCTTTTCAAAACAAAAAGGGGAATCAAAGCAAAATGCTCCTTCCCCTAAATGTTATTAAACAAAATAAATTTTAATTGCGGATTACTCCTCTGTCGGCTCCTCAGCCTTTTCCTCGACTGCCTCTTCAACAGTCTCCTCAGAAGCATCTTCAGAAACCTCTTCTGTCGGCTCTTCGTCTGTTACGATCTCAATCTCGCTCTCGACATCAACCTCAACAGGCTCTTCAGCTGCTTCTTCGACAGGCTCCTCTACCTCTGGCTCCGGATGCTCAATCTTTGAGCCGCAGAAAGAACAGAAAGCGGAATCAATCGGAATCTGTCTGCCGCACTCAGGGCAAACTGCCTTGTTCTCAATCTCTGCAATCTGCTTTGCGATTGTAGAAACCTGAGCATAAAGATCGTCAATCTCGGCAATCTTGAGAGCAATCTCCTCCTCAGAGAGGTCGCCGCTCTTCTTTGCATCATAGACGTACTCGCCGAGCTCGCCATATCTCTTAGAAATCTCAGAATTAATCTGGCTGATTGTAAGTCTCAATTTAGAAACATCGATAACCTTATTGACCTTCTTGCCAGCTACATCAGCATAAGTTTTTACACTTGCATAAACATTGTCAAAAATACCCATAGTTTGTATCTCCTTCACATATAAAAGTTTACATTGGGAGCGTCTTTCCGATACTTGTCGAAAAGCTATCTTAGCTCCTACTCCAAAAGACTGTCAGTCCCCTATAAGTGGGTTAAACTGTAATTTGATTATATAACAGTCGGAGACTAATTGCAAACTTATTATAGGCTTCAATTGTTAATTTTCGGTTAATACTGCCGTTTTTCACCTATCGAGATCGTATTTCGGGCCTATAAACTCCCTTAGCATGCTCTTTGACGGAACAAGCTGTGTGGCAATCGGCTCAAATCTCATAAGCTTTGAATCAAGCTCCCTAGCCTTTCTGTAAGCGGGGCTGTTTTCCTCGATTTTTCGAAGCACCGGAATTGCCGGAACTCTTAAGACACACGGCTCGTAAATATGAATTGAATTTACGGTATAATCGGCACTTAAGCGGTATGGTCTGATATATTTGTCCTCGCCAGCCACGACGTCATCCCACATCAAAATGGTTTCTTCGGCATCGCTTCCGCGGTATTTCATATCACGGACAATTCTTCTGACAAGGCGAATATCGGAAGCTTGCATTACCTCGCCGTTGATATCCTCCAAATCTTGCTTGACGCTGACATAAAGCTTGATAAGCTTATCGGACGGTATTCCCTTGGTGAACATAGGATTGAGAGCGTGAAGTCCCTCCATGATAATCATATCATCGTTCGTTATGTCAATGACGGTATCCTCACCGACAGCACGCGAAAGCTCAAAATCAAAATGCGGAATACGAATGATTCCGGAGCAAGCCGCCTCAGCAAGGGTTGTCCTTATTTTCTCGAGGTCAAGTGAATTTACCGTTTCGTAGTCGGGCTTGCCCTCAGGAGTTTTAGGAGTATTCTCTCTGCCGAGATAGAAATTATCCATAGAAACGATATAGGCATTCACGCCGAAATTCTTCAGATAAGTCTGGAGCAGACGGGCAGTCGTCGTTTTTCCCGAACTTGACGGGCCCGCAAGCATGCATATCTTGATTTTGCCGTGGTGAGCACGGATATTTCTTGCGACATCCTCGAGATGATCTCGATAGGAATCCTCAACCTCTGTAATCATTTTCAGCGGATTGGAAACCGCCGCATCGTTAATCTGCTCGAGGTTATTGATATACTTAATGTAACCGCTTGCGAAATTGCTCATAGAGATCCTTCACCCCGTTCTTTCTCGAAATAATTTCATCAAATCTATCGAGATAGTCATATGAATATTTGAAATTAAAAATTCTCTCAAGTCTGTCGGAGTACGGATCCTTGATTTTGCTTACGCCGCCCGCTCCGCACGCTACGACAGTCTGGCTCTCGTCCATGGTATATACATTGTAAGCACAAGCCGTGCCCTTCTTAGCCCAGCCGGTATTCTCGAGATTTCCTATCATTCTCGACTGACGATAGAGATAATATGGCTCGTATCCCTCTTCCGAGAGTCTTTTCACGGAATAATCTATCATCTCGTCAGCTATATTTCCCTTGCCGTGGTAGTCCTTAGTCGATTCCTCGTGGAAAATCTTTGCGCTTCGCTTGAGTGCGAGCGAATGAACCGTGACATTTTCAGGCGCAAGCTTAATCACCTTTTCAAGAGTATCTACAAAGCTCTCGTAGGTATCGCCCTGAAGTCCCGCTATCAAATCCATGTTGATATTGTCCATACCGACCTCACGGGCAAGAAAATAAGCGTCCACAACATCCTGTGCGGTGTGCTTTCTTCCGATATTCTCGAGAACATTATCCTGCAAGGTCTGTGGGTTAATGCTTATTCTCGTTATTCCAAGATCTCTCAAAGCCTCAAGCTTCTCACGGTCGATTGTATCGGGTCTTCCGGCTTCAACGGTAAATTCAGAGCATGCCGACATATCAAAGCACTCATACACCTTATTGATAACCAATTTCAGCTGTTCGGCATTCAGCGTAGTAGGAGTGCCGCCGCCCATATAGGCGGAAATAAGCCGAAGCCCCGTTTCCTTGGTTACCTTTGCCGTATACTCAATTTCCTCGAGAAGCTTATCGACATAAGGCGCAATCAGCTTTTTCTGCTTTTCAATGCTCTGCGAGACAAATGAGCAGTAGGCGCATCTTGTAGGACAGAACGGAATGGAAATATAGAGGCTGAAATCATTTTCATCTATACTCTCAACTATCGGTGACTGCACACGGCTTATTCTTCTTAAGAACTCTGTCTTCTCCTCACTGACAAGAAATCTGTTCTCGAAAAGCTCGACTGCCGCTTCTTCACCAAGCTTTTTCTTGTAATCGGCAAAAAGCTTGACAGGGTGAATACCCGTGAGCATTCCCCACTTCGGCATATAGCCGCAGTACTCTGAGAATGCAAGAAAAATCGTGCTTGTTATGTTATATTCCTCGTCACTGTGATCGGTGAGAGTTCTTTTTTTCGTGAGTTTCTTTCCGTTTCTCTCTATCGAGCAGATATAATCGTCACCGTGAATTTCGGCAAAAATCTTATTTTCGTCAGTGTTTTCCGTCTCTTCGCCGATTAAAGCTACCTTAAGGTCGTCATAAGGGAAAAAGAGTCTGACTAAATTTCCCGCTTCGTAGTGGAAAAAATCATCGCTTATAAATAATATCATTATGAAAACATTCCGTTCATGTAAGGATTGTGTGAAATTTCGCACTCAAGCGATGTGCTTGAGCCGTGACCAGGATACACTGTGAGCGTGCCGTCAAGCTTTTTAAGCCGCTCCATGGACTTCATCATATCAGAGAAGCTGCCGCTCGGAAAATCGGTTCTTCCCACCGAGCCAGAAAATAGCGTATCACCGCTGAAAAGGACATTTTCGGCAAGAAAGCAAACGCTTCCTTTTGTGTGTCCCGGAGTGTGCAAAACCTGAATTTCTGTGTTGCCAAGCTTGATTTTCTCGCCGTCAGCTAAGGTTTCATCGGCAGAGAAGCTGATTCTCTCGCCTCCCGCAATGTATGAAAGGTTAATATCAGAATCGAGAAGTCCTCTCGCATCGTCCTTGTGCACAAGAATCTTTGCTCCTGTCAATCTTCTTAATTCCTCTGCGGAATAAACATGGTCAAAGTGGCAATGTGTCAGAAGTATCAGCTTTATATCGTAGTTCTCTGCAAGATACTTCGGAGTGTGGCGGATTAAATCGGGATCAACAACCGCCGAATACCCCGTTTCCGTATCTGTCAGAATATAGCTGTTCTCATCAAGCAAGCCATCCGAAAACAGTGTTGTTACATTTATACTCATTTTAGTTTCTGTCTATTGAAATTACGCCCTTAATTTTCATAAGTCTATCGATAACTGCCTGTAAATGGTCGAGGCCGTTAATCGATATTGTAGCCGAAATAAGAGCATTTGATGTGTTTTTAATCTCTCGTGAATTTAAGCCGTGAATGAAGATATGCATCGAAGAAAGCTGAGCGGTGATGTCGGCAAGAAGTCCCGAACGGTCACTCGCAACAATATGGAGTGTACTCTTAAAGTCCTCCTTGACCTCGCCCTCCCAGTGTGCGGCTACCCAGCGCTCTGGCTCAGGAGTCTTTGACATATCCTTGGGTACATTCGAACAGCTTCTCTTGTGAATGGAAACGCCGAAGCCTCTTGTGATAAATCCAATGATTTCATCACCGGGAAGCGGATTACAGCAACGGGAGAACTTGATAAGACAGTTATCGATACCGTCAACGAGAACGCCCCCGGCCTTTCTCTTGCTGATGCGTGGTGCCGGCTGAGCCGCCATAATCTCCTCGGCATTCTGCTCGACATTAGACTTGCTTATGCGCTGATACTCCTCTTTTACACGAGGCATAACCTTGTAAAGCTGAATTCCGCCGTAACCGATTGCGGCATAGAAATCATCCTCACTTGTTGCGCTGTGTCGCTTTCCGATAGAATCAAGCATATACTGCATGAGCTCGTCGCTCATAACAATGCCGTTACGCTTAAATTCCTTTTCAAGCTCGGTTTTTCCCTCGAGGATATTTTCCTCTCGCTTTTCTTTCTTGAACCAAGCACGGATTTTGTTTCTTGCCTCACTTGTTCTTACAAGGCTGAGCCAATCTCTGTTCGGGCCGTGGCTTGCGTCCTTAGTTGTGATAATCTCGATAATCTCGCCCGTCTTAACCTTATAGTCAAGCGGAACAATTCTCTTATCGACCTTTGCGCCGACCATTCTGTTACCGACAGCCGAATGAATCGCATAGGCAAAGTCGATTACATTTGAGCCTGCAGGCAAGTTGATGACGTCTCCCCTTGGAGTGAAGACGAAAACTTCATCGGGAATGAGATCCGATTTAATCGAGCTGATAATCTCTGTGACATCCTCACTGCTGTCCTGACTGTCGAGCATCTGATGAATCCACGCAAGACGCTTCTCGAGGTTATCATCCTTGCCTGTGCTCTGCAAGCCAAGCTTATACTTCCAGTGTGCGGCGATACCGAACTCTGCGGTATGGTGCATGTCCCATGTTCTAATCTGAACCTCAAAGGGAATTCCCTCTTTGCCGAAAACAGTCGTATGAAGTGACTGATACATGTTTGCCTTAGGCGTAGAAATATAGTCCTTGAATCTATTAGGAATAGGACGATACATATCGTGAATAACACCGAGAACATTGTAGCAGTCGGTGATTGTATCTACGATTACACGCACGGCGAAAATATCGTAGATTTCGTCAAAGGTTTTTCCCTGAACGAACATCTTGCGGTAAATTCCGTGGACGCTCTTAACTCTGCCCTCAATATAAGCCCCGGGGATGATATCCTCAAGTCTTTCTTTTATTTCAGCCTTGGTGTTGTTGATAAAGCTCTGGCGACTGCTGGAGCGTGACTCAAGGTTTGCGAGAATCTCGTTATAAGCAACGGGATCCATATAGCGAAGAGAGACATCCTCCATGTACTCCTTGACTGCACGGATACCTAATCGGTCGGCTATCGGAGCATAAACCTCGAGACACTCGAGTGCCTTATCACGCTGTTTTTGCGGCGACATATATTCGAGGGTCGAGAGGTTGTGCATTCTGTCGGCAAATTTGATGATGATTACACGAATATCCTCAGCCATAGCCATGAGCATCTTTCGGATGTTCTCGGCTTGAAGCTCCTCACGGGAGGAAAAAGGAATCTGAGAAATTTTCGTAAGACCGTCAATCAAAAGGGCAATATCGGCACCAAAGCTCTTCTTAATCTCGTCAAGGGTCATATCGGTATCCTCGACGACATCATGAAGAAGTCCGGCTATAACAGACTGCGAATCCATGCCCATTTCCACAAGCAAATAAGCAACGGAAATAGGATGAATTATGTACGGCTCGCCCGACTTTCTAAGCTGTCCGTTATGGCACTTCTCAGCGACCTTGTAGGCACGCTCTATATTTGCCAAATCATAGTCTTTATCACTATTCTTTATTTTATCAATCAGTTCTTCATAGGTTCTTGTTTTTACTTCCATACATTACACCCCTTCTTTCTTGTAACGGACAACTGTGCTTTACAAAAGTATATGAAAAAGCTTTTCACAGCCTTTTTAGTATAGGTGACTCGAATAAATCGGTCTTTCCGCTTGTCGGCAAAGCCGTTATGCTAAGCGCCTCGCCGTACTCAGCTTCGGCTATAAGTCTGCGCTCAGCTAGTACATCGAGACAAAGCCTTAATTTTCCAAGGCTCATACTGGTAGGCATTCTCGATAACAGCGAGCAAAGTCCCGCACGCCAGCCCGAAACTCTTATCAATTTATATAACGGAATGAAGTCTTCTCTTGTCGGCTTTATATTGTCCTTCTCGGCATCGGTGAGTTCCTCGCCACGCTTGAATTTCTCGTATATTCTCCAAGAAGAAATAAGCTCGCTCATGTCCTGTCCCGAAATTTTAATTTCCTTGACCTGTATCGTCAGACTCATGGCACCACGGAACATTTTATTTTCAAGCGAAACCGCCAAATCAAGCGTATCGCCGATTTCATACGGGAAGCTTTTTTCGTCCATAGAAAATCTCATGCACGAAACTCCGACATCCCCCCTCGTCAGGTTGAGACGAAGATGATTTCCGCCGCCAAGTGCATTTATGCTCTCAAGCTTCATCTTGTAAAGTCCGAAAAGCGGAGCGGGATTGGCGGCTCCGAACGGCTCCAAAACGCTTATGCTCTGCGGAATTGCGGTTGTCAGTGCCGACGGCTGAAGCTTCAAATCGATTGTTATCGTCTGTGCCGGCATAACGGGATAATGAAGTCTTGCGTAAGCATTCATAGACTCTCTGAAAGCGGCAATGTTTTCAGGTGCAAGCGTGATGCCAGCCGCCATGGGATGACCGCCGAATTTCTGAAGCAAATCCTTAGAATCGGTGATTGCCTCAAAAAGGTTGAAGCCTTCGACACTTCTGCCCGAACCCTTTGCAACGCCGTTGTTCACGGCGATAATCATGCACGGCTTGCCATAGCGCTCTGTAATTCTTGCGGCTACAATACCGACAACGCCGTGATGCCAGCCGTCTCCGCCGACAACGATAACTCTCGAATACTTTATTTCATCATTATTTTCAATCGAGTCAATGACGCTTTGCGTGATTTGCGCCTCGACCTCTCTTCTGTTTGTGTTATCAAGACAAATCTGCTCGGCAAGCGAAGCCGCCTCGTCCTCGTCCTGTGTGATGAGAAGTCTCACGGCACGGTCAGAATCTCCCATTCTTCCCGTTGCGTTTATTCTCGGTACAATCGTGAACGCTACCGCCGTTGATGTGAGATTTCTCTCTGCCGCTCCGGATTTTTCGATAAGCGCACGAATACCCACTCTGTCGGAGTTTGCAAGCTTTTGAAGACCACGGCGGACAATTCTTCTGTTCTCGCTGACAAGCGGAACAATATCTCCGATGATGCCGATTGATGCTATGTCGGCATATTGGTCAAGTAGCTCTTCCGGATCGCCTATCTCTGTTTCTATCGCCTGAATAAGCTTGAATGCAATTCCCGCACCCGAATAATCACGAAATTCAAGGTGCTCGTTTCCCTCGATGTATGGGTCAACCACAGCGACAGCATCTGGCAAAACCTCATGCGGTCTGTGGTGGTCTGTTACAACGGTTTCAATTCCGAGTTCCCTGGCGTGGGCAATTTCATTCACGGAAGAAATTCCGTTATCAACCGTGACAATAAGCTCGACCCCCTGCGACTTCAGAAAATCTACCGCCTGAATATTCATGCCGTATCCCTCGCCCTCACGCTTGGGAATATACCAAATTACATTTGCGCCGTTTTGCTCAAGATAAGTATATAAAATTGCGGTGGAGGTCACTCCGTCGGCATCGTAATCACCGAAAATCGCAATTTTTTCAAAATTTTCTATCGCACGCATTATTCTGTCGGCAGCCTTGTCCATGTCCTTTATCTCAAAAGGGTCTGTGGGAATTTCCGTTCTGCCGAGCAGATCATCTATCTGTTCGCTTTGTGTGAAGCCTCTCACCTGAAAAAGCATGGCAAGAACGGAGGGAAGCTGATACTTCTCTACAAGCGAAATCACCTGTGCCTTATCAAACGGGAGAACCTCCCAGTTTTTAATGTTCATATATTTCTCTCTGTTTAGGTAATACTTTTGATATGTCGTTATTTTAGCACCTTTTGTATTTCATTACAAGAATTTCTGAAATCACAGCGCACAAACATCGATTCATCTGATGATTTTCAGGTTAAACGCAAAAAGAGGACAGCTTAACTGTCCTCTCGCATTATTTCATCTTCTTAGCTACGATTATAAATCTGTGAAGCTTATATTCGTTTGACTCTGTTTCTAAAATTGGATATGCCTGATTGGTATAAACCGTTTTAAATCCCAGATTTTTCAGTTCTGCCGATTTATTTTCAAGATTATATGAAGCATCGATTTTTGGCTTAAAGCCCTCGAGCTCTTCCATGTCACGAGCGCCGATTTGCTCCGTGATAAAGTGACCGCCCTTTTTTAGCACCCTTTTCACTTCGTTTGCATCGTACTCCGACTGGTAGTTAAGCACAAGGTCAAAGGTTTCGTCTTCAAAATCAAGCTTTGTGCCAGCTTCCTTCACGCAAATGCCGTATCTCTCGAGAAGCTTTGCACATTCGGAATCCTTATACGCTGTGACTGCGGTGAATGCAAAATCATGATCGAGCGACAAGGTGAATTCCTCTTTCTCGATATTCATAATCAAAAGATTAGTGTTCGGCTTCACGAATTCCATGAGACGCTTGGTATAATCCCACGGCAGTTTTGGTTTTACAGGAAACATCATGAGTTTCTGTCCACCTTATGGAAGGTCTTGAGGTTGCCTTCTTTTTCGTGGCGCTTGATATATTCTGCCTCGAGGTCGTCAACGCTGATTCCCTCGTTAGCCATGAGCACGGCAAGGTGATAGATAAGGTCGGAAAGCTCACCGACGGTATCTTCCTTTTTTCCGTTCTTTGCGGCTATGATAACCTCAGAGCACTCCTCGCCACACTTCTTGAGGATTTTGTCAATTCCCTGTTCAAAAAGATAGCAGGTATAAGAGCCCTCCTGCTTTTTCTCTCGTCTTGTTACTGCGGTTTCGTATTCCGCACGAAGAATATCTATCATATTATCACCCTTACTTTATATTTCTGAAGAAACAGCTGTGTCTTCCCGTGTGACAAGCCGCTCCGATTTGATCTACTTTAATTAAAAGCGTGTCGTCATCACAATCGCTTGTGATTGAAATAACCTTCTGCAAATGTCCCGAGGTTGCGCCCTTGTTCCAGTACTCCTGACGAGAACGGCTCCAAAACCAAGTGTAGCCCGTTTCAAGAGTGCGTCTCATCGACTCAAGGTTCATATAAGCGAGCATGAGTACTTCGCCTGTTGAGTTCTCCTGAACGACACAGGGAATAAGCTCCGCTTTCTTGAAGTATCTCTCGAGTTCGTCTATGGCGTTTTTCTTAAGCACGGTGGAGCTAATCTTCTGAGATGAAATAACGGCATCATCAAGGCTCAGTGCGCCTGAATAGATTGCCTTGCCGGCAATAGCACCGTAACAGCCAAGCTCGTTAAGTTTGATTATATCGTCAAGCTTACTAACTCCGCCACTTGCAATGATATTACACGAAACGGCGTCGTTTAATCTTTGAAGCTGATCGAAATTAGGGCCGGACAAGGTTCCGTCCTTTGAAATATCGGTGAAAATAATATATTTAACTCCGATATCCTCCATTCGCTTTGCCATTTCTATGTAGTTTACGGTGGACTTCTCCACCCAGCCCTCAGCGGCTACCATTTCATTGAGTGCGTCTATACCGACAGCTATGTGTTTGCCGTATTTTGCCGCAGCCTCTCTCACAAGCTCCGGGTTCTGCAGTGCGGCAGAGCCGAGAATTACCCTGTTTATTCCTCTTTCGAGATAATATTCAATCGAAGCCATGTCACGGATTCCGCCGCCGACCTCAATGTTCAGCTTGGTGTTATTTCTGACCCTCAAAATGAGTTCATCGTTTATCGGCTTCTTTGCCTTTGCGCCGTCAAGGTCTACCATGTGCATCCATGCCGCACCGTCATGCTCGAAGCCCTTCGCCGTTGTCACCGCATCTTCGGCAACCTTTTCGGCAGTAGAATAATCGCCCTTGTAAAGTCGGACGCAGTTTCCGTCCTTTATATCTATTGCGGGAAGAATAATCATATTTTTTCCTTTCCGAAAAACAAGGCAGCCGAAATTTTCACTGCCTTGTTAATATCATCATAATACGCCTTTAGTCGAAATGACCTTGCCGCTTTCATTTCTTCTTGAGCCAGCTTTGAGTGCATAAGCAAACGCTTTGTACATAGCTTCAATCATATGGTGAGAATTTTTTCCGTACTCACAGTGAATGTGAAGCGTTATGCCCGCATTCTCGGCAACTGCACGGAAAAATTCCTCCGTCATGCAGGTGTCGTAAGTGCCGCATCTCTCCTCCGGAAATTCTCCCTTGAAAACAAGGAACGCTCTGCCGCTTATATCAAGCGCACAAAATCCGAGTGCCTCGTCCATGGGAACATAAGCCGAACCGAAACGCATGATTCCGCTCCTGTCGCCGAGTGCCTCTTTGATCGCCTGACCTAGCACAATTCCCGTATCCTCGATTGTGTGATGACAATCGACCTCGAGATCGCCGACAGTCTTTAGCTTTAGTCCAAATCCGCCGTGATGAGCGAAGGCATTGAGCATATGGTCAAAAAAGCCTATTCCCGTTGAAATATCAACCTCGCCGCCGTCCATGTCAAGCGAGAGAGAAATTTTGGTTTCCTTTGTGTTTCTGGTAATTTCAGATGTTCTACCCATGAAATCACTCCTTGTTTTCTTCAAGAAAATTCTCGAAGAATTTAATCAGCTGAGCGTTCTCCGAACGGTTGCCCGCTGTAATTCTGATGAATGCACCGAAGTATCTGATGATTACATCATGCTCCTTGAGATAAAGGAAAGCATCGGCGGCATTATCCATCTTGATTGTGATGAAGTTAGTGTTGCTCTTAAGAACAGTCATTGCACCGGGGTATTTCTCGCTTAGCTTGTCAAAAGCCTCCTGAAGCTCCGCTGTTGACTGAATAATCTGGCGGAAAGCACACTGGCTCTCTGCCTTATGCTTAAGAACCACCGCACCGAATGCCTGAGTGAGGCTGTTCACATTGAACGGAGATTTGATAGCCTTGATAATATCCGTAAGGCGCTTGTTAGCCACAGCAAAGCCGCATCTTAAGCCCGCAAGTCCAAATGCCTTGGAAAGAGTCTTGAGGATAATGAGGTTATCGTACTCGTTAACTTCAGAGAGAAGTGACTGATCCCAGAAATCCATATATGCTTCATCGAGAACAATGAGGGTATCCGGAAGAGAAGTGATAATCTTTCTCACTTCATCTCTGTTAATTCCGATTGAAGTGGGGTTGCACGGATTTGAGAAGATGAGCATTCTTACCTTTTCATTCTGGCAAACAGAAATGACCTTATCCGTATCAACGGTAAAATCGGAGTTCTGAGGAATGACAACTGCCTCTGCTCCTGCCAAATGAGCGTAAAAATTATACATAGAGAAATCATATGCGAAAACCGCATACTTCTCGCCCGACATCAAAAATCCGCCGCAAATGATATTAATAAGCTCGTCAGAGCCGTTGCCGGCGGCAATGTTCTCTCTTTCGAGTCCATAGTAATTTGCGTAAGCCGCACAAAGCGCATCGGCTGTCGGATCGGGATAACGGTTATATTGCAAGCTCTCAAGCTTTCTCATTGCCTCGCCGAAAACATACTCAGGAACACGCAAAAAGCTCTCGTTTGAATCAAGCTTAATGCTGTATTCGTTCTTGCTCGGATCGTAAGGGCGAAGATCTCTTATCTTCTCGTTTAATTCGTACATACTTTATACCTATTCCTTCTTACTCATATTGATGCCGTGCATCACTTGTTCATGTCCTCAACTCTGACTTCAATCGAGTTAGCATGAGCCGTAAGGTGCTCGCTCTTTGCAAGCTTGATGATATCCGCAGACGCTTTATTAAGCTCATCTTTGGTGTAATAAATAAAGCTGGATTTCTTGATGAAATTATCGACAGAAAGTGGCGAGAAAAATCTTGCTGTTCCACTTGTGGGAAGTACGTGGTTTGGTCCGGCGTAGTAATCGCCGAGCGGTTCAGGTGAATAGTGACCGAGGAACACAGAGCCCGCATTATCAAGCTTTCCGATGTACTCCATCGGATTTTCACAGCAAACCTCGAGGTGCTCAGGAGCAAGCTCGTTTGCAAAGTCCACTGCCTCGTTTATATTATCGCAAACAATGATAGCGCCGAAGTTATCGATAGATTCACGGATAATATCTTTTCTTGAAAGATACTGCATCTGACGCTCGATTTCATCGCTTGTCTTCTTTGCAAGCTCCTCATCAGGTGTGATGAGAATAGCCGATGCCATTCTGTCGTGCTCAGCCTGGCTCATAAGGTCAGCGCCGAGATATTTAGGATCTGCACTGCTGTCCGCAATAATCAAAATTTCACTTGGGCCCGCTATCATATCTATATCAACCGTGCCGTAAAGCTGTTTCTTTGCCACAGCAACGAAGATATTTCCGGGACCTACTATCTTATCGACCTTCGGAACAGTCTGAGTACCGAATGCAAGTGCGGCAACCGCCTGAGCGCCGCCCATAAGGAACACCTTGTCTACTCCGGCGATATAAGCCGCCGCAAGAACCTCGTTATTCAGCTTTCCGCCAAGTCCGGGAGGTGTAGCCATGATGATCTCGCCACAGCCCGCAATCTTAGCCGGAATGATATTCATAAGAACGGAAGACGGATAGCTTGCAGTGCCGCCCGGGACATACACGCCTACTCTGTGAAGTCCTCTGACTCTCTGACCCATGATCACTCCTGTGGGATAAGTATCAATTCTTGACTGCTGTTTCTGTCTTGCGTGGAAATCTCTGATATTAGCCGCCGCTCTCTCAAGTGCCGCAATAAAGTCAGGGTCGCACTTCTCGACATATTCCTTAAGGTCATCGCTTGAAAGCTCTGTCTTTTCGGGTACCCAGCCGTCAAACTTAAGAGAAAAATCTCTTACCGCCTCGTCGCCTCTTGCCTTAACCTCGGCAATGATAGCAGAAACGCTCTCTTCAACCTTTTTATCGTTATCCTTAACTCTTGACTTGAGCTCTGCGATGAATTCCTCACAGGTTGCTCTGTCGCCCTTCTTAATTCTGATCATGGTGCAACTTCCTTTCCTCTTTAGACCGATTTTATCATATCAGCCGTATAAATAAAAGTAAAATCACTAAAATATACTTTGAATTTGAATAAAAATACGAAATTAGAATTATATAAACCTAAAACTTCTCAAATTACCGATTCAAGCTTTGCCGCAAGCTCTTCGATTTCCTTTTTTCTAAGCTTCAAGCTTGCCGAATTACAGATAAGTCTTGCAGAAATATCAGAGATAAACTCCTTAACCTCAAGGCCGTTTTCTCTTAAAGTTGTTCCCGTCTCAACTATATCGACTATTCCGTCCGATAAGCCGAGGAGCGGAGCCAGCTCAACCGAGCCCTCGATTTTTATAACACGGATATCCATTCCCCGTGACTCAAAATACTTCTTTGCAACATTCGGATACTTCGATGCGATTACTTTTGAGGAATATCCCTCGTAGAAGTCCACGCCCTTTTTGCATGCAAGGGCAAATTTGCATCTGCCGAAGCCAAGATCCAAAATCTCGTAGAAATGACTTCCGTTCTCCATGATAGTGTCCTTGCCGACAACACCGAGATCACATACACCGTTCTCGACATAGGTGATAACATCTGCCGCCTTTGAGAGGACTACCTCAATTTCTCCGTTTCCAACAGGAAGAATAAGCTTTCTTCCCTTATCTCTAACACTCGAGCAGTCAAGACCGATTTTCTCGAGTGCATTTACCGTATCTTTTTCGAGTCTGCCCTTGGTGAGGGCTATTCTTAGTGGTTTCATTACTCAAGCGTTTCCTTTCCGATATAGATGACCTTTTTGATTCCCTTTTCCTCTGCATAAAGTCTTGCTTCCTCTCGAGTGGAGAAAACAGAGCTTTCGCACTTAAATCCCTGACTTGTCAGCTCGTTTAGCTTAATCTGAGCCTCAACCTCATAGCCGTCGTCACCGTGTACAAGGACATCGCTCTTCTGCAAGGTTATTTTCTTGGAAGCGAGAGCAATTGCCGTGAGAGCATCAACATCAACACCGAAACCGACAGCCGGCATTGGATCGTTAAATTCACTAAGAAGATTGTCGTATCTGCCGCCCATGAGAACTGCATCTCCGTGACCGTAAGCATAAGCCGAAAATACCACTCCTGTGTAATAGTCGTTTCTCTGGACAAGTCCAAGGTCAACTATAATTCTCTCCCCAAGACCAAGCTTCTTGAGAGAATTATAAAGGTTTTTGAGATAATCGAGAACTTCTCTTACGTCCTCATCGGGCATATAACTTCTCGCTTCCTCGAAAACCTCCTCGCCGCCGAAAAGTCTCGGAAGTCTTTTGACCGCCGCTACGTAAGGTGTCTGTTCCAAAGTATCGAGAAGTTCGCCAAGTCTTGCATAGTTTTTTGATTCGATAACCGAGCGTATCTCTTCTTTTGTTTCTTCAGAAACGGGAAGCTTGTCAGCCAAAAGCTTGAATACCGCCGCATGACCTATCTCTATTCTGAAATTATCGGTATCTATACATGAAGAAAGAACACTTACCGCAGTAGCGATAACCTCTGTATCGGCACGAAGTCCTTTTGCACCGATGAGCTCAATTCCCACCTGAGAATTTTCGTCGCTTCTTCCCGAAAGATCTTTTCTGTTGCGGTATATGCTCTGATTATAGAATAATCTTATAGGAGGCTTCAGGTTCTGAAGTCTTGTTGCCGTAAGTCTTGCTATCGGAAGCGTCAAATCAGGACGAAATACGATAAGTCTGCCCTTGTTGTCGGTTGACTTATACATCTCATACTGCGGAATTCCAGCATCGTCAAGATCGAACACGTCATAATATTCTATTCCGGGGGTGATAACCTCGTTATATCCTCTCGAAGTAAAAATAGAAGTGGCTTTAGTCTGAATTCTTCTTTTTTCTATGCACTCCTCAAAGAGAACATCCTTTGTTCCCTCAGGAGTTATCATATAGTATCTTTTCATTTTACCTTCACTCGTTTACTCTTTCTTATATTTTAGGGCGTATGACATAAAATATCTGCCTGTGCTAAAATTTAATTTTCTTGCTCAAATGCACTTTAGTATAGTAGCGTGCTAATATACTAACATATGTAAAGACCCGTGTCAATATAAACTTATCGACACGGGCTTTTTTCAGAACTCAAAAATTCTGTGTCAACGCTTCTTATATCAAATTGTTTTCATCAGAAGAACGAAATCTGACTTGAATCGGGCAAATCACCGAATGCCCCCGCATTCTTTAGAACGTCGATGACCGACTGTCCCGCTCCCGACCTTGCCTTGAAGTCGTCTATGCTGATAAAGTCACCGCCGCCTTTTCTTGCGTCGGCAAGTCCCTGTGCGGCATTCGCACCGACACCGGAAAGCGATGAGAACGGAAGTCTTATCTTGCCGTCCTCCGGGAGGAACTTTCTTGCATCGGACTTATATATATCGACAGGAAGGAAAGAAATTCCCCTTGCCATAATCTCGTTGCAAATCTGAAGATTGGTGTAAAGGTTCTCCTCGGTGGCGCTAGCCTCTCGGTTTGCCTTTTTCTGCTCAATCACTGCCATTCTCTGCATGACTGCCTGCTTGCCTTTAATTACCGCTTCGGCATCAAAGTCCTCGCCTCGAACAGTGAAGTAAGCGCAGTAGTACTCAAGCGGATGATGAACCTTGTACCAAGCGTAACGCAAGGTAGAAATCATGTAAGCTGCGGCATGAGCCTTAGGGAACATGTACTTAATCTTAAAACACGACTCTATGTACCACTCGGGGACATCATGCTCACGCATTGCTGTCAAATGCTCCTCTGTGAGAAGCTTTCTTGCATTACCCTTACGGGTAATCTCCATGATTTTAAATGCCATCTTCGGTTCAAGACCCTTCTGCATGAGGTAAACCATGATAGAGTCTCGCGTTCCGATAACATTTGAAATTGTACAGGTTCCGTTTCTGATGAGATCCTGTGCATTGCCAAGCCAAACATCAGTACCGTGAGAAAGACCTGAAATCTGAAGTAAGTCGGAGAAGGTCTTCGGCTGAGCTTCAATAAGCATTCCTCGTGCGAAATCAGTTCCGACTTCGGGAAGTGAGAGCGTACCCGTCTGAACTCCGCCGATGTCCTCAGGCTTTATTCCGAGAGCCTCGGTTGAGGTGAACAGGGACATAACCGCTTCATCGTGCATAGGAACATCCTTGATAGAAATTCCAGTGTACTCTTCCAGATATTTACAAACTGTCGGAGAATCGTGACCGAGCTCGTCAAGCTTAGTAATGGTATCGTGAATGGAATGGAAGTCGAAGTGAGTTGTGATATTATCGGACTTCTGATCGTTTGCCGGGTGCTGAACTGGGCAGAAGTCATAGACCTCCATGCCCTTTGGAATGACAACCATTCCTCCGGGGTGCTGACCCGTTGTTCTCTTAATTCCCGTGCATCCGACCGACAATCTGTTCTCCTCAGCCTTAGAGAAGGTAAGTCCTCTCTCCTCAGCGTACTTTTTGACGTAGCCGTAAGCCGTTTTGTCAGCAACGGTTGAAATCGTACCCGCCTTAAAGACGTTGTCTCTGCCGAAGAGAACCTCCGTGTATCTGTGTGCACTCGACTGATATTCACCGGAGAAGTTAAGGTCGATATCAGGCACCTTGTCGCCGTCAAATCCAAGGAAGGTTTCGAACGGTATATCGTGACCATCCTGAAGCATATGAGTTCCGCATTCGGGGCAATCCTTAGGCGGCATATCAAATCCCGAACCGTACTCCCCGTTTGTGAAAAATTCGCTGTGCTTACACTTAGGGCAAACATAATGCGGAGCAAGCGGATTAACCTCAGAAATACCTGACATGCTGGCAACGAACGATGATCCGACCGAACCTCTCGAGCCGACAAGATAACCGTGTGCCTCACTGTCGGCAACAAGCTTCTGAGCCGTCATGTAAAGAACGGAGAATCCGTGCTTGTTGATAGAACCGAGCTCTCTTTCAAGTCTTGCACGAACGATTTCAGGAAGCGGATCACCGTATTTTTCCTTGGCACGCTGCCATGTAATGGAATTTAACTGCTCCTCCGCACCCTCGATGAACGGTGGGAAATTTCCGTCAGGAATAGGCTTGATAGTCTCGCACATATCTGCAATAAGATTAGTGTTCGTTACAACAACTTCATATGCCTTTTCCTTGCCGAGATAGCTGAATTCCTTTAGCATCTCGTTTGTTGTCTTGAAATAAAGCGGAGGCTGATTGTCGGCGTCCTTCATGCCCATGCTTGCCTGCAGAATTGCTCTGTATTTCTCATCATGAGGATCAAGAAAATGAACATCGCCTGTCGCAACAACAGGTTTATTCAGCTTTTCTCCAAGCTTTACTACCGTTCTGTTCCATTCTCTCAGCTGCTCTTCGTCACATCTGCCGTCACGCACCATAAAGTAGTTATTGCCGATCGGCTGAATTTCAAGGAAATCATAATATTCCGCAATTCTCACAAGCTCGTCATACGGCTTTCCGTCCACAATTGCACGGAAAAGTTCGCCCGCCTCACAAGCCGAGCCGATAATCAATCCCTCGCGGTGCTCATTAAGGTAAGACTTCGGAGTTCTGGGGTGTCGGCTGAAATAATCAAGGTGACCGGCTGAAATAATTTTATATAGATTTTTTAAACCGACAAGATTTTTAACGAGAATTATCTGGTGATAAGTCGGCAGCTTCTTCGGATCACCGCCCGCCAAAGCCGCATTGATTTCTCCGACTGTGTGCACGCCGTTATCGTCCACAAGTCTCTCACAAAGATTGATGAAAATATCACCGAGAACAGCGGCATCATCAACGGCTCTATGGTGGTGGAATTCAGGAAGCTTTAGATACTTTGCGACTGTATCAAGCTTGCCGTTTTTCAGGTCTCTGAGCTGAGATCTTGCCATAGTGACCGTATCTATATAAGTATAATCAAACGGTATTCCGACACGCTCGCCTGTTTTTCTCATAAATCCCGTATCAAAACCGGCATTATGAGCAACAAAGACGGGATTTTCACCGCAGAACTCATAGAACATCTTAAGTGCTTCTGCTTCCTTTGGTGCTCCCGCAACCATTTCATCGGTGATGCTCGTCAGCTCTGTTATCTTATCGCTTATGTGTCTTTCGGGATCAACAAAAGTATCAAATCTGTCTACTACCTTACCGCCCTTTACTTTGACTGCACCGATTTCGATTATCTTGTCATTTAAATTGGAAAGACCTGTAGTCTCGAGGTCGAAGCATATGAACTCATCGTCAAAGCTTCTGTTGTCGTCTCCTGTTACCGCAGGAACAAGGTCGTTTACAAAATAAGCCTCACAGCCGTAAAGAATTTTTATCTCGTTGCCGGCTTTCTTTAACTTATTAGCCGCATTCATCGCATCCGGGAAAGCCTGAGCGACACCGTGGTCGGTGATTGCTACAGCCTTGTGACCCCACTTAGCCGCACGGTTTACAAGGTCAGCGGCAGAAGTCAAGCCATCCATGCTCGACATATTTGTATGCAGATGAAGTTCAACTCTTTTTTCGAGTGCATCGTCTACGACATTGACCTTTTTGACCGTGCCTATCGCATAGGGTCGCATGGTGTTCTCTCGGTCGTATTTATCGTAGCTGTACTCTCCTCTTACGACTATGGTTGAGCCCTTTGTGAGGGTATCAAGCTCCTTGCACTGGTTAATTTCCTGAATAATCTTGAGAGTAATAGAGCCTGTGTAATCGGTTATCTCAATATCATAGATTTTTCTTGCTTTATCTCTTGTCTCTTTCGACTCAATCGCAAAAATATCGCCCCAAACATTGACCTTTCCCGACTCGGGAGAAATCGTATTTATCGGCACGATCGGCTGTTTTGTGAGATTGCCGATTAGCGGTCTTATCGTCTCGGGAATTATCTGCGGATAGAGGTTGTCTCCCTCACGCACAGATATATTTCTCTTTGCCGCCTCGTCCTTAAGGCTCTGCTCGTATCTCTGCTGTTCCTCGATAAGCTGAGCTCTTCGCTCCTTTTCTTCCTTTATATGCAGTCTCTCGATGCTTGATTCACTCGCACTCTCAACTCTTGTTGTGCCCGTGAAACGAATTTCACAGTTAACTCCGAACCACTCAGCAATGAGCGCTTTCATCTTGCGGTCAGTCTTGAGGTTCTTTAGCAAATCCTCGCCGCCGTGAGAAAGCTCTATTTTGAGCACTCCGTCCTCATAAGTTGCAACAGCATCGCTGAACGTACCGTTCATGGTGGCGTCGACCTCTTTAAGCTTCATGACAACGGAATTGAGAACATTCGCACCGAAGCTGTCTTCAGGAAACTTAGGGGAAACGCTGAGCTTATTTATTCCAAGCTTTTTCTGCAATAGACTGCAAAGCTCCAGAATATCGCTATATTCCACAAAAGCACCAAAGACGGAGTATAAAACTACTCCGCCCGTGGATTTATTGACGACAAGCCTCATCAGCTTGCCGTCCAATAATTCGTCCTTTAATTTTACTTCATTTAATTCCTGTTCAAAAAATTTTCTGAATGTATTCAAATTAAATTACCCTTTAAAGCTTATCGATTTCTTCGAGAAGAGCGTCCAAGAGCTGCTCCTCCGGAACCTTTCGGATTACCTCGCCTTTTTTGAAAATAAGTCCGACACCAACGCCTCCCGCAACACCGAGGTCTGCCTCGTGTGCCTCGCCGGGGCCGTTTACAACACAGCCCATAACCGCAACGGTGATGTTTTTCTTACAGGTTGAAAGTGCTTTCTCAACCTTATTTGCAAGTCCGATTAAGTCAATTCTCGTTCTGCCGCATGTTGGGCAGGAAACGAAAACTACACCGCCCTCAAGTCCGAGAGCCTTCAAAATATCGTGGCCCGCTTTCGGCTCCTCTGTCGGATCTGCAGTCAAAGAAACTCTGATTGTATCTCCTATACCTCTCTGCAAAAGTGAACCTATACCAATTGCAGACTTGATAACGCCCATATGAGCCGTGCCCGCCTCGGTGACTCCGAGATGAAGCGGATAATCACACATGGAGCTCATGAGCTCATATGCCTCGATAGTCGTGACAACATCGCTTGACTTAATCGAGATTGCAATATCGTCAAAATCAAACTTATTCAAAAGCTTAACATGATACATCGCACTCTCACAGAGAGCCTCCGGTGTTGGTGAGCCGTATTTTTTGAGAATTTCCTTTTCAACAGAGCCAGAGTTTACTCCGATTCTGATAGGGATATTTTTCTTCTTGCATATGTCGGCAACAGCCTTAACTCTCTCGTCACCGCCGATATTACCGGGATTTATTCTTATCTTATCGATACCGGCTTCAGCCGCCGCCAAAGCAAGGCGGTAATCAAAATGTATATCGGCAACAAGCGGAATGCTGATTTCTTTTTTTATTGCGGGGATGAGCTCCACCGCTTTCATATCAGGGATTGCGGCACGGATAATATCACAACCGGCTTTCTCAAGTGCAATAGCCTGTTTAACGCTTCCCTCAATATCCGTTGACGGAATGTTAAGCATCGACTGAACCGCAATCGGTGCTCCGCCGCCTACGGGAGTATTTCCGACCATTATCTGCTTAGTAAGCTTTCTTTTTATCATAATAACCCTCTTATTTGAATATTCCTACAATGTCCTTGCACGTTACAACTGCCATGAACGCAAGCAAAATTGCCATGCCCGCAGTATTCACCCATGCCTCGTATTTTCTAGGAACAGGCTTTCTTCTGATTGCCTCAATCAAAAGAAAAACAAATCTGCCGCCGTCAAGTGCGGGGAACGGTAAAAGATTGAAGACTCCGAGGTTAATCGAGATGAGCGACATCATAGTGACGATATTGCTGATTGCATCGGCAACGCTTGTTTTGAGTCCAGTAGAAGCCGCCTCTGTTATCGCCTGTGCAACTCCGACAGGGCCCGAAACATCATTGAAGCTATATTTGCCCGTGACTATTCCCTTAAGGCTTAAAACAACCATTTTCATCATCGACCATGTGTTGTCGACGCTCTTTTTGATTACTCGAAGCGGAGTTTTTTCAACACCATAAATTTTAAAGTCGATAACTACGGCTGTTCTTCCGTTTGTTTCGTAGGAGTCAAGCTTGATATTATCAAGATATATTTTTTCGCCGTCACGAACAAGAACTATATCGCAAGATTCGGAATCTGCCGAAGCGAAGCCGAAGCTTAAATCAGTCTCGGTTCTAATTCGATAGCCGTCCACGGAATAGATATAATCTCCGACCTTTGCTCCTGCCGCCTCAAGCTTTGAGCCGTCCGTAAACGCGGCAATCTGATTTGTCGCAAGCAAGCTGCTCTGGCAAACCAAAATGCTCATAAGCACAAGGCCAAGAATGATATTCATGCATGCGCCCGCAACCACGACTATCATTCTCTTCCAGACAGGCTTATTGTTAAACGCTCCGTCATCGGGGCTTTCCTCGTCCTCACCCTCCATGGCGCAGTAGCCGCCTATTGGGAGAAGTCTCAAAGAATAATCCGTCTCACCTTTAGTGAATCCGAATAGCTTAGGTCCCATGCCGACAGCAAATTCGTTTACTCGAATACCCGAAAGCTTAGCCGTGAAGAAATGTCCGAACTCATGAATGAAAATGATAAGTCCAAAGAGCAGAACCGCTATGATAATCAGAAGAATATTTAGCATCTAAAAAGTTATCCTTTCAAAAAGACTATTTGACGCTGTCCAAAACAAAGGCTCTTGCTTTTCTGTCAGCCTCGAATATGCTCTCGACTGTGACCTCATCGTCAGAGCTCTGGTTATCCATAGCCGCAGTAACCAGTTCAGCGATGTCTGTAAAGCCTATTTTTCCGGACAGGAACAACTTAACAGCCTCCTCGTCGGCTCCGTTGATTGCGGTGGGTGCCAAACCGCCTCTTCTTAAAGCAGTCTTGCACGAAGCAAGGCACTTGAATGTTTTTTCGTCAGCTGGATAAAAGCTTAGCTTTCCGTAATCCGTGAGATTTAACTGCTTAACAGGAGAAACATATCTGTTCGGCCAAGTTAAAGCGTACTGGATAGGTATTCTCATGTCAGGCACTCCGAGCTGAGCTATGACGGAATTATCGTCATACTCAATGAGCGAATGGACGATACTCTCACGGTGAACGATTGCATCGATGTGATCTATATCGACATCAAAAAGCCAGCGTGCCTCCATTATCTCAAGTCCCTTGTTGAACATGGTTGCAGAGTCAATGGTAACTCTCGAGCCCATATCCCAGTTTGGGTGATTGAGTGCCTGTGCCGGAGTGACGTCTTTTAATTCGTCAATTGTTTTTCCGAAGAACGGGCCGCCCGAAGCCGTGATTATCAGTCTTTTGAGTTGTTTCTTATCGTGACAGCCCTGTAAGCACTGGAAAATTGCGGAATGTTCGCTGTCCACGGGGAGAATTTTCACTCCCATTCTCTTTGCCTCTGCTGTTACTATGCTTCCGCCCGTTACCATAGACTCCTTGTTGGCAAGAGCCAAATCCTTTCCGGCACGGATAGCCGCAAGAGTCGGCAAAAGTCCTATCATACCCGTACAGCTGTTGAGCGTGATGTCCGCTTCATTCAAAGCGGCAATCTCACAAACGCCGTCTTCACCGCCGAGAACCTTGGTGTCAGTGTCGGCGATTTTAATTTTAAGCTCCTTAGCCTTTTCCTCATCGAAAACAGCAACCGCATTAGGCTTAAATTCTCTAACTTGCTCCTCGAGAAGCTTTATGTTTGAATGTGCCGCAAGACCGACAATATTGATTTTATCGTCCTCGCTTGCGTAAGTTTTTAATGTTCTTACAACATCGGCTGTCTGAGTTCCGATAGAGCCCGTAGAGCCGATTAAGGATAAATTCTTCATTAGTGTACTCCGAAAATACAAAGCAGCATATAAACGAACGGCGAAACGAATATTACACTGTCAAAACGGTCGAGTATTCCGCCGTGGCCGGGGATAAGCTTTCCGTAGTCCTTAATTCCCTTTTCACGCTTGATAATGGAGAAGGACAAGTCACCGATAACAGAAACAAAGCCACAAAGGAAGCCGCTTACCGCCAAAACGATATAATGAATTCCTGCGTTTTCCGGTGAATAGAGATTCGTGAAAAGAATACCTCCCAAAAGCATAGCCACTATGCTGACAACTATTCCGCCGACAAAGCCCTCTACTGTTTTCTTCGGGCTTATCTTAGGGCAAAGCTTATGCTTGCCGAGGAAGGAACCGCTGAAATATGCTCCCGCATCGGCAATCCACGGGCCGAGAATTGCAACCATAACATAAAAAATGCCGAATTCGGGGCTGATATTTCTGATAGAAACAATCGTATTGAGTGCGGTTGTGACCAAAACCGTCATTGCGTAAACGGGTATCATCTCTGTGAATTTAAGGGTTTCGTGGTGATAAATAACCGTGAAAAAAATCCAGAGAGTATAGATGCAAGTGAGCAGAAAAAGTCCCCACGAAGCAAAACTTACAAAGGGTGATGCCGCCGCAAACAAGATGCTTGGCACATAAACCCACTTTTGCTTGTCCATAGAAAAACATCTGCATAGTTCGTGAGCACCCACCGCACACATAAACGCAATTAGCAAATTAAGGAGCAACGGAAAAACGCCGTTCAAGAGAACCATTACTATCAAAATAACGCAAAGTCCCGCACCGGCAAAGATTCTTGTTTTCATGGTGAACTAATCCCATCCTTTAAATTATAGATAAATCAAACTCCGCCGAATCTGCGGTTTCTCTCCGAATAAACCCTGATGCATTCATCGAGATCCTCAGGCTTGAAATCAGGCCAGAGAATATCGCAGTAGACAAACTCAGCGTATGCCGACTGCCAAATCAAGAAATTGGAAAGTCTCTGCTCTCCGCTCGGTCTGATGATGACATCGGGATCGGGTTGATTTTCCGTGTAAAGGTGAGAGCCTATCATTTCTTCGTTAATATCATCGGGTTCGATTTCTCCCGACTTCACCATTTCCGCTATTTGCTTTACAGAATAGACAATATCGTCTCTTCCGCCGTAGTTCATAGCGATGTTGAGAACCATGCCCGTCTTGTTTGCGCTTACCTCCTCGACATCGTGGATAAGCTTCTGAAGGCCTGCGTTAAATTTAGTGGTGTCGCCCAAAAATCTAACCTTTATGTTCTCATCGAGAAAATCTCTCAAAGCCTCTTCAAGATAGGACTTAAAAAGCACCATGAGTGCGCTGACCTCGGGGCCCGGTCTTGACCAGTTTTCCGTGGAGAAAGCGTACACCGTGAGGTACTTTATTCCGATTGAAGAAGCGTATCTTGTTATTGTTTTGAAGACGGCTGCTCCCGCCTTGTGGCCGGCAGAACGGGGCAAATTTCTCTGCTTTGCCCAGCGTCCGTTTCCGTCCATTATTATTCCGATATGAACGGGAAGACGAAGCTCCTCCGTCTCCCCGTTTTTCTTAGTAAATATCATAGTCTCTTAGGCTTAGATAGACATGAGCTCTTTTTCCTTAGCGGACTGAACGCTCTCAACTTCCTTGACCATCTTGTCAGTAAGCTCCTGAACCTTCTTCTCGCCCTGCTTCTGCTCGTCCTCTGTAAGCTCGTTTGCCTTCTTCTTCTTCTTGATCTCGTCCATCGCGTCACGGCGAACGTTACGGATGTGAACTTTGCACTCCTCTGCCTGCTTTGCAACGTCCTTTACAAGCTCCTTACGGCTGTCCTCTGTGAGCTGTGGGAAGATAAGACGAATGATCTTTCCGTCGTTCTGCGGATTGATGCCGAGGTCAGACTTCTGGATAGCCTTCTCGATGTTCTTAAGCTGAGTTGCGTCATAAGGGCTAACGGTAAGAACTCTTGGCTCCGGAACGGAGATTGCAGCCATCTGATTGAGCGGAGTAGGTGCTCCCCAGTACTCAACAGTAATCTTATCGAGAACAGCCGGGTTTGCTCTGCCGGCTCTGATAGTCTTGTAATCTGCTACCAAGTGGTCGATAGCGGAATTCATTCTTCTCTTTGCGTCTTCAATTATTGCTTTCATGGTAAAAAATCCTTTCGGTAATAATCAGTTTTAATTTAACGTAAATTAGTTTTAAGTTTAGTATAAAGGTGATTTTAAATTAAAAATCAATCCTCTTTCCAGTCGATTGTGGTTCCGATATCCTCGCCGCTTACTGCTCTTATGATGTTATTCGGATCCTCAATGCTGAATACATAGAACGGAATCTTTCTGTCGTTGCAGAATGAAGCCGCTGTCATATCCATAACCTGAAGGTTGTCCTGAATAATTCTGAGGTACTGAATGTGCTTATACTTCTTTGCATCGGGGTTCTTCTTCGGGTCGGAGTCATAAACACCGTCAACCATAGTTGCCTTGAGGATGACCTCTGCGCCGATTTCAGCCGCACGAAGTGCCGCACCTGTGTCTGTTGAGAAGAACGGCATACCTGTTCCCGCAGCAAAGATTACAACCTTGCCGTCTTCGAGGTGCTTAACGGCATTGTCACGGACGAATGTCTCAGCTACCTGCTCCATGCAAAGTGCTGACATAACCTTGACCTCAAGACCCATGCTCTCGAGGATATCCTGTAAGCCGAGAGAGTTGATAACAGTAGCGAGCATACCCATTTTGTCTGCCCTTGTTCTCTCCATTTCGCCGCTGGATCTTCCTCTCCAGAAGTTACCGCCGCCGACAACAATAGCCACCTGAACGCCGCTTTCGACTAAATCCTTGACAGGAGCGACAATCTTAGCCGCCGTGTCAAAATTGATACCGAAACGGTCGTCACCGGCTAAAGATTCTCCGCTTAACTTGAGGAGAACTCTTTTATATTTAGGAGTCATAATTTGCACTCACCTTTCTTTTAATTACAATTTCAGTTGTAATCATTTTACATTATTTATGCTTGCTTGTAAAGACAGTAAGATGCAAAAAGTCCCGGGCACCAAATTCCCGGGACTAAAAGCGTTGTTGTAAATTAGAAATGTTGTAAGTAGAATTATTATTTTGTAATCGTTTTAAGTCTGATTACTTGACCATGTTTGCGATTTCCTCAGCGAAATTCTCCTGCTTCTTCTCGAGGCCTTCACCCTTCTCGAAACGGACAAACTGAGAAACCTTCATTGTGCCGCCGACTGACTTTGCGCACTCGTCGACATACTGCTTAACTGTCTTAGCGGAATCCTTAACGAATACCTGGTCAACAAGGCAGTTCTCCTTGTAGAACTTGCCCATCTTACCGGAAACGATCTTCTCGAGAACAGCCTGTGGCTTGTTAGCCATCTTAGGATCGTTCTTCATGATCTCGATCTGGATCTGCTTCTCGTGCTCAAAAGCCTCAGCCGGAACGCTTGCCTCGTCGAGGTAAGCAGGGTTCATAGCTGCAACCTGCATTGCAACGTCCTTACCGCAGGTTGTGAGAGCCTCTGTTCCGGATGCATTCTCGTCAGCGTCGAACTTAACGAGAACACCGATTGTGCCGCCGCCGTGTACGTAAGCTGCGCAATCGCCCTCAACTCTCTCGAAACGGCGAACCTTGATGTTCTCGCCGATAACGAGGATAGCTTCCTTGAGCTTAGCGTCGATTGTCTCGCCGTCCTCAGCTGTGCAAGCGAGGAGAGCCTCAACGTCAACAGGAGCATACTTGATAACTGCATCAGCACAAGCCTCAACAAAAGCCTTGAACATATCGTTCTTAGCAACGAAGTCTGTCTCTGCATTGACCTCGATTACAACACCGACCTTGCCCTCAACCTTAGCGAAAGCAACACCCTCAGCTGCAATTCTAGAAGCCTTCTTCTCCTGAGCTGCAAGACCCTTCTTACGAAGGTACTCTGTAGCAGCTTCCATATCGCCGTTACACTCGGAAAGAGCCTTTTTGCAGTCCATCATACCGCAGCCGGTCTTAGCTCTGAGCTCAGCGACGTCTTTTGCTGTAAAATTCATAGTGAATTCTTCCTTTCTGTAATATCAGGTTAATAGTAAGAAACTAATAATTACTAAAAATTACTCAGCTGCTTCCTCTGCCTGCTCCTCAACTGCAGCAGCGCCCATCTGACCCTCACGGCCCTCGATGATAGCGTCAGCCATTGCACCAGCGATAAGCTTTACGGCACGGATTGCGTCGTCGTTACCCGGAATTACGTAATCAATCTCATCAGGATCACAGTTTGTATCTACGATAGCAACGATCGGGATACCAAGCTTGTGAGCCTCGGAAACAGCGATCTTCTCTTTTCTTGGGTCAACGATGAAGAGTGCGCCCGGCATCTCCTTCATGTCCTTGATACCGCCGAGGAACTTCTCGAGCTTCTCAATCTCAAGGTTGAGCTTAGCTACTTCCTTCTTCGGAAGAAGATCAAATGTACCGTCCTCAGCCATCTTGTTGAGCTGAGCGAGTCTAGCGATTCTTGTGCGGATTGTTGTGTAGTTTGTGAGCATACCGCCGAGCCATCTTGCGTTTACATAGTAAGCGCCTGCTCTTAATGCCTCTTCCTTAACGGACTCCTGAGCCTGCTTCTTTGTACCTACAAAGAGAACGCTCTTGCCCTCTACGGAAATGTCACGAACGAAGTTGTAAGCCTCTTCGAGCTTCTTAACTGTCTTCTGGAGATCGATGATATAGATACCGTTTCTCTCTGTGAAGATGTACTCAGCCATTTTAGGGTTCCATCTTCTTGTCTGATGACCGAAGTGTACGCCTGCTTCAAGAAGCTGCTTCATTGATACTACTGCCATGTTTTGTTTCCTCCTGTTGGAATAAATTAAAAATTTTTCGTCCGCCGGGTCTGGCAAATCGGGCTGCCCTGTGGGCTGTTGACCGAAAACCTCGGCGTGTGAGTTACCGATTTATTCTACCACAAGCCGCATTCTAATGCAAGAAATAAATTCCTCAAATAATCAATAAATTATCTTAATTTTATTTTTACAAAACTGTTCTTTTTGTCGCAAAGCGGATAAAAAGCAAAAGAGTCCGCCTTGCTTTTCGCAAAGACGGACATTTGAAACTTTACTTTTTGCTTTTTGCCGGATTGAAAATCACAAATAATATTAGCGCTATAATCGCACTCAATACATCAGCCACAGCCTGGGACATAATCACTCCCGTATAGCCGAAAAGCTTTGCGCAAACCACGATAGCCGCAAGGAAAACCACTCCCTGTCTGCTTATCGAAAGCACAAACGCAGGCACAACCTTTCCGAGTGCCTGGAACACAACCGTCAGAAGAAGCACGACTGCCATAAATACAGTGGTAAAGCACTGGAAACGAAGCATCTCTGAACCGATTGATATTAGCTCCTTGTCACTAAGGAACAAGCCGATAAAGCTGTTTGAAAACGCAAAGATAACAAGCGAAATCACAAGAGAAACTCCGCACAAAAATACCGTGCAGAATTTAAGCAGTTTGCCGAGAAGTTTTTTATCTCCGCTGCCGTAAATATAGCCGAACAGAGGCACTCCTCCGAATGCAAGACCCGTGATTATCATTGTGGGAATCATATTCACCTTGAAGCTTATTCCGAGTGCCGCAATCTTGTCGTTTCCGTACGGAAGAAGATACTGATTGTTAATCGCCATGGTCACACTGGACATAAGGTTGGCAAGAGCCGCAGTGCATCCCACACCGACTATCGAGCCGAGTTCATTCTTATTTATTTTGCAAAAGCTTGGTTTAACTGAAAACGCTCTGCATTTTTTCACTACAATAAAGAAGCAGTAAATCACACTGCAAGCGTTTCCGATAATCGTAGCCAAAGCGGCACCGAATGCACCCATACCAAAGGTGAAAATAAAGAGCGGATCAAGGATAATGTTTATCACCGCACCGCCGATTGTCGAAATCATTCCCTCAGTCGATAATCCCTCACAGCGAATTAAATTGCTGTGCACAAAGCTGAGAACCATAATCGGTGAACCGACTGCCATAACTGTGTAATAGTCGCTTGCGTAGGAAAGCGTTTCTTCAGTCGCACCGAGCAATTGAAGTATCGGTGTTCTGAACACGACCGTGATAAAAGCAAGCAAAATTCCGACTGCCGCCGCACACCAAAAGCAAAACGAGCTCACTCTTCTCGTGCCGTCAAAATCCTGACTGCCAAGCTTTCTTGAAACAAGGGAGCTGCCGCCCTGACCGAAAATATTGCCGAATGCCATGAGTGCATTGAATAGCGGCGTGCAAAGTGAAACACCGGCTATTAAATTTGTGTTGTCTGTCATGGCAACAAAGTAAGTATCGGCAAGGTTGTAAATCAGCGAAACCATCATTCCCAGCGCCAAAGGCAAGGCAAGCTTAAAATAGCTTTTGTAAAGATGTTCCGTATCAAATATAGAATTCATATACTATTATTTTACCTCTTTCTTTTTTTCCTATTTCTTTCGTCCGTAAATATTATAAGAAATTTATATAAAAATCAATGTGTCATATGTCACATAACCAAAATCAAAATTATTCAGTATACATTTGACCTAAAGATTGATTTAAAATCTCATTTAGTGTAAAATCATCTCTGTTCGCGAAGTTATGCCAAAATTGTGGCGCTACCGTTTGGAGTGTACACAAAGCTTAAGGCTTACTTCAATCATTTGGCGTAAAATTTGCGCCATACAAACAGCGTTGTATCCGACAAAGGGCGGAGCAACAGCAGGAGGTAAAATTTAATATGAATACGAATGTCAGAAACAGCAAGCTTGTCACGCTCGCACAGCTCGGACTTCTCGTCGCAATTGAGCTTGTCATGAAGGCAGTAGGTCTCGGAAGTGTTCCCGTCGGCCCGCTTTACATGAGCTTTCTTACTCTTCCGATTGCAGTCGGTGCGATAGTCATCGGACCCCTCGCAGGCGGAATTCTCGGCGGAGTTTTCGGTGCGGTCAGCCTTTTTGACGCAGTCACAGGAAAATCCCTCATGGGAAGTGCGCTCTTCCAGGTTAGCCCTATTAACACGGTTATTCTCTGTGTCGGCTGTCGTGTGCTCATGGGCGTTTGCGTAGGATTTATCTTCAAGGGTATATCTAAGCTTGACAAAAAAGGCACCTGGTCTTACATTGTCGGTGCAATGTGCGCTCCGGGACTTAACACGGTATTCTTCATGGGATACTTGGTGCTTGCTTTCTACAATTGTGAATATATTCAGAACATTGTCGCATCGAACGGTGCTACAAATCCTTTCATGTTCGTCATTCTTCTTGTCGGCATTCAGGGACTTGTGGAGCTTCTCGTTTCGGGAATTCTCGGCGGTATAGTCGCTCGTGCGGTCGCAAAGTTCGTAAAGTAATTAAATCTGTGAAAACCGAGGCTTTGGCTTCGGTTTTTTCTTTTGTGATTTTTCTTTTACAAAGCCTCTCATTATGTTATAATCCTATTGTCGCTGTCAAAAAAATAACAGCGACACCAAAAAAGAAAAAGGAAGAAAGAACATGCTATCAAATAATTTATTCGGATTCACCCTCGTGCAATCCAAGGAGCTGCCTGAAATCGAGGCAACTCTTTACAGAATGGTTCATGATAAAACAGGAGCAGAGCTCATTTGGCTAAAGCGTGACGACGAAAACAAAACATTCGGCATCGCTTTCAAAACTCTGCCGTTTGACGACAGCGGTGTTTTCCATATTTTGGAGCACTCCGTGCTGTGCGGCTCTGAGAAATATCCCGTGAAAGAACCGTTCGTTGAGCTGATGAAAAGCTCGCTCAACACATTCTTGAACGCACTCACCTTTCCCGACAAAACCTTTTACCCCATTTCGAGCAAAAACGACAAGGATTTCATCAATCTGATGAAAGTCTATCTTGACGCCGTTTTTCGTCCGCTGATTTATTCAAGACCTGAGATTTTCTATCAGGAGGGCTGGCACCTCGAAAAAGACGAAAACGGAAATTTCAGCTACAAGGGCGTTGTTCTTAATGAAATGAAAGGCGCATTCGCAAGCCCCGATGAGCTTGTGGCAAACAGCCTTAATGCTTGTCTTTTCCCAGACTCCCCTTATCGCTTTGTTTCCGGAGGAGATCCGACAAAGATTCCAACTCTCAGCTACGAGACATTCATCGACACCCACAAGAAATTTTATTCACCGAGCAACTCATATATTTTCCTTGACGGTGACGTTGATATTGAAAAGACGCTTAAGATAATCGACGAGGAGTATCTTTCTCACTACGGCAAAACAGAGAGAATCGCAGTTCCGCCGCTTCAAAAGCCTGTAAAATCCACCTATGAGGGATATTATGAAGTAAGCTCCGACTCCGAGCTTGAGGGAAAAACAAGGCTCACCATTGGAATGGCAGTCGGAAGAATTGACGATAAACTCAAGCTTCGTGCGCTCAACATTCTCTCAAGCTACCTAAGCGGAACCAATCAGTCACCTCTCTCCAGAGCAATTCTCGATGAGGGCTTGGCTGAGAATATCACAATGAACGTTAGCGACAGCGTGCTTCAGCCGTGGTTTGCAATCGATATTCAGAACGTTAAAGAAGAGAATATCGAAAAAATTCAGAACATAATCGAGAGCACTCTTGATAATCTTCTTAAAAACGGCATAGATTACTCTGAGCTTGACGCAATTATGACAAACAGCGAATTCAAGCTTCGTGAGCGTGACTACGGCTCATATCCAAAAGGACTGATTTTCGCTTTTGATGTTCTCGACTACTGGTTAAACGGTGCCGATCCGTCTGGCAAGCTTGAAGTCGGCGATATGTTCACCGTGCTTCGCAAGAAAATGAAAGAGGGCTATTTTGAGGAGCTCATCCGTGATGAAATTCTTCACAACCCGCACGCTTGCCGACTTATTTTCAGACCGTCCAAAACTCTCGGCGAGGAGCGAAGAGCCGCAGAGCAAGAACAAATTGACAGCCGCATAAACAACATGAGTGAAGAAGAAAAGCTTGCAGTCGACGAAAAACAAAAAAAGCTTCTCGCTTGGCAGGAAAGCGCTGACAGTGAAGAAAGCCTAGCTACGCTTCCAAAGCTATCTGTCGAGGACATTCCCGCAGAACCCGAAAAAACTCCGACAGAGGTAATCGAATACGGCGGAAGAAAAATACTTCTTCACAAAATAAATACCGGCGGCATCGTTTATGTCAGATTATATTTTGATGTCAGCGGTCTTTCCGAAGAGGAACTTTGCGTTTTAAGCTTCACCACAAATCTTCTCGGAAAATCAGCTACAAGCAATTATTCTGCCGATGAAATCATCAATAAAAAGAGACTTCTGTGCGGCACTTTCTACAATTACTTCAACTTCTTCACCTCTGCTAAAGACAGAAACCTCGTTAAGCCTTTCCTCTGCACATATTTCAGTGCGCTTGAAGATAAGCTTTTCGATGCACTCGATTTCGTCCTCGAGGTAATGACAAACTCTGTCTTTAAAGAGAAAGACATTAACGATTATCTGCGTCAGCTCAAATCTGCTTATTTTGACCAGATCATCATGTACGGTAATGCCGTTGCCGTTCAGAGACTTTCGGCTCAGTCCTCTGCTGTCGGTGTTTACAACGACCTCACGGACGGAATTGCATTCTATGAGTGGCTCAGAGTTCATTCAGAAAACAGTGATTTAACCTCTCTCGGTGAGAAAATGCGCAAAACTCTCTCGAGCGTTGTAAATTCAAACGGCATCACTATCAGTATTGCCGGCACGGAAAAATACGAGAACTTCGCAAAGAAAATTCTCGTGCTGCTTCCGAATATTCCCGCTTTGCCGAAAAAAGAAATTAAGCCTTGGGGCAAACGCAATGAGGGAATCATCGTTCCGTCCGACACATGCTTTGCCGTAATGGGCGGTTACACCGACAAGACAAATTCAGGCAATCTCCTTGTCGCATCTCAGATAGTCAGCCTCGCTTACCTCTGGAACACCGTCAGAGTTCAGGGCGGAGCATACGGCACGGGACTTATCTCTCGTGACGGCGGATTTACCGCATGCTACTCCTACCGTGATCCGAACGGCGAAAATTCTATTGAAAGCTACATGGGCGTACCCGATTTCTTGAGGGCATTTGCAGAAAACACCGACAATCTCGATGATTTCATCATCGGCACAATTTCAAATTCATCTTCTCTCATGACTCCGAGATCTAACGCTCAGACGGGCGATCGCTTCTATTTCTCAGACAGAACATGGGAAGACAGATGCAGCACAAGACGAGACTTACTTAACACCACCCCTAATGACCTCTTGATTATTGCAGATTCTCTTGAAAAGAGCATTTGCGGCGGAAGCATCTGCGTCATAGGCGGCAAAAAACAGATAGACGGCATAGAAAATCTCGATGAGGTTTTCGAACTCAAAAATTAACAAAAAGGGAAACCGAGACGGCAACACCGACTCGGTTTCTTTCCTTTTCTTGGTTAGCTTTAGCTAACTGATTTGCTAAAAAAATAAGGCTATCCCAGTGCCACATCAAGCATCATCATCACACTGAAGCCCACAGCGAAAAATATTGTGCCGATGTTGCTGTGCTCGCCCTCGCTCATCTCGGGAATCAATTCCTCGACAACGACATAGAGCATCGCACCCGCCGCAAAGCTTAGAAGATACGGAAGAAGTGGAATGACAAGCCCAGCCGCAAGTATCGTGAGAAATGCGCCTATCGGCTCTACCGCACCCGAAAGAACTCCGCCGACAAAGGAATAAAGCTTGCTTTTCCCCTGTGCTCTAAGCGGCATTGAGATAATTGCGCCCTCGGGAAAATTCTGAATGGCAATTCCGATAGAAAGCGCCAGAGCGCCCATTGCACTGATATTTGCGTTCTCGCTCAAGTATCCCGCATAGACAACGCCTACCGCCATTCCCTCCGGGATATTGTGAAGCGTCACGGCAAGCACCATCATTGTGGTTTTTTCAAGCTTAGACTTAGGACCCTCGCTTTTTTCGCTGTTCATGTGCAAATGCGGAATGATGTGGTCAAGCGCCAATAGAAAGAGAACGCCTATCCAAAAGCCGACAGCCGCCGGCACAAAGGAAAGCTTTCCCATGCCCTTAGACTGCTCGATTGACGGAATCAACAAGCTCCAAACAGAAGCCGCAACCATAACTCCCGAGGCAAAGCCCGTCAGAGCACGACCGACATCATCGCCGAATGTCTTTCTCATAAAAAAGACAAGCGAAGAGCCGAGAGCCGTTCCGAGAAAAGGAATAAGAATGCCAATGACAATTTTCATCATTTTTGCAAGATTGAAGTCTCAATCTTTCCTTTCTTGGTTTTTCTGCCTCAATATTATACCAAAAAGGGATACAAATTTCAATGCAAGATTTTTTATTAACATCTGCTTATTTTATGCCAAAGAACAGTCTTTTTTCCGTCTAAACGACAAAATTAAAGCAAAAGTAATATTTTATTTGACTAAAGCACTTTCCTGTGCTAAACTTCTATTATATTGAATGAACGAAGGCGTTCTGCATTAATCTTGCAGAGCGCCTTTTTCTATTTTAGGAGGAAAAGAATGAAAGAGCTTATCAGCCACACCGAAAACGTCAACGAGCTTCTTGCACGATACGGCGTAAAATTCGGAATCTATAAGAACGGAAGCTTCAAGGAACAGCTATTCCCGTTCGACAGCGTTCCGAGAGTTATAGCTCATGACGAATTTGATTATCTTGAGAGGGGACTCAAGCAGAGAGTTAAGGCTCTCAACCTTTTTTTGAAGGACATTTACAGCGAAAAGAAAATTGTCAAGGACGGAGTTGTTCCGGAGGAATTTGTCTTTGCATCAAGCGGCTACATGGCTGAATGTGAGGGTGTAACTCCTGTCAAGGACATCTATTCTCACATTTCGGGAATTGACCTTGTTAAGGGAAAGGATGGAGAGTGGTATATTCTCGAGGATAACCTCAGAGTACCGTCAGGCGCTTCGTATCCCATGATAGCAAGAGAGCTTTGCCGCCGCTGCTCACCGCACACCTTCACCAACACAAAGCTTGAGGACAACAGAAACTATGCCGAGCTTTTGAAGCACACGATGGATTATGTCAACGTTGGCGGTTTAAATGTAATCATGACTCCCGGTAGATACAATGCCGCTTACTTTGAGCATTCTTATTTAGCGGAAAAGACAGGCGCACTTCTTGTCAGCGGCAACGAACTGACTGTTGATGACGACAAGCTTTATTACATCACCGCAGACGGCAAGAAAGAGCGAGTCGGCGCAGTTTACCGCAGAATTTCTGACGAGTACCTCGATCCGATGAATTTCAATCCGGAATCTCTCATCGGTATCCCCCATGTTTACGATGTTTTCCGCAAGGGAAATGTTGCGTTGCTCAATGCTCCCGGTAACGGTGTAGCCGATGACAAGGGAATTTACTACTTCGTTCCGAAAATGGTTAAATACTATCTCGGTGAAGAGCCTATTCTTCACAATGCACCTACTTATCTTCCGTTCTATGAGGAGGACATGAAGTATGTTCTCGATAACTTCGACAAGCTTGTCTTAAAGGATGTTGCCGAAGCGGGAGGCTACGGAGTTGTATTCGGCAGTTCTATGACCGCAAAGCAGAAGGAAGACTTCATCGCACTTCTAAAGAGCGAGCCAAGACGCTTCATCGCTCAGGAGGTCATAGATTTCGAGGATCTCGATATTCTCGATAACGGTGTTGTAGTGCCGAGAAAAGCCGACCTTCGTGCATTCGTACTTACGAGCGAAGAGCCCGTAGTTTGGAAATCGGGACTGACAAGATTCTCAAGAAATCCCGATTCGTTTATTGTTAACTCATCTCAAGGAGGAGGATTTAAGGACACATGGGTATTATCTCGATAGAACAGGCAGACAGACTTTATTGGCTCGGAAGATATTCCGAGAGAGTATATTCGACTATTCGTCTCTTTTTCAAGAGTTTCGACTCTATGATTGACGCAGAGGAGGACGGTTACATTGCCTTCTGCTCAAGCATAGATATTCCGAACATATATAGTGACCGTGAGGATTTTTTAAGCCGTTATCCGTTCGATGCTAATAATCCAGACTCGATTATCAGCAACCTTAACCGTGCATATGACAATGCGATAGTTCTTCGTGACAGCATATCAACTGAGGCTCTCTCCTACATTCAGCTCACCATTTACGAGATGAACAAGGCGGCGTCCTCTGACGCTCCGCTGTTTGAGTTACAGCGTGTTTTAGATGATTTGCTTGCTTTCTGGGGCATTATAGACGACAGAATCGACAGCGAGCAGGTTAGAAATATCATCAAAGCCGGCAAGAGAATCGAGAGAATAGACCTCTACTCAAGACTTGAGGCTCCCGTAGGAGAAATCAGACGAGAGGTTCACAGAATGATCCCCAGAGTCACAAAGAGCGGACTATCTTATAACGAAGACAAATTAAATATTGTAAAAGAACTGGCGGAAAAGGACGAAATGGATTATTATAGTATCGTATCAAATGTAGAACAAATCTTCTGATAAAGAGGTACGATATGAAGTTAGAATTTGATTACCGAATGAATCTATACTACTCCTCACCGGTAAGCAAGTGCCATTTCACTATAAAATGTATCCCCAAGGATACCGCGCGCCAAAAGCTTTTAAGTCATACGATTGAATTAACACCGCATGCACCTTTTTCTGTCGGTGAGGACTCAAACGGGAATAAACAGATTTACGGACGGGTAGATACTCCGCACGATTTTTTCAGCTACCATATTTTCGGCGATGTCGAAATTTATGAGAGCGACTTCGAAGAAATCGCAAAGGAGGGACGAGTCTCCCTTTATCGCTATCCGTTCGGAAAATGTATTCCTAAAGAGGCACTCACGGCATATTTCAGCACCTTTGATTTATCGGGATTTTCGGATGATCTCGATAAATCCCTTTATATCATGCATAAGCTACACAGTGACTTCTCTTATGTACCGAAAACAACCGAGGTCACAACAGACGCCGAAACCTCATTTAAAATGGGAGTCGGCGTTTGTCAGGATTATGCCCACATTCTGATAACTCTCTTAAGACTCTCCAAAATCCCCGCACGCTATGTCTGCGGTCTTTTGGTCGGCGAGGGAGAGAGCCACGCTTGGGTAGAAGCACTTGTCGGTGACAAGTGGATAGGACTTGACCCCACTCATGACTGCCGTGTCTACGAGAATTATATTAAGCTTGGTGACGGCAGAGATGCCACGGAATGTGCGATCAATAGGGGAATTTTAAGGGGCGGCGGCGCTCAAAGACAAGAGATAAGCTCAAAGGTAACTTCCCCCACGCTTATTTCACAGTAAAGGAAGAATAATATGATAGAAACAATAGCGTCCGTCAGACTTCCTGTTGACGAAACGCTCAATATAAAGAAAAACCGTCTCATGCCCGAAAAGGCAGACGGCCCGATGAAACGCATAAGCATCGTCACGGGAATCCACGGTGACGAGCTTGAGGGACAGTTCGTCTGCTACGAACTGCAAAGAAGAATCAATAGTCAAAAGGACAAGCTAACGGGAATAGTAGATATTTATCCCGCTATGAATCCTCTTGGCATCGACTCGATAACAAGAGGTCTCCCCGCCTTCGACTTGGATATGAACCGACTTTTCCCGGGTAATGCCGACGGAAATATGACGGAATATTTAGCCGCTAAAATCGTTGAAGATGTCAGCGGCTCGGACTGCGTACTCGATGTTCACGCAAGCAATATCTATTTGACGGAAATTCCGCAGATAAGAATAAATCAGCTGCACGAGGAACAGCTTGTTCCCCTTGCTAAGGAAGCTAACGTAGATTTCATCTGGGTTCACGGTGCAAGCACGGTGCTTGAATCAACCTTTGCTTACAGCCTCAACAGCACGGGAACTCCCGTTCTCGTTGTCGAGATGGGTGTCGGCATGAGAATAACTCAGGATCTTGGCAATCAGCTTGTAGACGGAATATTTAATCTCATGGGCAAGCTTGGAATTTGGCAAGGCGAAACAAAGGCGCCCCGTGTTCCGATTATCTCGAGAGATCAGGACGATGTCAGCTTCTTGAACGCAAAAGCCGGCGGAATTTTCATTCCGTCCGTTAAGTGCTGGGTGCTTCTCAATAAGGGCGACTTAGTCGGAAAGATAGTAGATCCGCTCTCGGGCGAGGTTCTCGATGAGGTCACCGCACCCGTGGACGGAGTTCTCTTCACGATAAGAGATTTCCCCGTTGTAAACGAGGGCTCACTCATCGGCAGACTTCTTCGTAAGGAGGTGTGCCTGCATGAATAAGCGTATCATCTACCAAATGAGCGGACTTTACCGTGACAAATTCCGTATAACCGGATATGAATTCGGCGAGGGCGAGGAATCTGTCGCTATCGTCGGTGCTTCAAGAGGAAACGAGGTTCAGCAGATTTACTGCGCATCCAAGCTTGTGAAGAAATTCACTCAGCTTGAGAAAGAGGGCCGCATCACAAAGGGCAAGAAAATACTCGTCATCCCTACTATGAACCCATCGTCCATGAATATTCAAAAGCGTTTTTGGCCGACCGACAACACCGACATCAACAGAATGTTCCCGGGCTACGATTTGGGCGAAACCACCCAGAGAATAGCTGACGGAGTTTTCAAAGAGATCAAGGATTACAAGTACGGTATTCAGTTCACTTCTTTTTATATGCCCGGCGACTTTGTTCCGCATATAAGAATGATGGACGAGGGCTTCTCCACAACAGAGCTCGCAAGCAAATTCGGCTTACCTTATGTTGTTATTAGAAAGGTTCGTCCGTACGATACAACAACCCTCAACTACAACTGGCAGGTTTGGGATACTCAGGCTTTCTCGTTATATACGACAAGCACAACAAAAATAGACCCGAACGGTGCGGGACAGGCGGTTTTGGCAGTTATGAGCTTCCTTTCCTCTCAGGGAATAATCAACTACTCGGGTCCAGTCGGCTTCAAGTCACAAATCGTATATGACACGGAGCTTGTCTCCGTCAAAACAAATGAATCGGGAATATTCGAGCCGCTTGTCAAGGCAGGCGATACCGTCAACATAGGACAGCCGATCGCAAACATCATTCACCCCTACACGAGTGAAATAAGCGAGACCCTCTATGCTCCCGTGGACGGAAAGATATTCTTCATTCACAACGAACCTTTAACTTACGCCGACACGGCGGTTATCAAAATTGTTCGTTAAATTAATTTCAGTAAACAAAAACTCAGATAAGCTATCTTTGCTTATCTGAGTTTTTTCTATCCTAACTTACTTTTTAACTAACTAATGTTGTGTTGTTAAGAATTTATTCTGTTGCAGTAAACCACAGTTCTCTCCTTGCCCGAAAGCGTACAGGTGTATAGAACAAGGTCATAGCCGCTGTTTTGAACTGCCTCGACATTCTCGCCCGCTACGGTATCAAGCTTTTCCACGGCATAAGAATTTATCTCGCCAACGACATCGATAAAAATAACGCTGTCGCCGATAGTCAAATTATCAAGTCTTCCGAAGTGAGTCGTGTAGTTGTGACCGGCAATAACCAAATCGTCCGTGAGTATCGAACCGAAGTTTCTGCACGGTGCGATTTTCAGTCGCTCATAGTCCCAGTCTGCCATAACGGGAAGCTTAATGTCTATTTTCGGTATTTCTATATAGCCGATGTAATCATATCCGTCTATTGTTACGGTTGGCATTTCTTCGGTTTTATTTTCCTCTGAAGAAGATTTACTTTCGCTCTTTTTTTCTTCAATCGCTTCACTAAGTTCGCCGAGAACTTCAGCCGAGTTTTCACCGGCGCTTTTGCTCTCGTTTTGATTGTGAAGATAAAAGCCAAAAGCAGTAATCAGAAAAACAACTCCGATAACGATTATAATGGTGCCGATTTTCTTAGTCATTTTTCTTTTTCTTCTTTAAAAGAATTATTATTCCAAACGCCACCAAGACAAGACCGAAGCCACCGAAAACAAATATTGGCATATTGTTCTGACCTGTCTGAACAAGACTTCTTGTGTTGGTAATATTCACGATTGAACCGCTCTTAGAATAGGACGGTGTGTAGCCGTTAGGAATATTGCTCTCGAGAATCTGCCAGTTTCCGCTCGCATCAAGCTTTTGCCAAGTGTAACTCCAGTTGTTAGATACATCAAGCGTCACTGTCTGATACTCTTTAGAACCGTTATAAAGTGCTACTGTAACAGAAGTCGGTCTTTTGCTCTCGCTGTCACCGCTCCATGACTTATTTACCGTGAGATCAGTCGTTTCGCCGCTTGGAGTCGGTGTCGGAGTCGGGTTCTCTATCAGCTTATTTGTAATCGTAGTGACGTTTCCGACAGTATCGTAGCTTACTTCGTAACCGTTAGGAACGCTTGCTTCCTCGACCGTCCAAGAATATCCTTCAAGGAGCTTATCAAAGGTATATGCCCAGTTGTTTTGTTCGCTGAGTTCGGCTGTTTGTGAAACTTCGCCGTCCTTCAAAAGGTTAATCGTAACGCTCTCGTCCTTGTGGTTATCGTTACCGTCAGACCATATTTTTCTCGCTGTCAGCTGACTTTCATTATAAGCCTCGACATGGAAAATCCAATCGACATTGCCTAAGCTTCCTGCGTACATATTGCCAAGGTTTGTTGGAACAGTTAGTTCAGCTGTTAAAGTAGCGGTTTCTCCGCTTCTGAATGTTCCGAGCAGCTTATAATCTGTAAGCGAACTTGTCTCGTCGGCAGTATCGTCATAAATCACTTCTGTTCCGTTATATACCTTTAATTTGAGCTTAGAGAGAAAATCAATTTGATAACTTTCGTTAACATCCTCAACTTCAGCTTTTAGATAGAGATTTACAAAATCGCTGTCCTTTGAGTTGTTGGTAAATGTAATATTTTCCGTGAGAACATCTCCCGGCATTACAGATTTAAAGCTTGCAAACAAATCTCTGTTACTGAAATCAAAGCCGTTTTCAAAACCGTTAAAACTTATAGTCGAGTCGGCAGAAGCCGTCAGCGGCAATCCCATAATGAGAACAAGAACGAACAGCAATGAGATAAGCTTATTTATTTTCTTCATCCTTGTTCCCTCACTTCACATTTAGAGTTCCGTCGGAATTGACGGTAACTCCCCACTCGCTCTCGACAGTCGAAGACGGGTTCGCCTGAATACCCGCACCGACTATATTCACTCCGAGATAGAACTGGAGCGAAGATGCCCAGTCAGATGAATCGGTGCTGTATTCTCCCTTTGGACCTTTGTCGGCTGTCGGGGTGAGAGTATTTATAAGATTGTTGGTAGAGTTTTGAGAAGACACCTTGTACTTATAGTACCAGTATCCGTCTGAGCCGTGAATCCAGTCTGTCGTGTTGTAAGAAACAGTATAGTCGATATTCTCATACGGAGGTTCACCGTAAAGCATATCGCCGTTCACATTTACCCAGTTAAATACAACAGTCGCACGGATATAAGCGTCAGCCGTTCCAGTATTTTTAATTGTTACATTCTTCTTAGTGTTTCCGTCAAGCTCCTCGTCAACCTCAACGCTCACTGTTCCGACAGTGAAGCTGTTATTCAGAACATCGGTTTTACTAATCAGCCAAGCAAAAGTGCCGCCGACAGCGATAGCAACCAAAAGTACAGCCGATACAATCAAGCCGACTGCTTTCTTTATTTTTCTTCTGTCGGTGAGTTCTTCAGAAGCGTTTTGTTTCTTGTGCACTTTTAACCCCCCTCGTTTATTCAAATCACTTTCAATCATTTAAGTTTTAGCTATCGGCTATTTCTTATCTATGCCGCCGCTTGAATTCCAGTTGTTTCTGACGCTGTCCTCATCACTGAGCCACTTCTTCTCACTTAATGAGTTCGTGAATGTGACGACATTTACATCGGATGTCCAATCACGCCTTGCCTTAAGCGTAATGTTAATTTTGCCGTTTGTCGTGACATTGCTCGAATCGTTGGAGTCCGTTGCGGTTGGACTCGAGCCGTATCGCCATGACCAATCCGTGAGCTCCGTAATCGTGTACTCCTGGTCGATTCTAAGCCTTGAAATGACTATCTGATCACCCGCTTTAAGTGTAACAATCATGTTCGGATTGTAGTGACCGTCACAGGTAATCTTAAAGAGGAAAATATCGTCTTCGTCAAAAGAACCAGATTCATCAATCTCTTTTCTGATCGTCATAACAGTGTAGTCGTAACTGGTCTTTTCCCATTCGCCCACATATGTGACATCTGCAGAGCCCATGGTCTGCGTAGTTCCGTCAAGCGTTTCCGTGCCGACAGTACCGTCGGCATTTTTCAGCTTCCAGCCCTTGAATGTCCACGTCCATGTGCCGTCATCTATCGTGCTGTAAGCATTGCTTACCATGTAATCGTCTTCGGTGTAATACTTGTCGGAATTCGGCAAAATCGCACCGCTTGGCACATCGCCGCTCCACTCATAAATAACGCTGTACTTCGGCTTTTCGAGCCAAGTACCGATGATAACAGGCGAGCTCTTTGCCGCCATGACTTTCTTCCAGTTTGGACTATTTGAAAGTGTTATATCATTCTTAGTATTCCCCTCAGAGTCAGTATAAGTTATCTGTTCGGAATTTGAATTATCCTTCCATGTCCAGTGGTCAAGGTAATATTTCTTGCCTGTTGAGTTATCGACATAGGTGGTCGCACCCTTGTAAGCATCAAGACCATACTCCGTAGTCGGCGCAACCTGTTTTGCACTCGGCAAAGTGTAGCTGAAGCCGGCGCAGTCATCGTTTACAATCTCACTCGGAGTGCCCTCATCCCAGTCATAGGAGACAAGACCGAAAATATCAGCCACAGCAGTAGCCTCGGATGTGTTTCCGTAAGTTCCGCTTGAGTACCTTGATGAATACGTATAGCCAAGGTCAACTTCATTTACAAAATGTCCGCTCGTGTACTTGTATGCATCATCGACATTAATCGTGTACGGGCAGTAGTAAACGAATTCCTGTCCGGCTGTATCGAGCAAATTATCGTTATAGTTGATAGAATAATCTATCTTTGCATCACTAAGCGTTGCCGCAGTATAGTTAACATCCGAAGAATAGGTCTTAACGGTAATCTTATAGAGCAGAGAATCTCCGAATGTGAATGAGAGTCCGTCCTCATATTCGCTGTAATCCTCGTAGCCTTCAATATCAAGGTTAGCGGTGACATCTCTTGTCACGCTGTCAATAGAGTTTGCATTGCCGTATTTGTAACCGACTATTTTCTTGTCAACTGTCGGAAGCTTCTCGGCGACAAAGGAAAGATTTGATGTATTTGAGTGACCCCAGCGGTCAAACTTCATCGTACCGTCACAGCCTAGGTCAGCCGCCGCCTGGAAAACCGTTCTCAGTGTATCGATAGTTACATATCTTCCGATATCAGAAGAGAAGGTTGAGCCGTTTTCGGGCCAAGCGTCACACTCAGAAATATCGGTTTTGTACTGGAGAGAATAGTAGTTGCCGGCAGAGTTTGTAGCACCCATCTCAGAAAGAGCATAGCCCTCATGCGGCTTTGCGTAGAACGAAATGAAGAATCCGCCGTTTAATTTATCCTGATTGACAAGCTCGCCCGTGCCCTCAACCTTTATGAGATCTGAGCCGTTAATCGAATAGTAAACATCGCAGTTCTCGATAGTATCGATATTAAATTTAAAGCTGTTGGAAACATGCCACGAGCTTACAATTGTTGTCGGATAGACATGAACATTAATGAGCGTTGTTCCGACGATAATCTTCGTAGAACCTGTCAGATTGTGGTAATTACCCACAAGCGTAAGTGTGCCGTTTTCGTAGCTGTAGCTGTTGAAAAGAGAAGTGTCGGCATAGTTCATATCAAGCTCACCGGAAAGTCCCGACAAGGCTGATTCATCGCCGGCGATAACATACATATTCTTGGTGTTCTCTATGACAATCTCCTCAACCTCCACGGTGTAAATAATCTTACCGATTACATTTCCGTCAGAATCGGAAGCGGTAGCCGTTATGACTGCCTCGCCCTCTGTGTCGCCCGAAGTCAGCTTGCCCGAAGAATCAATCGTGACGAAACTGTCGCCGCTTGTTATCTCATAAGTCACGGTGTAATCAGAACCGAGACCCAAATCCGTGAGCGGATCGAGCGTACTCTCAGAGCTTTGAGACATTTGAACGGTTTTTTTCATGTTAATCGCTGTTACGATAACATCGTAGACATTAGAGCCAAGCGTGACATTTGTTTCACCCGGTTTCAGTCCCGTGAAGCTGACACTTGTCGAATTTGACACCGTGCTTTCTTTTTTGTAGAGATACCAAACGGAATTGTTTGCGGTGTTTCTCGAGAGTGCATTGTCGCCCGTGTTATAAAGACCGCAGTTTGTGCCGTTTGCGAATATCATAAATCCACCGTCAGACTGCGCCTTAACATCAAGTACAAACGCAGTGTCTTGGTGCTCATTCGCAACGCCGTTTTCATCGGCAGACATATCTGTCGCAAGAGTCAAGTAACCGCTTAGACTTCCGTTTCGGCTGTTCTGAATGTAATAGGTGCTGTCACCGTCAGATGTTTTTGTGAAAGTCCAGAGGTAATTTGTGAGATCACTGTTATCAGCTAAGCTTACAGTTTGAAGCGGGAATGTATCGTAACCCGTGGAATAGTTGTACTCGGAGAACTGATACACCGCAAGTCCCGAGGTCACTCCGGAAGACGGCATAATGACATACTGCGAGCCGCTCTCAATAGTGCTAACCTGAGTATAAGTTACCGTGTCGGCAGAGGTCTCATGTGATAAAACAAAGCTTGCAACACCGTCAGCGGTTGTGTAAGTATCTTCGGTAGAACCGATTATCTTATCATTAGAAACGGTAATATCTGATAAAGTCTCACCGACTGTCAGATAAGCGGTAATAAAGTTCTGCGTATTGTCAACATCGGTTAATTCACACACTCCGACCGTAGTGAGGTTCGGTGTGTAGAATGTGATATAAGAGTCGCTGATTTCTCCTGCAATAAGTCTTATGGTGTCGTTTTTATCGAGAACAAATCCAAAAACCTTTTTAGAGTCCCACGAGGACGGAATATTAATTTTGACTGTTCCCTCACCCGTGTATTCACCCTCACTTGTCTCACAAGAAACCTTGAATGCGGCGAAATGATTTACATTCGAGTTGTTCGTGCTGAATTCGTCAAGCTTGGTTATAACCTTGCTTGTGAATTCGAGGTTATCGGCTGATACGGTACAACCAATCTCAGAATACCAGTCCTCGTCCAAGTCGGGGTTAACATCGCCGACTTGATAGGTGGCATCATCGTCACTGCCGTCGACCTCAGTGCTTGCCGCTTCATCGTCCACTGTTGCGGCAATAAGTTCATCACCAGTGAAAACTGCAGAACCAAATGAACTGTCTGAATTCTCATAGAGGACGGCTACGAGATTATCACCAGTCTCTGTAAGACATGAATTCATAAATGTTCCGTCTGTAACACTCTTTGTGTTCGCAAGCGTCATTCCGCTCTCATCGACAGTAAACGTATAGATGCTTCCGCCCGCAGAATCGGAGGCTGAAACGAGTATCATCTGCTTTCCGTCTGAAGTTTGGAGCGAATATGAAATCGCAGAAATCGAATACGCTGAATTTACAGAAATTCCCGTATTAACAGACTCCGACCAGCCGTAAGAGAAGCTGTAATCGGCATAGCTAAGAGCAGACCCATCAGCGAAAAAGAATCGGACAGTTCCGTCAGAAAGCTCGACAGCCTCTGCGCTATTTGCATAAAAAGCAGAATCTGTTCTTAACCAGTTCACTCCGTCAGATGAATAGACAAATTTAATTTGATTTGCTCCGCCATTATAACTGCTAACAGGGAAAATCATCGTGCCGCCAGATGTCACAAGTCCTCTGCCGGAAACGCTTAAAAGTGCCTGTTCGGAGCTGTCTTTTAAATTAAGAAGTGTCGGCTCGCTCCATGAGTAACCTCCGTCACTCGAGGTGCTGACGCAAAGATAAGCCGTTCTTGTCACCTTAAATGGACTGTCCTCAAAGAAAAGATTAGTTGTTTTCTTCTCATCGCTTATCGGTGTCGCACTTGGACTAACACTCGGTGTTGTACTCGGCGATACACTTGGTGTTGCACTTGGAGTTGGTGACGGTGTAGCGGTCGGCACCTCAGTCGGTTCACTTGTGGGAGCCTCTGTCGGTTCTGCCGTAGGTGCTTCGCTCGGCTCGATTGTGGGTTCGCTTGTCGGCTCAGCTGTCGGTTCTGCGGTAGGCTCCGGAGTGACTTCTTCAGTCACTTCATCGCTTGATTCGGAAACTTCTTCATCGACAGAATTTTCCTCAGAAATCAAGCTTTCCGCCGTGTCCTCAAAAATATCAGCCGCAAAAGGAATATTTCCTATCATGAGTGAGCCGCTCGGTGCGTTATCGGTAGCAGAAGTTTCGCTTGTCTCTTCGCTCGATTCTTCTTCCGATACCTCACTAACTTCGCTAATTTCACTCGTAACCTCTTCCGTGTTTGGCGTCGGCGCTTCGCTCGGTTCGGGTGTTGCTGTTAATTTTTCTGCTTCATCGAGAGTCTTATCGGAATACTCGAGATTGAAACTTTTGTCGGTGTGAAGCTCGGTTTTCTGTCCGTCAGCCGTATAAATATAGTAGTCGGACAAATTAAGGTAATAGCCGTAAGATGAAAAATCATCGGCACTCAAAAGAAGATTGCCGTTCTCGTCAAATGCATTTTCACTGCTCGGAGAAACACTGCCCTCGCCGCTTAGTGCGACTCCGTATGGATAGAGATTAGAGAGCATATAAAGGCTGTTTCCGTTTGAGAGAAGCGTGGGCGAAGTGAACGCAGTCGACTTCTCGCCGTTATATTCATCAGAATTATCACCGAAATATTCGGCATAATTTACGCTCCAGCTTGCTCCGCTGTCAGTAGAAACAGCAGAAACAATGTCCGTTCCGCCTCCGTCATAGGCAGAATTCCTCCTTGTTTCGCCAGCCGAAACCAAGCTTCCGTTTGAGAGAGTAACCAAAGCGGGAGCATGGATAAACGAATTTTCTCCGCTCGAGAACGGAACATTAACCGCAGGAACTGCGTTATTTACATCTGAAGTATCCTCAGCGGAAACGGGTGAAATCGGAGTGCCCGTTGCCATGAGCGTGAGAGCCATTACAAGTGACAAAGCCCTCTTTTTCAGCTTTTTTATTTTAATCATAGTCTTCATCTTCCTCCGAATAGCCGTCCGGCCAATCGACAGCACTCAAAGCGTCGTCGCCGTTGTTTGCACTCTGAACCGCCTCAGCATATACATCAACACTGCAAACAGCGCCGATATACTCATTATCCATATCCTTTGAAAAGTCAACCTTTGTAAAAATCGGCTCGGTATTCTCTTCCGCGGAAAGCTTTTTACTGTAGTAATAATATCCGTCGCCACCGTCTATCCAAACAGGGCTGTTGATATTAAGCGAAAGATAATCAGCGTCTCCCTCTTCGCCTGTTTTCAGCGTGATGTTTTTCTCTATTCTCACACGAATCCATGCATCGTTTGAGCCTGTGTTTTTTATCTCTACTACTTTTGTCACGCTCTGGCTCGGCAACACACCGCCAACATCTGAAAATTCTATTGTTTTTTCTTCGTCTGCCCATTCATAAATAGCGATATTCACGTTGCCCATTGTGATTACGTTATGTGCGGTATCCTGTGCGCTGTAATATGCCGCCGTACCAAATGAGCAAATCGCTACAAGCATCGCCATTAACGATAGGACAAAAAGTTTTTTCTTCACGGTGTACCCCCTTGTTTGTTTCTAAGCTTCTTAGTTTTTCTTAATTTATCTTTGTGTAAATAATTCTGACGTCAAATTTGCTTTTCCGTTTGATATTTCACTAAATGTAAACCATTCGGCTTCTTCGGTCAACTACGGTCGCTTCGCTCCCTAAAAGCACTTCGTGCTTTTGGTTTACCTCATCAGCCTATCTTTTATATTTTTTCTTAATTTATATTCGTGAAAATAATCCGCAAAAGAAAATGTCCGACTGCGAATGTTGTGCATTCTTGTCGTATTTTCTTTTTGCTGTCTTTTATCTTTCTCTCAAAGTTTCTTAACGTTCTTTATTTCTCTTTGTGTGAATAATCCGTCTGTCAAAGCCCAACCACGAACGCTACTCGTTCTAAAAATGCTCCGCATTTTTGGTTAACTTTGCCAGACTGTCTCTTTTTATCGCTTCGCTCTGTTTTTCGTTTACACTGATTATTAATTCTTAATTTTTCATTATTAATTACTCGTGGGCTCCGCCCACACCCGTTCGCTTTTTGTAAAAAGCGAAACCAAAAACTTTTATGTTTCTACTTAATTTGCATTGTGCTTAATTTCTATCATATGAGAACCTACGGTTTCCGCCGTAAGCTCTCATATGACCTGAATCTAGAATAATTCAGACCATATTATTAAGTTTTTTCGGCTCGGGTGTCTAAAGTCGAATATAGTTTTCTTTGCTATTAGCGTTTCTCTTATTTTTCAAATTATGCAAATCGAGGATAGAACGGATCTATCCTCGAAATGTGCATTTTTGAATAATTCTGAGTATTTTCTTAGCCTTCTGTGCTTACTACAGCCCATGCTGCGGAAGCTGTCTCAAAGCCGTCCTGCTGGATTGCATAAGCTGTAACCTTGATGTTAGCAGAAGTTAAGTTGTTCCAGCCGTCAACGCTGTTAGCTGTATTGGAAAGAGTGAAGCTTGAGAATACTGTGAGATCCTGAGCATCAGCAGACTTAGCAACTGTCTTGTAGTAAACGCCTTCCTGACCATCAAGAGCAATCCAAGCATTTGTGTTTGTAATCTGAGAAGCGATTGTGTTGTTTGTAGCCTCGAAAGCAGAAAGACCGTTCTCTACCTTAACGAATACATAGCAAGGCTCGCTGTTAGCTGTGACATGAACAGTTGGGTCCTTTGTGTATGTGTGGCCCGGAACGAGGTTGTAAGAGTTTTCCTTAACTCTGTCTGCGTCTGAAACTTCAGTACCGTCAGTTTCAACCTTAGCCTCATCGAGTGTGATAGCCACATTACCGACTGTGAATGTGTTCTCTACGCTATCCTTGCTTGTGAGGTAAGCCATTGTACCCATAACAGAACCGACTACGAGAAGAACTGCGCAAAGTGTGAGGGCGAGTGCCTTTGTTCTTGTTTTCATAACAAAAACCTCCATTATAAAATATAGTTTTTCTTGTACCGAAATTTTTTTCCGTACAAAATAAAAAAATAACCGAGACTAAGCAAAACGTCAATTCCGCATATCCGGATACACAAATATCAAATGTTGTATATTCGTGAGAACACAATTACACAACAATACCTGTGCGGTTATACGAACACCCCAAACTGTAGAAAATGAGAGTTCTGCCAAGTGCCGATTAATTTACTGAAAGTGAAAGACGTTTATAAAATTATTTGAAAGTGAGTTAAATTTGAAAGTGAATAATTTTAATAGAAAGTGAAGTTGAAAGTGATTTTAAGTTAATTTTTCTTTGTTTTTGAGAAAATATCGGGGATAAAACAGAATATGAGGAGAACAGCGACCGCCGCTATCGTCATATATTTTCCCGATGTGCTTTGAATGTAGTTTGAAAGATAGCCGAGCTTCGGAATTGAGAAATGCACTTTGCCGAGCACATTTTGGTAGCTGACAAGCCCCGCATCCTCTGTTTCGTTTGCATCGCCCTTTGTTTTGTAGGCGATTCCGCTGTCGTTTTCGGTACATTCAGTGACTCTGTGAGTTACTTTTCCGCCCGACTCAATTACAAAGGTGATAGCGTCTCCGACCCTTATTTCATCGGATGAAGCAGACTTCACATAGACGAGAGATCCGACATGATAATTTGGCTCCATGGAACCCGAAAGGACGGTGTACACCTGAAAGCCGAGTAAACGAGCGCCCACTAAAAGTGCGGCGAGTATCACAACTGCGGCTACGAGAATACCGCTGACTATATTCCAAACCTTTTTAACTGCTAAATTCATAAATATAAGATTACCCTTTTACCCCACCGTACGCATCGATAAAATGAAGCTTATTTGTTCAAAAACTTCATTTTATTGGAACTGAAACTCATTTTACATACGATAAAGGTGTTGATTTACAGAATGATAAAATTCACACTCTGTACATTCTTTATACCACTATTTTTATATCATTTCAACCGAAAAACCAACTTTTTTTTAGAAACAGTCAAATTTTTAGTGAATTTAAGATGTTTTCTTTTTCGTTGTTTCTAATATCGAAATATAGATAGTAATTTAACTTGCTTTTTAATATTGAGTTAGTCTGATTATTGGGATAATGAAATTAAGCTATTATCAATTATCATTTTTTAGTTTTAGCAAATAAGTTTTTGTTCTGTATTTCTCTTTGTGTGAATAATTCTGCTGTCAAATTTGCTTTGCTGCTTGATATTTCACCAGATGTAAATAGTTCGGCTTCTATATTGTTTTTCTTGATTATATTCGTGAAAATAATCCGCAACAGAAAATGTCCGACAGCGAATGCTGTGCATTCTTGTCGTATTTTCTTTTTGCTGTCTTTATCTTTGTTTCTAAGTTTCTTAACGTTCTATATTTCTCTTTTGTGCGAATAATCCGTCTGTCAAAGCCCAACCTTTGAAAGTGTGGAGTGTTGAGTTCGTTTTGCGTTCTTTATTTCTCTCTGTGTAAGCAATTCGGCTGACAAATCCCAACCACGAACGCTTCGCGTTCTAAAAATGCATTCGCATTTTTGGTTAACTTTGCCAGACTGTCTCTTTTTTATCGCTTCGCTCTGTTTTTCGTCTACGCTAATTATTAATTATTAATTATACATTATTAATTATTTGTGGGCTCCGCCCACACCCGTTCGCTTTTTGTAAAAAGCGAAACCAAAAATTTTTATGTTTTAGCTTTGTGCTCTTTATTTCTCTTGTCTCTACATATATGATTTACCTTAAAATAAAAGTTGCATAATTTTCACCGATGTGTTAATATACCATTACACGCGATGAAAAAGAAAAGTAGCATTCAAACTGCGGCAAAGAGATGGCTTGTCATCGGCTGAAAGCAAGTCACGGTAAAGAGAATGTGAAGTTCACTTTGGAGCGGCAGAGCAGAAACAGCAGTAGGTTCTGACGTAAAGCCTTAAAAGGCAAGGTCACGTTACGACCGATGAGGACAGATTCTTTTCAAAATCTGTTAAATTTGGGTGGTACCACGGAAATTTCGTCCCAAGATGCATTTCGCGTCTTGGGCTTTTTTATTTTCAAAAAGATAGAAAAGAATAGAGATTAAAATTAATAAAACACAAAAGTTTCTGCTTCGCTTTTTACAAAAAGCCAACGACTAATTAATAATGTATAATTAGCTAAAACAGGAAAACTGAGCGAAGCGATAACTAAAAGGATAGGCTGTCAGTAGTTGACCTTTGAAAGCCGAACTAATCACATAAAATTAAAAATCTAACACAAAGAAACTGTTTAGATAATCACATTGTTTAGAACAGAAAAATAAAGAACACAAAAACATAAATAGTAATTAATAAGTAATAATATACTTGTTCTGATGCTTGGCTGTTGCCTTTATTGCTGTAGCCTCATCTATTATTAGTTATTAATTATTATTTATTAATTAAATCAAACTTGAAAGGATTTTTGAATATGCAAGAATTAAATGCACTTAACGAACGCCTTGCCCAGATAAGGCAGGAGATTGAAGAGGGTGCTAAGGAGCTTCATTCCTCCAAGGCAGCCTATGAATTCAAAAAGCGCTTCATGGACGGCAAAACGGGCGCAATCGGCTCGCTCTCAAAGGGCATGCGCGATGTCCCTAAGGAGAACCGTGCAGAATACGGCAAGCTTATCGGCGAAATTCGCTCATGGGCTGAGAATAAGTTCAGCGAAATTGACACTGCCCTCAAGGAGCGTGAGCTTGAGCTTCGCTATGAGTCCGAGAAAATCGATATTACTCTCCCCGGCGAAGAGACCGTCACAGGAAATCTTCACCCGATCACTCAGATGAAAAACCAGCTCATCGATATTTTTGCATCTATGGGCTTTGATGTTTTCGAGGGTGCGGAAATCGAAAACGATTACTATAACTTCACAGCACTCAACACTCCTCAGGATCACCCCGCACGTGATATGCAGGATACATTCTATCTCTCCCCTGAATTCTTGCTCAGAACTCAGACTTCAGCCGGACAGATTCACGTCATGGAGGCTCAGAAGCCGCCGATTAAGATTGTTTCCCCGGGTAAAGTTTTCCGCTCCGACGATGACGCTACCCATTCACCGATGTTCCACCAGATGGAGGGTCTTGTAGTTGATAAGGGAATCACTCTTTGCGACCTCAAGGGTATGCTCGATTTGTTCGTACAAAGAATTTACGGCGAGGACGTCAAGACAAGACTTCGTCCGTCTTACTTCCCATTCACAGAGCCAAGCGTTGAGGTTGACTGCTCATGCTTCTCTTGCGGCGGAACAGGCACAAAGAACGGCTGCGGCTGTAAGCTTTGCAAGGGCACAGGCTGGATTGAGGTTCTCGGTGCGGGCGTTGTAAACAAGAAGGTTCTCGAGAACTGCGGAATCGACAGCGACGAGTACTCCGGCTTCGCATTCGGAATCGGAATCGAGAGAGCCGCTATGCTCAAGTACGGCATCAATAACATTAAGCATCTTTACGAGAGCGATCTGAGAGTTTTGTCTCAGCTTAACGATAACGATTAATTTCTTTCGCTTTCAATTTTGAATATTAGAAAAACCGGAGGTTTTTTATGTTAGTACCATTAAGTTGGCTTAAAGAATATGTAGATATAAATGTCTCGGCTGAAGAGCTCGAGAAGAAGCTTTTCGACTCAGGCTTTGAGGTCGAGGAGCTCATCGAGGTCGGCAAGGACGTCACTAAGGTTGTTGTCGGCTATGTAGAAACATGTGAGGCAATTCCCGATACTCACCTTCACTTATGCCAGGTTGACACAGGTGTTCACGGCAAGTGGCAGATTTGCTGCGGTGCAGATAATGTTGTCGCCGGAAAGAAATTCCCTGTCGCTCTCATCGGCGCTACCGTATATGCAACGGCTAAAGACCACAAGACTATCGAGGGAGTCATGACAATCAAGAAGGGCAAGCTTCGCGGCTATGAGTCTCAGGGCATGCTCTGCTCAGGCACGGAATTAGGACTTAACGAAGATCTCTATCCGGGTGCCGGCTACAACGGACTTCTTGTTCTCCCTGAAGAGGCTCCAATCGGCGCAGACGTCAAGCCTATTCTCGGCATGGACGACTATATCTTTGATATTTCAATCACGGCTAACCGCCCAGACTGCCAGTCGATTTACGGCATCGCACGTGAGGTTGCCGCTATTCTCGGCGAGAGAGTTAAGACTCCCGCGCTTGATTACACAGAGACAGAAGTCAAAAAGGACGGCTTCACAGTAACTGTAGACGCTCCCGACCTCTGCCCACGCTACTCCGCTCACTATATCTATGATGTTAAAATCGGTGAGTCCCCGGCTTGGATGAAGAGAAGACTTGCTTTAGTCGGCATTGGCTCTATCTCCAACATTGTCGATATCACAAACTACATTCTCATGGAGCTCGGTCAGCCGATGCACGCATTCGACTGCGACTACATTGAGGGCAATGCAATCAACGTCAGACGTGCTGAAAACGGCGAGCAGATTATCACTCTTGACGAGAAGAAATTCACTCTTAGCGACAAGAACCTTGTCATTTGTGACGGCGTTAAGCCTGTTGCTCTTGCGGGTATCATGGGTGGTCTCAACTCAGAAATTCGTGACACAACAAGTGAGGTTATGTTTGAGTCAGCTAAATTCGCACGTGACAACATCAGAAAATCATCCCGTGCACTCGGTCAATCCTCAGACTCCTCCGCACGTTACTCCAAGGGCGTTGACGAGTACGCAACAGACATGGCACTCAAGCGTGCATGCCACCTTGTCGAGGAGCTCGGCTGCGGTAAAGTTTCTTCAACAAAGGTTGATGTAAACACAGGCAACAGCCTCGAGCCGACACCGATGAAGGTTTCTATCAGCAAGATCAATGCTGTTCTCGGAATCAAGGTTCCCGATGAAGATATAATCAGAATTCTCGATAACCTCTGCTTCGCTCCGGAAGTTAACGGCGACGAGCTCACAATTTATATTCCGGCTTACCGTGAGGACATGGAGGACTACCCCGATGTCGCAGAAGAGGTAATCCGTATGTACGGCTACGATCACATCGTTTCCACATTCTTGCCGACCGCTCAGGTTACAGCCGGCGGACTCAACGCTAACCAGAAGACAGAGCTCAAGATTAAGAAGGGCTTGCTCGAGACAGGTGCTTACGAGTGCATTCACTACTCGTTCTTCTCTCCAAGCGACCTCGATTTAATCAAGCTTCCTGAGGACGCTCCCGAGAGACATGCAATCCGTCTTCTCAACCCAATCAACGAAGATCTTTCTCTCATGAGAACAACTCTTGTTCCGTCCATGCTTAATGCGGTTGCAAGAAACCAGAAGCGTGGAAACTACGAGGGAAGACTTTTCGAGATTGCAAACAAATTCATCGCTAAGGATCTTCCGCTCACTGAGTATCCTGAGGAGAGAGAAACTCTCTGCGGTGCAGTGTTCGGCGAGAAAGAGGACTTCTTCACCATGAAGGGCATGGCTGAAAAGCTCGCTGAAATCCTCAACATCAAGTTCACATACGAGAAAACCGAAAAGCCGTTCTTACATCCGTATCAGTCCGCTGAAATCAAGTGTGACGGCGAGACTGTCGGCTTCCTCGGAAAAGTACGCTATGAAATTCAGGATGAGCTCGATATGAAAAATCCATGCTACATCATGGAAATCGACCTCAAGGCTCTCTCTAAGTGGTACGGCACTGTTCCGACATATGAGCCGCTCTCTCAGTTCCCGAACGAAAAGCGTGACCTCGCTCTCATTTGCGACAAGGAAATCACTTGCGGACAGATTGAAGAGGTAATTGCCGCTTCTTGCCAGTACATCAAGAACATCAAGCTTTTCGATGTTTACGAGGGCGTTCAGGTTGGTCTTGGCAAAAAGAGCATGGCATTTACTGTAACATTCGCTCCGAAGGACGAGGCTCTCACAAACGAGCAAGTTGATGCATTTGTCAAGAAGATTCTCAAGAACCTCAAGAAAAACCTCGAGATTGAGATCAGAAGCTGATAAAAATCAAACACCAAAACAAAAGGACGCTTCGGCGTCCTTTTTCACTGCATAAAAAAGAGATAACTTCAAGAAGAAGCTATCTCTTTTAATTTTGCTTATTTTACTTTGCCTTAACAGCGTTATCGGAGTTGAGTGCGTTCAATGTATTATCACCGACGACACCGTTATCCTTGATTCCGTTGGCTTTCTGGAATGCCTTGACAGCCTCCTCGGTAGCATCACCGAAAAATCCGTCATAGCTGTCATCGAGATAGCCGAGCTCCGCTAACTTCTCCTGAACTTCAATAACTTTGGAATAATCGTTATCAAGTCCGGCCTGAAGTCCCTCAGTATCCTCAAGTGTAGCCTCGCTTGACTCCTCTTTAGAAGATTCCTCCTTTGAGGATTCTTCCTTAGAGCTCTCTTCCTTGCTTGATTCTTCTTTTGAGGACTCCTCCTTAGAACTTTCGTCTTTGCTTGACTCTTCCTTTGAAGATTCCTCACTGCTCTGCTTAGAGGACTCTGCACCGCTGTACTCGACAGTTGTGCTTGTCTCCTTTGTAAGGCTCGGATAAGCGACAGCTGCAATGTTTGTTGCTGTTGTGATGACTGTTCTGCCCTGCCACTCAATCTCGCTTGACGGGATTTCATATACGTTGCCGTTTGTTACAGCCTTGAGCGAAGCAAAGTTCTCGTTGCTCATGATTTTATCTTTAACGCCCGTGTCGCAGAAAATGTAGTCTGGGTTGCCGATTTTTAGATTTTCAAAATCGAATGTTCCGTTCTCTGAGCCTTTGAAGATATTTGTAAGACCGGCATACTCAAAAACAGTGCTGATTAATGTATCGCCTGTTGCCGCCTTAGACTCGTCATCATAGAGATAGCAAGCTGTTAAGATTGTCTTTGACTCCGGGATAATTCTCGATAAATCGTCAAGAGAAGTGAAAATGCTCTCTGCCGTCTCCTGTCCCTTCTTGTAGCCGGTGTTTGCGCCCTCGAGAACAGAACCAAGCTGAGTATAAAGTCTCTCAAAATCGGATCTTGAGCTTGAAGCGGAAATAGCAACAAACTTAACTCCTGCCTCGGTGAGCTTAGAGCTCATATCATCAGAGAAGCTCTCTGCAATGACAACATCGGGTGAAAGTGCGGTGATAGCATCGACATCGGAAGCATTAACCTTTGTCAAAGTCGAGAAATCGTCCTGTGTCGCATCCTCGCTTACAGCCTTGAGGCTTGTTTCGTAACCCATGGCAAGAATTGCATCGGCAAGCGAAGCACTGAGGCAAACAACACTGGTCGGCTTTGAGTCGATTGTGACTTCATTTACCGTTACGGGGTAATTCTGAAGGTCTGCCGTGCCGTTTTTGTCAACATCAACGCTTGATTTACAGCCGGCAAAGCTTGAAAGAACAAGTATAAGCACCAAAAGGAGTGCCGAAAGCTTTTTTATAGACATATCAATATCTCCTTAAAATACATAGTTTTACATTTGTATTCTACTATTTCTCATAAAATCAGTCAAGCAAAAGGAATTTTCCTTGACAAACGAATAAGAAAATATTAAAATTATACAGTCGGTTGACAAATACTTTGTTACCGAATCGTAAATTTTATATTTGGAGAGTTGTCCGAGAGGTCGAAGGTGCAGCACTCGAAATGCTGTGTTCCCACAAGGAACCTAGGGTTCGAATCCCTAACTCTCCGCCACGAAATCCACCGTTTTTAAATTACGGTGGTTTTTTTGTATCATTTTTGTATCTATAAACCATATACCGAATTTATCTAATCTGTAAAGGATGTCTCAAAATGGAAATCTATCGAATCACACAGCCGAGCGACCCCTTGTATCAAAAAGCCATTGATCTTTACAAAATCAGCTTTCCTCCCCACGAACAGCGTGAGGAAGCCTCACAGCTTCGCATTTTACAGCAAAACGATTATCACTTTGACGCAGTTTGTGATAACGGTGAATTTGTGGGTGAAATTCTGTATTGGGATATTGGCGGAGCCTTTTATATAGAACATTTCTGCGTCCTACCGACTAAGAGAAACCAACACTACGGACAAAGAATTTTGAAAAACTACCAAACAACGACTTTGATTCTTGAAATAGATCCTCCTGTAGACGAAATCTCAAATCGCCGCAAGGGCTTTTACGAGCGCTGTGGGTTTGTGGCAAATCCGTATCCTCATATTCATCCCCCTTATCACTGTGGCAACACGGGTCACAAGCTTGTTATTATGAGTTCACCTGAAATACTGGAGCAGGATGAATATAATCATTTTAATCGTTACTTACAAGAAACCGTCATGGAGAATGTATATTGACAAAGTATCTCTTTTACGCATAATTTTAGCAAAAACCCCGATAGCCGCTTGACTATCGGGGTTTTGTCTTAGAAAAGAATGAAAGAAATGAATTTCTAAAACTTATTATCAAATTTTAATTATTTTGCCGTCCTTAATCACAACAGACGGCTTTGCTGTACTGTATAAAATAAAAAAGACTATAGATGCACTGTTGTGTTCAGAAACAGTAAAATCTATAGCCTTCATTAATGCCGAGACAAGCTCTGTATTGATTTGTGCCTATAATATACTCGTCAATCTCTTTTGCCAACACTTTTTTTAACAATTTTAAAAAAGCGTGTTTTTATGTTAAAATTCGGTGTTTGTGCACAACAAAACTCGGATTTTATTGTAATGAAGCAATAAAAGAATAAAGCATTTGTTATTTTTTACTCAAATGTACCAAAAACTAATATCTGCTTCTAAATTCAATCGACTTTTTATTACTTATTTTTTATCTCTTCCCCGTAGCTTTCGTAAAGCTCTCTCAAAAAACTGTCCATATATCCGTCAGCCTCGGGCGAATATGTGCTGATGACAATTTGATTTTCGGGGGCAAGATTTATGTCGTAGGTCTCTGGCATGAGAGTGATGCCCACACGGATAAGTCCCTCGCTGTCAAGCGAAGCCATGCATGTAATTCCCACTCGGTTCTTGCGGTAAACATTCCAGAAATCCTCGAAGCTTGGTGCATTTTCCCTTGTGTACTCTGCGGCATACATCTTGTCAGACTCTATTCTTCCCGGCTTTATCATGGCATTTGCCTGTTTGTTGATAATCGAAACGGTAGTATTATAAAGCTTCGGTAATTTTAAAAATGTGTAGCACAAGCGTGCCTTGTTCTTTGCGATATGCATATCGGGCAATGTGACCCTATACATCGGCATATTAAATCCACCTTTCTTCTGTTAGTCTCTTACGCTGAAGCGACATCCGCAATAATTCTGACGATATAAATCGTACATAGCGGAAAGCTCAATGCTTCTTTTGTAGCCCTCTTTTTTCTTGAAGTCGGACGGCAAATGCTTGACGCCAATCTCCTCTTCAAGCTTTTTTCCTATCTCGTTAATCTTCTGCGAGCTTTTTAAGGGACTGATTGAAAGAGTTGTCGTGAAGTAATCAAATCCGTTTTCCTTGGCAAGCTCTGCCGCCTTACGCATACGCATTTCGTAGCACTTAAAACAGCGTGCTCCGCCCTCGGGAACACTTTCGAGTCCCTTTGCCATTTCTTCGAACTTACTGCTGTCATAGCCGACAGAAAGGAATTTGACGGGATGTTTCTGCGGCAAAACGGAAATCAGCCTTTTTACTTCGTTTTCACGCTTTAAATATTCCTCGTAAGAAGAGATATTCGGATTATAAAAAAGCAGAGTTATATCAAAATACTGCGAGAGATACTCGAGGCAATAGGAACTGCACGGAGCGCAGCAGCCGTGAAGCATAAGCTTCGGCACGTCCCCGTCAAGCGAAGCTATGAGCGAATCGAGAAGTCGCTGATAATTTACTTTTGGTTTATTTTGTGTGTTATTCATATTTTACCGCTTTAAAACTCAAGTCTCATCTGATACCAAACGGCACCGCCGTGGGTAGAATCGGAAATTCCCTCTTTTTTGAAACCGAACGAAGCGTAATAGTCCACAAGCTTATCCTTGCAGGTGAGGACAAGACCCTTTCTGCCGCTCACCCTTGCGTTTTCGATTGCCGTTCTCAAAAGCTTGCCGGCAAAGCCTTTCTTTCGTGCAGACGGAATAGTATTCACACCGAAAATCATCTGCCAATCGCCGTTTTCATCGTGCATGGAAGCATCGGCATACATTTCGTCGTTGAGATCTCTCAAATCGGTGCAAAAGCCGTCCACAAACGAGACAAGCTTGTCATCATCGAACAATAGCCAAAAGTGATTTGGGTAAGCCTCTACTCTCTCTCTGATTTCCTCGGGGGAAGCCGCCTCGGCAGAGGGAAAGCACTCAGCCTCAACTGCGGCAAGTGCAGGAATATCGGATAAATCAGCTGTTCTTATTAACATTTTGATTACCTCTTTTATCTTAATTTTATATCATTTGATTTTCAAAAATATCGCTTTTCATACGTAATTATTTAGTATATACAAATTAGATGAAAAATTCAACTCAATGTTTGGAGTCGGCTTTATCTTGAATAAAATACATAATTATGGTAAAATTTTAATTTGTGCAGAGCAAGATTTGATATATATTCATTTGCATATCAGAGGTATATTATGATTAAGCCTTAATACCGTAATTTTATTTTAGTACAAGTTAATTTTATTTAGATAACGAGGATAAACATGGCTGATTTAAGAACAGAAATAGAAAAAAGAAGAACCTTCGCCATCATCTCCCATCCTGACGCAGGTAAAACCACCCTCACGGAGAAATTCCTCCTTTGGGGCGGCACAATCAACCAGGCAGGTATGGTTAAGGGTAAAAAAAATTCAAAGCACGCAGTTTCCGACTGGATGGAAATAGAGAAGCAAAGAGGTATTTCGGTTACCTCCTCCGTCATGCAGTTCAACTATGACGGCTATTGCATCAATCTCCTTGATACCCCGGGTCACCAGGACTTCTCCGAGGACACATACCGTACCCTCATGGCAGCCGACAGCGCCGTAATGGTCATCGATGCCGCTAAGGGTGTTGAGCCGCAGACCAGAAAGCTTTTCAAAGTTTGCGTTATGAGAAACATTCCGATTTTCACATTCATCAACAAGATGGACCGTGACGCTCTCGATCCGTACGATCTTCTTGATGAAATCGAAAAGGAACTCGGCATCGGCACATATCCGATGAACTGGCCGATCGGCTCAGGAAAGCGCTTCAAGGGCGTTTACGACAGAGCAAAATCTCACATCGTTGAGTTCACACCTAACTCAGGTCAAAAGGTTGAATCAAGAGAAATCGACATCAACGATGCGTCTCTCGCTGAAGACTTGGGCGACGAACTTTACGAGACACTCAAGAATGATGTTGAGCTTCTCGACGGTGTCGGCGATGATTTCGATATCGACAGAATTAGATCGGGAAAATTATCCCCTGTATTCTTCGGTTCGGCTCTCACAAACTTCGGTGTTGAGCTTTTCCTTGAGGACTTCTTGAAACTCACTACATCTCCGCTTCCGAGAAACGCCATCGAGGGCGTTGTAGATCCGATGAGCGAGAACTTCTCCGCATTTGTCTTTAAGATTCAGGCTAACATGAACAAAGCTCACCGTGACCGTATCGCATTCATGAGAATTTGCTCAGGTAAATTCGAAAAGGGCATGGAAGTCACTCATGTTCAGGGCGGCAAGAAGATTAAGCTTGCTCAGCCACAGCAGATGATGGCTCAGTCAAGAGAGATCATCGAGGAGGCTTATGCCGGCGACATCATCGGTATTTTCGATCCGGGTATTTTCTCAATCGGTGATACCGTCTGCACGGGCAAAAAGGTTACCTTCGAGGGTATTCCTACTTTCGCTCCCGAATTCTTCTGCCGTGTCGCTCAGAAGGACACCATGAAGAGAAAGCAGTTCGTCAAGGGCGTAACTCAGATTGCACAGGAAGGTGCAATTCAGATATTCCAAGAGGTTGCTTCCGGTATGGAAGAGGTTATCGTCGGCGTTGTCGGTACTCTTCAGTTTGACGTTTTCAAGTACCGCATGGAAAGCGAATATAATGTAGAGCTCAGAATGGAAAATCTTCCTTACTCGCTCATTCGCTGGATCGACACACCTGATGTTGATCTCAAAAAGCTCAATCTCACCACCGATACCAAAAAGGTTCAGGATATGAAAGGCAGATACCTTCTTCTCTTCTCGAACGAATGGAGCATCGACTGGGCACTCGAGCACAACAAGGGACTTGAGCTTTCCGACTTCTCAAGAAACTGATAATAAATTTTTCAAGGACGCTTTTTTGAGCGTCCTTTGCTTTTTGAGTTAATTTTCACAATAAACTCGGCTAAATATTAATTAATAGTTAATATTGTGCAATGACACTTGCTATTTTTTGCATTTTTTGGTATTATATATTCAAAATGAAGATTCAAAGAAGGAGGTGCCCTTATGGCAGACTATCAAAAGGACGCTACTCAACCGTTTTCCTTTGAAGAAATTAAAGAGGAAGATACCAGAATCATTCTAAAGGCAGTTTACGATGCTCTTTCGGAAAAAGGCTACAACCCTATCAGTCAGCTTGTGGGTTACATTCTCTCTGAAGACCCCACATATATCACCACTCATAAAAACGCAAGGTCGCTTATCAGACGAATCGATCGTGATGAGCTTCTGAAAGACCTCGTGCGCAATTATCTCGGTGTGAGCAAGGACAGATAAGCTAAAGGGCAGCCTGTTAAAAGGCACGCCCTTTTTTAGTTTTATTGTGTTTGCGTAATTTTCGTGGTGCACAACCTGTGGAGAGAAGTTTTTTCACCCTCTTCACCTCACAAATTGAATGAAGGGACGAATGTATTATGGCAAATTTTCAAAAGTATAAAGGAAGACCGATAGTACGCTCCGGCGACACTATCTATTACGGAAGCATGAAAAAGCCTTTTGTCGCAAAGCTCGACATAAAAACTAAAAAGGAAGTCAAGGACATGTTGGTTGCTGACAGAATTGCTATTCAGATTCTCGCAACAGACCCCACCACTCCGCCCGCAAAGATGATTGCAAAGCGCGGTGAGGCAAACGGTCTTTATGAGGCAATTGACACTGCATCGGTTTGGCTTGATAAGGCTAACGCTTAAATCTAATATCGGATTTTTCTGCAAGGACGATTTCATATCGTCCTTATTTTTTTGATTATTCCACGCAAAAAGAGCACTCCGAAGAGTGCTCTTTCTTAGCTTTCAACATTTTTGTATAGCTTGTGGAAAATAAGCTTTAATTATGCATTGTAGGCATTGAGGAACTTGATAACCTCGCCGATAAGCTCCTTAGTCCAGAAATTAATTCCGTGACCGGCACCAACAACCTTGAAGAACTCTGCAACCTTGCCGCACTCGAGAAGCTTCTCGTAGAGAATAACGCTCTGATTGAACGGTACAAGCTCGTCCCAGTCGCCGTGAGCGATCATAATCGGAGGCATAGCTTTCTCCTTGCTGATGTATGTGCAAGGGTCACCGGGCTTTGCAATCTCTGGGTGCTCTGCTACGCAGCCGCCGAAAAGAATATCCTCAGGAATATTCTCGAGATCTGTGGTGAAAAGGGGATTTCTCGGAGCTTCGTCGATTCTGCCGCAGTCGGTAGGACCGTAGAAATCAACAACGCATTTTACTGAGTCGGAATACTCTCTGTTATCGTCTGTCTTAAACTCCTCCATGTCACCTGTGACACCGATGAGGGCGGCAGTGTTTCCGCCTGAGGAGTCTCCCCAAATGGCAATTCTCTCCGGGTCGATGCCGTACTTCTCAGCGTTTGCACGGAGAAATCTGATAGCAGACTTGACGTCCTGAATGTAAGCGGGATACTTTGCCTTTGTGGAAGCACGATATTTTACAGAAGCAACGGTGTAACCGGCTCTTACGATATCGGCAAACATAGGAATTTTTCTGTAAACATTCTGCTCCTTCCAAGCAGAGCCCTGAACATAAACTACAAGCGGAGTTTTTCCGGGTATATTGCCCGTCTGCCAATCAGGCTCGGCACGGGATAAAAGCTGTAAAACCAAATCCTCTTCGGGTCTTTTTACATAGACAATGTCCTTAGTATAGTTTACTTCGTTTACGCTTGTTGCGTCTGCCATAATTGTTTTCATACCCGGGATAAATGTTGTATCCTGGGGAATAACCGGTTTGTAGTTCATATTTCTCACCTTTCTTGCCAATCAGCAAAATTTATTTAAGTTTTCGTCATATTCGAAGCCGACAGCCTTGAGCTTTTCTATGAGCTCATTCTTGTCGACATCTTCCACCTTACAAAATTCATCAAGCGAGGGATAAAAATCTCTCAGCTTGGTGTTAACTATGCTCATGAGCATAAACGGATCGTTTGGAAAATTCATGCGCTAACCTCCGTTTCTCTAAAATCAACACTTGGTCAATTTGTTTTGTCTTCTTTTTTTTGCTTCTCTTCCTCTTCTCTCTCGAGCACGGTATAGGCTACCTTGCCGACAAGAGTTTTCGGAAGATCTGCCCTAAATTCAAGCTCTCTCGGAACGGCATACTTTGCAACACGCTCCGCACAATAAGCAAGAATATCCTTTTTGAGCTCCTCACTCTGCTCCACACCCTGTTTTAGGACAACAATCGCCTTGACCTTCTGCATGCGGTAATTGTCCTTGACACCGATTACGGTGCTCATGTGAACATCGGGATGAGAATCGAGAACATTTTCAATCTGCGACGGATAAACATTATATCCGCTTGTGATAATCATTCTCTTGAGTCTCTGCTTAAAGTAGACAAAGCCCTCCTCGTCCATTGTTCCGAGGTCGCCCGTATGAAGCCAAACTAAACCGTCTTCGTGAAGCTGAAGCGTCTGAGCGGTCTCCTTTGGGTTGTTCATATATCCCTGCATAACCGTCGGACCGGCGATGCATATCTCGCCGATTGTTCCGTAAGGAACCTCCTCGTGCGTTGACGGCATGACTATTTTGTAGTAGGTGTCGGGGAACGGAATTCCGATAGAGCCCTCTTTGTATTTAAATCTCGGAGTGAGGCAAGAAGCCGTGACACATTCGGTAGTACCGTAGCCCTCTCTCACCTGTTCCTTTGCGCCGTGAGCGGTGATGAACTCATCAACTTTTGTTTTTAGCTCCACGCTTAAGCTGTCACCGCCGGAGAACATTCCCTCAAGCTGAGACAAATCGAGAGTTTTAGCGTCCTCAATTCTAAGCAATGCCTCATAAAGTGTCGGCACGCCAGCTATCAAATTTGGCTTATATTTCTTGAGCAATCCGCAGTAGGTTTTTACATTGAACTGCGGAACAAGTATGCAAGTACAGCCCCAATAAAGAATGGTGTGGATGCAAACGCCGAGTCCGAAGCCGTGGAAAACAGGCATAATGGAAAGCATGGTGTGACCCGGAATAATGCAGTCTCCTGCAGTACCCGTCTGAAGAGCGAGTGCGTTAAAATTGAGGTTTGTAAGCAAGATACCCTTGCTTGTTCCCGTAGTACCGCCCGAATAGAGAATAGCGGCAATTTCATCGCTCTTAGCGTGATAAATATACTCTCCGTGATATTTCTTGCCGCCGAGAATGAAGTCCTTCCACTTGATTGCGGTGCTGTTCTTAGGAAGCGGCTTTACGCCCTTTCTCGTGAGCGGGAAAAGCAGTTTCTTTGCGCCGACAAGTCCGTCTGTAATATCACATATGACAAGGTTCTTGTTGGAAAGTCTGTCCATGATTTTTTCAAACTTAGGATAGAACTGCAATAGTGTCAAACACAATACGGAATTTGCGTTGTTGATATAATCGACAATCTCCTCTTCACCGGAAAGCGGATGAATCATGCTTGCGACTGCGCCCATTCTGTTGCATGCATAGAACATGACAAGTGCCTGAGGCGTGTTCGGCATACAAACGGTTACTCTGTCACCGGGCTTGACACCATAGGCTACAAGTGCTCTTGCGGTAATGTGAACCTGTAAGATAAAGTCCTTATATGTTACCTTGTTGCCGTAAAAATTATAAGCAACGGCTTTCTTCGGCACTGCCATCGCAGATGCCTCGATAGCGTCTATCATAGAGCCGTCAAAGTAATCGAGTGTGGTGGGAAGTCCGTCCTCGTTTGCTACCTTGAACCACGGAGTATTGACCGTCTCGGGAACAGGAAATCTGATTGAGCTTTTCTGAAATTTAGTCAGAAGCGGCTCATTTAGCTTATTTGTAGTCATATCCGCTGTCCTCCTCTAACGGTTTATCGAGCAGTTCGGGATTATCACAAATATGCTGTAAAAGCTTGAGCGAACGTGCAAAATAGAATCCGTCGGCAATTCTTTCATCGAGAATCGCACCGATATTCATGACATCTCTTATCTGTACACTTCCGTCCTCCATTACTCTTTGTGCCTTGTGCATCACTCCGAGTGTGATGAAGATAGAAGCTGTGCCGTAGTTGCTGAGATGATGATAAACTGCGTCAGTCTTGATGCTGCCAAGGTTTGAAAGTATGACAGAGGCATAGTTTATATCGCCCTCAGTGAGTGCCTTCGGAACCTTTCCCCAGAAATCAAGCCAGCGAACAACTCGAACTATGAACATCAAAAGAAGTCGAGGCAGCTTACCGAAAGTATCGAGAATATCGTCAATTCCGATTTGCTTCTCTCTGTCTCTCATCTCCTTAACTTCACCGTAAATCTTCTTTGAGACAAAATCAAGGTCATCACTGCCCTTTGCCTTGTAAAGCATGAGGCACTCTTCATCGTGATCGGTAAAGCGTTTCTTAGCCGTGAAGCCAAGTACAATTTCGTCACGCTCGTAAATTCGTCCGCCCTGAATGAAGCGGTTCATGTATCTTCTCTCGTTGAGAATTCTCGCAACCGCCAAAACTATGCAGTGAAAAATAGTAGTCTTGTACTCCGGGTGCTCCTCATTCTTCTTTGCTATATATTCCAAGAGCTTAGTTACATCAAGCTCCTGTTTCAGGTAGACCTCGCTGTCGGTTCTCTTAGGGTACAAATCTGCCATAACGACATTCATGCCGGGCGCATCCTTGACCCAGTGACCGTCTCTGCGGTCGCCAAACTTTCTCGGTCTTTTTTCCATAAAAGCCATTTAATAATATCCTCCAATCGTCAGCCGCCACACGAAATTTCTCTGTGCGTTAACGCAGGCTAACGCGTTAATTTTACCACAATAAATTTTAATTATCAACACAAAATGACCGCCAGTCACATAGTTAGTCTATTCTATTTCTTTCCTTTTACCAAAAGAAAAACCGTCTCCTTTCGGAAACGGTTAATAACTTATTTTCTTGATGCCGATGCCTCTGCTTTTAAGTGCTCGATAAGCTCGCCGATTTTAAAATTCAGATTAAACGGCGTGACCACTGCTTTCAAGGGAGTCGGTGCAATGTTTGCCTTTTTGTATTCATCGAGAAATAAGTCGAGTTCCTTGTCACGAAATCCCGAAAAAACAATTATATCGGGCATAACATAAAGCGGAGGAAGCTTCGGCTTGCTCTTCGGTGACTCTCCATTTAGCAAGGAGCCAAGAGTTAAGTCATATTCAGAAGCCGAAAAGGTTCTTGTTTTATGATTCAGTCTCTTCGCAAGGCTTTCAATCTGCTCTTTTTTCTGAGCGTTGTTTATATGTATCAACAGCATATTATACCTCTTACTTACAAAGACCAAATCCGCTGATCTCGCCCGAATGTAAATCGTAGATAAAGCCAAGCTTATATCCGCCGTAAAACTCCGAATCACTCGTTATAATGATGCTTGAAGCATCGAGCGTTTTCTTGCTTGAGCCCTCAAGCGCCGTGCAAGCCTTTTCCACGAACTTAGGGATTTTGATGCCGGCAAACAGATAATTATCATTCAAGGTTCCGCTCTCGTCATCATAGTCAAGCGCAAGACTTGTCAGTCTCTCGAAAAATCTTCTGACCTCGTCGTCCTCGGTTAAAGTGCTGTCGATTTTGCTGATATAATCAAACTTTGAGCCGGAATAGATATTGCCGTCTAAATAATCTGAAGTAAGACCCGAAAAGATCTCTGAGAGACTGCCCGCCTCCACGTTCCAAGAGTTCACATCCAAATCACTTATAACACTGTAAAAATCCTCTGCTGAAAGATTTTCACTGCTTGCTCCCGCTAAGTTGAAGTAGTAGTAATTATCACCGCAGGAAATAACCGACAAGCAGTAGGTCTTTCCGTTTTGCGCACTGTACTGCACATTTTTGGCAACCAACAATACTCCCGAGGAATATCCCGTGAAGTTGCCGCCCTCGGATTTAGCGTAGTCGGAATGAAAATCATGGCTCGAATAGTCTAAGCTTTCATCATCAGAAACGCTCGCTCCGCCGAATGTGTAGTAGGTAAATTCACCTATCAAATCAGCCTGATTGCTTGGGGTCGCATCGGAATAAAGACAGCTGATTATATTTGAAATCTCACTTACATACTGCTCGTCTGCCGCTTTTGGCATATCGGCTTTTGCAAAATCGTCAAAGTTATTTAAATCGCTAATTCCCACAAAGCTCATGGTCTCGTCCGAATAAACCGTTTTCTGCTCGTTCACCTCTGATGAATGAACATTATTCTTGTAGTCGGGCAAACAGCTGAACACTATGAAGCTGCCGATTGTCAGCAGTATCGCAAGTGCGAGCATGATAGCGTACGGATAAAAGGTTTTAACAAGCTCCTCTTTAGACTTTGTCGCAAGCTCAAAGCTCGTCTTCTCCGCCTTCTTCTTCACCCAAGCTATCATCTTCAGATTGGTAATCGACTGTATCAGAGATGTATTCGCTGTCGTCTCCTGCAAGGTCGATGTCGGCTGTGTCGTCACTTGTGTATTCTTTTGAGCCGTCTGAGATTCCGTCGGCTGTGTCTTCGCCGTCGGATTTTGCTGAGCCGGAGTCGGCTGAAGCACTTGATTCTTCTTTTTCGTCGCCTTGTGCTTCATAGTCGGCTTCTTCATATTCATCTGCCGTGTACCCTCCCTTCTTTACAAAGCATTTTATATTGATTGTTACCATTGTACCCTCGCCGAGTATCGAATCAATGGTAAACTGAGCATTATGCTTTTTAGCTATCTCTGCACAAAGGGAAAGTCCGAGTCCCGCACCGCCCGCTTTTCTCGAGCGTGACTTATCTACCATGTAGAACGGCTCTGTTACACGGATGAGATCCTCTCTTGCCATTCCGACACCGTCATCGGCTACGCAAATGAACGCACGGTCGCCTTCAGTCGTGCAGACCATTCTGATTTCACTGCCGTCCTCGCTCGCCTTGCAAGCGTTGTCGATTAGGTTATAAAGCAAAGATTTGAAAAGCTCTCTGTCGGCTCTTATCCATACTCGCTTCGATGCAATTCGAAGATTTATGTGCTTCTTCGCAACAAGCGGAACGGTGGAGTTATATACCTCCATCAGAAGCTCAGGAACAAAGACATCCGCAAGCTCAATATTAGCCGTGTCTGTCGTTGCCATTTCCAAGAGCTTGCCCGAGAGAGATTTCATTCTCGTTGCTTCCTCGATAATAATGTTAGAATAATCCATTCTCTGCTGATCCGATACAACTCTTCTGCTTCTGAGAATATCGGCAAAGCCGATTATCGAGGTGAGCGGAGTTTTCATCTCATGCGCAAAGGAATCGACAAAACGTTTTCTCGAGGTTGCTATGCTGTCAAGTCGCTCGACATTCATCTGAACGGCGCCCGCCATTCGGTTTACGTTTCTTGCCAAAAGGCGGAACTCCACGCTTCCCGTTTCTTCGAGACGAACGCTGTAATCTCCCGCACCGATATTTACAAGTCCTTCGTTTACCTTTGCAAGCGGAATAACCGTAAAGACAAAAATCGAAGCGGACAAAAGAACCGCCGCAAAAAGAGCCAAAGCCAAACTTATATAGAGAATTGTTCTCATCTGCTTAGCGTGCACCTGATATGTAGAAGAAACATCTCTGATAGTGAAAAGCTTATATTCGAGCTTTTCAAGCTCAATGTTGCTCACCGTAATCAGGCAGGTCTCGTCACCGATGTCCGTGATAAGGCTCTTGCAAATTCCGTCGTCAACATCAAGCGAAAGGATATCCTCTCTCACATCAGTTGTTGTGGGGTAAACAAGCTCGTTTCCCGAGCCTACTACAATTATCTCACCGTAGGCAGAGCCCGCCTCACGGGAAATCTCTCTGATTATATCGGTGAGTTCCTCCTGCGAGAGCAGAATTTCTCCCGCATTTATTCTCTCGTACATCGTTCTGTTCACTATGCCGGAGGCAAAGCTTGTGTGCGCCGCCGTAGCGTTTTTCTCCTCATTCTCGATTATACCGGAGAAATTCGACTGCGAGACAAAAATGCTCGTTATCTCAATCGACAGCGTAACAAAAAGCAAAACAATGATAAAAATCTTATGCCAAAGTCGCATGCCTTACCTACTCTCAAGTCTGTAGCCAAGCTTGGGGATAGTGATAAGCTTGTTCTGAAGATTAAGCTTTCTTCTTACCTTCTGGACGTGAATATCAACGGTGCGAGATTCACCGACAAAATCATATCCCCAAACCTCGGCAAGAAGTCTCTCTCTTGTTATCAAAATATCTACATTAGACATAAAAAGCGCAAGAACATCAAATTCCTTAGGAGTGAGCACAACCTCCTCACCGCCCTGTGTGACAGTGTGCTTTGTGAGGTCTATCTCAATATCCTCATAAGTGAGGTTATTTCTGCCCTTGTTGCTGCGCCTTAAGACAACTTCTATTCTTGCCAAAAGCTCGAGGCCCTCAAACGGCTTGACTATATAGTCCTCCGCTCCAAGCTGCAAGCCCTTTACCTTATCGGAAACGTCCTGCATAGCCGTGAGGAAAATAACGGGAACGCCTTTTCCCTCGATTCTTCTCATAACCTCGAAGCCGTCAAATCCCGGAAGCATGACATCAAGCAGAACAAGATCATAGTCGCCCTCAAGAATTTTAGTGACTGCATCGGGGCCGTTATCGACTATCTCCGACTCGTAGTCCGTGAGGTCGATATTAGCCTGTATCATTCTGGCTATATTCTCTTCATCTTCAACTATTAGTATCTTAACCATTGCAATTTCCTTTACAATACATTTTATTCAAGCACAACAAATTTGTTTTCCAAAAAGTCATTCTGTAAAACAAAAGTATCCATTTATAATTATATAGTAAATAACTGTTCAATTCAAGCTAACAAAATTTTGCATTTTTGAATTTTAGGTGAAAAACACTTGTTTTAACTATTAACATATGTTATATTTATTTAGCTTCAAAATAGTATTTTTTGAAACTATTTATTTTAGGAAAAATCAGGTGATAAACATGAGTAAGAACGATTCTCGAGGAAACTTTGCGGAAGGGGCGGTCTGGAAAAATATACTCTCGCAGGCTTTTCCCTTGATGCTCGCTCAGCTCGTTCAGCTTTGTTACAACATCATTGACCGAATTTATATCGGTCACATGCAGGATATCGGAACTATGGCTCTGACGGGCATAGGTCTTGCATTCCCGCTCACAAGCTTGGTCGGTGCCTTCACAAGCCTTTACAGCATAGGCGGCACTCCGCTTTTCTCAATCGCACGAGGCGAAAAGGACGATGAGAAAGCAGAGAGAATTCTATCGCAGATTACCGCTCTTTTGGTCGGCACATCGTTCATAATCTTTATTCTGTGCTACACGCTCAGAAAACCGATACTCTATCTTTTCGGTGCAAGCGACAATTCCTATCCTTATGCTGACACCTATCTCAAATATTACCTCTTCGGAACTACATTCACCATGTTCTCGACGGGACTCAATAACTTCATAAATGCCCAAGGCTACCCCAAATTCGGAATGATGACAACAGTTATCGGTGCCGCACTCAATCTCATACTCGATCCGCTGTTTATATTCACCTTCGGAATGGGAATCAAGGGCGCGGCTATCGCAACGGTTATCAGCCAAGCGGTTTCCGCTGTATGGGTATTTCAGTTCTTTATGAGCAAAAAATCCCAGTACCACTTCAAGCTTAAATACATGAAGCCCGATGCTCAAATCATCAAAGACACACTTTCACTCGGTATTTCTGGCTTCATTATGAAGGGCACAAACTGTGCGGTTCAGGTCATTTGCAACTCGACCTTGAGAATTTTCGGCGGCGACCTCTATGTAGGAATTATGACCTGTCTCAATTCCGTCAGAGAAATTGCGGAACTGCCTGTTTTCTCACTCACCCACGGATCTCAGCCCGTTCTTTCGTACAATTACGGTGCTAAAAAATACGCAAGACTTCGCAAATGCATAAGATTTGTGACTGTTTCTGCTCTTATGTATTCCATATGCAGCTGGCTCTTGATCAACTGTTTCCCTCACATCTGGATCTCGATATTCACAAGCGACACCGAGATGATAGAAAAGGGCGTTGCGGCGCTTCAGCTTTACTTCTTGACATTCGTGTTCCAGACCTTCCAATCGGCTGGTCAGTCCACCTTTGTCTCGCTTAAATGCCCGAAGCGTGCGGTTTTCTTCTCACTTCTTAGAAAAGCAATCATCGTCATTCCCCTCACGCTCATTCTTCCGAGAATGGGAATGGGTGTAAACGGTGTTTTTGCAGCTGAACCAATCTCAAATGTCTTGGGCGGACTTGCGGCATACATCACAATGTACTTCTCGCTTTACAGAAAGCTTCCTAAGGAAGACGAGTAAAATATACTAAGTCAGGATAACGCTGTTTTGAGCCGTTTATCCTGACTTTTTAATTTGTCAAATTGTATTTGTAAAATTGACAGATTTCTCAATATATGCTATATTATTCCTACCAGATTACTATGCAATTCTTGAAGCTTTGCACTTTGGTAATATTTCACGGGAGGTTCCTATTTACAAACTAAACAAGCATGAAGCTTGAAAAGAGGAAACAAACATTTTCAGCCGTTAAAGGTTAGACCCATCCGCTAAGAAACGGATTATCGGACAGTCGGTTCGGTGGCGGCAAACTATATTTAGTATGACAGTTAAGGAAAAGAAAGCAAAATTAGAAAATTATTTAAAAGACCTCAAAAAGGTTGCCGTAGCGTATTCATCGGGAGTTGATTCCACATTACTTCTTAAGGTTGCCTACGATACTCTTGGAAAGGACAACGTTATAGCAGTTACGGCGGTGTCTCCCTTTTTCCCAAAAAAGGAAACAACAGAAGCAGTCGAATTTTGCAAGGAACTCGGCATTCGCCATTTCTTTGTAGAGACAGACGAAATGCAAATCGAGGGCTTTGCCGAAAATCCACCTGACAGATGCTACATCTGCAAGACCGCACTATTCACAAGACTTATCAATGTCGCAAAAGAAAACGGCATGGAATATGTCTGCGAGGGCTCTAACATGGACGACCTCTCCGACTACCGTCCCGGACTTAAGGCGATAGCTGAACTGGGAGTTAAGTCACCGCTTCGTTACAGCGAGCTTTATAAGAGTGAGATAAGAGAGCTTTCAAAAGAACTCCAGCTTCCCACATGGAAAAAGCAGAGCTTCGCTTGCCTTGCGTCTCGCTTTGTCTACGGCGAATACATCACCGCCGAAAAGCTTGGCATGGTCGAAAAAGCCGAAGACTATCTTCGTGAGATGAACTTCACTCAGCTGAGAGTTAGAATTCACGACAAGCTTGCGAGAATTGAGGTTTCCCCCGATGAGTTTGATAAGATAATGCCTAAGGCAAAGGAGATAAGCGATTACCTTCGTTCTCTTGGCTTTATGTATGTCACTCTTGATTTGGGCGGCTACACCATGGGAAGCATGAACCGTGCACTCGGAATAGAAAACAACTGATTTTAAAACCACTTCAATTTCATATATTTTTGTGTAACAAAAAGGATGACAGTTTTTGAGCTGTCATCCTTTTTCTTTATTCTGATTTAGATATGCGGTATTTTTCTGTCAGAAAGCTTTAGATTCATGTTTTCGTCAATCTCACCTACTGGCTTATCTCCCTCGTGGAGCTGCCAGATAAAAGATGCCATTTCTTCGGCTGTATTGTATTTGCCCGGTCTTGACGAATAATCAAAAGCCGTATCGCTCTCGTGGCATGCCTGTTCAAATTCCGTTTCGGTAGTTTTCGGAGCCATCACCTTTGCACGAAGCTTGTAGCCTGAGCGAATCATATCGTCCCATATCTGCTCTGTGAGCGTTGAAACGAAAAATTTAGTCGCACAATAAAAAGCACACCCAGGAACATTTATATAGCCGCCGACTGAAGCGATATTGATTAACTGAGCGCCTTCCTTGTTGTAATTATCTGCAACGAACATCGCACTGAAAAGTCCCAAAGCCTCAACATTAACTCTGAGCATTCTTGTATTGTGCTCAACCTCAGCATTTTTGAGATCTCCGCCGTTTCCGAGTCCCGCGTTATTAATCCATGTTTCTATATCGTAACCTTTTACAAGGTTATAGACTCGCTCTGCCTCACCGTCCTTAGAAAGGTCGGACGGAACAATCACAACATCAGCATTCGGATTTATTGTTGTTAGAATTTCTTTTTTGAGTTCTTCAAGCTTTTCGGTTCTTCTCGCAAGAACGATAATATTATATCCGTGTTTTGCAAACTCCTTTGCGGTGGCATAACCTATACCGGAGCTTGCACCCGTTATCATGGAATATTTAGGCATATTTTTACCTCAAATTTTTATTCTTTCTCGAGTATTTCGCTAAACTCGGAGAGAATTTCAGGTATCTTTATTCCCTGTGGGCAAACGCTCATGCACGCTCCGCAAGCAATACAAGCAGCTGGGTCTTCACCCGGATTTTCTCTGTTCATATTGAATCTCAGAAGTGCGCCGCCGTTTTTCGTTTCATTATAGAAGGAAATCAGCTTAGGGATATTTATCTGCATGGGACAGCCCTCTGTACAGTAAGAACAGCCCGTGCACGGCACGAGGTTAAGCATGACATCGACAACTGCTTTTACAGCTTCAAGGTGCTTTTCTCCGAACTCATGTCTTTCCTCAAAGGTTGCGAGATTTTCCTTTAGCTGGTCGAGCGTGGACATTCCCGACAGACAAACCGCCACATTCGGAAGCGACTGGATAAATCTGAAGCACCACTGCGCATTAGTCCAGGTCGGTTCTGCCTCTTTTAGTGTTTTTTCGGCATTTTCGGGGAGATTTATCAGTCTGCCGCCACGCACAGGCTCCATAACAACAACGGGAACTCCGTGCTTCTCACAAACCTCATACTTAGCCTTTGCGTCCTGCAAAGTCCAGTCGAGGTAATTCAGCTGAAGCTGACAATACTCGAACACACCGGGGTATTTTGTGAGGAATTTATCTATTGTTTCTGCTCTGCCGTGAGAAGAAAACGCAAGGTGCTTAATTTTGCCGAGCCTTTTCTGCTCCTTTAAGTATCCTACGACATCAAGCTCCTCATTCGTGTAAAAATCATAAGAAGACTCACACATATTGTGAAGAAGATAGAAATCAAAGTAATCAACCTTGCACTTTTTAAGCTGTTCCTCAAAAACATCGGATAAAGTATCGCAGTGAAAGTCCGACAGATAACCCTGAAAACCAAGCTTATGGTCTTTGAAATTCATCATGTGACCCGGGAACTTAGATATGAGCATAAAGCTATCCCTCGGATACTGGCTTAGCACCTCTCCGACAAAGCTCTCAGACTCTCCGTTGTGATAACGGAAAGCGGTATCAAAAAAGTTTATCCCGTGGTCATAAGCGTACTCGATTATCTCTCTTGCCTTCTCCCTGTCAATCGGGCCTCTTTCCTCTGTTGTCGGAAGGCGCATGTTTCCCATTCCGAGAGCAGAAACCTTAATTCCGCCAATTTCGTTATAATACATAAGCTTTTTCCTCTATTTTACAACTGTACACAAATTAAATATCACAGAGTTCTGTGCATACACATTCTTACAAATTCGGGATCGAAGTGCTTTGCTCTCGAACCGTTATATCCCATATCGAGCGAAGAAATCTGCTTCATCTCCTCGTCTGTGAGGTCAAAATCAAACACGTCGAAGTTCTCCTTGATTCTCTCAAGATGAGTGCTCTTAGGAATTACCACGCAGTCTCTCTGAATTCCCCATTTGAGAATTACCTGTCCGATAGATTTTCCGTGATTCTCGGCAATTGCCTTTAGCATCTCATTCTCGAACGGATTGTATCTTCCGCCGCCAAGCGGTGCCCATGCCTCGGGAATGACGCCGTAATACTTCATATTTTCAAGAGCATCCTCCTGAGTGAAATACGGATGAAGCTCAACCTGATTAACAGCCGGCTTAATATCGACAGTCTCGCAGAAATTGGCAAGAATATTCGGATAGAAATTAGATACTCCGATAGCCTTTAATTTGCCCGCACGGTGAGCATCCTCCATGGCTCTCCAAGCAGAAAAGTAATCGTTCATTGCCTGATGCTCGAGGTAAAGGTCGAGATAATCAAGTCCTGTCTTTTTGAGCGAAGCATCGATAGCCTTGCTTGCGGTGTCATAATTTTTCATATCGGCAACCCACATCTTTGATGTGATGAAAAGTTCCTCACGGGTGCAAATTCCCTCGGAAATTGCCTTGCGCACGCCCTCGCCGACAGCATCCTCATTTCCATAAGAAGTTGCAGTGTCAATGAGGCGATAGCCAACCTTGATTGCATTATAAACAGATTCGGCACATTCATTCTTATCGGGAACTCTGAAAACTCCGAATCCAAGCACCGGCATTTTTGCTCCTGTGTTAAGTGTTACATACTTCATAATTTGCCTCCTGTTTTTAATAAATTATACTAATATCAAATAGCGATTTTTCTTGATATCAATCAGTGTTTTAGTGTTCTTTAGCTAAATTTTACTACCAATCCGCTATTAAATCAAATACTATTTACTAATAATTCATCATAAATTTAATTTATATCAAGTAAACAAGCATAAAAAATACCAAGAGAATGTTTTCTCTTGGTATTCGTTCATTTATTTATCTTCTGTAAGCTTATATTTAATGTATATGTAAAGCGCAAAAAGAATAACCGCTATCGTTATCACACCCGATGGTATCGCAAATATCGGATAACCGACTATAAACATAGCTACCGTAATGAGTGCCCACGGAAGCCCCATGGCAAGGCAGATAATTATTTTATCGCGTATCATTTTTATATCTTCGGCTTTAGCTTTTTTATTTTCTTCGCTTACACTGCTTTTCTTATCCGTCATTTGAGTACAATCAGCTCCTTTTTAGGGAAGTGCGTCAGATTATATGGCCCGTTTTCACCTAAATAAACAAGGTCTTCTATTCTGCATCCAAGCTTGCCCGGCTGATAGATTCCCGGCTCAAAGCTTAGGCAGTTGCCAACCTCCATGATGTCATCTGAAAACCTGTTTGCAAGGTGAGTCGGTGCGGCTCCGAGCAATCCGCAAGCGTGACCGAGTGCGTGCTGATAGCATCCGTCAATTCCGCTTGACATGATATAATCTCTTGCAACAGCATCGAGCTCTTTTCCCGTCATCCCGATCTTAAAGCTTTTAATCGCTCTTTCCTGTGCCTCGAGAACGGTATAATAAACCTCGCTTAGCTCATCGCTTGCATATCCGACGGCAAAGGTTCTCGACATATCAGACCAGTAGCCGTTCTTGACAAGTCCGAAGTCCATAAGCAGTACGTCACCCTCAATTATCGGCTTGTCGGTCGGATTTCCGTGCGGCATTGATGCGTTCGCTCCGCTGATTATCTCAGGCTTGAAGCTTAAATCATCGGCACCGTTCATGTACATATGATAGATTAATTCTGCCTCAAGCTCCTTTTCGGTCATTCCAACTCTGAATGACGAGAGCGTTTCTTCAAGCGCCTTTGATGCGAGGGTTTCGGCAAGCTCGAGAGCATCTCTGTCCTCAATTGTAAGCACGGAGCGAAGTTTGTCGATTTTGTCGCCCGCAAAAACCAACTCGGCGTTTAAGTTATCACGGTAGCCGTTAAATTCACTGAGGCTGATGTGCATATCCTCAATTACGAGCCTTTTTACTCCATGCTTTTCAATCAAGCCGTTGATGACATTTATATAACCCGCCGTGGTGTCGGCAAGCATAAAGTTTTTCTCTAAGAGTTCCTTTCCCGCCGCCTCGAGGTATCTCGAATCGGTGAGATAGTAAGCGAAGCCGTCCTTTGTGACAAACACATTTCCGGCAGAGGATATAAATCCCGATGCATACAGACGGTTGTCGGAATGTGTTATCAAAACGGCATCGGCATCAAGCTCTTTTATAACTCTGACTATATTTTCTGTCCTGTTCATATGCTTGCCCTCGTTATCAAACATTTTGTCCGTGCGCTCTAAGTATTCTCTGAGCATTTTTATAGAGGATTAAATCTTTCTCCTCATCACTTAAATCAAGCTTTTTCAGAAGTTCCACATATTTCTTCTGGTCGCTCCACGGCGAGTCGCTCGCAAAGAGAACTCTGTCCGCCCCGTGCTTCTTGATGATTTTAACGCACGCATCGGGGAATTTATCGAGCACATATGCGGTATCAAAATAGACCTTTCTTCCCACAAGCTTTTCTATTACCTCATCTGGCTTATCGACAGAGCCCATATGAGCCAAAATCAGCTTGTCATCAAGGACACTGCCCACCTTATCGAGTACATTCACTATCATATCAACCGTGCAGTGAACCTCATTAGGATAAGCCGGGTCAAATCCTGCATGGGCGGTAATCATCAAGTCTCTTTCGGCTGCTCCCTTAATAATTCTTATGCATCTTTCTTCATCAAAAAACAAATCCTGATAATCGGAGTGAAGCTTAATTCCGTAAAGTCCGCTCGCCTTTATATCGTCAAGAATTTCCTCGATATTCTCGCAGTCGGGGTGAATTGCACCGGCAAAAATCAAGCCGTTCTTGCCGTTTAGCTCCTTGCTCATACGATTAATGCTCTCGACCTGAGAGACCTTTGTCGCAACGGGAAGCGATACGCTTATATCTACGCCCGCCTTTTTCATGCACTCCAAAAGTGAAGAAACACTGCCGTCACGATACGACTCGTCATAGCCCTTTTTCTCCAAAAGGGAAATTGTTTTTGCTGCGATTTTATCGGGAAATGTATGTGTGTGGAAATCAATAACCATTTATTCTACCTCTGTTCTTTCTGTCTAAATTATAATGATACCACTAATCAGACATTGATTAAAGAGAAAATTTCCACACTAAAAATGTATACTTTTATAAATAAAAAGGAGAGAACCAAAGGTTCTCTCCCCGTAAATTCAGTTTGATTTTATCAGATCCAACGTGCGCCTGTAAGCTTTGGCTCCTTGACGATGCACTCCTGCATGCAAGCGACAGCCTTCTCGAGACCCTCGTTGATGCTCATGAGTGAATCCTCGTGCTCGATGCACATAACGTGATCATAGCCGACCATTCTGAGGTTGGAAATCATTTCCTTCCAGTAGAGCTTATCGTTGCCGTAGCCGCAAGAACGGAAGATCCAAGATCTGTTGATCTCGTCAGCATAGGACTTAGTATCGAGAACACCGTTAAGCTTAGTGTTGTCAGGATCGATTCTTACGTCCTTAGCGTGTACGTGGAAGATAGCGCCCTCTTTGCCGAGTGCTCTGATAACTGTAACAGGATCCATTCCCTGCCAAAGGATATGAGAAGGATCGAAGTTAGCACCGATCTCAGGACCGACAGCGTGACGAAGCTTTAAGAGTGTCTGTGTGCTGTAAACGCAGAAACCTGGGTGCATCTCGAGACCGATCTTTGTTACGCCGTGAGCCTTAGCGAACTCAACGAAGTTCTTCCAGTAAGGAATGAGGCACTCGTTCCACTGATAGTCAAGAATCTCACCGAAGTCGTTCGGCCATGGGCATGTAACCCAGTTTGGCTTCTGGCTTGTTGGGGAATCACCCGGGCAGCCGGAGAAGCACTCGATATTGTCAATGCCGTATTTCTCAGCCATGAGAACTGCGTCTCTCATAGCCTTGTCAGACTCAGCGGCAAATTCCTTGTTAGGATGAACAGGGTTAGAATGAGCGGAGAAGCCTGATACGATGATACCTGTGTCATCGAGAGCCTTTTTCCACTCTGCATATGCAGCCTCATCGTTAAGAAGAATGTCTGCGTTGCAGTGATCATTTCCCGGATATCCGCCGACACCGACCTCAACAGCCTGAATGCCCTTGGATGCAAAATACTCTAATGCCTCACGCCACGGAAGGTCCGCACGAAGGTTAGAACAAACACCGATTTTCATTGGTAATACACTCCTTACAAAAAAGAATTCATTATTTCCTAAGCTGTCTTAATACCAGCCTATCTGTTGTCATTATACATTTATGCAACAAAAATTGCAATAGATTGCAGTTAATTTTGTTCAAAAAACGCATAACATTTTTGTAACCTTATCGGCAAATTTCACAAAATTTCGACTGTCTGTTTTTGTGCATAATTTCTAATTAAGAACCATAAGTATCAATTCCTGTCAAAAACCTAAGCCGTTGGATTTATCTTTACTTTTTCTTAGCAAACAAACTGGAAGACACAGAATGAAGCGTAAATCAAAAGCATGATAATTCCCTGAAATCTCGAGAGCTTCCCCTTGAGAAGTGCGGGCAAAGAAAGAATGAGCATGACGATAATCATGAGCGGCAAATCCACAAGAAGGCTTGAGTTCATCCCTAAAATCTGCTTGCTGTTCGGCACAACGAACGGTGAGAGCGTAACTGAAACGCCGCTGACAAGCACAAGGTTAAAAACATTCGCACCGATGACATTTCCGAGTGAGAGGTCGCTGTGACCTTTGATAAGCGATGTGATAGCCGTGACAAGCTCCGGAAGTGATGTGCCAAGTGCAACAAATGTAAGAGCGATAACCGACTCAGGAACACCAAGTGTAGTTGCGATAATAGTGCCGTTGTCAACAAGAAGATTTGCTCCCACAGCAATCAAAGCCGCACCGATAATCAGCAAAATTATCATCTTGGAAAGCTTCATTTCTTCCCCGTCGTCCTCGTGCTCCTCGGGTATATCTGAGCCTTTCATTTGCTTGACGTTAACAATCATATAGATAACAAACACCAAGAGCATGATAATTCCCATAACTCTTGTGAATTCTCCCATAACATAAGCCGCAACGCAATAAATAGCTGCCGCTATAAAAAAGAACAACACTGGTGTTTTGAGTGTCTTTGGGTCTACCTTGCCAGGTCTTACGGCAATAGTAATTGCGGCAATAAGTGCGGCATTGCAAATAACCGAACCGATAGCGTTTCCGTATGCTATCTCACCGTGACCAGAAACCGCCGACATGGACGAGACCATGACCTCAGGCAAAGTTGTTCCGATAGAAACAACGGTCGCACCGATTAAGAGTTCGGGAAGATGAAACTTTCTTGCGAGTGCACTCGCACCGTCAACAAACCAGTCTCCGCCCTTAATAAGGCACACGAGACCGACAGCAAATAAAAATACTGCTTTTAACATCTTTTCCTCCAATATTTACTTCTTATCAAATAGTGTCGCTTGAATTTGTATACTGTATCTGTAACTCAAGCGTATTAGATTATATCACACATCAAGATTAATTCAATATCTTTCCGATAATATTTTTATAAATATTATAAAAACTAATTTTTCACCACTGTAATAATTTCATTCACAAATATTACTTTATTTAAAACTCACATTGTGCTAAACTAAATTCACAGCAAATCACATAAGGAGAGATAACAATGGAAGACGAACTTTTACCTTGCCGAGTTTGCTTTGAGGACTGCGGCTACATCGAAGAGGAAGGCGGCTGGTGCGTTTACGCAATTTGCGGCAACTGCGGCTCAGCTACTGCGTTCATCCAGTATGACAGCGACAACGACAAGCTTGACGCAATCAAGCGTGCTTCTCAGCTTTGGAATATGGGCAAGGTCATTGCCGAAAGAAGAAGCGAGTGAGATTTACAATAGTAAAATTAAACCGCAAAACTACCTGTATTTTGAACTAAAATACGGGTAGTTTTTTTGTTATATTTAAATTGAGACACCAATCTCAATTTTTCCCTAAAATCCATTGACAGTGCTCTGTGTATTCTGTATACTTTGCTTATAGGCGAATATTAAATGGTTCAAACAATCATTAAAAGGTGTGGAGGTAATTAAATTATGGCAAACGAAAAGATTACGGAATACGGCTTTAATTTAGTCGAAAACAAAAATGGCCCTACCCTCGGATATTGTCCGGATTCAGGCGTAAAAATCATCGAAAAAGACGGCCTTTATTTCAAGGACTTCCTCGGTGACGGCGAGCTTCTCCCCTATGAGGACTGGAGACTTTCCGCAGAGGAGAGAGCAGCGGACCTCGGCAAGCGACTTTCTGTCGAGCAGGTGGCGGGACTTATGTGCTTCTCCGCTCATCAGCGTGACATCAAACCGGAAGTAAACGACGATCAGAAGAAATTCCTCGATCAGCATCTTCGTTCGGTTCTTAATTCAGGCGGTCTCACGGGAGATCCCGACGAATATCAGATTGCATGGTCAAACAATATGCAGAAATACGTTGAGGGCAAAGACTTCGGTATTCCGTGCTACTTCGCATCAGACCCAAGAAACGGTCAGGGCGTATCTGACTGGCCGGGCAACTTAAGCTTAGCGGCTACATTTGACCCCGAAATCGCTTTTGAATCGGCAAAGTGCCAGTCAAAAGAGCTTCGTGACCTCGGTGTTGCTTGCTTCCTCGCTCCTCAGGTAGATATTTCCTCAGAGCCGCGCTGGTTCAGAAACGCTGGCACATTCGGCGAAGACCCAGCACTTTCAAGAGATATGGTTCGTGCTTTCTGCGACGGACTTCAGTCAACCTTTGACGAGGACGGAAACGACCTCGGCTGGGGCAAGGACTCTATCACCGCAATGGCAAAGCACTGGACAGCAGAAGGCTCCTCAGAGGGCGGCAGAGAAGGTCACATGGAGGGCGGAAAGTACTCCGTTTTCCCAAACAACAACTTTGAAGCACTCACCGTTCCTTTTGTTGACGGTGCATTCGACCTCAAGGGAAAAACAAAGACGGCTCAGGCTGTTATGAGCTCATATGCCGCCGCTTACACAGAGGACAAATCTCTCGGCGAGATTGTCGGCTCAAGCTACTCAGAATATAAAATCAAGACCTTACTTCGTGAGCACTACGGCTTCACGGGTGTTGTCTGCACCGACTGGATGGTTCTCAACGAGGGCATGAACGAGGGCAGAAGATACCAGGGCTGGGGCGAATACATTGAGAGAAGCGATGTCACCCCGGGCGAGAGAGCATTCATGGCTATCATGTGCGGTGTCGACCAGATGGGCGGCTGCTCAAATCCTCAGGTTCTCATAGACGCTTACAATTTCGGATGTGAAAAAGTCGGCAAGGAGTTCATGGACAACGCCTTTGCAACAAGCGCAAAAAGACTTCTTCAGGGATATTTCCTCACAGGTTTATTTGAAAATCCGTACCTTGACGAGAAAGCCGCACTTGCCGACGTTAACTCCGAGGACAAGCAGGAGGAAGCATTAAAAGCACAGGTCAAGGCTGTTGTCATGGTTAAGAACGAAAACTCAGCCATTGTACCGCATTACAAGAGAATCAAGGTCTATGTGCCCGCACTTTACGAAGCACCCCACAAGGACATGGACCACGTAAGAGGCTTGGTCATCACAGACGCTAAGGTAAGCTATCCTATCAGCATTGAGACCATGGAGAAATACTTTGACGTAGTGACCGACCATGTTGACGGAACAGAGATCACAAGACTCACAGAGGATGAGTTAAAGGGAGTTGATCTCGTTCTCATTCCAGCAAAAGAGCCGGGCAACTCGTTCCCACAGGACGGCAGAGATCCCGATAACATGAAATTCGTTCCTATCACACGCCAGTACGGCAAGTATGTCGCAGACGGACCATATGTAAGAAAAGTTTCTATCGCCGGAAACACTCTCCCTGACGGAACAAAAGAGAACCGTTCCTACTTCGGAGAGACAGCTCTCACAACAAACCCCGAACAGCTTGATCAGATTCTCGAAGCCGCCGCAATGGCAAAGAAAATCGGCGTTCCGAGCGTTGTCGCAATGTTCATGGGCAGACCGATGTGCTTCCATGAGTTCGAAAAAGAAGTTGACGGCATAGTCGTAACATTCTCACAACCATCCAACTACGGCGGAGGAACAGCTTCATCCGAGGCACTCGCTCAGATTGTCGCAGGTGTCAGCGAGCCAAGCGGACTTCTTCCGATGCAGATGCCAAAGGACATGGACGATGTCGAAAGACAGTGCGAGGATACTCCTCGTGACATGGAGTGCTACACAGATTCCGTCGGCAACAAGTATGACTTTGCTTATGGACTTAACTACTCAGGTGTAATCAAGGACGACAGAGTTGAGAAATACTACGTACCGGCACTCACAAAACCATCAAGATAATTCAAAATAAAAAGCTACACGACCTCCAATATAGAATGGCTCGGGCAAATCAAATGGTTTGTCCGAGCCGTTTTTGTGTTTAGTTTTGCTCAAGCTTATCGAGAAGATCCCACACCCCAAGCATATACTGCGTTCCGAGTGCACGGTCATATTTTCCGTAACCGGGGCGGCAAACTCCGGGGCCCTCCTCCCAAAGCTGTCTGCCGTGGTCCGGTCTGATGTAGCCCTCCCACTTAGCCGCATGAAGTGCCCTTAGAATATCTATTATTCCCGTTTCACCGCATGAGTCACGGTGAGCCGCCTCGGAGAAATCTCCGTTCGGGAAATGATGAATATTTCTTATGTGAGCAAAAGCTATTCTGTCGGCATAGTGCGCCGCAATTTCTGCGCAGTTGTTCTCAGGGTTAGCATTAAGACTGCCCGTGCACAAGGTAAGGCAGTTGCACGGATGATCTATTGTCGTCAAAAGCTTGCCGCAAGCGGCATCGTCTACCATAAGTCTCGGCAGTCCGAAAATATCCCATGGCGGATCGTCCATGTGAATAGCCATTTTTACACCGGCCTCCTCACAGGTCGGCATAATCGCTTTAAGGAAATAGAAAAGGTTATCCCAGAGCATCTCTTTGGTTACAGGTGCATAGGCTTTAAAAAGCTCGTCAAGCTTAGCCATTCTTTCAGGCTCCCAGCCGGGGAAGGTCATTCCGAATTTCTCCGTGAAGCTCATGATGTACTCAGCCATAGCCTTGTAGTCGTCCTTTATCATATCCTTCTGATAGAAAAGTGCGGTCGATCCGTCACCGACAGGGTGAAAAAGATCTGTTCTTGTCCAGTCGAAAATCGGCATGAAGTTGTAGCAGATAACTTTAACTCCGTATTTTCCTAAGTTTCTGATACAGGTCTTGTAGTTCTCAATCAGCGCATCTCTTGTCGGCTTACCGATTTTGATATCATCGTGAACATTGACCGACTCCACCACCTCGGCATCAAATCCGTATGCGTGGATTTTCTCTACCTCGGCTTTAATTTCTTCTTTCTCCCAGATTTCACCGGGCATCTTTCTGTGAAGCGCCCAGACTATGCTTGTCACTCCGGGAATTTGTTTGATGTCAGAGAGAGTAATCGGGTCGTTTCCCTCTCCGTACCATCGCCAACCCATTTTCATCGGCATATTACCACTCCTTATTACTTAGTCGCAAGGCTTCTAAACTGCTCCTTTTGACCATTTCCATATCAATTATACATCAGTTTTTTGATGTTCTCAACGTCAGATGATGATTTTTAATCGATAGAAAATAGCTATTGTTTTCGCTAACTGTCATTTTTATTAGTATTGATTTATGAACAATATGAGTTTATACTTGTCAACAAAAAAAGAAAGACAGTACTTAAGGGAGACTAATATGTCTAATTTCATTTTCAGTGCAAACATTGTTTTGCCCATCTTCTTCATCATCGTACTCGGCTATTTTCTCAAGCGCAAGGGACTCCTCACGAAGGAATTTCGCTCGAAAGCATCCACGCTTGTTTTCTACTACGCATTGCCGTGCTCGCTTTTCAGAAGCGTTGCCGGTTCTGACCTTAAAAGCGGATTTGACTTAAAATTCGTTCTCTATGTAGTCGGCACAACCTTAGCGGTATTCTTCTTGGCATGGCTCGTCACGCCGCTCGTCATCAAGGAACGCTCGCAGATTTCTGCAACCGTCCACGGCGCTTACAGAGGAAACTTCGCCTATGTCGGTCTTGCGATTTTATCGAATCTTCTCGGAACATCTACTTTGCCGTGCTCTGTTCTCGTCATCGCATTTGTAATTCCGATTTATTCGATTTTGGCGGTCATCGTTCTTTCCTACTACGACCCAAGCGGAAAGAAGCCGTCTATTAAAACTCAGCTTATCAATATCATCAAAAACCCCTTGATTATCGCAATAGTCATCGGAATTCCTTTCTCACTTCTCCAGATTCAAATGCCGAGCATGATAGACAAAACTCTCTCTTATCTCGCTCAGCTTTCGACTCCGCTTGCACTTCTCTTGATAGGCGCTAACCTCAAGCCGGAAACCTTCAAGAAAAAGCCGAAAGGAATTGTCCTCGGCACGCTCATCAAAATCGTCTTTGCGCCTGCCGTATTCACGACACTTGCTGTTCTCCTCGGATTCAGGGGCGAAGCAATCGCAACTATATTTGTCATGCATGCAGTTCCGTCTGCTACAAACAGCTATATCATGACAGAGCAAATGGGTGGCGATGCTGAACTTGGCGCAGGACTTGTCATGGCAACCTCGCTTCTTACCGTTATTACGATGACCATTGGTATATTTATCTTAAAATCCTTTGGTTTGGTGTAACATGCAATATACAGCACAGAAAAAAGCTTTGGGCTTAATGCCCAAAGCTTTTTTCATTTTTCTTCAAACAGTCCGATTTCTTTTAAATCTTCCTCATTTTCTGCTTTTATGTCGTAAGCGTCCACATCAGTCGGCGGCTGATTGTTTATACAAAGATCAATAAGAGCCATCACCCATTCGTTATCTTCGCTTACCGCATCGCCGTTTGCAAAATTCGTGAATTTAAAGCAGTCGTCCGCTTCATCATATTTTCCGACCATAAGATAAGTTTGGTCATAATTATTAAGATAAGCAAGATAGACCTTCTCTTTCTTATCGCTCAGCTTTTTTGAAAGCGCATAATCGTTCACGCTCAGAGCCTTATCGGAATTATAACTGCTGTAACTGCTCAAAATATAATCATCAGAAAACTCGCCTTTTTCTGTGATTAGATAAAACTTTTTGCTTAAAAGAAGTAAGTTTATAATATCGGTATTATATAGTCTTGTGTCGGTTGTTTTCACGGCGGCAAAGGAATATATATTCGCCATGCATCCGCTTGTTACACAAGAAAGCGGATCTGCCTCACCTAAAGAATATTTTGTACCGAGACAATCAAGTCTATTTCTCAAAACGCTGTAATAATCGAGAAATTCACCGTCGGTCATAACCCCGTAAGTGTATGCAGTAACAGCTTTTTCGTCTGAAATCTCATTTTCTTTTACTTGATATTCTCCGAACTGCGCTTCGTCCTCCTGCCATATTGTTTGCTCCTCTATCCATATATTAAAGCTGTTTTCAAGCGGTTCATGCGTGAGATTATAAAGTAAAAGCTCAGAGAGAGCCTCGCTGTCGTCACTTACAAGATAAAATCCGCTCCCGTCCTCCTTGGGTTTCGTGGTGTACGGTGTGACGGGCGGAGAGCTTTCGGAATCTTGTTTTAGAGAATAATCATTCCCAAAGCTATCGAGCACAGCTTCATTCTCCTTTAAAAACTCCTCGCTGAAATTGACATCAAGCGTAGTTCCCGACTCGTAAGAATTTTCCAAAGTTACGCTTATATCCTTTGTTTGATCGAGTTCTATGCTCTCGTCACTGTTTTTTGATTCAAGCTCAAGCGATACCGCCCTCGTGAGATATGCACGAAGAATATATTCGGGGATAGAATCATAGGTAGCTTCTGTTACTTTGTAATCAGTATCGGTAGTTTCATTCTGCGGGAAATCAGATTTATTAAGTAAAAGAGTGAGCGTTCCGCCGTTTTCTTCAAGAGAATATTTTCCGCTGTTTTTGGCGAACAGCTTGAGCCTTTCTTCGAGTATCGTTATTGATTTGTTGTAACCGGCAACGGTGAAATCCTCTGACGGTGTGAGAGTGATTTTATACATAGTCTCAGAATCATACCGCATATATGATTGATTATAATTTTTAATCATCACTGCCGACAAAATTCCGACTATCAGAAGCATCACGCAGCATAAGCTTATTTTGAATTTCGCCGACTTTTTCTTTTTCGGAACATCAATAGCCGTAAGTTCAGAATTTTTATCAGGCAATACCTTTTCGACATCGGATAAAAGCTCTTTAGCACTTTGGTATCTGTCTTCGGTCTTCACCGCAAGACCTTTCATCAGGATTTTTTCGAGCCGTGGGTCTATCGCAATTCCAAGTTCAGACGGCTTTTTTAGGCTGTCATCGAGAAGTCTGCTGTAAGCGGACTCAGGCTTCTTTCCCGTCAAGCAATAATAAAGAGTTGCACAAAGAGCGTAAATATCCGTGTATGCGCCTTGATTTTTCTCTCCTGCCAGCTGTTCAATCGGTGTGAATCCATCTTTGAGGACACTGGTGTAATTTTTCTTGCCCATTCGCCTCGCCGTTCCGAAGTCAAATAGCTTTAGACGGGCATTTTCTATATCATTATCTTTCTCTGAGACAATCATTATGTTGTCCGGTGCAATATCACGGTGAATAAGTCCTTTGCCGTGCACCTGTTCCAGTGCCTTTATCAGTTGTTTCGACAGAGAAAAAAGCTTATCGGACTCTATTCTGCCGTTTTCTGAGACATATTGACCGAGAGTCTGACCGTCCAGATACTCGAGAACAAGATAGTTTTTCTCGTTCTCCTCAAAATAATCAAGCACACGAACGACATTCTCACAGCTGACGGAGTTTAAGACTTTCCCCTCCTCTGCACCAAACTCGTCAAGCTCCTTTATGCAGACGCGAAGTCCTATCGGCTCGTTCACAGCCTCGTACGTGAAAGCAAAACCGCCGTGACCGAGAGTTCTTATTATTTTGTATTTATTAAGCTTTGTTCCCGGTGACAGTTCCATGTTTTTCCTTTCATATTTCTATGCTTTTAGTTTCGCAGTCTTCATAGATAAGCTTTTCAAGCACCGACTTCGGATTGTCCGAGCCAAGCGCTTTGATGATTATTTCGTCAATTGCTCGTTTTTTTCCGTCAAGCATTTCAAAACGGCACGCCCTCAAAATATCGTTCATGCGATCAAAATCAAGTCTCATACCCTCGTCGCTGATCTGAGAATTACAGCCGAAAAACAGGAGCATTAGCATGAGCATATTTCTTGATATGCCGTCCCCTCGAAGAAGCTTTGACACTAAGCTATATTCCTCCCAATTCGGATTTTCCGCATCGGAGTCCGACAGAAGAACATAAAAATAAAATCGGTTCACAAGCTCAAAAAGCTTATTCGGACTGAGCTTTGCTTTGAAAAGACAAGCGTTCACCTCTTCCCGTGTGAGCCTAGCGTGACGGTTGGGATCCATATCGGAAATATTGCTTAGCGGCAAATCAAGGTAGATATTTCTTTTTTCGGCTTTCGATATTCCTTCGAGCATATAGTAATCAATCAGCGTTGACAAATAAAGACAAAGGTATTTGCAGATATAGTACCTCGCCTTTTCTCTGCCCTCGCAAAAATTTCTGATATTCTCGCTTATGTACAGAACAAATTCCTTATCGGTATCAAGCGTGAGAAGAGACTGCTCGGCGGTTTTCGTCCTTGCGATAGTGTATTCGATTTCACCGTCTGAAAACGATGCTTTTTTGACATATTCTTTAATTCTCTCGAGCGGAAAAGCACTGTATGAGCCGTTCATGCCGCTTATCAAAAGCTCGTCATACATGCCGACGCTTTCAAGCTCTCGAAACTTTGAAACCAAGCTTTGCCACTCATCAAAGGTAAGTTTTTTCTTAAAAGCCCAGATAAGCGTGGCTTCGATTAGGTCTCTTGAATAAAGTCTGTTTTCGCCCTTTTCTTCAAGCCTTTGGTTTAAAGTCTCAAGGTCAATCTCGCCTAAAAATCCCTTGTAGATAATTCGGTAGCGAAGCGGATAACTTTGAAGTTCGCTCTCAACCTTATTTATATTGAAAGCTGTTCCCGAAGCTATATTTTTAAGCATTTCACTTTGAATTTTATTAATTTTTTCAAGCGAACAAATGGCATCTCTGCCCATTAGTCCGATAATAAATTCATCAAATATAACCCGTTTTATCCGTCTTCCCATTTAAAATGTGCTCCTCGCATTTATTCCATTCAGTGAATATCGCTTTGTTCTCTTCAAGATAACTATTCTTTATCTTCTGCGGAATTCTTCCGTCTGCAAGCATCTCAAAATCACCTTTCACACAAGAAACCCACTCCTCACCGAATTTGACAATCAGATTTCTTCTTTCGCCATCGTTATATTCACTCTCGTTAAGCTTAACCCTCAACACACATGACCTATGAGTTAAGCACACAGAAAATCTCGCTCTGTCAAGCCCTCTGCTCACAAATTCGGCGTACCACCTAAGACTTCGAACAGCGGCACTTGAGGCATCAAAATTCACGATAGAAATTATATAAATATTATAATCTTCGCCATCTCTTTTTTCAATACGCATATTATCTCCTGTTAATTCTTTTCGCTGTTCCGCAATTTATTTGCCGTAAGACAAATATACAGTAATCTCTCTGCAGATTTTTGCACGAAAAACACCCTCAAAGCTTAAAGCCCTGAGGGTGTCAAAATGCTGAATGATTTACTTTTCGTTTTCGCTCGTTTCTTTAGGAACGGTTTCTTCGGGCGGAGGAGCATTTCCCGCAAGGAGATAGCTTCTTCCGTGATTTTCAAGGCCTTTCTCAACAAGTCTCTTTGCCAAGTCGTAAATGACCGCAAAAATCGGAACGCCGATAAGGAAGCCAATGAAGCCGAACACATAGGAGAAAAACATAATCGAAAACAGAACCCAAAATCCGCTTATTCCCACACTCTGAGAGAGAATTCTCGGGCCGAGTATGTTTCCGTCAATCTGCTGGAGAATGATGATGAAAATAACAAATATAATGCAGTTTGTCTTTGAATCCATCAAAACCATAAGCGCCGTAGGAACGCCGCCGATGAACGGGCCGAAGTACGGGATTATGTTTGTGACACCTACGATAAGTGCGATAAGCAAGCTGTTCTGCAGTCCGTTTGTGAACGAAAGTATCAGGCAGAAAATATAGGTGACAACTCCGATGATAGCTGAGTCGATGATTTTTCCGCCGAAAAATCCGATGAAAATGTCATCGATAAAATCAAGCTCATGCATAATTTTATCAGAAATCTTCGGTGGAAAAATAGCATTGAGAACAGCCTTGCCCTGTCTGCTGAAATTCTTTCTTCCGAGAAGAATATACACGCAGACGATAAGTCCGATAAATACATTCTTAAGAAGTGCGATAATCGCATTCACCGTACTGCTCAAGCCGCCGATTAAATTGGTGAAGTAGGACATAACGTCATTCGAGAACCAGCTGTCAAGAGACTGCGAGACCGCTGTTATCGCCTGAGTGAGATACTTCTGAATTATCGGATTTGTTATGTGAAGATTATTCACCCATTTGGTGAGCCTTGTCACGGCATCGGGGATCGAATTCACGATAGTTGCGATGCTGTTAATTGTCTGCGGAAGAACCGACGCGATGAGACCGTAGACAAGCAGAAGCGTGAGAAGCATAACAATCAGAACGCTAAGCGGCGTGATAAGCTTTTTGTGCTTTTGCGGAATGATTTTCGCAAGCTGTTCATCCATGAAGTTGCACGGGCCTTTCAAGAGATACGCAAGAACCGCACCGATGAAGAAGACCTCGACTCCCTTCCAAAGCCATGTCACCGCAGATACAATGGAACTAAGCCTCAAAAGCAAGAAGTACAAAAGCACGACAATCAAAATCGAGCCCGCACCCGCAACCGTGGTATCTATAAAGTCGCGGAATGATCTTTTTTTCAAGTTTAAACCTCCTTTTTTTGCCGAATATCGGCAATATTATGTTACTTCATAATTGTTATTATTTCAACAATATATTTGTAAATATTTTGTGCCGAAGGCGATTTTTCTGTCTTATTTTTATTCCGTTCAAAAGCCGAAAATTGTGGACTTTTGTACTTATGCCGACTATAATGAAATTACAGCTAAAATTATCCAAAGGGGATGTTTACAATGACTTTTGAAGAAATGAAGCACAAATACGCTTATACTCTCGCAAGAGTGGGCATAAATGTTCAAAAGGGACAGATAGTCATGGTTGAAGCCGCTATCGAGGGCTACGCTTTCACTCCGATTTTCGCAGAGGAATGCTACAAGCTCGGTGCGTCCAACGTTATCATAAATTATCTTGACCAGGCTAACCTCAAGGTTCGAGCACATTACACTTCCGTCGACGAGATGCAGAAGGTAGATAAGGTCGAGGAGGATTACTACGACTACTATATGTCACAGGGGGCGGCATTCGTAAGACTTGAGGGAGTTAACCCCAAGCTTATGGAGGATGTTCCCGATGAGGAGGGCAACGCTATCTTCAAGCGCACCGACAACCTCAGAAATGTAATGAGAAAATACACAAGAAACGGCTGTCAGTGGTTAATCGCCATGATTCCTACTCAGGAATGGGCAGACTATATTCTTCCGAATAAAGAGGACAACCTCACAGAGCTTTGGAATATTCTCTTCAAGCTTTGCTACATTGACGAAACAAACGATGTAGTCGAGACTTGGGAGAAGCTTGCAGAGAAAAAGCACGAGCGAGGAGATAAGATTGACGAGCTCAATCTCAGATACCTTCACTACACCGCATCGAACGGAACAGACCTCACGGTCGAGCTTACTCCGGACTCAAACTTCGGTATGAAGAAGTATCTCTCACGCATGCCAAAGGACAGAGTTAAGACTTGCCCGAACATTCCGACCGAGGAGATTTGCACCTCACCTGAAAAATACGGCACTAACGGCGTTGTCTATTCCTCAAGACCGCTTGTACTAGGCGGAAAAGCAGTAGATAACTTCGGTTTCAGATTTGAGAACGGCAAGGTTGTCGAGGTTATCGCAGACGAGGGCAAAGAAATGCTCGAATCTCTCGTTGCTACCGATGAGGGCTCATGCTATCTCGGCGAGGCAGCTTTGGTTGAGTATCACTCTCCAATCTCCATGAGCGGACTTGTTTACTACACAACTCTCATTGACGAGAACGCAAGCTGTCATTTGGCTCTCGGCAGAGCACTTTCCTCCTCTCAGCCCGAAGACGAGCGCTTCACATTCAACAATTCTCAAATTCACATCGATTTCATGGTAGGAACTCCGGACATGCACATCGTGGGAATTGACAACGACGGCAAAGAGACAGTCATATTTGATAACGGCGACTTTGCTATCTGATTTATTTTATAAGGGTGGATTATATGAAATACAAAATCACGTCAACAAAATTTGAATTCGGTTTGTTCGATACTCTCAAGACCATAGAGCTTGAAAACGGCTACAGAATTTCTGCTCAGTACATGGGCGATTACATCGGCTACAACGTATCAAAGGACGACGAGACAATCGATGAGTTCAGCACAAGCGGCGACGACAAGTCTTACTATTCTTCCGAATGGGGCGAATACTATAAATATCTTGACGAGCTTATGCCGGACGATGAGGACGAGGATTAATCTAAAAACTAATACAAAACGCCTTCCGAAAGGAGGGCGTTTTCTCTTTATACCGACTCATTATGGCTCACAAATTCACTGATACTTGAAATATTTATAAAATAGTAATATAATTCAAATATCTATACTAAAATCGGCAAGCTGTGCCGAATATTTTTTGTTCGGCTAACAGCCGAGAAGGAACTTGAAAAATGAATATAAATAAGAACCAGTTCCGAAGACTTTTATCCTACATTCTTTCCTGGGTGATTATCTTCGTGCTTACCTACCTTTACTGGGTTGTATGGACCACCTACTACGCCAACAGCATTCCTAATCCTTATTGGCGCAAAGGTAACTGGGTTGTTGTCGGAGTTTATGCCATAATAACGTATGCGTTCATGAAGCTCTACGGCTCAAGAAACATCGGCGACTATCGCACCGTGGACATTATCTATTCGCAGTGTCTGACGGTAATCATGGTCAATGCCTTCGACTACGGCATCGTTTCGCTTATCAACCGCTGGTTTGCGGGAGTTAAGCCAATGCTTTTGCTGACATTCTTTGACTTTTTGTGCGTTATATCGTGGGCAATAATCTCAAAGTATATTTACAGTAAAATCTACAGTGCACGACAGCTTCTGCTTGTTTACGGCGATCACGACCCTGACGGCTTCATCAATAAGATGAACACCAGAAAGGACAAGTACAACATCCGTGAGTTCTTCTGTGTGAACAACTTCACACAAGAGGAGATTTTCTCGAAAATCGAGGAGTACGAATCTGTCATTATCTGTGACATTCCCGCTGATAGAAGAAACGAGCTGATTAAGTTCTGCTTCAGTAAGAACATTCGAGCCTACGTAACGCCGAAGCTTTCTGACATCATTCTCTTGGGTGCAGAAAGTTCCAATATATTCGACTCTCCGCTTCTAATCTGCAAAAACCGCGGTATAAGACTCGAGAAGAGAATAGTCAAGCGTATACTCGACTTAGTAATCATCATTCCCATTACTGTTCTCACCCTCCCGTTCATGCTTATTTTTGCACTTATCATCAAGCTGACGGACGGCGGAGACGTTTTCTACAAGCAGGAAAGACTCACCCTTAACGGGAAAGTTTTTGAGATATACAAATTCAGAACCATGAGAATGAATTCCGAGAACGGCGTCGCTCAGCTTGCAAAGAAGGATGACGACAGAATCACCCCTATCGGTAAATTTCTCAGAAAAACTCATCTTGACGAGCTCGCTCAGGTTATCAATATCCTGAAGGGCGAAATGAGTGTTGTCGGCCCAAGACCCGAGAGACCGGAGATTGCCGACGAGTACTCAAAGGTAGTTCCGGAGTTTAATTTCCGACTCAAAGCCAAGGCAGGTCTCACCGGCTATGCCCAGGTTTTCGGAAAATATAACACAACACCTTACGATAAGCTGAAGCTTGACCTTTACTACATCGAGCATCAGAGTGCACTTCTTGACATCGAGCTCATTCTCAAGACCATAAGAATAATGTTCACAAAGGAAGCCAGCGAGGGTATCGACCAAAATCAGACCACCGCTCTCGGCTCACCTTTCAGTTCGACAAAGCAGGACATCACGATCATCGATGATGACGGCAATGTCAAGGTAGATACCATTGAAAATGAAAGCTGATATATCGGTAATCATTCCGATTCACAATGCCGAAAAGACAATAATCGAGGCTCTTAAATCCGTTGTTTCTCAGCGTCTGCACGAGGACGACACACTTGAAATAATCATTGTGGACGACCAAAGCGACGACGGCGGAATCAAAAAAGCAATCGACTTTCTTTCTGAAAGCGGCGCAAATTTCAAGCTTCTAAAAACGGAAGGCAGAGCGGGCCCAGGCGGAGCGAGAACACTCGGCGTTAACAGGTCGACGGGAAATTTAATAGCTTTTCTTGACAGCGACGATATTTGGGCAAAGGACAAGCTTATAAAACAGCTTTCCGCCATGCACGGCTCGAAAGCCGTCATGTGCTCAACGGGCAGAGAGTTCATCGAGGCAGACGGCACTCACACGGGAATTTTCGTTCCTGTCGGCTCTAAGATAACCTACAAGGACTTGCTGAAAACAAACAGCATTTCCCTTTCCTCCGTTCTCATAAAGCGTGAGGCAATTCTTAAGTACCCCATGACAAGCGACCAAAGCGTCCACGAGGACTATGTCTGCTGGCTGAAAATACTGAAGAATTACAGCTACTGCATCGGTATCAACGAGCCGCTTCTCTATTACCGCAAGAGCGAAACTCAGGTTTCTGCCGGAACGGTAAGCACGGCTAAAAAGCACTTTAAATCCTTGAGACAATCGGGCATCAACCCCGCCATGAGCCTTGTTTATTTTGCAAGCTACGCTGTAAACGGCGTGATAAAGCACAAGGGGCTTAAATAACAAATCAAACAGAATCAAAACATCCGAACGGCTAAAAGGTCGCTCGGATGTTTTCTTTTTAAAATATTCTATCTCATTCTCAAAGGCGGCAACGGTCCCACTTCACCCAAGACCTCTCCCTCAAGCTCTGCCATCTCGAGAAATCTCTTCCAAAGTCCTCGATACTTGCTCTCCTGCGGGTCAAGCGGCGGAGGCTCGATTTTTCTCGTATCAATGAAACGGCTTTTTGAATCTCGGTGTATGAGTGCAATTTTATGTACCTCGTCATATATCATAAAAACCTCGCCCGACATTTTGTCTGAAAAGTGCTCAGCTATAAGCGGCAAAATATTGTTTTTCGGTGAAATTTTGCTCATGAGAATACCGCCGTAATCAGAAAATGAAATCATTCCCGTCATGTGATGAGCCTCCCTCGATAGAAGCTGAACCGCCTTTCTCATAGCAGAAACGTGTTCGTTTTCAAACATATCGCAAACCCTCGAGCCGAAACGAAATCCCATATAAATAAACGACAGCATGTGAAGTTCCTTCTCGCTTAAGCATGTGAGAAAACATTCCTCGATAAGTTCCTTCGCTTCAAGTGAAATTTTCTCGGGAATCGAGCGCCTGACACGATTGGCACGGCTTTTATCTGTTACTATCAGCTTGACCGGGAAAAGCGTATCCTTAGCTTCATCCTCACGTTCAATCGCAGTCGGCAGTTCTTTTTTCAAAAAGCTCTCAAACACACAGCACATAAATCCGTCAAAACTGCCGTCATAGTGATAAACCACATGATTTTCAAGAAAGCTTTCGCATATCATTAAAAATCACCCCCAAAAGCTTTTATTTGTCAGTTCACAAAGAAACCGACAGGGTGCACCGTGTGGTCTTCTCTCGGATTTATTCTTGATAATGCACGGTTGGACATAAATACTCCCCGAACAAGGCTGTCCCGTCCGTAGGTATCTCTTAGCATTTCCACTGTTTTCTCAAGCTTTGCCCATCTTCTGCTTGTCCTCTCCTCGGGATAAAGCGAGCACTGCGAACCGATATCCTCGCAAAGCTTTATCGCACGCACACCGATATTTCTAAGCGCTCCGACATCGCCGCACTCCTTATAAAGACGAAAAGCATAGTTAAAAATGCTCTCTGAATCGGCTATCGGAAAATCTGTCACACATTGATGACCGAAGCTATATAAATCAGAAGTTCTCATGCTTATTTGCACCCCTGTTGCCGCCAAGCCGTTTTCCCTTAGCCTTTCTGCCACGCTTTCGCTCAAGACATAAAGCATTATTCTAACATCCTCGTCACAGGTCATGTCAACAGGGGTTGTTGCGGTGTTTCCTATGCTTTTAATCTCTCTTTCGGCATCAGCCGTGATTACTGGAGAAATGTCGTTTCCACGTGCAAACGCCGACAGCATATATCCGTTCTTGCCGAAAATCTTCCCCAGAAAATCAGGGTTCGCCTCGGCAAGCGCACCGATAGTGTTTATGCCGTATTTTTTCAGCTTTCGCTCCGTCGCTTTTCCCACCATGAGAAGATCCTCCACGGGCAAATCCCACACCTTTTCACGGTAATTCTCACGGGTAAATTCAGTAACAGCATCAGGTTTTTTATAATCGCTTCCAAGTTTTGCGAAAATCTTATTCCACGATACTCCGATTGATACTGTCAAGCCAAGTTCGTCCTTTATTCTCGCCCTTATCTCCTCTGCAATCTCCTTGCCGCTGCCGAAAACCATTCTGCTCCCCGTGACATCGAGCCAGCATTCATCCATTCCGAATGCCTCGACTTGGTCGGTGTACTGCAAATAAATACGCCTTGCAAGCGAAGAATACTTCTTATACCTGTCGTAATGAGCAGAGACAAACTCCAAATTTGGGCACTTCTGCTTTGCCTGCCACAAAGCCTCTCCCGTTTGCACACCCGCTTTTTTCGCAAGCATATTTTTTGCGAGAACTATACCGTGTCTCGACTCCTTATCTCCACCCACCGCCATGGGAATATCCCTAAGTGACGGGTCGTACAGCGTTTCGACAGACGCATAGAAATTGTTCATATCCACATGGAGAATCACTCTGTCTGACGAAAAATCTCTTTTTATTTCTTCCATGTTTTTAAGTTGATTTCATCACTAAATATCCAAAAAGAAAAATACTGACAGTTGTAATTAAAGCATTCATAATATACTCCTTTTTTAAATGAAATTCGAACATATTTTTAGAACAAGTGTTTGAATATATTTATATTATAGAACATTTGTTTTAAATGTCAATCGCAAATCGAAAATATATTCGAAATATTTGTTTGCTACAATATATAGTACCATTAATAAACAAAACACCATTCTGTACAAAAAAGAACAAAGTGTAAACAAGCTGTAAATTGATTGGAAGTATATTGAAAATGCAATTTTATGGAATTATAATATAGCCATAAAATAAAAAATATCGAACAGAAATATCTAAAGAAAGAGAGTGCTGATTTTGTTTTTAAGAAAACTTCACGAATTCATGTACGGACGCTACGGCACAGATAAATTTAATGTTTTTTTGCTTATTCTCGGACTTTTCATGTCCCTTGTAGGCAATCTTTCAAGATTTTATCTCATAATACTTATACCGTACATCATATACGGTTATGCAATCTTCAGAATGCTCTCTAAGAACTACGTTGCAAGACGCAAGGAGAACGATGCTTTTCTTAAAATCTGGAATCCGATAGCAAAGTGGTTCAGATTTCAGAAGAGAAAATTTGACGACAGAAAGACCTACACCTACTTCAAGTGCCCTAACTGTCACCAGCAGCTTCGTGCGCCAAAAGGCAGAGGCAAAATTCAGGTCACCTGTCAGAATTGCCGCAAGGAATTCGTCAAAAAGGTTTGATGAATTAATTTATATATGAGGAGTTATTGATATGAATGTAGCATTATTGGGAACATGGCATGTTCACGCACCGGAATACAGCGAGGCTGTCATAAACAGCGACAAGGCAAACCTTGTTAAGGTTTGGGATGCCGACCTCGACAAGGCTAAGGCTTTCGGCACAAAGTACTCAATCGCTTACACCGATAAGCTTGAGGAAATCCTCGAGGACGAGTCTATCGACAGCGTTCTTGTCTGCACAGCAACAGGAGATCACGTAAGCGTTATTCCTGCAGCTGCAAAGGCCGGCAAAAACATCTTCACAGAGAAAGTTCTTGCTTTCACAGCAGCTGAGGCAGAGGCTATCAAAAAGGTTGTTGACGAGAGCGGAGTTAAGTTCACTATCTCCTATCCGCACAGAACATGGGGAAAGCTTAAGTTCGCTAAGGAGCTTTTGAGCGAAGGCAAGCTTGGAAAAATCACTTACGCAAGAGTAAGAAATGTTCACTCAGGTGTTTCTGACGGATGGCTTCCTGAGCACTTCTTTGACAAGGAGCAGTGCGGCGGCGGCGCAATGATGGATCTCGGTGCTCATCCTATGTACACTCTCGCTTGGCTTTTGGGCGAGCCGAAGAGCATAACATCTACCTTCACATCTGTTTACGGAAAGCCGGTCGAGGACAACGCAGTTTCTGTTCTTGAGTTTGACGGCGGTGTAATCGGCGTTTCGGAGACAGGCTTTGTTTCTAAGGATAACCCATACACACTCGAGCTCAGCGGCACAGCGGGCGCACTTCTCGTTCACGGCGACAGAGTAGCAAGCTGCAGCCCCGCAACAGACGGCGAGTGGAAGCACCTTCATAACGAGTGGCTTCCGGAGAACGATCCGCTTCCGATTTACCAGTGGATTGATGCCGTTGTAAACGATACAAAAGCACCGTTCGGCACAGACGAGGCAGTTATACTCTCCAAGCTTATGGAGGGCGCATACAAGGCTTCTGAGAGCGGAGAAAAGTATTATTTTTAATTGCATAACCTAAAACATTTTGTGGCGTTCCTCACGGAGCGCCACTTTTTTGCGTAAGAAAACAAACAAAAAGGATGCCGATTAAAAAACCGACATCCTTTTTGTATTAGGTTAGAATTACAATTATTCGTTGGTTATCTGCTTATAAAGAGCAATATACTCTCTTGCACTCTTGCCCCAAGAATTATCACACTTCATAGCTCTGTCAACAAGAACATCCCAGCCCTTTTTATCAGTATTGTACTGATAAATTGCTCTGTGGAGTGTGTTGAGCATATCGCCAGAGTCATAGTTAAGGAAAGTGAATCCGTTTCCTTCTCCGTCACCACTGTCTGTGATAGTATCCTTAAGTCCGCCTGTCTGACGAATTACAGGGATAGTGCCGTATCTAAGTGCTATCATCTGAGAAAGTCCGCAAGGCTCTGCCTTAGACGGCATGAGGAACATATCCGCACCTGCGTAAATCTTCGATGATAACTCAGGAATAAATCCGATTGTAATGCTGAATCTTCCCGGATACTTGTCTGCCATTTCCTTGAAGAATGTCTCGTACTCCCAGTCTCCGCTGCCAAGAACAGCAAACTGAGCGTTTGAGAATTCCATGATGTTATCAATAGCCGACTTAACAAGATCAAGCCCCTTATGCGAGACAAGTCTTGTTACCATACCGATAAGCGGAAGATTTGGCTTTACTTCAAGTCCGAGTCTCTCCTGAAGCTTTGCTTTATTGACTGCCTTGCCCGACTTGTCCTTTACGCTGAAATTAGCATAGATTTTATCGTCGGTCTCCGGGTCATAGAGCTTCTCGTCAATTCCGTTGAGAATTCCGCTAAGCTTCCATGAGCGCTCACGAAGAATCGGATCAAGCTTGTGTGAGAACCACGGGTCGAGAATTTCCTTTGCGTAGGTCGGAGATACAGTCGAAACCCAGTTAGATGTTTCGATTGCGCCCTTCATGATGTTCACGCAGTCGTTCCACTCGAGAAGATTTGCGCTTGCACTCGGAATGCCGAAGACATCCTCGAGAATCTCTTTCCCGTACTGACCCTGATATTGAATGTTATGGATGGTAAAGAGTGTTTTAATTCCCTTGTACCATTCCTGATTTGCATAGTAAATGTGATAATAAACCGGTACAAGACCCGTCTCCCAGTCGTTGCAGTGAAGAACATCAGGCTTGAAATCAATCGCCGGCAGCATCTCGATACATGCTCTTGAGAAGAAAGCAAATCTCTCGGCATCGTCATAATGACCGTAAAGTCTGCCTCTCTTAAAATAATACTGATTATCGAGAAGATAATAGGTTACTCCGTCATATTTAGCCTCATAGATACCGCAGTACTGGCGTCGCCATGCAACAGGGACACTGATGCTGGTTACAAAATGCATAGAGTCCTTCAGTTCCTGCGGAATACTGTCATAAAGAGGCATTACAACTCTGCATCCGATAAGACGTGTACGGAGAGCCTTCGGCAATGAGCCGGCAACATCTGCAAGTCCGCCCGAAGCGGCGAACGGTCTCGCTTCACTTGTGCAGAATAAAACTTTCATGATGAATCCTTTCTATTTTCTAAAACCACACACCAATAAATAGGAATACTCCGAGCAGTTACCCACTACTCGGAGTAGCCGTCAATCTTTCTTAAAAGGTCTTCCTAATCAGACCTTTGTGTTCTTTGCAATGTAGAACGGATAGCTCTCAGTTCCGGACATCTTCTGACCGGCGCTTACCTCTACCTTCTTATCAAGAACGACATAGTTAATATCAGCATTCTCACCGATTACGGAATCCTGCATGATAACGCAGTTCTTGACCTTTGCGCCCTTCTTAATCTGAACGCCACGGAATACGATGCAGTTCTCAACCTCACCGTCGATGATACAACCGTCAGCAACGAGTGAATTTGAAACCTTAGAGCCTAAGCCGTACTTAGCAGGCATATCGTCTCTGTTCTTTGTGTAAATCGGCTGCTTCGGATTCATGAAGAGCTCATTTCTGACCTTAGGATCCATAAGAGCGATGTTAGCATCGAAATAGGATGTCAGAGAAGTGATCTGGTAAGAAACACCCTCGTACTCGTAGCCGTAAACCTTAGCATCCTTGATGAGCATAGGCAAAACAACTCTGTCGAGGTCGAGAAGGTTCTTGCCGTAGCAGTTCTCAACGAGAGAGATGAGATACTCTCTGCCGAAAATGTACATTCCCATGCCGACATTTGCACTGGATGCAGCCTTATCTGTAACGATAGACTCTCTTACTCTGTCTTCAGGGTCGATTGTGAAGACGTTTGTGCTTACTCCGTCAACAACTGCGCCTCTGCGATAGATGCATGTTACATCTGCGCCCTTCTCGATGTGATACTCGAGAGCGTCTGCATAGTTGATGTTAGCTACATAGTCGCAGTCAGAAAGGACTACATATTCCTCGTGAGAATTGTTTAGGAAGTTTCTTATGCTGTAAAGAGACTCGATTCTGCCGTTGTTTCTTGTGTGATCTGTTCCGAAAGGCGGAAGGAGATAAAGTCCCTCGTTCTTTCTGGAGAGATCCCAAGCCTTACCGGATCCTAAGTGATCCATGAGCGACTGATAGTTCTCCTCTGTTACAACACCGATTTTATTTATACCTGAGTTTACGAGGTTTGAAAGTGGGAAGTCAACCAAACGGTATCTTGCACCGTAAGGAATTGATGCCATAACTCTCTCCTTTGTAAGCTCGCTTACTCTGTTTTCATGAACATAGGCAAAAAGGATGCCCACCGCTTTCTTTGCACGCATTATTCTACATCCTCCTTATGCTTCAACCATTTCCTTCGGAGCTACTACCTGAGCATCTGCTACAGTAGCCTCCGGACCTACGACAGCAACGCCCCAATCATCGAGGTTTGCCATGTTCTCCGGTCTCTCACCGACAACAGCACCCTTACCAATATGAGCATTCTGAGCAACAAGAGCATACTGAACAACAGCACCCTCCTCGATTACTGCGCCCGGAAGAATAACGGAGTTGTCAATCTTAGCGCCGCTTGCTACATAAACGCCCTGAGAAAGAACAGAATACTCGAGGTCGCCGTAAATCTGGCAGCCCTCTGCGACAAGTGAATTCTGAACGCTTGTACCGCTTGCTACATAATGAGGCGGCATATCAGGTGTTCTTGAATAAATCTTCCACTCGTTGTCGTCAAGCTTTAAGTTGAGGTTAGGATTGAGAAGGTCAAGGTTAGCCTCCCAGAGAGCGTCGATTGTTCCGACGTCCTTCCAGTAACCCTCGAATGTATAAGCAAACATTCTCTCGCCTGAATTGAGCATATTCGGAAGAACATTGAAACCAAAGTCGTTCTTGGAATTAGGATCTGCCTCGTCAAGCTCGAGATACTTTCTTAATTTCTCCCATGTGAAGCAGTAAATACCCATGGAAGCGTTTGTGCTCTTCGGGTGCTTCGGCTTCTCATCGAACTCATAGATGCTGCCGTCCTCGTTTGTGTTGAGGATACCGTAACGGGATGCGTCCTCAAGAGAAACGGTATAACAAGCGATTGTGCAGGCTGCATTGTTAGCCTTGTGATATTCTACCATCTTGGAGTAATCCATCTTGTAGATGTGGTCGCCCGAAAGAACGATAACATACTCGGGATTGTATCTTGCGATGTAGCCGAGGTTCTGGTAAATAGCATTTGCTGTGCCCTTATACCAGTCTGTTCCCTGCTGCTGCTCATACGGCGGCAATACCCTTACGCCTCCGTTCATGGAGTCTAAGTCCCAGGGCTGGCCGTTTCCGATGTATTCATTGAGCTCCAGCGGCTGATACTGTGTGAGAACACCGACTGTGGATATACCGGAGTTCACGCAGTTTGAGAGCGGAAAATCGATGATTCTGTACTTTCCGCCAAATGGTACTGCAGGCTTTGCGACATTCTTTGTCAGCGAATAGAGACGGCTTCCGCGTCCTCCTGCAAGCAGCATTGCTACTACTTCCTGTTTAGGCAACATAATTGTTTCCTCCCTAATATTTCATATATATAATTGTGTGATTGGTTTTTTCCCTTATCATTATTATACAGTTATATAATAACAACTGTGTAATAAAAATGCAAGAATTTTATTTAAAATTATACAATATCCTAAAAGGACTTTGTAAATTTTGTGTAGTTTGTATTAAAACTAAGTAAAATTTCAGACTAACGAAAAATAAGGAGAAATCGCCTGATTTCTCCCCTTTTTTCCGTTATGAAATTAAAATTTAATTGCTTTTTGCCTCTTAGCAAAACGCTAATTTTCTTTTCGCGAATTAAATCTGAATACCGGCGTCAAAGCCTGTTCTCACGGCATTTCCGACATTTGCCGCTCTGATGCAGTCGCCGACAGAGAAAAATTCTTCGGGAATACATCTGAAGCTTTCGGAAAGCTCACTTGACGCCCTGTAACCTGCCGCAAGAATAACGGTATCTGCTTCGATTGTTATTTCTTTATCCCCCTCTTTGCACACGATACCGCTCTCGCTTATGCTTGTGCACACCGTGTTGAGGTGAATTTTCACGGATTTTTCGCAGTGCTTTCTAATGGCTATCTGAGGAATCTCACAGCTTGCAGCGGCAAGTGTATCTGTCATTTCGACAAGCTCAACCGTCTTTGAGCACTCCTCAGCTAAGTAAACTGCGGTCTCAGCGCCGACATCACCGCCGCCGATAACGGCAATTTTGTCTCCAAGCTTATTTTCGAGTGCAAGACGGTAAGCCTCTTCAGCCGTGATGACATTCTTTCCGTCTGCTCCTGGAATTCTCGGAATAATCGGTCGTGCACCGACAGCCGATATTACAACATCGGGTGAAAGAGCCTCGACAAGTTCAGGTGTAGCCTCGGTATTAAGTCTAACATCTATCTCAGATTTCTCTGTCATATGAATTAAATAATTCATGAAATCGCATAAATTCTTCTTGAAGCTCACTTGCTTTGAGAAAACAAGCTTACCGCCGAGTGAGCCGCTTTTCTCTAAAAGAATTATCTCGTGGCCACGACTTTTAGCCGATATTGCCGCCTGCATTCCGGCGGGACCGCCGCCGATTACGACAACTCTTTTCTTTTCTGTGGCAGAAGGGACAAGTCGCTTGAGTCTCAGCTCTCTGCCGACTGTCGGATTGACGGAACAGCCGAAGTTTTTAGCCCTTGTGTAATCAAGGCAATGGAAGCAGCGGATACACGGGATAATCTCGTCTTCCTTGTCTGTGCGAGACTTTGTGACAAGGAATGCATCGGCGATTGTGCCTCGAGCCATGGAAACAATATCCGCTCTGCCACTTGCAAGACATTTCTCGATATCCTCAGGATACTGGTAGCCGCCAAGCGTGAGAACAGGAATGTGAATTCTTCCTGACTTCTTGACATATTCGGCAAGGTAAGTATTCACGCCGACAGGCAAAAAGTGGTTCGGATGAGTTATCTCCTCGGTGTCTGTCACGAATGAACCCGCAGAAATATGGGCAATATCGATTTTATCCTGAATCATCTCAAGAAAGTCAACGCAGTCCTTCTCTGTGAAACCGCCCTCCTCGGCAAGCTCTGAGCCTGAAATTCTGTATTCTATGAGTATTTTTCTGCCGACTCTTTTTCTTATGGCGTCGAGAATCATAATCGGAAATCTTGCTCTGTTCTCAAGACTGCCGCCGAATTTATCTGTTCGTTTATTTAGAAGCGGAGAGAGAAACTGGCTTAAAATAAGACCGTGACCGCCGTGAATGAGTATCATATCAAATCCGCACTTGAGCGCATTTTCAGCCGCATCGGCATAAAGCTCCGCGAGCTGCTGCATAACGTCCTCGGTGAACATTCTTACCTTTGCGCCGGATCTTCTTGTGCTCTCACCGTTGACGGTATACACGCACAAATCTCCGTTATAATCATATCCGTGGTACGAAAAGCCGAGAAGCTCGAGGCTTATCTTTGCTCCGTAAAAATGTACGGCATCGGTAAGCTGAGTCCAAAACCGGTGTCCCTCCGGATGAAAGATATTTTCGTTTGCGTGAACGGGATCATACGGCTTGTGTATATCCATATTCTGTGCAGAAACCGTTATACAAGCGGAGCCGCCCCTTGCTTTTTCGGCATAATATGCGATAACGTGATCGTTCGGATACTCTTCTCGTCCTGAGAGAAGATGTGCTCCAGCGGGAGCAGACCAAATTCTGTTCTTAAAGGTCACTCCGCCTATCGTGATCGGAGCGAACATATGCGGATATTTATTCTTCATAAGATTTTCCTCTCAGCGTAATAAAAAATATATCGTCATTGTACCACCCTAAAATAATCATATCAAGAACTTGAAATCTTTTTCCTATTAGATTATAACTAATAATTAGAAAAGGTGTTCTAAAGCGTAGAAAGGCAATATCATGGAAAACAAGAAATATATATATGAAACTCATCTTCACACCTGTGAGGCAAGCGCTTGCGGCGTGGCTCACGGTGCGGATTATATCGATTATATGTCAAACCTCGGCTACTCGGGAATCATCGTCACCGACCATTTCTTCAACGGCAACTCCTGTGTGCCAAGCTTTCTAACGTGGGAAGAAAGAGTAGAACGGTATCAAGCGGGATATTTAGCCGCAAAAAAAGCCGCAGAGGGGAAAAATCTATCTGTTTTCTTTGGAATTGAATATAATTTTAAGGGAGACGAATATCTCATTTACGGAGTGGACAAGAAGTGGCTTCTCGATAACCCCGACATCATGACAAAGGAGAGAAGCGAAGTTTACAAAATCGTGAAAGCCTACGGCGGACTTATGCTTCAGGCTCACCCGTACAGAGAAAGAGACTATCTCACCGCAGTAAGACTGACTCCATGCGCCTGTGACGGTATTGAAGTATACAATGCTAACAACAAGCCGTATGAAAACGCTCTCGCAAGAGCATATGCAGAAAGAGAGGGAATGACGGTTTTAAGCGGCGGCAGTGATATTCACTACTTGAGTGATGAAAACAAGGGCGGAGTAGCCTTTGACCACAAGCTTGAGAGCATAGAGGATTTTGTTAAATCCATGCTCAATCACGAGGGAACACCCGTCACCCTGAGAGACGGCAAATTTACTCCCGTGACGGAATTTGCCGACGAAAATATAATTTCAAGAGATCCTACTCTCCCTGTGATCATGTACGATAAATAATAATTAAATTGAAATAAAAACCGCTGTACCCACAAAGAGTACAGCGGTTTTCGCATTTAGTTTTGAACATTAGCGACAGACTTGTTGAAAAGTCTGCTGTTATTTTAGTCTCAGAGTTTTGATAATCTTATCGAGAGCGACTTTCAGCGGTCGATATAAAATGAGTGCGACAAGGAAATTTCCTCCGCAGTGAATAAAATCGAACATCAAGCCGCTAGTGAAATACGCCCAGAAGCCTCCGATTCCGCCGATAAAAAGATAAACTATCGAGCAGAGAAATCCGAAACAAAGACCGTAGATACCCGAGATGCACGCCCAAACAAAGGCGTTGTCCACCCATCTGAAAATCCATGCGATTAACGCAAGAATCGGCCAGATGTAGATATACATGATAACCCATGTGTTAAATCCATAGGTCATAGCCTCGATAAACACAAAAACGGCTAAAATTCCGATAATTCTCTCTCTGAAGCTAATAGTGAAAAGTATGGTTAAAAGCGACACAAGCTCGATGTTTGGCAAGAATGCCAAAGCTAACTGTGAGACATACATAAGTACACCGAGCATTGCCATAAGGCATATGTCTCTTATAACCGAAGTTCGACTTTTCGGGCTTTTCATTTTTATCAGTAGCCCTCTGTGAATGTGAGCTCGTAGTGATCTCCGTCAGCAACCATTGTGTCTGTTGCGCCAGTTGTGAGGGTCTCACCATCCTTAGTGATACACCACCACTCCTGGTTGTCCTCGTTTACTGTCTCGCCGTCAGCTGTTACGATGTAAAGACCCCAGTCTGTCTGGTTGTCCTCAACAATCCTAGCATCGAGAAGAACTGTCTCAAGGTTCTCTGCGCTTGTCTGGCAAACGAATTCATTTGTGGACTTATCCTTGTGGATGACCTCGACAGTAACGCTCTTTGTGCCCTCGTTTACCTCAGGTCTTGAATTTACATAGATTACCCCGAATACTGCAATGAGAACTACGAGTATGACAGCTACGATGGCTATCACTTTTTTGTTTGACTTCTTTTCAGTCATATTAAATTCCTTTCCGCCGAACTCTCGCGGCATAAAATTGTAATGTGCTCTCGGCAAGTCTTACGACTAAGTATCGCCTTGCGGTCACGGTGAGTTGTCCACGGATTTTCACCGATATTCTCTACCGAACCTTGCGAACCTTTGCGGACGCCGAAAGCCGTTTAAGTATATTTTATATTGGCATAAAAGTCAACAAAGTTCGCTTAAAGCAATAAAAAAGAGCCTTTCCGAATAGAAAAGGCTCGTGTTTTTTTACTTTGCGTAGTCGACAGCTCTCGATTCACGAATCATGTTAACCTTGATCTGTCCTGGATAACTCATTTCCTGTTCAATCTTCTTACAGATATCACGGGCGAGAAGAGTCATCTTTTCGTCATTGATAACATCAGGCTTAACCAAAACTCTGATCTCACGACCGGCCTGGATAGCGTAGCATCTCTCTACGCCGTCAAAGCTCTGAGTAATCTCTTCGAGCTTCTCAAGACGCTTAATGTAGTTCTCGAGATTCTCTTTTCTTGCTCCCGGTCTTGCGGCGCTGATTGCGTCGGCAGCCTGAATCAAGCATGCGATAACTGTCTTTGCCTCAACGTCGCCGTGGTGAGCGGCAATAGCGTGAATAACAGCTTCGCTTTCCTTGTACTTTCTTGCGACCTCAACACCGATATCAACGTGTGAGCCCTCAATCTCATGGTCAAGTGCCTTACCGATATCATGGAGAAGTCCCGCTCTTCTTGCGATAGTCGGATCAAGTCCGAGCTCCGATGCCATCATACCTGAAAGGTATGCGACCTCAAGCGAGTGATTGAGTACATTCTGACCATAGCTGGTACGATAACGCAAACGTCCCAGAAGTCGAACGAGCTCATGATTGATGCCGTTGACGCCTGCGGCAATGACCGCTCTTTCGCCCTCGGCTTTGATTGTGGCTTCAACCTCACGGCGAGCCTTTTCTACTGTTTCCTCAATTCTTGTCGGATGAATTCTGCCGTCCTGAATAAGCTTTTCGAGTGCAACTCTTGCAATCTCTCTTCTTACAGGCTCAAAGCTGGAAATTGTGATAGCCTCAGGAGTATCGTCTATAATAAGATCTACTCCGGTAAGATTCTCGATTGCTCTTATGTTGCGTCCTTCACGGCCAATTATGCGGCCCTTCATTTCATCGTTAGGTAGAGGAACTACGCTGATGACGGCTTCCGAAACATGGTCTGCCGCACATCTTTGAATTGCCAGAGAGATAACCTCTCGTGCCATTTTGTCTGAGTCATCCTTGAGCTGCTGCTCATAATCCATGATTTTGAGTGCTTTCTCGTGGCTGAGCTCTCCGTCGAGTGTATCGAGGATATGAGCCTTTGCCTGCTCTACTGTAAGACCTGAGATCTTCTCGAGCATTTCAAGCTGACTCTTCTTTATCGTTTCTGCTTCCTTGAGTGTCTCGTCTGCTTTCTTAAGCTTGTTGTCGAGCTGTCCTTCCTTCTTCTCGAGGTTCTCGAGCTTGCGGTCGAGATTCTCTTCCTTCTGGACTGCTCTTCTTTCCTGACGCTGAACCTCTCTGCGGCGGTCGTTCAACTCTTTTTCCGTTTCATTGCGGAATTTCTGAACTTCCTCCTTGCCCTCAAGGACAGATTCCTTGCGCTTTGCTTCTGCGTCCTTAACAGCATCGTTAACTATTCTCTCGGCTTCCTTCTCCGCCGAACCTATTGCAGCCTCTGCAATCTGCTTGCGGTGTTTGATTCCGAGGTTATAAGATATAAATACTGCTGCGACTGCAGCAACAACTATCAGAATAAAAGAAAGATAAATTGGCATTTTCTGGCACCTCCTTTTCTAATAAATTTAATATTCAAACAAATTGAATCAATCAGAAAAATTCGGGTGCGTTAATCCCTGAATAGTACAGTTCAATATAATGAAAACTGTATGAATTATTATAAGACTTTTGTCCACGGGTGTCAAGTTGTGCACTTTCCCAAGAAATTTCTCGTTCTTCATCAAAAACCGTGAATTTTATCGTTTTTTTCAGAATATTCGATGAGTTTATTTTCTTAAACGGTAAAAAATATTGTGCATATTTTTTAGTTTACTGTCATTTCTCCCCTCAAATCTGTTCCCATAAGCCGCTTGATTTCGTCCTTATCGTCCGTCTTGCTAAAGAGATAATAGAGTTTTGTGACGGCAGCCTCAGCGGAAAGGTCGGAGCCGTTCACCGCTCCCGCCGCCTTGAGTCCGGAGCTTACCTCGTAAGTTCCGAGCACGGCTCTTCCCCTTAGGCACTGAGTGCAAACAGCTATAACAGTGCCGTTGTCTGCGGCTTTCTTTAGGACAGGAATGAGCGCTTCATCGTACTGCGGAACATTTCCTGCGCCAAATGCCTCAAGCACAAGACCCTTGAGCGACTCTGTCATTATACCCTCGAAAAGACTGAACTGTATTCCCGGGAAAACCTTTAGCACTGCTATCGGAATGTGCTCTGCAAGCGGCGTGAAGCTGAAATTCTCTTCCGGTGCTTTTATCGCTATATCATTGTATCTTATATCGATACCAAGAGTTGCAAGATGAGGATAATTCGGCGAATCGAAAGCTATCATCTCATCGGCAGATATTTTGGTACTGCGGTTTCCTCTGAGCAGAACTCCGCCAAAGCAAAGGCATACCTCCGTGCAAACTCCCTGAGCGGCAATTATAGCGGCAGAAATGATATTATCGTGAGCGTCACTTCTTATTCCTCCGATCGGAATTTGCGAGCCTGTCAAAACAATCGGCTTAGAAAGTCCCTCGAGCATGAAGGAAAGTGCAGACGCCGTATAAGCCATAGTATCGGTTCCGTGAAGAATGACAAAGCCGTCGTAATTATCATAATTTTCTGCGATTATCTTGCCTATTCTGTTCCATTCCTTAGCGCTGACATTTGAAGAGTCGAGAAGCGGATCGAATTCTATCAAATCCCAACTTGGCATACCCTGACGGGAGAGGTCGGGAATTCTTTGCATCTCGTCATGAAGGTATCCCTTTTTCGGCTTGTAACCCGATTCGCTCTCAATCATACCGATTGTTCCGCCGGTATATATAAAGCATATTTTTTTATTCATCTTAAAGTTCCTTTCGGCAAATGCATGCATTTCAGTCCTTGATTTTCTCGAGAATTTCTCTGTATCTTGAATTAATTTCGTCATAATTTTCTCTTTTATGCGGATAAAGACAATTACTGCAGTCCTTTATTCCGTTATCGAGATAGACAAAATTTCCGCCACATTCTCTTCCGAGCATATATAACGGACAGTAACAGAAAAGACAATTGAAATTATATTCGTCAGCTCCCTTATGGCACGGGAAATATTCACAGGCTTTATGTGAAAAATAAGAATAATTTCTGCTCAATCAAATCAGCTCCTTGCAAGCAAAAATGATACCACAAAGCCTTGCCTTTTAGCAAGTTGCGGTATCATTTTATCAATTTATTTCATTTATTCAATTAAGCCTCTGCGCTTATCGAATAGCCTATGCCTCGAACAGTCTTGATGCACGAGCCCATGTCGCCAAGCTTCTGGCGAATGGTTTTGATATGCATATCAACTGAGCGGGACTCTCCCTCAAAGTCAATTCCCCACACTGCATGCATGATGGAATCTCTCGAAAGAACTATATTTTCGTTCTGCATGAGGTAGCGTAAAAGCTCATATTCCTTGAGTGTGAGAACGATGTTCTTGTCGTCCACTCTTACACAACGGCGGTCGTGGTCAAGAATAATTCCGCCCACACGAAGCTGCTTTGTCTCGGTTCTCGCACTTCTTCTCATTATCGAACGGACTCGTGAGAGCAATTCGAGAACGGAGAACGGCTTTCTTATATAGTCATCGGCACCCTCGTCAAGACCCTTTACCATATCCATCTCGGTCGACTTTGCCGTGACCATTATGACGGGAATGTTCTTTGTCTTGAAGTCCTCTCTCATCTTCTTGATTATCTCATACCCGTCCTCATCGGGAAGCATGATGTCAAGCAGAACAAGGTCGGGAACAATCTCCTCAAGTCTCTTGTAAAAGGTACTTGCTCTGTCGAATGACTGAACCGTATAATTGCTGTTTTTTAGCGCAATCTCTTCGATTTCTCTTATACTTGTGTCATCCTCAACTATATATATTAATGCCATGATAATTCCTCTTTTCGTTATGGCAGAACATAGGCATTCTTCAGCTTTCTGTAGCTCTCCTTGAAGCTTGGGTCGCTGTTCTTGATTGTTGCGTCAAACTGGTGCATATCCATGTTATCGGCAGGAATTTCAATGAGTGCGACAGCAATATTCTTGCAGTGGTCGGAAACTCTCTCGTAGTTCGTGAGGATATCCTCGAGGACAAGCCCCGCCTCGGTGGAGCACTTTCCGTTTCTAAGTCTTGCGACATGTCTCTGCTTGATTTCAAGCACGAGGTCATCGATAACCTCCTCGAACGGCTCGATGTCGCCTGCCTCATTGGAGTTAAGCGTATCGAATGCGTCCGTAGTCATGGACACAATATCGTAAACTGCCTTGCTGAGAATTCTGAGTTCTTCCATACCCTTGTTTGTAAGCTTCAAATTGTTCTCTGCCATACTCTCTGCAGAATATGTGAGATTTATCGCATGGTCGGAAATTCTCTCGAAATCGCTTATCGAGTGAAGAAGAATGGAAAGAAGGTGGCTGTCCTGAGTGTTGAGCTCACGACCTGAAAGCTTAACAAGATAGGAGCTTAGCTTATCCTCGTAGCTGTCAACAAGTTGTTCGAGTCTTATGACCTTTTCAGCCTTCTCTTTGGAGTAATCCTTCATCGCCTCCATAGCAAGCACGATTGCTTCCTGTGAGAACTTGGACATATCTGTTACCGCATTCTTGCAAAGCTGCATAGCAACAGCGGGAGTCTCGAGGAAACGCTCGTCAAGTGCTGCAAGGCTCTTCGGTGTGCCGTCGCTTTTCTCATCGTCATCCTTATCTCTGACAGTGAGAGTGGCAAGCTTAACGAGAAGATTGGAGAACGGGAACCAGCAAACCGCACAAGCGATATTAAATATACTGTGAATAACCGCAATGCCTGCGGCACCAACTGTCTCGTTCATGAACGCAAAGTCCATGAAGCTGTTTAATGCATAGAATACAGCCATGAACACGATAGTTCCGATAAGGTTGAAGTAAAGGTGGATAAATGCCGCTCTCTTAGCGTTCTTATTTGCTCCGATAGCGGAAAGCATCGCTGTGATACATGTACCGATGTTCTGACCCATGATAATCGGAAGTGCAGTCGAATACTTGACAACACCTGTGACGCAAAGCGCCTGAAGAATACCGACAGAAGCTGACGAAGACTGAATGACAGCCGTCAATATAGCACCCGCAATCATACCGAGAATCGGATTGGAGAACTTAAGAAGCAAACTTGTGAAACGAGGATCATCCTTAAGCGGCGAAACGCTGTCGCTCATGGTCTCCATTCCGAACATGAGAACCGCAAAGCCCAAAAGAATGTTACCAACAATTTTCTTCTTGCTTCCGTCCTTGCTTGTCATGGTGAAAATGACGCCGATGAGAGCAAGAACAGGTGAGAATGAGCTCGGCTTGAGCATATTGATGAAGATATTGTCTCCGCTAAGTCCGCTGAGGGACAAAATCCAAGATGTGACCGTAGTACCGATGTTGGCACCCATGATAACACCGACAGCCTGAGTTAATCTCATGATGCCTGAGTTAACAAAGCCGACAACCATAACAGTTGTTGCTGATGATGACTGAATTACCGCCGTGACGAACACACCGAGCAAAACGCCCATTATACGCTTTTCCGTAAGTTTTTCGAGAATTTTCTCAAGCTTACCGCCCGAGAGCATGACAAGACCGTCGCCCAGTGTGTTCATTCCGTAAAGGAAAAGGGCAAGTCCGCCAAGCATTGTCAAAACTCCGAATATATCCATATTAAATTAAATACCCCCTTCAGTATTTTACGATTCGTATGTTAAAGGGGTTTTGTAAAGACTAATCGTAGCTAATGTAAAGTCTATGTAAAATTTATGTGATTTACGTGATTTTTACAATAGTGTGGTATCAAACTTTACAATAGGGTTTTATCGTGGATTTTAAGGAGTGATAACTATGACAGAAATTTCTAAAATCTGGAACCGCATCGACAACAAGAAAATCAAAACAGAAAACAAATATCGTCTTGCTTTTCTCTTATTCAGCGTGATATCCGCTTTACTGGGGGCATTTGTCTGGTTTACTGTCGGTCATTTAATTTTCACGGGACTTGATAACGCTGTATGCTTCATCGGCTGGCCCGTTGTTTTTTCATGGCTTTTTGTGTTCATCTATTCATGCCGACACTCATTTAATTGAACTAAAAAGTAAAGCTGTTTAATTTTGCCTAAATCCATACCGTAATATTAAATCCCGAACTGCTGATAACTGCAGTCGGGATTTTTGTTATTCATTTGCCAGGGTCGGAATATCTCCAACACCGTTTAAAATTACAGTCGGCTGATAAGCATATGTGCTCGGAGTTTTTCTGTCCGAAACACCGCTGAGGACAAGAACCGTGTCCACGCCGCTCTCCGTTCCGGCAATTATATCGGTATCCATTCGGTCGCCGATGATAACCGCATCCTCAGAGTGGCATCCAAGAAGCTTAAGTCCTGTTCTCATCATGAGCGGATTTGGCTTTCCGCAGAAATAAGCCTGCTTGCCCGTAGCCATTTCAACGGGTGCGACAAGCGCTCTGCATGACGGCATAATGCCGTTTTCGATATTGCCTGTCACATCGGAGTTTGCACCGATAAGCTTAGCGCCGTTTAAAACGAGATTGACTGCCTTTGTGAGGGTATCGAGTGAATAGCTTCTTCCCTCACCCATTACGACATAATCGGGGTTCACATCGTTCATTGTGATTCCGGCGTCGTAAAGAGCATTGAGAAGTCCCGCCTCACCGATAACATAGGCAGAACAGCCCGGTGCCTGAGCTTTCAAAAATTCAGCTGTTGCAAGTGCGCTTGTATAGAAATGCTCCTCCGAAACAATTACACCCATACGCTCGAGCTTCTGCTGAAGCTCTCTCGGAGTCATTCCGCTGTTGTTTGTAAGGAAAAGAAATTCCTTGTTGTTTTCCTGAAGCCACTTTATAAATTCAGCCGCACCGGGTAAAATCCTGTTTCCGTGATATATAACACCGTCCATATCACAGATAAATCCCTTTTTCTCTTTAAAATTTATCTTCAAGCTTAGTCCTTTCGATCGTAACGATCATCGACAGAGAAGATAACCCACTCGGCAATATTAGTAGCGTGGTCGCCGATTCTCTCAAGGTACTTATTTACCATGAGCAAATCCGCCGCTGTCTCTGCGAGATTGGGAGTCTTCTGCATAACATCTATAAGCTCGCCCTTAACCTTAACGAATAAATCATCTACGATGTCATCGTGGTCAATAACCTTCTGAGCCTTGTCTTTATCCTTTTCAACATATGCCTCAACTGCCTGGAGCACCATGAGGATAACCTCAGCACTCATCTTGCGAATGTTCTCGGCATTTACCTCGTTGATGCTTTCCGGCATCATAACGGTAAGCTCGGAAATATCAGCTGCCTGATCGCCGATTCTCTCCATGTCTGTAACCATTTTCATAGCCGCAGTGATGTTTCTCAAATCGTGAGCGACAGGCTGCTGCTGAACCAAAAGCTGGAAGCAAATGTTCTCAATCTTCTTCTGCTCATGGTCGACAAGCTCATCGTCCTTCATGATCTGCTGTGCCTTAGCTATGTCCTGATTGAAGAGAGCGTCAAGAGCGTTCTGGATAGCCTCTTCAATCATATTGCTCATATGAACCATCTCCGTGTTAAGCGAGCGGAGCTGTTCGTCAAATTTAGTTCTCATTTTTCTCTCCTTAGTATAATATTATTAGTATTATATTAGCCGAATCTACCGGTGATGTAGTCCTCTGTGCGCTTATCCTCAGGATAAGAGAAGATCTGCTTGGTCTCGCCGAATTCAACGAGGTCACCGAGAAGGAAGAATGCTGTGTAGTCAGCAACACGAACAGCCTGCTGCATGTTATGTGTGACGATTACAACTGTGTACTTCTTCTTGAGTTCCTCCATAAGGTCCTCGATTTTAGAAGTAGAAATCGGGTCGAGAGCACTGGTAGGCTCGTCCATGAGAAGAACATCAGGCTGAACAGCGAGCGCTCTTGCGATACAGATTCTCTGCTGCTGACCACCTGATAAGCCGAGAGCCGACTTCTTGAGTCTGTCCTTAACTTCATCGAAAATAGCCGCACCTCTGAGGCTCTCTTCTACTATTCTGTCGAGAGTCTTTCTGTCCTTGATGCCGTGAACTCTTGGGCCGTAAGCAATATTATCGTAAATGCTCATTGGGAACGGGTTCGGCTGCTGGAAAACCATGCCGACCTTCTTTCTAAGAATTGTGGTATCAACGCCAGGAGCGTAAATATCCTCGCCGTCAAGAAGAACCTGACCTTCGATTCTGCAATTATCTACCAAGTCGTTCATTCTGTTGAGAGTTTTGAGAAATGTAGACTTACCGCATCCGGAGGGGCCGATGAATGCTGTGACGGCATTCGGCTTAATCTCCATATTTATTCCCTTAAGAGCGTGGTTCTCACCGTAATAAAGGTTGAGATTTTTAACGCTGATTTTAGATTGTTGTTCCATATTATTTTTTCCTCGTTACATCGAATTTTGCGGCCAAACGCTTGGTACCAAGATTGATTAAGAATACAAGTATGAGAAGTACAACGGCAATTCCGAAAGCCGTGGAGAAATCACCCTCACTCGTTGCAGATAAGTAAAGCTGAGTTGTGAGTGTACCGCCGGACTGGAAAATCTTTGAGAATACAGCCGCAAAGGACTTTGGAAGTGCCTTCGAGCTTCCTGCTGTGAAGAGAAGTGCCGCAGACTCACCGACAATTCTACCGATTGCAAGGATAACACCTGTGATGATACCCGGCATTGCAGACGGAAGAAGGATAGTTCTGATTGTGTGCCACTTGCCGGCACCGAGACCGACTGCACCGTGACGGTAGGAGTTAGGTACGGTTTTGAGTGCCTCCTGAGTGTTTCTTGTGATAAGCGGAAGAACCATCAGGATGAGCGTGAGTGCACCTGTTAGAAGTGAATAGCCAAGCTTTAAGGTCTGACCGAAGAACATCATACCGAACAAACCGAATATGATTGACGGAATACCTGAAAGTGTCTCTGTAGCAAACTCGATGATATTGACAAGCTTGCCCGGCTTTGCATACTCGTTTAAGTAGATTGCGGCGCCGACACCGACAGGAGCGGCGATAATCATAGTGAGTATGACAATAAGCAAAGTATTAACGATGTTACCCGCAATACCTACCGTTCCCTTTCTTACGGATGTGACCGTAGTCAAAAAGCTAAGGTTGATACTGCTTACGCCCTTAACAAGGACATAGATGATGATTGCCGCCAAAAGGACAACCGTAAATGCCGCACTGAGATATATCAAGAAGTAAAGAATGGCATCGGTAGGTCTTTTCTTCGCCTTTGTCAGGGAATTTTCTTTATTCATGCTCTGCTCCCTTTCTCAGCTTCTGTAAAATTAAATTGATAATCATGATGAATACGTAAAGTACAAGACCGACGGTGAAAAGTACCTGTCTGTGGGTTCCCTCTGCATAACCCATCTCACTTACAAGCTGAGTTGTAAGGAATCTTACGGAGTTGAACGGAAGCGGCATGTTAACTGAACCACCAGCTACCATATTGATAGCCATTGCCTCACCGAGTGCTCTGCCGATACCGAGAACGACACCTGTCATGATACCCGATTTAGCGGCAGGGATTGTAACCTTAAATATAGTCTGGATTTTGCTTGCACCGAGTGCAAGTGAAGCCGCACGAAGATCCTTTCCGACAGAACGGATTGATGATGCGGAGACATTGACAACTGTCGGCAAAATCATAATGGCAAGAACGATGATAGCTGAAAGCATATTCGATCCGCCTGTGTACTGATGTGTGCTTGAACCCGCGAAAATCAGCTTTTCTAATTTATACATAAGCGGATTGAGAAGCATAAGACCCAAAAGACCGTAGATAACCGAAGGAATAGCCGCCAAAAGCTCAACTGCCGGCTGAACGACTGCTGCCAATTTCTTGTGAGAGATTTCTGTTAAGAAAACCGCTGTTAAAAGTCCGATCGGAACACCGATTAAAATGCTTACGCCTGTACCGACTAAGGACGAGAGAATGATGTAAAGAATACCGTACTTGGGTTCGTCAGCCGTCGGCTTCCATACAGTTCCGAATAAAAGCTCGGAAACTCCGACTTTCGAAAAAGCCGGAGCACCCTTAGCAATCATGTAAATTGTAATGGAACAAACGGCAAAGATTGAAACGACTCCGCAAACTATGAAGATTACCTTAGCGATTGATTCTACGGCATTCAGCTTTGCTTTTTTGTTCATATTCTGCCCCTCTTTAAGTAGCCTATTTTACTGAGGAAGGATGAGACCGAGGTCGCTGATAACGCTCTGGCCTTCGTCAGACTCGATATAGCTGAACCATGTCTGAACGAGATCGCTCTGCTCGCTGATTTCGCCCATTGTAGCCATAACGAATGGTCTGGAGAGGAGATAGTCGCCTGCGAGGATGTTTGCCTCTGTTGCCTCTACGTCATTGAGAGATACAGCATTTACGCTGTCGTCAACAACATCGAGAGATACATATCCGATAGCACCAGGAGTTGAAGCAACCTTAGCAAGAACAGCACCTGTGGAGTCGAGCTCCTGAGCGTATGCACAGTTGTCCTCAACTGCTAAAAGCTCCTCGAAAGCTCCTCTTGTACCGGAGCCAGCCTCACGACCGATAACAACGATAGCCTCGTCATTGCCGCCGAGCTCTTTCCAGTTTGTGATCTCGCCTGTGTAGATCTTAGCGAGCTCTTCTGTTGTAAGGTTCTTAACTGTGTTGTCTGTATCTGTGATAACTGCGATACCATCGATAGCTACGATGTTCTCGACTGCGCCCTTAGCCTTCTCGTCGTCTGTAAGGCTTCTTGAGGAGTCACCGATGTCAACACTGCCGCTTGTTACGGACTCGATACCTGCACCGGAACCTGTGTATTCAACTGTAACTGTTACATCCGGATAAGCTTCCATGAAAGCCTCGCTCATTGCCTCGCAAAGCTTCTCCATTGAAGTGGAACCAGCGAGTGTGATTGTACCGGAAACATTAGCGTCCTTTGTTGTTGTCTCTGAGCTAGCTGTGCTTGATGCTGCGCTCTCGGAAGATGCTGTGCTGCTCTCAGCTGTAGATGAGCTTGAAGAAGAGCTGCTTGAGCAAGCTGTCATGCTGCCTGCAACCATGAGTGCTGCAACGCCTGCTGCCATTATTCTTTTTACTAATTTGTTCATTTTTGAACCTCCATGTGATTTCTAATTAATTTCGTCTTTCCTAATCACAAGTAGGATGATACCCTCTTTATGTAAAATCTATAATCATCCTTATGTATAATCTATGTAAAATCCACGAGACCGAAAAAACACAAACTTCACAAATAAACCGTCATTTCTTTGTGTAAAAAGCTCAGAAAATCGCATAGAATTCGCCTTTACAAGGATTTTTTCTGTGATATACTTATTTTATCTGAATGTTAAATATATTAGTTGTTGGGGGTTAAATGTAAAAAATGTCTGATAGAAGTGAAATTTGCGAGCTGATGAATATGTGTATGCTTACCGATAAAAACGGCAATGTTCTTGCAGAATATAAAGTCCGTCCCGATATCGAGGGATTTATTTTTCCGGGAGGCCATGTGGAAAAGGGCGAAGCCGTGACCGATTCGGTTATTCGTGAAATGTATGAGGAAACGGGCCTTACAGTCGAAAACCCTATCCTGTGCGGCGTGAAGCAGTGGACAAACTCCGACGGCTCAAGGGGAATCGTTTTCCTTTATAAAGCCGATAAGTACCACGGTACGCTTAAATCCTCGAGGGAGGGCGAAGTCATGTGGATTTCACTCGAGGAATTCAAAAAGAAAAAATCTCTTTGGTCTATGCACGAGACACTGGAAGTTTTCCTTAATGATAATCTAAACGAGGTTTTCCAAACGGAACTGAACGAAGACGCAGTCGTCCTTATAAAATGATAAAACACCGAAGCAGTCATAAAAAACTGTTTCGGTGTTTTTTCGAGCATATGCTCAGATATATTTTTGGGTGTGCGTCCCGTTGTAAGCTAAAATATCCGCTCAAGCCCTGTCTGTCGCTGTTTTCTTCTCTCCCTCCGGGAAAATTATCTTATTAACAAAAAAGAATATCACCATTGATACGCCGCCGTTCAAAACTGTCGTGCCGATATTGTAAACAAAATCCGGCACAAACATACCTGCCACGGCAACCCATATGCAGTTTATCGAATTTACGATACAGGTGATGATTAAAAACGCAAAAACATACCAGCCGATTTGCTTTGCCAAATTCCCACTGCTTCTGAACACAAAATTCCTTTGAATTGGGAAATTGATAACCTCACCTATAACCATAGCTATAAGATAAGCACAAAAATAAGGCAAGCCTCCGTGTGCGGCATCATATCCGAGTATATTCCATTTGAAGGTTTCTCCGAATAAAGTCACATCTACTCCCGGCCAGCCGAAATCAACTACGGGAAGTGCTGAAAAAAGCTTAGGCAAAAACTGGAGGAGAAGATATTTAAACACCGTTATCAGGTTAGAGACAATGATAAAAAGTCCGCCTTCTCTCACCCATTTTGCCAAGCTTGGATATTTATTTTGAAATTTGTTCCATATATTCATCTTAATTTCCCTTAAGTTTAGATTTAAACACTTTGTTCTTGATTAGATTTTCTGCAATTCCGATTATTGCACGCAAAATTCCGACTATCCAAAATCCCTTAGCCTCCATGACAAGACCATCCACAAACTCGTCACCGATTAAACCGCCCGTCATCTGAGAAATTGCACGAAGCGGCATATTATACTGAAAGATAATGTTCAAATCGGCTTTGCCCCTTTTTTCTCCGCTTTTGAGCAAAAGCTTCAAAATCACCGCTATAAGCATACAAATAGGACTTCTGCTGTGATTAAGTTCTCCCAAGGTCATATTTCTGTCGATTTTGGTTTTATCCTCTGGCACTCTGCTGCAAAGGAGCGCTTCGAACTCTTCCTTAGTTACATTCTTGACATCGGCACTGTAATAATGCTTTAGCTTTTCTTTCTCGTATGGATTTTGGGCACCGCTTCCGCATATCGTGATGCTTCCTTCAAGGCGAATATCTCTCACGCTTGCGCCGACATATATTCGGTAGCCTCCGCCCTCAGTTTCCCAAGAATCAGTCGCAGTGTTCCGATAGCGAAAAGCCTTGTCGTCAAGAATAATCGTGACCCTTTTGCTCTCGCCAGTCTTCAAATAGACCTTTGAAAAGCCTTTCAGCTCCTTAATCGGACGGAAGATTTCGGAATCTTCCTTTCCTATATATAACTGTGCTATCTCCGAGCCGTCATACTTTCCCGTGTTCGTCAAAGTGAAGCTTACCTTGTTTTCATTTATTATAATATCACTGTACTCAAAGTTTGTGTAGGATAGTCCAAATCCAAAGGGATAGCGCACATTCATTTTTGCGGTTTCGTAGTAACGGTAGCCGACAAATATTCCCTCTCGATACTCGACATTTTTCTTCTCTCCCGGGAAATATGCACTTGCAGGAGTATCGGAATATGTAAGCGGAATTGTTTCCGCAAGCTTTCCGCTTGGATTTTTCTTTCCCGTTAGCACATCGGCGATTGCTCCTGCGCCCGCTTCTCCCGAAAGATAAGCATGCAAACAGGCTTTGCACGACAAAATGAAATCCGTTTCAATCACACTGCCGGCAGATATGACCGCTACAAGATTTTCATTCACATCTGCAAGTGCAGAGATAAGCTCCTTTTGAGCGTTTGAAATTAAAATATGACTTCTGTCGACTCCCTCGCTCTCGCTTGACTCGTCAAGTCCGACACAAACCACTACAACATCGGCTTTTTTTGCGGCTTCTGTCGCCTCATCAATTAACGCTTTATTCTGCTTTCCGTGTCTATCATATCCCTTGACACATCCTATTACATTAAGTCCCGACTCGCTAGCCACACTTTCAAGGCTATCTACCTTTACTGCATTGACCATGCTCGATCCTGCGCCCTGATACCTTGGATTGACTGCAAAATCTCCGACAAGGAGAACCTTTTTATTTTTCTCAATCGGAAGTATATCGTCTTCGTTTTTCAAAAGAACAATACTTTCAAGCGCCGCTTTTTTTGCGATTTCGTGGTGCTTTTCCATGTCACATTTCTTTTTGTTCTCTTTTATTGCCTTATCGGTCGATAATACAAGCTCGATTAGCTCATCGGCACGCTCGTCAATTTCCGATTCGCTGATTTCTCCGTCTTTCAAGGCTTTAATTAATTTTCGTGCGCCCACATGCCCTGGAGACGGCATCTCAAGAGTAGAGCCGTTCTTCACGCCCAGGACATGATCGTTCGAGCCGCCCCAATCCGTGATAACAGCTCCGTCGAAGCCCCACTTTTCTCTTAAGTTATCAATCAAAAGCTCTCGATTTTCGTTGGCATAGATTCCGTTAATCATATTATATGAGGTCATAATAGACTTTGGAGAAGACTCTCTGACAACAATCTCAAATGCCGTGAGATACATCTCATGCAAGGTTCTTTCGTCAAGCACGGAATTGCTCGCCATTCTTCTCGTTTCCTGGCCGTTTGCCGCAAAGTGCTTCGGACAAGCCGCAACCCCCTCTGACTGAACTCCCCTGACATATGCCGCCGCCATTTTGCCCGAAAGATACGGATCTTCAGAAAAATACTCGAAACTTCTTCCGCAAAGCGGACTGCGTTTCACATTAAGTGCAGGACCTAGAATTACATTAACACCATTCTCAAGGCACTCCTCACCGAGTGCCTTTCCGACCTCCTCGCAAAGAGCTGTATCCCAGCTGTTGGCAAGAGTCGCACCGCTTGGAAAACATGTCGCCGGAACAGACGGGTTAAGTCCCAGATGATCCGCCGCACCGGCTTGCTTTCTAAGTCCGTTTGGCCCGTCAGAAAGCCACGCAGACGGCAATCCCGCTTTTTCAAAATCATATGTCTGCCAAGTTGTTTTTCCCGATAACAAAGCGCATTTTTGCTCTATCGTTAGTTTCTCTAAAATATCTTTATGCTTCACACACATTTCCTTCCTTTGTTTCCACATCTTTTTTCCTTTGAAAACGAAACCGTCGCAAAACGATTTCGTTTTCAAAAGAGGAACACCGTCGCCTAAAACGATGTTCCGACTTTTGATTAATTAGGTGATAGTATAGTTTAAGGCTTAATCAATACCTTACTTAGATTCTTCTGAAGGAGTTTCAGCCGCATTTTCTTCAACCGTCTCCTCGTCAGATGCGCCTTCAGCCTCGTCCTTTTCAGCCTCAGCCGCAGCTGTTTCGTCCGGGCCCATCGGCATAGAGCCCATTGACGGAGACTCTGCGAGAACCTCGTCGGGATGCTCCTCAAGCCACTTTGCCGCCTTGCCTGTGACCTCCTGAACGATGTCGTATTCTGTTTCCTTTGCGTTCTCGTGGTCATAGCTTAGGTTGATTGTTCCGTCATCGTTAGTAGAGTAAATACCCGTGCACTCCACTCCCGGAACATAATAGACCGCCGCATTCATGGAGTCGGTACGCAGATACTGATACTCAATATCCATTTTGAATGTGCCGTCATCAAAAATATCGAGAGTACCGAAGATATGGCTTGTAGTCGCAGAACCCGGAGAAAGCTTAGGCGTAGCCGTGATTGTTCCGCTCGGACTTGTGACCTCGATATCGTAAGACCACTTTGCGCCGTTCTCGGCTGTCTTAGGCGTTGCCTCGAAGTAAGCGTTTGTATCGCTTTGATCGTCTGTTGCCTCAGGCTGACCCCATCCGCCCGTGGACTCTGAGCCGTTGTTGAACCAATATCCGACACTGCCGCCCTTTTCGGGATTGAAATTCTCCTGGACGTGCGGGAAGTCGAATGCCTTAAATATGGACGAGCTGTAATAGAAGCTGCCTGCTATTTTGTTCTCCGTACTGCTTGTCTCAGCGACCGCACCGTCAACAGAATAGCTTGGATTGCTTACATAGTTTTCGTCCCACGTGAAGTCTGCCTTAACAGAATATGTAGCGTCCTCTTTTGCATCGCTTGTCTCTGCCGTAGCCGATGAGGAGTCAACATCGGAAATATCCAGCTCGATAACATCGCTCGCATCGTCATTGTTTGTAAGAGTTAAATGAATGTCTGTGGGATAAGCTGTCTGAGCATAATCCATATCGTCAACCTTAATGGAAAGCTCCTTTGAGTTGAGATTCCACATGTAATAAATCTGCGGATTTCCGTATTCAACCTCACCAGATCTCGTGTAAGTAAACGAAGCCTCGGGGGAAGCCTTGTAATCACTTTCCTTGTCAGGATAAGCTACAACCGCTACCTTCCAATCGCCGTAGGTAAGCTCTGCAAAATCTGAAATTGAACCCGTGTAGCTCGCACTTCCGTCCTCAGTGATTTTCTCACTCTGAGCGGTAGCTTCTTTTGTGGTGTTGTCGCTGTAAATATAAACGTAGTAATATGATGCATTTTCAGTCGCATCAAATGAATAGCTTCCGTTTTCGTCTACCGTGAGATTTTCGACAGCCAAAAGAGCATTCGGATCAAGAGAGGATGTTCCCTCGACAGAATCGATATTGTTGTTAGCCGCCGTCTTGAAGACATATGCCATCTGATTTATGTAAGTACTGCTGTGCTCGCCGACATTAGTACTGCAAGCCGTCAAAAGGCTCATGCACATCGCAAGAGAAAGCACAACTCCTACTTTTCTTAATTTTCTGAAACTCATTATGCATTCTCCTTTCTGCCGAAACAGCTGACTATGCCGAGAATTACCGACAAAAGTCCCAGAACAATGATTGCTACTGCCGGGTACGGGCCGCCCTGTGAGTTAAAGAAGCTGAATGCTCCCGTGAGTGAACCGTACTGAGTGAGATTTCCCCATGTATCAGCCCAGACATTGTAGCTGTTTGTTATAAAAAGTCCCATTCCGAAGCCACTGAAAACGACTGACAGAAGATTTAGCCATGCTGTGAACTTTGTATTTGTGAACACGTAACCCGCCATCAGAGCCGCACCGATTAAATATGTGCCGACAACTACAAAATCAGCGTACTGAGAGTAAACAGCACCGTAAATAATCTCACATACTGCGACTACAGCCGAAAGAATCGCACCTATAAGAGAAATATATGAATTTTTACCGCTTATTTTCATGCCTTTGCCTCCTTCACTGATTTGTTATCCTTGACAGATGAGAGAATAGTCACGACAATGCAAGCCGCAAGGAGAACTGCGATAACGATATTGGAGACTGCTACTGCCATTTCCCATGTCGGCACAATTGCGATAACCGATGAGCCGTTTCCGAGTCCGTTCATGCTTGCAGACTTTGTCATAACATAAAGGTTATGCTTAGCCGCATTTCTCACGACCTCGAGCATATGGCCGTCACCGTTTTCGATTGCATTGAGAATTTTCTGTGCGTTCGAACCGGCGGAGTCACAGCAGGAATAATCCATTCCGGCATCGAGCTCCTCGAGAGTATTGTTGTAGTAGCCTGTGTTTACGTAACCGTCACTTGTTGTGTGACCCTTGAATCCCCATTCGTTTCTTAAAACCGTTGTGAGCAAAGCAGAGTAGTTCTTTCCGAGTCTTGTGCCGATTCTGCCTGTTGTTGTCATGACGGAAAGTGCGCCGCCGTCAAACGATCCCTCGAAAGCACGAAGATAAACTTCTCTGAGAGCCTGTTCTCCGACAAATACGCTAAGTCCTGTTCGTTTAGCCTCCTGATCGTTGCAAGCCATGTGCTTTACGCAAATAATGCATCCGACACTTTGTGCAGCCTCTGCCTCGTAGTAGCCGTTGTAATAATCGAGGATAGCGTCCTCAGACCAATACTGACCGGCTCTGCCGCCATAAGGAGAACGGTGAAGGTTGCCTGCGCCGTACCAAATCTCGTCTTTTCCGTTTAGTGTGCAGATAAGTCCCTCGAAAAGTCCACGCTTTTCGTTCATGTCTGTGTTCCATGTTCTTGCTGTGAGCGGATGAGAAACAAACTGGATTGCACCGCCGGCGGCATTGGTATCATCGTCGCCCTTTGTGTTGCCGGGAACATCGAGAGTTGAGATTGTATTTGTGCTTTTTGAGTCTGTTACCGTGTTGCAAAGCTGTTCGATTGTGAGCTGATCGAGGAAGCTGTTCCACTTCTCATCATCGTCATAATCGACATCCATCATATCTGTAAGCTTGAGTCCGTTGTCTGCGCCCTGAGTGAAGCTGTCTACGCTCGGAGAGTCCTCCGGCTGTTCATAGTCATAGTTAGAAAGTGCCTGCATTATCTGTTCTGATGCGTCAAGCTCAGTCTTCTCTGGCCATGTGCCCTCCCAGTCGGAACGGGTCATGTAGGTGTATTCATAGCCGTCATAATAGTTGAGGTCTGCATCATCAAATGCGTTTGTTACCTCATAACCTGTCTGGGTTGAAACAGAGTAAGTCTCTGCGTCAAGCTCTGCCTGATTCCATGTGTAGGTCTTGGAGGAGTCGCCCTCAGCTGTCATACCGTCGCTTGTGGAATATCCCTTTGCGGCTAAGATATTGTTGAGTGCATCATGCGCATCACTGCCGACCGAAAGATAGTAGTCACCTGAAGAAAGAATATAGGTCTTTGCTCCGTAAGTGTCGTAGCTTGCAAGGAAATACTTGCGAACAGGAATTGTTAAGGTCTGGCTCTCGCCCGGCTCAAGCTTATCTGTCTTGTCATAGTTAACAAGCTGAACAGAAGCCTTCTCTACCTTATTCTCCTTCTCGTAGTCGCCATAAGGAGTTTGAGCGTAAACCTCAACAACATGCTTGCCGGCAACATCACCTGTGTTTGTTACGGTTACTGTGACATCATAGGTATCAGTCTCTGCGTTATACTCAACGCTGTCGAGAGTCTCCTCAAAGCTTGTGTAGGAAAGTCCGTAGCCGAACGGGAATACCATTTCCTCGGAGTAGTTCCAGCCGTTTGTGCTGTTAAATGTGCCCGATTTTCCGTCAGCGTTTCCACTGCCCATAACGGTATCCTCATATCTTGTTTCGTAGTACTTATAACCTACATAGATACCCTCGGAATAAATAACGTAGTAATCGATATTCTCGTCACCGTTAATCTTATCGAACTCGTTGAGCTCGTCTGCGTTTTCCCAAGTGCTTACGCCCTCAACGCCCGCATTGACAACGGACGGAGCGGAAACAGAACTTGAAGCGTAGCTGTCGACGGTTCTGCCAGATGGGTTTACAGTTCCGTCAAGAACCTGAGCGATAGATTCGCATCCGTAAGAGCCTGTCATACCGGTGAGCAAGCAAGCGTCTACATCGTAGTCATTTAAGAAGCCAAGCTCCATTTGGAATTCGGAAGCTACAACTACAACGATTGACTTGAATACGCCAGCCTTCTTCTGCTCGGAAACATAATTGATAAGTGCTTCCTCGTTAGTTGAGAGGTCTAACATTCTCCTTGCCGAACCGTCAGAATATGTGTCGTTTGAAGCGTACTGATAAACATCGTTTCCTTCGGAACCATTTCTTGCGAACACTACAACAGCGCAATCGTTGTAGTCGCTCTGCCATGTGTCAGCATATTTCTGGACACTTGCGATATCAGCCTCCGCGACTGTACTTGTGCCCGTTGAGTCCATGCCGTTATAGACATTCTCGCAAAGAGTTGTGTTGACATTGGAGTCTCCGAATTCCGACTTCATCGCACTGACAAAATCGACATATGGGAGATCATCGGGGCAGTCTGTCTTGTAGATTGAAGAATTGACAGAAGCATTTCCGAAAATAGTAATCCTTGAATCGGAAGAAAGCGGAAGGGCATTGTTGTCATTCTTGAGAAGAGTGATTCCCTCTGCGGCAATCTCTTTGTTTGCCTCGGCTGCATCCTGATAGACAGAAATTAGAGCCGTGTTGTCGTAGCCGTAATCGTTAGCCCAGTAAACGGTGTATTCATCGCTTGAAGAGCCGATTGTCTTTGTGTCCTGAATGTTCAAGTTAGAGTTAATCCAGGTTGTGTTTCCGAGAGTCAGCGTTGTGAGCGATGTGCAAAGACACATAAGCACTGCCATGCAAGCCGTCAGACCTCGGAAGAGATAAGTTTTCTTAGATTTCATATTATCCTCCGTTTGATAAGTATATTTTCCTTAATATCCGCACCTTTTCCTTGCGGGTTTCTTCACCTCCGCTTCACACGTTTTTGTGTGATTTAATCAAAATTCACACCCTTGTTAATTGCTTTTTGCATACTTTTTGTAACAAAATTTAAAATTAAAGTAAATGGGATTTGCATAAGCTGTAATTACACGTGCGTAACTTGCAAATTTAAGTCATCAAAATAGTCTTTGCGATTTATGCCGCAAAACAAAAAACGACCTCAACCATAAGATTGAGATCGTTTAGATATTAGGTATTTTATTTTTTCATTGGCAAGAGAATATATAGACTGACGGTTTCGTCCTCTTCGCTAAGTGAGAGCTCGCCGCCGTATTTCTCCACCACAATCTGCATACTGCGAACACCGTAGCCATGGCTTTTTCTGTCGGCTTTAGTCGTTATCGGAAGATTGTTTTCCATATTAAGCTTTTCGCTCGAATAGTTCTGAATGTTTATGCTGTAAAAAGCCCCTGTCGGTCTTACTGTCATGGCTATTTGCCTCTTAGCGGGATCATCAAGTCGCATGGAAGCCTCTATTGCGTTTTCAAGTGCATTTCCGAAAAGCGAATACATGTCCGCCGGCTCCATATAATCAAGACCTTTCGCCTCTGCCATACAAGTGAAGCCTATTCCCTTGTTTCGGCAAACAAGACTTTTCTCCGTAAGAATAATATCAAGCGATTTGTTTCCCGTGTGAATACTTGTGTCGTACTCATCGATAACCTGTTTTATATCAGAGAAAAGTGCGTTATCGATTCTTCCCTCCTCACGGAAAAGCCTTATCTGATGCTTGAGGTCATGTGCCTTGATATTAATCTGCTCCACATTCTCCTTTGCGGCATTAAACTGTTTGTCGCCCTGTTCGATTAGCATCTGAATACTCTCCGTCTCGCGCTCAAGACCCGAAAAACGGTAAAGTCCGTGCTGATAGATAATTCCCATCCAGTCCAGCATAAATACAGCTAAATAATATGCAGTGTTTGTCTGATTTGAGTCGGAAGCAAAGCTGTTCAGTTCAAGACAGGCAAGGCACATCAAAAGACTTGTGGGCAAAAGCTCCTGAAGCTTCATTCGGCTCAAAATCTGCACATCGATTTTTCTGACAAAAAGCACAAATGCCGCCGTAGCAACAATCAGAACGCAAAAAAGATGAAACGCAAGACCGCCCCATGATTTTCCCAAATTCATGTTAATCGTGAAGTCAAGGCAATTTCCGCTTTGCTGAACAAACCACATCATCGAAGCCATATAGAGCAAATTCCAAACCTTCATCCGCACGCAAAACCGAATGACCGACAACACGGCAATAAAAGCGCCCATATAATTAATTGTCGATAATAGCATCCTGAGCGGTACTAAATCCGTGTTTATTTCCTTGAAAATCTCCGTCCATATTCCCGAAAACAACAGGCAGACAAAAACAGAAAGCGGCACTCGCCAAGCCAAGCCCTCACGTTTCGGAAATTTTGAGGTGAGAAGAAATCCTATCAAGAGCATGTCAATGAAGAAAAGTCTGTTAAAAACAAAAGTAATCAATCAAATTCCCCCTCTTCCGTAAAACTCGGTAAGCTTTTGCAAAAACTCTTTTTTTCGGTTGCGGCTTATCTGCAAGCAATCACTTCCGACAGTCACATCATTTCCGTGGATATATTCGACAAAACGCAGATTAACAAGGTAGCAGTAGTTGCATCTGAAAAATCCCTCATCCTTTAGCCTCTCCTCGAGCTTCTTTAGCGTTCCCGCACCCTTTATCTGTCCGTAAACCGTATGATAGATTAAATCGTGATTTTGCACCTCGATATAGTGAACATCCGACGACTTTATATACTCTGTTCCTTTTTCACTGCTTACTTGAAGCATAACCCCGTTCTTTTGCCTTACTGCCTCGACCGCCTTTGATATTTTCAGCTTAAATGAGTAATAATTAATCGGCTTGAGCACATAATCGAGCGCATTAACCGCATATCCCTCAATGGCATATTGCGCAAGATTAGTAACAAACATTATGACCGAACGGGTATTTGTCTCGCGAATACATTTTGCCGTTTCAACGCCGTTTTTACCGGGCAATTCAATATCCATAAAAATAATATCGGCATCGTTATTCTTCGCCTCAAGAAATTTCTCACCGCTATTAAACCACGATATTTCAAAAGACAGCTTATTGTCCTCAGCGTACCTCTCAAGGCACTCCTCGAGCCGTTTTTTCGCCTCAAATTCGTCCTCTACAATAACAATTTTCAAATCCACACCCCCATAGAGAATATTAACAAAATAACACAAGAATTTCTAAAAGACAAGAACGCAAAGAAAAAAGAGAAGGCGAAAACCTTCTCTTTTTCAATAGCTTATTATCTTAATTTTCTTTCTTAAAGTCCGAGCTTTTTAAATCTTGAGTAGGATGAACCCACACCGTAAAGAGCCGCAACAGTGTTATGCTGGAGAACTCTGTCCTTGGCAACAAGAACGGTTGTCGGGGTTTCGGTGAACTTCAAAAACAAGGTGTCGTGTCCTACGCAAAGTCCGACAAGCACATTGAAATCACAGCCGTTTGCGGCAAGTACCTTTGCCTGCATAATCGGATTGCACATGGACTCGTGTCCGCATCCGCCGTTGATTTTCTTCTCATTCGGCACACCGACTTCGGTCTTGTCAATCGCACCGACCTTGCATCCGACAGCATAATAATCAAGTCCCTCTGCTTTAAGAAGCTTGCAAAAATTACTTGTCTCTCTCATAAGTCCGACACATGAAGCTACGCCGATTTTCTTGTAACCCATACGCTTGATAAACTCTATCGTTTCCTCAACTCTGGTCATTCGGCAATAGAACTCACCCTCGATAGAAGCCGATGTCACGGCTATTTTTCCGACCTCTTCGTCTGTCTTATAGATATTGACTGTTTCCTCGAGCAGCTCTTTATCTATCTCTTTAGTGAGGCAAAACGGCGGATAAGCCTCCTCCTTTTTTGCCTTACAGCTGTATCTCGTACAATCGGAACAGCTGAAAACTCTCTTGCTCTCTTTATTTACTTCTGACATTTTCTTCTCCTTGCATACTTTTGTTTTTTCTTGGATTTCCTCTTTGATATTGGATATTTTATCATATATTTTATTTCACTGCAACAAAAAAGCTCCCTCGCCCTAAAAAATAGGACAAAGGAGCTTTTTCAGTGTGTATCAGTTGTAAGGAGGTAAAATTATATGTAATATTATAGTTTGTTTTATATATATCGAATTGTAAAATTATATTTTCTCGGAGCAAATATCAATCAAAGACCATACTCTTTGAATCTCGAGTACATAGAGCCTACGCCGTAAAGTGCGGCTACGGTGTTATGCTGGAGAACTCTGTCCTTGGCAACAAGAACAGTAGTCGGCACCTCGCTGTACTTGAGGAAAAGTGTGTCATGGCCTACGCAAAGACCAACCATGATATTGAAATCGCATCCTGCGGCGGCAAGCACCTTAGCCTGCATTACAGGGTTACACATGGACTCGTGTCCACAGCCCTTGTTTAACTTCTTCTCGTTCGGCACACCTATTTCCGTCTTATCTACGGCGCCTGTCTTACAGCCTACGGCATAGTAATCGATTCCGTGAGCCTTGAGAACCTTTCCGAGTATTCCTGTCTCTCTCATGAGTCCGACACAGGAGGCAATTCCGATTTTCTTGTAGCCCATGCGCTTGATGAACTCGATAGTCTCTTCCACTCTTGTGAGCTTTCCGTAATATTCGCCCTCAATCAAAGCGGCTGTTCTTGCGATGTTTCCTACTTCCTCATCGTTCTTGTATATCTTGAGAGTTTCGTCCAAAAGCTCGTGGTCAACTCCCTTTGTTAAACAGAACGGCGGATAATTCTCCTCTTGCTTTGCTCTGCAGCTGAGTCTTGTGCAGTCCGCACAGCTGAATACTCGTTTTTCCTCTGACATGATTCTTTGCTCCTTTAAGTTTTTTGTGTTTATTTATTCTTCTCTTTTATTATATGTTTTACTTTCCGCCGCAGCAGTCGTCTTCTTCCTCGACCGGTGAAGATGAATCGGCTGTATTCTTAGCGGCATTCTTTGCGACAAAATCAAGTGTTGATGCTGAAAGGCTGATGTTGCCGGACTGTACCGAAGATTCGCTTGAAGAAGCAGTATCCTCTACACCGTCAAAGAATGCGTAAGCGTTGTCGGCAAATGCCGTAGCATCTGTATCGGAGCTTAAAATTCCGATCTGAGAGAGCTGCTCTGCGCTTAACTTGAGTGCATCGTATCCGCCCTGAACAGATGGCTTGTAGTTGTAAGTGGAGAGAACGCTTGCGGCAAAGTCTGCCTCACCTGAAACATAATTCTTCTCTGTGATTATCTGTGCAGCCTCCTCAGGGTTATCCTGAACCCACTGAGATGCTTTCTGAACGGCACGGGTGAATGCTGCAGCTGCCTCAGGATTTTCCTCTGCAAGCTTAGTTGTTACAAATGCTGCGCAGCAATACTCGTCCTTGTATTCTTCATCGCTTGCTGTGTCAATCAAAACGCTGAGGTTATATTCCTCCTGAGCAACGGATGCCTGTGGGTCACCGAGAACGATAGCATCAACAGCACCGTTTTCGAGTGCCTGAGGTAAATCGTTTCTTGAGAAGACTGTGAAATCGACCTCAGAGCTTCCCTCTGTGACATCTATTCCGGCGTTAAAGAGAGATCTCTTTGTGACAATTGTGCCAGCATCGGCAAGACCCGGAACACCGACATTCTTTCCCTTGAGGTCGGTTATCGACTTAATATCGGAATCAGCGGGAACTAAAAGCTTGATGCATCCTGTGTGGATACCTGTTGTAAATTTAATCGGAAGTCCGTTCTCGAGCGGCTGGAGGAATTTTCCGATTAATCCCATGCCAACATCTACCTGATCTGCACCGATTGCCTCAGAAACATGAGCGGCATCGATATTTACCTGTTCGATCTCAATGCCCTCTTCCTCGAAAAACCCCTTCTCAATTCCAATGTAGAGCGGTGCTCCGCAAAGAGAACCGTGGTAAGCAAGGCGGAGAGTTGTTTTCTCGGTGCTCTCTGAGCTTTCAGCGCTGTCGGTGCTTGCGGCAGATGACTCTGCGGCATCCGATGAAGCGGTTTCACTCGATGAGCTTGATGATGACGAACAAGCTGTGAGTGATAATGCGATTGCACCGACAAGTGCGGCACTTACAATTCTTTTGGTTAAATTAAAAAACTTCATTTTATCTTCCTCAATTTCTTTCTTAAAATATATTCTTAATCAAAATTCTTCTATAATTCTATAATTTTAAATGTAATAGTTCGGCTCAACGACCGTTCCGCCGTAGTGGAGTCTTCTCAGGATTTCTGCGTGATATTTGAGAAAATCCTCTCCACTTCTGACTCGAGGTCTTGCAAGCTCAATATCGAGCGTGCTTGTGATTCTGCCCGGTCTCGGAGTCATGACGACTACTCTGTCCGAAAGGTAAACCGCTTCGTCAACATCGTGCGTAACCATGATTGCGGTCATTCCCGTTTCTTTCCAGATTCTCAAGATCTCATCCTGCATATTCATTCGAGTGAATGCATCGAGTGCGCCGAGCGGCTCATCTAAAAGCAAAACCTTTGGCTTGCCGACAAGTGCCCTTGCGAGCGATACTCTTTGACACATGCCTCCCGAAAGCTGGTGCGGATAAGACTTTTCAAAGCCTCGAAGTCCGACCATGTCTATGAACTCATCGACCGTGTGCTTCTGCTCCTTGTAGATTCCTCTTGCTTTCAGTCCGAATGCTATGTTGTCGTAAATCGAAAGCCACGGGAATAATGTATGCTCCTGAAACATGAAGCCTCTGTCTGCACCGGGAGAAGTGATGCCCGAGCCGTCAAGCTTCAATGTGCCCTCGTCCGTTTCTATCAGACCCGCCACCAATCGCAAAAGCGTTGACTTTCCGCATCCTGACGGGCCGATAAGCGAGGTGAACGAACCGGCGGGGATTTCTATCGATACATTGTCGAGTGCGGTGATTTTCTCGCCGCTTGCGTTTATGAAGTGCTTCGATACGCCCTCAACAGAAATATTTCCTACCATTTGATAACTCCTTTCTGCCAAGCGAGAACATGGTCACGCAGACGGAACAGCAATGTTATGAGAATGAAGAATGTGACCGCAATTATAATCAAGCCGGCATATACATTTGAGTAAGCCATCATTTCCTTTTGCCAGTTGATGTACCAGCCGATTCCATATTTGGCTCCAAGCATTTCGGCGGTAACAAGTGTGATGAATGATGAACAGGTGCCGTTAAATAGTCCTAAAAACATATGAGGTAAGGCGGCGGGAACACCGACCTTTGCGATGCGGTAAAATCTTTTTGCTCCGAGAGTTGAGCTTACCTCAAAATAAGCATTCGGTATTGAAGCAATTCCGCTGCTTGTCAAAACCGTTGTCGGAAACCAAACCGCAAGAGCGATTAAAAATGCACTTGCCGAAACCGCTGTCGGAAAAGCGATGAGCACAATCGGAATCCAAGCTGTTGACGGGATCGGTCCTAAAACTCTGACGAGCGGCTGAACCCAGTAAGCAAAGGTTTTGTTGAAGCCTATTGCAATTCCTGTCAACATTCCGACTATCGCTCCGGAGAACCAACCTGTTACCAGAAGTCTTGCCGAATAAGCAAGACATTTTAAAAGAAACATTCTGTCTTCCACGAGAACTGCGAATATTCTGTCGAGTGACGGAAAGTAAAGCACGGGTAAAAGTGCCAGCTTAACTGTCACTATATTTAGCACATTCAGGAAAAGAACAACTCCCGCATAGAAAAGTGCTTTGTAGTCAAGCTTATCCTTAAGCCCGTCACGGAAAAACGAAGCTGCCGAGAATATCAAATAGACGGCTAATCCGATTATCAGCACATACAGAAAATACGGATGCTTCGCACTCGGATGAGAGCTTGAATCGGGTAAAAGTACATCGACTGCGATTGCCGCCAATAATGAAATAATCGGCAAGAGACGAATTAAAAGCTTAGGTGTTTTTTTCTGTGAAGTATTCACAAGAGTTGCTCCTTTCAAATCAAGACATAAAAAAACGGAAACCACAGACTAATTTCAGTCGTGTTTTCCGCAGAAAGCTCTATGGCGCATTTTTAAGCGTCACATTCGTAAGCTCGCAAAGGATCGCACACGACAACATCTATGCATACACATCGGCATAACGCACATCATGAAGCAACACATCATAACATTCATAATAACAGTCATCGTTTGTTTCTCCTTTCATTTCATAGTAATTCGATAGGTTTTATCTTGGTTTGAATTATACTCGCATAAACCTATAAAGTCAATAGGTAATATCTAAATTCGTTTGAAATTTCAAAAAGCTAAACTTGCAAGAAATATTATTGTTACTGTTCAACAAAAATCACATATATTTGCTTGATTTCCGACTTTTACCTCAATTATTCCGCCACAATACAGATAATGTGTGTTGTTTTTCTCGTTTCAAAAGTAATAACGCCGACAAAACCAATCATTCTGACGCAGAAATTTAATTTTGATATTTGAAATTTTAGCCAGACTAAATTGCAAGTGCATTTTTCAGCTTATTCTTTTGCTTAATTATGGATAAGCTCAAAATAGCACAAAACGCAGGACTCTTTTCTTGCGAAAAGAATCCTGCGCCTTTAAATAACAGATCTCTATCTTTAGCTTGGAGACTCAGATAAAGTACATATATTCTTGAACCGACCTGTTCTTACAGTCCTCGACAAGGTCTGCAAGGGTCACGCTTTCGAGCAGCAAACGAGTTTTCTCGTTTACTTTGTCTATAACTAACTTTTGAATTGCCTCACTGGCTGCGTCATGGGTTGTATCGGTGACCTCATTCTCGACAGAGTATGTTCCGTCAAGTGCCTCGATTATCCTCGAGACAGTAATTTTAGCGGGATTATCATTGAGAATATAGCCTCCTTGTGCTCCCTTGACGCTGCGGATTATGCCCGCTCTTCTAAGAGCTGCAAATACCTGCTCGAGATACTGGAGTGAGATTCCGCCCTTTTCTGCAATCGTACTCAGGGCGACACGCTCATTTTCTCCGCTTAATGCAAGACATATCAGTGCCCGCAATCCGTATCTGCTTTTCTTAGAAAACTTCATTAGTCAAGAGCCTTAAATGCTTCGTCGAGGTCCTGAAGAATATCATCGATATTCTCTGTACCGATAGAAAGACGAATTGTGTTTGGCTTAATGCCCTGATCGAGAAGCTCTTCCTCTGTGCACTGGCTGTGAGTTGTTGTAGCCGGGTGAATAACAAGGGACTTAACGTCAGCAACGTTAGCGAGGAGTGAGAAGAGCTCGAGGTTATCGATGAACTTGTGAGCCTCTTCCTGGCCTCCCTTGATGTTGAATGTGAAAATAGAAGCGCCGCCGTTCGGGAAATACTTCTCATAGAGAGCATGATCAGGATGATCCGGAAGTGACGGATGGTTTACGCTCTCGACCTTAGGATGCTTGGAGAGATACTCAACGACCTTCTTTGTGTTCTCGTTGTGACGCTCGATACGAAGAGAGAGAGTCTCTGTGCCCTGAAGGAGTAAGAATGCGTTGAACGGAGAGATAGTAGCTCCCTCGTCACGAAGAAGAATTGCACGAATGTATGTTACAAATGCTGCAACGCCTGCTGCCTCTGTGAACTTAACGCCGTGGTAGCTTGGGTTCGGCTCGCTGATCCACGGATACTTTCCGCTCTTAGACCAGTCGAATGTGCCGCCGTCTACGATTACGCCGCCGAGAGTTGTACCGTGACCGCCGATGAACTTAGTAGCGGAGTGAACAACGATGTCTGCGCCGTGCTCGATCGGACGGAAGAGGTATGGTGTGCCGAATGTGTTGTCAACAACAACCGGGAGACCGTGCTTGTGAGCAATCTCGGAGATAGCATCGATGTCAGGAATATCACTGTTCGGGTTTCCGAGAGTCTCGAGGTAGATAGCCTTTGTGTTCTCCTGGATAGCGTCCTCAACCTCCTGAAGGTTGTGAGCATCTACGAATGTTGTGGAAATACCGTTGAGTGGGAGGGTGTGTCCCAAAAGGTTAGAAGTTCCGCCGTAGATTGTCTTCTGAGCGACAATGTGCTCGTTCTGACCGGCAAGAGCCTGGATTGTGTAGCTGATAGCTGCTGCACCAGAAGCAACTGCAAGGCCTGCTACGCCGCCCTCAAGAGCTGCGATTCTGCTCTCAAAAACGCCCTGTGTGGAGTTTGTGAGTCTGCCGTAGATGTTGCCGGCGTCAGCAAGTCCGAAGCGTGCTGCTGCGTGAGCGGAATTCTTGAAAACATAAGATGTTGTCTGGTAAATCGGCACTGCACGTGCATCAGAAGCCGGATCCGGTGTCTCCTGTCCTACGTGAAGCTGTAATGTCTCAAACTTAAACTTTCTGTCTTTTCTTGTGATTTTCTCTGCCATGATAGTAGTCTCCGATCTGTTATTTTGTTCTTTCTTTAAAATTGTTTTCTGTTATTTTTTAATTTATTCTACAAAGAGTGGAGTTGAGTAGTATCTGTCGCCGCTGTCTGGAAGAAGCGCTACGATTGTCTTACCCTTGTTCTCCGGTCTCTGAGCAAGCTCGATTGCTGCCTTGAGGGCTGCACCTGAGGAAATACCTACGAGGATACCCTCTTTCTTTGCGAGATACTTACCTGTCTTGAATGCATCCTCATTCTCGATAGTGATTATCTCATCATAAATCTTAGTGTTAAGAACATCAGGAACAAAGCCTGCGCCGATTCCCTGAATCTTGTGAGGACCGCTCTTGCCCTGTGAAAGTACAGGTGATGTTGCGGGCTCCATAGCAACTATCTTAACATCAGGATTTTTGCTCTTTAAATATTCACCGATACCTGTGAGTGTTCCGCCTGTACCTACACCGGCTACGAATACATCAACGTTTCCGTCTGTATCCTCCCAGATCTCGGGGCCTGTTGTCTCTCTGTGTGCCTTCGGGTTAGCCGGATTGACGAACTGTCCCGGGATGAAGCTGTTAGGAATTTCCTTAGCGAGCTCATCAGCCTTTGCGATAGCGCCGCTCATTCCCTTTGCACCCTCTGTGAGAACAATCTCTGCACCGTAAGCCTTGAGAATGTTTCTTCTCTCAACGCTCATTGTCTCTGGCATTGTGAGAATGATTCTGTATCCCTTAGCCGCTGCGATTGAAGCAAGTCCGATTCCTGTGTTTCCTGATGTAGGCTCAATGATAACCGAACCCTCCTTGAGAAGTCCCTTAGCCTCAGCATCGTTGATCATCGCATTTGCGATTCTGTCCTTGACGCTTCCTGCCGGATTGAAGTACTCAAGCTTAACTAAAAGCTTAGCCTCAAGTCCTAAGTCCTTCTCTACGTTTGTAACCTCAACGAGTGGTGTCTTTCCGATTAATTCTGTTGCACTTTTATATATTTTAGCCATGATATTGTCCTCCGTTAATTCCCATTAAATAAGTATGATTTGTTGTGATTTGAATTATAGCCCTTTAATTCCTACTTGTCAAGTAGATTTTGTAGGTTTTGTTTTAATCAAGTTATTTTAATTTGAAAAAACGTGTCAACATCGCTCTTTTCTAACGATTGTAGGCATGATTTTTACCTCTTTTCATTTCCTACTGTTTCGATATGTTTTTGATGTGTTTGTATTATATTCCTACATAACCTATTTGTCAAGTATGTTTTCTAAACTTTTTGAAATTTTTATTCTTAAATCTTTCATTTCTTGTTTTTAGGCACATATATCGCATTTCATTTTTGACTAATTCACACTTTTATGGTAGAATATGAGGAAAATGAGGTGATTTACTTGAAAATATCCACGAAGGGCAGATACGCCCTGCGTTTTATGGTCGACTTAGCTGAACATCACGAGGACGGCTACATTGCATTAAAGGACATCGCAAACCGTCAGAACATATCGAAGAAATATCTCGAGCAAATTATAGCGATTTTAAATCAAACAGATTTTCTTCTCTCAAACCGCGGTTCTCAGGGCGGTTATAAGCTTGCAAAAGCGCCGAAGGACTATAATGTACTCGAAATCTTAGAGCGCACCGAGGGTTCTCTCGCCCCTGTCTCATGTCTCGAGACAGACATCAACTGCTGTGACCGCAAGGACGAATGCACCACACTTTATGTTTGGGAAGGACTTCAGAAGGTTGTTCAGAATTATCTTGAGGGCATCACACTTCAAGATATTCTCGACAAGAAGAACGAGAACAACGCTTACGATTTCTCAATCTGATATTTTTTAAAATTAACATTTGCAAGAAAAATCCCCCGTCACATCAAATGACGGGGGATTTCAATATATCTATCTAATCTTGTTTGCTAATTTATCTTGCCTTTAAATCACTTATCGAGCAAATGGCTCTTCTTGAGTGCAAGTGTGACAGCGGCTGTGAGCGGAACTGCGCATACGATTGCGATAACAGCATTTATCGAGGATGTGGAAAGCTTTGTGATGATTGTAGGAATCATTGCTGCGGGAGCTGAGCCCTCCAAAACACCTGTGATGAAGCTCTTTGAGAGATAAAGAACAATGTAAGCTGCCTCACCTGCGATACCGCCGAGGATATTGAAGCTTACTTTGCCCTTGCCTATCTTCTTGCCGATGAGACCGGCTAAAGCAGCCATTACAAACTTGAAAGCGAATGTGAACGGTGCGCTTGTGATGTAAACGGGGCTTGTGAGGTCATATAAACCGGAGCCGATACCTGCGGCAAGTCCGCCGCCGACAGGGCCGAGAACCATACCGGAGAGCAAGCAGAAGATGTTTCCGAGATGAATTCTCGAGACATCGCCGATTGCTACGGGAATTGTGATGCTAAGGTAGTTTGATACGAATACAAGTGCGGCAAATACGCCGACAAGTGCGATTCTGTAGATTGACTTGCTTGATTTTGTTGAATTGTTGCTCATTTTAATTCTCTTCTTTCTTTTTACTTTATTTTTATTCTGTTACCAGTCCCGTTCTTGCGGAAATGATTTTGAAAAGCTTTTTGAGTCCGCATTTGAAGCAAAGAACCATTCCGAAAATTGCTCCGACTGCCGCCTGTAAAATCTCATAAGGCAATTTCATGATTGCGTACTCGAATGTACTGTAAATAAATGTCTTGCCGAGCGTATATCCGACAACCATTATCACTGCGCCGATTGCAACTCCGATTCCAGCCGCAAGCTCTGGCTTGTCCTTCTTGAACTTGTGAGCAAACAGAGAGATTACAACTGCCTGTAAGCCGTGGGTCACGAGAGAAACAAACATCGGTGCGGGATAGAAAAAGAAATCGCCTAAGAACGATCCGACTCCGCCGACCATAAATGCGGCTACTGGATCAAGGATAATCGCCGCTGTACAAATGACTATATCACAGAGGTAAAGGTGTCCGCCGGGAACGGGAACGCCGAACGAGCTCATAGCAATATTCAGTGCCATAAAAAGTGCCGTGGTGCAAAGCCATATCGTAGTTTTCTTTGTGCTTCTGCTTTCTTTCATCTTTCTTTCCTCCTTGATTTTGGGGTGATTGTAGTTTACAATGTAATCTGATGATATAAAATAGTCAGAAAGAGAGAAAATAATATAACCAGATGAAATATACAGTCGATAAAACTAAGAGGCCCGTCTATCTGCAGATATACAAGCAAATGAAAGAAGACATAGTTTCCGGGGCATATTCTTACGGAAGCAAACTGCCGTCAAAGCGTTTTTTAGCCGGTGAAATCGGCGTCAGCTCTATTACAATCGAGCACGCTTACGGGCTTTTGTGCGAAGAAGGCTATACCGAGGCAAGAGAGAGAAGCGGCTACATCGTTATCTTCAGACAGACGGACGGATTTGCGGCAAGCAAAGACACCAAAACTATGTCTGCGCCTGTTACCGAAAAGAATGAAATTATGGCTGATTACCCCGGATTTTCGGTGTCTGTTTTCAGTAAAACCATGAGGAGAATTCTCAGTGAATATCAAGATGTTATTTTTGAGAAATCACCAAATGAAGGGCTTTTTAAGCTTAGAAATGCTATCAAGCAGTATCTTCTAAGAAACAGAAATATCAATGTCGATACAGAGCAGATCATCATCGGAGCGGGAGCGGAATATCTCTACGGACTCATAGCCTGTTTGCTCGGACGGGACAAAATCTTTGCGATAGAATATCCGTCCTATCATAAGCTTGAGCAAATCTACAATGCATCGGGAGTGAAAACAGAACTTTTGCCGCTTTGCGAGGACGGAATAGACAGCGCCGCTCTCTCAAATTCTGCGGCAGACGTGCTTCACACCACACCGTACCGAAGCTATCCGACAGGCGTCACCGCATCGGCAACCAAGCGGCACGAATATATCCGCTGGGCAAGCAAAAATGACAGATTTATCATAGAATCCGACTACGGCTCGGAGTTTTCCGTCGCAACAGGCCCGACAGAAACTCTCTTTGTTCTCACCAAAAACGACAACGTGATTTATCTTAATACCTTCTCAAAAACCCTCTCGCCCTCCATGCGTATCAGCTATATGGTTCTTCCGAAAAAGCTTCTTGCAGATTATCGTGAAAAACTGGGATTTTACTCCTGTACTGTACCAACATTCGAACAATATGTTCTTGCGGAGCTTATCGAGGACGGCGACTTTGAGAGGCACATCAACCGCATAAGAAGAAGCATAAGAAAAGAGCTTGAGGAAAAGCACACTTAATACATAATAACGCAAAAACGACTTGTCAGACGACAAGCCGTTTTTTCATTTAATTCTGATTATATAAAAATTGTTCTGCCAGTTGCCACGCAAACTCCTATCAAAGCCGCAGTGAGAACTATCGGAATGACAATAGCGATAATTCTGTACTTTTTCTTAGACTGAATTGCAAATGTCATGATGAAAATCGAAGCCACGCATACGATAAATGTGATAAGGTGATGCGGAAAGCTTGTTACAAATGCCTGCTTGGAATAAGAAACCGCCATAATTGCCTGGACTGTATTTCCGAGGCCCAAAATTATCGCACCGATGAGATTTTGCTTTTTGCAGAAATAAGCGACCAATCCGCCCGGGAGCGTGAGAAGAGTCATCTTGAACCAGAAGCCGGTGTAGTAAGTCCAAGCCATTTGCAAGGTCATTTCCGTGCTGAACGGAATTTGAACGAGATAGCAAATCGGCTGACTTATGAGGAAGAACACAAAGCATTTGAGCATTGCATCCCACCATTTTTCGCAGTTAACAACGACGACAACGGCGAAAATAAGCCACCATTCGTACGATATTCCTATGTCTCTGAATGATGTATCCTTGAATGCGGGAACGAGCATCACAAGTCCCGAATATACGCCTGTTGCCACGGCGAACAGCAGAACCGTCAGCCATGTCATATTTAATTTACCGAATAATCTTTTCATTTTTATATCTCCTTTTTCTTTTTTGATTGGTGAAGTTTTTTTCTGAATTAATTATACACTTTTCTAAAGGACAAAAAAAGGACAGCTTTTCACAACTGTCCTTCTGCTAAAATCATCACCAAACCTTTGAGGAACGAATAGCATCCACAATGGCTTTTTCCATTACCTCTGTCGCAAGCGTTCCCACAACATTGACATCGGCGTCCACCCCTCCGACACTCGCCGCATAGATTGTGTCACCGTCGGCAAGCGTTCCGACAGGATTGATACATCTTGCGTAAGCGTTTCGAGTCATAGAAGCAATTTTGTTCATCTCAGACTTGGAGAAATTGCCGTTTGTGATAACGGCGCCGATAGTAGTGTTGCCGCTGAAAAGATCCGTTCTTTTAGCGATTTTGTAAAGCTCGTTCTTCGTCAGTGCGAAGCCCTTTCCGTCCTCGGACTTGAGACCTGCTATCTGCTTTCCGTTTGACGGGTCAAATATGTCTCCGAGGGCGTTCACCGCAACGACTGCGGCAACCTCAAGCTCTCCGAGTCTCACGGCAAAGATGCCGAGTCCCGAGTTTGAAGCACGCTCCATGCCGAGAATCTTACCGACAGTCGCACCCGTACCCGCTCCCTCGTCTCCCGACTTAGGATTGTTTTTTTCGGCTTCCTTACACGCATTATAACCCATTTTGCTGTCGGGTCTTGTCTTTGAGTAGCCGTAATTCAAATCGTAAATACAAGATGCGCACACAAGCGGAACTTTCGCAAAGCCCGTATCATAGCCGATGCCGTGCTCCTCAAGATACTGCATAACTCCGTCTGCCGAAGCCAAACCGAATGCAGAGCCGCCCGAGAGAACGATAGCGTTAATCGGATTGTCTGCCGTTGTCGGATCGCAAAGGTGAGTTTCTCTCGATGCGGGGCCACCGCCGCTGACATCGACTCCGACCGTGGCTTTCTTATCAAAAATGATGACAGTCACACCCGTCTTAGCCACATAATTCTGAGAATTACCGATGCGAAAGCCGTCCATTTCATTTATTTTAATCTGTTCGTACAATGTGTTTTCCAATTTTCTACCTCACACAAATCATCCCTTTTGTAATTATTTTAATTATCTGACTTTTTAGCTCTTTTTTCAATAGTTATTTTTTTGCTTTTATCAGCCGTGGTGCTTACCAAGAACTGCTTACAATACCGCCGCTGTTTGGCTTGCTTGTTCCGAGAACCAATGCATTCTCGTATTTTTGAAGAACCGTCCAAACGCCGTCGCCGTTTATATTATTCTTGTAATTATCTTCGAGGGTAAATGAGTCGCCTTTATAAAAACGCGTCATTCTGTTATAATCGCAGAATTGATAGCTTAATCCAAGGCGGAATGAGTTTTTGATTATTTTTGTTGCGCCTTCGCTCGAATATCCGAAACAGATTGAATAATTTCTGCCCTCGTCATTTACAATAGTTTCTCCCGCCAAAACCTTATCGCCTTCCTTTAGCGAAGAAAGTTTTCTTGTGTTTTCAGCCGCAAAGGACGGAACCGCCGCCCCTATTAGCATGAGGCACGCCATAATAAACATGACTATTCTTGTTGTTAGCTTTTTGTTTTTCATATTTCTCCTTTTGTTATTAATTTATATTTATCGTCTTGACCTTACCAAGAACTGCTCACAATGCCGCCGCTGTTCGGCTTGCTTGTTCCGAGAACCAAGACTTCATTTGTCTTTTCCAAAACCGTCCAGACACCGTCACCGTTAACTTCGCCATAATCAGTGCCGCAAGTATATACCTGATAATTTTCAAGAAGCATCATTCTCTGATAATTATAAATATACGAGTTTCTATCGACCCCTTTCTCTTTTATTGCTTGTGCTCCCTCGGATACATACCCAAAATAGATTCGGTAACCGCCTAAACTGTCATTTGAAAGATTTTCTCCTGCCACTATCTTATCGCCAACATTCAGTAAAGTTATTAATCTTTTTGGCCCGGTAACTTCGGAAATATACGGGTTGTTATAAATCTCGCTCGGTCTTTGAGTAACCAAAATCAAATATCCATTCTTAAATTCCCTTACAGTCCATACCCCGTAACCTGTAATGCTTCCGAAGTTTGAATCCGCCTTAACTGTATCATTTGCGGCAAAATACATGGCATATTCGGGATTTAAACCGTGATTCATATCCTGGTTGTCGGATAGATTTCCCTGATACAAAATCTCGCTGTTTCGCTGACCTTTATATCCGAAATATATTTTTACATCTGCACCGTCATTGTAAAGCACCTGATCGCTGCCTATGGTATCCGCAATCCTGAGATTTGAAAGATATACCTTTCCGTCCGTTTCGCGAGCCGATACACGATCGTAAAGTGCAAAGGACGGAACCGCCGCTCCTATTAGCATAAGGCACGCTACCATAAATATGATTATCCTTGCAGTTAGCTTTTTGTTTTTCATATTTCTCCTTTTTTATTTAATCTGTGCACCAATAAACTTCTGCGAGTGTAGGATTATCGCTGTTGTAACATACATGACGAATGTTCAGCGAAGTTAACCAGAATGAAAGTCCATAGGTGTCACCTGTCTTGTCTACGAATGTCAAGAATCCTGTGGTCAAAAAGCCGCTTGGACCGCAGCCGTTAACGCAAATCTGATACTTGTATATATCAGCATCTGTTCTTTCGACATTATATATAGTGTCGATAAATCCGCCGTCACCGAATTTGATAATGTCTTTGAGCGGTATTCCGTTTATCGATTGTAAAGCTTCCTGGGTTGCGAATGCATCTTTGAATGTGATATGTCCCGTGCCGTCTGAATAAACTTCAGCTGTTGCATATTGGTCAGAAACTGTTCGCACGATTGTTACTGTTTCAGCCGCACTCGCCTTAGTTGCGGTGAAGCCGCATAATGCTGTGATTAACATTAATATCGCCATGAGCGATGTAAGTGTTCTCTTTAAAGCTGTATTGTTTGTCATACCTTTTCTCCTATTTTAACTTATAGATTTTTCCACTCTATTCTGCAAATTTCAGGCTTATCACTGTTGTAGTAAACATATAATGAGCCATCCATTTCTTTCATTCCTTCATTTTCGTTTTCCTCGCCTTCGTTTTTGTGTTTTTTCTTTGTTTTTTCTTTGTTTTTTCTGTGTTTTATCTTGTGACTATATAATATCATCACACCACGGACAAATTACGGACAAGAAAAGACAAAAGAAAACACTCTGCATTTAAAGCAAAGTGTTTCTGTCTTCACATAGTATTTTTCTCCTTTTCAATTTATTGCTATTTTATTTTTAATCTGTTGAGAACCATTCGAATTTTGTAATAGTCGGTTTTTCGCTGTTGTAATCAACCGTATGTCCGCCGTATTTATTCAGGTATAAAATAAGAGAATAATCGTCGCCTGTCTCATCAGAGAATATCATATGTCCTTCTGCCCAAAAGCCTGACGGGCCGTGTCCGTAAACATAGACGCCGTAATCATATATCCACGGATTAACATTTGTGTAGGTATAAAACTGGCTGATAAATCCGCCGTCTTCAAATTTGATAATCTCTGAAAGCTTTACTCCGTTAATTTTAGTAAGCGGATTTTCCTTTGTGAAAGTCTTATGAAGCTCAATAATTCCTCCATGAGTTCCGTCCGGGTATTCGTAAATGTAAGCCGTGGCATTTTCGTCAGAAATTGTTTGCACCAATTTTTTATCAACCGCCGCACTCGCCTTAGTTGCTGTGAATCCGCATAACGCTGTGATTAACATTAATATCGCCATAAGCGATGTAAGTGTTCTCTTTAAAGCTGTATTGTTTGTCATACCTTTTCTCCTGTTTTAACTTATAGATTGTTCCACTCTATTCTGCAAATTCCGGGCTTATCACTGTTGTAGTAAACATAATGAGCCATCCATTTCTTTCATTTAATTTTGTTTTCGATTTGGTGTTTTTGTTTAATTTTTAATGTTGTTTTTTAGCGTTCTCTCATTCCTTCATTTTCGTTTTCCTCGCCTTCGTTTTTGTGTTTTTTCTTTGTTTTTTCTGTGTTTTATCTTGTGACTATATAATATCATCACGCTACGGACAAATTACGGACAAGAAAAGACAAAAGAAAACACTCTGCATTTAAAGCAGAGCGTTTCTGTTTTCACATAGTATTTTTCTCCTTTTCAATTTATTACAATTTTATTTTTAATCTGTTGAGTACCATTTGAATTTTGTAATAGTCGGTTTTTCGCTGTTGTAATCAACCGTATGTCCGCCGTAT
>CAVAMJ010000002.1:0-253286 GCA_963589785.1 Bacteroidaceae bacterium | reverse complement strand
GTTTTTGCTTCGCTTTTTACAAAAAGCGAACGGGTGTGGGCAGAGCCCACGAGAAAAAAGCGAAGCAGAAAAAAATGAAAGAACAAAGGCACGAAGTGCCGATAAAAGGAAGATAGCAAAAGAAAATACGTCAAGAATACGAAGCATTCGCAGACGGGCATTTTCTTTTGCGGATTATCAGCACAAAGATAAATAAAGAACGCTGAGCAAAAAATAAAATCAGCATTTGAAAAAGCAAAAACAAAAATCCGTGAAGACGGATTTTAAGTTAAATTGTTTCAAGGATTTGGATTGTAAAGAATTGTGAGGAAAAAACCTTGCAATATGATATTTGTGTATAAGGGTTGTGGATTATGAGTAATACAGAAGAGAAAAAATATGTACTGGCAATAGACCAGGGCACTACAAGCTCAAGAGCGGTTATCTTTGACAAAGAGGGCAAAATCGTCGGCATGGCTCAAAAGGAATTCACTCAGATTTTCCCTGAGCCGGGATTTGTCGAGCATGACCCAAAGGAAATTTTGCAGTCGGAGATTTATTCAATTGAACAGGCAGTTTTGATTGCGGGCGTAAAGGCTTCGGAGATAGCGGCTGTCGGAATTACCAATCAGAGAGAAACCACGATAGCGTGGGACGCTTTGACGGGCGAGCCTGTTTATAATGCGATAGTCTGGCAGTGCAGAAGAACAGCGAAAATCTGCGAACAGCTGAAAAATGACGGCCTCGAGGAGCACATTAGAGATACCACGGGACTTATCATCGACCCGTATTTCTCCGGTACAAAGATGAAGTGGATACTCGATAATGTGCCAAAGGCAAGAGAATTAAAGGAGCAGAACAGACTTCGCTTCGGTACGGTCGACACTTGGCTTGTGTGGAATCTGACGGGCGGAAAAAGCTATGTCACCGACTACACGAACGCATCACGAACCATGCTTTTTGATATTCATAAGCTTGACTGGGACGAGACCATGCTCGAGTATTTCGGTGTCACACGGGAGTGCTTGCCGAAGGTAGTGAATTCATCCGAAACCGTCGGTTTCCTTGACGAGAAAATTCTCGGAGCGGAAATTCCGATTTCAGGCATTGCGGGCGATCAGCACGCCGCACTGTTCGGTCAGTGCTGTTTCAGTGAGGGTATGGCTAAGAATACCTACGGAACAGGCTGTTTTGTACTCATGAATACGGGAGATGTTCCGTCCAAGAGCAAAAACGGACTCCTCACAACTATTGCTTGGAGCATCGATTCAAAGCCTACATATGCACTTGAGGGAAGTGCGTTTAATGCCGGCTCTGCAATCAAGTGGATGAGGGATGAGCTCAAAATCATCGAAAGTCCCGACGAAGCAAATAAGCTTGCGGAGTCTGTTGAGGATACTGCAGGAGCAGTCTTTGTGCCGGCTTTCACCGGACTTGGCGCACCATACTGGGATATGTACGCAAGAGGCTCGCTCATGGGCGTGACAAGAGGCTGCACAAAAGCTCATTTTGCAAGGGCTGTTCTCGAAAGCATTGCCTATGAGAGCAAGGATTTGCTCGATACCATTGAGGTTGACTCAGGTGTAAAGGTGACAGAACTCAGAGTTGACGGAGGCGCAAGCCGTTCGCAGTTCCTCATGCAGTTCCAGTCAGATATAACAGGTCATAAGATAATGCGTCCCGTTTGCCTTGAAACAACGGCTATGGGGGCTGCAATGCTTGCGGGCCTTGCTGTCGGATTTTGGAAGGACAAAGAGGAGCTCGAGACCTTGGTTAAGTCTCAGGCACTCTTCAAGCCGGACTACAACGAAGAAAAAGTGAACCGTTTGATGAAGCTTTGGCACAAGGCGGTCAAATGCTCCATGAACTGGGCAGAGGATTAATGAAACCAAAACTCTATATCTGCGAATACGAATATAAAAAAGAAAGCTTCAAGGCTGACGAAAAACGCATAAGAGATTATGTCTTTGATTTTGCCTTGAGGGACAACGGCTTTGAGCCGAATAATGTTAAAATTATTAAAGGTACTCACGGTAAGCCTTATGTTGAAAATAATCCGTTTTATTTCAGCATAAGTCACTGCAAGGGACTTGTCATAGCGGCGGTGGGCGAGAGTGAGCTTGGAGCAGACTGCGAGCTTATAAGACCGCACGATCTGAGAGTCTTGGAGCGTGTGGCAAACGAAAACGAAAAGCAAAGAATAATGTCTTCTTCCGATACTGCGAGAGAATTTTTCAGACTTTGGACGATGAAAGAGGCTTTCGTTAAAATGCTCGGCATAGGGATAGGCTATCCGCTAAAGACAATCGATACATCGAAAGAAGACATTATAACCGCAGACGGTGAAAAGGAATATTCTCCCGTTTACTTTGTCTGCAAGGATAAATTTGCCGTTTGCGTTATTGAGGACGGCAAAAAATCAGAAGAACTCGATATAGAATTTTTGGAGGCGAAACTTGACTGAAAGACTTGATAAATTTCTCTCAAATCAGAAAATAGGAAGCAGAAAAGAGGTTACTCAATTTGCCAAAAAGGGAATGATAACGGTGAACGGCAAGTCCGTATCTAAAGCCGACATCAAAATAGACCCCGAGAACGACGAAATTCGTTTTATGGGAGAGATCGTTTCCTACAGCAAATATATCTACGTTATGCTCAATAAGCCTAAGGGCGTCGTGAGTGCAACAGACGATAAGCGAGACACTACCGTAATCGATTTGCTCCCCGATAATTACAAGCGAAAGGGAATTTTCCCGGCTGGCAGACTTGACCGAAACACAACGGGACTTCTCGTCATAACCGATGACGGCGATATGGCTCACAGAATGCTTGCACCGAAAAGCCACGTCTATAAAATCTACCGTGCAGAACTCGAGAAGCCGGTCAAGGAAAGCGATAAGGCTGAATTTGAGAAAGGTATAAAATACGGTGAAATCGAATTTTTGCCCGCTGAAATCAGAGTGCCGAACGAGAACGAGCCGAATGTCGCACTTGTGAGAATTCGAGAGGGAAAGTTTCATCAGGTTAAAAGAATGTTCGAGGCACTGGATAACAAGGTGACAGAGCTCAAAAGAATTTCTGTCGGCGGCTTAATGCTTGACGATAGCCTGGAAGAGGGGCAGTGCCGACTTCTCGATAAACTTGAGATTGACAGCATATTTAATTCGGTGGTACAATTAGACGATATTTGATATTGTCAAAATGCTTTGAATTGTATTCTTGCAAATTGAAGCGGAAAGGAAAGTAAATGAAGAAATTACAGTACCTTATCAAGTGTATCATTCACATGGATTATAAAAGTCTCTTTGAGACAGTCGGTACAGTCCATAAAATTTGCGGAAAGAACAGAATTTTTCTCTTCTTCGATATCGTTTTCTGCGGTCTGAGATACGGCGCAGGCTACAAGGATTACCTTTTGTGCGAGTGGTATCTTTTGACTAAGGCTCAGAGAGAGACATATGTCACAAGAGGTATCAACAATACCATCACAAGACTTATGAACGACCCGAATTATTATCATGTTTTCGATAATAAGGACGAGTTTTACGCTACATTCGGAGACTGCATCAACCGTGAGTGGTACTATATGCCAGATACAAGCTATGAGGACTTTGAGAAGTTCATGTCAACTCATGATGTAATCATGGCAAAGCCGACAGACGAGTGCTGCGGTGTCGGTGTCGAAAAGCTCAAGAAGAGCGATTTTGCTTCCGTCAAGGAAATGTACGATTATCTAAGAGGCAAGGGAAATTACCTCGCAGAGGAATTCATCGTTCAGCATAAGGAGCTCATGGCTCTCAACCCGTCATCCGTAAACACCCTTAGAATAGTCACAATATTCAGCGAGGGCGAGGGTCACGTTGTTTATGCGTTCATCAGAATAGGAAACAGCGAAAGACCTGTCGATAACCTCAATGCTGGCGGAATGTGCGCTCCTATCGATGTCAAAACAGGAGTTATCACTCACGTCGGCTACGATAAGGACAGAATTGAATATAAGGTTCACCCTAAGACAGGAACAAAGATCGAGGGCTTCAAGATTCCTCGTTGGCAGGAGGCTGTCGATATGTGCGTTAAAGCTGCCGGCAGAGTTCCGCAGATGGGATATGTCGGCTGGGATATTGCCATGACAGACAATGGCCCTGTAATGGTCGAGGGAAATAACCTCCCGGGACACGACTTCCTTCAGATGCCTCCCCACGTACCGGACAGAATCGGTATGCTTCCGGAATTTAAAAAGTACGTTAAGGGACTTTGATTGAAAAAATCCAAAAAATTAAATAAAAATCTAAAAAACTTGAACGGCGTCCAAAAAGCTATCGGATGCCGTTCTTAATTTTTGGCTGTTTTATGCGATTTTTGAGGTTTGGAAAAATTATTTTTAAAAATTTAAAATTTTTTTGAAAAAAGTGTTGACTTTTGAGAAAAAAAGAGTATAATAACTCTTGTCGGTTGAACAAAACGAAAACAAAAAACAAAACCGATAAGACATAATGCGGAATTGTGTAAGGGTAGCACAGCAGACTCTGACTCTGTATGTCTGGGTTCGAATCCTAGTTCCGCAGCCATAATACCTCGGCAAAAAATTGTCGAGGTATTTATTATCGAGGTGTGGCTCAGTTTGGTAGAGCGCTGCGTTCGGGACGCAGAGGTCGCGTGTTCGAATCCCGTCACCTCGACCACAGTGGATATCCTATTGGATATCCACTTTTTTTATTTCTATTTCTAATAAGTATATGTGTAAAAGAGAGCGGGCGAAAAGTCTGCTTTTTTTTCTAAATTAAAAAACAACGGATTTACCTAAATCGTATACATGGATTAGTTTGATAAATTGTATTAAAATCATAGTATAAAGTGGAAAAATATGTAAAAAGTTCATATTTTAAGCTTTTGGGTGTGAAAATGAATAAAAACTAATCAAGCTTTTATAAGCGAAAGGAACAATCATGAAATATCAAAATCCGATTAGACGCGGAATGTATCCCGATCCGAGCATTGTGCGTGTGGGCGAATATTTCTATCTTGCCAACTCTACATTTGAGTATTATCCAGGTATTGCAATTTCGAGAAGTAAAGACCTCGTCAACTGGGAGAGCCTCGAGAGCGTTGCAAAAAAGCCGTGTCAGGCTGACCTTAGAACCTCAAGATCTAACGAGGGCATCTTTGCCGTTTGCATAAGATACCACGAAAATCATTTCTATGTCGTCACTACTAACTTTGCCGAGTTCAAGACCTTCATCATAAGAGGCACTTTGACAGCCGACAATAAAATCGACTGGGAAGAAACAAGAGCAGAGGTTGATGTCAGAGGAATTGACCCCGATCTCTATTTCGAGGACGGAAGAACTTACCTCCAGTTCACGGGCTATATCGATGACAAGGGCACAAAGGCACTCCAGCAGGTCGAGATTAAGCTTGAGACAGGAGAAATTCTGCGTGGTCCTGAGATTATCAGCTACGGAACAGGCGGAAGAGATGTCGAAGGCCCGCATATCATTAAGAAGAACAGATTTTATTATCTTCTTGCCGCAGAGGGCGGAACGGGTGCCGGCCACATGATTACCATTTTCAGAAGTGAGAACCTCTGGGGTCCTTATAAAGATGAAAGCGGAATAAACCCATTGTTCACAAACCGTGACCGTGCGGAAGAGCCGCTTCAGAATATCGGACATGCAGACCTTTTCACCGATGTTAACGGCAACTGGTGGATGAGCTGTCTCGGAACACATCCCGCACATGTCGGATTTTCTTTGATTACAAATATCGGCAGAGAAACTCTTGTCTATCCGGTAAATTGGGACGGCGACTGGCCTAAGATTTATCACGGCGTTCCGACTGAGACAGTTGACCTCGCCGATTTCCCTGAGCACGCTAAAATCGTAAGCGAGCAGCGAATAGAGGCTTTTGAAGAGAACTTCGAGGGCGGCAAGCTTTCAAACGACTGGTTGACGCTTCGAGACGGTCTCGGCGATGATTTAATTGTAACAGACGGTAAAATGACTATTCTAGGCAGAGATAAGGAGCTTTCTGAGCTTGGCACACCGTCATTCATGGGACTGAGACAGGCGGAGCACAACGAGGAGTTCACTGTCGAAATTTCAGACGAGAGTGAAACAGCTGACGGATATTTCGCACTTGCCGTTATCATTAATGTCGACCACTTCGCAGAAATTACCGTTTCAAGCTCAGCTTGCGGCGGATACGATGTTCACAGAAGACAGAAGATTGCCGATGTCGAGATTAATAATCTAATCGGTCATCTCGATGAGAAACCTACTAAGTTGACACTCAAAAACAGCGACGAAAAGAAGCTTTTCACGGTTTCTTGCGGTGAAAATACAGTTTCCTTTGAAATGGACGCTATCAACCTTTCTAACGAGGCTCTTGCCGCACTCAACACAGGTGACATAGAGGGTGTTCACGTTTACGGAAACAGCAAGCTTGTAGTAACAAAGGTTACTCGTGGGTAAATGTGAAATAGGTGTGACATGAAACAGTACGAAACATTTGAATTAAGCTTTAAGGGCGAGAAGCCGACCGGCTCAGAGGCTCTTGCTGATATTACAGCAATTTTCACTTGCGGTGAAGAAAGCAAAGCGATCAAAGGCTTTTATGACGGCGACGGAGTTTATAAGGTTCGCTTTTTGCCTGAAAAAATCGGTGAATATTCATGGACAATCAGCGGTGCGGTAAATGCATCCGGCAGTGAAGAATGCACAAAGTCGGAGAAATCTCACGGTAAAGTTGTAGCAGACGGCTTAGCGTTTAAGTATGAGGACGGAGAAAAATATCTCCCGTTCGGCACAACGATATATGCACTTATTCATCAGGACGAGAAAATTATCGAAGAAACATTTAAGTCACTCGAAAAAGCTCCTTTTAATAAGGTAAGACATTGCATTTTCCCGAAAAGCTATGACTTCAACCACAATGACCCAAAGTTCTTTCCGTTCGAAAAGGATGAGAACGGCAACTTGGACGTAAACCGCCCGTGCTATGCTTATTGGAATCATCTCGAGAAGAATATAGTTCGTTTAGGAGAAATGGGAATAGAGTCAGACCTCATTTTAATGCATTCCTACGATAGATGGGGCTTTGCGTTCCTCAGCATGGAGGAGATTGCCGTATATATCGAGTATGCGCTCAGAAGACTTGCGGCTTATCCGTACGTCTGGTGGAGCATGGCGAACGAGTATGATTTTCTATTCAATCATAAGATGGAAGATTGGTACGAGATTGAGGAAATGATAGTCAAGAACGACCCGTATCATCACTTGCTCAGCAACCATAACGGAATGAAAATCTACGATTTCTCAAGACCGAATATTACTCATTGCTCGATCCAAACTAATGCCATGCATAAGGTGGACGATTGGAGAAATAAGTATAATAAACCCGTAATAATAGACGAGTGCTGTTATGAGGGCGATATCGAGCACGAGTGGGGAAGCATCTCTGCATTTGAAATGACGGACAGATTCTGGAAAGGATTTGTCAAGGGCGGATATGTCACCCACGGCGAAACCTACTATTCAGAGGACGAGGTCCTCTGGTGGGCAAAGGGCGGAAAGCTGAAAGGAAAGAGCGCAGAGAGAATAGCATATCTCAAAGAGATTATGTATTCACTAAATGCACCGCTCGAGCCATGGAGCGAGCCGATGTTCGAGGAATTCAATAACGTGACGGAAAAAGCGGTCAAATCTGAAGTGCCGCCGTTCTTTGCATTGATGAGTTCGCTAACGGAAGAGGAAGCGGAAAACTTAAAGTGGAAAAACGGAGCGTGTGCAGGACATATCGGAAACGAGTTCTTTATAAAGTATTACGGAAGATATTGTCCGAGGGTAGCGGCGTTCAGATTGCCGAAGGAGCATAGCTATAAAATCGAGGTAATCGACGTCTGGGAAATGACGAGAAAAACGCTATGCGAGAAAGCGAGCGGAAAGGTGCCGCTTGAGTTGCCGTCAAAAGAGGGAATCGCAGTTATCGCAACAGTTAATGATTAATTAAAAGAAAACACAAAAGTTTTTGGTTTCGCTTTTTACAAAAAGCGAACGGGTGTGGGCAGAGCCCACGAGTAATTAATAATGTATAATTAATAATTAGCATTAGCGTATACGAAAAACAGAGCGAAGCGATATAAAAGAAGAAAGGCTGTCAAAGTTAACCAAAAATGCGTAGCATTTTTAGAACACGAAGTGTTCGTGGTTGGGCTTTGACAGCCGAATTTTTTACACAAAGAGAAATCAAGAATAGCAAATCAAATTCGATAACCAAAAAAGACAGGCTGATGAGGGGAAACTTAGGGAGCGTAGCGACCGTAGTTGCCCGAAGAAGCCGAATTATTTTCACAAATTGAAATTAGAAACGAAAATCATTTGTTTTCTGATAATCGTGATGTTGAATACAACATTATTTTTTACGCAAATCAAAAGGCTGTTATGGGTCAATTATAATGCTATGCATTTAGATTGCCTTTGGCAGCCTTTTTGTTTTGTATTTATCTTGGCGAAAATAGTTCGCAAACGAAAATGTCCGTCTGCGAATGTTTACATTCTTGACGTATTTTCTTTTTGCTTTATTCTTTTTTCTATCGGCACTTCGTGCCTCTCGTGGGCTCCGCCCACACCCGTTCGCTTTTTGAAAAAAGCGAAACCAAAAACTTTTGTGTTTCTCTAATCTTCTTTTAAATATGTTATTATTATCTTCTACAATCAATTCAAGATGATAAGAAAGTGAAGATAAATCAATGACAAGCAAGATTATTACCGATTCTAAAATAACTAAATTCCAAAAATATCTCGTTTCTGAGGAGAAAAGCGCAGCCACTGTCGAAAAATATCTTCGTGACCTTCGTGCTTTCCATGCTTATGTGGGGGACAGAAGCGTTAACAAGAATGTCGTGACAGAATATAAAAATCACCTCTTCCAAAGAGGCTATGCTCCCCGCTCAATTAACTCCATGCTCGCAAGCCTGCACAGCTTTTTCACCTTTGCCAAGTGGTGCGACTGCAAGGTGAAATTCGTTCGTCTTCAAAGGGAGATTTACTCGAGACGAGAGCGTGAACTCACAAAAGCGGAATACAAGCGGCTTTTAAATGCGGCAAAAAGCGAACAGCTAAATCTCATCATGCAGACTATCTGTTCCACCGGAATTAGAGTTTCTGAGCTTAGATATTTCACCGTTGAGAGCGTCAAAAGGGGAGAAATCACCGTTCGTCTAAAGGGCAAAATCCGCTCGGTTCTCATTCCGAACAAGCTTAGAAATATGCTTCTTTCCTTTGCCAAGAGACAAAAAATCCGTTTCGGTGAGATTTTTCTCGCACAAAACGGAAAGAGCCTTTCTCGAAAGGCTATCTGGTACGCTATGAAATCCCTCTGCAAAAGGGCTGGAGTGCCGCAAAGCAAGGTGTTTCCTCACAATTTGCGTAAGCTTTTTGCAAGATCCTTTTATGCCGTAGACAAGGATATATCTAAGCTTGCAGATGTTCTCGGTCACAGCAGTATCGATACCACAAGAATATATATCAAGACAAATTCAAGCGAGCATCTAAGGAAAATCGAGTGCCTCGGACTTGTTTTACAGAAAAAAAATACCCCGACATAATTCTTATTATGTTCTTTGATAAAACAAAAAAACTATTCTCCTCAAAAAAGAAGAGAATAGTTAGGGAAAGTTTTGGTACTTTGGCAAAAGAAATGAACGAAAACAACTGACTTTTTGCGAAAAAAGGGGATTTTTATTTTTAAAGCATTTGTAAGAAATATAAAATTTTAACAATTTTGTCAAATTATACCCAAGTAGGTATTGACATAATTTTAGTAAGTGCTAAAATTATGTCAATAGAGTGAGCATTAATGACAGCTTTGTTAAGTGCATTTTACGATACAAAAACATCCTCAAATGTGGAGTTTTGCTAAAACAAGCGTTTTGTTCGCCGTCTCCTGACATAATAAGAATTATGTTCCAAGGTGTCTGTGCCTTTATTGGGAGATTTTTGAACAGTTAATTTAGTGCACTCGTGCCGAAAATTGAATCGGGAGGTATATTAATGAGGAAAACTAATAAGAACTTAAGAGGGGTTCCGACAAGGCTTGCCGCACTTTTCATGTGTGTGCTTTGCTTGACTACGGTAATTCCTTTGTCGGCGGCTGCCGATGAGGATACTTCTGCTTCATCGCAGAGCGTAACTCTCTTAGACGAGCAGTCAGCAAATGAGGAGTCGGAGGTTACTTCAGAGGTGAGCGAAACCGGCGAAGTCAGTGAAGCGTCCGAAACAAGTGAAGTAAGCGAAACATCTGAGACAAGCGAAGTCAGTGAAGCATCCGAGGCTGGCGAAGTGAGCGATGCAGACGAATCGTCTGAGTCAAGCGAAGCAAGCGGCGAGACAAGAGAGCCGATAACCGACCCTGTGGAGCTTTATTACATCATGATGAATATCCGTACTCTTGATGAGATGGAAGCCTTTATCGATACCATGACAGACGAAGAGCTCGATCTTGTTGATGAGCTTAAAACTGTTAGCTTGAGTAAGTATATGTGGTTGATGGACCATTTAGATGAACTCGGCTACTATGTTGATAACAATTTTACTGTCGGCACCACGTACGATTTAACGCTGAAAAAAGGAACTGAGTATATCATTAATACATACTTCAATCGTATGATAGACCTCTATTATCAGTGTTCTCCGGTTTGCGAAGGCATAACAATAGAAGCTTATAGTGGCTATACCAGTTACGGTTATGATGTAAAGGTTGATTCTTCTGTTCCGGCAGGCAATTACACACTGCAGGTTATTTACTCATCCTCTACATCAGGCAAAAGAGAATTTACTTCAGATACGATTAATCTCACAGTAACTGAAGGCGAGGCTAATGTCTATAACTACACGGTGGAGCAAAACAGCGAGCAGATAGTCACTAAAGACAGCAAAGCTACGAACATAGAGTATACCTGTAGTGCTGATGTGGATATATCAGCTGGAACTAGCAGAGTATATTTGTACGAACGCGGCTACACTATAAAGACAGGTGAATCCGTTCCTGCCGGCGATTATGTACTTACAGTCAACTATACGCTCGATGACACGCAGTATACAGATATTATCAATCTCACAGTAACGGAAGTGACCCCTGAGAAAGCGTTGATTTACTATCTGAAAACTCCTACATCCAACCCAAGCAGTAACTCTACAAGCGAATGGTGCGACAGTCCTATCGGTATCGGAGGAGTTTTCACAAGCGGAGCCACATGGGTAGGGAAAAGGAACATATATGACCCTTCTCAGTACATAAGGACTATGGCGGACGGTATGACTTTGCAGTCAGACGGCTCATGGCTTCTTGACAAGGGCACATATCGAAATGCTTATCAGCAGATTTTCGAAGCATACAAAGCAGAACTGCAGGCACAGGGCATAACGGTTGAATCCGCCGATGATATCGAAGCGATTTATCTTAACCCGTACAAGATTTCGCAGGACAACGGTACAGATCCGGATAAGCACATCGACTGTACGATTTCCGTAAGGATAAAAAATGTTTACGTAGCTAAATACTGGGTAACATGGATTGACGGCAGTGAGTATCAGGTTGATGCAAAGAGCTATGAGTATAACGAGGACGGTTCTCCTAAGTATATTTATAAGACAGACGTTGCACCGACAAATATTCCAAATGATGAAGAGGGCTTCCCCAAGACCTACGAAGTAAACGGCGTAACTTATGTTTTCAAGGGCTGGTATAACGAGAACGGCGATCATGTCTCCGAAGAGTTGTGGGAAATGGGCTATGATCCGGATGCTGACGAACTCGCTGACGGTACTGTCAATTTCTATGCGCACTATGAAGCTAAGACAATGCGCAACCTGACAATCACAAAGGAACTCAGCGGTAACGGATATGATGACAACGATACGTTCACATTCTATTTAACCTATGATGAAGGCGTAGTTGAATTAGACCCGGTTGTGCTTGGAAACGGCGAAAGCCACACATTCCAGATTCCTGAAGGCGCAGTTCTCTATGTTAGTGAGAGCAAGAGTAACTATACAATGAAAGTTGACACCTCTCTGTTAGAAGATTACCACTACGTAGATCCTAAAACCTTCAATTTCAAAATGCCTAAGAACGACCTCTCAATTACGATTACGAACGAGAGGGACATACCAATCGATACGGGCATTAGCCTCGAGACTGTTCCTTATGTTTTGATTATCGTCTTTGTCGGTGCGGGAATTGGCTTCTACTTCGTAAGACGCCGCCGTCATTTAGACAGATAAAGAGTAATTTACATGGCAAAAAGATACATGGCAAAAAGAGTTAAAATCGATGAGCCGATGTCAAAAGTAAACGATGTCGGCACATCTCAAAAAGCAGAGGACTCTTCAAGCCAATTAAGTTTAAGCACAGAACAGGAAAACATTCAGAATTTTCTTGGGTCGGTTAAGTTCAAGAAAACTCTTGTCGGCGGCGTGAGTGAAACTGATGTCTGGAAGAAGATTTCGGAGCTCAATTCACTTTACGAGACCGCACTTGCGGCAGAGAGAACACGCTTTAACGCTATCCTTGAGGAGCGAACAGCTTGTTTCTCAAAGATAACAAGAATCGAAAGGAAAGACGATGAGTAAGCTGAGCCAAAAGCAAATGAGCAATGCTCAGATTATCACCGCAAGGAGAAATAAAGCGCTCGACCGTGAGGGTTATGTCGCACTCGTTTTGCGAATACTCACGATAACCTTAGTTCTCTGGGCATTTCTAAGCTTCGTATTTGTTATCAGTATCGCAAACGGCAACGATATGTTTCCCGCAGTCAAAGACGGAGATGTCCTTCTTGGCTACAGACTCCAGTCAGATTACTACAAAAGTGACGTGGTGATTTATTCCACAGAGGGTTCGACTCGAGTCGGCAGAATAGCGGCAATGGGCGGAGATACCGTAACGCTTGACGACAGCGGCGTTCTTTATGTGAACGGCACGGCTCAAGGCGGCGAGATTCTCTATTCGACCTACGCCAAGGACGGCATCGATTATCCGTACACCGTACCCGAGGGGAGCGTCTTCATCCTGGGAGACTACCGAACTCAGTCGACAGACAGCCGAGACTTCGGAGCAGTTTCTTTGAAAGATGTAAAGGGCAAGCTTATCACCTTGCTTCGAAGACGAAGTCTTTGATTAGTCAGCAAAATCTCTGCTACTTAATTTGATAATTACAGATGAGGGACTGTAATTATATAATATTAATCTTTATCCAAATTTAGGAGGAAAAGTACATGAAAAAGTTATTTTCAACTTTGCTTGCTCTCGCACTCGTAATGAGCACAGCAACAGCAACATTCGCACAATCACAGGCACCGGATTATAATTTTGATGTTCAACCTGTTATCTACAAGACATATGAGGTAAACAAGGGCACCGCTCCGGCAGAGGACTTCACTTTCTCTTTTGACGGTGAATCTTACACAAACGGTGAAGGCGTTACTTCTACAGAAAATATCCCTGAAATCGATGATGCTACTATCCACTTCGATTCTATGGAACAGACAGATAAGCAATCTGCTACACTTAAAATTGATGCTAATGACTACGAGCTCGGTGTTTACAAGTATCTCGTAACTGAGTCTGCCGGCAACACAGCTGGTGTTACTTACAGCGAAGAGCAGTTCTACCTCGTTCTCACAATTGTTCGTGAAGAGGATAACGGCAAGCACTTTGTTTCTGCTTTCCACTATGAGTCATTGGACGGCGATAAGACAATAATGGATAGTACAGGTTACATAAACCAGTATGATTCCGGTTCTCTCACTGTTACTAAGCACATTGCCGGTAACATGGCTGACATGAGCAAGACGTTCGCTTTCACTGTTGAGTTTGACAGTGATAAGACTTGGGACGCAAGCTCAGTTAATATTAGCGGTGCTCAGGGCACATGGGATGCTTCTACTAAGACATATACTTGTGAGCTTGGTAATAATGAGTCTGTAACATTCTCTAACCTCCCTGCAGGTGTAACTTACACTGTATCTGAGGTTGCTCAGAACTACACATCTGATGCTACTTATTCTGATGAGGATAAGACTATCTCAGCTAATGATGAGGATACAGTTGATTTCACAAACACACTCACAAAAGATATTGACACAGGCATCAGCATGGATTCACTTCCTTACATCCTCATGCTCGCTGCAGCCGGTATCGGTATGGTAGTATTCTTCGCTAAGAAGAGAAGCCACAACGCATAAGTTAAGCTTTTAGCAAAACTTAAGCAAATAACTTAATTAGTTAAATGTGAGTCATGTGCTTACATTTTAACAAATACACTTTTTCAATCTCTCTTGAGTGCTTGGGGCTTGTGCCCCAAGCATACTCAAAAGAAAAACGAAAGGAATGCGGTTTAAAATGTCGAGACTCTTTCTAAAAGCCGCAAATCAAATTGTAAATCTTTTCGTTGTCCTTTTGCTTTGTGTGGCAGGAATTTACGCCGCATACGCACTCTGGGATAACTCAAAAATCTATTATGCCGCCACTAATGTACAGGCGGATATGCTCAAATTAAAACCGACAGTCAGCGAGGGGGACGGGCAAGCGTCGTTTGAGGAGCTTTTAGCTATCAATCCCGATGTTTGCGCATGGGTTAGTCTTGATAATACTAAAATCGATTATCCCGTACTTCATGGAGATTCGAACCTAACCTATATCAACAAAGATGTGTATGGTGAGTTTTCTTTGTCGGGAAGTATTTTCCTCGATACAAGAAACAACAGGGATTTTTCCGATAATTATTCGCTTCTCTACGGACACCACATGGAGAAAAGTGCAATGTTCGGAGATCTTGACCTTTACGAAGATAAAACCTTCTTCGAGCAAAACTCTACGGGCACGCTTATCTTACCCGACAAGAGTTATAAATTAGAAATTTTTGCCTGCATGCTGGTTAATTCGGGCGATGACTATATTTTCACCCCCGAGCAGTGGCAGACTGATATAAACGGACTTTTTTCTTATGTCAAAGACAATAGTCTTTATGTGAGAGAGGAGACGATAAAAAAAGCGGAACAGACGGAGTCACCAAAGGTGCTTGCACTTTCCACCTGTTCCTCAGAGTTCACCGATGCGCGAACTGTAATTTTAGCTGTTATGGAGTCAAACGAACAGTGAATCAGGAGGAAAAACTATGAAAAAAACGATCAGCGGCATTTTTAGCCTCGCCCTCACAGCATTAGTTTTGCTGTCAGCTTCCGTGAGTGCTTTTGCCACAGAGACCCCCGAGGTAATCATTCCCGTTAAAGTCTCTCTTTCGGGTGCAGTTCCCGAGACTAAAGAGGACTACACGGTAGTTATGAAAGCCGATGATGCTTCTTATCCTATGCCGAGCGGCTCACAGTCCGATGAATACGCTTTGACCGTCACAGGCGACGAGAGAACATCTTTCCCAAGCATCACTTACAATCATGTCGGAGTTTATTCTTACTCGATTAACGAGGAAAAGGGAACTAACGACAAGTGCACTTACGACAGCAGTTTTTATACTCTTACAGTTTACATCACAAATGCCGAGGACGGCGGACTTGAGTCCACAGCTGTTCTTTATCCGAACGACGGCACAGAAAAGGTAGACGCCGCAGAGTTTGAAAATTCATACGAGGCAGAGCCGACACCTACTCCGACAGCTACTCCGACTGCTACACCTACACCGAGTGCAGAGCCGACAGATGAGCCTACTCCGACTCCAACCACAGAGCCGACCGTTAAGCCGACAACAGAGCCAACAACACAGCCTACAGTCGCTCCGACTTCCGCTCCGACAGCAACTCCTGTTCCGTCGGATACTCCTAAGACAGGTGATACAGCTAAGCCGATGCTTTACACAGTCATCTTTGCTTTGAGCTTATTAGCAGTTGTCGCTTTGATTTTCACAAAGAAGAAGTCGACAAACAATAAATAAACATTAGCGGATGTCCGCTGAAAGCTTCGCAGTGCTTCCGTACCGTCGAAGCTTTCGTTTTTTATTTCAGTGAAAGGAGAAAGTACTATGGATGAGATTGTCGATGTCAAGACTGTAAAAAAGAGAAGAACAAATTCCGTTGACATAACGGGTAAGCGTTTCGGCAGACTTGTCGCACTTTATCCGACTGATAACCGTGATAAAAAGGGATTTGTCATTTGGCACTGCAAATGTGACTGCGGCAAAGAGACAGACGCTTCGTATAATTCATTAAAATACGGCAATCAGGTGAGCTGTGGATGTCAGAAAAAGGAGCATGATAAAAAGCTCGAGAAGCTCCTCACTCACATTTCGGGAACAAGCATAGATGCCCTCAAAAGCAAGAAAGTGCCTACGGATAACACCACGGGCCACAAGGGCGTTTATTTGGTTCGTGGAAAGTATCTCGCTAAGATAGTCTTTCAGAAAAAGCAGTATTTTCTCGGAATGTACGATGATATCGAGGACGCCATTGCCGCTAGAAAGGATGCTGAAAAGCTTCTCTTTGACGATGTGTATGACTTCTATCAGAAGTGGAAAGAGAAAGCAGACTTAGACCCCGTCTGGGCAGAGGAAAATCCAGTGCAAATCAAAGTGAACCGCACCGGAAAAAGCCTTGAAGTAGAAATGTATCCAACTCTCGATTAAAATTTTTAAGCTTCAGTCTGATTTTGTAATTGAACGGTAAAGTCTTTGTGTATTTCAGATTAAATTTTTGTGTAAAGCGTGGATTTTACAAAAGTACGATTGACGAATACATTCGATTGATTTATTCTTACAGTGTGATAATGAAATAGAAATAAAAAGAAAGAAGTCAGTTGGAGGTAAATATGAATATCGAGTATAAGGACATCAAGGAAATTTCGCCCAAACAGCTTGAAAGACTTTTCCTTTCTGTTAACTGGGAGTCGGGTAAGTATCCTGAGAAGCTGTCCCGTGCGATGAAAAATTCTACTCACGTAATTTCCGCTTGGGACGGCGATAAGCTTGTAGGTCTAGTCAGAGGACTTGACGACGGAGAGACGGTAGCTTTCATTCACTATCTTTTGGTTGACCCCGATTATCAGGGACTTCACATCGGAGACGAACTTATGAAGCGCATCATGAAGGAATTCAGAGATTTGCTTTATGTCAAAATCATGCCGTCAGATCCTAAAACAAAACCGTTCTACAGAAGATACGGCTTTGTCGAGTATGAGAACTACTGCGCAATGGAAACAAAAAATTTCATGTAAGTAAATTGAATATTCTAAAAAAGACAAAAACAGTCCGACCGTGAAAAAGTCGGACTGTTTTTTATTGATGAGGTTACTTGTGATTAAATTTAAGCGGTTTTCTTTGGCTTATCCAAAAGCTTTGTCATTATCTTCTTGAGGTAAATTACGCTTCCAACCATGACGACAAGCTCCGTCACGGGGAATGCCGCCCATACTCCTGCAACGCCCATTACTTTAGCACCGATGTAGGCGAGCGGAAGAAGCACAATGACCTGTCTTGCGGCAGAGACAACCATGCTCGGCATACCGACGGAAAGTCCCTGGAGTGCATAGCAGACCATGATGGAAACGCATGCAAAGATGAAGTTGAGGCTGATAATTCTAAGTGCCTCGATTCCCATGTTAGTCATTTCCTCGGATGCATTGAAAGCGCCCATAATCTGAGTCGGGAAGACCTGTAAAATCACAAGTCCGATTGCACCGATAACGGCAGAGTAAATACCGCTTAGCTTAACGGATTCTTTAATTCTGTCGTGCTTGCCCGTGCCGAGGTTAAACGCTACTATCGAGAGAAGTGCGCTGTTAAGACCGAACGCCGCCATGGAAACAAAGGTATAAAGCTTGAAGTATGCTCCGAAAACAGCCGTTGCCGTTGTGGAGAACGAGAGAAGAATTTTATTTATACCGAACGACATCACGGAGCTTATGAGCATTGTGATTCCCGCCGGAATTCCAACCTTGAAAATGTTCTTTATGTAATACATTTCAGGCTTGAGGTATTTTGGCGAGAACGAGATTTCCTTGTTGTACTTGAGGTTGAAGATAATACCGAGAATGAGAGCAAAAATCTGACCGATAATCGTGGCGACTGCCGCACCGGCTGTTCCCATTTTCGGCAGACCGAAGTAGCCGAAAATCAAAATCGGATCGAGTATGATATTAACTATCGCACCCACGCCTTGGGTTATCATGGTGTAGACGGTTCTGCCTGTTGACTGCAGAAGCTTTTCGACAACGAGCTGAAAAATCTGACCGAATGAGAAAATCGAGATAATTGTAAGGTACGCTACGCCCATTTCGCAGATTTCAGCGTTGCTTGTCTGAACGTTATAAAATGCACGCACGCCGAAAATTCCGAAGATAAGCAAAATGAAATAGCTGCAGAAACCAAGAATAATTCCGTTTCCCGCAGTCTTATTTACAGCCTCGCTGTTCTTCTCGCCGAGCACTCTCGAGAGAAGTGCGTTAATTCCAACGCCGACACCTGTTCCCAGTGCAACGATGATGTTCTGAATAGGGAATGCAAGCGAAACGGCGGTGAGTGCGTCCTCGCTGAAATTGCTGACGAATATACTGTCGACTATGTTGTACATGGCTCCGACCATCATCGAGAGTATCATAGGCCCTGCCATGTTAAGAAGAAGCTTATTTACGGGCATGGTGCCCATTTTTTGATCTTCCATGTTCTTTCCTCCTTAAATTGTAATGTCTTAATAACATTTGAAGTTTAACACAATTAATAGGATTAATGAATTATAAATAAATAAACGTCATTAGATAAAAGCTAATGATTGATTTTAAATCTTCTTCCTGTTAAAATTAGAGTGGGGGTGGCAAAATGAATTCTCAACAGCTTGAATGTTTTATATATGTAGCGGAAAGACTCAACTTCACAAAGGCGGCTCAGGCACTTTATCTGTCCGTACCAACCGTAACGCATCACATAAAGAGTCTCGAAGAGGAATTAGGCGCAAAGCTATTTTACAGAACCTCGAGGGTTGTGCGCCTCACGGAGGACGGTCAGAAGTTCTATTACCGTGCAAAGGATATATTAGACCGAATGAATGAGGCGACTCTTCAGCTTCAAAACGGAGCGGACAAGGAGCGAGTTGTCTTCGCTATCGGTATGCTCAATGAGCACGAATTCGGACTTTTGGAAACGGCACTCACTGAATTTAGAAAGAAATATCCCTATGTAAAGCCGAGAATAGTGACTGATGATTTTTTCACGCTGAAAAATCTATATGAAAATCAACAGCTTGATTTTGTCATATGCACAAGCGGCATGAGCGACGAGGGAAGATTTGAGATACTCGAGACCACGGCTTCCTATGCGCTTGTAAATAAAGGGCACCGCCTGGCAGAGAAAGACGAGATAGCGTTCAGAGATATAGCAGACGAAACACTGATTGTAATTTCGCCACGGTGGGTGAATTTCAGAAAAGGAAACAGATTTCAGGAGCTTTTGACGCTTCATTCTCAAGACCACGAGCATATAGTCGCCGAGAATACGCAGGAGAGCATACTTCTTGCAAAAAGCGGCTACGGAGTAGCACTTTTGCCTGAATTTCTAATACCGGAGTTCTTAATAGACAAAAGCGAAAACGTGAAGATTATACCGATTAGCGGTACAAGAAATGTTGACTACGGTATTTATTATCAAAGCGATGATAAATTGGCGAGGGCTTTTGTAAACGAATATAAAAGCGCAAAAAGAAAATAAAGTACGAAAAAACACAAAAGTTTTTGGTTTCGCTTTTTACAAAAAGCGAACGGGTGTGGGCGGAGCCCACGAAAGAGAAGCGAAGCAGTAGAGAAATAACAAAGTAAAGAGGCACGAAGTGCCGATTAAAAAAGAGATAGCAAAAAGAAAATACGTCAAGAATGTGAAACATTCGCAGACGGGCATTTTCTTTTGCGGATTATCCTCTCCAAGATAAATCAAGAACAAACAGTAAAAAAGATAGGCACGGAAAATACGTCACAGACGGACATTTTCCGTGCCGTATTTTATATACTCGGAAAAATATCGACAATCAAATAAATAATGTAAAAAAGAGTGTTCTTTATTTCTGCTCGATTGAACAAGTTTCTGTTCGATATTTAATTTAGAGTAAATAGTTCGGCTTATTTGGTCAACTACGGTCGCTTCGCTTCCTAAAAGCACTTTGTGCTTTTGGTTTCCCTCATAAGCCTATCTTCTTTTTATCGCTTCGCTCTGTTTTTTCGTACACACTAATTATTAATTATGCATTATTAATTACTTAAGGGGCTCTGCCCCTTAGACCCCGTTCGCTTTTTGAAAAAAGCGAAGCAAAAACTCTTGTGTTTAAATTTCTGCATTTTGATTATTTCACAGTGAAATAATAGGCTTTTATTGACGAATTTTCTCTCTTGTATTATTATTTGATTAAAGGATATTTGTTCCTTTATTCAAAGCTAAACCGACTTCAAGAAAGGATGAGAGCATGAAATTTAAAAGTCTTCTTATAAAGGATACCACTAGGGAAGAGCGCATTAAAATTGTTCAGGACGGACTCAGCCGCTGTGGCGGAGCGTGCGATTTCTGCAACGGCTGTGATAACATCGGCGGCGGAATTGTCGATAATTTCTATGCTCCTTACATCAACGGCGAAAAGGAACTTTCCGAAATCAACGCAGAGTATATCGCTAACAGCGGAATGGTTCACTGATATGAGAGCACCTGAAATCGAAAAATCAAGCGAGGACGAGCGCAGAGCTTTCATAAGGCAAGCTTATAAATGCATCGGAGACTGCGATATGTGCGGAATGTGCAAGGTTTTTGGCGGCAAAGACCCCGAGATAGCATTTGACGACTACATCAGCGGAAAAAGAGAGCTTTTCGAGGTTATGACCGACTATAGATAAAATAAAAAGGTGAGGATTATGGCAATTACTGTAAATATCTATTACACCGGAGAGAACGGCAGTGCGAGAAAATTCGCAGAGGAAATGACAAACAGCGGCATTGTCAAGACGATAAGAGAAGAGGACGGAAACCTTAGATACGAATATTTCACTCCGCTTGAGGACGAAGAAACCGTACTTCTCATCGATTCATGGCGAGACCAAGCGGCGCTCGATATTCATCATTCTTTGCCCGTTATGGGTGAGATTATGAAGCTTCGTGAAAAATACGATCTTCACATGAAGGTAGAGAGATTTGTCTCGGACGAATTTGCTGAAACAGACAAAAGCTTTATAGAAATTAAGTGAAAGAAGAAAAGCAAGGTGGTAAAAATCACCTTGCTTTTTTGTTATCTTGAGTGGGACAAGCGCTTAATCATGCTTGTGGAAATTTCTACCTTTTGCGGATGAATACTTTTCATATCGATTATATCGACAAGCATTTTTGCCGCCGTTCTGCCGATATATTTTCTCGGAACATCCATTGTTGTGAGGGCGGGCTCGATTATTCTGCCCTCTGTTATATTGTCAAAGCCGATTATCGCAATATCTTCCGGAATTTTAAAGCCCCTTAATTTGAACGCTTTAATCGCACCGATTGCAAGGATATCGTTGTCGGCAAAATAGCATTTGGCAAGCTCGCCGCCCTCGTCGATAATATCAAGCATATCCGCCATGGCGTCCTCGATTTCAGGGGAGAGAAGATGCACAATCGAGCGTGAACGGGACATTCCGTTTTCCTTTATTGCGGCAAAATATCCTTGCTGTCGTGCCGCAAAATTCGGTATGCGGTAGCTGCTTTTGAGGTAGCCCGGCTGAGTTCCCGTCAGATTTATGAGGTAGTCCGTAGCTGTATATGCTCCACGGGAATTGTTTATTCCTACGCTTGTGACATCGAGCGACTCGAAATAGCTGTCGAGAAGTACAAGCGGAAATCCGAGATTAACAAATTCCTTGCATGCGCTTGCGGATATTTCAGTCCCCACAAGGATTATTCCCGAGCATTTGCCGCCACGAAGATCGGCGAAGAGGTCTTCAAGCTTATCGCTCCTCTCGGAGAACTGAATGACACGCACAGAAAACCCCAGCGGCGAAAGCTCCGCCTTTGCGCCCTCGTACAGCTCATTAAAAATCGGAGTGTAGGAAAGTATCGCGTTGTGCGCCTTATAGAAAATCATATAGACCGTGCCGTCTTCCTTGACCTTATGCTTAAGCTTCGTGAAATCAAAGCCGTATTCCTCGGCTGTTTTAATGACAAGCTGTTTTGTAGCCGTGCTGACCCCTTGCTTGTTGTTGAGAGCCATTGAAACCGCAGTTTGAGAAAGGTGGAGTTTTTTTGCCAATTCCTTTGCCGTTATTGCCATAATTGAACCTCAAAGAGAAAAATAAAGTAAAAATAAAGTAATCTTTACTTTATTATATATATTAATTTAGTTACTTACAAGGTATATTTATTATGTCAGAAGCTAAAAGCTTATAAGGAGGATTTTCATATGGCAAAGATTAAACTCGGTTTCGCACCGACAAGAAGAAGTATTTTCAGTGCACCGGCAGCGGTTGAATACGCTAATTACACAAGAGAGAAATTAAGAGAAATGGGAGTTGAGTTTGTCGATATCGATGATATCGCAGAGGACGGCTTGCTCCATGACGATAACGACAGAATTAAAATAGAGGAGAAGTTCAAGAGGGAAAAGGTAGACGGACTATTCTTCCCGCACGGAAATTTCGGAACGGAATTTGAAGTGGCTAGACTTGCTAAGAACATGAATCTTCCTGTCCTTCTCTGGGGTCCGAGAGATGAGCGACCGGACGAAAACGGAATAAGACTTCGTGACAGCCAGTGCGGAATTTTCGCAACAGGAAAGGTTTTAAGAAGATTCAGAGTTCCGTTCACATATCTCACCAACTGCAACCTTGAGGACAAGGAGTTTGAGGAGGGCGTAAACCGCTTTTTGAGAATTTGCAATGTCGTTAAGGCATTCAGAAACATCAGAATTCTTCAAATCGGCCCAAGACCGAATGAGTTCTGGTCGACTATGTGCAACGAGGGCGAGCTTTTAGAGAAGTATAACATTCAGCTTTCTCCGATTCCGCTTGCAGAGCTTACAGACGCTATGAAAGCGGCAAAGGAAGAGGGCACAAAGGTAAGCGAGACAGTGGCTTACTGCAGAGAGCATTTTAATATTGCTATCAAGGACGAGGAACTTGAGAACGTTGCGGCACTCAAGGTGGCAATAAGAAATCTTGCGACAAAATACGGCTGTACCGCCGGAGCTATCCAGTGCTGGAACGCACTTCAGGGAGAAATCGGAATTATGCCCTGTGCGGCTAACGCGCTTTTAAACGAAGAGGGCTTCCCTGTTGTATGTGAGACTGATATTCACGGCGCTGTCACCGCACTTATGGTTGAGGCTGCGGGAATGGACGAGAACAGGAGCTTCTTTGCAGACTGGACGGTTCGTCACCCCGACAACGATAACGGCGAGCTCTTACAGCACTGCGGACCTTGGCCGCTTTCATGTGCTTCATGCAAGCCGACAATCGGCTATCCGTTGGCATTCAGCCACCCGGGAGCAGTCGAGGCAGAGGCAAAGCACGGCGAGGTTACTCTTGCGAGATTTGACGGAGACAACGGCGAATATTCGCTTCTTCTCGGAAACGCAAAGGGAATTGACGGCCCGTACACAAAGGGAACTTATCTCTGGGTTGAGGTTGAGAACTGGCCACGCCTTGAGGCAAAGATAGTGGAGGGCCCTTATATTCATCACTGCGTAGGTATTCATCAGGATGTTGTGCCTGTTTTGTATGAGGCTTGCAAGTACATCGGTGTTAAGGCTGACCTTTACGATGATATCGAGCAAGAGGTTATCGATACAATTCACGGCATTAAGTAAATTAAGGAGACAATAAATGTTTAACGCAAAGAAACTTACCTTGAAGGCATATGACCTTCGCAAGGTGGTTGTTGAGATGATAATGAAATCGGGCGGCGGACACATCGGCGGAGATTTCTCTGTAATGGAGACGCTTGTCACGCTTTATAACGATCAGATGAATATTTCCCCGGAGAATAAGGATGACCCAAATAGAGATTACTTTGTTCTCAGCAAGGGCCATTCTGTCGAGAGCTACTATGCTGTTCTTGCCGACAAGGGATTTTTTGACATCGAAACTCTTATCAACACCTTTTCAAAATTCGGTTCAAAATTCATCGGACATCCGAATAATGAGCTTGACGGAATAGAGATGAACTCAGGCTCTCTTGGTCACGGACTTCCCGTTTGTATCGGCATTGCGCTTGCTGCAAGAAAGAATTCGCTTCCCAGCAGAGTTTATACCGTTATGGGTGACGGCGAGGTAGCAGAGGGCTCTGTCTGGGAGGGTTTTATGGCGGCAGGACACTACGGTCTTGATAATCTTTGTGCCGTTGTCGACAGAAATCATCTGCAAATTTCCGGTACGACAGAGTACGTCATGACGCACGAAAACCTCCATAATCAGATCGAAAGCTTCGGCTGGAATGTACTCGAGGTCAATGGAAACAGCATAGAGGAGCTTCATAATGCGTTCGAGGCGGCAAAAACCGTCAAGGGAAAGCCGACTTGTATCATAGCCAACACGATAAAGGGCTTTGGCGGTGGAGAAATCATGGAGAACAAAGCCGCATGGCATCACCATGTTCCGAGCAAAGAGGAATATGACCTCATAATGAAGACAATAGACGAGAGAAAGGCGGCGATTGAAAATGAATAAGATTCCTAACAGACAGGCTATTTGCGATACGCTCATGGCTCACGCAAGGACAGACAGAGATATAATCGCACTTTGCTCCGATTCGAGGGGTTCTGCCTCAATGACTCCGTTCTTCAATGAATTTCCCGAGCAGTCGGTCGAGGTCGGCATCGCTGAGCAGAATTTAGTTAGCATCTCAGCGGGTATGGCTCACCTTGGCAAAAAGGCATATTGCTTTTCTCCCGCATGCTTCCTTTCAACTCGTTCTTATGAACAAGCTAAGGTTGATGTTGCTTATTCAAACACAAATGTCAAGCTTATAGGAATTTCCGGTGGAATAAGCTACGGCGAACTTGGAATGAGTCACCATTCCGCACAGGACATTGCCGCTATGAGTGCAATTCCTAATATGAGAGTATATCTTCCGAGTGACCGCTTTCAGACAGCTAAGCTGATAGAGGCACTTTTGTCGGATGAAAAGCCTGCTTATGTGCGAGTAGGCAGAAATCCCGTTGAGGATATTTATTCTGAAAATAACTGTCCGTTTGAAATGGACAAGGCAACCGTGACAAAATTCGGTGAAAAGAAAGAGAAGAAGGCTGTCATCGTTGCTTGCGGAGAAATGGTAAGACCGGCTCTCGAGGCGGCAAAAATCCTCGAAGAAAAAGGAATTTGCGCAGTCGTTCTCGATATGTACTGCATAAAGCCCTTTGACGGCAAGAGCCTACTCGAGGAGGCAAAGGACGCAGAGCTTATCGTTTCTATCGAGGAGCACGCACCGTTCGGCGGTCTCGGTTCGGTTACGGCTTCGGTCATTTCTGCAAATGACCCCAAAAAGGTAATTCAAATGGCGCTTCCCGATGATCACGTCATCACCGGAAAGTCACAGGATGTATTCAATTACTACGGACTGAATGCCGAGGGCATCGTTAAGACGGTGGAAGAAAACCTATGAGCGGCAGATATATCATAAGTATCGATCAGAGCACTCAGGGCACAAAGGGCTTGCTTTTTGACAAAAGCGGAACGCTTATTTGCCGTGAGGATATTTCACACAGACAGCTTATAAATGAGCTTGGCTGGGTTTCGCACGACCCCGAGGAAATATACAAAAATGTAATCGGAGTGATCAAAGCTGTGCTCTTGAGGGCAAATGTCGCTCCTGATGAAGTAGCGTGTCTCGGCATCTCAAATCAGAGAGAAACAAGCGTTCTTTGGGACAGAGTGAGCGGAAAAGCGCTTAATAACGCAGTAGTTTGGCAGTGCGCAAGAGCGGCGGAAATCTGCGAGCGTGAAGAAATTAAAAATAACGCAGATTATATATTTAACACAACGGGACTCAAGCTTTCGCCGTATTTCCCGGCGGCAAAAATAGCTTGGCTTTTGGAGAATACCAACGGCGCAAAGGAAAAAGCAGAGAACGGTGAAGTTTGCCACGCAACCGTGGATAGTTTTCTTGTCTATCGTCTCACAAACGGCAAAACCTATGCAACCGATTATTCAAATGCTTCAAGAACTCAGCTATTTGATATTTTCTCACTTAAATGGGACGAAAAAATCTGTTCTCTTTTCGGAATTAAGCCCGATAATATGCCAAAGGTGCTTGATTCAAACGCACTTTACGGCTACACGGACTGCGAGGGAATTTTCTCAAATCCGATACCGATTTATGCGGTCATGGGCGATTCTCATGCGGCATTGTTCGGTCAGGACTGCCGAGAGAACGACAAGGCTAAGGCTACCTACGGCACGGGCTCGTCTATCATGATGAATATAGGCGACAAAGCGGTTCTTAGCAAAAATGGACTTGTCACCTCGCTTGCATGGGGAATTGACGGCAAGGTAAACTATGTCCTTGAGGGAAACCTTAATTACACGGGCGCTGTGATAACTTGGCTCAAGGACGATGTTAAGCTTATAAGCGATGCCGGCGAGACAGAGGCACTTGCCTTGGCTGCAAACAAAAAAGACGGACTTTATCTTGTTCCCGCATTCAGCGGACTTGGCGCACCGTACTGGAACTCCCACGCCAAGGCGGCGATAGTCGGAATGGACAGAACAAGCGGCAGAAATGAGATTGTAAGGGCGGCGCTCGACTGCATAGCGTATCAAATTACAGACATAGTGAACGCTATGAAAGAGGATTCCTCGGTCGATTTAAAGGAACTTCGAGTTGACGGCGGGCCCACAAAAAACAACTACCTCATGCTTTTTCAAGCCGACATAGCCGACTGCGATGTCCTTGTACCGAATATGGCGGAGCTTTCGGGAATAGGTGTGGCATATATGGCTGGACTTTCATGCGGAATTTGGGGAGAAGAGATTTTCGACAAAATGAAGCGTGAGAAGCACTCTCCCGAAATGTCACGTGAAGAAGCAAACGCAAAATATGAAGGCTGGAAGAAAGCGGTCATGGGTGTTTGCGGTTAATTTAGTCTACGAGAAATAATTCATACATGCGAAGGTCGCCGTGAGAAATCACGGTGACTTTTGCGTTTTCGTTTTATTTGATGTAAAATAGCAGTATAAAATTAAAACAGGTGAGGATTGCTATGAAGGTTTTGGTTTACGGGTCTTTGAATATCGATTATGTTTACTCTGTCGCTCATTTTGTCAGAGCGGGAGAGACGATAGCCTCTGGCGGGCGAAATATCTTTTGCGGCGGAAAGGGACTTAATCAGGCGATTGCCTTTTCACGCTACGGCATAGATACTTTTATGGCTGGAGCAGTCGGAATAAATGACGGACAAATGCTTCTGGAAACGCTAAAGAAATCAAATGTGAACACCGATTTTGTCATCAAAAAGGATATGCCGAGCGGTCACACGGTTATCCAGAATACTCCCGACGGAGAAAACAGCATAATTCTCTTCGGCGGAGCAAATATGAGCATAACAAAAGAGGATATAGACAGTTCTTTAGAGAGTTTTGAGAGCGGAGATTATCTCATTTTGCAAAACGAAATAAATATGACGGACTATATCATCGAAAGAGCACACGAAAAGAAAATGACTGTCGTGCTAAACCCTTCTCCTATGAACGAGAAAATTCTAACTTTGCCGTTAGATAAGGTCGATGTTTTCGTTTTAAATGAAATTGAGGCGCTTGGAATATTAGAACTCGATGAATCGGACAATTTAAAGGAAAACGGGGAGAAACTGTTCGAAATGCTAAAGGACAAATTTCCGCATAAGAAAATACTTCTCACCCTCGGTGAAGTAGGTTCACTTTACAGTGACAGTGAAAATACTTATTCCCACGGCATCTATAAAGTAAAAGCACTTGACACCACTGGTGCGGGCGATACTTTTATGGGATATTTTATCGGTGAAATCATAAGCGGAAAAGAGCCAAATTTAGCACTTAAGACTGCCTCTGCCGCTTCGGCGATAGCCGTAGGAAAGAACGGCGCAAGCGTTTCTATTCCGTGCTTTGAAGAAGTAAAGAGCTTTTTGAAAGAGAGAGATTAATTCACATTTGCTTTATTTTCAACAATTTTAATTTAAAGTCGCAAATAAATTTCTACATATAAATAGTATCATATTTATTTCATCTGTGATATAATCATTTTAATTATGCATATATCAATTTGATTATGGGAGATATTCATGAAAAGTAAAAAAATCACAACTGCGGCAGCAATAGTTCTTTTGCTTGCGGTTCAGGTTGGAATTTGCGTTTGGTTCGGCACTCAGAAATTATCTTTTTTCTGTGACGAGATTTATTCCTACGGCTTGGCGAACAGCACGGATTATTCCTTTCTCGACAACACCTCTTCGGCGGAATACAGCACGAATAACGGCTGGGTCGACAGCAGCTATTACCGAAATTATGTCACGGTCAAAGAAACAGACGGTTTAGCCTCGTTCAAAGCGCCGTATGTAAATCAGGTAGCCGATGTTCATCCGCCTGTTTACTATTACTTTCTGCACTTAGTTTGTTTCTTATTCAAGGGAAGCTTCTCAAAGTGGACGGGAATAGGGCTTAATATTTTCTTCATGCTCTGCGGAGACTTCGTTCTCTACTACATTGCAAGCTACTTCTTCAAGGGCGACAAGATTAAATCCGCTCTTACCGTAGTGTTGTGGTCGCTGTGTGCATCGGGCATTTCAAATGTCCTTTTCATAAGAATGTACATGCTCCTGACTGTCGAAATTATGCTTTATATTGCGGCTCATGTCTGGATTGACAAGCACGGCAAGCTTGATTTTAAAGCTTATTTCCTCGTATATGCGGCAGTTGTGCTCGGAGGACTTACGCACTATTATTTCTATCCGTTCGTGTTCTTCTTCTCTGCACCGATTTGCTTCTATTTCTTTGTGAGAAAAAAGCTTGAAAAGTTCATCAAGTATTCGGCAAGCCTTTGTCTCGGATTTTTCACGAACCTTGTCTTATTCCCCGCAACGCTGAGACATGTTTTCGGCGGCTACCGCGGAACAGAGGTTGCTAATAACCTTAAGAACAGCTCTGAAGATGTCTTCGGAAATTATTACAAGAAATGGATCAACCGCTCGATATTCGGCGGAACTTTAAGAATATTCCTTATCGCAGTAGCGGTAATGCTTGTTTTCTGCATCGTAAAATTCATAATCAAGTCAAGGGGAACTGACAAGCTCAGCTTCAAGGGATTTAAGAATTTCTTTTCTGATCTTGTAAATCTCAGAGTAAGCCACAGAGTTCTTCTTTATATCCTCGCAAGCATCGCGATAGTCGGTTTTGCTTATATTGCGATAGTAGGCTCAAACCTTCGCTCCAACAGATATATCTATCCTATCTATTCGATGGTTTCGATTTGGATTGTGTCTGTTATCTACTGGGTGTTCGGTACATTTATTAAAAACAAGAAAATTGTCGGTGCTATTGCCGCAGTTTGCGTTGTTGCACTTTGCGTCAGAAGTGTTCAGAAGTACGATATCGACTTTATGTATTCCGATTACACAGAGCCGGAACAGCAGGCGAAAACTCTCGAGGGATACGACTGCCTTCAGTACTACGGCTCAAAGTGGATTGACGTTTACACTTCGCTTCCGCTTAAATTTAACTATGACGAGACATATTATTTCACAGATACGGACATACCGAATCTAACAGAAATACTTGATTTGCGCCAGACGAAGGACGGCGTAGCCGTGTGCTTTGTCGGCGTGAGTGACGAAGAGGTCGAAAGACTTTTAAATGAGATAATCGCACAGACCGACTACACGAGCTACGATTTGGTTTATCACTACCACGGCAGAGCGTACGCGTTAAAGTAATACAGTGAAGGTCAGATTGAATCGAGGAATTTATGAGTAAAACAATATCAATTATCGTGCCGTGCTACAACGAGCAGGCGGCACTGCCGTATTTCTATGAGGAAATAACTAAAGTATTCTCTACTATGAATTATGAATACGAGGTTCTTTTTGTGAATGACGGCTCAAAGGACGACACCTTGAAACTGCTCATCGAGTACGCAGAAAAGGACAGTCACATAAAGTATTTTTCGTTCTCGAGAAATTTCGGCAAGGAAGCCGCAATGTATGCCGGTTTTTGCAACGCAAAGGGAGATTATGTAGCTGTTATGGATGCCGATATGCAGGATCCGCCGAGCCTTCTTCCAAAAATGACAGAGCTTCTCGAGTCCGGTGAATATGACAGCGTGGCTACAAGACGAGTGAATAGAGAGGGCGAGCCGCCCATTCGCTCATGGTTCGCAAGAAAATTCTATCAAATCATCAACAAGATTTCTGATGCCGATATAGTTGACGGTGCGAGAGATTTCCGCCTTATGAAAAGAGAGATGGTCGATGCTATTGTTGCCATGGGCGAGCAAAACCGTTTTTCAAAGGGTATTTTCGGCTGGATAGGATTCAACACCTACTGGCTTCCGTACGAGAATGTAGAACGTGTTGCGGGCGAAACAAAGTGGAATTTCTGGAAACTTTTCAAGTATGCCATTGACGGTATCATCAATTTCTCACAAGCGCCGCTTAGCATTGCATCGTGGTTCGGTATCGGAATGACGGGAATAAGCGTTGTGCTGATTATTTTCTTGGTTATCAGACATTTGCTTTTCGGAAATGCAGTGTCGGGCTGGGATTCTCTCATGTGTGCGATTATTTTCATCGGCGGAATTCAGCTTTTTGCAATCGGAATTATGGGTCAGTATATCGCTAAGGGTTACAGTGAGACCAAAAAGCGACCGCATTATATAATCAGCAAAACCAACGACAAGGACACAAAATTAGTAAATTAACAAAGCAAAAACCGCCGCTTGCGTCTTAGCAAGTGACGGTTTTTTGATTATTTGTCTTTTACAACGGCTATTTTCTCTATGCCATAAAGCTCGCAGATTTTCATGGTGTTCTCAGTGATAACTTCACCGCTTATCGCAATCGGAACGGCGGGCGGACAGCTGACAGTCGGCGAGGCGCAAATTCTGCCTATGCTCTCTTGCACATCAAGCATTTCAAACGGAGAAAGCACAGCTTCTCTAATGCTAAGCTTATTTTCACTCGGATATATTTTTAAGTTCGGCAGAAATTCGCTTGCTTTAAATTCAGATTTATCGCAAAGAGCATTTTCAATTCGCTCAAAATCGATTTCTCGGCTTTCGGGGGTGAACATCATGACAATGTGCTCGAATGAGCCGAATTCACACTCGACCTTGTTTTGTCTAAGTTTTTCCATTATGTCGTTGCCGTTCACCTTGGAGTCAAGCGCATCTATCACGATTTTAAGCTTTTCTGTTTTTCTCAAAACCCAGCCGCAGGAGATAAGCTTATTTTTCAGAATGTCGATTTTAGAGATAATCGCTTGGAGTTTTTCTGAATATCCGTCCGCTAAATATGCGTTGCAAGCGTCGAGCGACTGGAGAATGAGGTAGGAGGGGCTTGTCGAGGCGAAAAGCGCAAGACTCATTCTTGCTGTGTCCAAAAAGCTTTTTGGAGCGTTTGGGCTTATGTGCAAGTATCCGCCGCCTGTGAGTGAGGGCAGAGTCTTGTGAGCGGAGTCGCACACAATGTCCGCTCCGAGGTCAATCGGATGAAGAGACGGCTCAAGAAAGTGCAGATACGCACCGTGGGCATTGTCGACCAAAAGCGGAACGCCGTGATTTTTGCAAACCTCGCTTATCGCTTTAATATCCTGAATATTTCCGAGGTAGTCAGGCGAGGTGAGATAAACTCCGATGGGCTTTTCGCCAGAATCGAGAAGCTTCTTTTCAAGCTCATCCGCATTTACGGGACATTCGCAAAGACTGCATCCGTCTTTAGGATAAAGCCATTTTACGTCAATTCCGAGCAGTGCACAGCCGAAAATAAAGGTTTTGTGCACATTTCTTGCCGCAATGATGTACGGGGATTTCGAGCCGCTTGCTTGCAGTGCGATATTCAGCATGGCTTTTATCGTAAGGCTTGAGCCCTCACAGGAATAGAATGAATGAGCCGTGCCGAAAAGGGAGGAAGCGTTGTTTTCGCTCTCGAGGATAATCCCGTCAGCCTCGTAAAGCTCGTCCGCACCGCCGATTTCCGTTAAGTCGAGATTTTCAAAACCCAACAAAGCCCGACCTTTGTGGCCGGGCATATGCAGTCTGCTTATATCGTTTTCGTTATATTTTTTGACAAAATCGATAATAGGAGTGTTCATTTTTATTCCTGAGCCTCTGCTACCTTCATCATGACAGCACATTCAATTCTCTTCTTGAACAGCTCGCAGCCGTACTTGTAGACGCCCTGAATGCTTCCTGTTGCGTGGTAAGCATTAGCGGCACATCCGCCGGAGCAGAAAAGCTTTGCCCAGCAGTCTGCGCAGTCGGGTCTTGCGTATGCATTGCACTTTCTGAACTCGTCCTGAACAGCTGTGTTGGTTACGCCGTCCCAGATGTTTCCGAGGCTGTACTTAGGATCGCCGACAAACTGGTGGCACGGGAAAAGCTCTCCCCACGGTGTGACAGCCATGTATTCTGTTCCTGAGCCGCAGCCTGTTATTCTCTTGTAGATGCAAGGGCCCTCTGTCAAATCAAGCATGTAGTGGTAGAATGTGAATGGTCTTCCTTCCTTCTTGCGCTTGATCATCTCGTTTGCGAGAATCTCATACTGCTCGAAAAGCTTCGGTAAATCTTCCTGTGTGAGTGCTGACGGATCGTCAGGAGAGCAAACAACAGGCTCCATGGAAAGCTCGGTAAAGCCGAGGTCTGCCATGTGGAAAATATCGTTTGTGAAATCGACATTGTGATGAGTGAATGTGCCTCTCATGTAGTACTTCTCGCCGCCTCTTGCATCGACAAGCTTCTTGAACTTAGGGAGAATCTTGTCATAAGAGCCGTTGCCGGCGTAGTCAACTCTGAATCTGTCGTGAACCTCTTTTCTTCCGTCAAGAGAAAGAACAACGTTGTCCATCTCCTTGTTGAGGAAGTCGATAACATCGTCATCAATGAGAACGCCGTTAGTTGTGAGGGTAAATCTGAAGTTCTTGTTGTGCTCCTTTTCGATGCTTCTTGCGTAAGCAACAAGCTGCTTGACAACATCCCAGTTCATGAGCGGCTCGCCGCCGAAGAAGTCAACCTCGAGGTTTCTTCTTGTACCCGAGTTTGCGATGAGGAAGTCGAAAGCCTGCTTGCCGACTTCAAAGCTCATGAGAGCACGGTCGCCCTGATATTTGCCCTGGCTCGCAAAACAGTAGGAGCAGTTGAGGTTACAGGTGTGGGCGATGTGAAGGCAGAGCGCCTTGATAACCTTGGAGTTATTCTTCCACTCGAATGCCATGTTCTCGAAAACATCGGGAGTGAAAAGCTTCTTGTTCTCCTCAAGCTCCTTTATGTCGCCGATGCACTCACGAATTTCAGCCTCGTTGACATCGGGAGTGTTGTGATATTTCTTAAGTATCTCTGAAATAATTTCATCTTCGCTTTTTTCCTTGAACATGGCGATGATGTCGTAAGCTACTTCATCGACAACATGGACAGATCCGCTGCAGGTGTCAAGGACAATATTATAACCGTTCTGCTTGAACTGATGTACCATTAAATCTTCCTACCTTTCCTTTTTCGGCATTTCCGTTTGTGCCGAAATCAATTTCCTGTCTTTAAATTAAAAATAGGGACTGAACACACTAAAAAAGCCGCCCGTTGAAGGCGGCTTCTTCATTCCGAGAATTATTACTTATTGCTGTTCTCGCACTTCTGATTAGCAACGCCACAGGAAGTCTTGCAAGCTGACTGGCAAGAAGTCTGGCACTCGCCGCATCCGCCTGTGAGAACACTCTTATTAAGATCTCTGGTCTGAATTGTCTTAATTCTGCTCATCTTTAAGTCTCCTATCTGAGTCAAAATATTTTAGGAAAATATTATCACAAAGCTTAAAGTATGTCAAGAGTATTATAGAGTTTTGAAGTTTAAATAGGTTAGTTTTCTCGAACTCTCCGACATTTTTTACCGATATAATATACTTGTATAAATATACTTAATTTAGCCGAAAAATCTCTGATTCTTCTTGTATTAAATAGTGTATTGTGCTATAATTCTATAAGGTTTTGTATGCCAAAAACTTATTAGAAGGGATTATTGATATGTATAAGATTGTCAAAAAAGAATCCTTAAATCCGACAGTTACACTCATGGAGATTGAAGCTCCGCTTATCGCCAAGAAGGCTAAGCCGGGCCAGTTCATCATTCTTCGAGTTGACGAGGACGGAGAGAGAATTCCTCTGACCGTAGCGGGCTACGACAGAGAAAAGGGCTATGTAAGAATAATTTTCCAGATAGTCGGTGCTACTACCGAGAAGCTCAACCACAAAGAAGAGGGCGAGTACATTCAGGACTTCGTAGGTCCTTTGGGTGTTCCTACTCACGTTGAGGGTCTCAAGAAGGTCTGCGTAATCGGCGGCGGTGTCGGTTGTGCTATTGCACTTCCGATTGCTCAGGAGCTGCACGAGATGGGCGCAGAGGTCACCTCTATCATCGGTTTCAGAAATAAAGACCTCGTTATCCTCGAGGACGAATTTGCGGCTTGCTCCGATAACTTTAAGCTCATGACAGATGACGGCTCATACGGCGAGCAGGGCAACGTCACAATTCCGCTCAAGGCTATGCTCGAGGGCGGCGAGAAGTTCGATGAAGTCATCGCAATCGGTCCGCTCATCATGATGAAATTCGTTTGCCTCACAACAAAGGCATTTGACCAGAAGACAGTTGTTTCCATGAACCCAATCATGGTTGACGGCACAGGCATGTGCGGCGGCTGCAGACTTACAGTCGGCGGAAAGACAAAGTTCGCTTGCGTTGACGGTCCTGACTTTGACGGCTTTGAGGTTGATTTTGACGAAGCTATGAGCCGTGCGAGAAGCTACGCTCCGTTTGAGAGAAAAGCACATGAAGAAGCATGCAATCTCTTCAAGAAGGAGGTAAAGTAATATGCCAAATATGAGACTTACTAAGAATCCTATGCCATCACAGGATCCTAATGTCAGAAATAAAAACTTTGAAGAAGTAACTCTCGGTTACACCGAGGAAATGGCACTTGACGAGGCAAAGCGTTGCTTAAACTGCAAGCACAAGCCATGTGTCAGTGGCTGCCCTGTTAACATCGCTATCCCGGACTTTATCGCAAAGTGTGCAGAGGGCGATTTTGAGGGCGCTTATCAGATTATTCACAAGTCATCTTCACTTCCGGCTGTTTGCGGACGCGTCTGCCCACAGGAGTCACAGTGCGAGGGCAAGTGCGTAAGAGGAATCAAGGGCGAGCCTGTCGGTATCGGAAGACTTGAGAGATACTGCGCAGACTACCACAATTCTCACGCAACCGTCGCTACAATTCAGCCGCCGAAGAACGGTCACAAGGTAGCTGTTGTCGGTTCAGGCCCTGCAGGTCTTACATGTGCGGGCGACCTTGCTAAGCTTGGCTATGATGTAACAATCTACGAGGCACTTCACCTTGCCGGCGGTGTTCTTGTTTACGGTATTCCTGAATTCAGACTTCCGAAGTCAATCGTTCAGAAGGAGGTTGATAACCTCAAGGCTCTCGGCGTTAAGGTTGAGACAAACATGGTTATCGGTCGTGTCCTCACAATCGAGGAGCTTCAGCACGAGTATGGCTACGAGGCAATCTTCCTCGGAACAGGCGCCGGTCTTCCGAGATTTATGAATATCCCCGGTGAGAACCTCAAGGGCGTTTACTCCGCTAACGAGTTCCTCACAAGATCTAACCTCATGAAGGCTTATAGAGACGATTCCACAACTCCGATTCAGCACGCTAAGAACGTAGCTGTTGTCGGTGGAGGTAACGTTGCTATGGACGCCGCAAGAACAGCTAAGCGTCTTGGCGCAGAGAATGTCTATATCGTTTACAGAAGAGGCATGGAAGAGCTTCCGGCACGTAAGGAAGAGGTCGAGCACGCAGAGGAGGAGGGCATCATCTTCAAGACCCTCACAAACCCTGTCGAGATCATTCCTACAGATGTAACAGATCCGAGAGATGCAGACTACGGCTGGGTCAAGGCTATCAAGTGCGTTGAGATGGAGCTTGGCGAGCCTGATGCTTCAGGTCGTCGCAGACCTATCGTCAAGGAAGGCTCTGAGTTCGTTCTTCCGATGGACTGCGTAATCATGTCACTCGGTACTTCTCCGAACCCGCTCCTCAAGGCTACCACACCGGGACTTGAGACAAAGAAGTGGGGCGAGATTATCGCTGACGACAACGGCAAGACCTCTATCGAGGGTGTCTATGCAGGCGGTGACGCCGTAACAGGTGCGGCTACCGTTATTCTTGCTATGGGTGCGGGCAAAACTGCGGCTAAGGCAATTGACGAGTACATCAATAATAAAAACTAAGTAAAAAAAGACCGTTTCCGATTGAGGAGACGGTCTTTCTGTTCGTTAGTTAAGTTAAAACATAAAAGTTTTTGGTTTCGCTTTTTACAAAAAGCGAACGGGTGTGGGCAGAGCCCACGAGAGAAAAGCGAAGCAGAAACAAAAAACGATAGAGCAAAGGCACGAAGTGCCGATAAAAAAGAAGACAGCAAAAGAAAATACGTCAAGAATGCGAAGTATTTGCAGACGGGCATTTTCTTTTGCGGATTATTGGCACAAGGATAAATACAGAGCGAAGCGATAATAAAAAAGTAGGCTGACAAAGTTAACCAAAAATGCGATAGCATTTTTAGAACGCTTGCGTTCGTGGTTGGGCTTTGACAGCCGGCTTGTTAACAGAAAGAAAAATAAAGAACGCTTAGCAAACGATAAAAGTTTTTGCTTCGCTTTTTACAAAAAGCGAACGGGTGTGGGCAGAGCCCACGTGAGAAAAGCGAAACAAAAAGAGAAATAACGATAGACAAAGGCACCAAGTGCCGACACAAGAAAAAGAAAGCAAAAAGAAAATACGTCAAGAATGCGAAGCATTCGAAGACGGGCATTTTCGTTTGCGGACTATTCTCATCAAGATAAATTTTGTTCTTAATAAATAAAGAGATAGGCTGTCAAAGTTAACCAAAAATGCGTTAGGCATTTGTGGTTGGGCTTTGACAGCCGAATTATTCACACAAAGAGAAATAAGAAACGCAAAAAACAACAAAAGTTTTTGCTTCGCTTTTTACAAAAAGCGAACGGGTGTGGGCAGAGCCCACGAGAGAAAAGCGAAGCAGAAACAAAAAACGATAGAGCAAAGGCACGAAGTGCCGATAAAAAAGAAGACAGCAAAAGAAAATACGTCAAGAATGCGAAGCGTTCGCAGACGGGCATTTTCTTTTGCGGATTGTTCTCGCAAAGATAAATCAAGAACAAACAATATAAGAGTTAGGTTGACGAGGAGAAACTTAGGGAGCGAAGCGACCGTAGCCGACCGATTTGCACGAGAAAAATTAAGAACTAAAAGAAATAAGTGAAGTAAAATCTAACTGCTATCAGAATTTTATGGAGGGCTAAAAATGTATAAAACTGTTGTTGTAGATTATTCCCCTAAAGCAGACACCATGGCAAAGAACATTGAAGAAAAATCCAATGAAATGCTTGAAAAAGGCTATGAATTAGTGACTATGTCCGTGACTAATTCCGCTAAAGCAATATTGGTGTTCAAAGAAATTTCTAAATAAAACCGGATGTTCGAACGGAGCGTGAGCTTATGCAGAACTTGAATACTTTAAAAACAGGAACAGTCTTAATTGTACTCGGCAATTTACTTTATTTAGCTTATATACTTTTCTGCAGAAACGAAACGAGCGATTTCGGCAATTTCAGCAGCGGAGTATTACTTGGCTTATCAATCGGACTTAACCTTGTAGGTATCGTTTTGACAGTCGCATATATTTCCAAAAACAAAAAGAAGGACAAGTAAAAGCTTTATTTGCTGAGAATAAACTTGTTTATCGCATCTCTGAAACCGAAATCGTTGCAGTTTCCCGTAACGAATTTAGCGGCTTCGAGTGCTTCCTTTGAGGCATTGCCCATTGCAACGGAAACTCCGGCAACCTTCAGCATATCGACATCGTTGCCGTTGTCGCCGATTGCCATGCACTCTGAAAGGGGGATACTGAGCTTTTCGCTAAGCGCTTTGAGTGCGGCGCCCTTTGTTGCGTTTTCGTCATTAATCTCTATATTGTCATCGACGGACGAGGTTAGCTTCAGTCCGTCGATTTTTTCGAGCCTTACTTTCACTTCACCTCTGATTTCAGGCGGAAGATAGGGGAGATTTATCTTGTCGGCGAACATATTTCTGTCTGTAAAATACTTCGGAAGATTATCTGTGAAAACGTAGTTCTTTGTTGTGAAGTGCTTTTTGCCCTCGGGAAAGCCGAATTTAGTTGTGGCAAGCTCCGGGTAGCCCTTTACGGTGTAAGCCTGACCCTCATGATAAATTTCCGAATAAATCTCGTAGTCGGAAATGACCTCAAAGACAGCTTCGATTACATTCGGTGCTATGACTGCCTTGTAAATTACCTCGTGAGTGAGAATGTTTTCGGCTCTTGCGCCGTTACAGGTTATGACATATTGAAGCTTTGGCAAGGAGCTCACCTGTTCGGGTAGAAAGGAGAGGAGTCTGCCCGTGCACGGAACGCAAATCACGCCCTTTTCTGCGGCGGCAATGACAGCGTTTCTGTTTTCCTCAGGCATATTTTTGTTGGCAAGTATCGCTGTGCCGTCAAGGTCAAAGGCAAATAATTTTACACTCATGATAAACCTCCGATTTAAAAAGTTAATCTGAAAATTCGATTTATTTTAACACAGCAATAATAAAAAGTAAAATAAAATCGGCTTTAGCTTGATTTATATGTGCTCATATAATATACTTCTTGTATAACTGTATAGTCTAACAGCGAGGTGTTTTTATGGCTGGAAAAGCGAGCAAGAGACTCAAGGAGATTATCGATAATCCCGAAATAGCGATCAGAGATTTCACCGACCTTGGGGATTATCTTGCAAACGAGGATATGAGCCTTTTCAATACGCTTATGTCAAATGATAAGCTTTCAGAGGAAATTTACGATTATCTTGATCTGAAAAACAACGACAATAAGGCTTCAGACGAAGAATAATAATTAATTCAAGAATTTTTTCAATAATCTTTAATTTATTATTGACAATATGGAGAAAATCGTATATAATAACGAAGTCGTTGAAAAACATATATAGGGGTATAGCTCAGCTGGTAGAGCAGCGGTCTCCAAAACCGCGTGCCGTGAGTTCGATTCTTACTGCCCCTGCCAAGAAAGAAAGCTTCAAACCCTGAGGCTTTCTTTTTTTCTATATTCAAAAGACGAAAATAAGGAGTGGTTTTGTGCGTTCCGAGGATTTTTTGGAGCTTTACAGAGAATTTGAGGATTTGCTTGAGAGCAGATATGCGAGTAAAAAACGCAGATATTCGAGCGTGATTTACGAGTACCTCAACGATAACGAGAGCATTCCCGTCAGAGACAAAATAAATATTTGCCGCGAAATAAGAAATCTTCTCACGCACACCGCAAATTTGGGAGGAATGGCTGTTGTCGAGCCGAGCGAGCCCGTTTGCGATGCTCTTCGTGAGGTTATCGAATATGTCAAACGGCCGCCGCTTGCCATTGATTTTGCCACCAAAGGAGACAGCATCTTCAAGGCGGGACTGAATCAATCGGTCATAAAGGTTATGTCGCTCATGGAGAAAAACGGTTATTCTCACGTGCCTATTATGGAAAACGGTGCGTTCATCGGAGTTTTCAGCCGTGCGACTATGTTTTCTTATCTCACGGAGAATTATTCCCGTCCAATAACAAGAAACACAACCCTAAAGGAACTGAGATCGCTGCTTCCGATAAATGCTCATGCCGACAACTACGTTTTTGCCGACAAAAGTCTCTCGCTTTATGACGCAAGAGACATTTTCGAGGTAGTCAGAGGAAAAAACAACCGTGTTTCCGTGATTTTCATAACGAGAAACGGAAACGAGGACGAGCCGCTTCTTGCGATGATAACGCCGTGGGACGTAATGGGCGAGGGCAATTAAAGATTATCGATTTTCTTGATAATACTGCGATTTTATGATACAATATCAGTTCGAAGAAAAATAAACAACTAAGAGGAGAACACTTTGGAACATACAGATATTCAGGCACAGCTTCAGAAGCAGCGCCTCTATACCGCCGATATGGCAGAAATTATGAAGGTTCGCTCCCTTACGGGCACTCCTAAGGCTTTTGTCAGAACCTACGGCTGTCAGCAGAATGTCGCTGACGGCGAAAAAATCAAGGGCATGCTCGCCGAAATGGGCTTTGAGTTCACCGAGCACGAGGAAGAGGCTGATTTCATCATCTTCAACACATGTGCCGTAAGAGAGCACGCCGAGGACAGAGTTTTCGGCAATGTCGGAGCACTCAAAAATATCAAGAGAAAGCACCCGTCCGTTCTTATTGCCGTTTGTGGCTGTATGATGGAGCAGGAGCATGTCGCAGAGAGAATTAAGAAAAGCTTCCCGTTTGTCAATATTGTTTTCGGAACACATGTTATTCACAAGCTTCCGGAGATGATGTATACCTGTGTCTCAGAGTCCAAGCGAGTTTTCGTTAGAGGACACGAGTCCAAGGAGATAGTCGAGGATATTCCGACAAGAAGAGACGGAAAGAGCAGAGCGTGGGTCACCATTATGTATGGCTGTGATAACTTCTGCACATACTGCGTTGTTCCGTATGTTCGAGGCAGAGAGAAGAGCCGCCGCAGTGAGGACATCATAAAAGAGTTCAAGCAGCTTGTTGACGAGGGCTACAAAGAAATCACACTTCTCGGTCAGAATGTCAATTCCTACGGCAAGGGACTCGAGGAGGATATCAACTTCGCAGAGCTTTTAAGAAGACTTGATGCAATAGACGGTGACTACCGCATAAGATTTATGACATCTCACCCGAAGGACGCTTCACACGAGCTTTTTGAGGTTATAGCAAACAGCCGCCATATTCCGCATTATGTTCATCTTCCTTGCCAGTGCGGCAACGACAGAGTTTTGAAAGCGATGAACCGTCACTACGACAGAGCGAAGTATCTCGAGCTTATAAACTACGCTAAGAGCCTCATGCCTGATTTATCACTCACATCCGATATAATTGTCGGCTTCCCGGGTGAGACCTACGAGGAATTTAAGGATACTCTCACATTAATCGAAGAAGTTAAGTTTACTTCACTCTTTACCTTTATTTTCTCACCGAGAAAGGGCACAAGAGCAGAAAAAATGGAAGATCCGATTCCGGCAGAGGAGAAATCAAGATGGTTCTCTGAGCTTTTAAAAACTCAGGAGAAAATAGCTGCAGAGAGATGCGCTTCAATGGTCGGTTCTGTCGAAAGGGTTCTCGTTGAGGAGAAGAATCCAAAGACGGGGCTTCTCTCGGGAAGAACAGGCTCGAGCATTATCGTCGAGTTCCCGGGTGACGACAGTCTCATAGGAGAGTTTGCGGTCGTCAAGGTGACAGAGGCAAGAAACTGGATATTAAAGGGAGAATTAGTCTCCGATTAACTTATAAATAAACATCAGATTTAATATTATAGGAGAATTAAAATGGATATTATCGAATTAGCAAGAGCATTAGGTAAGGCAATTCAGGAGGACGAGAGATATATTAAGCTTCAGGAGGTAACAAGCGTTGCCGACAACGATAAGTCACTTCAGGACGCTATCGGTAACTTTAACCTCAAGAGACTTTCCATCAACAACGAGGCTCAGAAAGAAGACCGTGACGAGGAGAAAATCGCTAAGATGAACGAGGAGCTTCGTGAGATTTATGCGGGCATTATGGGCAACCCAAACATGACAGCATACAACGAGGCTAAGACAGAGCTTGATAACTTCGTTCAGAGAGTCACAGGCATTATCGGTATGTGCGCTGAGGGCGCAGACCCCGAGACAGCCGACTACAACGCTGCCGCAAGCTGCGGCGGTAACTGCTCAAGCTGCGGCGGCTGCCACTGATAAAGGCTTGAATAGGAGAGAAAATGGCTGATTTCTCACCAATGATGCAGCAGTATTTCGAGATTAAGAAGAAATACCCGAATACCTTGCTGTTTTTCAGACTCGGCGATTTCTACGAGATGTTTTTCGACGATGCCAAGACGGCTTCAAGAGAACTGGAACTCACCCTGACAGGCAGAGACTGCGGTCAGGAGGAGCGAGCACCCATGTGCGGCGTGCCGTTTCATTCTGCGGAAAGCTACATCGCAAGGCTTGTCGAAAAGGGCTATAAGGTAGCCATTTGCGAGCAGATGGAAGACCCGTCCCTTGCAAAGGGAATAGTAAAGCGAGAGGTCATAAGAGTTATCACACCGGGTACTGTCATTGAGGGCAGTATGCTGGACGAATCAAGAAACAACTATATCTGCAGTATCTATGTCGACTCAGAGAGCACGGGAATTTGCTTTGCCGATGTCTCAACGGGTGAAATGAATGCGACGGAATTTTCTGAAACCCACCCCGATGAGATTTCTTCTCACATAATCGGAGAGCTTTCTAAATTCTCACCGAGAGAGATACTGATAAATTCCGAGGTGCTTTCATTTAATAAGGTTGCTGATTTCATCAAGGAGAAGCTTGCCGCTTCGCTCGAATGTCTCGATGAAAAGGACTATGAGTCGGCAGACCGAGTTTTCATAAAGCAATTTGGACTGGACAAATTCACGGGGCTTTCTTTATCGGACAGCTCCGTAATTGTGCTGTCTGTCGGCGGTTTGATCAGATATCTTAGCCGCACGCAGATAAGCGGTCTCGAGAGAATAAATAACATCGAGATTTATTCCGAGGACAAGACCATGCGTCTTGATATGAACGCAAGACGCAATCTCGAGCTTCTCGAAACCATGCGAAACAAGGAGAGGCGAGGCTCGCTTCTCTGGGTTCTCGACCAAACCAAAACCGCCATGGGCAAGAGACTTATTCGCTCGTGGATAGAACAGCCGCTGATGAGCCCGGCGAGAATTATTCTTCGTCAAAATGCTGTAGAGGAACTCGTGAACGACAGGGAAAAGGCTGATTCCGTAATCGAACAGCTTACGGGAATTTTCGATCTCGAGAGAATAATGACGAGAATAGTCTACGGTTCGGCTAACGGTCGTGACCTAAGGTCACTTTGTATGGCGCTTTCAAAGCTCCCTGAGCTAAAAAATGTTCTTGGCTGTTTGAATGCCACACTTCTCAAGAAGATAAACGACAGAATAGATGCCGCAGAAGACATAAGGGAGCTTATCGATTCTTCGATAGTGGATGATCCGCCGTTCTCCGTTCGTGAGGGCGGAATTATCCGCAAGGGCTTTTCTGAGGAACTCGACAGCGTGCGTGACGATATGAACGGCGGAAAAACTCTCATTGCTGAAATTGAGGCAAGAGAAAAAGAAGCCACGGGTATTCCAAAGCTAAAGGTCGGCTACAACAAGGTTTTTGGCTACTTCATCGAGGTAACAAATTCCTACAAGAGCATGGTGCCTGAGGGGTACATAAGAAAGCAGACCTTGACGAACGCCGAAAGATATATTACAGAAGAACTTAAAAATCTTGAAAATCGAATTGTCGGTGCAAGGGAGAGAAGTCTTGTCATTGAAGGACAGCTTTTCGAGCAGATAAGAAAAGCTATCGCAGACGAGCTAAAAAGAATTCAGGAGACGGCAAAGGCTATCGCCGAACTCGATGTTCTTTCGTCCTTTGCGAACGTTGCCGTTAAATATAACTACACAAGACCGACTGTCAATTTGAGCGGAAGAATATCGATAAAGGACGGCAGACATCCCGTTGTCGAGGCGCTCATGAAAAACGCTCAGTTCGTGCCGAATGACACGGAGCTTGACGAAAACCATAACCGTATGGCAATTATCACGGGCCCGAATATGGCTGGTAAATCGACATATATGCGCCAGGTGGCTTTGATTGTCATCATGACTCAGATAGGCTCTTTCGTTCCTGCGAGAAGTGCGGAAATCGGCATCGTTGACGCTGTTTTCACAAGAGTCGGCGCAAGCGACGATTTGTCGGCCGGACAGTCCACCTTCATGCTCGAGATGAGCGAGGTAGCCGATATTCTCGAGAATGCCACAAAGGACAGCCTCATTATCCTTGACGAAATCGGACGAGGAACTTCGACCTATGACGGAATGAGCATAGCAAGGGCGGTTATCGAGTATATTCACGACAAGAAAAACTTAGGCGCAAAGACGCTTTTTGCAACTCATTACCACGAGCTGACGGAGCTTGAGAATATTCTCCCCGGAGTTAAGAACTATAACATTGCCGTTAAAAAGCACGGCGATGACATAACCTTCTTGAGGAAGATTATTCCCGGCGGCGCAGATGATTCATTCGGTATCCAGGTAGCAAAGCTTGCTGGCGTGCCAGATAAGGTGCTCAACCGTGCAAAACAGGTGCTTCATAGCCTTGAAAGCGGTGAGGGAGAAAAGACCGCACCGAAAAAGGCAAAGTCAGAGGAGCCTATGCAGCTTACCATGGATACTCCCGACAATGCGGTTATCGCAAAGCTTAAAAATATCGATGTCAATTCCATGACACCTATGCAGTGCATGAACGTATTGTTTGAGATAACAAGCATGCTAAAGTAAACTAAAAGAAAGGCAGGTGTTTCCTGTGCCGAAAATTAATGTTCTTGATAAACATGTAGCTGAATTGATTGCGGCGGGCGAGGTAGTAGAAAGACCGGCTTCCGTAATCAAGGAGCTTGTCGAAAATTCAATTGATGCGGGAGCATCTGCCATAACAGTCGAAATTTGCCGCGGCGGAGTCACCTTTATGCGAGTGACGGACAACGGTTGCGGAATTGACCGTGAGGATGTTTCGGTTGCGTTTCTAAGGCACGCAACAAGCAAGGTTCTCGTTCAGTCGGACCTTGATTCTATCGGCACGCTCGGCTTCAGAGGTGAGGCGCTTGCCTCGATTTCCGCTGTTTCTCATGTTGAGCTTATCACTAAGCCTATGGAAGCGGACTGCGGCACAAGAGCCGTGTGCGATGCCGGAGAGATAACCTCGCTATCGGATGCCGGCTGTCCCGACGGAACAACCATAATCGTGCGAGATCTGTTCTTTAATGTCCCCGCAAGAATGAAGTTCTTAAAAAAGGACGTCGCTGAGGGCAATTCCGTAGCGAGAATTATAGATAAGGTGGCTTTGTCTCACCCTGAAATTTCGTTCAGATTTATCCGTGACGGCAAGGAAACACTTCACACCCCGGGTGACAACAAGCTGAAATCTTCCATTTATGCGGTTTTCGGCAAGGAATTCACGAGCGGACTCATTCCCGTGAATTACACCCTCGGCGGCATAAGAGTTTACGGCTTCATTTCCTCACCGCACTGCGCGAGACCTAACAGAAATATGCAGAATTTCTTCATCAACGGCCGTTGTGTTCGCAGTAAAACGGCAATGGCGGCGCTTGATGAGGCATATAAAAATACCATTCTCGTGGGAAAATTTCCCGCTTGCGTGCTTCATCTGCAAATGGATTTTTCTCATGTTGATGTCAATGTTCATCCGACTAAGCTTGAAGTTAGGTTTACCAACGAAAGACCTGTTTTTGATGCGGTTTATCATGCGGCTAAGTCGGCTCTCACAAAGGGAGACACCCCCAAGGTCATGGAGATTAAGCCCAATAGCTTTGCTCCGTACGCACCGACACAAAAAGCAGAACAGGCTTATTTCCCCGAGTCTTCCTACACGAAAAAGCAGAGCACTCCGACTGCGCCTTTTTCCGCTAACTCTAATAATAAAATTAAATCAGAAGAAAAACCGCAAATAAAGCAAGCCGAAAAAAGCCGCTTTACGGGCGGAAGTCTTATCGATAAAATAAAAGCGGAGTCCTTTTCGAGTTTAAATTCCGATGAATTTTCCGATGAAGAAATATCATCAGAAGATATAAAGGACATAAAGAAAGCTGACGAAATTAAAAATCCGATTGTTTCCAAGTTTTTTGACGTAAAGAAGGAAGAAACGATTTTCGCCGAAGAGAAGGTTCAAAACTCCTCGATAAAGGAAGAAATTCTAAAAGAGGAAAGACCGAAAGAGCAAATTAAAATCGAAGCGTCTTTGCCGACATACGAAGAGCCGATAGAAGAGAAAGAGCCTGAAATTGGCATAGAGGAAATAAAGGAAGCTGAGAAATTCCGTGAAGAGCCTAAGGCGGAGGCGGCATTTCCGACAGCCGTGCCCGGCTCAAGGGGTATCAGCTCGAGATTTGTGGGCGAGGTTTTCTCGACATATATCATTCTCCAGCTTGACGAAGAGCGCATGATGTTTATCGATAAGCATGCGGCTCACGAGAGAATACTTTATGAGAAGCTGAAAAAATCAGACGACGGAAAGAACGCTCAGGTTTTGTTAAGCCCCGTTCCCCTTGTCCTTGAAAAGGACGATTACAATGCGGTTCTCGAAAATCTCGAAAAATTCTCTGAGGTCGGATTTGAGATAGACGATTTCGGTGACGGTACGGTTCTCATAAGGACAGCGCCTATGCTGCTTGACGATCACGATGCCGCCGATGCGGTGACGGAGATTGCGGCTTACCTCACGTCAAACAAAAACACCATGTCCACGGAATATATGGACTGGCTTTATCATAATATTGCTTGCCGTGCGGCAGTCAAGGCAGGCAATAAGAACAGTGACGCCGAGCTTATTGAGCTTGCGAAAATGCTCGAGGAGAATCCCGAGATAAGATATTGTCCGCACGGCAGACCTGTCTATCTTGTCATAAGAAAAAGAGATCTCGAAAGAGAATTCGGAAGGATACAGTAATGAGCAAAAATCCACTTTTGGCGGTAGTTGGCCCCACAGCCTCCGGAAAGACGGGGCTTGCGATTTATCTTGCGGAGAAATTCGGCGGTGAAATAGTTTCGTGCGATTCCATGCAGATATATAAAGGAATGCCGATAGGAACGGCTCAGCCGACAGAAAATGAGCTCAAAAGAGTGCCTCATCACCTCATAGCGTGCAAAGATCCGAGCGAGCCTTACAGCGTTTCGGACTACGTCATCGAGGCGGAGAAAATTATAGAGGACATATATTCAAGAGGGAAATTGCCTGTTCTTTGCGGAGGAACGGGACTTTACGCAAGAAGCCTCATCTACGGCATTAACTTCAACGAGAACTCGAGAGACGATGAAATTCGAGAAAATCTCACGAAAAGGCTTGAATTAGAGGGTGAAGAAAAGCTTTTTTCTGAACTTTCACAGCTTGACCCCAAGGCGGCAGAGACTGTCGACATCAAAAATCACAAGAGACTTATAAGAGCGCTCGAATATTGTCTTGTGACGCATGAGAAATTTTCGGAGCAATGCCTTGATTTTGAGCCGAGATACGATTTTCTTATGCTGGGAATAAATTATCGTGACCGAGATAAGCTTTATGAGAGGATTAATCTTAGAGTTGACCTCATGATGAAGGACGGTCTTGTAGACGAGGCTAAAAAGTATTATCATATTGACAGTAAGGGCACAAGCGCACAGGCAATAGGCTATAAGGAGCTTTTTCCTTATTTTGACGGCGTTCTTACATTGGACGAGGCGGCGGAGAATATCAAGCTTGCCACCCGTCACTACGCAAAAAGACAGCTTACGTGGTTTAGAAAAGAAAAAAGCATAAGCTGGATTTATCCCGATGATTATTCCGGTGCAGATGAATTTTTGACTGCGGCGGAAGAAACAGTGAAAAAGGCAAATTTATTCTGATTATGAGCAATAAACTAAACAAAATCGTTGTCGGTATTTTTGCGGGACTTATGGCGTTTATGATTTTATCCTATATCGCAAACGCTATTTACAGAGCAAAAACCGAAATAGTTACAACGGAACAGGCAGCATCTACGACAATAAGCGATACCGTTCAGGTTGATTCATGGGTCATCAGAAACGAGGAAACGATAGATTATTCTTCGGGCGGCGTTTTAAGCTACCAGATTGATGACGGAGGTCGAGTTGAGAAAAACGGCATTATCGCAAATGTATATAGCTCGGAGTCCGATGCGACTGCACAGACCCGTGCGGCAAGGCTTCAAACGGAGATAGATTCGCTCAAGTCGCTTGAGGCAAGCTCCGACATAAGCGCTAATACATCCGATACGATAGGAAATCAGATTACGGACGTTCTTGCAAGCGTTGTGTCGGATTCCAACAGCGGCACATTCAGCGCAGAGAGCTCTTCACGCTCGAGACTTCAGTATCTTCTGAGTGAAAAGCAGATTATCATGGGCAACGAAACCAATGAGGATTACAGTGCAAAAATCTCTTCTCTCGAGAGTGAGATGAATTCTGTCCTCTCCGGCGCATCGTCGGCAGTCGGCACGCTCACTTCTCCGAGTGCGGGTTACTTCATATCATCGACTGACGGCTATGAGGACTCATTTGATATTGACAATATCGAGTGGACAACAGTCAAGGAGTTCGAGGCTTTCTCGAATATTCAGCCGTCACAGGTCGAGCACAGCGGCAAGGTATGCACGGACTTCAAGTGGTATGTGCTTGCAGAGATTGAAGAGGCAGACAAGGTCAAGATCACGGAGTCCGGTGATTTGTATGTCGAGTTTCCGTCTTCGGGAGCAGAGAAAATTCCCGCTACTATGGTGGCTTGCAATACGGACGCCGCCACGGGAAAATCCGTTTTGGTGCTTGAGTGCTCCTATATGAACGCAGAGCTTGCGACTTTAAGGCACGAGACCGCTGTCATTACGGTCGGAACATATTCGGGTGTTCTTGTCAGCGAAAAGGCAATTCACTTCGAGACCGTGACAACAACGGAGACGGACGAGAACGGAAACGAGACAGAGGTCGAGCATAAAAATGTTCGAGGCGTATTCGTTAAGTCGGGCGATATGCTCACATTTGTTCAGGTCTTCACCGACACCACGATTAACGGCTATGCCGTATGCAAGACGGAGCTTAGTGACGATGAGAAGAGTCAGCTTTACACGAGTAAGACGATAAGGCTTTATGACGAGGTTGTAATAGGAGGAAATAATCTTTATGACGGAAAAATCGTATCCTGAGTTATTCTCACAGGTTGAAGAAAATTATAAGGTAATATGCGATAATATTGCTAAGGCTGCTATTAAGAGCGGAAGAACAAAGGACGACATCACGTTCTTGGCTGCGACAAAGACGGTCGACACCGAGGTTATCAACCACGCTATTTCTTTGGGACTTGACCACATCGGCGAGAACCGTGTACAGGAGCTTCTCGATAAATACGAGAGATATGACCTTACAAACTGCGATTTGCAGTTCATCGGCAGACTTCAGACCAACAAGGTGAAGTATATTATAGATAAGGTTAGCCAAATTCAGTCATGCGACAAAATCTCCCAGCTTGCGGAAATTTCCAAGCAGGCAAAAAAGCACGACAAAATTATGGACGTGTTAATAGAGGTTAATGTCGGCAGAGAGGAAAATAAGGGCGGGGTAGACCCCGACGCACTTTATGAATTTATCGACGAAGCAAGGACTTTTGAGGGAATTCATGTCAACGGTTTGATGGCAATTCCTCCGATTTGCGATGATGACAAGCAATTAATGAAATATTTTTCCGAAATGAATCAATTCTTTGTTGACATAAAGGCTAAAAATATGGATAATGTTAATATGTTATGTCTTTCAATGGGTATGTCGTCAGACTATGCCCTCGCTATCGAGTGCGGAGCGACTATGGTAAGAGTCGGTTCGTCACTTTTCGGCAATAGAATTTACAAATAATTATTGAGTATATAGGAGAATTATTATGCCAGGATTTGTTGATAAGATTTCAAAAATGTGGAATCCCCCGGACGACGATTACGAAGAGAACTACGATTACGAAGATGAGGATTTCGAGGACGAGGAGGAAGAAGAGGAAGAGGAGAGAGTTTCTTCTTCAAGCAGAAGCTCCGCACCGTCATTCTTCCACCGTTCAAGCTCAGCGTCTTCAGTTTCATCAAATGTAAGCTCTTCATCAAATAATGTGGTTAATTTCAGCCGCTCTTCAAGCCAGCTTCAGGTAGTTGTGTTCAAGCCGACAACCTACACCGACGATGCTAAGGCAATTGCAGACGCTATCCTTGCTAACTGCGCCGTAGTGATCAATTTAGAGCGTGCAAGTGCTGACGATTATCTCAAGATTCTTCTCTTCATCAACGGCGTAAGCTATGCCAAGAATGCAGAGATCAAGATGATTGCAACAAAGACATATATCATCACTCCTCACAGCGTAGAGCTTTCAGGGGACGTACTCCTTGACGGTCTCGAGCAGAGCGGAGTAAGCTTTTAATCGATGATAGACGATATTCTTGCGGCAAGAATTGACGATGCCGTGAGACTCTCGAGGAAAAGTGCGCATTTTGTCGGATTTCTTGACCCAGCCGAAAGAATGGATGTCGAGAGTTATCTTGTCGGCAAAAAAACAGAGTATCTCACATGGGGCGGTTACCCCGATGCAGAGAGATGCTTCATCGGCTTTTTCCCCGATTACCTTGACCCAAGTGAGGATTTGTTTCCGCTTGTCGCCGTTACGGTTAAGTTTGATAAAAGGTATGAGCTTGACCACCGAGATTTTCTCGGCTCGTTTATGGCACAGGGAATAAGCAGAGCTTCTGTCGGAGATATTCTGATTGAAAATGGCAGAGCGGTTGTCTTTGTCCGTGAGGAGCTCGTGAGTTTCCTCCTCGATAATATTTTCAAGATCGGAAAAGTGGGAGTTTCGCTTTCAATAGGTCTTGAGGGCGAATTGCCGCAAGGGAATAGCTTTGAGGAAAAGACGGTCATAGTCGCTTCCGAAAGACTCGACTGCGTTGTGGCGGCGCTTTGCGGATTATCGAGAGAAAAATCATCAGCCGCTATAAAGGGCGGCTTAGTCCGTTTGAATTACCGTGAATGTATGTCGGTTTCACAGCAGGTTACAGAGGGTTCGACAATTTCGGTAAGGGGAAAGGGAAAGTACATAGTAGACACAGCTTGCACCAGAACGAAAAAGGGTAGACTTGTTCTGAATGTGAGAAAGTATAAATAAGGAGGCAGTTTTTCATGCTGACATTAAAGCAGATTAGCGAGATTAGTTTCAGAAAGTCAAACTTTTCCGGATATAAGCCGGAGGATGTAGACGATTTCATAGATGAAGTTACCGAGTCTTTCACAGCACTCTTAAAGGAGAACCAGACCGCTAAGGCTAAGATTGCCGAACTCACCGAGAAAAACACCGAGTACAAAGAGAAAATGGTTCTTCTCGCTCAGAAAGTTGAGCAGTACAAGAAGGACGAGGAAGGCATTAAGGATGCACTTCTCACAGCTCAGAAGCTCGGAAACCAGTCTGTCAAGGAGGCTAAGAAGAAGGGCGATGCCATTCTTGCCGATGCCAACAAGAAGGCTGACGTCATTTTAAATGACGCTACAAGCAGACAGAAGCAGATGCTCGATAGCTACGAGGCTCAGGTAGAGGTTAAGAAGAAGGAGCTCGAGTCACTCAAGGCTCTTGTCACTGAGTTCAGAACAAATCTCTTCTCATTATACAGAGATCACCTCAAGCAGATTGAAAATCTCCCCGATTACACCGAGGAGCTCAAGAACAGAAAGGCAGAAGAGCCGAAGCCTGCCCCAAAGGCAGAGCCTAAGGAAGAGCCGAAAGCAGAGACTGCTCCCGTAAAGGAAGAGGCTATTCCGCTTCCTGACGAGGACGATGTTAAGCTTTATTCTGTCGATGATGTTGCCGATGACGATTTGACTGATTTCGGCAATACAGGCGAGATAAGCTTTGACGATTCCGATGCCCCGGCCGCTACGGTTGACGGAATTAACCTCAACGCTTATTCCGATATTCCCGAGTCACTCAGAAAAGAGAAGGAGTCTCTTTACAGCACCCTCGAGTTCGGTGACGGAATTCATCTTTAATTAACTTAAAATCAAAAAGAAAAGCAAACTCTCGGGTTTGCTTTTTTCATTAAGGAGTTTTGTTTTGCTGCTATATCTAATCGTGATAGCCGCTCTCATGGCTATTGACCAAATTATCAAATTAATCGTGGTCGGTTCTCTAAAGCCGATCGGCTCATTCGTGCTTATTCCTCATTTCCTCGAGTTCACCTATTCAGAAAATTCAGGCGCCGCATTCGGTATGCTTCAGAATAACAGCATTTTCTTTGCCGCCGTTACGGTTTTGGTTTCTGCATTGATTTTCGCATTTCTCATAAAATATAAGCACCACAATCTGTTGTCGAAAATCGCTTGTGTTATGATAATTGCGGGCGGACTCGGAAATTTAATCGACCGCTTGAGACTTAGATACGTAATTGATTTCATTCATTTTTATTTCTTCGGATATATTTTCAATTTTGCCGATTGCTTAGTTACTGTCGGAGTCGCACTAATGGTGGTGTTCGTCATTTTCTTCATGGATAAGATTGAAAAAGCAGATAAAAAGAGCGGAGAAGACGAAAATGAATGAAGAGAATATCATCGAGCTCACCGCAAGCGAGAACGGAAGAATAGATAAGCTCATAAGTATTGAGAATATGAGTCGCTCTGCTGTGCAAAATCTGATTGAAAGCGGAAATGTCACCGTCAACGGAAAAGCAGTCGCAAAGAACTATAAATTAAGTGTTGGCGACTGCATAAGAATAGTTTTGCCCGAGCCTATTGAAACAGACATTCTCCCGGAAAATATCCCACTTGATATAAGATACGAGGACGATGACCTCCTTGTGGTGAATAAGCCGAAGGGAATGGTCGTGCACCCGGCGCCTGGGCATTACAGCGGAACGCTTGTCAATGCACTTCTATACTACTGCAAAGATAGCCTGAGCGGTATAAACGGCGTAATAAGACCCGGAATTGTCCATAGAATAGATATGGACACGAGCGGACTTTTGATTGTCGCAAAGAACGACGTCGCTCATCAGGGACTTGCCGAGCAGATTAAGGATCATTCCTTTGACCGCCAGTATAGAGCCGTTGTTTACGGTCACTATAAAGAAGAAAGCGGAAAAATAAACCTTCCGATCGGAAGAAGTCCAAGGGACAGAAAGAAAATGGCTGTAATTCTATCGGGAGTGAATGCGAGAGAAGCTGTCACAAATTACGAGACTATCGAGAGATTAAACGGCTTTTCGTACATGAAATTCATACTCGAGACGGGAAGAACGCATCAGATTAGGGTGCATTCCGCTTATATGGGACATCCCGTGGCGGGCGATGTGCTTTACGGCCCATCTAAGGTGATTACAGAGCTTGGCGGACAGTGTCTGCATGCGTCATATATCAGATTTACTCATCCGATAACGGGAAAGACAATCGAGCTTGAGGCGGAATTGCCTGAGTATTTCGAGAAATTCCTCAAAAAGCTGAGACAACAATGAAAAGCGAGCACAAAAGTATAACAATATATTTAGTACTTTTCCTTGTGGTTCTGGCGCTTGCGGCGGCAGCGATTTACTTGAGCCGAAAGCCGGTAACCGTCTATAATGTATCGAGTACGGTTTATCTTACAAACGAGGAATATGTCCCCGATGAAGAGAAGGTAAACATCAATACAGCGAGCGCAGAAGAATTGCAGAAGCTTGACGGAATAGGCGAGAAGCTGTCTGAGAAAATCATCGCATACCGAGAGGAAAAAGGCAAATTCACATCGGTTTATGAGCTTTCCGAAGTGAGTGGAATTTCAGAGGATAAAGCGGAAAAGCTTGCACCGTATGTTAAAGTGAATTGATAAGAAAACACAAAAGTCAAAACACAAAAGTTTTTGATTTCGCTTTTTACAAAAAAGCGAACGGGTGTGGGCGGAGCCCACGGATAATTAATAATGTATAATTAATAATTAATAATTAGCGAAAACGTACAAACTGAGCGAAGCGATAATAAAAAAAGACAGGCAAGAAAAATACGTCAAGAATGCGAAGCATTCGCAGACGGGCATTTTTCTTGCCGTGTTTTTTACACTAAGCTAAATATCGAACAGCAAAGTAAGTTTAAAAAGATAGACTGACGAGGGAAATTTAGGGAGCAAAGCGACCGTAGTTGACCGAGCAGCCGACCTGTTCGCACAAAGAAAAATAAAGAACGCTAAGAAAAAGATGGCGCGGAAAATATGTCAAGAATGTGAAACATTCGCAGACGGACATTTTCCGTGCCGAATTATTTATGCAAAGAAAAATCAAGAACAAAAATATATTTGCTCATTATTAATTATTCAGCTTAGACTGTTGATTTAAAATCAAATCCTCACTCTACACTATCAACGCCTTCTTGTGCGAGGGCACATAAAAATGAAATTTAAGGAAATCAATTTTGCAAGTATAGACGGATGTTGTTTTTAATAGTCTTTACTAAGTTTAAAAAAAGTTAATATTTTTTTCGATATAGTTTGCGTTTTATACAAAAATCTGGTATTATACTTTGTGCAATAAAGCAAACAGAAGCGAAACAAAGGCGTTTTGAGTTTGGGCAGAAATATAAGTCCTAATTAAAATTTGAAATGTGCGCTTGCGTTTCTTGCAAGCGCTGTTTTTGTGCAGTGCTTTTGACTGCTGTAATATTGCAATTTGAAAAAATCCGAACAATAGGATTCTCCCAAATTCTTGCGAAGGGAGTTTGTAAGGAAGGGTGGGCAATATGCCCCAAAGAAAGATAAGAATATTTCGAACTCACAAGATGAATTCGGATTTAGACTAAGGAGGTTATTATCATGTCTAAATCACCAGAAACGACCCAAACGTCAACATGGAGAACTAAGCTTCGTGCTTTAGGCCCCGGAATACTCATGGCTTCTGCGGCTGTAGGCGGCTCTCATATCGTCTCTTCAACTCAGGCTGGAGCAATTTACGGCTGGCAGATGGCGATATTGATTATTTTAATCAATATCTTTAAGTATCCGTTTTTCCGCTTCGGCTCTCAGTACACAATGGAGAACAACAAAACCCTCATCGAGGGCTATGCCGAAAAGGGTAAGGGCTGGCTTATCGTTTTCTTCGTGCTGAACGTCTTTTCAGCTATCGTAAATACCGCCGGCGTAGGTATCCTCTGTGCCGCAATTCTCTTTAACATTGCTCCGAACGGATTCGGACTCTCAATCTCTCAGCTTACAACTATTATCATCGTAATCATCTGGGCTATGCTTTTAATCGGCGGCTATAAGTTCCTCGATAAACTCTCAAAGTGGGTTATGACCGCACTCACGGTTGCTACAACCTTGGCTGTTGTCATCGCTCTTTTCAGACACCGTGAGTATGCTCCGGATTTCGAAGCACCGACACCGTGGCGCCTTGCCGCACTTCCGTTCATCGTCTCGCTCATGGGCTGGATGCCGTGTCCGATTGAGATTTCCGCAATCAACTCCATGTGGCAGGTCGAGAAGAGAAAGCAGATTAAAACAATGTCCATTAAGGACGCACTTTTCGATTTCAATGTAGGATATATCGGAACAGCAATGCTTGCTGTTATCTTCTGTGCACTCGGCGCACTCATTCAGTACGGCTCAGGCGAAGAGGTCTTGAGCGCAAGCGCCGCATATATCGCTCAGTTCGTAAATATGTATGCGTCTGTTTTCGGTGACTGGTCGAGACTTCTCATCACATTCATCGCATTCCTCTGCATCTTCGGAACAGTTCTCACAGTTATCGACGGTTATTCCCGTGCAAATAACGAGGCACTTAGACTGCTCCTCGGCAAAAAGGAAGCCGGCAGAAAGCCGCTTGCTGTCTGGACTACCGCAACAAGCATAATCGGTCTTGTTATCGTTTACCTCTTCTCAGGTAACGTCGCAACAATGCTCAGATTTGCAATGATCGCATCGTTCATCACAACACCGATTTTCGCCGTCTTAAACTACAACCTCGTAAACACAAAGGAGCACAAGATTAAGCCTTGGCTCAAGGTGCTTTCAATAGTCGGACTTGTTTACCTCTTCGGCTTCGCACTTCTCTTCATCGTCGCTTGGCTGACAGGTAACGTTTAATTTAAAATAAAGCAGTAAACAACCGCCCCGTGATTTAAGGTCACGGGGCGGCGATTTGTTAATGTGTTAAATTTAAAAATAAACATTACATAGACTCTTGACATTGATATATATATATATATATACTTAAAAGTATACAGTAATGTGCGTTCTATTCTATAAATTAGTGGAGTGTTTTTATGTACAAAAGATTTTTATCGTTGTTACTGAGTTTTATGTTAGCATTTTCAACAATGTCGACAGTGTTAGCGGATGAAATAAGCGAAACTAACGAAACGAGTGAATTAGTTTCCTCAAGTGAAGTGAGTGGATATTTTTCAGAGGTAAGCGAAACAGAAGAGTATTCAGATGTGATGTCTGAAGAAAGTTCTAATGAGAGTTCTGAGGACAATTCTCAAGGAGTAAATAATCCGTCTGCAGAACCAACAGCTTCACCCGTTGCCGAACCGACTTTGGAGCCGACAGCAACACCGACAGTGGAGCCGACAGCAACACCGACAGTGAAGCCGACAGCAACACCGACAGTGAAGCCGACAGCAGCACCGACAGTGAAGCCAACGGCAACACCAACAGTGAAGCCGACGGCAACACCGACAGTGAAGCCGACTGCAACACCGACAGTGAAGCCGACTGCAACACCGAAGCCGTTGATTGCGTCGGGAACCTTAGTAAATAATATCAGATGGAAGCTTGATAAAGATGGAAAGCTTACAATCAGCGGAAACGGTGATATGGATTATTATGATTATGAAATATTTTCTCCTTGGTCGGGAAATTATCGAGACTTAATAAAAACAGTTGAAATTGAAAAAGGTGTTACTTCATTACCTAAATATGCATTTTATAGGTTTGGAAACTTAAGAAGCGTAATACTTCCCGATGGTATCAAATCAATAGGTGATAGTGCATTCTATGAATGCCCTAAACTAAAGAGCATAACAATTCCCGACAGTGTAAGAAAAATTGGAGATAATGCGTTTGAAGGTTGTAGCAATTTAAGCAGTGAGATAATAATTCCCTATGGTGTAAAGTCTATAGGCTACAAGGTTTTTAGGGGTTGCAGCAAGCTTAAAACAGTGTCAATCCCAAACAGTGTGAAATCGATAGGTTACGAGGCTTTTGATGGATGCACATCGCTTGAAAATTTGGTGATACCCGAAAGTGTGACAGAGGTTGATTTTGGGGCATTTTTTGACTGTTCAAGTTTGACGAGTGTTGATATACCAAGCTCAATTACATCAATTCCGAATGGAATGTTTTTTGGGTGTAACAATCTGAAACGAATAACTGTTTCGGAGAGTGTGACATATATCGGTTATTACGCATTTGCCAATTGTAATGACGATTTGAAAATTATATATGGTGGTTCACTGTCATCCTGGCGAGAGATTTTAGGAAGTGCATATGACTATGATTCGAATGTAATATGCCTAAAAGATCACAAGCATTCCTATAAATCAAAGACCACAAAGAAAGCTACATTAACAGCGAATGGCAAAAAGATAAGAACTTGCAAAGAATGTGGATATGTATCAACAGTAAATGTCTATAAGGCAAATAACATATCACTTGATAAAACAAGGTTTGCGTATGACGGCAGTTCGAAAATGCCAACTGTAATCGTTAAAAACAGCAAGGGAAATGTTCTAAAAAAAGATACCGATTATGTCCTGTCTTATCCGTCCGTTAGAAAAAATGTCGGACGATACAAAATAAAAGTAACTTTAAAGGGCGATTATCAAGGCTCGAGTTATCTTTATTTTGATGTTGTTCCAAAGTCGACCACTATCAAGAAAATAGCTGGTTATTCAAACTGTTTCAGAGTATATTGGAATACGCAGAAAAATAATACAAGCGGATATCAAATCATTTATTCTAAAAATCCTAATTTTTCTTCTTACGGTTACAAGACTGTTTCAGGAAACTCGAACTCGAAATTAAAAATAACAGGATTTAGCAGGAAAACAACATATTATGTTAAGATAAGAACATACAAAACCGTTATGGTTGACGGAAAGAGTGTTAAATTGTTCTCATCATGGAGCAGTACTAAATCGGTGAAAACTAAATAAACGCAGTAAAAAACCGCCCCGTGATTTAAGGTCACGGGGCGGTTTATTAGCATAAAGATAAATAAGAACACAAGGTAAAAACATAAAAGTTTTTGGTTTCGCTTTTTACAAAAAAAGCGAACGGGTGTGGGCAGAGCCCACGATTAATTAATAATGTATAATTAAGAATTAATAATTAACGTAAACGAAAAACAGAGCGAAGCGATAATAAAAAAAGACAGGCAAGAAAAATACGTCAAGAATGCGAAGCATTCGCAGACGGACATTTTCCGTACCGAATTATTTGTGCAAAGGAAAATTCAGAACCAAAAATGTATTTGCTCATCATTAATTATTCAGCTTAGATTGTTGGTTTCAAATCAACTCCACACTCAACACTCCAAACTCCACACTTGAACAAACACTCCAAACTTGAACAAACACTCCAAACTTGAACACAATTGCCCTCATTACGGAATAAAATTAAATCGTAGAATAAAAACAAAAAGAGAAATACAGAATAAAACTGTATTTCTCTTTATTAATTTGATTTGTTAATTCAAGCCAAACTAAATACTCAAAACCACAGCTTGGCTTTCTTTCTGAGACTCTCGAGTAAACCGCAGACCTTTGTGCTCATTTCTTTGCACTCTCTGTAAAAATTAAGCTTATTTCCGCCGATGAAGTCGTAAAAATTTCTTGCTTCATAGCCCATAAGTTTGAATTTTTCTTCTTCGGTGAAAAGTGTGCTCGATGTGCCGTCATGAGAAATCAGCTTAATGTCGGAGAGAAGTCCGACAGAGCCGACTGAAAGAGTTTTGCCCTCGCCCTGAAATTCGCTCGGCAAAAAGCTGTCGCTTATCTTGGAGTAGGAGAGAGTCACGCACTTGTCGGAATAGTGAAATATCACCGTGCCGCATCCGTCTGCGCCTGTTTCGAGTTTATAGGCGCTTATGTCGGTGTCATTCGGCATGCCAAAGAGGTCGACTGCCGGGTAAATGCAGTAAACGCCTAAGTCCATGAGTCCGCCCGCTTCCATTTTCGGATTAAAAATATTCGGCAGTTCTCCGCTTAGCAAGCGGTCAAGCTGTTTTGATTTTCTCGAAAAATTAATGAAAACACTTCGAATATTTCCGCACTCGTTAAGTCCGCTTTTCAGAATATCTCTTGCAGGTACATGCATATACAGCATGGCTTCCGTCAAAATGAGATTGTTTTTCTCTGCTGTGTCGAAGAGTATTTCTGCGTCCTCAAGGTGGGAGCAAAGCGGCTTTTCGCATATGACGTGTTTGCCGTTTTCGAGGAAAAGTTTGCTCTGCTCAAAATGAAACTTATTCGGACTTGCGATGTAAACGGCGTCAATCTCACTTGATTTTGCCATTTCATCAAGGCTTGTGAATATCTTCTCACAACCGAATTTATCGGCAAAGGCTTTGCCTGTTTCGTAGTTTCTCGAGTAAACGGCGGCGAGCTCCCAAAGTCCCGTATCAAGCGCACCTTTAACGTATAACTCTGCTATGTGGCTCGTGCCGACAGTCGCAAATCTAAGCTTATTCGACATCGTTTATAACTGTCTTGACAATCTCGACGATTTTCTCCATGCTGTCAACGCAGACAAACTCGTGTCTGCCGTGTGCGTTCTCGTCACCTGTGCAAAGGTTCGGACACGGAAGTCCCATGAATGAGAGAGTTGCGCCGTCTGTGCCGCCTCTAATAGGAGTGATGTTCGGCTCGACTCCGTTCTTCTTCATAGCCTCGCAGACAAGATCAATGATGAACATATTGTCGGGATAAATCTTCTCACGCATATTTGCGTAGGAATCTGTGATAGTGAGCTTAACAGGCTTTGTCTCGTACTTGTCGTTCATGTAAGCGGCAATTCTCTCGAAATCTGCCTTTTTCTTGTTAAGCTTCTCTCTGTCGTGGTCACGAATGATATATGCAAGCGAAGCGTGCTCGACGTCACCGCTGATGTGACCTAAGTGGTTGAATCCCTCGTAGCCCTCTGTGTGAGAAGGTGTCTCGTTCGGATTCATCATGCTTGCAAACTCGACAGCGAGAAGTGCGGCATTTATCATCTTGTTCTTGGAAGAACCCGGGTGAACGCTTCTGCCCGTGAACTCGACAAGTGCAGATGCCGCATTGAAGTTCTCGTACTCAACTCCGCCGAGTGCACCGCCGTCAACGGTATATGCAAAGTCTGCGCCGAAGCCCTTTACGTCAAATTTATCCGGACCTCTGCCGATTTCCTCGTCAGGAGTGAAGCAGATTTTGACATCACCGTGAGGAAGATTTCCCTTGATGATCTCCTCGACTGCCTCGAGAATGATTGCAATGCCCGCCTTGTCGTCACCACCGAGAAGTGTCGTGCCGTCTGTTACAACAAGCTTCTTGCCGATGTAATTCTTGAGGTTCGGGAAAGCGGCAACCTCAGTGACAATGCCAAGCTCCTCGTTGAGAACAATGTCGCTTCCGTCATAATTCTCGATAATTCTCGGCTTAACGTCCTTGCCGCTGATCTCAGTTGCAGTGTCCATGTGTGCGACAAAGCCGACTGTCTTAGCCTTCTTGACGTTGCCGGGGAGAGTACCGTAAACATAGCCGTATTCGCTCATGAAAGCGTCCTTAATGCCGATTTCCTTGAGTACCTCGACAAGGTGTGCGCCAAGAACTTTCTGTCCCGGGGTGGAAGGGATAGTGCTTGATGATTCGTCCGACTTAGTGTCGTAGCTTACGCAGTCCAAAAATTTATCTAATACTGACATTTTAAATACTTCCTTTCTTTTATCACTTATAAATCTATCAGATTTGTGACCAGTACTTTCTAATGTTGTCCGCACCTATGCGAACTCCGTCAAATGAATTTTCCATGCCCTCAAATTCGACAGCGATGTAGCCGTCATAACCGCAAGATTTCAAAATCGAAAGACACTGCTTGACGGGCACGTTGCCGTGACCGATTATCGTGCCGATGAGGTAGTTTCCGGCTCTTGTCTTGAATGAGCCCTCGCCGGGGTCCTCAGAGTAGTACGGCTTAAGTATAAAGTCCTTGCAGTGCACATAAATCGCATATGGAGCAACCCTTGCGACTGCGAGGGCGGGGTCTTCGTCAGCGCACATGAAGTTGCCGATGTCGCAAAGTAAACCGAAATTCTTGTGATTTATCTTGCTGTAAAGCTTCTCGACTCGATCGGAATCCTGGGAGAAATAGCCGTGGTTCTCCGTCATGGTGCGAATGCCCTTTTTCTCGGCAAGCTCTGTAATTACTCGAAAACGAGAGGCAAGCTCATCGACAACGCTGTCAAAGCTAACATACTTGTCTGAGTTTCTGGGATAACCGACAGTCGCATCATGGCGCATGTATTTAACACCGAGAATTTCTGCGACATCGAGAAATTCCTTGAGCTTTTCTAAGTCCTCGTCAGGATTTTGAAGCAGGTCTGCGCCGACGGTGAGAGAAGAAATCTCAATACCGACACGATCACATTCAGATTTTAAATTTTTTGCAGTCTCTTTCCAGTTTGCACGGTCGTTTTGATCGAAATTAATAAAATCGACAAATTCGATAGCATCGAAACCGAGCTCCTTAGACTTAGAGATGCAGTCAAACGGAGTGATTAAACCGCTTTTGATAGCACTGAAGAAGCTGTAGCTTGAGACGGAAATTTTCAATACAATCCCTCCTTAATAGATGATAAGGTAACGATAACATTATGTAACAAAAGGAGAGTAAAGTCAATAAATGAACATAAGATAAAAAGCAATATAAAAAGAAAGCACAAAGACAAAACACAAAAGTTTTTGCTTCGCTTTTTGCAAAAAGCGAGCGGGTGTGGGCAGAGCCCACGATTAATTAATAATTAATAATTAATAATGAATAATTAATTATTAGCGTAAACGAAAAACAGAGCGAAGCGATAAAAAAAGAAGAAAGGCTGGCAAAGTTAACCAAAAATGCGAATGCATTTTTAGAACGCGAAGCGTTCGTGGTTGGGCTTTGACAGACGGATTATTCGCACAAAGAGAAATAAAGAATGCTAAGAAACTTAAAAAACGAAGGTAAAATACAGCAAAGAGAAAATACGACAAAAACGCTTTGCGTTCGCAGACAGGCATTTTCCGTGCCGAATTATTTACACAAAGATAAATTCAAAACGAAAAAAATAAATCCGGTAGGAACTGTCAATTTGACCGATTGTTGACTTTTTATTTGTAATCATATATAATATAAATGAACAAGATAAGAGCTTGTTTTGAGTGCGTTGCAGCTTTGAGTGCAAACCTTTAATTTAAGTGCTTCGCAGCTTAAAATGCGAACCGTTAATTTCAGGGAGATAATATATTGTCTCCCTGTTTTTTTTATACTGCGAGGAGTATGATATGGATTTTTACAGAGTAAATGAGGAATATGTTAGGTATCTCCAGAAGTATGAGAAAGAGAACAGGGGAGTTACAAAGGTGCCTAACATAAGATATAACGATAGAAATAAATTTGCTTTTGGTGCGGTTTTACAGGTTAATGACATAAAATATTATGTTTCGGTATCATCTTTTGACAGAAATCAGGAAGCCAATATTTTAATTCTTGTGCCTGGAGATGAAAAAGAAATAAAAGGATCATTACGATTTAATTATATGATTCCTGTGCCCGAGGAATGTATTGAAAGATTGATTATTAAAGATATAGAGGATGAAAAATACCGCCTCCTGCTGAACAAGGAATATAGGTTTTGTATGGATAATGCTGAGCGAATTCAGAGAAAAGCAAACAGAATATATGAAATGGTTATATCGAATAAAAAACAGCAATTAACCGATAATAGTTGCGATTTCAGAATTTTAGAGCAAGGGTACAGAGAATATGTTAAAAATGTTCTCGGAAAAGAATTATAAAAAAATTAAAAATAATGCTTGACTTTTTCGTTCTGAATGAGTATAATAAACAAGTCGATTAGAGATGCAGAGGTATTCTAATGGTAAGGAGCCACATTGGAAATGTGGTGTGCAGCAATGCATTGTGCGTTCGAGTCGCATCCTCTGCGCCAAAGAGATAAGCGAAAGCTTATCTCTTTTTTGTTATATAAAAGTATTAAAAAACGGCTTTGTGTTTTGGGCAGAGCCGTTTTTTGCATTTTCTTTACAGCGATTTTTTGACAGTCATATTTGATTGTGCTAAAATAAATTAGAATTAGTCAAAACTAACTATTTTTATCGATACAAATCAAAGTAAAAGAAGGCTGTTAAGCTTATGAGTTTTTATAAAACGACAAATCCAAAGGACTATGGACTGTATTTTTACAGAAAAATCGGACTTGAGTGCACTTTTCGGCAAAATAATGAGCAGATATGGAATAGTTCGGATGTGGGCACTATTCATATTTTAGGCTCACTGGATGAAATTCAGTGTGGAACGGGGGATTACACAATCCCGTCAGACTTAATATCGGAGTTCGACTATGAGTCGGCTTTTTTGCATTTCGGAATTATCTACGAGGGAATAACCTATTCGTTCAAGGATAAAAAGCTTTTGCCAATCTCTCATCCGTCAGCTTTTCTTGCTATGGAGGAGTCCAGGGGCGGCATAAACTGCTGGAAAAAGGGTCAGCGCTTCAGAGGCGTGGAGGTCTCTGTCAACAAGAAATATCTGAAAGAGAATATTCTTCCGTTTCTCGGCTGTAAAAAAGACTCACTCGACTTCATAAGACCGAATGTCCGTTATCATAATCTTTCCCAGGAGCTAAGGGATATACTTCTTAAAATCGAACAGCTCCTTAATCAAAAAGAAATGACGGGCGCTATGCTAAATGCACTTTCTGCCCAGTTTGTGGCTGTGCTTTTAAGCAGAAAAGAAAAAAGCTTCTCCGAACTTCACACGGACGGCGAAACGCACTATGTCCATGTCGGTAAACGGAAAATCAAAATGACAGAAACCGATACCGAAAAGATCAGAAAAGCTCATGATTTGATAGAAAGTGATGCGGGCTCATTTGTCACGATTTACGAACTGAGCCGCACGCTAGATATAAGCGAGCAGAAGCTCAAGGCGGGATTTCTCGAGATGTATCAGCAGACAATTTGGAATTATGCCAATAATCTTAGAATGAATCAGGCGGCAAGAATGCTGTCTGACACAAACAGCAATATAAACGAGATTGCCGCCAAAGTAGGCTATTTGAGTCCGGCGGCTTTCACGAATATGTTTAAAAGCTGGTGCGGTCTGACTCCCGGGCAGTTCCGCACTCAGGTATCAGCCGAGGTGTGATACCTTCCCTTTGGGAGTATCATAGGAGAATTTGACACTGGGTCGCTCATAACATCGCAGTCAAGCCCGTAGATATCCTTTATAAGCTTCGGTGTGATTATCTCCTTTGGTGTGCCCTCAGCTTTTAATCTACCGTCTTTCATGGCAAAAAGATAGTCTGCGTATCTTGCCGAAAGGTTAATGTCGTGCAGAACCATGACGATAGTTGTTTTTCGTTTGCGGTTGAGGTCGGTGAGCATATCGAGAATTTCAATCTGGTAAGCTATGTCCAAGAAGGTTGTCGGCTCGTCCAGAAGAAGAATGTCGGTCTGCTGGGCAAGGGCAAGGGCAATCCAAACTCTTTGACGCTGACCGCCTGAGAGCTCATCGACGCATCTGTCGGCAAGGGACGTTATTCCCATGAATTCCATAGCCTCTTCTACTGCCGCATAGTCCTCTTTAGACATGCTTTTCATAAACTGACGATAGGGGAATCGTCCTCTTGAAACGAGGTCGAGAACCCTTATTCCCTCAGGGGCTATGCTCGATTGCGGCAAAAGGCCTAAGGTTTTGGCAAGCTGTTTGGACGGGATTTCGGCTACGCTTTTTCCGTCCAGTACAATTTGACCGCTTTGCGGCGGCAAGAGCCTCGCAAAGGTTTTCAGCAGTGTTGACTTTCCGCATCCGTTTGCGCCAAGTATAACACTGATTTTATTTTTGGGGACAGTCACGCTGACGCTCGATACTATTGTTTTGTGATTGTAGCCTGAGTCAACGTTTTCTGCCCTTAATATAGGATCGTTCATTTTGTTATATTCCTGTTCTCTTGATTTACTTTCACTGAGTTCGGTTCATTCTTATCAAAAGGTAGATGAGGTAGGGCGCACCGAGTATTCCTGTGATAACTCCGACGGGGTATCTTGTCGGAAATGCGTACTGACCTATCATATCGGATGCCATGACAAGCACACAGCCCGTGAGCGCCGAGGTGAGAAGATTGCTTTTTCCGCCTCCCGATATTCTTGCGGCAATGGGCCCCGCTAAGAATGCGACAGAGGCGATAGGCCCCGTCACGCTGACGGCAAAGGCAATGAGGAGCAGTGCACACAAAATGAGTGCAAGGCGAACGAGGTTTATTCTAAGACCGAGCATTTTTGCGTGAGCCTCGCCCAGCTGTAATATTTCCATGTGCTTATTTAAAAGGAAAATCGCAAAAACCGAAAGACTAACTACGATTATCAGCCTTGGAATATCGCTCATAGATACACTGTTGAGACTGCCGCTGAGCCAGCGAAGTGCGCTTGCCACGTCATATTCCGATGCCTTTAAGAGCATCCAAGAGATCAGAGCATTCAGAAAAGCCTGCATGCCGATACCCGTCAAGATTAGCTTGCCGTTAGAAAATCCGTCCGAGTGAGAGAGAAAATAGATTGCGGCTGAAACGATAAGTCCCGATGCCACGGCTAATAACGAAACTATATTTCCGCTTAATTTTAGCACGAGAATAGCAAAGACGGCGGCAACGCTTGCGCCTGAGGTGACTCCGATTATATCGGGGCTTGCAAGGGGATTTCCGAGCAGTTTCTGGAAAGTGTTTCCCGCTAAGCCGAATGCCGCTCCGCAGAAAATCGCCGCAAGCATTCTTGGAAGTCTAAGGGTTTTGATTGTGAATGCCGCACCCTTTGTTTCGCTTCCTCTTAAAATCTCGAATATTTCTTTAGGAGAATAAACGGTGTTGCCGTAAATCATCATAAATGAGGCGAGTGCGAGCACAAGAAATAGGAGAATTAGGCAAGTTAAGGTATATCTTTTCTTTCTTTTTAAACTGCCTTCCCAAAGTTGTTTGTTTTTCATCATAACGAGCGCACCCTTACCTTTCGTATAATAAAAATGAAAACAGGGCCGCCGATAAGTGCTGTGATAATTCCCGATTCGAGTTCGCCGGGTCTGCCGAGAATTCTGCCAAGAACATCGGAGACAAGCAGAACGCACGCTCCGCAAATCGCCGACATAGGCATTATCTTCTTTAAATCAGGTCCGACTATCGCACGAATGAGGTGGGGCACCATGAGACCGATGAAGCTTATCGGGCCTGCAAGTGCGGTGACGGATGCGCAGAGAAGAACTCCCGAGAGTGCCGCCAAGGCACGCACAAGTGATACATTCACTCCGAGACCTGTCGCAACGTCATCGCCGAGTGCCAAGGTGTTCAGTGACGGCACGAGGAAGAATGCGAGCAAAAAGCCTACCGCAAGATAGGGGCTCATTAGCTTGATGTCGTCCCACGATGCTCCGCCAATGCTTCCTACCTGCCAGAAACGGAACTGATCCATGACAGAGGTGTTCGGCAGCATTATTGTGTTGACGAGCGACTGAAGAGCCGTAGAAGCCGCCGCACCCGCAAGTGCAAGGCGGATAGGGGTTGCGCCGCCGTTTCCGACTGAGGCAAGTCCGTAGACGAGAACCGCCGTGAGAGCCGCACCGAAAAAAGCAAGCCAGATGTAAGCGTTCCCGCTTTGAATGTGAAGAAAAGCAATTCCGCTGACAACGAAAAGCGAAGCACCCGTGTTCACGCCGAGTATGCTCGGGTCAGCTATGGGGTTCCTTGTGATTGACTGCATGAGAAGTCCCGACACTCCCAGTGCCGCCCCCGCAAGCACGCCGAATACGGTTCTGGGTATTCTTGCGAGAACTATATTAACATCGACGCTCGGAGCGTCATTTGGAATAAAAGCGCCCAAAATGCTCCGAAAGCCTACGGATTTTACTCCGCAGGCAATCGATAAAAATACACAAATCAGAAGTATAACAGCCATTAAGGCGTATGTGATAAGCGATTTTTTCTTACTCATTGATTTTACCGCAAGCCTCTGACAAAACATCGAGGTACTCGTCTATTGTTGCCGGGATTGAGAGAATGCTCGGTGTTGTGGATGCCGCAAGGCGAGATGTGCTGTCAAGAAGAACAACTGCGCCGTTCTTGATTGCGGGGATCTGAGACATGAGCTCATCCTTCTGCAGTGCCTCAAGCAGAGCCTCGTCACCGTAGACAACCATTAAGTCAATGTCGGAAAGTGACTCGACATTCTCACGGCTGAGTGTAACGGAGAATTCTGAACCGTCGCCGGCAAGCTCCTTGATGCTGTCAGGAAGCTCAAAGCCTAAGTCCTGTAAGTAAGCGGCTCTTGGGTCTGCCGGGAGATATGCGTAGAATGTGCTGAAATCGTCAGCGCTAATCCAGAAGAAACCGGCCTTTACACCTGAGAATTCAGAGTGCTCGCTTACCTTCTCTTTAATAAGCTCCTCAGTCTCTGATACAAGTGCCTCGCCCTCAGCCTTCATGCCCATGCCTTCAGCGTTGCGGACAGTCTGCTCTTTCCAGGTTGTCTTCCATGCTGTCTCCTCGAAAGGAACAACAGGTGCGATAGCAGAGAGTGTCTCGTACTCCTCCTGTGTCATTCCGGAATAAGCGGCAAGGATAACATCGGGAGCGGCATCGCTGATTGCCTCGTAGTCATATCCGTCGGTGTCGTCAAAGACATTAGGGTTTGTCTCGCCGAGAGAAGCGAAAGCCTCGTCTGTCCACTCGTGAAGCTTGTGGTCGGTTACATAGCCGTAGTTAGCGGCGGAACAGCCGACAGGTACAACACCGAGTGCGAGGACGGTGTCCTGATTTCCCCAGCCCAGAGTTACTACTCTCTCGGGCTTGCTCTCGATTACGGTCTCGCCGTAAGCGTGAGTGATTGTGATGGGATATTCTGTCTCATCGGCAGAAGTTTCAGTTGTGCTTGTGCTTTCAGTAGATGTCTCTGAAACGGAGCTGTCGGAAGCTGAAGATTCGCTCGAGCAGCCGACAAGGGATACTGCCATAAGTGACAGGCTAAGAACAAGTGACAAGATTTTTTTGATCATTTTGTCTCTCCTTTATGTGATTGTAATATTATGTATTAGTTAAGACTAACCGACACGAAATATAGCACACTCTAAATTCACTGTCAATTACTGCACCGAATGAGATAAGAATTTGCACCCAATTCAGAATTTTAGAATATATTTCGTTATAAGAAAATACACAAGTAATATTTGATTTGAGTGAAAAATATTTACGGTTAAATTTCCGTTTAGAGGGAAATAACAAACTCAAACGGGGTATGGGTGAAAGGAGGTGCCAAGCAAATGAAAACACACGAAGCGTTTGTCCGCACTCCCGTGAGTATTTTACACGATAATAATTTAAGCGATGCCGCATTCAGGCTCTATCTTGAGATTTTCGGCTTGTCGGGAGCGAGCAAAAAGGGCTATTGCTGGGCAACAAACAGAAGCTTAGGAAAGGTACTGGGAAAATCTCCCCGCTCCATTATCAGAGCATTAGCAGAACTCGAAAAATTAGGCTATATCCGCAAGGAAGAAACGAGAAACGAATTAACAAAACAGGTGACAGAAAGAAGAATTTACCCCTTGAAGAATTTTTCATGCCCTCACGAAAAGGATGACACTCCCCCTTTGACAGAAGTGTCACATTCCTCCACGCAAGTTTGTCACACCCCTTATGACAAAAGCGGCACAGAGAATAGATATAATACTATAAATAATACTATAAATAATACTATAGATAATACTATAGATATAAATAATAGCTTTTGTTCTGAAAAATATGAAAAAGTATTTGATTCTATTTGGCTTTATTATCCATCGAGAATTGATAAAAGAGATGCATTTGATGCTTTCTTGGAAAGAGTAAAAGAGGGAGTGAGCATAGAAAGCTTAACTAAAGCTACTAAAAATTACGAAAGATATTGTATTGATAACCGAACTCACCCGATGTTTAGGATTAAGGGCTCTGATTTTTATGGCTCTGACAGACGATATGAAGATTATGTAAATTACGAGCCGAAGCCTTACGAAAGACCAATCAGCCGATTGGTTGACAAGGACGATGAGCTTCCGTTTTAAGCAAATTAATTTTCATTTGGAAATATAATATTGTTTGTATTTTTGAACAAAGAAGTAAATCGGTGAAAAGTCCTTGATTGTATGTAGTATTTGTTATATCATTTGTTTGTTAAATTCAGTAAAAGTCGTGATATTGAGGCTCGATAGCTTTGCTTTGTCCGTTCTTTGTCCGCACAAGGCGCGTATACTTTCACTTGTGAATTACTTGTGATTTAACAAAAACAAAAGAAAAAACAACAAAATCTAATCAGAAAGGACTAAAAATGAACGAAGAAAAGAAAAATGAGGTAATCGGCACTGAAAAAGTCACTGCCGAAAATACCACCGAAGCGGTTGTGAATGTCGCAGAAACGGCAGAAGAACCGAAAAAATCAAAAAGACAGATTAAAAAAGAGCTTTGGAAGCAGGATAAAGCTAACATGAAGCTCGAGAAAAAAGCGAAGAAAGCGGCTAAAAAAGCCGCTCGCAAAGAAAAAAAGCTCAAGAAAAAGAGAAAATACAAGAACGCACCTTTCCTTGTGAAGCTTTGGCATAAGGTAATAAAAAGACTGATTGTAGCTGTTTTGGCGCTTTCCGTATTAGCGGGCGGAAGCTACATGTTTGTTCTCTCTCCGGCGGGTCAGCCGATTCTTGTGTCGATAATCAACGTGCTTTTCTTGGACGGAAAAAACGACCCCGTCGATAAGGAGAAAATCTACGAGATTTCCGCAAAGGACGAAAAGGGCGAAGAGGAGATAAATGCACTCGATAAAATCGGCGAAGACGAGACATGGACAATCTGCTACTATATGGTAGGCTCTAACCTTGAGGACGGATACACAAACGAGCTTTCACCGATTACGGTTGCTCTCACTCAGGACGAGAAAGCGGAGAACTCCGCTAAGTCAACACAAGACTTTGCAGAGCAGCTTTCCCAGTACAACAGCGAGCTTAACAGCAAGGGAATTGAAATGCCCGACTATATGTACGAGCCGACAGAATATCCCGCAGCATCAAGCGATGAAAGCACAGGAGAAATGCCTGCCGGAGCGGCTTCAAGCGATATAGGCGAGATTTTAAGCGGCGAATGGTCTGATAACATCAACATTGTCATTCAGACAGGCGGCGCTACAAAGTGGGACAACTCCATGGTTAACCCCAATAAAACTCAGCGATTTGAGTATAAGGACGGAGTATTCAGAGAAGTCGAGAACATGCCGCTTCAGGATTCCTGCGACCCGAACACGCTTGCAGACTTCATGAAGTACTGCGATGAGAACTATCCGTCTGACCACAGAATGCTTGTCTTGTGGGATCACGGCGCAGGTGCATTCGGCTACGGCGTAGACGATATTTACGGCAGCACAATGACCCTCAAGGATATTGAGTCGGCGTTTGCGGCAAACTACAAAGAGGACGCAGAAAATCCGCACTACGATATTATCGGCTTTGACGCTTGCCTTATGGGCTCCACAGAAGTTGCACATTCACTTTACGGCTACGGCAAGTATCTCTTAGGCTCTGAAGAGGTTGAACCCGGCGACGGTTGGGACCACGGCAAGTACCTCCAGGCAATGACTGACGATCCGACTATGAGCCCAGCCGCTATTGGCGAGGTTATAGCAGATTCATTTGTCGACTACTATGTAACATGGAGAGTTAACACCAAGGACTTAATTGATATTGACATAGCGTTCTCCGTTATCGACATCAATGCGGCAGAGGATACATACAACTCATACTGCGAGCTCAACGGCACACTTCTTAAGGATGCCGTCAAGGATATGAGCGTTCTTTCAAAGGTCGGTGCGGCGGCAGATAATTCCACAAGATTTGCCGAGACAGCATACAGAGTTTGCAACACTATCGACCTTGGAAACTACATGAACGCACTTTCGGAGTATTACCCCGATGAGTGCCAGAAGGTTCTTGATAATCTCGACAGAGCGGTTCTTTATCACCGTGAGAGCGGCTACCTCTCCGATGCAGAGGGTATAAGCGTTTATATGCCTGTTTATGTTCGAGGCGCAGGCGGTATGCAGTACTTCTTAAAGTATATCAACACAATATGCGATGATGACGCAACAAATGCACTTTACTACTACAAGATAGCCGGATGCCTCAATGACGAGTATCAGAGCTTCGCTACCGACAAGGGCTACGGCACAGCGGACGTTATCAATACAGCTGAACTCAAGAAGTTCGCACAGAACGAAATCACACTTGGCGAGAATGACTTCAGCATTGCCCTCACAGACGGACAGAAGACTAACGCTCAGAAAGCAAATATTGAGCTTGGAAAATATAATGTTGACGACGACACTATCACATATTACGGTGAGAGTGTAGCGGCAAGCATTAACGATAACACTGTCGAAACAAACTTTGACGGAAAGTGGATTACACTTAACGGTCAGCCGCTTTATACGGAGATAGTCTCTGAAACCGACAGCACAGTTACCTACAGAAGCCCTGTCAAGATTAATTATAATGACTGCTACCTTTTCATTTCCTATGACAAGACAACAGGGGAAGCAAGCATTAAGGGTGCAACTAAGCTTACCGATGAGTCAGACGCATCTTCAGCTTATGTTTCCGCAAAGCAGAATGAAGAGCTCAAGGGCGGCGATCAGATTATCCCTGTATATGATCTCTATGACTTCAATGACGACAGCACCACAAAGACAGAGGGCGATATTGTGATTTACGGTAAGCTTACTTCCGTAAAGCTTGACTCCGTTTCTGACGGAGAATACCTCAACGCAGTTGTTCTCACAGATATTCGAGGCGACAAGTACTATTCTGGTGTTGTTGAGCAGACAATCAGCGGCGGCACCGTCAGCGATCAGTTTGTCAGCACAGAGTTTGTCGGAAGCTCTTATTAATAAAATCTAATATGCGATAAGAACAAAGCTATTAATAGCTTTAACGGAAAGTCACTGTCCTTTGGCGGTGGCTTTCTCTTTCCTCAAAAAATACAGCTGAAAATCATTTACAGCATAAAGGATAAGGAGCGTTTTTTGCTTGCAAATCAATCAAATAGCGTGTATTATATTAGGAGATTGATTCATTGAAAGGATTAGACACCATGAAGAGAACTGAAATATCTAAGCTTTATGCCGATATATCGGAATATAAGGATAAATCCGTAACCGTAGCGGGCTGGGCAAGAAACATTCGTGCTCAGAAGGCTTTCGGTTTCATCGACCTCAACGACGGCTCTTGCTTCAAGGGCGTTCAGATTGTTTTTGAGGCAGATAAGCTCTCAAACTACGCTGAAATTTCCGCTCAGAATGTCGGTGCCGCACTTGTTGTAGTCGGTACAGTACTCGAGACTCCGGGCGCAAAACAGCCGTTTGAGATTCACGCTGAGGCTATTACAGTCGAGGGCGCAAGCACTCCCGATTATCCGCTACAGCCCAAAAGACACACAGTCGAGTATCTTAGAACTATCGCTCACTTAAGACCGAGAACAAACCTTTTCTCAGCCGCATTCAGAGTTCGTTCTACTGCCGCTTACGCAATCCATAAGTTCTTCCAGGAGCAGGGCTTTGTCTATGCTCACACACCGCTTATCAGCGTCAGTGATGCAGAGGGCGCAGGCGAGATGTTCCAGGTTACAACTCTTGACTTTGACAACGTTCCGAGAAAAGAAGACGGTTCTGTCGATTACAGCGAAGATTTCTTCGGCAAGAAGACAAGCCTCACTGTTTCCGGTCAGCTTGAGGGCGAGACCTTCGCTCAGGCATTCGGCAAGATTTATACATTCGGCCCTACATTCCGTGCAGAGAAGAGCTACACTCAGCGCCATGCCGCAGAGTTCTGGATGATTGAGCCTGAAATGGCATTCTGCGACCTCGAGGACGACATGCAGTACATCGAGAGCATGATTAAGTTTGTCATCAACTATGTCATGGAGCACTGCCCACAGGACATCGACTTCTGCAATTCCTTTGTTGACAAGGGACTCAAGGAGAGACTCATCCATGTTGCTTCTTCCGACTTCGCAAGAGTAACATACACAGAGGCTATTGAGATTCTCAAGAAGAACAACGACAAGTTCGAGTATAAGGTAGAGTGGGGAAGTGACCTCCAGACAGAGCACGAGAGATACCTCACAGAGAAGTACTTCAAGAAGCCTACCTTTGTCACAGATTATCCGAAGGAAATCAAGGCTTTCTACATGAGAGCAAACGAGGACGGCAAGACCGTTGCCGCAGTTGACCTTCTTGTTCCGGGTATCGGCGAGATTGTCGGCGGCTCTCAGAGAGAGGAAAGACTCGACCTTCTCCTTGACAGAATTCACGAACTCGGTCTCAAGGAAGAGGATTACTGGTGGTATCTTGATCTTCGCCGCTACGGCAGCACAAAGCACGCAGGCTTCGGTCTCGGCTTCGAGAGAATGATCATGTACCTCACGGGCATTTCCAACATCAGAGATGTTCTCCCGTTCCCAAGAACAACAGGCTCTGCAGAGTTCTGATAAATTAAAAGCTTTACAAGATCTGTCGTGTCTACGGTTAGCCGCGGATTTGACAGATTTTGTTTTAATTAAGGGTTAGTTATAAATAACATATCGATATATTTGAACAAAAATTCACAAGGAGAAGGAAGATGAAAAATCCCGTAAGAATTGCTTTTGCCGCACTTGGCTTTGTGTGTCTGGCTCTCGGAACTGTCGGAGTTATACTGCCGATTTTGCCGACCGTGCCGTTTTACATGGCTACGCTTTTTTGCTTTGCGAAAAGCTCCCAAAGACTGCACGACTGGTTTGTCGGAACGAAGCTTTATAAAAAGCATCTTGACAGCTTCGTCACCGAGAGGTCAATGACCATGAGGACTAAGCTGAAAATCATCGGAATGGTCACGGCTGTTATGCTGGTCGGATTTATCTGCATGAAAAATGTTCCGATAGGAAGAATTTGTCTTGCCGTCGTGTGGGTGTGTCATATTTTGTATTTCTTTCTCAGAATTAAGACGATTAAGCCCGAGGAAGATAAAAGGGAGGCAGTGTAAAGTTTGGATAAAGTAGAAAAAAAGAGGAAAAAAGAACAATATGTCGTTGATGAAATGATAAGGCTCTATTGCCGAAAAAATCATAAGGACGAATTTAAGAAAAACGGAAAAATGTGCGAGAAATGCGCTTCTCTTGCCGACTATGCGAGACTTAGAAGTGAGAAGTGCCCGTTCATGGCGGAAAAGACCTTTTGCGCTAACTGCAAGGTGCATTGCTACAAGCCCGTTATGCGTGAGGAAATCCGCAAGGTCATGCGTTTTTCGGGTCCAAGAATGATTTTTTATCATCCGATACTCGCTTTTTGGCATTTGATTTGCTCCAAAAGAGAGAAGAAAAAGATGAATGGAGGAAGTGAGAAAAAATGATAAAAACAAGGCTTGTGGGCCTATTGTCTCACGCTAAAAAATACATCGTGTTCGTTGTTTTGTGGCAGTGGATTTCGCTTTTTGCTCAGATTGCCGCCGTGTTCACGATAGCCGAATTGCTTCAAAATGTGCTTGAGGGAACTGCTGACAGCGCCCTTGTCGCCAGTTCTGCAGTCATTCTTGCGGCAGTAGTTGCAGTCAGATTTATTTGCGAGAAACTGGGAGCAAAGTCATCGTACCTTGCGAGTGCCGATGTCAAGCGAATACTTCGAGAGAAAATTTACGAGAAAATGCTTCGCCTCGGTGCTTCCTACAACGAACAGGTAGCGTCAAGCGAGGTGGTTCAGGTTTCTACGGAGGGTGTCGAACAGCTCGAAACCTACTTCGGAAAGTATCTTCCGCAGCTTTTTTATAGTTTGCTTGCGCCGATAACGCTCTTTGTCATTTTGAGCCGAGTGAGCCTAAAATCAAGTGTGGTTCTGCTTGTTTGCGTTCCGCTTATTCCGATTTCCATCGTGGTTGTGCAGAAAATCGCAAAGAGACTTTTGAACAGATACTGGAGCGTTTACACGGGTCTGGGCGATTCGTTCCTCGAGAATTTACAGGGGCTTACGACACTCAAGATTTATCAGGCTGACGAGAAAAAGGCTGAGGAAATGGACATTCAGTCGCAGAACTTCAGAAAAATCACAATGAAGGTGCTCACAATGCAGCTTAATTCCACCAGCGTCATGGATATTGTCGCATACGGCGGAGCGGCGGTCGGTATGGCTTTTGCCGTGAGTGAATTTCTAAAGGGAAATATCAGCTTGTCGGGAACTCTCACGATAGTTTTGCTTGCGAGCGAGTTTTTCTTGCCGCTGAGACTTCTCGGTTCGTTCTTCCACATTGCGATGAACGGCATGGCGGCAAGCGACAAGATATTCAAAATTCTCGATTTGCCTGAGGAGAAATCGGGCGATAAAACCTTGCCTGAGGGCAAGCTTGATGTTTCCTTTAAGAATGTTCGTTTTTCGTATGAAAAGGACAGAGAAATATTAAAGGGTATAAATTTAGATCTGCCAAGCGGAAGCTTTGTTTCGCTAGTGGGTGAGTCGGGCTGCGGAAAAAGTACGATTGCGGGAATTTTAGCCGGCAAAAATCACGGCTTCACTGGTGAAATTACAGTCGGCGGAGTAAAGCTTTCCGAAGTAGCGGAGTCCGATTTGATGAAGCGAGTTGTTCTTGTTCGTCACAACAGCTACATCTTCAAGGGTACAGTCGAGGATAACCTCAAAATGGCAAAGCCGAATGCAAGCGTAGATGAAATGAAATCCGTGCTCAAAAAGGTTAACCTCATGGGATTTTTGGATACTCAGGAGGGAATTAAAACCAAGCTTCTCGAAAGGGGAAGTAATCTCTCGGGCGGCCAGTGCCAGAGACTTGTCATCGCAAGGGCACTGCTTAGAAACGATGCCGATATATTCATCTTTGACGAGGCGGCTTCAAATATCGATATCGAGAGCGAGGAGCTCATCATGGACGTTATCCATGAGCTTGCAAAGAAAAAGACCGTGCTTCTCATTTCTCATAGGCTTGCAAATGTTGTCGGTTCCGATATGATTTACTTCTTAAAGGACGGAGAAATCAAGGAAAGCGGCAAGCACGAAAGCTTGATAAACGAAAACGGTGCATACAAAAAGCTTTATGACAGCCAGATGTCACTTGAAAACTGGGGAAAGGGAGTGAATGCGTAATGAATAATAATCAAAAGAAACGCAGAAGTGCTCTTTCTGTCATGGGCAGTCTCATCGGACTTGTAAAGCCGCTTATTCATATAATGGCGGCGGCAGTCATACTCGGAACGGTCGGTTATTTGTGCGCTGAATTTCTCACGATTTTGGCGGCACAGGCAGTCGTGCATATTTTAGCTTCAAACGGAAATATTACCGTTAGCAGTGCTTTTCTTTCGGGAATGTCGATTAAAGCGATTTTGACCGTCATGATAATCATAGCGGTGCTTCGTGGATTTTTGCACTACGCAGAGCAGTACTGCAACCACTTCATAGCGTTCAAGCTCCTTGCGATAATTCGCCACAAGGTTTTTGCGGCACTCAGAAAGCTTTGCCCCGCCAAGCTTGAGGGAAGAGACAAGGGAAATCTCATTTCTGTTATCACAACGGATATTGAGCTTCTCGAGGTGTTCTACGCTCACACGGTTTCGCCCGTCATGATTGCGATACTCACAAGCATTATCATGGTAGTCTTTATCGGCAGTTATAATTCGCTTTGCGGCTTGCTCGCATTGATAGCTTATCTTATCGTCGGTGTGCTTATTCCTGTCATAAACGGCAAAAAAGGCGGCGATAAGGGCATGGAGTACCGCACAGAATTCGGTGAACTCAACAGCTTTGTTCTCGATTCGCTTCGAGGTCTTGACGAGACCATTCAGTACGGTCAGGGCGAAAAGCGAAAGGGCGAGATGAGCGAAAAATCAAACAGTCTAAGTTCACTTCAAAAGGAATTAAGCAAGCTTGAGGGAACTCAGCGTGCCGTCACAAATGCGATGATTTTAATTTTCTCCTTTGCGATGCTGCTTTTGACCGTCACGCTTTATAACAGCGGAAAAATCGGCTTTGACGGAATACTCACCTGTACGGTAGCTATGATGGGCTCATTCGGTCCGACTGTCGCTCTCTCGAGTCTTTCAAATAACCTAAATCAGACTCTTGCAAGCGGCGAGAGAGTTCTCTCACTCTTGGAGGAAGAGCCGATGGTCAAGGAAATTGACGATGACGGTTCGTTTGAAGTAAGCGAACACGATTTTACCGGTGCTGCTGCAGAGAATGTAACATTTGCTTACGGCGAGGAAACGATACTTAATAACTATTCGATTAAGCTTGAACCCGGCATAATCACGGGAATTCACGGCGCAAGCGGCTCGGGAAAATCAACACTGCTAAAGCTTCTCATGCGATTCTGGGATGTTCAAAAGGGCAAAGTCAGCGTTGACGGAAATGACGTGAGAGAAATTCCGACAAAAAGACTTCGAGACCTCGAGAGTTACGTCACACAGGAGACACAGCTTTTCCACGATACAATAGCAAACAACATTGCCGTTGCAAAGGTTAATGCTACCCGTGAGGAAATCATCGAGGCGGCTAAAAAAGCTTCCGTTCACGATTTTATCATGGCTCTCCCTAACGGCTACGACACTCAGGTGGGCGAGCTTGGAGATACGCTTTCCGGCGGAGAAAAGCAGAGAATAGGCATTGCGAGAGCGTTCCTTCACGACAGCGAGCTTATGCTTCTCGATGAGCCGACAAGCAATCTCGATTCGCTCAACGAGGGAATTATATTAAAATCACTTCGTGAGTCGGCAGAGAAAAAGACGGTTGTCATCGTCTCTCACAGGACTTCTACGATGAATGTCGCCGATAAAGTTTTTGAAACAAACAGCGAAAGAATTTCTTAAAAATATAAAACTCATATGAAATCAAAAAAGCAGTTCGGTTGTTCTCGGACTGCTTTTTTGTTGTGCCACAGCAAAAACAGAATTTGATAAGTCAAATTGCACAATAAAAAGTGAAAAGTTTAGCAATAATACTATAAGAAGTAGAAAAATGCAAGGAAATTTTAAAAATCTTGCATTTTCGCTCGAATTATATTAGAATAATCAAAGGACAAGAACAAATATGAAATAAGTGTGTCAAATTCAATTCACGAAATGCCCGAATATTCATAGAAGTTTAGGAGAGAACAAAATGAAACTCAAAGAGATGAACAAGGAACAGCTCAGTTCCTTTCACGAGGAAGCAAAGAAAGAATACGAAGAAATCCTTGCAAAAAAGCTTAGCCTGAACATGGCACGAGGAAAGCCTTCTGCGGCTCAGCTTGACTTGGCTCTCGGTGTTCTCGAGGCACTTCACGCAAGATACGAGTTTGCTAACTCAAAGGGCGATGACGTAAGAAACTACGGCATTTGGGACGGTCTTGATTCCATGAAGTCTATCTTCAGCGGCATGATAGGTGTTCCGAATTCTCAGATAATTATCGGAAACAACTCAAGCCTTGCAGTCATGTTTGACGTAATGGTAAGAGGTGTCACACACGGCTTCAGCGGTCAGACACCGTGGGGCAGACTCGACAAGAAGAAGTGGCTTTGCCCATGCCCCGGTTATGACAGACACTTCGGCATCACAGAGTACTTTGACTTTGAGATGATTCCGATTCCTATGCTCGAGACAGGCCCCGACATGGATATGGTCGAGGAGCTCGTCAAGGACGAGACAGTCAAGGGTATTTGGTGCGTTCCGAAGTACTCCAACCCGACAGGCATCACATATTCCGACGAGACAGTAAGAAGATTTGCAAAGCTTCAGCCTGCCGCAAAGGACTTCAGAATAATGTGGGATAACGCATACTGCGTACACGATTTGACAGATACTCCCGATACTCTTCTCAATCTCTGGGAGGAGGCTATCGCTGAGGGAACAGAGGACAACGTCTTCATCTTCGCTTCAACCTCGAAGATCACATTCCCGGGCGCTGGTGTTTCCGCAATGGCTGCAAGCGACAGAAACATAGTCGACCTCAAGCGCCATTTCACAGTTGAGACAATCGGTCCTGATAAGCTCAACCAGCTTCGCCATGTTCTCTTCTTCAAGGATATTGACGGTGTTCTCGATATCATGAAGGGCCACAGAGAGCTTCTCGAGCCGAAGTTCAGAAAGGTCGGCGAGGTTCTCCAGAGCGACGTCGGCGAGCTTGACATCGCTACATGGAATATGCCGAACGGCGGCTACTTCATCAGCTGTGACGTTATGCCGGGCTGTGCAAAGAAGGTATTCGAGCTTTGCCGTCAGGCTGGTGTTATCATCACAAATGCGGGCGCAACATTCCCATACGGAAAGGACCCCAACGACAGCAATATCAGAATTGCTCCGTCCTTCCCGCCGATTGAGGAGCTCGAGGAGGCAATTCATGTCTTCGCAACATGCCTTAAGCTTGCCGCTTCCGAGAAGCTTTTAGCAGAGTGATTTTAAATTAAATATTATTTTTGTGAGGTATCTTCTGATACCTCACTTTTTTACAAGCGGAAAAGTTGTATACAATATTAAAAGAAAGTGTGGAAAATAAGATGAAGATAATTGATGTACATTCGCATTTCACTTGCCCTGAATATTTAGACAGCATTAAAAAGCACGGCAAGGAGAACGAGGACGGATTTCCGACGCCTAATTGGTCGATTGAGGAGCACTTAGAGAGCATGGAAAAGGCTGGGATAGAGAAAAGCTTAATTTCAGTTTCATCGCCTCATTTCTGGTACGGTGACAAGTCGGAATCGGCAAGCATAGCGAGAGCCTTGGACGAGTGCGCCGCTAAGTACAAAAGAGATTACCCCGATAAGATAATGTTTGCCGCAGCTTTGCCCGTTCCCGATATGAATGCGGCAATCGAAGAGCTAAACTTCGCTTATGATGTTCTTGGGGCGGACGCCGTGAAATTACCAAGCAACGCAGACGGGCGTTATTTAGGTGACGAAAAATACGATCCGCTGTTTGAAAAGTTGAACGAAAGAAAAGCTGTGGTGATACTCCATCCGACCGCACCGAAAGCGATTCCGAGCGGCTGTTTCACCTCGACTCCTTTGCCGCTTTTTGAGTTCATAGCCGACACCACACGTGCGGTAATCAATCTAATCACATCGGGCACACTCGAGAAATATCCGAGCGTGAGGGTTGTAGTGCCGCACTGCGGTTCGTTTTTGCCGAATGTAATTGACAGACTTTTGGGCATTACAAAGGTTTTGGCGGCAAAGGGGATAGGTCAGCCCGTAGATGCTAAGAAGAGCCTTGAGTCACTTTACTTTGACATTGCGGGCGATGCACTTCCGTCGGGAATTAAAATTCTCATCACACTCACGGACGAAAATCACATTTTGTTCGGCGGAGATTTCCCATATACTCCGAGCGATCGAATCGAGCAAAAGGTAAAGGCTTTGCAAAACAGCGATGAACTAAGTCCGATTTTAGAAAAAATAATGTATCAAAACGCAGAAAGACTTTTTAGCGGTGAGTGAAATGACAATCAGAAATATGACCATAGACGATTATGAGAAAATATATTCCTTGTGGATGTCTTGTGTCGGAATGGGACTTAATAACCTCGATGACTCAAAAGAGGGCATTGAGCGTTTTATTGAGCGAAACCCCACAACGTGCTTTGTTGCTGAGGAAAACGGAGAAATTGTCGGTGCGATTATGGTAGGAAATGATGGCAGAAGGGGTTATATCTATCACACTGCGGTGCATCCTGATTTTCGAGGAAGAGGGATAGCGAGAAATTTAGTGGAGTGCGCATTAAACGAATTAAAAAAGCTTAAGATAAATAAAGCCGCACTCGTTGTATTCGAGCGAAACAAAACAGGAAACGCATTTTGGGAGAAGCTTGGTTTTAACGTGCGAGATGATCTCGTTTACAGAAATTTATCCCTGACAGAAATGATAAGATTTGATACTTAAAAACGACAAACCCACCGAGAGCTTTTCCCGGTGGGTTCGTCAGAGTATCTAATAATGAAAAAAGAAGTTTTCTTATATTTAAAATTATTCGTCGTCGCCCTTTAATAGCCACATGACGTCGACATCTAAAATCTCTGCAATGGCAAGCAGTTCAAAATCGGTTACTGCACGAATCTGTCCTTCGAGCTTTGAAAGACCGGAAGAGTTCATGTCAACTCCCTTGACCTGCAGCTGAGCGAGGAGCTCCTTCTGCTTCATGCCTTGGTTCTTTCTTGCGAGTTCAACTCTTGCTCCTACTAAATTTTTGTTTCCGATAGGTTGATTTCTAAGGCGCATAAGATCTTTCCTCTCAAGTTTCTTTGTATGACGTTAAAGGACATCGATTGCCTAAGATCGGTGAAGCTTAGCGGATACATTTAATTTGCGGAGAAAAGCAAACTTTCATTTCTTGCTCCGCTAAAAAGCCAATGTAGTATATCGATAGTAAGATTATACAATTATTTGCAAAAAAAGTAAATACTATTAGAATAAAATATCTATTTTGCACAAATAGGGTCGTTTCAAATGTGTAAATAAACGGAAAAACAGTGCATTTTATCGAAAGAAAGCTGAATTTCGGACAAGATAAAGCCGATTTGCGTACCAAAAATAAAATATCGAGTTGATTTTTTGGTACAGAACGCACAAAAATAAGGGACAGAAAAACTGCCCCTTAGCTTTATGCGATTGCTTAGATTTTGAAGAGAAGATCCGTGTAGCTCGGGTACGGCCAGAATTCATTGCCTGTTTTGTCCTCGAGGAAGTCTACGCTGTTTCTAAGCTCCTTCATGCACGGGATAATTCTGTCTCTGCAGAAGACAGAGCCTTCCATAACGTCCGACTTAAGATCCTCATAAGCCTTTGTGAGAATTTCAAGTCCCGATACGCTTGAATAAGCCTTGTCGAGCTCTGCGGAAAGCTTTTCGATGAGGTCACATTCGGCCTTGCACGGCAATGTGCTTATCACGCTTCTCTGACGGATTACGCTGTCAGAAAGACTTGAGATGTACTTGTTGACAGCGGGGATAACATCACGCTTAACCATGGTTATCATGGTCTGAGCTTCAATGTTGATTGTCTTCTCGTATTCCTCTAAGAGAATGTCTCTTCTTGAGTTCATTTCTACTTCGGTGTAGATGTTGTGGTCCTTGAAAAGCTTGAGGTTCTTCTCGTCGCAGTAGTGGGGGATAGCGTCGACGGCTGTAGCGTAGTTGCTAAGTCCTCTTGCCTTAGCCTCATCGAGCCACTCCTGTGAGTAGCCGTCACCGTTGAAGATGATTCTCTTGTGGTTTCTGTAAACACGGCGGATGAGGTGGCGAAGTGACTTATTGAAGTCCTCTGCTTTCTCGAGTTCGTCTGCGAACTGCTTGAGCTCCTCGGCAACGATAGTATTAAGCATGATATTCGGACAAGCGATGCTCATAGCAGAACCAACCATTCTGAACTCAAACTTATTGCCTGTGAATGCAAAAGGTGAGGTTCTGTTTCTGTCGGTTGTGTCCTTAGGAAGATGCGGAAGTGAGGAAACGCCGATTTCCATTCTCTGAGTCTCTCGCTCCTCGTAAGCACGGTGCTTGTCGAGTGCATCGAGAATGTCGGTGAGCTCGTCTCCGAGGAAGATAGAAACGATAGCCGGCGGTGCTTCGCTTGAGCCTAAGCGGTGATCGTTATTTGCGCTTGCGGCTGAAATTCTGAGTAAATCCTGATATTCGTCAACGCCCTTGATAACAGCGCAGAGGAAGAGTAGGAATGTTGCGTTCTCTGACGGATTTTTGCCAGGGGCGAGGAGATTTCTGCCTGTGTCTGTCGAAAGAGCCCAGTTGTTGTGCTTGCCGCTTCCGTTGACATATTCAAACGGCTTCTCATGCAGAAGGCAAACAAGACCGTGCTTTCTTGCGACATTCTTCATGATCTCCATGGTGAGCTGGTTTTGGTCGGTTGCAAGGTTAGTTGTAGTGAAGATAGGTGCCATCTCGTGCTGAGCGGGCGCAACCTCGTTGTGCTTTGTCTTAGCAAGAATGCCGTACTTCCATAGCTCCTCGTCAAGCTCTCTCATGTAAGCGGCAACTCTCGGTTTGATAGCGCCGAAATAGTGGTCGTCCATCTCCTGGCCCTTCGGTGGCTTTGCACCGAAAAGAGTTCTGCCGCAGAGAAGAAGGTCGTCTCTCTTGTTAAAGAGCTTCTCGTCAATGAGGAAATATTCCTGCTCTGCGCCGACAGTTGTTGTGACCTTCTGTGTTTCTGTGTCGCCGAAAAGACGGAGAACTCTCAGTGACTGGGTGTTGATAGCTTCCATGGATCTTAATAGCGGAGTCTTCTTATCAAGAACCTCGCCGCCGTATGAGCAGAAAGCTGTGGGGATATATAATGACTTATCCTTGATGAAAGCGTAGGAGGTGGGGTCCCATGCGGTGTAGCCTCTTGCCTCAAAGGTAGCTCTTAAGCCGCCCGAAGGGAAAGACGATGCGTCAGGCTCGCCCTTGATGAGCTCCTTGCCGGAGAACTCCATGATGATTCTTCCGTCAGCTGTCGGTGTGATGAAGCTGTCGTGCTTCTCAGCCGTGTAGCCTGTCATGGGCTGGAACCAGTGCGTGTAGTGAGTTGCACCCTTTTCGATTGCCCAATCCTTCATGGCGTTGGCTACTGCGTTTGCGACTGAAAGCTCGAGCTCTCTGCCGTTGTCGATAGTCTCACGCAGTAACTTGTAAACATCCTTGGGAAGTCTCTGCTGCATGATGTCTTCGTTAAAGACATTTGTGCCGAAAATTTCAGGTACGGAATCTTTCTGTGCTGTATAGGACATGATTTCCTCCAAATTTAGATAAGAGTGGTTTGTATTTGTGCTACAAGATATTTTATAGGTAAAGTAGCCTCAAGTCAATAAAATTTATCTAAAGTATTTGTGCCGTGGTTTGAACTTCGGTTTAGTGGGAATAATCACCAAAAGCATTCAAGTTAAACTGCAATTCTGTGAACTATGAACTAAAGCACAAAAAGGCTTGTTGTGCTTCGATACAAGAAAAAATAAATTCGAGTTTAACCGAAATGTGCTGTAATCCTGTTTTTTTCGTAAAAATTGACAGTCTGATTAGATTTATTTTATAATCTAAGTGCTTTATTTTAATTTATAATAGCAAAGTATATCAATACGCTCAAATTAATACCAATGAGGTAATCAAGATGAAATATACCATAAACGATGTTATGTCCTTTATAGAGGAAAACGACGTCAAGTTTATCAAGCTCGCTTTCTGTGACGTAAGGGGCAAGCTTAAAATCATTTCTATTCAGCCGCCGCTTTTGGATCAGGCTTTTTCCACGGGTGTTCCCGTCAAGGCGAAGTTCATAGAGGGCTTCGGTCATTCTGGCGAGGTTTACATCAAGCCCGACATCGACACCATGTGCACCTTGCCGTGGAGACCTTCTCACGGAAGCGTTATTCGTTTCTTCTGCGATATAGTCAAGGCTGACGGTACACCGTTCGAGTGCGACACGAGAAATATTCTCCGTGAAGTGAGCAAAAAGGCTATCGAGAACGATATGCGCATCAAGATCAGAAACGAAATCGAGTTCTATCTTTTCAAGAACGACGAGGAGGGCAACCCGACAGAAATTCCCTTTGACCGTGCGGGCTACATGGACGAGGCACCGAACGACAAGGGCGAGGACGTGAGACGTGATATTTGCCTCACTTTAGAGGACATGGGAATTACTCCTATTCTTTCTCACCACAATGCGGGCCCAGGTCAAAACGAGGTCGTCTTTATCGAGAGCAGTCCCATGAGTGCGGCAGACAATGTAATTGCTTACCGCTCCGTTGTCAAAAATATGGCTGACAGAAGCGGACTTCACGCTTCATTCAGACCGAAGCCGCTTTCCGATGAATGCGGAAACTCATTCAAAATTAAGTTCGCCCCGAGATACAAAGGTTCGCCGTGCACGGAGTCGTTCCTTGCCGGACTCATTCGCCGCTGTGCGGAAATCACCGCCGTGCTTAACTCGAGAGAGGAGTCATATGACCGCTTAGGTGACAGTGACATCCCCGATACCGTAACATGGAAGAATAAGTCCGGAAGAAATATCCTTAATATCAACAAGGAAGAGGGAACTGTCGAGATTATCTCGCCCGATTCCTCAGCTAATCCTTATCTTGCATATGCACTGCTCATTTCGGCAGGCATGGAGGGAGTCCTTGATTATCTCACTTTGCGTGAGGTAAGAGAGACTTCACTTCCCGGCTCACTTGGCGAAGCAAAGCTTATTTGCCGTGATTCGGAATTTGTCAAGTCGGTTATTCCTCAGGAGCTTCTTAACACCGTTGCGGGTAGGTAAAATTCAGTAAAAAGGAAATGAAACAATATGCCAAGTATTAAAAGTACACTTAACGTTCTTATAGTCACGGGAACAGAAAAGGGCGTGTCTGCGATTTCCGATATGCTGGATAAATCTGCTTTTTCTGCTGTTTCATCGGCTTTCAGCGGCTCTGAGGCAAGGCGTATGCTCATGCGATATGACTACGATCTCGTCATCATAAACGCACCGCTTAGCGATGAATTCGGTCACGATTTGGCAATTACAATAACCGAGAAGTACTCCGCTTCGGTAATTATGCTGGTGAAATCCCAGCTGTTTGATAATGTCAGTTCAAAGATTGAAAATTACGGTATCTTCACGGTGGCGAGACCGGTTGACCGCCATTTGTTCCATCAAGTAACAAGGCTTGTGGTGGCGAATGCGTCGCGTCTTGAAAGATACAGGAAAGAGTCGGATAAATTAAAGACAAGGCTTGACGAGCTTCGAATAGTCTGTCAGGCGAAATGTCTTTTGGTAGAATATCTGCGTATGAATGAAACCCAGGCGCACAGATACATAGAGAAACAGGCAATGGACAATAGAACAACTAAGCTTAGCGTTGCCGAAGAGATTATCAGTAATTATAGTCCCGAACTCTAAATATAGTACCCCCGATGAGCAAATACCTCATCAGGGGTATTTTTATACATTTTATCGATTTTATAAACATTTATAGATTAATACCCTTGACGAAAAAAAGCGGATTTGATATAATTTCAAAAATAGTCTGTTAGTGTGCAATTTTACGGATTATAACTTTGAAGAGAAGAGGTATAGAACTGATATGAGTAAAGCTTATCTGGTACTTGAAAACGGAAAAGTTTTTGAAGGTCAGTCCTTTGGCTACGAGGGAGAAGTTGTCGCCGAGGTTGTTTTTACAACAGGTATGACAGGTTATCTTGAGACCCTCACAGACAAGAGCTACTTTGGACAGATCGTAACACAGACATTCCCATTAATCGGCAACTATGGTGTAATCCCTGCCGATTTTGAAGGCAATGTTATCGGACCTGCCGGTTATATAGTTAAAGAATGGTGTCAAGATCCTTCGAATTTTAGATGCGAGGGTGATCTTGACACTTTTTTAAAGGAAAGAAAGATAGTCGGTCTTTGCGGAATTGACACACGTTCTCTCACAAAGACCATAAGAGAAGCAGGTGTCATGAACGGTGCAATTGTTACCGATCCTTCTCATGCAGATTTTGACAAAATAAAAGCCTATACCGTTAAAGATGCCGTCAAGAGCGTTTCTACAAAGGATATGTACACAAACGGTTCTGACGGAAAATACAGAGTTGCACTTCTCGATTTCGGCCTCAAGGAGAACATCTCCCGTGAGCTCGTAAAAAGAGGAGCGAATGTTATCGTTTGTCCGCATAACACAACAGCGGGACAGATTAAGGCGCTTGACGTCGACGGAATCATGCTTTCAAACGGCCCCGGAGATCCATCCGAGAACAAAGAGGTCATCGAGAACCTCAAGGAGATTTTAGCACTTGATATTCCGACATTCGGCATTTGCCTCGGTCACCAGCTGACAGCTCTTGCAAACGGTTTTTCCACAGAGAAATTAAAGTACGGTCACAGAGGAGCAAACCAGCCCGTCAAGAACCTCGAGACAGGCAGAGTTTATATCTCCAGCCAGAACCACGGCTATGCGGTTGTCTCCGAGTCTATCGACCCGAAAATCGCTAAGGAGCTTTTTATTAATGTCAACGACGGAACTAACGAGGGCGTAAGATACTTAAATCACCCCGTTTATACAGTTCAGTTCCACCCGGAGGCTTGCGGCGGCCCTAAGGACGCCGAGGTACTCTTTGACGAGTTCTTCAAGATGATGGACAATAAATAAGGAGAAAGGAAGAAATTATGCCGCTTAATAAAAACATAAAAAAGGTACTTGTTATCGGTTCCGGTCCTATTGTTATCGGTCAGGCTGCAGAGTTTGACTACGCCGGAACACAGGCTTGCCGTGCGCTCAAAGAGGACGGCATCGAGATTGTTCTTGTAAACTCCAACCCTGCTACAATCATGACCGATAAGGCCATGGCTGACAGAATTTATATAGAGCCGCTCAACCTCACAACAGTTAAGAGAATTATCGAGAAGGAAAAGCCCGACTCAATTCTCTCAGGTTTCGGCGGTCAGACAGGTCTTACCCTTTCAATGCAGCTTGCTAAGGAGGGCTTCCTCGAGGAGCACGGAGTCACACTTTTAGGTGCTTCTCCTGAGACAATCGATAAGGCAGAGGACAGACAGATGTTCAAGGATATGCTTTTATCCATCGATCAGCCTGTTGTTCCTTCCAAGGTTGTCACAACAGTTAAGGACGCTCTCGAGTACGCAGAGGAGATCACATACCCGGTTATCGTTCGTCCGGCATTCACACTCGGCGGATCCGGCGGTGGTATCTGCGAGAATGAGGCAGAGCTTACAGAGAGAGCAGCTAACGGACTTTCTCTTTCACCTATCACTCAGATCCTCATCGAGAAGAGCATCGCGGGCTGGAAGGAAATCGAGTTCGAGGTCATCAGAGACTCCGCTCACAACGTTATCACAGTCTGCTCAATGGAAAACTTTGACCCTGTCGGTGTTCACACAGGCGACTCTATCGTTATCGCTCCTGCGGTAACTCTCGCCGACAAGGAATACCAGATGCTTCGCTCAGCAGCAATCAAGATCATCGAGACTCTCGGTGTCGAGGGCGGATGTAACTGTCAGTTTGCGCTCAACCCGGATTCATTCGAGTACGCAGTTATCGAGGTTAACCCAAGAGTTTCCCGTTCTTCTGCTCTTGCTTCTAAGGCTACAGGTTATCCGATTGCTAAGGTTGCCGCTAAGATTGCTATCGGCTACACTCTCGATGAGATTGTCAATGCCGTTACAGGAAAGACTTATGCCGCATTCGAGCCTACACTCGACTACGTTGCTGTTAAGTTCCCGAAGTGGCCTTTCGATAAGTTCGTTTATGCTAAGAGAAATCTCGGCACACAGATGAAGGCTACAGGCGAGGTTATGTCTATCGCCGATACCTTCGAAATGGCACTTATGAAGGCTGTTAGAGGCGCAGAAATCTCTCTTGATACACTCGAGCTTTATAAGTTCAAGGATGAGTCCGATGAGGTTCTCTGGAAAATCCTCAAGGACGCAACCGACCAGAGACTTTTCGCTATCACAGAGCTCATGAGAAGAGGAGTCACAAAGGAGGCAGTTCACGATTTAACTAAGATTGACCTCTGGTTCCTCTCTAAGATAGAAAAGCTTCTCGACTACGAGGAGGAAATTAAGGACTGCGAAATCACATACGAGCAGTATGTAAGAGGTAAGAAGCTTGGCTTCACAACCGCTTCCATGATTCGTATCAGCGGTCACCCGGTTGAATATAAGATTGAAGAGACCTTCAAGATGGTTGATACCTGTGCGGCAGAGTTTGCAGCCGGCACACCTTACTTCTACGGTACTTACGATCTCCCAGAGGCCGGCGGAGAAAATGAGGCACTTGACTTCATCGGCAAGAGCGAAAAGCCGAGAGTTATTGTTCTCGGTTCAGGCCCTATCAGAATCGGACAGGGCATCGAGTTCGACTACGCTTCCGTTCACTGCGTAATGTCACTCCAGCAGCTTGGCTATGAGGTTATCATCATCAATAATAACCCAGAGACAGTTTCCACAGACTTCGATACAGGTGACAGACTTTACTTCGAGCCGCTCTGCGCAGAAGACGTCATGAACATCATCGACATCGAAAAGCCTGTCGGAGTTGTCGTAGCATTCGGTGGTCAGACAGCTATCAAGCTTACTCGTACACTCGCAGACAACGGTGTTAAGATTATCGGTACATCAGCAGACGGCATCGATGCCGCTGAGGACAGAGAGCGTTTCGACGCTGTTCTCGAGAAGCTTGGCATTAAGAGACCTGCAGGCTACACAATCTTCACAACAGAAGAAGCACTTGACGCCGCAAATAAGCTTACTTACCCTGTACTTATGCGTCCGTCTTACGTTCTCGGCGGTCAGAACATGATCATCGCTCACAACGACGATGACATCAAGGAGTACATGGCTATCATTCTTCGTCACAAGCAGAAGAATCCTGTTCTTATCGATAAGTACTTAAGCGGTATGGAACTTGAGGTTGACGCTATCTGCGACGGCGAGAACATCCTTATCCCGGGTATTATGGAGCATGTTGAGAGAACGGGTATCCATTCCGGTGACTCAATCGCCGTATATCCTCCAACGGATATCGACGACGATATGACGGCTACAATCATCGATACAACAGAGAAACTCTGCAAGGAGCTCGGTGCTATCGGTCTTATGAACTGCCAGTATATCTTCATGGACGGTTCACTCTATGTTATCGAGGTTAACCCACGTGCTTCCCGTACTGTTCCTTACCTCAGCAAGGTTACAGGTGTTCCTATGTGTGACCTCGCTACAAAGGTAAGCCTTGGCTACAAGCTTAAGGATTTAGGTTACGGAACAGGCATTTATAAGAGATCACCTTACACAGCGGTTAAGGTTCCTGTATTCTCATTTGAAAAGCTTACCGACGTTGATACTCAGCTCGGACCTGAGATGAAGTCCACAGGTGAGGTTCTCGGTATCGGCAACAACATGGAAGAGGCTCTCTATAAGGGTCTTGTTGCCGCAGGCAATGAGATGAAGAAGGAGGGCGGTGTATTCATCACCGTCAGACATCAGGATAAGGGTGAGGTTGTTGAAATCGCAAAGAAGTTTGCAAGCCTTGGCTTCAAGCTTTACGCTACAAGAGGAACAGCCCTCAACCTCTTTATCGCAGGTCTTCAGGTTGAAATCGTTGATAAGATTCATAAGGGCCCGAACAACGCACTTTCACTTCTCAACAGCGGCAAGGTAAATTACGTTATCTCCACTTCCTCAAAGGGAAGAGACCCAGCACTTGACTCCGTTAAGATGCGCCGCAAGGCAAGCTTGCTCGGTATTCCTTGCCTTACTTCAATGGATACTGCAAACGCACTCGCAGACAGCTTGCTCAGCCGTTATACTAACTTCAATACAGAGATTGTTGATATCAACAACATGAAGACAGAGCGCCAGAAGCTCAAGTTCACAAAGATGCACGGTATCGGCAACGACTATATCTACATCAACTGCTTCGAAACACAGGTTTCGTCTCCTGAGTTCCTTTCAATCTATCTTTCAGACAGACATAAGGGTGTAGGCGGCGACGGCGTCATCCTCATTTGCCCGTCTGAGATTGCAGACGCTAAGATGCGTATGTTCAACCTTGACGGTTCTGAGGGAAAAATGTGCGGCAACGGTATTCGCTGCGTAGCTAAATATATCTACGACAACAACATCTGCCGCAAGAAGGTTCTCCATATTGAGACTCTTTCCGGAATCAAGGAGTGCCGCATCATAACAAAGAACAACGAGGTATATAAGGTTGTTGTTGATATGGGCAAGGCAATTCTCGATCCTGAGCTTGTGCCGACAACCTTCAAGGGCGAGCCTGTCGTCAATCAGCCTGTTACAATCGGCGACCAGATTTACAACATCACTTGCGTATCTATGGGTAACCCGCACGCAGTTGTGTTCACTCGTTCGATTGATAAGCTTGATCTCGAGGATATCGGCCCGAGATTTGAGCACAACCCAATCTTCCCGGAGGGAGTTAATACAGAGTTCATCGAGGTTATCGATGAGCACACCCTCAAGATGAGAGTATGGGAGAGAGGCTCCGGCGAGACAATGGCTTGCGGAACAGGCGCTTGCGCTTCAGCTGTCGCAGCTTGCCTCAACGGCTACTGTGAAAAGGGAACAGACATCAAGGTTAAGCTCCTTGGCGGTGACCTTGTTCTCAATTACACAGACGAAAAGGTTCTTATGACCGGAACAGCAGAAAAAGTATTTGACGGTGTAGTTGAAGTATGATATAATCAAGCTTGTTTTTGATTACGCCAACAAAAGGGTTGGAAGCAGAACTCTCTTTTGACAGGGCGTTCGTTTCCAGCCCCCTTTTTATGAATATCTAATCGTAATTTCAAATAAAAACAAGTCAGAAAAGGATAGGTGATATTATTGACTAAGTACATTTTTGTTACCGGCGGTGTTGTGTCAGGCCTCGGTAAAGGTATTACAGCCGCTTCACTCGGTAGACTTCTCAAGGCTCGCGGATTCAGAGTCGCTTCACAGAAGCTTGATCCATACATCAACGTTGACCCGGGTACAATGAGCCCGTATCAGCACGGCGAGGTTTACGTAACTGAGGACGGTGCTGAGACAGACCTCGACCTCGGTCACTATGAGAGATTCATAGATGAGGACCTCAATAAGTTCTCAAACCTCACAACAGGTAAGGTTTACTGGAATGTTCTTAACAAGGAGAGAAAGGGCGAGTACCTCGGAAGCACCGTTCAGATCATTCCTCACATCACAGATGAAATCAAGAATTTTATCTACAGCGTCGGTTCCAAGAATAACGCAGACATAATCATCACCGAAATCGGCGGTACTGTCGGCGACATCGAGTCACAGCCGTTCCTTGAGGCTATCCGTCAGGTTTCCCTCGAGGTCGGAAGAGAGAACTCACTCTTCATCCACGTCACACTCGTACCGTATCTTGCAGCTTCTAAGGAGCACAAGTCCAAGCCTACTCAGCACTCCGTTAAGGAGCTTCAGGCACTCGGAATTAACCCGAATATCCTCGTTCTTCGTTCCGATGAGCCTATTGAGGACGAGAGCATCTTCAATAAGATTGCACTTTTCTGCAATGTTAAGCGTGACTGCGTCATCGAGAACAAGACAATTCCTGTTCTTTATGAGGCACCGATTATGCTCGAGAAGAGCCATTTCTCCGACATCGTCTGCCGTGAGTTAAATCTCCCTGAGAGAACTCCCGACCTTCACGATTGGTACGACATGATCGATAAGATTAAGTCGAGAAATAAGAACGTAAGAATCGGCTTAGTCGGAAAGTATGTTAAGCTTCACGATGCTTATCTCTCCGTTGCAGAGGCAATGCGCCACGCAGGTTACTACCTCGGCGCTAATGTTGACATCAACTGGATTGATTCAGAGTTCCTCACAGAAGATAATATCGATCAGCAGCTTAAGGGCCTTAACGGTATCATCATCCCGGGCGGATTCGGAAACCGTGGTATCGAGGGTATGATTCTCGCTTGTAAGTATGCAAGAACAAACAATATTCCTTATTTCGGAATTTGCCTCGGCATGCAGATCGCTTGCATCGAGTTCGCAAGAAATGTTTGCGGAATTAAGGACGCTAACTCAGGTGAGTTTGACGAGTTCGGACTCAATAAGGTTATCGACTTCATGCCTGACCAGTACACCGGTATCAACATGGGCGGTACATTGAGACTCGGCGCATATCCTTGCAAGATCAAGGAAGGCACAATGATGGAGAAGTGCTACGGAAGTAACCTCATTTCCGAGCGTCACCGTCATAGATACGAGTTCAATAACGACTATCGTGAGAGATTTACCGATGCAGGACTTGTTATCAGCGGTACATCACCTGACGACAGACTTGTCGAGACAGTCGAGATTGCAGAGAATGACTTCTTTGTAGGAGTTCAGTATCATCCTGAGTTCAAGTCAAGACCGAATAAGTATCATCCGCTTTTCCACGGCTTCATCAAGGCAGCTGTTGAGAACATGGAGAAGTAATTAAAATAGGTTTAAAGATTTATCACCGTGTCCGATTTCGGATGCGGTGATTTTTTCGCTAAGAGAAATAGAGAACACAGAAAAAACATAAAAGTTTTTGCTTCGCTTTTTACAAAAAGCGAACGGGTGTGGGCGGAGCCCACGAATAATTAATAATGTATAATTAATAATTAATAGTTAGCGAAAACGCACAAACAGAGCGAAGCGATAACAAAAAGAAGATAGGCTTGAGAGCTTAACCAAAAGCACGAAGTGCTTTTAGGGAGCGTAGTTGAAGCGAACAAGCCGAATTGCTTACACAGAGAGAAATACAAAACAAAAACTAAAAATCTGAATTTGCTCAGGATTAATTATTTTAAGTTGTTTATTTAAACAAAATTCCACACTCCACACTCCAAACTTTCCAAAGGACGGACATTTTCTTTTGCGGAATATATCAATAAAGAAAAAATACAGAACACAAAGCTAAACACAAAAGTTTTTGGTTTCGCTTTTTACAAAAAAGCGAACGGGTGTGGGCAGAGCCCACGAATAATTAATAATGAATAATTAATAGTTAGCGAAAACGCAGAAACAGAGCGAAGCGATATAAAAAAGAGATAGGCTGACAAAGTTAACCAAAAATGCGAAAGGCATCTGTGGTTGGGCTTTGTCAGCCTAATTTTTTACATATAGTGAAAAATCAAACAGTAAAGCAAATATGATATATAAAAATAAAGCAAGAGAAAATACGACAAAAACGCTTGCGTTTGCAGTCGGGCATTTTCTCTTGCGGACTATTCTCACAAAGATAAATCGAGAACAAACAATATATATAAATAAAAGGCATAGGCAATAGAAATAACGAACAAATAATCATAAGACAAACAGTCAAATTCCACACTTTACTCGAAACATTATTTGAAAAATAAATAACTGTATACAATTTAAGTATTTTCTTTTACTCTTTTGTTGTGTTAATATATTAACAAGCTTAGAATTTTAATAGTAAGTATGTTTTTTGTTAGCAAAGAGATCAGCAGTTTAAGTAAAATTTTAGGACAATACCGATTGTCCTAATTAATTTTTACCAGAGATTGTGATAAAAATAACAAACTTTGAGAATAAAAAAACAAACAACTTAAATTTTGAAGGGTGTAAGGTGCAAAATGGGTAAAGAGAACGGCAAGGGGAAAATCAATAAAGCGGCGTTTTGGCCCGCAATAATAGCTTTGACGGCATTTGTGGTGTGTGGAATCGTGAATTCACAGGCGCTGGGAGCTTGTATGTCAAGCTTGCTCGATATAATCGCTAATTATTTCGGAGCATATATCAATATTCTTTCGCTTGTGTTTCTTATTCTTGCGGCTGTCATAATCATCAGCAAATACGGCGATGTCGTCATAGGCGGCAAGGACGCAAAGCCCGATTACAGCATGCCGACTTGGTGCGCAATGTCGATTTGCTCGGGAATAGGCACGGGACTTTTGTTCTGGGCGATAGGCGAGCCGATTTTCCACTATATGCAGACTCCCACGGCAATCGGAGAACCCGAGACAAGAAGAGCGGCAATATTTGCGGTAGCTCAGTCCATGTGGGATTGGAGCTTTATTCAGTATGCTATGTATGCCGTGTGCGGTGCGGCTTTCGCTGTCCTTTGCTTTAATAAAGGAAAAAGCTTGTCCATTTCATCGATAGTCGAGTGCGTCACAAATAAGAAAATTCCTTGGCTTAATACCCTCATTACATCTCTTGTCATATTCTGCCTTATGGGCGCAACGGCAAATTCTATGGGCGTGGGAATCATGCAAATCGGCGCTGGACTTGAGTCGGTTTTCGGAATTGCCCAGACACCGATAGTCTGGATTTTGATTGCGGTTTTCGTTGCCACAATGTTTATCCTGTCTTGCGTTTCGGGAATCGGAAAGGGACTCAAAATTATATCCACAATTTGTATGTATTTCTTCATCTTCCTCATGGCTTATGTCTATATTTTCGGAAATACGCAGTTTATCGGAAAAATCACATCTGAATCTATCGGATTTATGGTCGATAACTGGGGAACTCAAACCATGCTTATGAACGCTATGGCACCGGACGACAACTGGTTCTCAGAGTGGAGCGTTATGTATTGGAACTCGTTCATCATGTATGCGCCGATTATCGGAATGTTCTTGGCGAGAATGGGCAAGGGAAGAAAGGTTCGCACCTTCATGCTCGTTCAGGTGCTGGTTCCGTCAATATTCTGCATAATTTGGATTGGTATCTTCGGCGGACAGACAATGTTCCTCCAGACTTCAGGCGAGCTCGACGTATGGGGTGCGGTGCAGTCCTCAGGTATGCAGGCAACCGTGTTTAAAATACTCGAAAGCTTGCCGGGAAGCGGTGTAATTATACTCATGTTCCTTATTACAATTACACTCAGCTTCTGTACGCTTGCAGATCCTATGGCATCTGTCGCATCAACCTTGTCCGTAAACGGCTTGTCGGCAAATGACGAGCCGCCAAAGAAGCAGAAAATTCTGGTCGGCGTAATTTTAGCCGCAGTCGCTTGTACGCTTGTCATAAGCGGAGGCACAACGGCGATAAAGGGCATGATAAATTTAAACGGCTTGCTTCAAAGCATAGTTATGATTATGTGCGCAGTCGCATTTTTCAAATCATGCAAAAAGCGAGATACATATAGTTTAACAAAGGAAAACGAGTCTGTTTGCGAGACAAATTCAGCTGAACTTGAGGGAAAACAGACAAGTAACACCTCATCTGCAAGTATTGATAGCCGTGCGGCAGTGTATTTTGCCGCAAAATTCGACAGACGATATAAATAATTAGCGCAAAGAGAAATAAAGAAACCAAAGACATAAAAGAACGCAAAGACATAAAAGTTTTTGGTTTCGCTTTTTATAAAAAGCGAACGGGTGTGGGCGGAGCCCACGAGAGAAAAGCGAAGCAGAAACTAAAAACGAAAGAAAGAGGCACGAAGTGCCGTATAAAAAAGAAGAAAGCAAAAAGAAAATACGTCAAGAATGCGGAGCATTCGCAGACGGGCATTTTCGTTTGCGGACTATTTTCACAAGGGTAAACCTAAAACAAACAATATAAATAAAGAGATAGGCTTGTGAGCTTAACCAAAAGCACGAAGTGCTTTTAGGGAGCGTAGTTGAAGCGAACAAGCCAAATTGCTTACACAGAGAGAAATACAGAATAAAAACTAAAAATCTGTATTTGCTCAGGATTAATTATTTTAAGTTGTTTATTTAAACAAAATTCCTCACTCCGCACTCCACACTTTCCAAAGGTCGGACATTTTCTCTTGCGGACTATTCTCACAAAGATAAAAGTAGAACAACAAACCAAATTTATTAACAAAAGATACAGGCACGGAAAATACGTCAAGATGTGAAGCATCGCAGACGGTCATTTTCTGTGCCGAATTTTATATACCAAGAAAAATATCGGCATACAAAATCAATATTATAAAAAGCCTATGTGCTTAATTTTTGATTGATTGAAGAAATTGAATTTACCTTTCGGTTCGATATTTAACTTAGAGAAAATAGTTTTGATTTGCGTTCTGTATTTCTCATAGCGTAAACAAGTCGGCTGACATTTTTTATTATCGCTTCGCTCTGTTTTTCGTCTACGCTAATTATTAATTATACATTATTAATTACTCAAGGGGCTCTGCCCCTTAGACCCCGTTCGCTTTTTGAAAAAAGCGAAGCAAAAACTTTTGTGTTTTTTGCGCAGTTATCATTTGCTGTAAAAATAAAGTATTTAAAATCTGAATAACAGAATACAGTACCGATATTTCACTTTTGGATACATAGCTGTTACAATATTAACAAAGTTAAGGGGCAAAAGACAACAGCCCAGGTGAAAAGCTTGTGTGGTCGCTTGGCTGATTATATTTTTTTGCCTATATATGTTAGTTATTTAACAAACTATCTATCAGCGAGGAGTAAAAGAAATGAATTACAAAGAAGCACCCTATTCTAAGTTTCATAAGTCGCTTTTCATTTGTGCCTTTTTAGGTCAGATGGCGTGCGGCTATGCACTTGGAATTGCCGGAACGGCAGTCACTCAGGCTCAGGACAAATTAGGACTCAGTACCTTCTGGGTCGGACTTTTGGGAGCGGGAACGCTCATCGGCTTAGCCGGAAGTTTAGTCGTTGGAAATTTATCCGATAAAATCGGAAGAAGCAAGCTTCTTCTCACCGACATGGTGCTTTTCACGGTGTTCTCGATTGCTCAGATGTTCACCTCAAGCGTCGGCGTTCTGATGGCACTTCGAATTTTAATTGGTCTTTGCATTGCGGTTGATTACACAGTTGGAAGCACGATAATTTCAGAGTGGTTCAATCCCGAAACAGCACCGTCTTACCTCAGCAAATTCATCATTTACTGGACATTCGGTTACGTTGTATCGTTCTTTGCCGGTCTTGTGATGAGCAATCTCAACACAGATTATCACATCATTTTCGCAAGCTCGGCTGTTCTCGGTGCGATTGCCGCAATCGTAAGAATCGTAAGCGGAATGCCGGAGTCACCAAGCTGGCTTGCTTCGGTCGGCAAGGTCAGCGAGGCAAACAAGCTCATCGAGGAGAAGCTCGGCAGTGGCTATCACGTGGTTGTCGAGAAGAAAAAGGAAGAGAAGAAGGCTTCCGTTGCAGAGCTCTTCGGAAAGAAGTACAGAAGAAATACATTGGTCGGCGGAATTTTCTACGCTTGTCAGGTTTTCCCGTACTTCGGAGTCGGAATTTTCCTTCCGATATTAATCGGTCAGCTCAATATGGGCGACTCGAACACCTCTAACATAATCTACGATGTTTTCTGTATGGCCGGTGCATTCGCAGGAGTTTGGCTCTGCGAAAAATTATCAAGAAGAAAGTTCTTAACAACAACATTCTTCGGTGCGGCGATTGCACTTTTCGTAATGATTATCGGACAGAACATCTCAATGATTATCACGATTATCGCTTTTGCGGCATATGCAATGATTATGTCGATAGCAGTTGTCATGGAGTGGCCTTATCCGCCGGAATTATTTGACGACAGAGTAAGAGGAACAGGCGTTGGAATTGTCGTTGCATTCAGCCGAATCGGTGCGGCACTCGGAACATTCTTACTTCCGATTTTGATGGAAAGCATCGGAGCTACGGGAACATTAATCGTTTGTGCGGCTATATTGGTTGTCGGCGGAGTTGTATGTCAGCTCTTCGCGCCAGAGACCTCAGCAAAATACATAAATAAAACAGAAAAAACTAAAGATAACAAAGTTACCGTTTGATTTAAAGGGAGGAAATCACAATGGCAAGAGATTACATGAAGAGAATAAATGCTCTCAGAGAAAATTATTTATCTCACAGAGTTGAAATGGATATCCTTGATGCTTACTACGTCACTCAGGGCTTTAAGGAGACAGAGGGACAGCCTTGGCAGATTCAGAAGGCTGTCGGTATGAAAAAGGTCTATGAGAACAAGCCGATTTTCATTCAGGACAATGAGCTTTTAGTCGGCGGCGTTGCATTCAAGCCAAGAGCAGGTATCTTAAATCCTGATTCCGCTTGCTCCGTTATCGAGAAAGAGCTCGACACAATCAGCACTCGTAAGTATGACCCGTTCTATCTCTCCGAAGAGAACAAGAAGCTTTTCATGGAAGAGGTTGCACCGTACTGGAGAGGAAAGTGCGTTCTTGACCGCTGGAATGCTATGATGCCGGATGACGTAAGAACTATGCGTGACGGCGGAATGCTCTATGTTGACAAGAAGTTCGTCCGTGGCTACGGCGAGAACACTCCCGGCTGGAGAACACTTCTTGCAAAGGGTATCAAGGGAATCAAAGAGGAAGCAGAAGAAAAGCTTGCCGCTCTTGATGCATCTCAGGGTGAAGACACATTAAAGCAGATGATTTTCTACAAGGCAATGATAATCACCGCAGAGGGAATTATCGCTCTTGCTAACCGCCATGCAGACCTCGCAGAGGAAATGGCAGCAAAGGAGACAGACGAGGTACGTAAGGCAGAACTCTTAAAGATTGCCGAAGTCAACCGTTATGTTCCCGAAAATCCACCTCGCACATTCTATGAGGCACTCCAGAGCATGCTCACATACGAGTACTGCATCTTCATGGAGCAGAACGCTTCTTCCTATAACCTCGGCAGAATGGACCAGTACCTCATCGAGTACTACAACAGAGACATCGAGAACGGCACAATGACTCACGAGGACGCACAGGAACTCCTCGACTGCTTCTGGATCAAGATTGCAGAAATGGGACTTTTCCAGGACGGCGAGAGTGCGGCTTTCTCAGCCGGCTACAACATGACCGTTCAGGTTTGCGCAGGCGGTATCGACCGTTACGGCAATGACGCTGTCAACGATCTCTCTTACATGACCATTCAGGCAACAGAGGACACAGCCTTAAAAGAGCCGAACATGACAGTTCGTTACAGCATTTCCAAGAACCCCGATTCATTCCTCAGAAAAGCCGCAGAGTGCATTCGTATGGGACGCACAATGCCCGCTGTTTACCATGATGACGCAGGTATCAAGATGCTCCTCAACAAGGGAGTTCCGCTTTCACAGGCTTGGGACTGGACTCCGTGCGGATGCGTTGAGACTAACCTCGAGGGCCGCTTAAAGTCCTACACAGACATCGGCGAAATCAGCATGGGCGGTGTAGTCGATATGGTTATGAACAACGGTAAGAGCCGCAAGGACGGAAAGCAGATTTCCATCCAGACAGGCGATCCCCGTGACTTCAAGACCTTCGATGAATTTATGGATGCTATCAAAAAGCAGATAGATTACTTTGTACATACAATGGCAACGATGAATTCTTATCTTGACTATTTGAGTGAGAATTATCGTCCCGTAGCCGCATTGTCTCTCACATATCCTAACTGCATGAAGACAGGCAAGGACTACGCTAACGGCGGCGCAGAGTTCAATGTCGGTAACGGTATCAACATCATCGGTCAGGCAGATATCATCAACTCTTGTGCCGATGTTAAATATCTTGTTTATGATGAGAAGAAGCTCACAATGGACGAGCTTTGTAAGGCACTCGATGCTAACTTCGAGGGCTATGAAGATGTCTACAAGATGTGCATGGAAGCTCCGAAATACGGCAACGACGATCCTAAGGCAGACTTCTGCGCAGGCGAGATTTATAACTACCTCGTAGATCAGATTGAAAGCTACGATTCCGCATTCGGCAAGCTCACAGCCGGTATGCTTCCTGTTTCGGGCAACGTTCCGATCGGACAGAGTGTCGGCGCACTTCCTTCAGGACGTAAGGCTTGGACTCCGCTTGCAGACGGTATCGGCGCAACAGGCGGCACAGATGTCAACGGTGCTACCGCACTTCTCAAGTCAATCAGCAATCTTCCGCACTCTCGTTTCACTCAGGGAACACAGATGAACCTTAAGATTGATCCGAAACTTCTTGAGGGTGACAGAGGACTTAACAACATGATGACACTGCTCAAGACTCAGTGTACACTTGATATTTACCACACACAGTACAACATCATCAATCCCGAGACCTTGATAGACGCACAGAAGCACCCGGAAAACTATAAGGATCTTCTCGTTCGTGTTGCGGGCTACACAGCATTCTTCGTTGAGCTCGGCAAGGATATTCAGGATGATATTATTCAGCGTACTGTCATCGAAAACTGGGGATGATTGATTAAAAATGTATCAGTCGTATGAAGGAATGAACCTTGAGGGCACTGTCCTTCGAATTGAGAAAAGCTCTATATTTGACGGAGACGGACTCAGGACGGTTGTCTTTCTCAAGGGTTGTCCCTTGCGGTGCAAATGGTGCTCAACTCCCGAAAGCTACAAAATGCAGATAGAATCGACACTTGACGAGACTATAACCTACGGTAAAATTATGACCGTTGAGGAGGTTATGACGGAGATAAGAAAAGACAGCCTTTTCTATTTCCATTCGGGCGGCGGTGTGACTCTCTCGGGCGGCGAAATACTACTTCAGCCTGATTTTGCATACAACATACTAAAGAGAGCCTGCTACGAGGGAATAAACACTGCTGTCGAAACCTCATTTTATGCCGACTGGGAGAAGATAGAGCCGATAATCGGCTGCTTGGATACTGCGTTCATCGATATGAAGATTTTTGACGCCGAGAAGCACAGGGCGTTCACCGGAGTATCGAATGAGAGAATACTGAACAATATCGAAAAAGCTGGTAAGGAAAAAAGACCTAATCTCAAGATAATCATCAGACGTCCGCTTATCCCGGGTGTGAATGATTCAGAAGAGGAGCTTAAAGGTTTAGGTGAATTTTTGTCGAAGCTAAAGGGCGTGGACAGCTTACAGCTTTTGCCGTATCATCGCCTTGGAACAGACACCTACCGCAAGCTTGGAATGGATTATCCGCTTAAGGAAATCGAGGTTCCGAGCGATGAGCACATGAACTACTGCAAGAGCATAACAGAGAAATACATAAAAACAGTTATTTGATAAATTTAGGAGGAGCAATAAAATGTTGCGTTACGGATTTATAGCAGCTGGAAACATCATTCGCTGCATGCACAGAGGTGCAGAGATGAATGAGGACTACAATCCCGCTGAAATCGGAATTTACGACATCAACGAGGCTGTTCGCAAGGATTATGCCGAGAGAGGCTACAAAACATTTGACAGCATGAAGGATTTGATAGATAATTCAGAGATGCTGGTACTCGGAGTCACACCGAAGGTAGTCGGCTTCATCATAGACGAGCTTGCCGCCAACATGAGACCCGAACAGGTTATGCTCACAGTCGTAACAGGCGTTGAGCAGCCTTGGTATCAGGAGCACCTCGGCAAGGACTGCAAGGTGGTCATTTGCATGCCGAACATGAGCTCACAGGTGGGCGAGGGCGCATTTGCGGTTTCTCGTTCTGTCGGCTGTACCGATGAGGATGTCGATAAGGTTTGCGCTATTTTAAGATCATGCGGACTTGTCGAAGAAATTCCGGACGGAATGATGGCAGAGATTCTCCCGTTCAACGGTTCCGCTCCCGGCTTTTTCTACCACATCTCAAACCTCATGGTCAAGGAAGCAAAGAAGCTTGGTCTTGACCCGGATGTCGCAATTCGTCTTTTCGCAGAGACGATGAAGGGCAGTGCAGAGATGATTTTGTCCTCCGACTATACCCTCGAGGAGCTTGAGACAGCATTAAGACTCCCCGGCGGAGCAACCGTCACAGCACTCGAGAAAATCGAGTCCATGGAATTTGACGCAATCTTCGAGGAGTTCGTCAAGGTTTCAGTCGAGCACTGCAGAGAGCTCGGCAAGCAGAAGTAATTTAGGGATTTGTTTTTAGTTCATATACAAGTTATATAAGGAGTTACAACCATGAAAAACACAATGATTAAGAACCACGACAGAAGATTTAAGCTTGGTATGCACAGCTACACACTTCATCTCTCAGGCTTCGGCGAGAGCTGGGGCTTCCAGGAGTACGGCGAGCACCACGCATTCGAGCAGGTAGCTACATTCAAGGACCTTGTTGACATCGCTGTCAATGTTGGTCTTGATGTTCTTCACATCACACTTGTCGATATTCAGAACGATACTTCTGACGAGCATCTCGCAGAGTGCAGAAAGATTGCTGAGGATGCAGGCATCGAGCTTGAGCTCAACATTTCCTTCAACGCTCCGTCCGATCCACGTGTTAACTGCACAATCGAGGAGTCACTCCACATCGCTCACAAGCTTGGCTGTAAGCTTGTAAAGTACAGCACAGACGTTGAGCATCCTGAGAAGTCCTCTCATTCTTGCCTCTCACCTGAGGTTATGACACAGCTTATCGCAATCTGCAACGACTTCAAGGCTAACATCCCGCTCATCGAGAAGTACGGCCTCAAGATTGCTATCGAGAACCACTGCGACCTCTTCGCAAATGAGGTAGTTTGGCTTGTCGAGCAGCTCAATCACCCGCTCATCGGCGCTTGCTGCGATACAATCAACTCTCTTATGCTCATGGAGGGCATTGCAGACTGCGTTGACAGAATGGCTCCGTACTGCTATTGCGTACACTTCTGCGACAACAGAGTTTTCGCTGATCCGGACGGCACACACTCACTCGGTACCGCTATCGGACAGGGCAATGTCGACTGCCGTGCAATCATGGACATCTTAAGAGAGAAGGCACCAGAGGGACTTGACACAATCGACCTCGAAATCGAGCTTCCGCTTTCAGGCCACTCACTCGAGGAAGGCCGTCAGATGGAGCTTCAGGGACTTAAGGAGTCTGTCGAGTACATGTACAAGGAACTCGGAATCGGCTACAACGCACAGAAGATTTACGGCGAGAGCAACTATTTCCTCAATAAATAAGTTAAACTGAAAAACTAAAACCCCAAAAACGGCAGCCACAGGATAATTCTTGCGGTTGCCGTTTTGCGTCATATTGTGATATAATAATAGTTACTTAGATTTATGATATAAGCTATCAAAAAACAAAGTGTAACTAAGGGGAATGGCAGAATGACACTGCAGCAGCTTAAGTATTTTATCTCGGTTGCCGACTTCGGCAATATCACATATGCCGCACAACGGCTCTATACCTCACAGCCGACAGTCAGCAGACAAATTCAAATGCTCGAATCTGAGCTTGGCTATCAGCTTTTTAATCGAAACAGCAAGCCGCTCAAGCTGACAGAGCACGGAAAAATCCTATATAACGGTGTGAAAGAGGCTCTCGCTCAAATTGACTTAACTCTTGAAACAGCGAAAATTGCCGCTGAGGGAAAAAGCGGCACATTATCTATCGCATTTCAGACGGGCTACTATTCGGAGTATATGTTCTTTGAAATTATCAATACATTAAGAGAATCTTGGCCGTCCTTGGAGCTTAAATACAATAAAATGACGACAACCCAACAGCATGTAGGTCTTGAGAACGGAAGCATTGATATTGCAATCGGACTCGATTTGCCGCACTGGGAAGAAGCTGGATTCAATGTGAAAAAGCTGAAGAAAGAGCAGACCTTGATAGTCGTTTCTAAGGATCACCGACTTGCAAAGAAAGACCATTTGGATTACAAAGACCTTTGCGGCGAGACTTTTTATCTCACTTCACCGAACGGATATAGAGTAGAAAATATTTTCAAGGATGTTTTTTGCCTTACAGATGTTCATCAAGAGGAGGTTGAGTCCTCAGAAATTGCTTACTTCAAGGTTATGTCCGAGAACGGCGTGACGATTTCAAATCCGCACGACCCGTATCTGCTCAATAACCCTTACTACCACAGCATACCGTTCGAGTCGGAATATTCGGATAGCTATGTCTGCGTAACAAACCCCAATAACAATAACCCTGTCATCAATCTCTTTATGGATTTGATTAAGGACTCTGAGCAGTAATTTTGGGCGGTACAACTTTTGCATAGATTTTTTGTAATATCATCACAAGAAACAAAATCTATAAGCTCATGCTTCAGGGCTTAAATGATCACGAAAATTCAATTTTGCTTCCCGCCGATATTGAAGATAGATTAAGAACTATTTACGATATGGTGATGTACGATAGTACGATGACATCACATACACGATAAATTGCTACTATTGATTTTTAGCTTGATATGAAAAAGAAGTTATCCGTTTTTTGGATAACTTCTTTTATTTTATTCAATCATATATTTCATGCATGGTCTGCCGCCTGTTGAATAGTCAATTCGGCTTTTTATCGTGTCGGTTTCTACGAGGTAATTTAGGTATCGCCTTGTTGTGACCTGCGAGAGATTGACGCTTGAAGCGATGAATTCGCTTGTGAGATATTCTCCCTTGTGTGCCTTGAGACAGTTGATAACGAGATCGAGGGTCTTTCTCTGCAAGCCCTTTTGAAGCTCGATTTCCTTTGCTTTTTCGGAGACCTGACCTGTGTGCAAAAGCTTGTCTAAGTCGGACTGGGTGAATGCCGTGCCGTTTTCGATGAATTTATGTTTGAGAAGATATTTGTCCAGTGCCTGGGCGAAGCGTTCATATTTGAACGGCTTGATGAGGTAGTCCGTTATGCCAAGCTGGAGCGCTTCTCTTATACTCTCGGTGTCGTTGGCGGCTGTTATCATAATCACGTCTACGTCCTTGTTGCGGCGGCGAAGCTCCCTTAAAAGCTCAAGTCCAGAAAATCCCGGCATATATAAATCAAGAAGAAGCAAATCGACATGAGTTTCTAAGAGAAAATTCAGAGCGTCTGTTCCGTTGTGAAAGGTTGCGGCAATTTGTATTCCGGGTGTTTTTTGTGCGAACTGGTTGTTTATTTCTGCGACCATGAGGTCGTCCTCGACTATAACTGTTTTAATCATGTCCGTTTCCTCCGTTTCTCTTTTTGCGTATGCTTATCGTGAATGAAGATCCTACATTCGGCTCCGAATCAACCGTGAGATAACCGTCATGCCTTGCGACAATTTCTCTTATGAGTCTGAAGCCTATTCCGTGGCCCTCGCCTCGTGTGGTGAAGTTTCCGTTCATAAGCTCTTCTGTTTGCTCCTCCGTCATTCCGCAGCCCGTATCGTCAGAGATAATAGTAAGACCGTCCTCGGATTGTCTGATGAAAAGCTGAACCTGACGAATTCCCTCGACATTCTCGACAGCATGGAAAGCGTTCTCCGTGAGGTTTCCGATAACCGTGATTAATTCCTTAGTCGAAAGGTAATCGTTGTGAGGGGAGAGGAAACTGTCCTTTCTGATAGAGAAATCAATATCGAGTTCTCGAGCGTGGCTTTGCTTTCCGAGCAAAAGTGCGGCTAAGGTTTTGTTTTGAATTTGACCGATTATGGTTTGATAGCTGTTTTTTGTCTCGTGTGAAAGTCCGTCAATAAACGAGATTGCCTGTTCGTAGTTCTCCATTTGGAGCATTCCCGATATGATGTGAAGCTTGTTTAAAAATTCGTGGGTGGATGCTCTCAGTGCCTCGACAATGTGGTTAGAGCCTGAAAGCTGGTCGGCGAGCTCGAGAACCTCCGTGCGGTCACGGAAAATGAGGAGCGAACCGATTGTTTCTTTTTCTTTAGTAAGCGGCATAACGCTGACGAGAAGATTTTTGTCGTCATGCTCATATGGAATTAAAGTAAATGAGCTGTTATCTTCGATGCACTTGTCGCACAGTGTGCCGAGTTCTTCGTCATTTTTCGGTTTGTAGTCACTTCCGAAAAGCTGGTCGGCGGCTGAGTTCGAGAAGATTTTGTTGGAAGAAAGATTGCATGCGATGATTCCCTCGTCGATGTTCTCGAGGATTTCCTCACGCTGTAAGAAAAGCTTTGCAATGTCCGCCGGTTCATAGCCGAGAAGGCTTTTTCTTATGTGGCGGGCAGTGTAGGTCGCAATTGCCATACCGATGACGGTAAGTCCCATAAATATGAGCACAAGCTTTGCGACAAGCTTAATCTGGGCGTTTCTGACGGTCGCCTGAGATGCGCTTACCATGATGAATCCAAGCGCCGTTCCGTCCTCATCCGTTATCTGGAAGAATGCACGCCGCTGAACATTGTGTGCGCCTTGCCTTGTTGTTATGTAAGGTGTGGGGTCTTTTAATATATCGGCTTCGTCACCGCCCGCAAACTTTTTTCCGATTTCGGTTTCGTCTGGGTGGAAAAGTCTTATCGAGTTTTTGTCGGCTATAACTATAAAGTCGATGTCTTCGTTGCTTTGTGCAAATTCTGATAAGTTCTCTTTTGTGGTGTCGGAGAGAACCCCGTTTTTTGTGCCATTAATAATCTCAGAGTCTTTAGAAAGTAAATAAGCCGTGCCCATAATTGTTTTCTCGAGGGAATCATTAAGCGAATTTAGCTGAGAGGGCAGAACGAATGCGGCTGTCACAAACAGCATGACCACAACGAGAATGAAGTATGATTTGAAAAGCTTTTGTAAAATAGGTTCGTTGTTATTCATGAAATTCTCCTTTTTGTGCCAAAGTGGGAATTATCTAAACTTATCTAAGTTAAGTATACACCATTTTTTGGTTTCTGGCATTTTTTTTACTTACAAAACATTTTTAAAACTTAACAATTCTTTCAAATTTTTAAGAAAATGTTATATTAGTGTCACCGACAGACAATGTCAGAAAAAACTTTTAAAAACTTAATTTTAATAAGGAGTACAGGATTATGGATTACAACGCATTAGCACTTAAGATGCACGAGGAAAACAAAGGTAAGATCAGCGTAACATCAAAGGTTACAGTTAAGACAAGAGACGACCTCAGCACAGCTTACACACCCGGTGTTGCAGAGCCTTGCAGAAAGATTCGCGACAACAAGGAAGAGGTTTATCGCTACACAGCAAAGGGAAATCTCGTAGCAGTTGTTTCAGACGGTACAGCTGTTCTCGGTCTCGGTGATATCGGCCCTGAGGCTGCAATGCCTGTTATGGAAGGTAAGTCAATCCTCTTCAAGGAGTTCGCCGGAATCGACGCATTCCCGATTTGCCTTGACACAAAGGATCCTGATGAGATCGTTGAGACAGTTAAGAGACTCGCTCCGACATTCGGCGGAATCAACCTCGAGGATATTTCCGCTCCGAGATGCTTCGAGATTGAGCGCAGACTCAAGGAAGAGCTCGACATTCCTGTTTTCCACGATGACCAGCACGGTACAGCCATCGTAGTTTCCGCAGGTCTCACAAACGCACTCAGACTTGTCGGCAAGAAATTCGCAGACGCAAAGGTAGTTATCAACGGCGCAGGCTCAGCCGGTATTTCAATCTGCAAGCTTCTTCTCGAGCTCGGCATCGGCGACGTAATTCTCGTTGACCGCCAGGGCGCTCTCGCAGTAGGCGAGGAGTGGATGAACCCCGCTCAGAAGGAAATGGCAGAGAAGACAAACAAGGAGCAGCTCCATGGCGACCTCAAGGAAGCTATGAAGGGAAGAGATGTATTCATCGGTGTTTCCGCACCTAACGTTGTCACAGCAGAGATGGTAAGCACAATGGCAGACGATGCTATCGTATTCGCAATGGCAAACCCAACTCCTGAGATTATGCCTGATGAGGCTAAGAAGGGCGGAGCAAGAGTTGTCGCAACAGGCCGTTCCGATTTCCCGAACCAGATCAACAACGTTCTCGTATTCCCTGGTATCTTCAAGGGCGCACTGGAGGCTAGAGCAACAGACATCACAGAGGCTATGAAGATTGCCGCTGTTAAGGCTATCGCTGACATCATCACTCCTGAGGAGCTCAACGAGGACTACATCATTCCGGGCGCATTTGACGAGAGAGTAGCAAACGGCGTTGCGAAGGCAGTCGCTAAGACAGCTATCGAGACAGGCGTTTCCAAGCTTCACAAGAATTAAGAAATAGGGGAGTGGATTTATGGACGCAACAAGAACAAGTACAAGAAGCTTCGGTCTTTGGGACAAAGTTAAAGAAATTAAAATAATGGGATTGTCACTTCCCGTTTACATCATTCTTGCGGTTATCATCGTGTTTGCGGCTGAGAGGGAAATCCTCCCCGCAAACATGGTCGGAGCCCTTGCAATCATGCTCGTTTTGGGCAGTGTATTCAATCTCCTCGGTTCTAAGATTCCGATTATCCGTTCATACCTTGGCGGCGGTGCTGTATTCTGTATCTTCGCTTCATCGGCTCTCGCTACATTCGGACTTCTTCCGACAAGCGTTGTCGACAACTGCAAGGACTTCATGAACAACGTCGGATTCCTCGATTTCTACATTTCAGCACTCATCACAGGAAGTATCCTTGGCATGAACAGAGATCTTCTCAAGAAAGCCGCAGTTCGTTTTCTTCCCGTTTCCTTCATCTCCATGGCATGCGCAATGCTCGTTGGCGGACTTGCCGGAATGCTCACAGGCAGAGGCTTCGGTGACAGCATTCTCTATGTAGCAATGCCTATGATGAGCGGCGGTATGGGCGCAGGTGTTACTCCGCTTTCACAGATTTATGCTAACGCAACAGGTACCGAGCAGGCAGACATCATTTCCAGAATGATTCCCGCTTCCGCAATCGGAAATGTTCTTGCTATCATCAGTGCCGCCCTCATCGCAAAGCTTGGTGCTTCCGTACCGTCACTCAACGGTAACGGCAAGCTTATGGATATGCCTGAGGAAAAGAAGAAGGCTTCTTCAAGCGGAAAGTTTGATGTCACGACAATGGGCACAGGTCTTCTCTTCTCATGTGCATTCTTCACAATCGGCACACTTATCAACTGCATCTTCCCGAATGTTCATGCTTACGCATTCATGATCATCGTAGTCGTTATCTTCAAGCTTCTCGGCATCATTCCCGAAAAGTATGAGAGCATGGCTGTTTCATGGGGACAGTTCGTTATGAAGAACTTCACTAACGCACTTCTCGCCGGTATCGGTGTTGCACTTCTCGACCTCAAGGTTCTCGGCGCTTCACTCACACCTTCATTCATAATCACATGCGTTGCAATCATCGTAACAGTTGCAATTGTATCAGGTGCTCTCGGAAAGCTCTTCGGCTTCTATCCTGTTGAGGCATCTATCACAGCAGGCCTTTGCACAAACAGCATGGGCGGAACAGGCAACATCGCCGTTCTCTCAGCCGCAGACCGTATGGAGCTCATCCCGTTTGCTCAGATGGCAACAAGACTCGGCGGAGCACTCGTGCTCATCTCGGGCAGTTTCATGATTAGACTTTTAGGCTAATTAAGCTAAATTTAATTACAAATTGGCGTATATCATTAATCCTACAAAAAGAATGTGCAATTAAGTGCAATAACATCATACATTTTACACTATCCCATATTATTAAATTATCCTAAGTTACCCCTTTAGTTACAGTACGCCAAGTTAAATCGGATAAGGCAGTCTATCTGTCTTGTCCGATTTTTGCGTTTATGGGTATGTTTTGGTGCTTTGAGATTATCGCACTTTACGAAATGTTGAAAGGAGAGAACAAACATGCTAAAATATTCTAAAAACGATTTGATGTTTTGCAAAGGAGTTAATATATATGAATAAAAAAGATAAAAAGCCGGAAGTTTTCTTTTCGGAGTGCTTTATAGAGACACCCGTTTATCACTTGAGTGAGGCGGCAACGGAAGAGCAGAAAGCAGAATTTGAGACATATATGAACACGGGCGAGAGACTTTTAGAGCTAATGGATAACTACGCTCAGATGAGAGACCCATACTACACATGGGAGGGCGAGGTCATAGATAAAGGCGAGTTCGGCGATATGACCGATTTAGGAGATATTTCTTCGTTTTTGTGGTGATTAAAATATGCTTAGATTTCTGACGGGAAGATCGGGCTACGGAAAAACGCATTATGTCTGCGAGAAAGCTTGCAGACTTGCCGAAGAGGGCAAGAAATCGATAATTGTTTTGCCCGATCAGTTCACATTTGAGGCTGAAAAAAGCATTTTAAAGGCGGCGGGCGCAAGCCTTGCCGTCAATATTCGTGTGCTCAGCTTCTCGAGACTTGCGGGAAACATAATCGAAACCTACGGTGGTTTAGCTAAAAAGCGAATAAGCGACAGCGGAAAAATTCTCTCTATGAATTTGGCGATTGACGAGTGCCGCTATGAACTAAACGTCCTTGATGCCGACTCCGCTAAGCTTTCTCCTATGATGCTCGAGACGGTGGAGACGCTCAAGTCCTCGGGTATCGGATATGATGCAATATCCGATTTGAAAACAGATGACAGTGTCCTATCCGAAAAGCTAAAGGAAATAGGTCTTGTCTATTCGGCTTACGATGCGATAGTCAAGAGAAGCTACACCGATCCGTCCGATTTAATCGACTTTGCCGCAGGCCTTGTCGAGAAAAACGATTATTTTAAGGGGACTACGGTCTTCTTTGATTCGTTTGAGACCTTCGATAAGCCGAAGCGCTCGATTATTATGTCGGCGGTGAGAAGTGCCGATGATGTTCTTGTCAGCCTTTGTATGCCAAGTCCAAAGGGAAATCGCGAGAACTTTTTCGAGCCTGTTTTCGAGACATACCAAAAGCTGACGGCAGAGGCTAAGGAGAGGTCTCTTGAGGTGAGCGGAGAAGTAGTAACGCTCGGTGAAAATAAACGCTTGAAATCAGAAGAACTCAAGCGACTTGAAATCTCCGCTTTTTCAGATAATCCCGAATACTCCGATGATGTGCCTAATGATATTTTTGTCTTTGAGGGCAAAAGCGCATACGATGAACTCGAATATACGGCGGCGACTATAAGAAATCTTGTGATGCACGGCGGCTATAAGTACAGAGATATTTCTGTTATTTGTGCCGATGTTGCCGCTTATTCACATTCTGTCGAGAGCATATTTGCGAAGTGGAACATTCCGATTCACTTTGCGAGAGCAGAAAGAATAGATGCCACGCCGCTTGTGCGATTTGTTTTCGGTGCTTTTAATATTTCGCTTTACGGCTTCAGAACTGAGGATATTCTTGCCTATATGAAAACAGGACTTTTGGGTTTATCGGGCGAGGATATTTCTAATCTCGAGAACTACGCTTATGTCTGGAAATTAAACGGCAAGGCATGGAAAAGCGACTTCACAAGACACCCCGAGGGATACGGAAAGAAGTTTGACGAAAAAACAGAAGAACAGCTCGCGAAAATCAACGAGACGAGGGAAAGGGTTATCGCTCCGCTTGTTAAATTTGCTGACAGCATAAAAAAGACGGATGCCGCTTCTGTTTGCCGTGCGATTTATACGCTTCTTGATGAAGCTAAGGTAGCTGATGCAATAATCAAGCAGAGTGAATTTTGCAGAGACGAAGCACATAGACTTTCCGACCGTGCAGACGATGGAAAACGCATTTGGGCTAAGCTTATGGGCGTGCTCGATCAGTTTGTTTTTACGCTCGGCGAGAGAAAAATCGATGCCGCTAAATTTTACGAGTACATGAAAAATGTTCTCGAGGTCGAGGAAACAAGGGACATTCCGACTTATATCGACAGTGTTCAGTTCGGCTCTGCGATAGAGCTTTTGCAGTCAAGTCCTAAGATTACCTTTATAGTCGGCTGTAAGCGAGATTCTTTCCCGACCGTGCCAAGCACAAAGGGGCTCATCTCCGAGGGCGAAAAGAAGATAATGAGAGAGCTTAGGCTTGACCTTGAAAATCCCGTAGAACAGCTCACTCAAATTGAAAGATTTAACGCTTACAAGGCGATAACAAATCCGTCCGAAAAGCTTTATCTTACTTATAATACCTCCGGCGGAGCGTCAAAAAGCGAGGTCATAGAAAATATCGAATTGATATTCTCGGGAATCAAGGAGATTAAGGAGCTTTCCCCAAGCTATTACATAACGACTAAAAATGCCGCTTTTTCAAGCTATGCGAAAAGCTTTTCTTCAAACGACAGCCTAAAGGCTACTCTTGAGAAATATTTTTCTGACGAAGGCAATTTTTCAAACGAAGACAAAATCGACGGAAGAAAAAAGGCACTCGAAAGAGGAGCAAATCAAGGTTCCTTTGATATTGAAGATAAAAAAGTATCGGAGAGATTTTTTGACGGAAGAATGTTGTCTGCAAGCCAGATAGAGACATTCTATAAGTGCCCGTTTATGTATTTCTGCCGTTACAGTCTGAATGCAAAAAAGCTTGAAACGGCGGAAATCGGAAACAGACAGTACGGCACTGTCATGCACTATATCCTCGAAAAGGTTCTGAGACAAGGCATACAAAGCTACAGCGGCAACGAAGAAAAGCTGAAAGAAGACACAGAGCTTTTCGCAAAGCAATATGCCGACGAGGAAATGGGCGGCTATGATAATCTCGGCGCACAGGACAAGTACCGCATTTCTCGAATGGTCAAAGCGGCATATACACTCCTTTTGAGACTTGTCGAGGAGTTTGCTCAGAGCAAATTCGAGCCGAAATATTTCGAGCTTTCTCTTCAGGAGGGCACGGAGTTTCCACCGCTCAAAATCAAAACGGACAGCGGAAAGCTTATCAAGGTTGGCGGTAAAATCGACCGCTTCGACCTTTATACCGCAAGAGACGGCGGCAAATATGTCAGAATTATCGACTACAAAACGGGAGCAAAGGACTTTAAGCTTTCAGAGGTTCTCTTTGGACTTAATATGCAGATGCTCATCTATCTTTGTGCGATAACGGACGGCGGAAAATATCTCCCAGCCGGAGTTTTGTATATGCCGGCTAAGATAGACTCCTTCGCCGCAAAAAAAGATGACTCCGAGACTGCCATTCAAAAGGAACGAGACAAGAACCAGAGAATGAAAGGACTTTTGCTCGACAGCATAGAGGTTGTCGATGCCATGGAGAAGAATGTCGGCGGAAGATTTATCCAAGCTACACTTCTAAAGGACGGAAGTCTCAAAAAGGGAAATCACCTTGTCAGTGCCAATGGATTTAAACTTATATTCGAATATATAAGAAAGACAATCTCAAATATGGCGGAGGGCGTTCTTGACGGAAAATGTGCGGCTGATCCCGTTATGGTAAATTCTTATAACTGCGACTACTGCGACTACGCTCCAGTGTGCCTGTCTAAAAGAGACAAGAATAAATCAAAGAGCGTGGGCGGAAAAAACGACGATATTTTAAATCAAATGGAAAGCGAATTAAAGGACAGCTCAAAGGGGGATGAGAATCATGCCGACATGGACTAAAGCTCAGAGAAGTGCAATCGACTCAAGAGGCGGAACGGTTCTCGTTTCCGCTGCAGCAGGTTCGGGAAAAACGGCTGTTCTTGTCGAAAGAATTATTTCACTTCTGACTGACGAGACCAATCCCGTTCCCGCCGACAGACTGCTTGTCGTTACCTTTACCAAAGCGGCGGCAGCTGAGATGAAAGAGAGAATAAATAAAGCACTCAGAGCAAAGATAAGAGAGTTCCCCTCCAATAGCTTTTACAGAAAACAGCAGATGCTTCTTTCCCAGTCGAATATCTCGACTGTCGACTCATTTTGCACCAAGCTTGTAAGAGAGAATTTCTATAATCTCGATATTAAATCAGATTTCGGTGTTGTTGACGAGAACCTCGGCAAGGAGCTTCAAAATCAGGCTTTGGATGCTGTTCTTGATGAATATTTTGTTGACGGAAAAACCTTCCTTGCTGATTTTTTCTCTTCCGATAAGGACGATAAAAAGCTTGTGAACGCAATCAAAACGCTGTATGAATTTACAAGCTGTCATCTTTTCCCCGAGAAATGGTTCTCCGATATAGTAAGCCTATATGATGACGAAAAGCCCGTAGCGGAAACAGTATGGGGCAGAATTATCATGGACAGCGCCCTCGAGAAGATGAAGTATTTCGTGAGACTTCTCGATGATAACTTTCGTGCCGCGCAGGAAAACGATGCGATTTTCGACAAAAGAAAGGACATTCTTCTCGAGCTCAAGGATTACTGCGAGCTTATAGCGGCAAGACTTGAAAGCGGCGAATGGGACGAGACAGCGGGGGCACTCAGCCTCTTTTCAAAGCCGAAGAAAAAGCCGATACGAGGCTTCAGTGATGATTCGCTAAAGATAAGAATTGATGCCGCTATCGATGAGGTTTTGGATGAGCTCACTAAAAAGCTTCCCGAAATTTTCTCGGACAGCGAAGCGATAATCCAAGAGGAAATCGGCGAGATGAAGCCGATAGTCTTAGAACTTAGGGATTTGACAAAAAGGTTCGGTGAGATTTTCTCCGAACTCAAGCGAGAAAAAAATGTCCTCGATTTCACCGACCTCGAGCGCATGGCGGTAAGGCTTCTTATAGAGAAAGACAAAGACGGCTACAAGCGCACGGAGCTTGCTCTTTCGCTCTGCGATAAATTCGACGAGGTCATGATAGACGAGTATCAGGACACGAACCAGGTTCAGGACGCTATTTTCTGGGCACTCTCAAAGGACGACAAAAACCGCTTTATGGTCGGCGACATTAAGCAGAGTATTTACGGCTTCCGTCTTGCAATGCCTGAGATATTCTTAGGATACAAGAAAAGCTTTAAAGAATTAAAAGAAACTTATCACGAGGAGCCGGCGCTTATCAATCTCGATAGGAATTTCCGTTCCGCTCCCGAGGTTATCGATTCAGTTAACTATTTCTTCCGCTTGCTCATGATGGAAGAGCTCGGCGGCATAGATTACAGAAGTGGCGAAGAGCTTGTCTTAGGCAGAGAGGATCTTGTGCCGAACGAAAAAAACATCACACGTGTGGATATTATCGCAGACGATAGCTCTGGCGATGACTTCGAGGCTGATTCCGCTCCGAAAAGAATGAAAGCGGCTGTTACTGAAGCTAGGCGCATAGCGCACATCATTCGTGAAATGGTTGACGGCGGCTACACCGTTTCCGACAAGGGCGGCGAAAGACCCGTGAGATACAGCGACTTCACCATTCTTCTCAGAAACGCTAAAAATGTTGTGTCATATTATACGGATGAGCTTTATGCGAACGGTGTTCCCGTTATGGCAAAAACATCCGATAAGTTTTTTGATCGCCCGGAGATACTTGGATTTTTCTCGTTCTTACAGGTTATAGATAATCCGAACCGTGACATTCCGCTTCTTTCCGTTATGCTAAGCCCTGTTTACGGATTTACTCCAGATGAGATAGCAAGGCTCAGGCTTGACGACAGAAAAAGCTCGCTTTATGTTTCGCTCAAAGGCTCTGAAAACGCTGATTTCAAGAAGCTTTTAGATGATATCGAGTCCTTGCGAACCGCCGCAGTCACTATGTCGGCGGCAGACTTCATAACTTATCTTTTTGATATGACTGGTTATCTAGATATTGCGGGAGCAATGGGCGACGGCGAATCGAGAATAGCTAACCTTAGAAAGCTTCGTGAGATGGCGGCAAGCTTTGAGTCACAGGGCTATGTCGGCGTGCACGGCTTCGTGAGAATAGTTAGCCGTATGATAGAAAACGGCGGCGGACCTATAGCGGAAACCAAATCGGATGTTAACGAGGACTGCGTAGTAATTCAGACAGTCCACAGCTCAAAGGGCTTGCAGTATCCCGTCTGTATTCTTGCCGGAAGCACATTCGGCTTCAAACAGCCGACAGATGATGTTGCGCTCAATATGAAGCTTGGTATGGGTCTTAAGATGATAGACAATAATCGCAGAATTTATTACAACACGATTATGCGACAGGCTATCTTAATGGAGAACTATAACGACAGTCTCGCAGAGGAACTGAGAATTTTCTATGTAGCGCTCACAAGAGCCGAGCACAAATTGATAATAGTAAATTACAGCGGAGATTTGTCAAAAAGCAAGGTCAAGGGCTATGTGACAGCCGGCGACAGATTGACTCCCTTTGCACTCAAGCAGTGCTCAAATGTCGGCGAATGGATAATGCTTTGTCTCTTAAAACACCCGTCTGCGCATGAGCTTAGAAAAGCGGTCGGATTTGAGGAGAATATGCTTGCATCGTCCACAAGTCCGATAGAGGTGAATGTGCTTTGCGGTGCAGAAGATCGTCTTGAAACACAAAAAGCCGATGAGGAATTGGCTTTGCCTAATGATGAGCTTCTAAATGTAATTAAGCAGTCTGTTAATTTCAAGTATCCCGACGAGGCACTCACAAGGATACCGTCTAAGGCAACGGCTTCGTCGCTTGCGCACGATTCGTTCGTTTCGGATAAGCTTCCAAGGCCGGCGTTTATGAGTGAAAGCGGTTTGACGGCTACCGAACGAGGAACAGCATTCCACGAATATCTGCACTACTGCGATTATCAGAAAGCCGCAATAGATCCGCTTGCTGAGCTTGACCGCTTGACGGCAGAGAAATTCCTCACAGTGGAGCAAGCCGATGCGATTGATATTGATATGATAAGCGGCTTTTTTAAGTCGGAGCTTGGCAAAAGCATACTTTCAGCAGATGCTTGTTATAAGGAGTGGCAGTTCAGTATTAACCTCAAGGCAAGTGAAATTGATGCGTTCGATACAAATTCTGACGAAGAGATATTTTTACAGGGCGCAGTCGACTTGTACTTTGAGAAGGACGGCAAACTCTATATCGTTGACTACAAGACGGACAGAGTAAAATCAGTAGATGAGCTTGTCGAAAGATACAGAGCCCAGCTTGCAATTTATAAGAGGTCGCTCGAACTTATCATGGGCAAAAAGGTAGAGGCTTGTTATGTCTATTCTTTAAGACTAAAAGAGTCGGCGGTTGTGAAAGATTTATCTTGACTTTGTTTATCAAGGGTACTATTATTTAGCCGTGGAATTTTTCACGGAAAGGATTGATTGAAATGATTACAAAATTGCTTCATGACAACTGGCAGATGAAGATAGTCGGTCAGGACTTTATGCCTGTCACTATCCCGGGATCTGTTTACAGCGGACTTCTCGAGAACGGAAAAATGGAAGACCCGTTCTGGAGAGACAACGAGCTTGCCGCTTTGAAGCTCATGGAAAACGACTTTGTCTTTAAGACAAGCTTTGATGTTTCTGAGGATATTCTCTCATCAGACGAGGTTATCCTTTGCTTTGAGGGACTCGACACAATTTGCGATGTCACCTTAAACGGCACACTTATCGGTCACACAGAGAATATGCACAGAACCTATGAGTTCGATGTGCTTGACATTTTAAAGCCTGAGGGAAATGAACTCACGGTTGAAATTTCTTCACCGACAGAGTACATCAAGGAGATGTACAAAATCTACAAGGCAGAGGGCAGCTCCGATGCTATGGTAGGTTTCCCGAATATCAGAAAAACTCACTGCATGTTCGGTTGGGACTGGGGCCCGAGACTTCCTGATGCTGGTATTTGGAAGCCGGTTAAATTACTCGGAATCAACACAGCAAGAATTGACAGTGTCTATGTAACACAGAATCACCACGACGGTGAGGTTGACCTTGACCTCGATATCGAGATTGATTTTGCCACAGAGGATGACTGCGAGCTTAACTGCGATGCTTATGCTGTTGCTCCAAGCGGCAAGAAGTATGAGGTTAACTACGACTCCGGCATTATCTCAATTCCGGATCCTGAGCTTTGGTGGCCGAACGGCTACGGCGCACAGCCGCTTTATACTGTTACCGTAAACCTTAAGAACGGCGATGAAATCATCGACACATGGGAGAGAAGAATCGGTCTTCGCACCATGACTATCCGCAGAGAAAAGGACGAGTACGGCGAGAGCTTTGCCCACGAGGTAAACGGTGTTTGCATTTTCGCAATGGGCGCCGACTATATTCCGGAAGATAACATCTTCCAGAGAATTACTCCAGAGAGAACATATAACCTTTTAAAGCAGGCCAAGGACGCTAACTACAACGCTATCCGTGTTTGGGGCGGCGGTCACTATCCGCTTGATTCCTTCTGGGATGCCTGCGATGAGCTCGGACTTATCGTCTGGGAGGACTTCATGTTTGCTTGTGCTGTTTACGAGCTCACACCTGAATTCCACGAGAACATCAAGCAGGAGATCATCGACAACGTCAAGAGAATTCGTCACCACGCTTCTTTGGGACTTTGGTGCGGAAACAACGAGATGGAAATGTTCGTAGATGAGTGGACTTGGGTTAGCTCTCATAAGCAGAAGGCTGACTACATCAGAATGTACGAGTACCTCATTCCGCAGATTCTTAAGGAGTACGATCCGAACACCTACTACTGGCCGGCAAGCCCGTCATCAGGCGGCGGATTTGATAATCCTAACGATGATTCTCGAGGAGACGTTCACTACTGGATGGTTTGGCACGGAAGTCTTCCGTTCACAGACTACAGAAAGCACAATTTCCGTTATCTCTCCGAGTTCGGCTTTGAGTCGTTCCCGTCACTTAAGACAGTCGAGTCATTCACTTTGCCTGAGGACAGAAATGTATTCTCATATGTCATGGAGAAGCATCAGCGCTGCAACGGTGCTAACGGTAAGATCCTCAACTATATGTCTCAGACATACAAGATGCCTACTTCTTTTGATACCACACTCTATGCTTCTCAGCTTTTACAGGGTGAGGGAATCAAGTACGGCGTCGAGCATTTGAGAAGAATTCGCGGCATCTGCATGGGCACTATCGTATGGCAGCTTAATGATTGCTGGCCGGTTGCTTCTTGGTCTTCTATCGACTACTTCGGACGCTGGAAGGCACTTCACTACTACGAGAAGAGAATGTTCGCTCCTATTCTTCTTTCATGCGAGGAGGAGAGCGTTCTCACTCAGGATACAAATGTTAACGCTGAGCCGTATGACCTCAAGAAGAGCATTAGACTCAATGTCTCCAACGAGACTATGAACGAGCACACCGTAACAGTTAAGTGGCAGCTCAGAAAGAACGATTCTACTATTAAGCTTGAGGGTGAGAACGAAATCACCGTACCTGCACTTAGCGCTGTTTGGCTCGATAAGGTAGACCTTCACGATGAAGCAGAGGAATATAACGATTATGTAAGCTATCAGCTTTATGAGAACGGCGAGCTTCTCTCGAATGGTTCTGTAATCTTTACATTCCATAAGCACTTTAACTATCTCGATCCGAAGCTTACTGTTAAGGTTGAGGGCGATGAGCTTGTAGTTACAAGTGACGCTTACGCAAAGAGCGTTGAAATTCTCAACGAAAACGAGGATATGATTCTCTCCGATAACTATTTCGATATGGATAAGGGCGAGAAGAGAGTTAAGATTATGTCTGGTGAGCCGAATAATCTCAGAATCAGAAGCGTTTACGACATCAGATAAATAATAAATTAAGATAGTGATAGCAAATTACCGAAAAAATCTTAAATTGTTATTGACAACGGCGGTTAAAGGTAATATAATAGCTAAGACAACAAAGTAAAGCACACCGTGCTTTCACCCATGCAGTTCTGTCTGACATAGGTCAATATCATTTATCTTGATGATTTTGATTGCGGGCAGTATTGTGCTGTCCGCAATTTTTGTTTAGTTTATATTTTGGAGGTGCTTAACAATTAGCAAGAAAGAGGAACTTCAGATCAACGAAGAAATTCGTGACAAAGAAGTAAGAGTTATCGGTCCTGACGGTGCTCAGCTCGGAGTTATGTCAAGCCAGCAGGCACTGTCCCTGGCAAGTGAAAAAAACCTTGATCTCGTGAAGATCGCTCCTATGGCTCAGCCGCCTGTTTGCAAGATTATCGATTACGGCAAGTATCGTTTTGAGCAGGCTAAGAGAGAGAAGGACGCTCGCAAGAAGCAGAAGGTAGTCGAGATCAAAGAGATCAGACTTTCACTCAATATTGACAAGCATGATTTTGAGACAAAGGCAAATCAGGCAAAGAAGTTCATTGCTGACGGAAACAAGGTCAAGGCATCTATTCGTTTCCGCGGAAGAGAAATGGGACATCCGGAGATCGGACTTGAAACAATGAAGAACTTCTCCGATTATCTTTCCGATGTTGCTAATGTTGAGAAACCGGCTAAATTAGAAGGAAGAAACATGTTAATGTTCCTTGCTCCGAAGCCTAACAAATAATACAATTTTAAGGAGGACATAAATTATGCCAAAGCTTAAGACACACAGCGGCGCAAAGAAGCGCTTCAAAATTTCCAAGAACGGTAAGGTTATCCGTGCACACGCAAACATGAGCCATCTCCTCAACGGACATGGTAAGACAGCTAAGTCCAAGAGACATGCTCGCGGCACAACTGTTACAGATAAGACAAGCCTCGCAGCTGTCAAAAAGATGATGCCTTATAAGTAATTAAGGACAACTGATTATTACCTGAATTTAGGAGGATACAATAAATGGCTAGAGTTAAGGGTGCACTTGCTACTCGTAAAAGAAGAAATAAAGTATTAAAGCTTGCTAAGGGTTACTTCGGATCCAAGTCAAGACATTTCAAGATGGCTAAGCAGGCTGTCATGAAGTCCGGCAACTATGCATACATCGGACGTAAGCACAGAAAGAGAGATTTCCGCCGTCTTTGGATCACAAGAATCTCTGCTGCTTGCAAGATGAACGACATCAACTATTCCACATTCATGAACGGTCTTAAGAAGGCCGGCATCACACTTAACCGTAAGATGCTCTCTGAGATCGCTATAGCTGATGAGGCTGCATTTACTGCTCTTGTTGAGAAGGCAAAGGCTGCTTTATAATTTAAATTAATGTAATGCGTCCGGGTTTTCTCTCGGGCGCATATTTGCTATTATAGGTTGTATGATAAATAAAATTACCACAAGAAAAAATCCGCTCGTAAAGGAGAGAGCAAAGCTTAACGCTTCTTCTTCAGAAAGAAGAGCACAGGGCTGCTTTATTGCCGAGGGAGCAAGGCTCACGGAAGATGCGGCAAAGAGCGGAGTTAAAATAAAAGAGCTTTACTATACCGAAGCGGCATATAAAAAATATAAAAAATATATAGACACAGCGGCAAATGTATCGGATAATATCTATGTTGTGGAAGAGCACGTAGCCGATTTGCTCTCCTCGACGAAGTCAAGTCAAGGCGTTTTCGCCGTATGTGAAATGGGATATAATCTTAACGCAGAAGAACTGACGGGAAGAGTCCTAACGCTCGAGAATATTCAAGACCCACTCAATATGGGTACTATACTCAGAACAGCCGAGGCGCTTGGAATAGGCGAGATTTTGCTTGTAGGGGAATGCTGTGATGTTATTTCTCCTAAGGTTTTAAGAGCGTCCATGGGCGCTGTTTTCCGTGCTAAATTTGTTCACGCAAAATCGGCAGATGAGGCAAGAAAGCTTTTAGATAAATATGAATATAAGCTTCTCGGAGCGGTTCCGCTTAACACCGCTTCAAGAATTACCGATATAAAGTTTAACGAAAAAATCACCGTCGCTATCGGAAACGAGGGCAACGGACTTACGGAAGAGATGAAATCGCTCTGCGATGACCTTGTGACCATCCCTATGAAGGGAAGAGCAGAATCTCTTAATGCGGCAACCTCAGCTTCAATTATCATGTGGGAGATGACTAAGGGTGACTAACGATAAAAGAGCCTATTGGATATGGCTTCAGCACGCTTTCACTGCCGGCAGTACAAAGCCCAGAACGATATTCAACAGATTCAAAAATCTAAAAGAATTCTATGACGGCGGTGCGGCACTTTGGGCGCAGTTCAAGTTTATTACCGACCGTGAGGTTTCGGCACTTTGTAATTATACGCTTGCTAACGCACAGGCGGCGCTGAATTACGCAGAGTCGCTGGGACAACGAGTCATAACACCTGAGTGCGAGGAATATCCCGAGGCTCTTTGAAATATCAAAGACCCACCAAGCGTTTTGTACGTGAAAGGCAAAATGCCAAATCTTAATAATACGCTTGCGATTGCGATAGTCGGTTCGAGAAAGGCAAACGAGAATTCTCTTAATATAGCCAACAAAATAGCTTACAATCTCTCGAAAGCGGGAGTTGTGGTTATAAGCGGAGGTGCAATCGGAATAGATTCTGCGGCTCATAAGGGCGCGCTCATGGGTTCTGCGCCTACGCTGTGCGTCTTGGGATGCGGTCTTGATGTTCAGTACCTCATGCAAAACGAGCACATGAGAAGACAGGTTATCGAAAAGGGCGGTGCGCTTGTCACGGAGTATCCACCCGGAACAGGCCTTCAGAGAGGTACATTCCAGGCGAGAAACAGAATTATCTCAGGACTTTCTAAGGGCGTTTTAATCGTTTGCGCCGCACAGAAGAGCGGAACGATGATCACCGCTAAGAGAGCAACAGAGCAAGACAGAGATGTTTTTGCTGTGCCTGGAAGCCCGTCTGACGAGCAAAGCTATGGCCCAAACAGCCTTATCAAGGACGGCGCAATCCCTGTTACAAGTGCAGAGGATATTCTTAATGAGTACGGTGCTTTCTACGAGTTCAGAACAAATTTAAGCGTATATAACAACCGAACATTAGAGGCAAATCCGGAGCTTTCAAGGCTTGAGACAGATAACGTAGTCGAGTACATAACCGACGAAGAGGAAAAGCCGCAAAAGCCTGACGATGTGAAGGTTTCCGAGAACGCAAGGAAGGTTTTGTCGGTGCTCACGGGCGAGCCTATGCATATTTCGGAGATTGCGAAAATCACGGGACTTAGAACTGCTCTGATATCTGCCGCTATGACCGAGCTTGAAATATCAGGCTTGGCATCGGATTTTGCCGGCAAAAGATATGCACTGAGAAAATAATATTCTTTATAAGAATTATAAATATAAATAACTGTTGTAAAATAATTATTTGATTGAAAAAATACACAGATTACCGAAAGGATTTTTCAAATGTCAAAATTAGTTATTGTTGAGTCGCCGTCAAAAGCGAAAACAATAAAGAAATATCTTGGAAACGATTATAACATCGTTGCATCTGTCGGACATATCAGAGATTTGCCCGCCCAGAGGCTCAATGTCGATGTTAAAAACGATTTCAAGCCAAAATACGCAGTGATTAAGGGCAAGGAGAAGCTTGTTGCGGAATTAAAGGAAAAGGCGGCAGAATCAGAAGCCGTTTACCTCGCAACCGACCCTGACCGAGAGGGAGAGGCTATCTCTTGGCATTTGGCATATCTTCTCGGACTTGACCTTAATGACATGAACCGTGTCACATTCAACGAGATCACAAAGCACGGCGTTCAGGAGGGAATGGCTGCTCCAAGAAAGATTGACCTCGATTTGGTCAACGCTCAGCAAGCAAGAAGAATACTCGACCGACTTGTCGGTTATACCCTTAGCCCGTTCCTTTCAAAGGTTATCCGCAAGGGACTTTCGGCGGGCCGTGTTCAGTCTGTTGCCGTCAAGCTTATAGTTGACAGGGAGAGGGAGATAGAAGCATTCGTGCCTGTCGAGTACTGGTCGATTGACGCAAAGCTTTCTGCTCCGAAGTCGGCGGCTCAGTTTGCAGCGGCTTTCTACGGTGACAGAAACGGCGAAATTAAAATCGGCTCTAAGGAAGAGGCAGATAAAATTCTAAATTCTGTTTCCGATGCAGAATTTACTGTCGACACCGTGAAGAACGGCAAGAAGTCAAAAAATCCGGCACCTCCGTTTACTACATCTACTCTTCAGCAGGAGGCATCGAGAAAGCTCGGTTTCCAGGCAAGAAGAACCATGTCTGTCGCACAGCAGCTTTACGAGGGCGTTGAAATTGCGGGTGAAGGCTCTGTCGGTCTCATCACATATATGAGAACAGACTCCCTGAGACTTTCAGAAGAAGCTGTTGATGCCGCAAGAGGTTTCATCGAGAGCGCATACGGAAGCAAGTATGTTCCCGCTAAGCCGAATGTATATAAGACTAAGTCCAACGCACAGGACGGTCACGAGGCTATCAGACCGACATCTGTTGCAATGAGACCCGAAGACGTTAAGGCATCACTCACAGCAGACCAGTACAAGCTTTATAAGCTTATTTGGGAAAGGTTTATAGCTTGTCAGATGTCTAAGTGTGTGCTCAACACAACATCGGCTACAATCGCCGCTAACGATTATATCTTCAGAGCAAGTGGCTACTCTGTAAACTTCGATGGCTTTACAGTTCTTTATGAAGAGGGCAAGGATGAAGCTGAGGCAAGGAGTAAAGCTTTACCGAAGCTTGAGGTCGGCATGAAGCTGAAGCTTCGTGACATTGTGGGCAATCAGCATTTCACACAACCGCCCGCACGCTACACAGAAGCTTCGCTTATCAAGACACTTGAGGAGAACGGAATCGGCAGACCGTCCACATATGCCGCAACTCTTGCGACAATAACGGACAGAGAATATGTCATCCGTGAGAATAAATCCTTCAAGCCGACTGAACTCGGAGAGGTAACGACTGATTTAATTGCGGATAAATTCCCGAAGATAGTAAATATCAGATTTACCGCAGGTCTTGAGAACGAGCTTGGTAAGGTTCAAAGCGGCGAAGCCGACTGGGTTGAGACACTGAGAACCTTCTGGACTGATTTTGAAAAGACTGTCCAGAAAGCCAAAAAGGATATGGATGGCGTCAAGATTAAGCTTAAGGAAGACGAGACAGACGAGATTTGCGAGCTGTGCGGAAAGCCCATGGAGGTTAAGTACGGCAGATACGGCAAGTTCCTCGGCTGTACGGGTTATCCTGAGTGCCCCAATATCAAAAAGCTGAATGTGCCTAAGGAGACTGGAGTTCTCTGTCCACAGTGCGGCTCTATGATAGTCGAGAGAAAAACTAAGAAGAAAAACAAGATATTCTACGGATGCAGTGCCTTCCCTAAGTGTCACTTTGCTTCATGGGGTGCTCCGGCTAATAAGGATTGCCCTGTCTGCGGAAAGCCGCTGTTCTTTGAGTCGGCTAAGAGCAAAAAGCTAAAGTGCTTTACAGAGAACTGCACATTTGACGGATCAACTAATGAATAATTATATAAACGTTTTCGGAGCGGGACTCGCGGGAGTCGAGGCGGCTAATATCATCGCTTCTCACGGAATCCCCGTTAAGCTCTACGAAATGAAACCGAAAAGCTTCAGCCCGGCTCATAAGTCGGAGAACTTTGCGGAGCTTATATGCTCTAATTCGCTTAAAGCGACAAGAGTTAATTCTGCCGCCGGACTTTTGAAAGAAGAAATGAAGCGCCTTGGCTCTTTGCTCGTGCCGATTGCACTTGAAACGGCAGTCCCGGCGGGCGGTGCTTTGGCGGTTAACCGTGATATTTTTTCAGAGAAAGCCACAAGCAGTATTTTAAATAATCCGCTCATTGAGATTATCCACGATGAGGTAACGGAGATTCCTGAGGACGGAATCACGATTGTAGCAACAGGCCCACTTACAAGTGGAAAGCTTGCTGATGCAATCAGCGAGAAGTGCGGCGGATTTTTGAGCTTTTTTGATGCGGCGGCGCCGATTGTCTCTGCAGAAAGTCTTGATATGAGCAAGTGTTTTAAGCAGTCAAGATACGACAAGGGTGACGACGATTACATCAATTGCCCAATGAACAAAGAGGAGTATGAGAACTTCATATCCGAACTAACTCAAGCCGAGCGTGCTCCCGTTCATGATTTCGATGTCAACAATCCTAAAGTTTATGAGGGCTGTATGCCTGTTGAGGTTATGGCTCAAAGAGGCGCAGATACACTTCGTTTCGGTCCACTCAAGCCTGTCGGCCTTAGAGATCCGAGAACAGGTCACCGCCCGTGGGCAGTAGTCCAGCTTCGCACAGAGAACAAGGAAAATACTCTTTATAATCTCGTCGGCTTCCAGACAAATTTGAAGTTTCCCGAGCAAAAGAGAGTTTTCGGCATGATACCCGGACTTGAAAATGCTGAGATCATCCGCTACGGAGTTATGCACAGAAACACGTTCTTAAATTCTCCAAAGCTTCTAAACGGAGACTTTTCGCTTAGAAATTCACCGAATATCTTTTTTGCCGGTCAGATTACGGGTGTTGAGGGCTATATGGAGTCAGCTTCTTCGGGACTTATGGCAGGCATAAACGCTGTCAGAAGATTTAAAGGAAAAGAGACCGTTGTCTTGCCTGAGACCACTATGATTGGCGCACTTTCAAGATATATCAGCTCAAGTGTTTCTGCCGATTTCCAGCCAATGGGAGCAAACTTCGGAGTTCTGCCAGCAATCGAGCCGAAAATCAAGGATAAAAAACTGAGATATATCGCACTTAGCGACCGTGCGCTCGAGGATCTCGAGAATTTCAGAAAGACACATAATTTGTAAGGTGATATGACATGAAAATTATTGTTGATGCTTTTGGCGGAGATAATGCTCCTGTCGAAATTTTAAAGGGCTGTGCGAGAGCAGAGAAAGAGCTCGGAATTACCGTGCTTTTATCAGGCTCAAGCGAGCTTATAAATAAAGCCGCAAAGGAAAACGGCATAGATATTTCCGGTATGGAAATTCTTGAGGCAAGCGAGGTCATCACAATGGAGGATGACCCCATGAGCGTAATCAAGACTAAGCCGAATTCCTCAATGTCAGTCGGCTTCAAGGCTTTGGCAGAGGGAAAGGCTGATGCCTTTGCGAGTGCCGGAAACAGCGGTGCTGTCGTTGTCGGTTCGACTATGCTCGTAAAGAGAATCAAGGGCGTAAAGCGAGTTGCCTTTGCACCTGTCATGCCGAAAAAAGAAGGCTTCTTCATGCTTTGTGACGGCGGCGCTAATAACGAGTGCCGTGCTGAGATGATAGACCAGTTCGCTACAATGGGTTCTTGCTATGTCGAGAAGGTCATGAATATAAAGTCCCCGAGAGTCGGTCTTGTAAATGTCGGCACTGAGGACCATAAGGGCGGACCATTCCAGCATGAGTGTTTCGAGCTATTAAAGCAGAACGAGAGCATTAATTTTATCGGCAACATTGAGGCGAGAGATATTCCCGATGATGCCGCAGATGTTCTTGTTTGTGACGGTTTCACGGGCAATGTCGTAACCAAGCTTTACGAGGGAGTCGCCATGACTCTCATGGGAAAGTTCAAGGAGCTTTTCAAAAAGAATTTCAAGACTAAGCTTGCCGCAATGCTTATCATGAGCGATTTGAAAGCCATGAAAAAGACAATGGACTATAACGAATACGGCGGCGCACCGATTTTGGGCTGTTCAAAGCCTGTCTTTAAAATTCACGGAAGTGCAATGGAAAAGACGGTTGTCAGCGCATTAAAGCTTGCAAAGGCTTATTATGAGTCGGGAATTATAGATGAAATTGCGAATGCTGTATCAAAGAAGGGGTAAAAATGAAGGATTCACTTGAAACGCTCGAGGCAAAAATCGGTTATCATTTCAAAAATATCGAACTGCTCAGAACAGCGGTGACACATTCGTCATATGCGAACGAGCACCACTGCAAAAGCTATGAGCGACTTGAGTTTCTCGGAGATTCTGTTTTAGGCTTTGTCACGGCAGAGTATCTTTTCGAGAATTATTCCGATTTACCAGAGGGCAAGCTAACTAAAAACCGTGCCGCTTTAGTCTGCGAGAAATCGCTTTGCGTTTTTTCGAGAGAAATCGGCGTTGGTGATTATATGCGCCTTAGCCACGGAGAGATCCATACCGGCGGAAACGACAGACCGAGTATTCTCGCTGATATGTTTGAGTCAATCACTGCCGCAATTTACCTTGACAGCGGTTCGCTTGACGAGGCGAAAAAATTTATTCTCACTTATATCGCACCGGCGGCAAAGACAATCGGCTCGAAGAAGTATAAGGATTATAAAACTACTTTACAGGAGATTATCCAGCAAAACCCCGAGGAGCACCTCAAGTATGTTTTGGTGGGCGAGTCCGGTCCCGACCACAACAAGCATTTTGTCGTTGAGGTTCACCTTAACAGCAATGTAATCGGCAAGGGCGGCGGAAGAAGCAAAAAGGAAGCAGAACAGCAAGCTGCAAGAGAAGCACTGGAGTTGATGGGTTATTAAGCACAGTAATATTTCTATATTCATTCCGCACAACGGCTGTCCGTGTCAGTGCAGTTTTTGTAATCAGCACAGAATAACGGGCGCATCCAAACAGCCGACTTGTGAGGAGGTTGAAGAGACCATCAAAAACGCCGCACTATATATGGGTGAAAAAACTCACAGTGCGGAAATTGCCTTTTTCGGCGGAAGCTTCACGGCGATTGACAGAGACTATATGATTTCTCTTCTTGAGGTCGCAAGCAAAGCTGTTAAGGAATACGGCTTCATGGGTATACGCTGTTCTACCAGACCCGATAAAATCGATGAGGATGTCCTCACTATACTTAAAAAATATAATGTGACATCAATCGAGCTTGGCGCTCAGTCAATGTCCGACAGGATACTTTTTATGAATGACAGAGGTCATGATGCCGAAAGCGTCAGAAAAGCCTCTTCACTGATAAAAAGCTTCTCTTTTGAACTCGGACTTCAGATGATGACGGGGCTTTACGGCTCGTCGGAGGACGACGATATATTTACTGCGAAAGAGCTTATTAAGCTTAAGCCGAAAACCGTGAGAATATATCCGACAATCACTCTCGATAATACAAGGCTTGCAGACTTGTACCGTTCGGGTGAATATACTCCGCCAACGCTTGAGAGCACCGTAAAGCTTGTGTCTAAGCTTATTCCTATGTTTGAGAAGAACGACATCAGCGTTATTCGTGTCGGACTTCATGCAAGCGAGGAAATCGACAGGAGAATTGCGGGGCCGTATCACCCGGCTTTTAAGGAACTTTGCATGAGCGAGATTTTGTTTAATGAAATAAACTGCGAGCTTTCTAAGCGACCGCAAACGACAGGCGAAATCACGGTTAAATGTTCGCCTAAGCTTTTGTCTGCCTGCATTGGTCAGAAAAAGGCGAATATCGAGAGATTTTCAAAGCTTGGCTATAATGTTAAATTCACTCCCGATGCCGACACCGACAGATTTTCAATTTCTTAATGTTCGAAAGGAAACTATATGCTTCTTAAATCTTTGGAAATACAGGGATTCAAAACATTTCCCGATAAAACAGTTCTGACATTTGAAGATCCCTTTGTTGCCGTTGTCGGACCTAACGGAAGCGGAAAGAGTAATGTTTCCGATGCGCTCAGATGGGTTCTAGGCGAGCAGTCTGTTCATGCATTGCGCTGTGCAAAGATGGAGGATGTCATTTTCAAGGGAGCATCTGGAAGAAAGGCGGCGGCTTTTGCCGAGGTCACTCTTCGCATTGACAACACGTCAAGGGAGCTTGATTTTGACAACGATGATATTTCCGTTTCAAGAAGGTTTTATCGTTCGGGAGAAAGTGAATATCTCATAAATAACGCTCAGGTTCGACTTCGTGACATAAACGAGCTTTTTATGGATACGGGCTTAGGCCGTGACGGCTACTCCATGATAGGACAGGGCAAAATCGACTCGATAGTAAGTGCCAAGAGTGAGGACAGACGAGAGGTTTTTGAGGAGGCTGCGGGAATTTCCCGTTTCCGCTACAAAAAAGAGGAGTCCGAAAGAAGACTTGACAAAACCGAGGAAAATTTAGTAAGACTTCGCGATATTTTGTCAGAGCTTGAGGACAGAGTCGGTCCCCTTAAGGTTCAGAGCGAGAAAGCGCAGAAATTCATAGAGTACGATGAGGAAAAGCGAGGTCTTGAAATAGGAATTTGGACGGAGCAAATTGCAAAATCCGAAAAGGATCTTCGAAATGAAGAGGATAAGGTTTCTCTTGCTAAAGCCGACTACTCTAAGCTTGAAAATGAGATTGACTCTGTCGCAAAAGCGATTGAAGATAACTACAATGCGGTCAATGCCTGTACGGTAAAAATGGAGCAGGCAAGAAGTGCCGCTTCGAGTCTTTCGGAAGAGGCGGCAAGGATTGAGGGAAATATCTCCGTTCTTAAAAACGATATAACTCATGACGAAAGCGATATTGAGAGAGTAGAAAACGAGTTAAATACTCTGCGAGGATCGTTTAATGATATAGATGCGGAGCTTCTCGAGAAAAGAAAACAGCTTGAGGAAACAGAATCGAACAAAAGTAAATTGAACGAAAAATTCGTTTCCTTAAGTGATGAACTCGAGAGATCGCACAGCGAGGAAGAGGAAATCAGAAATAACCTCGAGAACGCTCAAAAGGAACTGAACGAGGTTAACGATGCAATTAGCGAAAAGCGTATCTCAAGTTCTGCCGACGAGTCTTCTCTTAACGAGATAAAAACCAGAGGCGACAGCATAAGCACGGCGGTAAGTGAGGGCAAGGAAGCCTTGCTTTCTCTTCAGAACGAGCGAGAGGTTATTCTAAAGGACATCGAAAAAGCCGACGAGGAAATTTCTGCCGAAAATAATTCCATAGACGGCTACACGATGAAGCTTTCACTCAAAACCAAGAAGCGTGACGAGATGAAGTCACAGCTTGACAAGCTGAATCTTGACGCAGGCGAGCACGAGAGACGAGCACGAATTCTCGAGGATCTCGAAAAGAACTACGAGGGCTTTGCACAGAGCGTTCGTGCTGTTATGCGAGAGGCTGAGCGAGGAATAATTAACGGCATTCACGGGCCTGTCACTCAGATAATTCATGCGGAATCGCAGTACTCCACGGCGATTGAAATTGCCCTTGGTGCAAGCCTTCAGAATATAGTCGTTGACACCGAAGCAGACGCAAGAAACGCTATTTCTTTCCTTAAAAGAAGAAATGCGGGCAGAGCAACATTTTTGCCGTTATCGACAATCAAGGGAAACAAAATTTCCACTCGTGAAGTTGAGAGCATGAACGGCTTCATCGGACTTGCGGCAGACCTTGTTAAATGCGAGGAGCGTTATCAAAATATAAACTATTTCCTTTTGGGAAGAATAATCGTATGTGATTCTCTCGATAACGCAACAGCTATTGCAAGAAGACTGAATTTCAGAAACAGAATTGTCACTTTGGACGGTCAGGTCATCAATGCGGGCGGTTCGTTCACGGGTGGTTCGCTTGCAAGAAATGCGGGACTTCTCGACCGTGCAAACGAGATTAACCGCTTAAAGCAGCTGGCTCAAAAGATTAGAAAAGATCTTGCCGACAAAAACAAGGAGTACAAGAAGCTTGCCGAAGAAATTGCCGCGGCTAACGCAGAAATTGAATTGGCAAATGCCGAGAAATCACGACTTAACGAAAAGAGACTTCTTTTGGGAGCGGAGCTCACGAGAAACGAGCGTGACATAGCTTCTGCCGAGCAAAGGCTTGTCGATTTGGAAAAAGAAAACAGCGACTCGCTCTCAAGAATAAGAGAGCTTGAAAATGCACTTGAGGTTCTCAAAAGCGAAATAGAAGTACTCGAGACAGACGCTTCAAAATTGCGCACAAAAATAGATTATCTCAGAAGTGACAGAAGTAATTACACAAGCTACATCAACGAGCTTCAAAATAAGCTTCAGAATGTGAGAATTGATATTATTTCAGTCGATAAAGATAAGGATGCAATCGAGAGTGCGATAGAAAGTCTTGAACTAAGAAAAGCGGAAAGCGGCGAGAACGAGGAAAAACTTAAGCTTCAAGCAGAACAGCTAAAGGAGCACATAGAAACCCTCAAAAAGCAGATTGTCGAGTTTAAGGAGAGCGCTCAGAATAAGAAGAGCGATTCAGAGAGTAAGACAAACGAAATTGCCGCTATCACAGAGGAGAGAAATCTTCTCGAAAAGCAGTCCGGGGAACTCAGAAGCAAGGAACGTGAGCTTAATTCCAAGAAAGAAAATATCGGTCTCGAACTTGCAAGACTTAACGAGCGCAGAGAAAGCCTGCAAAAAGACCTTGATATGACGATTGCTAAGCTTTGGGAGGAATACGAGCTTACAAGACGTGAGGCTGAAGAACAGGCAATCAGAATTTCTGACTTAAATGAGGCAAGAAGACGTCTGACAGAACTTCGAGCAAAAATCAAAGCTTTGGGCAGTGTTAACGTGGCGGCTGTAGTCGAGTATAAAGAGGTATCGGAGAGATACAACTTTCTCAAAGACCAGATAGCCGACATCGAGAAATCGAGACTCACGCTTATCAAGCTTATCGGTGAACTCACCGTTCAGATGAAAGAGCAGTACGCAAGAAGATTCAAGGAGATAAACAAGAATTTCACGGAGATTTTCCGAGAACTTTTCGGCGGCGGAAACGCTTATCTTGAATTTTCTGATAAAGAAAATATACTTAGCTCGGGAATTGATATCAAGGTTCATCCACCGGGCAAAGTTGTTTCAAACATAGAGGCAATGTCGGGCGGCGAAAAAGCTCTTATTGCCATTTCCATATATTTTGCTATAATGAAAGTCAGCCCGCCTCCGTTTTGTATGCTTGACGAGGTTGAGGCGGCACTTGATGATGCGAATGTCGAGCGTTTTGCCGATTATCTGCACCGAATGAACGATAACACGCAGTTCATAGTCATAACCCACAGACGAGGAACTATGGAAAGCGCCGATTCGCTCTACGGAGTAACCATGCAGGACGACGGCATTTCAAGAGTGCTTCATCTTGACAGCAAGGACGCCACTTTAGAGTAAGGGAGAAACATATGGGATTTTTTGATAAAATCAAAGAGGGACTGAAAAAAACAAGAGACAGCATAAGCAATTCTATTTCTTCGATGCTTCATTCCTTCACAAAGATAGACGAGGAGCTTTTTGAGGAGCTTGAGGAGCTTCTTATCATGGGTGATGTCGGTATGGTTTGTGCCGAGAAAATCTGTGACGAGCTGAGAAAGCGTGTCAAGGAGAGAGGAATAACCGATCCGAATATGATTATGGATCTTCTCGAGGAGGTTGTTTCAGATTTCGTTTCAGGTGATACAGAGCTTCATCTCGATACAACACCGAGCGTCATTCTCGTAATAGGAGTAAACGGTGTCGGCAAGACAACTACAATCGGCAAGCTTGCCGCAAACTTCAAGGCAGAGGGCAAGAGCGTTATGCTCGGTGCTGCTGACACATTCCGTGCGGCAGCTATCGAACAACTTGAGGTTTGGTCCCAGAGAGCGGGCGTTCCTATGATTAAGCACGGCGAGGGTGCCGATCCCGCTTCCGTTGTTTATGATACTTTGGCGGCGGCTAAGGCAAGAAATACGGATATCGTTATCTGCGATACTGCCGGCAGACTTCACAACAAGAAAAATCTTATGGACGAGCTAGGAAAGATTTCGAGAACTATAGATAAGGTTCTCCCCGAAGCAAGCAGAGAGGTTTTGCTTGTTCTTGATGCGACAACGGGACAGAATGCCGTAAACCAGGCTAGAGAGTTTCAGAAAGCCGCTGGTATCACGGGAATTATCCTCACTAAGCTTGACGGCACATCCAAGGGCGGTGTTGTTATTCCGATTATGGAGGAGCTTGGACTTCCCGTTAAATATATCGGCGTAGGCGAGCAGATAGACGATTTACAGCCGTTCGTTCCGAGCGACTTTGCGAGGGCTCTTTTCACAAGAGATAATTAAATGAAATTTGTAATAGCTTCACACAATAAAAATAAAATCAAAGAATTCGAGAGAATTCTTAAGCCAATCGGTATTGAGCTTGTGACAGCCGACCTAACCGAGGCTGACGAGACAGGAAAGACCTTCGCTGAGAATGCATTCATTAAGGCAGAGTCAGCATGCAAGGAGACGGGACTTCCGTCAATTGCCGATGATTCCGGTCTTTGCGTGGAATATTTAGGCGGCGAGCCGGGAGTTTATTCCGCAAGATATGCCCCGGAAGGTCAGAGAAAGAAAAAGCTTCTCGAGAAACTTGACGGTGTTCCGGAAGAAAAGAGAGATGCTTATTTCGAGGCGGCTATTTGCTGTGTTTTTCCAAACGGCGACAAAATCGAGGCTTCGGGAAGATGCTATGGAAAAATCACCGAGGAGCTTCGAGGCGATAACGGCTTTGGCTACGATCCGATTTTTGCTGTCGGCTCAAAGACTTTTGCCCAGATGAGCGATGAAGAAAAGGACAGCATTTCTCACCGTGGAAAGGCACTTGAGATTTTTTACGATAAATTAAACGAATATTTAAAAACGAGGTAAATTTAAAATAATGCTAACAAGTAAACAGAGAGCATATCTTCGCTCACTTGCAACAGATTATGAGACAATCGTTATGATAGGAAAAAACGGACTCACTCCCGAGGTAACCGTTCAGACAGCTGACGCGCTTGCCGCAAGAGAGCTCATTAAGGGCAAGGTTCTTGTCGAGACTTCTCCGATTTCACCCAGAGAAGCGGCAGACAAGCTCGCAGACGAGACAGGCAGTGAGGTTGTACAGGTTATCGGCTCTAAGTTCGTTCTTTATAAGAAGAAAGACAAGGATCCCGTTATCGTTCTTCCTAAAGCTAAAAAGAAATGAAAATAGGAATTTACGGCGGTACATTCAATCCGATTCATTCGGCTCATGTCAAAATTCTCGAGACATTTTGCTCGAAAATTCATTTTGACAAGGTGCTTGTCATTCCGACCAAGCAGCCGCCTCATAAGGAAGCCGAGGGACTCATCACGGCTGACAAAAGAATTGATATGATAAGGCTTGCGCTCGAAGATAGCTTTGTTCATGCGGAAATTTCCGATATCGAGCTTAAACGAGAGAATAAAAGCTTCACTGTCGATACGCTAAAAGAATTAAGAGAAATTTACCCCACGGATGAATTTTATCTTATGATGGGCGAGGATATGTTCCTCACGGTCGATAAGTGGTACAAAGGCGCAGAAATTCTAAAGGAAGCTGAGATTTGCGGTATCCCGAGAACCCCGGAGGGCTACGAAAAAATGTTGAAGCACGAATTGGAGCTTAAGGAGAAATTTCCTTATGTGAAAACTATGATTATCAACGTTCCGTGCATGCAGATTTCGTCTACCGAGGTTAGAAATTCCGTGAAAAACAGAAATAGCCTTTTTAGGACTATCGTTCCGAAAAAGGTAGCCGATTATATCGAAAAAAATTCTTTGTATGTTTGAGGTGGAAGCTTGCTTAGTGTTAAGGAATATCAGAAAATAATCAAGCCGCATTTGTCCGACAAGAGGTATCGCCATTCCTGCGAGGTTGCGAAATCGGCTAAGCGTCTTGCGAAGAAATACGGGGCAGACCCCGACAAAGCCGAGATTGCGGGAATACTTCATGATATTATGAAGGACACCGATAAGGATGAACAGTTGAAAATTATGGATCGCTTTGGTATAATACTAAACGATATTGAGGCGGTAACCCCAAATCTTTGGCATCAGATAAGTGGTGCCGCATATGTCGAGAACGAGCTTAATATAACAGATCCCGATATTGTAAATCCCATAAGATGGCACACAAGCGGAAAAAAGGACATGACGCTCATGGAAAAGGTTGTTTTCATAGCCGATTTTATTTCCGATGACCGTGACTATAAGGGCGTGGACAAAATGAGGGAGGTAGCAAAGGAAAGCCTTGACAAAGCAATAATCGAGGGCTTATCCTTTACGATAAGTGAGCTTGCACAAAGCGAAAAGGCTATCGTTCAAGATACATTCAACGCATATAACGACGCTGTTCTCAGCGTTATGAGAGGTAAATATATATGACACCCATTGAAACAGCAACAAAAGCAGCATTACTGCTTGATGATAAAAAGGCTCAGAATATCAAGGTGATTAAGGTTGAGGAGATTTCTTCTCTTTGCGATTACTTTGTTGTTGCCAGCGGTACAAGCTCAACTCAGGTTCAGGCTCTCGCCGACAATGTCGAGGAGAAGCTGAAAGAAGAGGGAGTTGCACCGTACGCAGTCGAGGGATACCGTTCCAACGGCTGGATTTTGCTTGACTACGGAACCGTTCTCGTTCACGTATTCACAACAGACGCACGTGATTATTATGATCTTGACCATCTCTGGAGCGACGGAGTTGAGATAGAGATTGATTATAAAACAGAATAATTCTCTGAAAGGAATGAAGTAAATTGAAGTATAACCATAAGGTTGTAGAGCCAAAATGGCAAAAGGTGTGGGAAGAGAAGGGCGTTTTCCATGCCGAGGAGTCCTCTGACAAGGAAAAATTCTATGCTCTTATCGAGTTCCCGTATCCGTCCGGACAGGGACTTCACGTTGGTCATCCAAGACCATACACCGCTCTTGACGTTATCGCAAGAAAAAGAAGAATGCAGAACTACAATGTTCTCTATCCGATCGGATGGGACGCATTCGGACTTCCGACAGAGAATTACGCTATCAAAAACCACGTTCACCCTGCCGATGTTACCGCAAAGAATGTTGCAAGATTCAAGCAGCAGATCCAGTCTCTCGGTATTTCCTTCGACTGGAGCCGTGAGATAAACACAACAGATCCTAAGTACTACAAGTGGACTCAGTGGATATTCCTCCAGCTTTTCAAGCACGGTCTTGCTTACAAGAAGGAAATGAACGTTAACTGGTGCACTTCCTGTAAGTGCGTTCTTGCAAACGAAGAGGTTGTCAACGGAGTTTGTGAGAGATGCGGCAGTGAGGTTATTCATAAGGATAAGTCTCAGTGGATGCTCAAAATCACAGAGTACGCACAGAAGCTTATCGATGATCTCGACCTCGTAGATTATCCCGAGAGAGTTAAGGCACAGCAGAAGAACTGGATCGGAAGAAGTGAGGGCGCTGAGGTTGACTTTAAGACAACAGAGGGCGACACATTAACAGTTTACACAACAAGACCGGATACACTTTTCGGCGCTACATATATGGTTATCTCACCTGAGCATCCGTATATTGAGAAGTGGGCAGATGTACTCGGAAACCTCGATGAAATCAAGGCTTATCAGGCTGAGGCTGCAAAGAAGTCCGACTTCGAGCGTACTGAGGTTGCCAAGGATAAGACAGGCGTTAAGCTTGAGGGCGTAAAGGCAATCAATCCGCTCACAGGCAAAGAGATTCCGATTTTCATTTCAGACTATGTTCTTGTTTCTTACGGCACAGGCGCAATCATGGCTGTTCCCGCACACGATACTCGTGACTGGGAGTTCGCTAAGAAGTTCGATCTTCCGATTGTCGAGGTTGTTAAGGGCGGCGAGGATGTCAACAAAGAGGCATTCACAGACTGCGCAACAGGCGTAATGGTAAATTCCGGCTTCCTTGACGGACTTTCCGTTGAAGAGGCAAAGGTAGAAATAAAGAAGTATCTCGAGGAGAAAGGCATCGGTAAGTCGAAGGTCAACTTCAAATTAAGAGACTGGGTCTTCTCACGTCAGAGATATTGGGGAGAGCCGATTCCGATTGTCATTTGCGACAAGTGCGGCTATGTTCCGGTTGATGAGAAGGAGCTTCCGCTCGTTCTTCCTAAGGTTGATTCCTATGAGCCGACAGATAACGGCGAGTCTCCGCTTGCAGCTATGACAGATTGGGTAAACACAACATGCCCATGCTGCGGCGGCCCGGCAAAGAGAGAGACAGACACCATGCCGCAGTGGGCTGGTTCTTCATGGTACTTCCTGCGCTATATGGATCCGCACAATGATGATGCGTTCGCTTCCAAGAATGCTCTCAAGTACTGGTCACCTGTTAACTGGTATAACGGCGGTATGGAGCACACAACACTTCACCTTCTTTACAGTCGTTTCTGGCATAAGTTCCTCTATGATATCGGCGAGGTTCCGACAAAGGAGCCTTACATGAAGAGAACAAGCCACGGCATGATTCTCGGTGAGGACGGACAGAAGATGTCCAAGTCCAGAGGAAACGTTGTCAACCCTGATGAGATGGTTGATATTTACGGCGCAGATACATTGAGACTTTATGAGATGTTCATCGGTGACTTCGAGAAGGCTGCTCCGTGGAGCACAAGCGGAATCAAGGGATGCCGCAGACTTGTCGACCGTTACTGGAACCTCCAGGAAATTCTTGTTGACGGCGACGACTACAGCCCGGAGCTTGAGTCCTCATTCCACAAGGCTATCAAGAAGGTAAATGATGACTGCGAGAACCTCAAGTTCAACACAGCTATCGCAACTCTCATGGCTCTCATCAACGAGATTACAGCTAAGGGCTCTATCACAAGAAAAGAGCTCGCAACATACACAATTCTTCTCAATATCTTTGCTCCGCACATCACCGAAGAGGTATGGGCAGAGAATAAACTTGGCGAGGGTCTTGTTTGCACTCAGAATTGGCCAAGCTATGACGAGAGCAAGTGCGTAGACTCCACAGTTGAGATCGTTGTTCAGGTTAACGGAAGAATCAAGTCTAAGCTTGTCATTCCTGTAAATGCCGACAAGGACGCTGTTCTCAAAATGGCTAAGGAAGAGGAGAAGGTAGCTTCTGAGATTGCAGGCAAGAATATCATCAAGGAAATCGTTGTTCCGGGTAAGCTTGTCAATATCGTTGCGAAGTAAGCTTCAAATGTTAAAAAAAAGTAAATTTTCAGGCAGTTTTTCGGAACTGCCTGTTTTTTATGGAAATCTTCAGATATTTGTGTTATTATACTAAGGTTAAAATATTTGAATTATGCCTAAAAATCTATTGAAAGGAAATGTAGAATGCAGTATTGCAAAAAATGCAGACATTTAACAGAGGATAACCGTGCGACTTGTTCTAATTGCAAGCGTTCTCGAGGAATTCGCCCCGTTCAGGATAGCGATTTAATTTACCTTATGACCTGTCATAAATACGAGGCAGAGGAAATTGATGCGCTTTTAGAAGATCACGGCATCAAGCACACTCTTGAGAAGATTGACCTTGGTATCGCTCAAAGTCCATTTGATGCGAGAACCTTAAAGGACGATCAGAACATTTATGTAGAATACGGAGATATAAATGCGGCAAATGCGGTATTGAGCAAGTATGAGGAAGAGGAAAAGGAGCAGCCGATTCCCGACACCATGCCTCACAAAAAGAGACTTTTGCTCGATGTAGTCGCTATTCTTGCGTTCATGATTATTGTCACACTGGTTGTTATTGCCTCCGATTATGTGGCAAACGGTCTCGTTCACCTATTTCGCGGAAATAAATCTGCGATGATATATAATTTATTTGAGAAGGGAAATTTATTATGGCACAGTATCTTATAAACCTCTTCGGAAACACCATTCCGTCTTGGCTTACAATCTTCATTCTTTCGCTCATTCCGACGGTTGAGCTTCGTGGCGGCGTCCTTGCGGCTAAGGCTTTGTCTGTTCCGATGATTAACGCTTCGATTATCTGCCTTATCGGCACATTGCTTCCGATTCCGTTCATCCTTCTTTTCATCGAGAAGATTATGAAATGGCTCGAGAAAACAAGATTTTCGGGAATTGTAGATTTTCTTAACAAGAAAGTCGAGAAGAATAAGGAGAAAATTCAGAAGTACGAGATGTTCGGTCTTATGATTTTCGTTGCAATTCCGCTTCCGGGAACAGGTGCTTGGACAGGCGCTCTTGTAGCTTCTGTTCTCAAGATGGATTTTAAGTATTCCATGCTTTCCATTGCACTCGGTTCGCTCATTGCAGACGCTATCATGCTTCTTGTTTCTTACGGTGCACTGGGACTTATCTTCTGATGTACGATATAATCATAGTCGGCACAGGTGCTTCGGGTTTAGCCTGTGCCGCTCGAATTTTAAAGAACTCTAAAACTAAGCCGAATATGCTTATTCTCGATGCAAACAAAAAGTCGGGAAGAAAGCTTCTCGCAACAGGAAACGGCAGATGTAATCTAACAAACGAGAATATGTCAATCGAGCATTACCACGGCGATATCGATGGACTTTCTCCGCTTATGGACGAGTATTCTCACATGGCACTTGAGTTTTTTGAGGACTTGGGGCTTCTTACATGTGCAGACGGAGAGGGCAGAGTATATCCTTACAGCAAACAGGCGACATCGGTTTTAAATGTCCTGATGAATGCCGCTAACTGTGAAATAAGATATGAATCAGCTGTGAAATCGGTGAAGAAAAATAAAAACAGCTTCGAACTGATACTCGAAAACGGCGACAAGCATGATTCAAGAATACTCGTAATCGCAGGCGGCGGTGCGGCTTCGCCTAAATTATCTGCTTCAAAAAACTGCTATACACTTTGTGAAAGCTTGGGGCACAGCGTGACGAACCTCTATCCGTCACTTGTACCGATGAAATGTGAGGACGCTTTTTTGAGAAAGCTTGTCGGAGTGAGATGCCGTGCCGAGGTAAGCTTGATGAACGGCAAAACACCGCTCAAGTCCGAGGTAGGGGAGCTTCAGATAACCGATAAGGCTATATCGGGAATTTGCATTTTCAATCTGTCTGTTTCAGCGGCCGAGCAATACTCTAAAAACGCAAAAGCAAGCCTAAGTGTAAAAATTGATTTTATGCCCGACTATTCCTTTGCGCAGTGCATGGATATTGTTCGCCGTGCGGCAATCCTAAATGCTAAACTGCCCGTTTCGACTTTGTTTGACGGAATACTCAATAATAAGGTAGGAATAGCACTGCTTCAAAAGGTAAAATTAAATCTTGATGATAAGTGCGAGAAATTATCGAGTAAAAACATATTTGCGCTTTGTTCTGCTTTAAAAGGACTGACACTTCCGATTTCAGGTCTCAAGGGCTTTGACGATGCTCAGGTGACCGCCGGCGGAATTCCTATGAAAGAGGTAAATTCTCACACCATGGAATCGGTAAAGTGCAAAAATCTATTTCTTTGCGGAGAAATTCTCAATATACACGGTGACTGCGGCGGCTACAATCTGCATTTCGCTTGGATGAGTGCCTTGTGTGCGGCGGATGCCATTTGTGAGAAATTAGGTAAAAATGATAAGAATAAGTAATGTTAAACTGCCTCTTGATTATAACGAGGCAGATCTTCTAAAAATAGCATGCCAAAAGCTGAAGCTTGATAAGTCTTCCGTTAAGGCTGTGCATATCTTCAAAAAATCGGTTGATGCGAGGGATAAAGGAAACATATCCTATGTCCTCACGCTCGATGTCGAAGTGAATGTAAACGAGACTAAGCTTTTGAAGAAAAATCCGAAGCTGACTCTTTCGAATGTTCCGCATTATGAGCTGCCGACAAAAAAGCAATTTGCCAAGAGACCGCTTGTTGTCGGATTTGGACCGGCGGGAATGTTTGCGGCTCTCATTTTGGCTGAAGCCGGCGCTTGTCCGATAGTAGTTGAGCGAGGGGAGTGTGTAGAAGACCGAGAGAAATCCGTCAATTGCTTCTGGCAGAAAAGAGTGCTTGACGAAAATTCCAACATTCAGTTCGGAGAGGGCGGAGCCGGTACGTTTTCTGACGGAAAGCTCAATACGGGTATCAAAGACCCAAGAATAAGAATGGTACTTGAGACTTTCGTCAAATACGGGGCACCCGAAGAGATACTGTATGAGGCTAAGCCGCATATCGGTACGGACAAATTACCGAAAACCGTCGCAAACATTCGCAAAAGAATTATAGAGCTTGGCGGCGAGGTAAGATTTAACACAAAACTTGTCGGACTTGATATTAAGGAAGATAAGGTAGTCGGTGCAAGGCTTCTCGATTTAAAAAATAAAGATGAATCAAGTGTCGAGACAGACGATGTAATAATCGCAATCGGTCACAGCGCACGAGATACCTTTAAATTGATTGACAGCTTAGGTTTTCCCATGGAAAAGAAGCCGTTTGCGGTCGGTATGCGAATTGAGCACCCGGCAGAGCTTATCAGCCGTTCGCAGTACGGAGAAAGCTACAAAAAGCTACCTAACGCCGACTATAAGCTTGCCGTGCATTTGCCGAACGGCAGAGGGGTCTATTCTTTCTGTATGTGCCCGGGCGGAACAGTTGTCGGTGCTACATCATTTAGCGAGCACGTTGTAACTAACGGAATGAGCAAATTTGCACGAGATGACGAAAATTCCAATGCGGCAATACTTGTCGGCTTAAATCCCGAGGACTTTGAAGGAAAACCGCTGTTTGCCGGCTTTGAGTTTCAGGAGAAGCTTGAAAAGGCGGCTTTCGTGCTTGGCGGTTCGGATTATTCCGCACCCGCTCAGACCCTTGGCGACTTTATGGCGAAAAGAAAAACCGAAAACTTCGGTTCTGTCAAGCCTTCATATAAGCCCGGTGTTGTGGGAGCAAATCTAGATGAAATCTTCCCGTCATTTATAACTGACTCCATAAGAGAGGCAATGCCGCTTTTTGCGAGAAAAATAAAAGGCTACGATTTGCCCGATGCCGTTTTGACCGCACCCGAATCAAGAAGTTCTTGCCCTGTCAGAATTATGCGTGGCGAGAGTCTCGAGAGTATTCGCTTTAAGGGAGTTTATCCCGCAGGCGAGGGAGCAGGCTACGCAGGAGGAATCACTTCTGCCGCAGTTGACGGAATAAAGGTTGCAGAGAAAATTATATCGAAATATTATTAAAAAAATAAAATCCGTTAAAGTTTTGAAGCTTTAACGGATTTTTGTATATCAGAATATATTGAGTTTAATTATTAAGAAAAATAAAAATAGAGAAAAGCAAAAATCCGCAGATTTCTCTGCGGATTTTGGAGCTGTTAACCGGACTCGAACCGGTGACCTCGTCCTTACCAAGGACGTGCTCTACCACCTGAGCCATAACAGCATACAAATAGCAAGCCGTTATAAAAATAAGAGGCTTGCTATTGGTGGCGACCTGGAACGGGATCGAACCGTCGACCTCTAGCGTGACAGGCTAGCGTTCTAACCAGCTGAACTACCAGGCCATATTAAGTTTTGTTTTACTCGTTTTCTCGAGTGCTTGTTTATTATAATCGAAGGTTTGCGATTTGTCAACACTTTTTTTGAATTTTTTTTGAGCCGTTTTGGAATAGGTGGAAGGCGTTTTGGATATGGTATCCCTTATTATTGAATGTATCCAAAAAATATTGCACTCAAATGATATTGTAGTTGATACTAACCTAAAAATTAACAAAAAGAATGTGAATAAAGTATTAAATATCGATAATTGCCCTTGAAAATATATCGGTTTATCCTTGATACTTTCATTTAAAGATGTTAAAATACCTATGTACGGTGAATATTAGACCGCGGGTTTTTAGTAAAATCCTTAAAGGAGGAAAATTTTATGGCCAGAAAAATGAAATCCATGGATGGTAACAATGCTGCTGCTCATGTATCATACGCTTTTACAGAAGTTGCAGGCATTTATCCTATCACACCATCCAGCCCAATGGCTGACTACTGCGATCAGTGGTCCGCACAGGGACTCAAGAATATTTTCGGAACAACCGTAAAGGTTTCGGAGATGCAGTCTGAGGCTGGTGCTTCAGGTACAGTTCACGGCTCACTTGCTGCCGGTGCTCTTACCACAACATACACAGCTTCCCAGGGACTTCTCCTTATGATTCCGAACATGTACAAGATTGCAGGTGAGCTTTTACCGGCAGTTTTCCATGTTTCCGCACGTTGCGTTGCTTCGCACGCTCTTAACATTTTCGGTGACCATTCCGACGTTTACGCTTGCCGTCAGACAGGCTTTGCAATGCTCTGCGAGACTAACCCTCAGGAGGTTATGGACCTCGGCGCTGTTGCACATCTTGCAGCAATCAAGGGCAGAGTTCCGTTCGTTAACTTCTTCGACGGCTTCAGAACCTCTCACGAGATTCAGAAGATTGAGATCTGGGACTATGACGATCTCAAGGAAATGGTTGATATGGACGCTGTTGAGGCATTCAGAAAGAGAGCTCTCAACCCTGAGCATCCTGTAATGCGTGGTTCTCATGAGAACGGAGATATCTTCTTCCAGCATCGTGAGGCTTGCAACGAGTACTACAACGCACTCCCGGCTATTGTTGAGGAGTACATGGATAAGGTTAACGCTAAGCTTGGCACAAACTACAAGCTCTTCAACTACTACGGTGCTCCTGATGCTGAGAACATCATCATCGCTATGGGCTCTATCAACGATGTAGCAGAAGAGGTTATCGATTATCTCACAGCTAAGGGTGAGAAGGTCGGTGTTGTTAAGGTTAGACTTTACAGACCATTCGTAGCAGAGAAGCTCGCAGAGGCTATTCCTGCTTCCGTTAAGAAGATTGCTGTTCTCGACAGAACAAAGGAGCCCGGTTCACTCGGTGAGCCGCTTTACCTCGATGTTATCGCAGCTCTCGCAGCTACAGGCAGAAGCGACATTAAGGTTATCGGCGGTCGTTACGGCTTAGGTTCAAAGGATACTCCTCCTTCAAGCGTATTTGCTGTTTATGACGAGCTCAAGAAGGATGCTCCGAAGGAGCACTTCACAATCGGTATCAACGATGACGTTACACATCTCTCACTCGAGGAGAAGCCGGCACCGAACACAGCTACTCCGGGTACAATCGAGGCTAAGTTCTGGGGTCTCGGCGGCGATGGTACTGTCGGTGCTAACAAGAACTCCATCAAGATCATCGGTGACTACACAAACAAGTTTGTTCAGGCATACTTCCAGTATGACTCAAAGAAGACAGGCGGTATCACAATCTCCCATCTTCGTTTCGGTGACAAGCCGATTAAGAGCCCATACTACATCAATAAGGCTGACTTCGTTGCTTGCCACAACCCGTCCTACATTCTCAAGGGCTACAAGATGGTAAATGACGTTAAGCCGGGCGGTACATTCCTCATCAACTGTCAGTGGACTCCTGAGGAGCTCAGTGAGCACCTTTCCGCTGAGACAAAGAGATATATCGCTAAGAACAATATCCAGCTTTACACAATCAACGCTATCGACCTCGCTGTTCAGTGCGGCATGGGTAAGAGAACTAACACAATTCTCCAGTCTGCATTCTTCACACTCGCTAAGGTTATGCCGATTGAAGAGGCTGTTCAGCACATGAAGGAAGCTGCTGAGAAGTCCTACCTCAAGAAGGGCAGAGAGATTGTTGACAACAACTGGAAGGCTATCGACGCAGGTAAGGATGCTCTCGTTAAGATTGATGTTCCTGCAGAGTGGGCTGATGCTGTTGACGCTCCTAAGACTGTCACAGAGAACGGTCCTGCTAAGCTTGTCAAGATGGTTGATACTATCCTCAAGCCTGTCGGACGTATGGAGGGCGATTCACTTCCTGTTTCCGCATTCGTTGATCATGTTGACGGTACATTTGAGCAGGGTGCTTCCGCTTATGAGAAGCGTGGCGTTGCTGTTAACGTACCTGAGTGGAACAACGAGACTTGCGCAGAGTGTAACAAGTGCGTATTCGTTTGCCCACATGCTACAATCAGACCTTTTGCTCTCACAGAGGAAGAGGCAGCAAATGCTCCTGCTAACACAAAGTTCGCTAAGAGACCTGTCGTAAAGACAAACTACAAGTACAGCCTCGCTATTTCTCCTATGGATTGTATGGGATGCGGCGTATGTATCGGTGTTTGCCCGACTAAGTCACTTACAATGGTTGCTCGTGAGACTCAGGAGGATCAGCAGCCGGTATTCGATTACATGGTAGCTAACGTTGCTGAGAAGCCTGAGGTTGCTAAGAACGATACTGTTATTTCTTCACAGTACAAGCAGCCGCTCCTCGAGTTCTCCGGTTCTTGCGCAGGTTGTGCTGAAACAGCATATGCAAGAATAGTAACTCAGCTCTTCGGCGACAGAATGTATATCTCCAACGCAACAGGTTGTTCCTCTATTTGGGGTGGTCCTGCTGCTACATCTCCTTACACAACAAACAAAGCAGGTCACGGTCCTGCATGGGCTAACTCACTTTTCGAGGATAACGCTGAGCACGGCTTCGGTATGTACCTCGGACAGAAGGCTATCAGATCAAGACTTGTAGCTAAGGTTGAGGCTCTCTCCGCTAAGGACGAGGTTCCTGAGGCTGTTAAGACTGCTGCTGCTGAGTACCTCGCAACACTCGAGGACGGTTCTAAGAACCAGGCTGCTACAGCTGCTCTTGTTTCTGCTCTTGAGGCTTGTGGTTGTGACGAAGCTAAGGAGATTCTTAAGTCCAAGGAATATCTCTCCAAGAAGTCCGTTTGGGTCTTCGGTGGTGACGGATGGGCATACGACATCGGCTTCGGCGGTGTTGACCACGTTCTCGCTTCCGGTGAAGACATCAACATCATGGTCTTCGATACAGAGGTTTACTCCAACACAGGTGGACAGGCTTCCAAGGCTTCTCAGATCGGTCAGGTAGCACAGTTTGCTGCTGCAGGTAAGGAAATCGCTAAGAAGTCACTCGCTGAGATCGCTATGTCTTACGGCTATGTTTACGTAGCACAGGTTGCTATGGGTGCTGACCAGAATCAGACTCTCAAGGCAATCAAAGAGGCAGAGGCTTATCACGGTCCGTCACTTGTTATCTGCTATGCTCCTTGCGAGATGCACTCCATCAAGGGTGGTATGACAAACTGCCAGTCCGAGATGAACAAGGCTGTTAAGGCTGGTTACTGGAATATGTTCAGATTCAACCCGGCAGCTAAGGCAGAGGGCAAGAACCCGTTCACTCTCGACAGCAAGCCTGCAACAGGCGACTACAAGGAATTCCTCCTTGGCGAGGCTCGTTACTCTTCACTTACACGTTCCTTCCCGGATCGTGCAGAGAAGCTCTTCGCAAAGGCAGAGGAACACTCCAAGGAAGTCAGAGAGCATCTTGAGAGACTCGTTGAGCTCTACAAGTAATCTCTTGCTTGAAATAGCTTAATTTGCTTAATGAAAATTGCGGATACAGAGAAATCTGTATTCGCTTTTTGTTTTCTAATCCGACATATTTTAAGGAAACTTAAGCCGAATTCTGTATCTTTAGTGATATTTTATTATATTTTATGCTTTTATTAGCTGTTTTTATAATGTTTGTTGAAAATGCGGCTTGCTAATGATATAATCAAAATACAGGAGACTCCGCTAAAGTCAAAGATAATGGGAATTAACTATACTGAACGGTGGCTCCCATTGATTTTAGCGAATTAAATCGAGTGCTATTTTGATGAGGTGTTGTAATGATAATCAAAAGATTAAAAACAAACAGAATTGTAAATCCGCTCGGCTTTGATATGAAAACCCCTAAGCTTTCTTGGGTTGTTGAGGAAGCAATGGGAAACGAGCAGAAGTGGGCAAGAGTAACCGTATCTAAAAAGGCTGATTTCAGTGAATTGGTTTTTGATTCAGGCGAAGATGAAAATGCCGATTCAAGAGCTTATCCGCTGACATTCACGCTTGAGCCGACAACAAGATATTACTGGAAGGTCGAGGTCACCGATAACGAGGGTGATAGTGCCGTAAGCGAAACAGCTTGGTTCGAGACAGGCAAAATGAACACAGGTTTTGTCGGCAAGATGATTGAGCCCGATCTCCCGTATGATGTTATGCCGTACATGAGAAAAACATTTACTGTTGATGAGGACATCGAGACTGCAAGAGCATATTTCACGGGACTCGGCATTTATGAGCTTTACATCAATGGAAAGCGTGTCGGTGAAGAATATCTTACACCTAACTGCGATGAATATGATATTTGGCTTCAGTATCAGACTTATGATGTTACCGATTATCTCGTTAAGGGGCAGAACACAGTAGGCGCAATCATAGGTAACGGCTGGGCAAAGGGAAGATTTGGCTTTGATAACCGCCCGGGTTCTTTTGAAACCTTAGATAAGGGCACCGTGAGCGATATTTTCACATCTGTCTATTTGCTTTTAGGCGATGTTACCGTAAACGGAAAGACTGTCGTTTGCACGGACGACACATGGCAGTGCACACCGTCTCCGCTCAAGTTTAGCTCGATTTATGATGGTGAAATGTACGATTCCACAAAGGAAGTCAAGGATTGGGCATCTCCCGAGGGAGATTACAACGCTTGCTGGAATAAGGTAAAGTACGCGGATACCTCCTCAATCGGAGAAATTACAGACAGACTCAGCGTTCCCGTTAAGAAAATGCAGGAATTCGAGCCTGAAGTAATCATCACACCTAAGAACGAATTTGTCCTTGATGCCAAGCAGGAAATCACAGGTTGGGTCGAGATTAAGGTGAATCAGCCGAAGGGCACTGTAATCAGAATTCAGTACGGCGAAATTCTTCAGGGCGACTGCTTCTATAACGATAACCTCAGAACAGCATTAGCAGAATATAGATTTGTTTGTGACGGCACAGAGCAGCTTATCCGCCCAATAACTACATTCTACGGCTTCAGATATGTAAAGGTGAGCGGCTTTGTAAGTGAGATTAAGGCAGAAGACTGTAAAGCATATGCAGTTTACAGTGACCTCGAGACAACAGGTAACATCAAGACTTCAAATGAGAAAGTTAACAGACTTTTCCTCAATTCGCTTTGGTCTCAGAGAGATAACTTTGTCGATGTTCCGACTGACTGCCCACAGCGTGACGAGAGAATGGGTTGGACCGGTGATGCGCAGGTGTTCTGCGGAACAGCTAACTTCAATATGGATTGTCTGCCGTTCTACACAAAGTACGGTAAAGACCTTTACATCGACCAGAAAGAGTTCGACGGCAGAGTTTCTATGGTTTCTCCGCTTATGGCAAGAAGCGGAATGCTTTACGAGCACGGCGGAGCTGTCGGCTGGGCTGATGCCGCAACGGTTGTTCCGTGGACAACTTATGTTTATTCAGGCGATAAGAGTATTCTTGAAAATCAGTTTGAGTCCATGAAAGCATGGGCGGATTGGGTTTACAGAGTTGACGAGAGCACAGGCTCTACAAGACTTTGGAAAGAGCTCACCATGCACTTCGGTGACTGGCTCGCACTTGACGGCCCCAAGTCGGGATTCGACCCCGAAAGCGTAATGGGCGGAACAAATATCACATTCCTTTGTTCTGCTTATTATTATTACTCCACAACTCTTGTCGCAAAAGCGGCTAAGGTTCTCGGTAAGGACGATGTAGCAGAGGTTTACTTCAAGCGTGCTGAAGAAATTCTTCAGGCAACAAGAGACGAGTTTATCACAAAGGGCGGCCGTGTGGCTGCTTCAACTCAGACCGGTAACGCTTTGTCGCTTCATTTCGGAATTGCTCAGGAGGAAAATAGAGGAAAGATTAAGGATGAATTGTGTCATCTTCTTGCTCTCGCTGATAACCACCTCAAGACAGGCTTCCTCGGTACACCTGTTTTGTGCCGTGCACTCTCCGACAACGGTGCTAATGATATAGCTTATACACTCTTCTTGAATGAGGATTACCCAAGCTGGCTTTATGAGGTCAACATGGGCGCAACTACCATTTGGGAGAGATGGAATTCAATCAATCCTGACGGAAAAATCAGCGGTACAGGCATGAATTCCATGAACCACTATTCTTACGGTGCTGTTATTGAGTGGGTTTATCGCAATGTCTGCGGAATCAAGCCCCGTGAGGACGAACCCGGCTTCAAGGTAATCGATCTTGCTCCACAGCCTGACAACAGACTTCCGTCGGTTAAAGCTTGCTACAATTCTCCTATGGGTATGTATAAGAGCGGATTTGAATATGTAGACGGAAAGCTTGTCTATGAGTTTGAAATTCCGTTTGGCGCTAAGGCAAACCTTAAGCTTGAAGCAAAGGATCTTGCCGAGCTCACAATTAACGGTGAGAAGCTTGAGGCAAAGGATGGATATATCACCGCAGTGCTGACAACAGGAAAGTACACAGTTAAATAAACTTAAAAACCAAGGTGCAATCTTGATGAAAGGTTGCACCTGTTTTTGCTGTAAGTAAAATACTCAAAGCTCTTGATTTGTGCCTAAATAAGCAAAAAAATCAGCACATAAATTGTCACAGATTGCAAATTTATGAAAAACATATTAAAATAAACATTAGCCTTTTGTGTTGACAGATAAGTAACAGTTTTTAGATAACTTTATCTAACGGTTATTTAGTGTGTAATTATTTTGCTATTAGGTAATTTTGAGGTTATTCGTTGATGGTTGAACTCCCTTTGTTAGAAAGGAAATTAAAGCATCTGACCGACTAATCTTTCAAAAACATCTAAAAAACCTTTGCCTAATCAAATTGTTTTGGCATAAACAGCGAATTGAATTTAATTGCTTGAAAAGCTGTTAAATAGGGGATGTCTGTGGTATAATGTACTTGTTATGGTATAATTTTGTGATTTGAAACAAATTAATACCCAAAAAACTTCGAACTATCGATATATTACTTGTACATGTATACGAAAATTGATACTTTTTCTGTATTTTTTCAAAAAGGTATTGACTAATATATATATAATATATATTAGTCCTTAGGCTATTTGTGTCCATCCAATAAGCGTAAGATTATAGAGGGGTGTGGATGGACACGGTAGTCTTTTCTTGTATGCAGTAATCTAACATCTAAATAATAAGAAAGTGGTTTAAATGAGTAGTAAGTTATTAATTATAGGAGCAGGTGGACATGGTCATGTAGTAGCTGAAGTCGCTGAGGATTGTGGTTATACAGATATAGCGTTTATTGATGATAATAGTGATGTTGCTGTCGGCAAAATTACGGATATTATCACATTTAAAGATAAGTATCAAAGTGCATTTGTTGGTATAGGCAACAATAAGGTTAGAGATAAAATCCTTCGCAATTTGAAAAAATGGGGTTTTGAAATTCCTACGCTTATCCACCCTTCAGCATATATTAGCAGAACAGCAGTTGTATGTGAAGGCACTATTGTTGAACCCAAAGCTATTGTTAATGCTAATTCAAGAATTGGTAAAGGTTCGATTATCAGCGTCGGAGCGATAGTTGATCATGACGTTGAAATTGGAAAATGCTGCCATGTGAACAGTGGTGCAATTGTAAAAGCTGGAGGAAAGCTTGATGATTTCATAAAGCTAGAGGCTGGCGAGGTTGTTTTCGGTTATGAATCAGCAGTTGTTAAAAGAAACTGAGACATGTTATATGAGTTATAAGTGAGGAAGAAAAATGAGATATTTAATTGTTGTGGCTCATCCTGACGATGAAATATTGGGTGCGGGAGCGACAATGCATAAGTTAATAGAAAATGGAAACGATGTGGCTGTTGCAATTATGGTTAGCAAGGCATCTGCTAGAAAAGATTTGTCTTTTACGCTATCTTCAGATGAAGAAGAAGCTTTGTCGATTATTGGTGTGAAAAAAACATACCACGCAGATTTTCCGAATATTAAAATGAATACAGTCGCTCATTTGGAACTTGTTCAGTTTGTTGAAACTTGTATCGCTGATTGGAATGCGGATGCGATTATAACTCACCATCCGTCAGACACTAACAATGACCATATTCAAACATCTTATGCTGTACAAGCGGCTTGCCGTTTGTTTCAGAGAAGAGAAAATATTACACCACTGAAAATGTTGCTGTATATGGAAGTCCTTTCGAGTACGGAGTGGGCGCTTGATACTTCCGCTAATCGTTTCACACCTAATTATTTTGTTGAAATAGGCAAAAAAGGAGTTGAAATAAAGGTAAAGGCTCTGTCTTCCTATGTCGGCGTTATGAGACCTTACCCACATCCTAGAAGCGTGGAGGCTATAAATGGATTGGCGGCTTATAGAGGGGCACAAGTGGGGTGCAATTACGCTGAAGCTTTTGAATGCGCTTTTATGAGAGGGTAAGATGTATAAGTTAATAAAACGTTTGCTTGATATTGTTCTTTCTGGATTGGCAATAATATGTTCCTCTCCGTTTTGGATTGTAACAATAATAGGAATTGAAATTTCAGATCCGGGCCCGCTATTTTATAAAGCTAATCGTATAGGCAAGGACAACAAAGAGTTTTCTATGTTGAAATTTCGTTCAATGAGAGTTTTGAGAGTGGCGGAAAACAACTCAGAAGCTTCATTGCGCCCTGAAACGGATAGAATTTTTTCATGGGGGAAAATAATCAGAAAACTAAAACTGGACGAGTTGCCACAGTTTATCAATATATTTATCGGAGATATGAGTATTGTTGGCCCAAGACCTGTGGCGAAAGATCAAAAGGAACTTTTTCGTTTTGGAAAATATGATGAAATAAAGTTGATAAAGCCTGGCATTACAGGCCCTGGTGCTCTTTACGACTATATATATGGCGATAAGTTTGAAGATTCAGATATTGATAAATATATGGAGGAAGTTTATCCAACAAGACGAGAGCTTGAGTATGTTTATTTAAAAAAACAGAGTTTTCTTTTTGATATATGGATTTTTTTTGAAACAGCGCTTTGCGTTTTATGTAGTTTATTTGGCAAAGAAAACACAACAATGTTGAATAAGCTGATATCAATGGCTCAAGAAAGTGACCCAAATCTTACGAAATAGGGGGCTAAGTACTTGAAAATTTTAATTGTATCTCAGTATTATTATCCTGAGCAATTCCAGATTAATGAAATAGCGCCTGAATTGGTAAAAAGAGGTCATCAGATAACGGTTTTAACAGGACTCCCTAATTATCCTAAGGGAGAGATTTATCCTGGTTATGAGAATGGTAAAAACAGATGTGAGATAATTAACGGAGTAAAAGTGATACGCGTGAAGGAACATCCTAGAAAAACTGGAGGAAAGAATCTGATCTTGAATTATATTAGTTTTTCGAAGAACGGAACAGCTATATCTAAGAAAATGGATAACGATTTTGATATAGTTTTATGTTATCAGTTATCTCCTGTAACAATGTTAAAACCGGCGGTCGTATATGCGAAGAAGAATAAAATACCATTACTTACGTATTGCCTTGATATATGGCCTGAGTCCGCGAAGGATCATTTGAGTAACCGGTTGGTTTACTCGGTCATCACTTTACTTTCTAAGTCATTGTATTGTGCTTCGGACCACATTGCGGTTACATCGCGTCCTTTCGTAGATTATTTATCAGATATTATTGGTTATGACAGAAACAAGATGAGTTATATACCACAACATGCAGATGTGTCTATGCTTGATATTGATTTTACTGCTACGGACAATGGAATTGTTGATTTTATGTACGCAGGGAACATGGGTAAAGGTCAGACACTTGATGTAATAATCAGAGCTGTGGCAGAACTCAAGGATAGAAGTGATTTCTTGCTTCATATGGTTGGGGATGGTTCTAAGAGAGATGAACTTGAGGCACTAGCAGAAAAACTTGGAGTGAGTAATAAAGTCATTTTTTATGGTAATCAGAGCCGTGAAAGAATGATCGAATTTTATAAAAAGGCAGATGCTCTATTGATTACTCTACGCGGCAATAATGCAGTTGGAAATACTATGCCCGGAAAGCTTCAAATGTATATGACAACAGGGAAACCTATATTGGGAGCTATTAACGGAGCTGCAAATGAGGTTATTTCGGAATCTGGTTGTGGAAAATGTACTGTTGCCGGTGACTATAAAGGTTTGGCTAAATTAATGGTTGATTATATAGAGCACCGTGACAATTACTCCAAGTGTGGTGAAAATGGTAGAGAGTATTTCAAAGATAATTTTACTCTGAATAAGTACTGCGATAATTTAGAACTGCAGATGAGAAGATTGGTAAATAAATAATGAAAATGAAGAAACTGATCCGTGGCAGAGCATTGTACACGGAAAAAAATAGAATTTGGGTTGCTCAAGGAATGACTTTTTTTGCAGTTGATTACAGTGGAAAAATGGTCACTCCGAAATACATTGTCGGAAACTTTAGGGAGAAAGTTATAGGTTCAAACAGACTGTCTAGACAACTTTTAAGGCAAGGCTTGCATCATTTGCTTCCTCTTCCCAATGGTGATTTATTTGTAACTGCGAAAAGAATTTCCTATGTGGTTGGATGCGAAGGAAATATCAAGTCTTGTTTTTCGGGTTACCTTGGCAACAAACCTGGGCATCAAGGCGTTTGCATAACGCCGGATGGAACAATATTTTTTGGTGAATACACACTAAACCCAAAACGTGACCATGATACCCACTTATACAGAAGCATTGATGGAGGAAAAACTTTTAAGATTATTCTCACTCTTAATAAGAATGAAGTAAGACACATTCATTTTGTGAAATATGACCCGTATGAAAAGTGCATATGGCTGGGAACTGGCGATGAAGATTTTGAAAATTTGCTTCTGAGGAGCTTCGATAACGGTGATACTTGGGAAAAGATAGGTGGTGGTTCACAGGATTGGAGAGCAATCGGAATTTGTTTTGACAAAGATTATTTAACTTGGGGAACAGATGCCGGAAGTGTGCATGACAAGAATCATATAGTTCGCATGGATCGTATAACCAACAAATTACAGATAGTAGATGATGCGGAAGGACCTTGCCACGGGTGCGGCTCGTTTAGTGATGGTCGAGTATTCATTAGCACTGGAGTTGAAGGTGGTGAAAACGAGAAAGACCGTAACGCAAGATTAAAACAGGTAAATGATGACTGTGTGGTTACTCTTTTTGAGAAAAAGAAAGACATACTCCCATTAATCCTGCAATATGGAGTGATACGATTCCCATTGGGAACGGAAAATACAAACAAAGTTGTTTATACGATGTACGGATTAAAAAAGAATGGAGAGCAAGTATATGTTGAAGAATAATACTAATTTAGAGGGTGTTAAGGTTTTACTTCTCGAAGGTTTTGCCAGACAGTCTATGGCTATTATGGAATCTCTGCATAAGTTGGGGTGCCATGTAACTACTTATAATAGCAGTAAGCTTGATTTAGGATATCTTTCTCATTATCCTGATAAGAAGTTGCTGGGATTTTGGGATAGAAACGATGAGAAGAAATCAGCAGCAGCGCTCATTGAAGTCTTGAAAATGGATCGTTACGATGTTACCATTCCTATGACTGATTTTTCAGCTACGATGCTTTCAAAATACAAAGAAAAATTTGAACAGTATACTAATGTTGCTGTCAATGATTGGGATGTTTTTATGAGGGCGGGCGATAAGCTTAACACCATGGTTGCGTGCATGGATAATGGTTTGCCTTGCCCAAAAACTTTAAGAAAAGCCGAAACAATCGATGATATACTGAATTCTGGCTTAGAATATCCTTTTATTATAAAGCCTCGTGTCGGGTATGGTTCAATAGGTTTTCGTTGCATAAATAATGAGGAAGAGCTTAGGAAGCATTTTACTGACAGTGTAGAAAAATACGGCCCAATGCTTGTTCAGGAATATATCCCTCAGACGGATATCCAGTATAAGTGCGAGGTTTTTATCGATGGCAATGGAGATGTTAAGAGTGCTCATGTGTTTGACAAAACCAGGTGGTATCCGATTGATGGCGGTTCAACCTGTTGTAGCACATCAGTAGACAGACCTGATATAGTCGAAAGTAGTGTAAAACTACTTAAGGCAATCGGTTGGCGTGGTTACGGAGATGTGGATTTGATCCAAGACCCACGTGATCATGTGGCAAAGGTTATGGAAATTAATCCAAGAATTACTGCCAGTGTTAAGGTTTGCATTTATTCTGGAGTAGACTTTGCGAGACAAATAGTTGAATATGAAACGGACCGACCTGTAACTGAATATAAAAATTATAAGATGGGAGTATGCCTTAGATATATGCATACGGATTTTTTGTGGTTTATTGAATCTCCAAATAGATTTAAATCAAAACCATCTTGGTTTAGCTGGAAACATACAACGGATCAGATTTGGAATCCGAGAGATCCGCTTCCGTGGTTTGGATACACGATAGAGGGTTTTGCTAAATTTGGCAAGGAAAAGAAAAAGAGAAAGAGATAATACAGAGGAATCTACGATGAAGGTTTTACAGATAAATTCATTTTTCTCAGTCGGTGGTCCGCCTAGAATTATGAACGGTATATATGACACTTTAAAAGAACATGGATTTGAGTGTAAAATCGCTGCTGCCCGTGAGAAAATGTATGCACCAGAGGATTCTTATCAGGTTGGAACAGAAATAAGTGTGAAGTTTAATGCTTTAAAAGCCCGGATTTTTGATAACGAAGGTTTTAATGCAAAGAAGGCAACGGAAGAATTGGTAAAATATATTAAAGAATATAACCCAGATATAATTCATCTTCATAATTTGCACGGATATTGTTTTAATTTGGAAATATTATTTGATTATCTTAAACAGGTAAAAAAACCGGTAGTATGGACATTGCATGATTGCTGGACTTTTACCGGTCATTGTGCTTATTTTGAAGCTGTTGACTGCGAGCAGTGGAAGTCGAAATGTAGAAAATGTCAGCAGCTTAAAACTTATCCGAATTGTATTGGTAAAGGTCAAGTCGCTACAAATTACATATTAAAGAAAAAAAGTTTTTTAGGAATTGACAATCTAATAATTGTTACTCCTTCAAAGTGGTTAGCTGATTATGTAAAAGAGTCTTTTTTGTCAAAATATCCTGTGAATGTGATTTATAATGGGATAAGTTTGGAGCAATTCCAACCTTATAACGGTGATTTTGTAAAATCACATGGATTGGAAAATAAAAAGATTATTCTTGGCGTAGCACAGGTCTGGCATAAACGCAAAGGCTATGACGATTATTTGAAACTTGCAGATATGTTAGATGACAGTTTTCAGGTGGTTATGGTAGGACTTACACAAAAACAAATTGAAGAATTGCCACATAATATTCTTGGAATAACAAAAACTAACAGTGTTGATGAGCTAGCCGAAATATATTCCTCAAGTATGATGTTTGTTAATTTTACATATGAGGATAATTTTCCGACAGTGAATTTAGAGGCGTTAGCATGTGGAACACCTGTACTTACCTATAGAACAGGTGGAAGTCCGGAGGCAATCGACGAAACTTGCGGTTGGATTGTCGAGCAAGGCGATGTAGAAGGTGCTAAGAGAATAATTGAGAGCATTAAAAGCAAAGATAAGTATGTAGATTATTGTATTACAAGATCTAAACTTTTTGATAGAAAGCAAAGATATTTGGAATATATTGATTTGTATACAGAAATGTTTGGTGAAAAAGGATGAAAATAACTCATATATGTTTGACCGGACCATTTACTGATAATTGGACATATCAAGAAAATTTGTTGACTAAATATCATAGGAAATTAGATTATGAAGTTGATGTTATTGCATCTCGTTATATTTGGAGTAATGACGGCAAAATTGATTTAAGCGATAAAAATGATTATGTAAATAAAGACGGTGTACATGTAATAAGAATACCAAATAGCTTTAATACAAATATAAATTCTAAAATCAGACTTTACAAAGGACTTTATATAGAACTGGAAAAATCTAATCCGGATATTTTGTTTATTCATGGCGTTCAATTTGTCGGAATAGAGACAATAGTTAAGTATCTGAAAAAACACAGAAAAGTGGTAACTTATGTAGATAATCACTCTGATTTTTCAAACAGTGCTTCAACATGGATTTCGAAAAACATACAGCACAAGCTATTGTGGAAACACTATGCGCAAAAGATTAACCCATATGTGAAAAAATTCTATGGTGTTTTGCCGGCAAGAGTAGAATTTTTAATTGATATGTACGGACTTCCTGCTAATAAGGTTGAACTACTTGTCATGGGGGCAGATGACGAGTTGGTTAGAATTGCTGAAAACCCTCAAGTTAAACATGAAATAAGAAATAAACATCATATATCTTCTGATGACTTTTTAATTACGACAGGAGGCAAAATTGATTTACATAAACAGCAGACGCTTTTGCTTATGGATGCTGTGAATAAGATTAATTTGCCCAATGTTAAATTAATTGTATTTGGTTCTGTAGTAGATGAGCTAAAGGGAGAAGTACAAAGCAAGTGCAGTAAAAAGGTTCAATATGTTGGATGGGTTTTGCCGAACGATTCGTATAAATATTTTGCTGCATCAGATTTGGTTGTTTTTCCTGGTAGGCATTCTGTATTTTGGGAACAAGTTGCAGGACAGGGAATACCTATGATTGTGAAGTACTGGGAAGGCACCACACATGTTGACTGTGGAGAAAATGTTATTTTTATAAGAGAAGATTCAGAATCAGAGATAGTTGAAGCGATCGAGAAGTGTATCAAAAATTATTCCAATATGAAGATGAGTTCGGTTAGAGCACAGTCTTCTTTTCAATATGGTACGATAGCACAGAAAAGCATAGAGTGTTGATTCGGAGACTTGAATTAAATGGAAGGATTATTCGTTTTAATCACAATATTTAACTATACATTTGGTGTAATATTAGCTTATTTGTTTGGAGGCAATCAAAGTTTAATTTTGCGTGTTATTGCCGTTGGGGTATTGCTTTTTTCTGTTGTTGAATATCAGAGTTCTTTGTATTCGGGAAAAAAGAAAGTTAAAGAATGGTTTAATACGGCTTTAGTGTTAGCACTTTTTGTTTATGCGTGGATGGTGATAACTTATGTCATTCATGGCACTATGCCGGATATCATGAAGACTTATTTTTTGACATTTCCGACAAAAGTTATAAGTGCAATTTTTATGTCTTATGCGTTTATACGCAAAAATTTAATTCTCAAAATTAATAAATGGATTAATATATTTGCTTGTTTTTATACAATAACGTTACTTAGTGTTGTGCAATCAAATCAAACAGCTTTTTCCAGAACTTTAGCCATAGATAGACAGACACTTTCTTACGCTGGTGCTTATTCTTTTATGATGCTTCTTTTTGTTAATATGAATTTTAATAAAATTAATAAGTTTCGTTTGCTGTCTAATAAATACATGATACTACTAAATTATGCTTTTATGGGATTAGACCTCTATATTATATTAGCGGGAGGGGGACGAGGAGCGTTCTTGGTGGTGGCTTGTGGAGTCATTTATTATGTTTTTAAGAATATTAGCACCTTTAATTTCAAAGAGTTTGTAAAGATTATATTGATTATAGCTGCCGGAGTGTTTGCTGTGAGCTATTTTTCAACTGCCGAGCATTCGGCAGAAGGCTTTGGCGCAATTCGGAGTTTATTTGAGGATGGTTTTACTGACCAAAGTTCACAAGATAGAATTGAACTGTATACAACAGCTTGGTACTATGTAAAGCAAGCTTTTTATTTAGGAAATGGTGCTGGTTCGACAGCTTATACGGTAGGTTTTTACACGCATAATATTTTTATGGATATTTTAGTCGAATATGGTGTATGGGGAATAGCGATTATTGTCTTTTTTATAATTCGATTTTTACGAAAAGTAAGGCGATATAGTTCAATTGACCCGCAAATGGATTTTTTAGCAATTGTTTTTATGTGTTCGTTTGTCATGCTAGTTTTTAGTGGTAGCATGTATTCTGAAACTGCGTTATGGTTTTCTTTGTTTTCAGCTAATTTCGTTAGTGAAGAACAATATTATTTAGGGAATAATTAAAATGAGAAGAATTTTATTTATAACTAATGAGTATCCACCTATATCTTCGCCTACAAGTATAGTTGTGAAGCCGGTGATAGATACATTGAAAAAAGAGTTTAGTGTATATGTGCTTTCTATAGGTTCAAAGGATATATTTGATGATTCAGAGAAGGTTTATGTAGTTAATGGTGGATTAGAAAAAAAATATGCTAACAAAAAGAATGGATTAGTACACCTATTTTTGCGTTTAAATCTAAGATTAAAGCAATTTGTTAACTTGCCTTTATATCCTGTTTATAGACCATTTTTACAAAGAAAATTAGAAAAAGCTGCATTATCAATATGCAAAAGAAACAATATTGATTGTATTGTTAGTGTATGCTTTCCACAAGAAGCGGTGGCGGCGGGCTGTTATGTTAAAAAAAAATTACCATGTATAAAGTATGTTCCGTATATTATAGATGCTTTTTCTGGTGGAACTTTACCTAAATATCTTCCGGCGACAATCGCTAGAAGAAGAAAGATAGAATATGAATCAAGTGTAACAGGTAATGCAGATGCAATTATAGCTATGGAATCTGCTAAGTCTTTTTATAGCAAAACCGACATTCAAACATCAAGATACTATTTGAACCCTGCTCTTTTGATTAAACCTGATAATAAATATGTTGAGGCGAAAGATTTGTCTTTTGATTTGAATAAAGATAAAATCAATGTATTATATACAGGATATTTATATTATCCTGATAGAGATCCTTCATATATTATACAGTTGCTTTCTGAATTAAAAATAACAAATCTATCTTTAACTTTTGTCGGAAAATGCGATAAAGAGTGTGAGAAAATCATTCAACAAGAAAAGAAAACTTTTAATGGAGATTTGAATCTTATTCCGTTTGTTCCACATGATGAATTGAATCATGTGTTAAAAAGTGCAGATGTTTTTCTTAATCTAGGTGTGGCGAACTCTAATGCGATATCTGGAAAAATATTTGAATATATGGCCTTCGGAAAACCCATCTTATCTATATGCTTTGACGAAAATGATGCAGCCTTACCATATTTGAAAAAATATCCATTAAGTTGTTTGATAAATAAATATAATGACAATTATGAAGATGTGGTTTCGAAAGTTGGGCTATTTCTTGAGAATTCTATAGGGAAGATTGTACCTTACGAAATAGTAGAGAAGTTATTTTATTCTAGTACACCTGCGGCATTCTGTGATTGCATAAAAAATGTTTTGGGAGAAGTTATTGATGAAAATAGGGATAATTTATGATGATATAATACGAGACGGTCTTGATTGTAGATTTCCGAATAAAGGAAATCCTGGTGTTGGAGGGACGCAATTTTGTTATTTAAATATGTTTTTTTATTTACCTAGATTTTATACCGATGTTGAATTGATAGTATATCGTTATAAAGAAGGTTGCGAGAATATAAAAATGCCATCCGTTGATAATGTACAATATAAGAAAGTCAGTAGTTTAGCTGACAGTGTATATGAAGCTAAAAATGATGCTGTTGATGTTTTATTATTTACATTTGGTCATGTTCTCGAAATAGTTCCAATTCTGGAGATTTGTAAAATTAACTCAGTAGTCTGGATACATAATTGGATTAGAGGCGAAATTTTGAATACTATCACTGAATGTGAATATATTAGAAGGGCTGTTTTTTTGGTTAGAGAACATTATGATCGTTATATAGATGATAATGTTATGAAAAAAGCCACATATATACCTAATATGTTTAATACAGACGGCTATTCGGTTCGTAATTCAAACTTAAAGAATATAGTTACTTATGTTGGTGCTATAGTTCCCGGAAAAGGTTTTCATGTTTTGGCGAGAGCTTGGAAAAGCGTTTTAAAAAAGGTTCCTGATGCTGAATTATATGTGTTAGGAAAAGGAAATTTATATGGAGAAAAATCTCAATTTGGAACTTTTGATTTAGCTGAAAAGAGTTATGAAGATTCGTTTATACAATATATATTGGGTGATAATGGTGAAATCCTTCCATCAGTTCATTTGATGGGAATTATGGGAGCTGAGAAATCAGATATATATGCTCAGACTAAAGTTGGTGTTGTAAATCCAACTGGTCGAACGGAAGTTTGTCCTATCAGTGCATTGGAGATGGAAGCGGCGGGAATTCCTGTTGTGTCTAAAAACACAAATGGTATGCCAGATGTTATTGAGAATAAGAAAACAGGCATCTTAATTAACAGAGAAAAGGATTTGCCTGTTGCAATAGTAGAACTTTTGAACAATAATGATTTAAATGATAAATATTCTGATGATGCAGTTAAATTAGTAAAACACAATTTCAATCCTGAAATTATCTCTAAGATGTGGCATAATCTTTTCTTGGGTGTTATTAACTGTGATAACGTTGAAATTATTCCACCTGTGTCGAATTATACGAATAATCTTAAATGGTTAAGAATTGTAAATTCTAAAATAAAGAGAATACCAGTTCTAAATCAAATTCCTTCTATAATTGAAGTGGAGGGTAAGATAAGTAAGATTCTGAGAGGAATTTAAATGGATAAGAAACGGTTATCGGTTAATTTAGTTGCAAATTTGTTATCTTATGGTGTAGCAACAGTTCTAAGCTTTTGCCTTACGCCGTATCTGGTTCGAAATTTAGGAAAAGAAGTTTACGGTTTTTATGGAATTGCTAATTCTTTTGTGAGTTATATTACAGTGATTTCGATTGCTTTGAATTCTATGGCTTCAAAGTATATAACTGTCGAATTGGTTAAAGGAAATAAAGAAAGAGCAAAACAGTATTATACTTCTATTTTCTTTTCAAATATAGTCTTATGTTTGATTTTAACACCTATACTAGTGATAGTTGTGCTTAATCTGAGTAGGTTGCTAAGCATTTCAGAGTATTATGTCGTAGATGTACAAATATTGTTTGCTTTGATATTCGCAGCAATGTTGTTGCGCTTTATTACATCTATATATGGATGTTCAACATATGCCTCTAATCGAATGGATTTGCGTGCTTACACCGAGATGGCAAAATCGCTGCTTCGTTTAGGGTTATACCTAATTCTGTTCACTGTTTTTAAACCATCTATTATATATCTGGGTATAGTTCTTTTTCTCTTGGAGTTATTTAATTCTGCGGTACAGATAGTGCTAGCAGTTAAATTAACGCCGGAGTTGAAAATTAAGAAAATTTACAATAGTGTATCTCTAGTAAAGAGCACTTTGAAGGTTGGTATATGGAATTCAGTAAATCAGTTAGGGGATTTACTGCTTTCCAGTTCAGATTTAGTAGTATCAAACGTTTTGTTGGGTGAGATTGCAAGTGGTAATATTTCGATTATTAAAACTATGCCTTCATTAATAAGTGGGGTTATTACCGCAATAAATGGTGTGTTTATGCCTAGAGTAGCACACAGATATGCTGAGAATGATACGGCAAAACTAGTAGATGAGGTTAAAAATTCACAGCGAATAATGGGAGCAATGGTTACTCCTATAGTTTTGTTATTAATAGTATTTGGATATGATTTTTACAATTTATGGGTTCCTGGAAATGATATACATTTATTAATGACTTTATCGGGTCTTGATATTGTGAGAATGTTGATTATCGGTGTTACTTGGCCAGTCGCTAATCTAAATATTGTTATGGATAAAGTTAAGTTGCCGTCTATTTTAGTTATTGTGACAGGCATTTTAAATATTTTGTCCATGATTGTCTTGGTTGGTTATACCGATATTGGTATATATTCAATTGTTGTTACAACGCTGGTATTGACATCTTTGTTTTATGGAATATTCATTCCTATATATCCTTGCAAAGAATTAAAAATATCTTGGCGGACTTTTTATGGAGCTGTATTTAGAATGCTGATTGTATCAATATTGACAGTTATATTAATCAAACCAATTCATTCTATGGTGTCTGTTGATAATTGGATTGATTTCTTCTTCTATGGAGGCATTTGTGCAATAATCGCATTTTTAGTTAGCGCTACTATTTTTATTGGTCCCCAGAAAATAAGAACTATAATTATAGAAACAAGAAATAAATAACGGAGGGAAAAGACAATGTCTTTATTTACAGGAAAAACTTTAATGATAACAGGAGGAACAGGTTCGTTCGGCAATGCTGTTCTCAACAGATTTTTGAAGACAGATATAGGCGAAATTAGAATTTTTTCTCGAGATGAAAAAAAACAAGATGACATGCGCCATGAGTACCAGGTGAAAATGCCTGAGGTTGCCGAGAAAATAAAGTTTTACATCGGAGATGTAAGAGATTTACAGTCTTGTAAAAATGCAATGCACGGCGTGGATTATATTTTTCATGCTGCTGCTTTGAAGCAAGTTCCGTCTTGCGAATTTTTTCCTATGGAGGCAGTAAAGACCAATATTATTGGAACAGATAATGTGCTTACTGCTGCTATTGAAGAGGAGGTAGAGGCTGTTATTTGTCTTTCAACTGATAAAGCTGCATATCCTATTAACGCAATGGGCAAATCAAAATCTTTGGAAGAGAGTGTTGCTATTGCAAAATCAAGATACTCGGGAAAAACAAAAATCTGTTGCACAAGATATGGTAATGTTATGTGTTCTCGAGGATCAGTAATTCCCCTATGGATAGATCAGATCAAAGCTGGCAACACAATAACTGTGACTGAGCCCAGTATGACAAGATTTATTATGTCACTTGAAGAGGCAGTTGATCTCGTATTGTATGCATTTGAAAATGGTGAAAACGGAGACCTTCTTATCATGAAAGCTCCTGCATGCTCAATTGGCCTTCAGGCAGAAGCTGTTTGTGAGATGTTCGGTGGAAAGAAAGAGGATATTAAGGTTATCGGAATTCGTCACGGCGAAAAAATGTATGAGACTCTTCTTACAAACGAGGAGTGTGCCAAGGCAATTGATTTAGGCGGATTCTATCGTGTTCCAGCTGATAATCGCGGTTTGAACTATGATAAATACTTTAAAGACGGCGATGTGCAACGAAACACGCTGACAGAGTTCAACAGTAATAATACGAAGCTTCTTAGCAAAGAAGAAATCAAAGAAAAAATGCTTCAGCTGACTTACATACAAGAAAGATTGGCAGAGGATTAAGTAATTTTCTTTGATAACATGATAATACTATTTATTATGATGAGTTTTGTTTGTAAAAATATTATTCAAATATGTTTGGAGTAAGAAGCCGTGAATAAACAAAACATTGGTCTTTCCAACTCTTCTAAAAATACAAGGAATGAGATATTGGATTTTTTTAAAGGAATTGCAATTTTATTAATAATTGCTGTTCATATGTCACAAGTTTATAATTTGCCAGTACCATTTAAGAAATTGTGTGAATTTGGGCAAATGGGAACTTCTGTGTTTTTTGTTGCTTCTGGTTTTTGCTTAATGAAATCACAAGATAACAAACATCTGAGAGTAAGACAATTCTACATAAATCGTTGGCTTTCAATAGCCCCAGGATATTATTTTGCTGTTCTTTTCTTTTTTTTGTGGAACTTAGCAAAATTGCATATAGGAACCGGATTGGGAATAGGTTTCTATATAAAAGGAAGTATTGTTAATTTACTTTTACTGAACGGATTGATACCTGCTTATAACAACAGTATTGTGCCAGGTGGATGGTTTGTCGGAACGACAGTTTTGATATACTGGATCTTTCCGCTATTAACCTTTGTTATAAAAAAACTCATAAAAAGTAAAAAGCAAAAACTAATTAACAGTTATTTTTTTCCGTTTTTTAGTTGTCTTATTTTGAGTTTGATTACTGGCTTAATAAACTATTCACAAACTGGTATGTTGTTACTGAAAAATAATAGTTTTTTGTATTTTTCAGTAATGAATCAATTACCTTGCTTTTTGTGTGGAGTAGTTTTGTTTTACAGAGTTAAAGATAAAACTATCACGGTGAATTACAAATATATAGCTTTCGCTTGTGTTCTGTATGTAATTTCTTTCCTTTTGTTTCATTCTTCATTTAGCATTCGGTTCTATATACTCCCATATATGGTCGCTTTGGCTACATCTGTTTTGTTAGAATATTTGCTGGTGAAAAATAAAAAGGGAAATGGGATTGTGAACACTCTTGGAAAAGAGTCCTATGGTATATATTTGATTCATTCGATTTTCGCATATCAATTGTCTTCGGTAGTAGAGAAAATATTGGGCTTAAATAATTTTTTTTTGTTTGTGCCGATGTATATAGTTATAGTTTTAATAAGCTTGTTTTCGGGTAAATGTATAAATAAAATGAGTGCAGAATTTAGATTATTCAAATACAAATAAGACTATGTAAAAATATGGTAGGTTTTTGTTTCCTTGAAAGATGGAAGAAATGAAATGTTAGATGCAACGGAAGGGTTATTAAATTTCTTAATGGTGTGAGGCACTTTATTTATGAATTATTGGTTACGCCTGACGGTATTTATGAAAATGTAATTATAAAAATAGTTTGGCTATTTCACATGCTATTGTTTGCAGCAGGGAGAAGATGGTTGTTTGGAGTGCGATAAATTGGATAATGAGTTGTACTATACACAGTAAATTTGCTTTAGAATACGATTACAGGCAACCATCTTTGGTTTTTATGGAGAGTTTTGGTGATAGAAACAGTTTTGTCTGTGATAGAGAAACTATTACTGTAAAATACATAAGCTATTGGTTGTATTCTTGGATTATAATAATCTTATTCTTAAAAAGAATGCTACATATATACTACCAGGATTACAGTTACCAAAATAACGAAGTAGACAGTCGCTTTTATAGATTTTTACAGATAGTGTATTGTGTTTGCCGGATACATAGTTTCTTTAATTATTGTAAAGCATTTAATGGAGCTTGATACCATAAACACTATTCTGATCAAGACCGGTCGTTCCACAATGCAAAAATATATTTTGCATTCGTTCATTTTGAAAATGATTGTGCGGGTTATGAAAGGCTTGTTGTTGGATTTGATATGGAAAAAAGTATCAAAAATGAATTCTATATTCTATATTGATTACACCGATTCTTTCTGTAATGCGTTGTTTGATTTGTATAAAGTTAGCTAAAATCATTTTGAATTTTGATGAGTTAAGCTTTATTTTGCTTTGAGCAAGGTAAAATTGCTTTTGAAAAATAACGAGCAAAGAGGTGCATAGGATGTTATCTGAAAATCAAAAGTACTTTATCCGAATAATGAAATCGTATTTTACTGATGAAAGACTTGAAGAAATGTTTGATGTTGATTATCAAAAAATTAATGACTATGCAAAGAAACACGAGATTGTTACTCTTGTTTATGCAATATCTAAAGAGAACAATATACGAAAATTGACTGATCTCTTGAAACCTCAGTTTGTTAGTTCGGTTTTTTATTCGTTAAATAATATCAGCGAATTTGATCATCTAAAAAAAGATTTGACAGCGGAAAATATTAGATATGTCCCGGTTAAAGGAATTGTATTACAAAAGTATTATAAGAATTCTGTTGACCGCTCCATGGGAGATGTTGATCTACTGATTAATATGAATGATGCAGATAGAGTTATTTCAGTGTTTGAAAAAAATGGATTTCAACTTAAGAAAAATGCACAGGAAGAATTAAACTTTGTAAAGCTTGATTTTCTTTATGAACTGCACAGTTGCCTTGTTCATACGACTTATACGCCAGATGAAGAATTACAACAATCATTTTTTAATCAATTTCAGAACTATATCATATTCGAACCAGATGAATTAGTGTTGGATATTAATTTTCATTTATTGTATTTGTTTTTCCATTTAGCTAAACATATGCGAATTAAGGGTGTCGGATTTAGGCAGTTCATAGATATAGCTGTTTTGGTTCATTTTCATAATGATTTATTCGATTGGAATTGGATAGAACAAAAGGCAAAAGAAATTCATCTTTTTGACTTTATCCTAACAGTTTTGGCATTTTGTAAGCGATGGTTTGCTATAGAAATTCCTTTTGACGTACCAAGTATAGATGATGATTTTTACAACTATGCTACAGGAAGGATATTCGAAGATGGAGTTTTTGGTTTTGAAAATGAAGAAAATTCGAACGCTGCTATAGAAAGAGCCACTAATAGGTATCCTTTTCTGATTTCTAAATTTATAACGATTAAAAACTTGATTTTCCCCTCATATAGAAACTTAATTGCTACAACAAAATACCCTGGTTTAAAAGGAAAACCGTTTTTGTTGCCTTTATTTTGGGTTAAAAGAGGTTATTGTGCATTGAAAAATAAGAATGTTAATATAAAGCTTTTAAAGGAAACGGTTGTTGTTACTTCTAAGTCTGTAAAAAAACGAAATGTATATTTGAAGGATTGGGGGTTGTAATCCAAGGTTAGTTTTTTATGATTACAGCGAGGGATTATGTCTACCACCTCAATGTGGCGGGGATATCTGCACTGGGTTATATTTGATGAATAGAATTGTTTTGAAGAAAGGAATTGCTGATTATGGGAACATATGAAAATATCCGATGGAAGGAAAATGGAAAGTTAAAATTGTTGATTATTGTAGGCACCAGACCGGAGATTATACGTTTGTCTGCTGTAATTAATAAAACCCGTAAGTATTTCGATGTTATTTTGGCTCATACTGGGCAAAACTATGATTATAATTTAAATGGTGTCTTTTTTGAAGAGTTGAAGTTGGATAATCCAGAAGTTTTTTTGAATGCTGTTGGAGCAGATCTTGGAGAAACTTGTGGAAATATCATCGCACAAAGTTATAAACTAATGGTCGAAATTAAACCAGATGCAATTTTGGTGCTTGGGGATACTAATAGTTGTTTATCCGTTATTGGAGCTAAGAGACTGCATATTCCCATTTTTCACATGGAAGCAGGTAACCGCTGTAAAGATGAGTGTCTTCCTGAAGAGACTAACAGACGTATTGTGGATATTATTTCAGATGTTAATATGGCATACTCCGAACATGCACGTAGATATCTAGCAGATTGTGGTTTGCCAAAGGAACGTACTTATGTTACCGGGTCACCTATGGCAGAGGTGTTGCATAACAATTTGTCAGATATTGAAGCATCAAATATTCATAGTAAACTTGGACTGGAAAAAGGTAAGTATATACTTCTTTCTGCTCACCGTGAGGAAAACATTGATACAGAAAAAAATTTCACGTCCTTATTTAATGCTATTAATAAAATGGCCGAGAAGTATGATATGCCAATTCTATATTCGTGCCATCCTAGGAGCAAGAAGAGAATTGAATCAACAGGATTTAAACTTGATCCAAGGGTGATTCAGCATGAACCGCTTGGCTTCCATGATTACAACTGTTTGCAGATAAATGCGTTTGCGGTAGTGTCAGATTCTGGAACACTACCGGAAGAAAGTAGTTACTTTTCTTCTATTGGACACCCGTTTCCCGCTATTTGCATTCGCACGTCTACAGAACGACCAGAAGCGTTGGATAAGGCATGTTTTATTCTTTCAGGAATAGATGAAAAAGGATTGTTGCAGTCAGTAGATATGGCAGTAGAGATGAACAGAGCAAGAGATTATGGTGTTCCGGTTCCAGATTATGTTGAAGAAAATGTTAGTTTAAAAGTTGTAAAGATTATTCAAAGCTATACAGGTGTCGTCAACAAGATGGTCTGGAGAAAAGATTCCAAGTAAGGAGAATGCACATGAACATACTGGTTACCGGTGCAAAGGGTATGGTTGGTACCGCCCTTGTAAACAACTTAAAGAATATTAGGGATAACAAAAACAGAACCCGTCCTAATATTAAAATAGATGAGATATTTGAGTATGATCTGAGTTCTACCGCTGAGGAATTGGATGAGTATTGTAAAAAAGCTGATTTCGTTTTTAACCTTGCCGGAGTAAATCGCCCTGAAAATTCAGAGGATTTTATGAAAGGTAATTTTGGCTTTGCTTCAGTGTTGCTTGAAACGCTCAAAAAGTACAGTAATAAAGCAACGATTATGCTTTCGTCGTCAATTCAAGCTACGCTTGCGGGTCGTTTTGGAAACTCAGAATATGGTCGTTCCAAAAAAGCCGGTGAGGAACTGTTTTTCGAATATGCCAATCAGACAGGTGTTAAGGTTGCTGTATATCGTTTTCCTAATTTAATGGGTCATTCAAGGCCGAAATACAACTCTGCAGTATCAACGTTTTGTTGGGCGGTTGCAAATGATGAAGAGTTCACAGTAAATGATCGCAGTACTGAACTCGAGCTTCTCTATATTGATGATTTAGTCGATGGTATGTTTGACCTTCTGGAAGGAAAAGAGCGACATTGTGAATTTGCTGGAGTTGAGACTGTCCTTAAGGAAGACGGAAGATACTGTTGTGTACCGACAACACATAAGGTAACACTTGGAGAAATCGTTGATTTACTTCAAGAATTTAAAGAGCAGCCAAAGACATTGATGATGCCAAAGATGCCGGATGGTTCATTTGCAAAGAAACTTTACAGTTTATATCTCACATATCTACCGGCCGATAAGTTTAAATATGCTTTAAAGATGAATGTTGATGATCGCGGAAGCTTTACAGAACTTGTACATACCGAGGATTGCGGTCAGGTTTCAATAAATATCAGCAGACCTGGTATCACGAAGGGTCAGCACTGGCATAATTCTAAATGGGAACTTTTTATTGTCGTTTCAGGTCATGGACTTATACAGGAGCGCAATATAAATACAGGTGAAAAAGTGGAATTTGAAGTAAGCGGAGATAAAATCGAAGCTGTTCACATGATTCCAGGCTGGACTCATAATATTATAAATTTAAGTGAAACCGAGAACCTTGTAACGGTAATGACTTGTAATGAGATCTTTGATTCTAAGAAGCCGGATACTTTTTTTGAGATAGTATAATATTAGAAAAAACTAATATCTAAACTTGTTAGACTTTCAATGCGTTGACTATTCACCTTAGCGACAGTTGAGTTTGTTCTCTGTTTCCTGCAAGTAGAGCATAACATAGTTCTAATTTGAACAATGTTAAAGTCATAAACGATCATGTTTTAATAGGTAATGTATTTAATTCTTTGTGAAAATGAATTATTAAAAGACAAACCTTTTGATACACTTGTCCTATAAAAAGTTAAGGAGTGATAAATCATATTTGATCTGATTTCTGATATAGGAACTTTTGTGGCGATGGTTGTCGCTGTAGTAGAACTTGCAGTTTCAATTAAAAATAATAGTCAAGATAAACGCCATGAAAAACGAAAAGATACCTTAGATGCGTATAATAAATTGCAAGACGAGGTGTTTGATCCGCTTACAATGAAATTTACTCGGACTCAAATAGCAGAAATAGCTGAGCATTATAAAAAGAATTCAGATGATTATCACTTGTTAGGAACTTATACCGCCAGGATTGAGCATTTTTGTGTAGGGATTGAGAAAGAAATATATGATTGGGAGACAGTATATGAACTTTCACATGGCTTTTTTGACGGTAAAATTCGAAATTGGATAGCTCCGCTTATAGATAAAAAATCAAGTTTTACCGATTTTGATCCTTTTGAAAATACTAGGAAAGTGTATGTCAAGATGGATAGAGAGACGGAGAAAAGAATGAATGAGAGGAAACTATCAAGAGAATAATCTTTTCATCAAATTTAATATCTGTACAAACTTGAAATAGTTACGAGATTTGTAAGATCGTTTCAAAGATTTAAATTCAGAAAGCCAGCTACGGATTAATTCCCGTGGCTGGCTTTCCTCTTAAATATGCTTTGTTTTATTTGCGAATATTTTTACCTCTTCTTACCCTTAGCAATCAGCGAAGTTCCGACAATTCCGAGTGCGCTGACAGCAAGCACTGCGTACCATACGCCCATGTTGCTGTTGTCGCCCGTTGCCGGAGTTGAAGCAGGTGAGGCGGATGCTGTAGCTACTGTTGTGGATTTTTCTCCGCTTGTGCCTGTTCCACTGCCGCCGTTTCCAATAGGAACCTCTGTCGGTTCAGGTGTCGGTGACTGTGTAGGAGTTGGGGTCGGAGTGACAATCACGGATCTTTCGGGTGTTGCCGTAGGAGCGGCTGTCGGTGTTGCTGTTGGCTCAACCGTGGGTTCTGCTGTTGGCTCGGCTGTTGGTTCAGCGGTCGGCTCTGCAGTTGGAATTGGAGTTGCAGTCGGTTCTGCCGTGGGCTCAGCTGTCGGTTCGGCAGTTGGCTCAGGTGTAACCGTTGGTTCCGGAGTAGCCTCTGCCAGCTGTGGAAGCTTAAAGAATGCTACAAAACCGTTAACTCCTTCTTCCTCCTCGATGAATTCGACGGCGCTTGCAGTGCCTAAGCCCTCGAGGGTGATGTTATCTGCCGTCAAATTCTTTGCGGTGTAGCCGTAAACAGACGGGAGAGTGAGGCAGAGATAATAGTCTGTGTCTGCTTCAAAAACATAATCAGTATCGTCAATTATGTTGTCTTCGTAGTTATCATAGTTTATCTCTGAGTCGGAAATAGAGAAGTGAGTGAGATAAAAGTTATCTCCCCAAGAAATACCCTCATTGTTAATGTCGTTAATCATGAGAGTGTCTGCGACAGCTTCGTTTAATTCATAGCCGTCCAGCGTGAAGTGAAGAGCACTTACATCTCTGAAAAGCTTAGGAAGCTTGAACATTACTGTGTAGCCGTTGTTGCCGTTATCAAAGAGTGCGGCGGCGGTGCCATAGCCCTCAAGGGTGATGTTCTCAGCACTATATCTGCTGATGTCATAGCCTTCGTCAGGCAGTAACTGCAAAGCAAGGTAATAATCTGTTACAGGCTCGAATTTTGCACTTTGATCAGTGATGATATCATTGCCAAAGCTGTCCTTTGTGCTTAGTGCCTTTGTGACAGCCCATGAATCAATCGAAATACCTTCGTTTGTGTTTTCGTCACCGTAGACGGTTAATCCGTTTACTATGCTTGCATCAACCTCATAGCCTTCGAGTGTGAAGGAAAGAGGTATAATCGGCTTTGGTGAGGGTGAGGAAGATTCTGTCGGCTGAGGAGTCGGCTCCGATGGAATCGAAGGAGATGTAGTCGGAGTTGTAGTAGGAGAAGTCGACGGACTCGGAGAGTAGGTGTGAATTGGGAAATCAGGAGCATCAGGAGTGCCGAGGACAGTGTAGAGAGTAAAGATATTATTTACAGTTTCATACGAGAATCCGCAGCTTCCGCCGTTAATTGTCGAGTAATTTGCCCAATCATGGATGTCATATTCTCTTATGTAAATGTTGGCAAAGGTGATTGCATAAGCGTAGTAGCGGTCGGGTTGGAATGTGTCACTTCTGCTCATAGTAGCCCAATCGCTGGAGTTCTCTCCGGTGAATGTGGTGTTTTTGTAGGAATAAAACCACTCAATGCTGTTAACCTGCAAAGCGTCGTATCTGGCGTCGACGATTGAGAAAATTCCTTCATATGACGGACTTTCACCGGCGACAGGCATTTCAACCGTAACATCAAGCTTTGGAGTGACATTTTCGGCTGACGAGGCGAGCGGAATTATGCTGACTATCAGGCAAATGCCTAAGAGTACAGCAAGTATTCTTTTTTTCATAATAACCTCCTAATTAGTAGAATTTAGTATAGTTAATTACCCATATTAACATTATAAAGGTTAAAAGAAACAAAAGCAATATAAACAAAAAGATTTTGAGGCGAGTATGATAATAGTAAAATCTGACAACTTGGATTAATCGTTTTCGAAATAGACTTAGAAGAAAATGTAAAGCGTAAGTTCAAGAGTCTTAGCATTATTCTTGCTTTTAAATTTAAACTGAATATGCTATACTATTGCCTAAAGCAAGTTGAATTTAGATTAAACGAAAGCGGTGATATTATGGCAAAGTTCAAGGATCAACAGGAATTCGAAGAATACAGAGCTAACCAGATAAATGAAAGAGAAAAGTATCTTACGGACGAAGAAAAAGAGAAAAGAAATAGATTAAGAGAAATCAACAGAAAAGCTTCCAAGAAGATTATGGAAAGCACTGACATAGTCAGAATAAAGCTAAAGGCAATTTCGGAAGAGGATAAAAAAAGGGGCTCGGTGTCGGAAAAAGACAGATGGAAAGAAAGTGCCAAATTCCTCGGCATCTCTATGAATAAAATGGTTGAAAAAGCCGTAGCAGAGTATATCGAAAATCACTACGATAAAATAGAGACAAATAAATCTAATTACGAGTTTTTAGAGAAGCTTATAGATGAACGGTGGAAAGAAAAAAGAAGTCAGTTTTATTTTGAAATTGTCTCAAGCGGTCAAGCCGCAAAAGACTTAGATAAGGCAGTAAGTCATAAGGTTCATTGGTTTGTTGAAGAGACTTACTATTTAGTGGTGCAGACCAAAAAGAAAGAATTTGAAGCTTTAAACTCAGTTTCGCCGTTTGGGGATAATCTATTATTTGAAGATAAAGATAAAAAGAAAAGAGAAAAGGAATTTGAGATTCCGAGAAAGCTTCTGGGAGAAAAAGAAAAAGAATTAGAGGACGAGTTAAAAGACGTTATCAGACAAAGCAGACAATATTACAAGTAAAAATTTACAAGAGAAATCTCACCGAATTCGGTGAGATTTTTTTATTGGCGTGATAAGTTTGTGCATGACTTTAGGCTTAAAAGCTAAGGAAAATGTCATTTTTGCTAAAATCATATCGAATTGGTGTACCCGTGGTAGCTGTATAAACGGTACAATCCCGAAAATGTAAAGCGCAGCTTTAAAATCGCATAAAAATCAAGAAAATTTGTTGACATAAAAGAAAAAATCTGATACTCTAAGGCTACAGAAGCAAAAACACACAAACTAAGAGAAATTATAAAAATAGTTGGTGTACCTGTATATTATATTTAGAGCAGTTCTTTACTTTTTGTGAATCGGAGGATTTTCTAATGAATACGGCTTAAATTTACACGAAAACATTAAACTAAATAACGAATACAGAGAGGTTGATTCTGTTAGATGCAGAATACAAAGTTAATGAAATAAATATAATGGAGGTTGTTATGATATATAATTATAGATTTCTATTTTTGATAATCGGCTTGATGTTTCTTGTCGTTGGCTATCTCTTACGAGTATGGGCACGTATTTCAGTGCTTGGCGGTGATACGCGCAGTTTGATGACAAGCATTGTTTTAAAGGATGCTGCATGTGTTGTTGGTTCTATTCTAAAGATATGTGGTGCTATTTTGGTTTTTATATGTATGATAGCTTGCAGATATGGCGGGTAACTTGATAGCAAAAAGCCGTCCTATAAAATCGGACGCCTTAAGATTGAGCTTAAAAATGAGGTGTTATTATGAAAGTGGATAAAGTTAGTTTTACTATCGAAGTCGATAAAGAGCTTTACGAAAAGTATGAAGAAGTTACCTATATATTCGGACACAAACCGGAAGATGATTTGGAACGATTTATGCGCTTTTTCGTTGGCATCGATAAAGATAAATTTGAAAATTTAAAGAAACAAAGAAAAACAGCATAAATTCACGATTTAAAGTTGTGAAGTGTGAAAGTACATGCTATAAATAAGGGTGTAGAAAATGAACCAAAAAACATTTGAGTACATTTCAGAAGTATTTGACAACACTGTAGAATTGGTGAAAAATGACCCAAAACAATGGACAAAGTTTCTGAGATGTGCAAGTTGGAACTACAACAGAAGATTTGACGAGCAATTACTTTTGTTCGCACAAAATCCGAACGCAACAGCGATTGCACAAGCAAAAACTTGGAGCGACCCAAACAGACCTTATGGCAGATGGGTTAACAGTAAAGAAAAGGGAATTCCTCTTTTCCAAAACTTCAATCCACAAACACAAGAAAAGCAAGGTGTTTTGTATTATTTCGATGTCAGTCAGACACACGAAACAAAATCAACAAAAAGACACTTTTATCATTGGCAAGCAAAAGAGGAATATGAGGGAGACATAATTGATGTTCTCGAAGATACCTTTGGTAGCTTAGAAAATGCAGAAACATTTGCCGATGCGGTCATTAGTTCTGCTAAAAATGCAACAAGAGACTATTTTGAGGAACTGGAATTTGCAAACGCAAATGAGAGCATATTTGAAGAAACACAAAAAGAAAAATTAAGTGAGCTTATGCAAAACAGCATTGCTTATATAATGCTGACAAGACTTGGCTTAAACGCCGATGAACACTTAAGCCTAAATGATTTTGGAAATCTTCAGTATTTCAGAACAAATCAAGATGTCTACAAAATCGGAGATGCGGTAAGAGACAACGCAAAAAAAGGTCTGAAAGCATTATCAAAAAAAGTTTTAGAACTTGATACACAAGCTAAAAGAAGGAGCACAGAAAATGAGTACGAAGAAAATGGACGAGACAATGGAAGAAATGGACGAGTTAGAACAGCTGAGGGCGAGAATACCGTACAGACAGGAAGGCGATTATTTAGTACCTGACTTGAAAATTCCACCACAGCCAGACGTGGAGCTGGGCAGATACGCAGAACTGAGAGCGAAGTGGTTGGAGAAAAAGAGACCGTGGGTTTACACGGAATATCTCGTGACTTTTACGATGGTGGAGAAGCTGTACGAGAACGAACAGAGAGCGTTGGCACTCGAGGAAAAACTTACCAAGGAATTAGCTCAGAGAGAGGGATTGACGGACGAGCTGAAGAACGACAATCCTATGGAGTGGGTGAGACTGACGAACAGCATCAAGAACAGAGTAGAGGAAATAGTGCTGAACGAAGTAGTTTACACAGATTAAACGAAAACAAAAAAGTAGAGGAAATGCAAGCGGAAGAAACAACAGTGCCAAGTGTAGAGCTAAGTTTTGTTTCAATAAAAAGTAAAAAAGAGCAAGGAGAAATCCTTGCTCTTAATAAATTTGCAGTAAAAAAGCTGACAGTCGAAACCGTCAGCTTTTGGTGATCCATCCGGGATTCGAACCCGGGACACCTTGATTAAAAGTCAAGTGCTCTGCCAACTGAGCTAATGAATCATATTATGTTTTGCTGCTGAATTCATACAGCTTTGTTATTATATCAATCATAACGGTTTTTGTCAAGAGATTTTTGAAAAAAGATTTTGTGCGGTTTATGTTTGCCGCTGATTATTACTGTATATGAGTGGAAAAACTTGCTTAATTTTGCTGATTTCTAGCTTTTTTTCGTTGCATTTTAGCGATATATTATGTTATCATACTGAGGTTAGTGCGTCTATGGTATCACATTAAAGCGGTGGATTAATTAACTAAGTAATCAAGTAAGAAAGGTAAGAAAGATGTTAGGAACAATCGAAACGGTGAATAATGCCGTAAATAACTTCATCTGGGGCGTGCCCGCAATGATTTGCATAATCGGTGTCGGACTGCTCCTCAGTATTCGAACGGGATTTATACAAATCAGAAAATTCCCGTATGCCATGAAAGTAACTTTGGGTCGTATGCTGAAGAAGAGGGACGCATCCGACGGTGCTCTCACTCCATTTCAGGCGGTTTGTACAGCGCTTGCCGCAACGGTAGGAACAGGAAATATAGCCGGTGTTGCCGGTGCTATTGCAATCGGAGGTCCGGGAGCTGTTTTCTGGATGTGGATCTCTGCACTTCTCGGAATGTGCACAAAGTTCAGTGAGGTTACACTTGCGGTTCATTTTCGTGAGAAAAATGCAGAGGGCGATTATGTAGGCGGCCCTATGTATTATATCAAAAACGGCTTGAAAAAGCACTGGCGTTGGCTTGCTTACCTGTTTTCTGCATTCGGCGTGCTTACTGTTTTCGGTACGGGCAATGCTACTCAGGTCAATACAATAACAACAGCTATCGACACCGCTCTTTATAATTTCGGTGTTATCGAAGAGGGCAATACAGCTACCCTTAATTTGATTATCGGTATCGTTCTTGCTATTCTCATCGGACTTATTCTTCTCGGCGGAATCAAGAGAATTGGCAATGTAACGGAGAAGCTTGTGCCGTTTATGGCTGTTTTATATATCGTTTTGGCACTTGGCGTTGTCATTATCAATTATAAGAATATCCCGTCGGTTTTTGGCTCGATAATCAAAGGCGCATTCACTCCGTCTTCTGTAACAGGAGGTGCAGTCGGATCGTTCTTTATCAGCATGAAAAAGGGTGTTTCTCGAGGAATTTTCTCCAACGAAGCCGGACTTGGAACAGGTTCAATCGCACACGCTTGCGCTGATACAAAGAAACCTGTCAAACAGGGATTTTTCGGTATTTTCGAGGTTTTCGTCGACACAATAGTTATTTGTACGCTTACAGCACTTGTAATTCTTTGTAGCGGTGTGCCTGTCGGATACGGCGAAGCCGCCGGAGCGGAGCTTACTATTTTAGGTTTTACTTCCACTTACGGAAGCTGGGTTTCGATTTTCACCGCAGTTGCAATGTGCTGTTTTGCATTCTCGACCATTATCGGCTGGGGACTTTACGGAACACGCTGTGTTGAGTTTTTGCTCGGCACTCGTGCCAACAAGCCCTTCATGGTGCTTTATTCCTTGGTTGCAATCGTAGGCGCAACTATGGAGCTCGGTCTTATGTGGAACATCGCTGAAACCTTCAACGGATTGATGGTTATTCCAAACCTCATTGCTGTTTTCCTCTTGTCGGGAGTTGTAGTAAAGCTTGTTAAGGATTACTTTAACGGCGAGGGAAAGAACGCTTAAATTAAATAGTCAAGAGAAAAAGTGCGTCGGTTAATTGCCGATGCACTTTTATTCTATTGTGAAAAAATAGCGTGAAATACGGCAGTTTCAAATATGAGAATATGTCGGATTTTGTTAAAGAGATTACATAGACTTTTGTAAATTATTTATTTAAAATAGTATACAGTGAATAAATTTATTGAGCAAAACGCTGTATATTAATAATTCTTCATTAGAAATATTAGCTGTGTATGAAAGGTGTGGTAGCCACGAAAATAACGGAAATTAACATCAGAGACCCGTATATTCTGCCGCATGACGGAAAATATTACCTGTACGGTACGAGAAGCGAAACCTGTTGGGGCAAGGCTGACGGTTTTGATTGCTATGTCAGTGAAGATTTTGAAAACTGGGACGGTCCAATCGATATTTTTCACAAACCCGACGGATTTTCAGCTGATCAAAATTACTGGGCGCCTGAATGTGTTTATCACGATAATGCGTTTTATCTGATAACGACATTCGGATTTTCCGACAGAAAAAAGGGTATCTATGTGCTCAAATCCGAGAATCCGACAGGTCCGTTCGAACTTTTTAGTGAAAGAATAACTCCCGAAAACTGGTCGTGCATAGACGGAACTGTCTATTTTCACGAGGGAAAACCGTATCTTGTTTTTTCACATTCCTTTGAGGATAGTCCGAGCGGAGATATGTGCATTCTAAAAATGTCAGACGATTTAAAGAAATCGATAGGCGAGCCTAAGCTTTTGTTTTCGGCTAACGAAGCGAAGTGGGCAAAGCCTGTTCCTTTTGCCAAGGCGGAGTTTGGAATGGACGGAGATGTTTATTTCACGGACGGGCCGAGCCTGATGAAAATGGCTGACGGAAAACTATATATGACATGGTCAAGCTGGAGCAATTGCGGATACGCTGTCGGTGTGGCAGTTTCCGAAAGCGGCGATCCGTGTGGCGAGTGGAAACAGCTTGAAAATCCACTGTTCCCGGAGAACGGCGGTCACGGAATGTTATTTAAAGATACGGATGATATTAAATTCACTTTGCATTTTCCGAACGATAAATATAAAGAAAGACCGATTATCAGAAAAGTTGTCCTAAGTGACGGAAAGCTTGTTTTGGAGGAAAAATAATGATTGAACAAAAATGGAATAACGATTGGAAATTTTGGTTAGATAAAGATTCCTTTGCACTTGTATGGAATGTTCCCGAAAACGCACGAGACATCACATTGCCGCACGATGCAATGATTGAGTCTCCTGCAAATCCGAACAGCCCAAACGGCGGCAACACAGGCTTCCGTGACGGTGAGGTTTATACATATGTTAAAAAGCTCTATGCTCCGAAGGAGTCAGAGGGAAAAGTAATCACTCTTAAATTCGAGGGTGTTTACATGAATGCGTTCGTTTATGTGAACGGCCAGTTTGCGGCTAAGAGCCCGTTTGGCTATACCACTTTTTTTGCGCCGATTTCTGATTTACTTAAATACGGTGAGGAGAACGAAATTCGTGTTCAGGTTCGTGCCGGTGCTATGACCAACAGCCGCTGGTATTCTGGTGCGGGAATTTATCGTGATGTTTATCTTCTTGAGTCTGAGCCTGTTCATATTTTACCTGAGGGCGTTCAGATAAAGACAGAGAATGCAGATGAAAATTATGCTATCCTTAAGATTTCTACTGAACTTGAAAATAAAACATCTGCTATCAAGAAATTAGTTCTTGAGACAGTAATCAAGGATAACAGCGGAAATGTTGTCGCTAAGGAGTGCTCTCGTATTACTTTATTCGGCGGCGAGGAGAGAACAGTCAAGCAGAGAGTTGCTGTCGAAAATCCAAAGCTATGGAGTGCTGAAACGCCATACCTTTATAATTACGAAACCAAGCTTTGTGCAGTTGATGAGAATAATGCAGTTCTTGATGAGGCTGTCGGCTCGGTCGGTATCCGTACTCTTGCTGTTGATGCTAAGAGAGGCTTCAGAGTAAACGGCAAGGTCGTCAATTTCCGTGGCGCTTGTATCCACCACGACAGCGGAGTTCTCGGCTCGGCAACCTATGAGGACGCTCAGTATCGTCAGGTTCTTAAGCTCAAGGAAGCGGGCTTCAATGCTATTCGTATGTCACATCATCCTATGGCTCCCGCAATGCTCCGTGCATGTGATGAGATCGGTATGTATGTAATGGACGAAACCTTCGATATGTGGAACCGCTTGAAGTCAGGCTATGATTACGGTCTTTATTTCAACGAGTGGTGGGAGAAGGACGTCACCGCAATGGTAAGAAAGGACTTCAATCATCCGTCTGTTGTACTTTATTCCGTAGGTAACGAGATTCCCGAGATCGGAACAGACAAGGGCGCAAAGACTTGCCAGGAGTTAAGCGACAAGATTCATTCGCTCGATGACACGAGATTTACTTTAGCTTCAATTAACGGTGTCTTTGCCGCTGGCGATGCTGTCGATAAAATCGTAGCCGATGTTGTCGCAGATTTGAGTGCTGAGGGCAAAATTGACGGTAATGTCAATGACTTTATGACATTGATGGATAGTCATCTCGACGAGATTGTTGTTCACGATGCAATCAGCGAGCGACTTGAAAAAGCATGTGTCGGTGTGGATATTGCCGGCTACAACTATATGACCGCACGATATGAGAAGGATGCAGTTGATTATCCGAACCGTGTTATTGTCGGAAGTGAGACTTATCCGCCTGAGATTGCAAGAAACTGGGAGCTTGTCGAGCGTTTGCCGCATGTTATCGGTGACTTCACATGGACAGGCTGGGATTATATCGGCGAAGCCGGTGTAGGTGTACCGGCATATCAGTGGGGAGATGGCGGCTTCGGAGCAAGATTTCCCGCACAGCTTGCTTATGCTGGTGACATCGACATCACAGGTTTCCGCAGACCCGCATCATATTACAGAGAGGCTGTCTTCGGACTTAGTGAAAAGCCATACATAGCTGTTCAAAATCCAACACACTACGGAGATTTCCTCATTAAAACACCTTGGGTTATCAGCGATTCCACCGCTTGCTGGAACTGGAGCGGTATGGAGGGCAAGCCGTGTGTTATCGAGGTATATTCTCGTGCAGATGAAGTAGAGCTTCTCCTTAACGGAAAATCTGTCGGAAAGAAGCCGGCCGGAAAAGAAGGCGGATTCCGCACATTATTCGAGACAATCTATGAGCCCGGCACACTTACTGCCGTTTCATATGTGAACGGCGAGGAGGTCGCAAGAAACGAGCTTAAGACCGCATCGGACGAGAGAGAGCTCACAGTCGAGCGTGAAAATTACGCAGGACTTGGCGGCAAGGCACAGGAGCTTGTTTACCTTCAGATAGAAATGCGAGATAAAAACGGCATATTGGCGGCTGATGATAATCAGAAAATCACGCTTTCTGTCAGCGAAAATGCCGAAGTTCTCGGATTTGGCAGCGGAAATCCAAAGCCGAACTATAACTACAATGAAGGTGTAACGGAGCTTTTCGGCGGACGTGCTCAGATTGTGCTTAAAAACCAAAGCGAGAAGGTCACTCTAAGCGTCACAGCAGAGGACGGAAAGACTGTTACAGTCGAAATCTGACATTTATTCAATAGATTTAACAAATTAATTCCCGATATCGATTAAATTTCGATATCGGGAATTTTAATATAAATCCGACATTTTTTACCGTCGGTTTGCTATATTCACTAAATTAAATAACAAGTAACATTAATTTGTGTTAAAATATATCATCAAAATAAAGACAAAAATCCCTAAAAACGGCATTAGTTTAATTCTTAGTAAGAAAATTGTGGGCGAATCGTGAGCAATTTTTATTAAAAATAACCGAAGCTGATAAAAAATGTCGGATACTGAATAATATACTACATAGGCAAATTATGGATATTGTATTAAAATATAACCAGCTTAAGGGAAGAAACAATTCTTACTCTTGGTAAATATTTAAGTGAAGGTGTGTAATAAAATGTCTAAAGAAAAGACTACCTCAAATGCAGTCGTAAAAGACGAAGTCAGCTTGGCATTCAAAATTTGCCACGCTACATCCGTTAACGGCGGTGCAATGATGATTGCGGCTGTTTTGGCAAGCTTCTTGTCGGTTTATATGACCGATACCTTGAAGATTCCGGCAGCATCAGCTTCCGTAATCATGTTTATCGCAACTCTTTGGGACGCAATCAATGACCCGATGATGGGTGTTATTGCCGACAGAACAAAGACAAGATGGGGCCGCTATCGTCCTTACTTCCTCTTTGCTCCTGTTCTCCTTACTTTCTTCTCAGTTATGATTTGGGTTGACTGGGGCTTTGAGTCAACAATGGCTAAGACAATCTATGTTCTTTGCATGTACATCGGCTACGGCATGACAGTTACAATGTACACAATGCCACAGATGGCTATTCTTCCAGCAGCAGTTCGTGATAACGAGCAGAGAAATATGATTATTTCTCTCGGTGCCGGTGTTTGCGCAGCAGCATTCACAATCGGTAACACATTTACAACCAATATCACAGCATTCTTCAACAAGCTCGGCTTCAGCAATGGCTATGTTCCTTACATGCTCATCTGCGGTGTTCTCGCTTTCATCTCTTTCTGGGGCTTGTTCGCTTCTTCAAAGGGAAAAGAGAAGTATCTTGTTGAGCCAGAGAAAGGCAATCCGCTCAAGGAAATCGCAAGAGTTCTTAAGTATAAAGAAGTTTGGCCGAATATCGTTGCATGGGTCATGGCTTCCATGGGTTACGGCATGATGTTCTCAACATCTGTTTACTACATGATGTACTACTGGTCAAGACCTGACCTCATCTCAGTATTCATGGGCGTCATCTCAATCGGTGCTCTTGTTTCAATGGTCGTTCTTATGCCTATCTTCCTCAAGATATTCAAGACAGGTCAAAAGGCAATTCTCGTATCACAGTTACTCACAATTGTCCTTTACGTATTCCTCTTCTTCTTCGGAAAGACAAACTTCGTATTACTTTGCGTTCTCACATTCATCTCTTGCTGCACAGCTTCTATGCAGAACGCTCTTGTTAACGTTCTCGTTAACGACACAATCGACTTCATCATGCTCAAGGAAGGCAAGTCCTCCAACGGCGTTATCTCTTCCATCAAGGGCTTTGCTCAGAAGTGCGGTAACACAGTTGTTTCTTCCGGTATCCTCGCTGTTCTCTCAGCTTCAGGTTATGTCGCAGGTGCTGTCGGACAGCAGCCTGAGTCAACAATGTTCGCTCTCAACTTCTTGAAGTTCGGTGCTCCGTCAATCACAGGTATCATCTTAATCATCTGCGTTATGCTCAACCCGATGAATAAGTATGCTGACGACATCAAGGCTATGAAGGCTGCTATGGGCGAAGATAAGTAATTTAAAATTAAAATGTGATTGGTTTAAATACCGTGTGGATTAACACTCTGCACGGTATTTTTTATCTTCAAAAAGCAAAAAGAAAACCGCAGCGTTTGGCTGCGGTAAAATCAGTTTGTTGCAAGCGGTATGAACGGTGAATCATCACTTTTGTGTATTTTTCGATATTCCTGAGGGGACATCTCGTAGGTCGATCTGAAAACTCTCGAGAAGTGATCTGCCGAGTTATATCCCACTCTGTCGGCAATCTCACCGACCTTCATGGACGTGTTCAAAAGCAAATCGACTGCTTCGGAAAGTCTCAGCTTTTTAATCAGCTGTGTGAATGTGAGTCCCGTGTTCTGCTTTATAAGTGTGCAAAGATGAGGCTCGCTGTAATGGAACATATCGGCAAGTCCCGATAGGGTGAGGGTCTGGTAGTTGTGCTGAATGTACTGCAGAACAGAAGTAACATCCGACCACTTTTCGCAGTTTCTGAACTGGAGCGTTTGGCTCGCTGTTCTAAGTAAAACGGCAAAAAGTAAGTTCACAAGGCTTATACTGCAAGCGTTGCTGTAAATATCTTTTCTTCCGCTTTCAATCATCAAGGTTCTCACATAGCCTTTAAGCAATTGATTGTTATCCGTGTAGAACAACAGATAGTTTGACTGATCGTCTCCCCTCAAGATATTCTGGAAGAAATAGGAGAGAATATCTTTTCTTGTCATCAGCGAAAAAAATGTCGTATCGAATGTACTCTTTCTGATGCATATCGTGAAAACGGTGGAGTCGTCTTCGATGAGAAAATCGTGATTTGAATTGGGCGCAATAATGCATATTTCGCCTTCTTTCATAATGTGTACGTCATTTTCGAATAAAAATTTTCCTTGACCGCTTACGACAAAATCTATCTCAAAATAGTTGTGCTTGTGCATGCTGGGTCTTGTGTAGCGTGGGTGACGAATGACAAAAACATCTCTGGTGTTTGGTATTAAATCCTCCTCCTGAACTATCGGAGCGACGCTAAATGTGTTGTCCATTGAGAGAATTAAGGGAAGTGAGTCTACAACTTTGTCAAACTCGGCATCAGTCATTGCGGTATAATCGGTATAAGCTTCGTTTCTTTCAAAAGTTCCCACGGATTCCTGTGCCATACCCTGGGTGTACAGATATTTTCCCATCTCCGGAAATTGCAGACGTTTTCCCGTACGGTAATAGTAAGCTTTCATGTGCGCTTGAAATTCACCGTAAGTCATATAATAAGCCATAAAAACACCTCAGAATACTTAGTAAATAATGCAATAAAGTTTTGATATGATTATATCAAAATATAGTGAGTTTTACAATAGTTATAATCTAAAAAAATGTCGTGTTGATGATAAAATAAAACATTGAGAAACACTCGTTTATTATATAGAATTGTATTAAAGAAAAAGCGCCGTTTGTGGATATGTCGGTGCGAATATTAAATATGTGTGCGAACAAAAAATTCGGAGGTTAAAAATGTTTGATTACAAATCAAAACCGTTTAATTTAACGGACAAGGATGTTAAGTGGGTTGAGGATACTTACAGCAGTATGAGCCTTGAGGAGAAAATCGGTCAGCTTTTCTGCCCGATTGTTTTCACTAAGGACGAGAAGGAATTGCAGGAGCTTGTTAGAACAAAGCACATCGGCGGAATGCTCTACAGAGAGGGTCCGGGCGAGGAGTTAAGACAGGCTCACAAGGTTCTTCAGGATGCCGCTAAAATTCCGCTTCTCACAGCATCTAACCTCGAGTACGGCGGAAACGGTTCTGCGGTCGAGGGCACATATTACGGCAGAGAAATGCTCGTTGCCGCAACAGGAAACACTGAGCGCGCATATCAGCTTGGTAAAGTAAGCTGTTCCGAGGGTGCGGCTGTCGGTGTTAACTGGTCATTTGCTCCAGTTGTTGATCTCGATCAGAACTATCACAATCCGATTACAAATGTCCGTACCTTTGGCGACAAGCTTCAGACAGTAATCGACATGGGCAAGGCTTATATCAAAGCGGCTCACGAGGAAGGCGTCGCAACATCTGTCAAGCATTTCCCCGGCGACGGAGTGGACGAGAGAGACCAGCATCTTCTCACAAGCGTAAACTATTTAAGCTGTGAGGAATGGGACAAGAGCTACGGCAAGATTTATGAGGAAATGATCGAGGCAGGTACTCTTACAGTTATGGCGGCACATATTGCAATGCCTGCATATGAGGAGTATTTCGACAAAAAGCCTTGCGAGAAAATCATCCCGGCTACACTTTCTGAGAATCTTATGAAGCGTCTTCTTCGTGAGAAGTTAGCTTTCAACGGTCTTATCACAACTGATGCAACTCCTATGGTAGGTTTCTGCAGCGCCGAGGAGCGTTCAAAGGCAGTTCCGCTTTGCATAGAGAACGGCTGCGATGTAATCCTTTTCAACAGAAACATGGAAGAGGATATGCAGTATATGTTTGACGGCTATAAGAACGGAATTCTTTCAGATGAAAGACTCGAGGAGGCTGTCAAGCGTATTCTTGCCACAAAGGCGGCTTTGAAGCTTCACGAGAAAAAGGCAGAGGGCACTTTGGTTCCTAACGCAGATGCACTCGATATTCTCAAGTGTGAGAAGCACGACACATGGGCAAAGGAATGTGCAGATGAGGGCGTTACACTTGTAAAAGACACTCAGAATCTTTTTCCACTAAATCCCCAGAAGCACAAGAGAGTATTGCTCGAGGTTATGGGAGACTTCCCGTCAAATGAGCGTGTCACACCTTACTTCAAGCAAAAGCTTGAGGCAGAGGGCTTTGAGGTTACAGTCTATGAAAAAGAGGGCTTTGAGGTTATGATGGATACCGTTGAGGGATTCAAGAGCCGCTATGACCTTGTTCTTTATCTCGCTAACATCGAGACAGCCTCGAACAAGACAGTTTCCCGTCTTAACTGGCACACAATGTTCGGTCTCGGAAACAATATGCCGTGGATGGTAAACGAACTTCCTGTTGCATTTGTCAGCCTTGGAAATCCTTATCACTTGCTTGATGCACCTATGGTAAAAACCTATGTCAACTGCTATTGCAATTCCGAATATGTCATGGATGCAGTGATCGACAAGATGATGGGTCGCAGTGAGTTCAAGGGAACAAGCCCGATTGATCCGTTCTGCGGAAAGCTGGACTTGAAGTTCTAAAATATACTAATAATTTCATTAATATATGAGTGTGTAAATATGAAAATTACTAATGTTAAAATAAACGGAATTAAAAATCCGATTGGCTTTAAATATGATTACCTTTTGTGCTCTTGGAATGTAGAAGAGGCAAAGGGCAAGAAGCAGACAAATGCGGTGATTGAAGTCAGCACAACAGCTGATTTCACCGATATTGTCTGCAAAAAAGAGGGCGAAAGCCTAAGCCAGAACGGCGAGAAGATAGAGCTTGAGCTTGCACCTCGCACGACTTACTACTGCCGTGTTACGGTCACTTCTGAAGTCGGTGAATGTGCGACAAGCGATGCCGCAAGCTTTGAGACAGGAAAGATGAACGAGCCGTGGGTAGGAAATTGGATTTCTCCAAAAGCAGAGGACACATTCCACCCCGTGCTCGAAAAGGAATTTACTGTTTCTAAGGAAATCAAGAGAGCAAGACTTTATATCAGCGGTGTCGGTATGTTTGAAGCATATCTTGACGGAAAGAAAATCGGAAACGAATTTCTTGCTCCGTATATTAATGATTATGAGTCAGGAATCCAGGTGCTCACATTCCCGCTTGATGAGTCTTTGAAAGAAGAAAAAACATATACTCTCTCCGTGCTTTTGGGCAAGGGCTGGTATATGGGTGAGTTCGGCTTAGGACTTACTTCAAATAACTACGGAAGTCGTATGGCGGTAATCGGTGAGCTTCACCTTGAGTATGCCGACGGCTCAAATGAAGTTGTCGCAACAGATGACAGCTGGCAGTATTTCGCTTCCGATATCGAGGATTCAGGCATCTACTTCGGTGAGATTTTGAATCGTCTTTTGTGGGAAGACAAAGAGAACTCCAAAAAGCCTGTTGAAGTTCTCGAAAATCCCAAGGAGCACGAGGAGACAAGAAACCTCGCAGTTGAAAAGCTTCAGGACCGCTTGAGCTTACCTGTAGTCATAAAGGAAGAGATAGCTGTAAAGGATATCATCTATACACCCGCTGAGGAAATTGTCCTCGATATGGGTCAGAATTTTGCCGGCTTTGTCGAGTTTAAGGCAAATTTCTCCAAGGGTACAAAGGTTGTGCTTGACTTCGGAGAAATTCTCCAGGGCGGAAATTTCTACAACAAAAACTACCGAGACGCAAAGTCTCAGTTTGTCTATGTCTCAGACGGAAGAGAAGAGACGGTTCGTCCGCACTTCACATTCTTCGGATTCAGATATGTTCGTGTAACAGGCTGGGAGGGCATCCTCAATAAGGAAGATTTTGTCGGAAAGGTTATATATTCCGATATTGAGAGAATAGGTTATATCGAGACCTCTGACGAGAAAATCAACAGACTTTATCAGAATACCGTCTGGGGACTTAAGTCCAATTTCATAGATATGCCGACCGACTGTCCGCAGAGAAGTGAAAGACTCGGCTGGACAGGTGATGCTCAGGTGTTTGCGCCGACAGCAAGCTACCATATGGACACAAGAGCATTTTTCCATAAGTTCATCAAGGACTTGCGTGACGAGCAAATCAAGCTTGGCGGCGGTATGCCGAACTTCTTGCCGAATATGGGACACAATGAAAAGGCTGGAAGCGTCTGGGGAGACATTGCTACATTCTTGCCCGATACCCTTTATACCTACTTCGGAAGCACCGATGAAATGGAATATTGCTATCCGCTCATGAAGGACTGGGTTGATTTTATCGACCGTGGTGACGAGGAGAGAGGCGAGAAAACATATCTCTTTGATTTCATGGATACCTTCGGCGATTGGCTCGCACTTGACGGTGCTACACCTACAAGCTTTAAGGGAAGCACTGACGATACCTTTATTTCTTCTGTCTATTATTACAGATCTGCTCAGATTGTGCGTGAGATGGCAGAAAGACTCAATAAAGCAGAGGATGCCGTTCATTACAGAGACCTCGAGGAAAAGATTAAATCAGCTGTTTTAAACGAGTTCTTCACTCCGTCCGGAAGACTTTCAATCGATACTCAGGCGGCTTATGTCATTGCACTCAAATTCAAGGTTTACCGTGACCGTGCACGCATCGTCAAGCAGTTCAAGACAAGACTTAAGCGTGATATGTATCAGATTAAGTGCGGATTTGCGGGTGCACCGCTTCTTTGTACCGTCCTTGCTGAAGCGGGTGAGTATGAGCTTGCCTATGACTTCTTGCTCAAGGAAGGTTTTCCAAGCTGGCTTTACAGCGTAAATCTCGGCGCTACTACAATTTGGGAGCGCTGGAATTCCGTTATGCCTGACGGCACGATAAGCGACACAGGAATGAACTCCCTTAACCACTATGCTTACGGCTCTGTCATGGAGTTTGTCTATGCATATGCTGTCGGCATTCGTCCGCTTGAGGCTGGATTTAAAAAGGCTGTTATAGCACCGCATCCTGATGTCAGAATTCCTAAGATGAATTGTTCTTACAATTCTGCTTGCGGCAAGTATGTCTGCAATTGGGAAATCAAAAATGACGGAAAATTCAGCATTCACATTGAGATTCCGTTTAACTCCGAGGCTCTTGTTAAGCTTCCGGGATATGAAACCGAAGAGATGACATTAGCAAGCGGCTCTTATGATTTCGAGTATGAGCCAAAGTCCGATTTAAGAAAACCTTACAGCAGAAATACAACCCTTGCAAGACTTTCAAAGGACGGACAGGCTATGGGTATTCTTGGCAAATACACACCGCCGCTCGCCGTAATTGCGGCATCAGGTGATCCTGAAATGGGAGCAAATTCACTCGAGGATATTTCTCATATAGGATTCTTGCCGATTGATCCGAACGCACTCGAAACCGCAATCAAAGAAATTTCTGAAATTATCGCATAAATACACCATAAAATACACTCTAATATATTTGCTTATGTTAACGCTTAAGCAAATAGCAAAACCGTTTGTCTTTGAGGCAAGCGGTTTTGTTTTTCTTTGATATAGATAAAAAATCCGTTCACGGTCTAAAGTGAACGGATTTTGTGTTAATTTAGCATATTCTTAGCCAAGGACGTTTGCGAGTGATGTGTCTCCCATGTAAGTGTTGCAGTTATAAAGGAATAACACATCGGTGACTGATTCGCTGTCGATAATCGAGCTGACGCTCTCGTAGTAATAACGTGGGTCAATCATTACGATTTCCTCGTAGTAGGGGGTGAGGAACTGAACAAAGGAGTTTGCATAGGAGTCCTTTATGAGCAGAAGAACCTTGCCGTTATTTACAGTGGTGTTAATTGTGACCTGAGGGTGGTTACCACCTAAAAATACAGTGTATTTATCCTTGTCGTTAAGCTTGTCGCTTTGATACAGCGATGCGCTCTTTTCGTAGGTGTCGTTGTAGAGAACATAGAACTGGCTATCGACTCCCGCTGGAGTGTAGACTTCTATGCTGTCACGATATTTTTTGATATGGCTACCGCTTTTTGATGACATTGTTCCCTCAAAGGAATCCGTTACGGTGTAGACATTATATGAGCTTATCGGATCGGAAATACCGAGGTCTGATGCCATATCCATGAATGCGTAGTAAGCTCCGAGGCTTGTCCAGTGGTGGTCGGTGCGATAGTAGATGTAATCGTCCTCATGAGCCTTGAGAGTTGCCGTTGTGTCGATAAAATTAATGCCCGCATCGAGGTTGTTCATCAGATAAGCCAAGTCCTGAGTTTGGTCACGCACAGGGATGTTTTTCGGCAAATAATCCTTCATGGTGGTGACATTGTTAGGAATAATAGCCATATTAATTTTAAGACCTGTGTGCGACTGAGCAAACGAATTAAGAGCGGCGATGTTTTTATCAACATTAGTGTAATCGACCTCGTCGGGATCTTCCATGAGATAGCCGCCTTTGCCGAGGATAACTCCGTTTGTTTCCTTTTTGCCGAGAGCCTTGTCACCGTTAAGCTTGAGTGTGATCCAGTTGTCTCTCATAAAGAACTGATCGGTAACATAGTCTTCAAGCTGACTGCCGAAGCTTCCGTCAAGTAAAGATGAAACAGAAAAGGTAGGGAATCCCTGAAGTGCTCTGCTTTCGTTCAGAGATTTGTCTTTGTCGGGCGTGAGAAGATTAATCATATTCACGAGGACAATGACAGCGAGCAAAAGAAGTGTTGCGTTCTTGTATATAACCTTGCGGTTTTTGGCTAAAGCACGCTCTCGTCTTAGAGCCGCACGCTCCTCACGGGTGAGAAGTGCAGGATCTTTCTTTTCTTCTGTCGGATTGCCCGAGTTTTCGGAGACCGGCTTTTTTGAAGGCTCTTGCTTAGCCGCTTTTTCTTCTCCGATAATCACTTTTCTTCCCGAAGTCGGGCGACTTGAGCTTGTTCTCTTGCCGACATCAAAGGAAGTCATTTTTTGAAATTCTGTTTTATCGTTATTGTTTGCAATGAATTGATAGCTTTCAGCCGATGAAGCCTTAGAAGCTTTGTCCTGAGATTTATTAATCTTTTTCTCTGTGCTTTGCTCCGTCTTAGGCTTTTCTGCGGTATCGTTATCTTGCTTATTAAGCATTTCCACGAGATCGTTAACGGTTGATTTCTTAACATCCGAACGGGGACGGGAGGAAACAGCTTTTCCGTTTTTTACCTCGAGAGTGAAGCTTGCGCTTGAGCTGTTTTTAATTCTGTCGTTTATTTCCACGATACCACCTCCTTAGAACTGAGCATAAAGGAATGTGCTGTTGGTCGAACCAATCATGCATGCTATGCTTGCCACAATGATGAAGATATATGCAAGGTTGATGATAATAGCACCTGTTTTTCCCTTTTTGATAAGCCTATCGGAAACGCCTTGCATAAACTTAGTTGAGCCGATTACAGCAATGACTAAGATAATCAAATTGGTTGAGAGATAGTAGCTTGCCGATGAATCCCATAAGCCGTTTGCGCCGATGAAGAACATTTTACCTATCCATTTGAATGCACCCGAAAGGCTTGAGGAGAAGAAGAACACCCAGCCTATCATGACAATAAGCATGCTGTAAATATGTCTAATAAGCTTAGGGAGCTTTTCGAGAATACCGTTTAGAACATACTTTTCGATAAGCAGAACTATTCCGTAGAAAATACCCCAGAAAATGAAATTCCATGCGCTTCCGTGCCAAATACCGGTCAGAAGCCAGACTACCATGACATTTCTAATGTGCTTGCCCTTGCTGCAGCGGTTACCGCCCATAGGGAAGTAAACATAGTGCGTGAACCATTTGTTCAGCGACATATGCCATCTTCTCCAGAATTCGCTTACGCTAAGGGAGAGATAGGGGTAGTCGAAGTTGATTCCGACGTCAAAGCCGAACATTTTTCCAAGACCAAGTGCCATATCGGAGTAGCTTGTCCAGTCGAAGAGAATGTCGAGCGTATAGAAAATGCATCCGAGCCATGCGCTTCCCGCACTAAGTGACGACAGGGAAGAGACGCCCGAATAAGCTATAGCTAAGTTGTCGGCTATCAGCATCTTCTTGCCGAGACCTAAAATGAAAAGCTTTGCGCCCTCGCCGAAAGTATAAGCGTTGACATGATTTCTGTCACGAAGCTGAGTGTAAAACTGATTGTACTCTGTGATAGGGCCTTGCATAAGCTTTGGGAAGAAGCTTACGAAGCAAGCAAAATCAATAATGTTATGCTGTGCGGGTGCTTTGTCACGGTAAACATCGAAGATATAGGAGAGCACCTGGAAAGTGAAGAAAGAAATTCCGATAGGCGCCGCAAGTCCCGAGTCGGCAAAGCTTGTGCCTAAAACGGCATTGATATTGCTTAGCAAAAATCCCCAGTACTTGAAGAACGAGAGCAGAAGTATGTTAACTGTGGCGGCGAAGATTACTCCGAATCTACCGTTTCCGCCGGAGTTCTTTTCTCGTTCAATCTCAAGTCCGCCGAAGTAATTGAAGAATATACTGAAAAGTATAAATAGGATATACTTAGGCGTGCCCCAAGCGAAGAACACCAAGCTTATTAGTGTAAGAACAATGTTTTTTAGCTTGACAGGCGAGATATGGTAAATTACCAGGCTGACAGGCAGAAAAACAAAAATAAAAAACAGATTACTGAATACCATTTTTATTCCTTAAATTTGTAATATAGATTTAAAGTGCTTTTTTAAATGCGTTCAATCCATCGACCGCTTGATTTCCCGAAATGAAAATAGCATAATTTCCGCTGACATAGGTTTGGCTTGCGTTTAGCATAGCGGTCTGTTCGTCGCCGTAGCCGTCAAAGTTTGAAAGCTGTGTGGCAAGACGAGCCTCAATAGCGGATTTTACGGCTTCCTGCTGTGAAGAATCCTTTAGCTTAACGACAAATAATTCATCTGCATCCATGTTGGAAACAGGGTAGTAAAGAGTGACGCCCTCGAATTCGTTTATGTCGAGACCATAAAGCTTCTGCACCATGTTGGCATCGCCAAGCTTAACCTTGTCGGAATCCATGTACGGTATAACTGCATTTACAACATCCTCAACGTTTGCGTTGCTGTTCTTTCCGGTGTAGCACATTGAGAAAATGAATGCCGCAATTCCTACGGTCAAAAGTCCCATGAGTATAAGATAGAAATAATTATTACTTGCTTTTTTGTTCAAGATTTAATTCCTCCGAATTAGCGACAGTCGAGTTATTCGCCGCTGTCGCTTGTTTCGCTTGAAGTATCTGTGCCGCCAGTGCTGTCAGAGCTTTCGTCTGAAGTAGTCGAATCTTCCGCCGAAATTGTCGTGCTTTGTGACGAGGAAGAATCGTCAGACTGTTTAGCCTCCCAGTCCATTACGGCTGAAATCATGTTAAGTGCCCACGGCTCATAGAAAACAGTTTCAAGATGAATTCCGTCAGGCTGATAGTGGTCCTTGTATTCCTCAACAACAGCATCGTTATCAATGAACGGCCAGTTGTTTTCTTCACACATTTTCTTAAGTGCCTCGTTGTACTCCGGAATTCTTCTCCATGCCGAGCTTGTATCAAATGCGGGATCAACACACTGGATAATCGAGCTGATGTAAATCGTGCAGTTCGGTGCCTGTTCCCAGATTTTCTGCATCTGCTGTTTCATGTCTCTGCAATAGTCTTCGGTGCTGTCATAGAAACCGCCGATATCGTTTACACCGTAGCAAATGAATACATTGGATGGGTTAAGCTTTTTTATTTCATCAAGATGATCGTCAATATTAAGAATAGTGTTGCCGGCTTCAGCCAGAACTCTGTCCTCGGGGAGGAATTCATAGTAATAAAATCCGACCGCTCTCGAGTCTCCGAGAATGACAGAATCGTCAAACTGTGCCCAAACGGACATGGTGCCGTTCTTGAGTGCTTCAAGTCTTTGCATTTTCTTTCTCTGCTGAATGTCCGATTCTATGGCATCAACACTTTGACCCTCAAGCTCCTTTATGTAATTTACACCGCTTGTAATATCCTTTGAAGAGGTGAGAGGAGTGCTGTCGCCCGAGCCTATGCTGTTCAGAATTATAATCAAAAGTATGATAACAATGGCTAAAACGCCGACTGCTATGATTATCGGATTTTTGCCCTTGGCCTTTTTTGCATTGTTTGCCAAGCCCTTACCGACATTTGCGGCATAGCTTGCAGTTTTGGCGGCGGCTTGCTTGCGAGCTTTCTGCTGAGCGGCTTTTTTGTTGCTTGCACGCTGAGCAGATCCCGGGGAGCGGTTTTTCTTGTAGCTGAGTCCTACATTTGAGTTAGCCGCGCGAGTGCCGCTTTTATGGGCAGAGCCGGAAGATGGGCGGCTGTTTCGTGAGTTTGCCCCTGAACGCTCACGGTTATAATTTCTTGTGTTTCTTTCCTGCATTAATTTAACCTTTCAATCTCCTTGTCAGCAAAGTCCCAGAAAGTATTCGAAAATGAGTTTGCCGTCAACCGTGTCATTTCTTTTGTGATTGTAGCTCATTCTTTCAGGGTGAAACTGAGTTGTAATAATCTTGTGCTCACGGTTTTCGAGTCCCTCGATGATTCCGTCGTCAGAATAAGCAATTACATCGAAGAAATCAGCCGCCGGGGATACCCCCTGATGATGAGAGGAGTTTACAGAGAAATTTTCACCGTAAAGCTCATAAAGAAAGCTTCCCTTTTTTGCACTCAATCCGTGAACCTTGTCGTCCTCGTCTGCTTTTCTCGAGTGTCTCTCGGCACTTGTTATATGCTGGCAAAGCTGACCGCCGAAGAACACATTAAGCACCTGATGACCTCTGCAAATTCCGAGTATCGGCTTATTTGCTTCATAGAAAATCTTTGCAAGCTGAAATTCTGCTTCGTCACGCTTTTCGTCAATGCCTACGCTTGCGGTATTTTTCTGACCGTAGCGAGCGGGATCTATGTCGGCTCCGCCCGAAATGAGAAGTCCGTCACAATTTAGGCTATCGTTTATATCAAAAGAGCAAACGGCTTTTCCACCCGTAAGCTCAACTGCTTCAACATAATTTTTTAAGTTTTCTCTGTCACCGTAGATAAAAATATTTTTCATGTTCGTTAATCCTTTTTAACAGTTTGTTAAAAAAATAATTATAAAATCAGAAAAAGATTAAGATAAAACTTTAACTAATCTTTAACTATACGATTTAATATTATAAGTTATAAATGACAGAATGTAAAGGTTTTTGAACCTTGAAATCCGCACAATCTGCGGATTTTTTCCAATTATTTCTATACTAAAAACTAAGGGGGCAATGTTATGTCTGATACAATGCTTGTTATAAATCCAAAGGCCGGAAGAGGAAATCCCGGAGCCAAAATCACTAAGATAGTGAATACATTTTCCGAGAGAGGAATAATGCCCGAAATATACCTAAGTCAGGATAAAGGAGACGCTTACCGCAAGGTTAAGGAAAAAGCGGGCGAATACAAAAAAATCGTGTGCTACGGCGGAGACGGCACGCTCGATGAAGTCACATCGGGGGTAATTAAGTCGGGCTTTAATCCGACTATCGGCTATATTCCCGCAGGAAGCACAAACGACTTTGCTCATTCGCTGGGACTTTCCTGTACAAGCGTGAGAAAAGCAACAGCCGATGCCATTGAGGGCAATGAGTTTGCTTGTGATATAGGTTCGCTCAACGGAAGATATTTTGTCTATGTTGCGGCATTCGGATTGTTCACGGAGGTATCGTATAAAACCGCACAGGATATGAAAAATGTTCTCGGACATGCGGCTTATATCATCGAGGGCGCAAAGAGCCTGTTTGATATTAAGACTTATAAACTGAAAATAAAGATTGACGATGAGCTTATCGAAGGCGACTTTATGTACGGTATGATAACAAACTCAGAGTCTGTCGGTGGTATAAAGAACATAACTGGCGAGAATGTCGAGTTTAACGACGGTAAATTTGAGGTCGTGCTCGTCAGAAAGTCGAGCAATCCAATTGAGACAAATAAAATAATCCAATCACTTTTATCGCACAATCCTTGCGATTTGGTATACATGAATAAAGCATCAAAAATTGAAATCGAGAGCGAAAGCGGAGAGGTTCCGTGGACACTTGACGGCGAGGACGGCGGATCTCATGCTTTTGCCGAGATTATCAATCACAACAAGCTAATAAATATCATGGTTCCGAACGGAAACAGCCTTGTCACCGAAGAGGATGAGGACGACGAGGAAGAGGAATAAACCATTAAAGACAACAAACACCCACGCAAAGAAGAGACAAGTTGCGTGGGTGTTTTGCTTTACTCTCTTCACTATCTCAAAACCGTAACTGTCAGATTGTGGGGTATTGAAACGAGCCTTTTCAGATGTTAAAATGTAGAAAAAATCTATATGTAATCGGTGCGAAAGGTGAAACGGCATGAAAGGTTCAGAATGTAAATTTCTAAAATTTATGGAGGGCTCAGGCAAGAGGTTTGTCATTCCTGTTTACCAGAGAAATTATGACTGGAAAACTGAGCAGTGTAAGCAGCTTTTTGATGACCTTGTAAAGATAATCAAAAATAACAGAAGAAGTCATTTTTTCGGAAGCGTTGTTTCCGTTTACAATCCAGACGGCAGAAATGATGAATTTTTGATAATTGACGGTCAGCAGAGACTGACTACCGTTTCGCTTGTGCTCCTTGCGGTGTACAATCTTTTGAATGAAGAAGTACTCGTTTCCGAAAGCCCGTATTTGAAACAGCAGATTTTAGAGGAATATCTTGTCGATAAGTGGACACAGCGGGAAACCCGAATCAAATTAAAGCCTGTAAAAAACGACAGAGATGCATTCGGCAAGCTTTTTGAGGGTGAGGACGAGCACATAAGTGACTCAAACTTAACCGCAAATTACAACTATTTTTACGAGCGTATTCAAAGAAAAGAAATTTCAGTCGATGAGCTCTTTGATGCTGTGTGCCGTTTGGAGATAATCAGTATCACGCTTAATAATGAGGACAATCCGCAGTTGATTTTCGAGAGCCTCAATTCCACGGGCTTGGACCTTAGCGAGGGCGATAAAATCAGAAATTATATTCTTATGGGACTGCCGACTAAGATTCAGGACGAATATTATGAAAAATACTGGAACCGCATAGAGAAATGTACTGATTATGATGTTAGCTCATTTGTAAGAGATTATCTCAGCATTAAGCAATCGGCAATCCCTTCTCAGAAAAAGATATATATTAATTTCAAAGATTATGTCGAGAGCAGTAGTGTTGACACCGAAGGCTTGTTAAAAGAACTGCTCGAGTATTCCAAAAGCTACCAAATTCTGCTTGGCGGCGGCACAAATGACAAAGCACTTGATGCATGTATATTTAGGCTTAATCGCCTTGAAACAACCATAACAAGACCGTTTTTCCTCGAAGTATTCAAGCTTTTCAAGGAGCAGAGGCTTAACCTTTCTCAGGTGCGAGAAATCTTTTTGATAACAGAAAGCTATTTGTTCAGAAGAACGATTTGCGATTTGCCGACCAATGCTCTAAGTAAGATATTTTTACTTCTCAATAAAGAAATAATCAGGCTTGACGGCACAGATAATGATTATGTTGAAAAGCTGAAATATGTTCTTCTCTCCAAAAAGGAGAGGTCACGTTTCCCGGATGATTACGAGTTTGCGTTAAATCTCTCGGAAAGACCCGTTTATCTGATGAACAGTAAGAATAAGCTTTATATACTTGAGCGCTTTGAAAATTTCGGTACGCGCGAGGATAAGGATATTTATGGGCACTGTGACGACGGAATTTATTCAATAGAACACATCATGCCACAACATTTGACTCCGTCTTGGATAGATCAACTCGGTGAAAACTGGGAGGAAATCCACGAAACATGGCTTCACAGAATTGCCAACCTCACATTGACTGCTTACAACTCAAGCTACAGTAACAATTCCTTTGAAGATAAGAAAAACATGAGAAACGGTTTCAAGGAAAGCGGCATCCGCTTGAACACATATATTGCCGAAAAGGAAAAATGGACACTTTCAGAGCTTGAGGAAAGAAACGAATACTTAAAGAGCCGTGCGCTCGAGATATGGCAGATGCCCTTTACTGAATATCAGCCTGAAGAGAAGCAGTTTGACACCTGTACGCTTAATGATGAAATAAGCATGAGCGGAAGGCGCATTAACCGTTTTGCTTATAAAAACGCAGAACAGCCTGTCGAAAGCTGGGTTGATATGTTCCAGAAGGTTGTAAGAATTTTATATTCTGAGGACAGAAGTATAATCACGAGGCTTGCGGTTTCATCCGAGGGCAAGCTTAGTTCTAATTTTGGCACAAGTGAAGAAAGCTTTATCAAGGCGGCAGAAATTGCGAGCGAAGTTTATGTTTCGGTGAATACCAGCACCGACCAAAAGTTGACACTGCTTCGAAACCTATTTGAGCTTTATCATATCGATCCCGAAGATTTGGTTTTCTATTTAGATGACGAAAGTAAAAAATCGGACGGAAATGCGAGTGTTACCGTAGAAAATTGCTATAGGTACTGGATATATGCAATTAATCTAATAAAACAGGCAAATTCTGATGCGGGACTGTTTGCTAAAACCAACCCCGTTAAGCGTGGGTGGGTAAACGGATATTTCGGAATCGGCGGATTTGAGGTTAGTTGTATGGCAAGAATAGGAAAAGCTACTGTACAGCTTTATTTTGGAAAACCCGATAAAGAAGCAAACAAAAGAGCGTTCGATAAGCTGTATTCCAATAAAGACGCTATCGAAACCGCACTTAAAGAACACCTTGAGTGGCACAGAGGAGACGATATTGTGGCATCATATGTGAGTTATTCCTTGAATGATGTGGATGTCAACAATGAATCCGACTGGAAATTAATGGCGGAATTTCATGCCGAACAGAGCAAGAAGTTCTATGATGTGCTTGTGCCGTATCTGAAATAAAAAGAATATCGATATTCACTTTTACTATATGCCACAGCTATTGACAAAATATCGGTTTTGCCATATCATATACATAATTGATAAAATAAATAACCGATGTGGAATTAATATTGTGTTAGAACGATGAAAGGTGTGGTGTATATGAAACTGAAAAATGTTGTAGTCGCAGGTGGCGGCGTTTTGGGCAGTCAGATTGCATTTCAGTCGGCTTACTGCGGAGCAAATGTCACTATTTGGCTTAGAAGTGAGGGCTCGATAGGAAGAACTCAGCCTAAGCTTGATAATCTCAAGAAAACCTATATCAAGGCTATCGAGGATATGGCGAACGGCACAGGTGACTGGTGCCCGGGTATTGCCGACAGCGATAATTTTGACAAGGATGCTTGCCTTAAAAAGGTCGAGGACGCATACAGCTCCATTAAGCTTGAGCTTGATATGAAAAAGGCTGTTGAGGATGCCGACATCGTAGTTGAGTCTATGGCAGAAAATGAGAAGGACAAAATCGCTTTCTATCAGAAGCTTTCTCCGCTCATGCCGCAAAAAACAATACTTGTAACTAACTCTTCGACGCTTTTGCCGTCAATGTTCGCAAAGTATACTGGCAGACCCGACAAATATCTTTCTCTGCATTTTGCTAATTCCATTTGGAAGAACAACACCGCAGAGATTATGTGTCAGGATCAGACCGACAAGAAGTATTTTGATGAGGTTCTTGAGTTTGCAAACGATATTCGCATGATAGGACTTCCCGTAAATAAGGAGAAAAACGGTTACCTTCTCAATTCCATGCTTGTTCCGTTCCTTTTGAGCGGACTCGATCTCTATGTTTCGGGTGTTTCCGATCCTAAGAGCATCGATATTGCATGGACAAGAGGTACAGGTGCGCCAAAGGGCCCGTTCCAGATTTTCGATACAGTCGGACTTAACACAGCTTATAACATAGTTCATCAGTATCAGAGTGTTCCGGGACTTCTTTCGCCGCTTCTCAAGAAAATGATGATGCCTTATAATTTCAAGAAAATGGAAAAGGTTCTCAAGGAGTATATCGATGCCGGCAAGCTTGGTATGTCCTCAGGCGAAGGCTTCTACAAGTACAAGTAAAAAGCAGTAATCAAAGACCGATGTATCGTTTGATATGTCGGCCTTTTCTGTTTGAATTGTTCACAAATTGATGTTAAAATTATCCTATATAATGAAGATTTTGAACGGAGGATTTTATGTCGCAAATTACAAAAAGAGCACTCGAACAGTCACTTAAGAATTTACTGCTTAAAAAGCCGTTGAATAAGATTACAATCAATGATATAACCGAGGACTGCGGAATTAACCGCATGACCTTTTATTACCATTTTCAGGATATTTACGACCTTGTGGAGTGGGCTTGCCTTGAGGATGCGAAAAAAGCGCTTGAGAACAAGAAAACGCACGATACTTGGCAGCAGGGTTTAGTTCAGCTTATGAATGCTGTTCGTGAGAATAAGCCGTTTATCATTAATGTATATAACTGCGTTGATAGGGCACAGGTAGAAAAATACATCAAACCGCTGACTGACGATTTGCTCCTCGGAGTTGTAGAGGAAGAGTCGGCAAATATGAATGTCAGAGAGGACGACAAAAAGTTTATCGCACAGATTTATTCCTATTGCTTTGTCGGAATAATGCTCGACTGGATAAAAGCCGATATGCGTGAAGATCCGGAGATCTTGACCCAAAGGCTTGCACTCGTCATTGAAGGCGACATTGCGTGTGCACTCGAACGCTTTGATTTATCAAAACCGCAAAAATGATAAAAAAATATACAACATTTACACCGTGATTAAAATGTTATCACGGTGCATTTTTTGTTTATTGTGAGTTTTCGGCAATGGTTTTAGAATAGAGACATAAAAGGAAAACAAAGAAACACGGAGGTTTATTTATGTATTATTCAGCTGGAACTTATGAAGCATTTGTTCACCCCGAAAAGCCAAAGGGAGTAGATAAAAAGTCAGCCTACATCATCGGAACAGGACTTGCGGGTCTTACGGCGGCATTCTATCTTGTCCGTGACGGTCAGATGAAGGGCGAGCACATACATATTTTAGAGAAATTAGATCTTGCGGGCGGCAGCTGCGACGGAAGAAAGGACATAACAAAGGGCTTCTACATGAGAGGCGGCAGAGAGATGGACAACCATTTCGAGGTTATGTGGGATTGCTTCAGAGATGTTCCGTCAATCGAAACCCCGGGTGTATCCGTTTTGGACGAATACTATTGGTTAAATAAGCACGACCCGAACTATTCGCTTTGCCGTGCTTCGATTAACAGAGGTCAAGATGCTCACACAGACAAGAAATTTAATCTTGATAAGGAATCAGCACTTGCTCTTTCCAAGCTATTCATGACTCCCGAAAAGGATCTTGAGGATAAGAAAATATCCGAGGTTTTGCCGGACTCCTTCTGGTCAACTAACTTCTGGCTTTATTGGCAGACCATGTTCGCATTCCAGCGTTGGTCAAGTGCCCTCGAGATGAAGAGATATCTTTGCAGATATGTGCATCATATTGACGGCTTGCCTGATTTCAGCGCACTTCGTTTCACAAAGTACAATCAGTATGAGAGCATGATTTTGCCGCTCGTTAAGTATCTTGAGTCCCATGGCGTAAAGATTGAGTACGGCATGGATGTCAAGAATGTCATCGTTGAAACAAAGGGCAACAAGAAGATTGCAAAGCAGATTATCTACATTAAGGACGGCAAGAAACAGAGCATTGATTTGATTGAAGATGACCTTGTTTTCGTCACAAACGGCTGTTGTACAGATACATCATGCTACGGTGATCAGAAGCACGCTCCCGATCTTTCAGGAATCAAAAACGGTGCCGGTGAATCATGGGATATGTGGAAGAACATCGCTAAACAGGCAAAGCACGGCGAGTTCGGAAATCCTGATGCTTTCTGCAGTGATGTCGAGGCTACCAACTGGATGAGTGCAACTGTCGAGACTTCTAACGAAGAGGTCATTCAGCATATCATCAATGTTTGCAAGCGTGATCCGAGAGAGGGAAAGGTCACAACCGGCGGAATCGTCACCGTTAAGGACAGCACAGAGAATTGGTACCTTTCATGGACAATCAACCGTCAGCCGCAGTTCAAGGCTCAGGACAAGAAGACTGTTCTCGTTTGGGTTTATGCACTGAACACAAACAAAGAGGGCAATTATGTCAAGAAAGCCATGAGAGACTGCACAGGTGAAGAGGTTTGCCGTGAGTGGCTCTATCACATCGGTATCGATGACAGCAAGATAAATGAGCTTGCCGCAAACGCTTGCAACACAACAACTTGCTATATGCCATACATCAACGCATTCTTCCAGCCGAGAAAGGAAAGCGACCGACCAAAGGTTGTGCCGGACGGATCTGTTAACCTTGCGTTCATCGGTCAGTTTGCCGAAACTCCTAGAGATACTATTTTCACAACAGAGTATTCCATGAGAACAGGTATGGAGAGTGTCTACACACTTCTCGATATTGACCGTGCTGTTCCTGAGGTATGGGGAAGCCAGTATGATGTCAGAGAGCTTCTAAGAGCTTGCTACTATGCTATCGATAAGAAGAGCATTGATGAAGCAGAGCTTAGCCTCAAAGAAAAATTGTTACTTAATATTGTTCTCAAAAAGGTAAAGGGAACAGACATCGAGCTTCTTTTAAAGCAAAGCGGACTCATCAAGTAAACAATAATTAACAAAGAGTATTACTAAATTACACTTTCTTCAGCAATCCCCGAGAGATTTTCTCTTGGGGATTGCTTTTTCGTGTCCGTATTTTGTCCTTTTATTGTATGTTATAGTTTAACCACAGAAAACACAAAACAACTTATGAACACCTAATTTAAAAAAACAGAAAGGAAGTAAAAATGACCAAATTCTTGAACAAATAAAAAGCTTCACTACAAACCGTCTTGAATTTGTTTACAAAAGCAAATAGAACTTGAAAGAAAATAAAAAAATATATATCATTTATATAGCTGTTTTGTGTGTATGTATCGGTACTTTAAAAATAGCTTACAAAATTTAAGTAAAAATGGAGAAAAGAAAATGGAAAAAAGTAAAAAACACATAATATTTGATCACCCTATACTTAGCATGATACTCATGCCGGTAGTACTGTTCGCATTTATTACATCCGTCGGAGACATAGTCAGAGCATTGCTTGGAATAAGCAGCAGCCATTTAATTAGCGCTGTAGGCGAGATAACAGCGGCGGTAATAGTTTTAGCACTTCACCAGTTTTGGTTCAGAAATGAGCTTCATCATTTCTTTAGTGCAAAGAACTTCGGACGCGGTCTTCTTATAGGATTCGGCGTTATGGGCGTACCTTTGATTTTGCTTGTTATGAGAATCGTAAGTATTACTTTAGGTGAGACCAAGATAGGAAATGTCGGTTTAGCATTGATTTACGGACTTGCTCCCGGAATCGGTGAAGAGGTTATCTTCAGAATCATTCCAATATCAATTGCTATGAGAAGCAGAAACAAGAATGTTATCACAATCGTACTTGTCGTTACAAGCCTTATTTTCGGACTTGGCCATAGCGTAAATCTTTTGGCTGGCGCAGATCCTGTGCAAACATTGTTGCAGGTGATTTATGCAACCGCTCTCGGATTGACATTCGCAGCTATTTACCTTAGAACAGGCAACATCTGGATTACAATCTTCATTCACACATTAACCGATTTCACTTCATACATTGCCTTGGATACCCAAGAGGCAGGCGGAGTTCTCGCAGATAAGGCTGAAATGGCAACAATTATCGGACTCAGCGTTCTCTCCGTAATATTCTTCATCAATGCACTCATAGCATTCAGAAAGAGCCAGAGAGAAAAAATTCCTGCAGTTTGGGACAGAATCTGGGGCAGAGAAGCAATCGCAGAGGATGTGGCTTAAGAAACCGTAAATCACTATATAATTTAAAACTTAACGCGGTATGGCGGCAAGGCGATTTAATTTTCCTTGCCGCCATTTTAATAAGTGTAGTATAATAAATTGACTGTTGTTGAAATTACATTAAATCAGTTGTGCAATGCATATTACAAAGCCTGCAAAACAGGGCCTAAGGACTATCTTTTATTTGCACGTAATCTTGCAATGATGACAGACGAGCATCGGTTTAAAGTTTCTAATTATGACCTTTACCACAAGTTTGCAAATAGGATTGATTGTATCAATTAAAGAAAAGAGAAAATATGAAAAATCAAAATAAAGCGTTTTATCACTTGCCGGGACTATTTGAATTTTATGAGTTTTATAAGGCTTTTTTGCCGCTTTTTAAAGAGCACAGAGAATATTTTTACGATTGGTGCGATATAGCTTCGATTTACGGCGCACCGAGCGATTGTCTCTGGGGCGGAGGAAGAATAAGCGAAAGTGAATGTATACCTGATAAGGCTATCAAACTGGCGAACGAATACGGAATATCTGCAAGACTGACTTTTAGCAACTCTTTATTGACAGAGGAGCACCTAAGCGACAGAAAATGCAACAGGCTTTGTAAGCTGTTAGCAGAAAATAAAGGTACACAAAACGGTGTGATAGTTCATTCCGACTTGCTTTTAGGTTATCTAAAAGAGAAATATCCTGAGCTCTATTTTGTTTCCTCCACGACAAAGGTGATAACAAGCTTTGATAAAATGAGAGAAGAGTTAAATCGTGAAGAATTTAGCTATGTTGTTCCAGATTTCAGACTGAATAAAGAGCTTGAAAAGCTAAAAATGCTTTCTCACGAAGAAAAATCCAAGGTGGAGTTTCTCTGTAACGAGTGCTGTTATGTCGGCTGTAAGGAAAGAAAAGAGTGCTATGAGGTTGTCAGCCAAAAAAGTCACGGCGAAGATGTCGAGCATATCTGTCACGCACCGAATTCTGAGGGCGGCTACCGTTTTTCAAAAGCAATGAGAAGTCCTGCGTTCATTGGCACAGATGATATAATAGGCACATATTTGCCAATGGGTTTCGAGAATTTCAAGATTGAGGGAAGAGGACTCGGAAGTGCATTGATACTCGAGTTTATTCTCTATTATATGACGAAACCCGAATACCAAATTAACGTGCGAGAAGAGATGTATCTTGATAATATGCTCGATTTATTTTGATGAATAAGAGAGAAAATCCCGTGCCTTAAAAGGAACGGGATTCTTTTTCACTCATATTCACTCAGAAGATTTAGTCATTTGATTGGATTGTTACTTGTTTGATAAATATGCTCTCTTTTCTAAAATAGCTGAACTTGTCAAGATTATTTATTTTGCTTAGTGCTTGAAAATGTGATAACAAAAAGAAAAGGCACAATCCCACAAAAGCGGAATCGTGCCGTCATCTCGAATTTGTGTCCTATGCTGACTTGTGTCCGACTTAGGAACAGGAGAACTTTATTTTCTTTTTTTGAACACTATATCATAGCCGAGTGCGTTGGTGATTTTAAGCAAAGTTTCAAGGCTTGGTGTGCCTGTTTTGCTCTCAATTCTTGCTAACTGCGGCTGTGTTAAATGAGTTTGTTCAGCTAATTGCTTCTGGGTGAAACCTTCTTTTTTTCTAAGATCTCTTAGGCGATCAATAAGCTCGATACACATTTCGTTCATGGATACTCTCTCCCTTCGTGGCTCTGATATATATTATAATGGAATTTGTATATTTGTGAAGAGGAAAAATAAAAAATATTTGCAAAATTTCTCTCCCGTTTTTGCCCTTGATTTTTGTGTGCTAAGTCTTAAAAGTAAATGTGATTTTGCTATTACATAAGCTTGTATAATATGGTAAAATATTGGCAAATTCTGATTTATACGGAGGATTTGTATGAAAGCGGTGTGGATAACGGACACAACAGGAAATCCGTTTTATGCAAGAAAAAAGATTGAGATAAATAAAGACATAGAAAAAGCAGTCGCAGAGGTTTGCGGTCTCGGTCAGTTTAATTTCTATATCAACGGAAAAAAAGTAAGCGATCATGTGCTTGATCCCGGCTGGACTGATTACAATAAGCTTGTTCAGTTTGTAGAATTTGATGTAACAGGCTATTTAAATGTCGGAGAGAATGTTCTTGCGGCAGAGGTTGGAAACGGTTGGTACAATAAACAGGATGTGGGTTATACATTCCATTTTCCTGAATTTATGCCTCTGAATCCAAACCCGTATAAGCCGTACGGAAAATATCTTGTTTTGTCTGTCAGCTTGAAAATCGCCTATAAAAACGGTGAGGAAGAGATAATCACAAGCGGTGAGGACTGGAAAACAGCTTGCCACAGAGTGTCGATGTCAAATGTTTACGGCTCGGAGATAATTGATAACCGTTTGAAATTAGACAACTGGAATAAACTCGGTTTTGATGACTCTGCTTGGAAGAATGCATCTCTTGCAGACACAGAAAATTCTCCAAAGGGAAAGCTTGTCCCTCAGACTCAGCCGCCGATTAAAGTAATCAAGTCCTATGAGGGGAAATACCTTCATACCGTGAACGGCAAAAAAATCTATGACCTCGGACAGAACACATCGGCTCTACTGACGGTAAAACTAAAAGGCGAAAAGGGAACAGAGGTCAAAATCTATCCCGCAGAAAAGCTTGATTCTAACGGCAATGCCGACCAGATGGCAAAGAAGTGGCTTCCGATAGATTCCTGTGTGACCTGTATATTAAGAGGAGACGATGATTTCGAGAGCTTCGAAACCACATTCACTTATGTAGCTTGCAGGTTCCTTGCCGTAGAGGGTGACGCTGAGATAGGCGAGATTAAGGCGATGGCAATCACAAGTGCATGGAAAACTGACGGCGCATTTGAATGTGACGATGAGCGTTACAATAAAATATACAGCATGATTGAAAGAACTGTTGAAGCTAATATGCTCAGCGTTCATACCGATTGTCCGACTATCGAGCGTTTTGCATGGCAAGAGCCTAATCACCTCATGGCTCCGTCAATATTCTTTATGAAGGACGGCAAAAAGCTGTGGGAGAAATTTTTCCTTGATCTTCGTGTCGCTCAGCACGATAAGGACGACTTCTTCTTTGATATGAGCGGCGAAAAATTCTATCCCGGTGACGGTTTGGTTCCGTCTCAAGCTCCTTGTTATATCCCCAATGTTCTCCCTGTTCCGGGAATGGGAAGCTTTTATGATATTATCCCATGGGGAAGCACATCTATTTTAGGAGTTTGGTGGCATTATCAATTTTACGGTGACAAAAAGGTTCTTTCCGATAACTACGAAATGGGAAAGAGGTATATTTCTCACTTAAAAACAAAGATAAATGAGAACGGTTTTATAAATCACGGCTTGGGTGACTGGGGAAATCCTGACGGTCAATTAGCAAGGGAAAATGCCGAAACAGCGTTTTTGTATGCCGATGCGGATATTCTCTCGAAAATTGCTTTAATTCTCGAAAAAGAGGAGGACTCAAAGGAGTTTTCTGATTTTGCAAAAAGCGTGAAAGATAATTACAACGAAAAGCTTCTGTGCAAAAATCCGTCAAGCGGAAAATGGTGCTATCGTGTGTGGGGCGATGAGTTCCTCACAACGCAAGCCGCCGAGGCTTTGCCGCTTTTCTGGGGAATGGTTCCGTCTGACAAAGAAGACGATGTCGTGAGCGAATTTAGAAGCACGCTTATCAGTAAAAACTCTTTCACAAGCGGAGAAGTCGGACTGCCGTATATTATCCAGATTGCCGCAAAGTACGGCATGAATGACTTAATCAGCGAGTTTATCACAAAGGAAGAGCACCCAAGCTACTATGCTTTTGTGCTTGACGGTGAAACCACCCTTGGCGAATACTGGGAGAATAATCCTCGCAGTCATTGCCATGATATGATGGGACACATAATCGAGTGGTATTATAACGGTATTGCCGGAATTAAAATTCTCGAGCCGAGCTTCAAGAAGATAAGCATTAAGCCGTATATGCCGAAGAGTATGAACGAATTTAACTGTTGCTATAATTCTGTAAGGGGCACTATTAAAGTGAGTGCAAAACGAAACGGCGAGAAAGTAGAAGTCGAAGTTTCTGTTCCTGACGGTATAGAATACAGTGTTGAAGCTTAAGAATAAAGAACAAACAAAAAGGGTTGCGATAAATAAAATCGCAACCCTTAAATTATTCAGTGATTTTTAATTATTAGAAATCAACCTCTGTGTCATAGTAGCAGCACTTGAGGAGCTTTTCCATCTCTTCAACGCTTGGCTGACGTGGGTTAGAACCTGTGCAAGCATCAGCAATAGCATTGACTGCGATGTCGTGAAGTCTCTCAAGGAATACTTCCTCAGGAACGAAGCCCTGCTCTGTCGGATAGGAATCAGGACCGTAGTTCTTGATGCAATGAGGAATGTTGAGGTCATCGTTCATCTTGCGCAGATAAGCAATGAGTGCTGCAACCTTATCGTCATCAGAAGCGCTCTTATCGCAAATTCCCATGTAGTCTACGATAACGCCGTATCTCTTCTTAGCTGTCTCATCCTTAGCGTTAAATGCGATAACCTTAGGAAGATACATAGCGTTAGCGGCACCGTGAATGATGTGTGCACCGTAGTCAGCGAAGATAGCACCTGTCTTGTGAGCCATTGAATGAACGATACCGAGAAGAGCGTTAGAGAATGCCATACCTGCGAGGCACTGTGCATCGTGCATTCTGTCTCTTGCGTCCATGTCACCGTTATAGGAAGGTACGAGATCCTTCATGATCATCTCGATAGCGTGGATAGCGAGCGGATCTGAATAGTTGCTGTTAGCTGTGGAAACATAAGCCTCGATAGCATGAGTCATAGCGTCCATGCCTGTGTGAGCAACAAGCTTCTTAGGCATTGTCTCAGCGAGCTCAGGATCAACGATAGCGACATCAGGAGTAATCTCGAAGTCAGCGATAGGATACTTAATACCCTTGTCATAGTCTGTGATGATTGAGAATGCTGTAACCTCTGTTGCAGTACCGGATGTTGAAGAAACTGCGCAGAAGTGAGCCTTCTGTCTTAACTTCGGAAGACCGAATACCTTGCACATATCTTCGAATGTGCACTCAGGATACTCATACTTAATCCACATTGCCTTAGCAGCATCGATAGGTGAGCCGCCGCCGATTGCGACAATCCAGTCAGGCTCAAACTCGAGCATCTTAGCAGCGCCGTCCATAACGGTTGTGACAGACGGGTCAGACTCGATACCGTCGATAATCATAACTTCCATGCCAGCCTCTTTGAGGTAGCCGACAGCCTTGTCGAGGAAGCCGAATCTCTTCATTGAGCCGCCACCGACGCAAACAACTGCTTTTTTGCCTTCGAAGTTCTTTAAGTTCTCAAGAGCACCCTTTCCGTGATAAAGATCTCTTGGTAATGTAAAACGTGCCATAATAATTTCCTCCCTAAGCCAACACTTCTTTGTGTTTAAGCTCCTACTTGTTAAAACTTTAACACCCTTTTGGCACTTTGTCAATACTTCGCAAAAACAATAATTTTTACCGATAAAAAATTGCCTTATTGGTTAAAATTAACATACATTTGTGGCTTATTTTACATTTTTGCTATTGATTAATATAGATTTAATTCAATGTTGTTATCGGTAGTGACTGTGGATTTATCTGTGCGCAGGCACAGTTAGAAGTGCTTTGCAGTTAATGCGTTTTTGAAACTCTATTGCCTTTTTAAAACTGCTAAAATTCGCAAATTAATCGTTGTATTTTTCACTCGAGTGATGTAGTATATCGTTGAAGTGAAATTCATCAAATTTTGCTGTGTAAGAAAGGAAGAAGAGCTATGGATAAGGTGAAAGTAAGGGAGTATAGAGCAGAAGATATATCGGAAATGGTGAGAATTTGGAATCAAGTGGTTGATGAGGGAGTTGCTTTTCCTCAGCTTGATTTTCTTGATGATAAAAGCGGAGAAAAGTTTTTCTCCGAACAAAGCTATTGCGCAGTAGCTGAATATGAAGACAAATTAGTCGGAATGTATATACTTCATCCGAACAATGTCGGTCGCTGCGGTCACATAAGTAACGCAAGCTTCGCTGTGGATTCATCGTGCCGTGGACTGCACATAGGGGAAAAGCTTGTTTCCGATTGCTTGGAGCAAGCTAAAGAACACGGGTTCAGTTTGTTGCAGTTTAATGCTGTTGTCGAGAACAATATCCATGCCCGTCATCTTTATGAGCGCTTGGGTTTTGTTCTTGTCGGAAAAATACCGAACGGCTTCAAGATGAAGGATGGCCATTTTGAGAATATATGTGTTTATTATCATGAGCTGTAACGCAAGTAAGAAATTAGAAAACAAAATGTCCCTATCGCAGTAAATGCGGTGGGGACATTGATTTTGCCATGAAATCATACTTCATTTATAAAGCTGTCTGTGTAATAAAGTGCCGCACCCACGGCTTGAGTGTATTGTCCGTGCGTTCCGAGAAGTATTTTGGATTTGTCCATTAGAAAAACGGCATTTCTGTTTATATAGTCGAGCAACGAATCAATATCCGTTTCATTTAGGAAAGGTGCGATATATCCACTGATTATGACGGGGGCGTCTATTATCAGGTTTAAGTTTTTTATGGCAAAAGCAAGATTTTTAAGATAGCTTTTCCAAATATCGGAGAGCGAGGAATTCGGATTATTTCTAAGTTCAGAGAAAAAATCCGTCAATTCCATGTGTGCATTTTGCTTTAATGCATTCGCTGAGCAGTAGGTTTCAAGACAGCCGTGATTTCCGCAATAGCAAAGGGGGCCTGTCGGATTTATGCATATGTGTTCAAATGTTCCGCTGTGCATGGTGCTTCCGTGATGAATCTGTCGATTTGTGATAATCGCACCGCCAAGATTTTGGTTCAAAAGCAAAACAACGGCACTCTCGAGCTCAGGTCGATTCCACATTTCGAGAAAAGCTGCCGCCTTGGAGTCGTGTTCCAAACGGCAAGGGTAGGAAAGACGTGACGAAAAATCATTGATATTCATGCCTGTATTTCCCATGATGTTGCCGTAAATAACAGAAGAATTGTCGAGTGATGTAATTCCTTGAGTTGCAATTGAAACTCCAAGAATTTGCTTCTCTTTGTAGTTATTTTCGGTTATAAATTGTACGATGCTGTCGCAAATTAGGCTGTAGTATTCCTGCGTGTCGCAGTAGGCAATGTTTTCCGTTTTATCACAAAGTACAGTGCCGTATAAATCGACGGCTACAAGGTGAAACATATCTTTTAAAATACCTACGCCGATTGATATGCGGTATTCCGAAACAATTCTGATAGCTTGCGCCTTTCTTCCGCCTGTCGAGTCAAAGCTTCCGTTTCTCTCGATAAGACCGTCGCGTTCAAGTGTCGTGAGGTTCTGACTTACGGTAGAAAGTCCCATTTGTAAATCAGAGACTATTTGCATTTTAGATGTCTGCTTGCTTTTGTATATGTACCGATAAACCTTGGAGCGGTTGATTTTCTTAAGGCTTATTGCGGTCAATCCTTTTTCGCTCATATAATTTCCTCTTATCGCTAAAAGATATGATTAAGTCTTAATCATTTTAATATAATTGCGGCTTCAATGCAACTTTTCTCACAACCAATAAAATCAACAAAAAACAAGCTGTAAAATTATATGCTTTGCCGATTGATTTTCTTAGAATAAGTTATATACTTGACTTATGATTAAGTAGCAATTGAAAGTTGCTTGATATGTAAAAATATAGGTGTTACGGAGGATTGAAATGAAATTAACAAGAGACGGAATTAAAGATAAGCAAGCTTGGGAGAAAATCGGCGTGTCTCTTCCTAAGTATGATATCGAGGCTGTGAGCGAAAAAGCCGTTAAAGAACCTGTCTGGGTGCATTTTGGCATCGGAAATATTTTTCGTGTGTTTATCGGAGAAATTGCTGACGGACTTTTAGAGAAAGGTGCTCTTGACAGAGGAATAACCTGTGTCGAAAGCTTCGATTATGACGTTGTCGATAAATTCTATAAGCCGTATGATAACCTTGGATTGAATGTCATTCTCCACGGTGACGGATCAAGAGATTATAAGGTAATAGGCGCGCTCGCTGAGTCGGTCAAGGCTCAAAGCTCAAATCCTTCCGAGTGGAACAGACTAAAGGAGATTTTCACAAGCAAGTCTCTTCAAGTGGTTTCCTTTACAATAACAGAAAAGGGCTATGCACTTCACAAGGCTGACGGAAGCTATTTTCCGTTTGTTATGTCCGATATTGAGAACGGCCCCGATAAAGCTGTCGGCGCTATGGCTGTAATCGTTGCTATGCTCATCGAAAGATATAAGGCTGGAAAATATCCGCTTGCTTTTGTCTCCATGGATAACTGCTCACAGAACGGCGCTAAGCTTCGTGAATCGGTTCTCACCATGGCAAAAGAGTGGAAAGACCGTGCCTTTGTCGATGACGATTTTCTCGCTTATGTAAGTGACGAAAATACTGTTGCTTTCCCGTGGACTATGATTGATAAAATTACTCCCCGTCCGAGTGAGAGCATTGCAAACGACCTCGAGAAGCTTGGCATTGAAAATATGCAGCCCGTGATTACCTCAAAGAAAACTTACATTGCGCCTTTTGTCAATGCTGAAAAACCGCAGTACCTTGTTATCGAGGATAATTTCCCAAACGGCAGACCTAAGCTTGAAGAAGGTTTCGGCGTTTATATGACCGACAGAAACACGGTTAATTTGTCGGAGCGCATGAAGGTGACTGTTTGCTTAAATCCCGTCCATTCGGCAACAGGCCCGCTTGGAGTTGTTCTCGGCTATGATCTTTTTGCTCATATGCTGAACACAAACGAGGACATGATGAAAATGGCTCGCATGATTGCATACGATGAGGGACTTCCCGTAGTCGCAGACCCTAAGATTATTTCTCCGCTCGCTTTTGTTGATGAACTCTTTAATGACCGTTTCCCAAATGAGTATCTTGGTGATACAAATATGCGTCTTGCGGTGGATGTGTCGCAAATGGTTGGTATTCGTTTCGGCGAGACGATTAAGGCATATGTGAAGAAATTCGGTACAGCATCCGATTTGACCGCAATTCCTCTTGGAATAGCCGGCTGGCTTAGATATATGCTTGGCGTTGATGATAACGGCAATAAATATGAGCTTGCTCCCGATCCGATGAATGAAGAGCTGACCGAACAGCTCGGCACAATCGTTGTCGGTGAACCGAATACCTTTGCGGATCAGCTAAAGCCGATACTCTCTAACGAAAGACTGTTTTATATCAATCTTTATGAGGCGGGAGTCGGAGAGAAAGTCGAGGAAATGTTCCGAGAGATGATAGCCGGTAAGGGTGCCGTTAAAGCGACAATACATAAATATGTGAAATAAAAACTAAAGATAAAAACACGGTGCGTATCGTTTGATTTCGCACCGTTATTCTAAATAATTTAGCGTACAAACAGATTAAAAACTTTGCTCGAGATTCAAAAAGAGGACTGTGCATTTTCCTATGCGCAGTCCTTTTCTCTTGTTTTTGTATGCTGCTTTTAATATTTAGTCTCCGCAAATCTCTCTTGTTACCGCCGCAAAGCGTCTTGCGCCCTCGACAATTTTATCGGTCGGAAGTGCGGTGTAGTTGAGGCGGAATGCTGTACCCGGTATAGTCGGAACAGAGGAGAATGCACTGCTTCTTACTGCGCCGACAGCGTACTCATATAGCTTCTCTGAGAACAGATCCATGTCGGTGTCCTCCGGAAGCTCTGCCCAGATGAACATTCCTCCCTCGGGATTTGAAAGCTTAACCTTTGAGGAACATTCCTTGAGCAAAACATCTCTCATTGCATGGCACTTGTCACCGTAGATTTTCTGAATTTCCTTGAGGTGCTCCTCGTAGTCCATGTGAGAAACGGCATAGTGAACGATTTTTTGTGTATACTGAGCGATTTCGCCGTCCATACAGCCCTTTACAGAAGCCATTGCGTCAATGTACTTCTGATCACCGTAGACGAAGCCTACACGAAGACCGGCTGAAAGTGTCTTTGAGAATGAGCCTGCATAGAGAACGATTCCCGCATCGTCCATGCTCTTGAATGAAGGAACAGGCTCGCCCTTGAAGCGGATTTCTTCGTACGGATCATCTTCCAAAATCAAGAGATCATATTTCTTTGCTACCTCGTAGATTTCCTTTCTGCGCTCAAGCGGCATTGTGAAGCCTGTGGGATTTTGGAAAGTGGGGTTGAGGTAAATATATCTTCCTTTGCCCGATTGAGCGGCTTTTTCAAGTTCACTTGGAATCATACCCTTTTCGTCCATTGCAATACCCTTGACAACAGCGCCCGAACAGCGAATTGCATTCAGAGCGTTAGGGTAGGAGAAAGCCTCAGCGTAAACCTCGTCGCCTGTCTCCGTGAAACAGCGTGCCACAAGACCAAGTACCTGGCTTGAGCCGTTTGTGATAAGCACTGCATGATTTTCACTAGGCATATTCTTTTTCTCCGACATTCGCTTGATTATCCATTCCTTAAGATCCGTGCATCCTGTAGCGGGACCATACTGTAAAATCTCCATTGGTGAGCTTTCCATTATTGCGGCTGCGGCTTCACTGATTTTTTCAACGGGAATTGCTTCCTTTGCGGGGTTTCCTATTGCAAGGGAAATGAAGTCCGGTATATCTCTGCCCCTTTCAAGGACTATTCTGATTTCACTGCTAACGCTTCCAGATGCTTTCTGTGGTATCTTAAACATAATATTATCCTCCGTTATTTAACTAATTCGTTTTCACAGCTGCCTGTGCTCTCATATTCGAGTAAGTTATCAATCGTCGTTTTTGCCATATTTTTGAATGCTTCGTCTGTATAAAATGCCGTGTGGCGAGTAAATGTTACATTAGGATATGTTAGAAGCTCGGCAAGTTCGGGAACGGGGCACTGCATGCCTGTTTGAGTTCCTTTGAGCATCTCTTCACCCTCAATGACATCAATTCCGAGAGCTCCGATCTTTCCGCTTTTCACAGCATTCAAAATCGCTTTAGTATCAAAGAGAGAACCTCTTGCGGTGTTTATGAGAATAACTCCGTCTTTCATTTTTGAGATGCTCTCGTCATTCACCATATGGAAATTGTCAGCCGTAGCCGCACAGTGAAAAATAATGACATCACAGCTTTCATACAGCGTATCTATATCTGTGTATGTCACAAGATCTTTGATTTTGGGATTTTCGTGCAAGCTGTAAGCTAATATTTTTTTAGGCTTAAAGCCTGTTAAACATTCTACTGTTGTAGAACCGATTCTGCCTGTTCCGACTATGCCGATTACCTGATTTCGGATTTCTTTTCCCATGAGACCGTCAAAGCTGTATTCGGCTTTTTCGATTCGCTTGATCTGCTCTCTGTAATTTCTCAGCACGGACAGAGTTAAAAGTACAGTGTGCTCTGAAATTGCATTCGGAGAATACTGAGGAACGTTTGCGCCTTTCATTCCGCTCGCTTTCATAGCCGCAAGGTCGAAGTGGTCGTATCCCGCCGAGCTTGTGCACAAATAACGAACGCCCATGTCAGCCATTTTTTCAAAATAGGCGGCGTTCTCATGTCTGGGGTTAAAATAAATTATAGCCTCACAGCCGTAATCCTTAATTCTGTCTAAGTTTTCGTAGGTAGGGGGGCAATTGAATTCAATAAGCTCCAAATGCTTGTCGTACTTTTCTTTGTACGGCAAAAATCGTTTTGCTCCGTCTGTCGTGGTGCCGTATAAACCAACCTTCAATTTATTTTACTCCTTTCTTTCTTCTGCTTGAATTTTTCTTTCTTTCCTTTCAAAAACAGAAAAGGCGCACCGCACCTTTCGATGCTGTACGCCTTTGAACAATCTCGATAGCAAAATGTTATCAAGAAATTTGCTTTGTGTCAAATTTTAGTATCGTTCGGTGCTGTGTTCTTTTGAAATTGGATATAATATCTAAGTGATTTTAACAAGGTGCTCTGTGGTTTTTGGATAATGACAATGAAAAGCTAAGCGATATAAACCAAAACACATTGATTTTAGTGCTTTAATATGTTAGAGAAAACTCTTGCTGTATAGCTATTTTAAGCTTTCAATTTAATTAGCAAGGTGATTTAAACGAAGTCAATTAATGCCTACCAAAATAATATGCAAAAAGCGTTGACAAATACCCTGTGGGGGTATATACTGTTTCGTGTTAAATACCCTGATGGGGTATTGAGAGCAAAGAGATAGCGTTGACCATAAAGCTAAGAGGTGATAAGCACGAGCAATGAAAAGTTAATTCTTACAATTGGCGGTATGACATGCGTTAATTGTCAAAACAAAATAGAAGAGGCTCTAATGAACACAATCGGAGTTTCAAAAGCAAGTGTTTCATACGGCAAGGGAAAAGCCGAGATTGAATATAATCCGAAACTATTAACACGAAAACGCATCGAAAGCATTATCCGTGAACTCGATTATTCTGTTGAAAAAAGCGGAAATAAAGACAGTTTTAAATCTGTTAAGACAATCGGAACATTAGCGGTAATTGCTTTTTTGTATTGGTTACTGCAGCATTTTGGAATATTAAATTTACTCGTTCCTACTAAGCTTGCTGACTCCAAAATGAGCTACGGCATGTTGTTTATCGTAGGACTTCTTACATCGGTTCACTGCGTGGCAATGTGCGGCGGAATCAACATTTCCCAGTGTATACCCACAAGTGATTTAAAAAATGAAAGTGCTTCAAAGGTCAGCGTAATCAAGCCGTCTTTACTTTACAATTTGGGCAGAGTTATATCATATACCGCAATAGGCTTTGTGCTTGGCGCAGTCGGAATACTTCTGACAGGCGGTTCCGGTGACGGAATACCTATGCTTCTTCAAGGACTGCTGAAAATAATAGCCGGTATCTTTATGGTGATTATGGGAATAAATATGCTTGGCGTATTCCCGTTTCTTAGGCGATTTCAAATAAGATTCCCAAAAAAATCCGCCATGAAAATCAACGCCAAAAAGAGAAGCGAGAAAAGACCGTTTGTTGTCGGTTTACTAAACGGATTTATGCCGTGCGGACCGATGCAGTCGATGCAGATTATAGCGCTTGGCTCGGGCAATCCGATCTCCGGTGCTCTTGCAATGCTCATGTTCAGCTTAGGCACCGTTCCGCTCATGTTAGGGCTTGGAAGCTTGGTGTCTGTTCTTGGCAAAAAGTTTTCTTCTGTTGTCATGAAAACGGGAAGTATACTTGTGGTCGTTCTCGGACTCGCAATGCTCTCTCAAGGAGCGGGCTTAGCTGGTATTAACTGCAATCATTTCTCATCTGCTTCAAATAATGCGGAAGAATTGAATGTAGCAACCGTGTCCGACTCAGGCGATTACCAGTATGTAGAGAGCAACCTCACATTTGGAAGTTATCCTGAAATCACGGTTTACAGCGGAATTCCTGTTAAATGGACAATCAATGTGCCACAAGAAGTGATTAACGGATGTAATTATAAAATGACTATCAGCGCATATGGAATAACACATGAATTTTCATCCGGAGAGAATGTTGTAGAGTTCACTCCGAACGAATCGGGTACTTTCCAATACACTTGTTGGATGGGAATGATTTACGGAAAAATAAATGTTATTGATACAAAAGGAGATTAATATGAAAAGAAAAATTCTCAGCTTATTGTTGCTTGTGTTTATGCTTTCTTTGATGACAGCTTGTTCGAGTAAGAATGAAGAAAATGCGGCAGTTAACACATTTATAACTCCGACTGCAGAAAACGGAGAGATTTCAGTCGATACCGACAGCTTATCGGAGCATCCGATTTTCGTGAATTTTGATTCAAACGGAACAACTATACAGCTGATAGCGGTAAAAGCATCTGACGGATCACCTCGTTTATCACTCAATACTTGTCAGGCGTGCAATCCTTCGCCCAAAGCTTACTTCAAGGAAGAAAACGGAAGATTGGTTTGTCAAAATTGCGGAAATATATTCACTATGGACAGCGTGGGATCTTCTTCAGGAGGTTGTAATCCCATGAACATTGCCTATGAAATCAGCAATGATAAAATAACAGTAAATACAGCTGATTTGGACGCTTATGCAAACAGCTTTTCTTTGTGGAGCGGGCCGACTGAATAAAAGTAAAATTAAATAAAAAGCAATCATGGCATTGTCAGCTCTTGGCAATGCCTTTTTTAATGCGTGTACAAATATTTGCAAAGACCATAAGCTAAAATAAGCTTGCAAGAAGGGAAAAGAAATACACTAATAAACAGATTGCATTAAGTGAAATTTCAAAACAAATCAGGAGGAAGAACACAATGAAAGCTAAGAAATTAAATACGAAAATAACAAAAAGGATCTTTGCTCTAGTACTAAGTATTATGCTTGTTAGCATGGCATGTATAACGGCATCGGCTAACGAATCAAGCATACAAACTGCGAGTAATGTAACCTTGCAGTGGCCTGTTCCGGGACACACTCGTTTGTCTCAGGGATACCACGACGGCGGCGCTATCGATATTTCGGACTCAAGCATAGGCGGTGCCAATGTGGTTGCGGCTATCGGCGGAACAGTCACAAATATTTGGATGTGCGGTCAGAGGCATTATGGTTCATACGGAGACTGCAACGGTTTCGGCACAGGACTTGTTATCTACGGCGATGACGGAAGATTTTACAAGTATGCTCATATGCAGGCAGGAAGCATTCCTACAAATGCTTACAGAACATGCCGAGTAGAAGCCGGTCAGGTAATCGGCAAGGTTGGAACTACAGGAAACTCCTCAGGAAATCATCTGCATTTCGGTATATCAACAGGAGCTTGGTATAACAGCAGTGGCATAAATCCGGCTAACGAATCTTATGCATACAATTCTGCTTCAATTTCTGTCAGTTTCGGAGGCGACAGATGCGAGTGGGATACAACTAACGCATTTGTGTACACAAAGCTTTCTGCCTCAAGTACAGGGCGTTTCACTGGTGCGGGGCTCAGAGTGTGGGATTCGAATAACAATCTTGTTGCTCAGAAGGACGAAAGCGTAAATTACTCTTTGTCCGGTATGGAAATCTACTATAATATTCGTAACGAAACTGGGGTAAGCCTTAAAGAAGGAACTCGTTATAAGTATCAAATGTACGGTGTGTTCAACGGCAAAACCTATTGGACGAGCGTTAAAACCTTCACAACAAATTCAACTGTAAAATCATCTTGTGATAACGGACACAAGTACACGACAACAGTGACTGCCGCAACTAAAACGGCTAACGGAAAGAAAATCACAAAATGCTCTGTTTGCGGTTATGTTTTAGGAACATCTACAATCTATAAAGCAAACAATATCAAACTAAGCTATACAAGCACAGTTTACAACGGTTACCAAAAAACTCCTACCGTAACTGTCAAGAACAGCAATGGCACAACACTAAAAAAGGGTACTGATTATACAGTATATTATCCCACAAATCGCAAGAATGTCGGAAAATACACGGTAAAGGTTGTTTTCAAGGGCAATTATAAGGGTACAGCTTATCTTGCATTTAGCATAAAACCTAAAGCCACAAGCCTTAAATCTTTAAGCTCATCATCAAAGGCATTTACAGCAAAATGGTATTTGCAGAAATCTCAGACAAGCGGATATCAGATAAGCTACAGTACCGGTGCAAAGAATTCCACAAAGTATAAGACAGTTTCAAATATATCTTCGTCAAGCGTAAAGGTTTCCGGCCTTAAGAAAAATACAGTCTATTACGTGAAAATAAGAACCTATAAGACAGTCAACGGTACAAAAATATATTCTGCTTGGAGCAATACAAAGGCAGTAAGAACAAGATGGTTCTAATTAAGCAAAGCTTTTAAATATCAAATTAAAATCAAAATCGCCCAATCAAAACAGATTGGGCGATTTTTTTGAAGGCGGCTCTAACATTTATGAAAGTAAGAAAGTTAAATGTCAGATTAAGTCGTGTAATTAAGAGAAAATTCCGGCAATTGCATTGAATACACCTAACAGCCCGCAGATCATATTGAAGCCTAAGAAAAGGAAAGCAAACAATAACTGCTTAGACCAGAGACTTTCACGGACAGCCTCATCCTTGCATCCCGTAATTGCCATAGCACCGCCCTGAGAGAATGGGCTCATACCTGTTGCACCTGTACCGGCGAATAATGCGCATGTGAGAGCAACCGGATTTAAGCCTGTTGCGGCAGCAAGTGCGGGGAACATAGGGATAAATAGCGGAAAGATAACCGCAGGACCTGTTGTAACAAAACTGAGCAGTCCGCCGAGCAAAATAATCATTGGAATGATAAGGGCTTTTGGAATGCTGTTTCCGAGCCATGTTCCCATCAAGTCAGCGATACCTGTCTCGACTGCCATGTTTATCATTGTGGACATACCGCAAACCATGATGATAGTAGACCAGGGAATGTTGTTTCTGATTACCTGATTTGTGTCAGCAAGATTTAATGCAGAGCATAAGATAATGCCGATAGCGCAGAGAACCTTAATATCAAATTTCTGTACAAACCACTTTGTTGCGGGATTTGGCAAGAACATGTTTGCAAAAACAGGAATGATTACGAGGAGCATCAAGCAAATGATGAGGGTCAATGTCTGTTTCTGTTTTGTTGTCAACGGTTCAGGCTTTTTGATCTCAGCTACATTCAGCTTTTGGTTCTTTTTAAAGACTAAGAAAACAATGAGGTAGAAGAGAGTCGGAACAACCATTAACACAAGTCCGTATGCCCAGGATACGCTGTTTGCGACTTGCTCTCCTAAGGTAGCTTCGGCAATTCCCTTGAACATAACACCTGAGCTTGTCCATGCCTGAATTCCGCCGGCAAGTGAGCCGAGGGATACAGCGACAACTGCAAGAACAGGGCTGAATCCGATTTCAGAAGCTAAGCTGAAAGCGATAGGGGACATGATGACCGGTGCTGCGCCTGCGCCAGCTCCTAAGGTGGATATTAAAAATACAGAGAAATATAATACCAACGGGATAAGTGCCAAATGATTTCTGCATAAGTAAATCAAACGGTCGGAAATGGATTTAATAGTTCCGTTCAATGATGCGTAGCCATAGAAAAAGGCAACTATCATCATGATAAATAAGAGAGAAGTCGGGAAATAACCGATGACTTCTGAGATAGATTTTTTCATCAGAATAGTTCCGATGAGGAAAGCAAATGTAATTCCGATAACTCCGATGTTACATTTTAGTTTCGTTCCTATAAGTACGGCAAGAACAATTGCCACAAGAAAAACAATCAAAGCTGTTGTTGCGCTCATAAGTAAGTCTCCTATTATTTATTTCTCGGTGGGATTTTTACGGACATAGCCATAGAGCCGCCGTCTACATTTAACTGAGTTCCAGTGATGTAGCTTGCCTCATCGCTTAATAAGAAGCAAACGGCATTTGCCATTTCCATTGGGTCTGCAATGCGGTTAACCATGCGAATACGAGGCGCATTTTCATTGTAATCGAAGGTTTTTCCTATTTTGTTGGCGTTCATGCCGCTTGGAGTTTGCATAGCGCCGGGGCAAATACAGTTGCAGCGGATATTGTCGTCAGCATACTGCATTGCGATTGTCTTTGTAAGTGCGATAACACCCGCCTTTGCCGCACCGTATGTAGCGCTGAATGCCGGGAAATATGCAGCCAAAGAAGAAATATTGCAGATGCAGCCCTTGCCGAGTTTAATCATTTCAGGAATTACATGCTTCGAGCAAAGGAACACGCTCTTCAAATTGAGATCCATGCCCTTGTTCCACATGGATTCGTCTTCGTCACAGATTCTTGTGCTTGTTCTGGACTCAATTGCAATACCGGCATTGTTTACAAGAAGATCAATTCTGCCGAATCTTTCTACAACTTCTTTAACCATGGAAACAACAGCCGATTCGTCAATTACATTGCAGTATACAGCGTAGCCCTCGTGGCCTTCTTCCTTTAAAAGCTCTACTGTTTTTTCTGCGCCCTCCATATTGATGTCAGCCACAGCGACAATAGCGCCTTCGCTTGCAAGTCTCTTGCAGATTGCCTGACCAAGACCGGAGCCGCCGCCGGTTACGATTGCTACTTTGTTTTCGAATTTCATAGTAAATATCCTCCCTGTAAGCAGTTTGTTATTTTTTTGACGAGCTGTTTTTGCACAACCACATCTTACGGGGGTATTGTAAAAAGCTATGTGCGAAAAGTAAATAGACTTTGCGCAAGGGGACAAATATGAGCCTATTTGGAATTAAGCTTTCCTGAATGGTCGAATTTACTGCCTGAATGGATTGAATTACAGACATATAAAATTGTAATGTGTTGTGTAAAATGTTATAATTTTAACAATGAATATACTGGTAAGTGGAGCGGTTGAGGAAAGTAAAAATGAAAGTAGCAATTTGCGATGATGATATGCATCAAATAGAACAGCTTCAGTCGTATTTTTATCGTTTGGAGGCTGAACTAAATATGAAATTTGAATTATTCTTCTATTCTAACGCAGAAGAATTGTTAGAGGATATTCCCGATGATGTCGAAATTTTGATGCTCGATATTCAAATGGGAGAGCTTTCGGGAATGGATGCGGCACGAAGGCTCAGAGATAGAGGAATGAATCAATTCCTCATTTTCATCACAAGCAATGTAGAATATGCCTTAGAGGGATATGAAGTTCATGCTTATGCATTCTTGAGAAAGCCTTTATTATATAGTCAAGTAAAGAGATATATTTCCGAGATAGTCGAGAAGCTCGAAACTAAAAAAGAAGAGACTATCGTTGTGAAAAGCTCTGATAAAACATATCGTTTAAACTGCGAAGAAATTGATTATATCGAGGTTTATGGTCACGATGTTAAAATCGTGATGAAGAATAAAACCGTGAATTGTTCGACTCCGTTGGCTGAATTAGAGAGCAAGCTTGGAAAAGCAGGCTTTTTCAGATGCCACAAAAGCTACCTCGTGAATATGAACCGTATCTCTTATATCGGTCAGAAAGATGTGATGCTCGTCGGAGGAGAAAATATTCCAGTCAGCAAATACAAAAAGAAAGATTTGACGAGTGCTTTCTTGAAGTATATGGGGGAAAGCTTATGACTCAGCTTATGGCAGTCCGCCAGATATTAAATCTTTTTCGTGATATGATATTTGTGTGGATATATTCAGGCAAAATTCCGTGGAGAAAGAAAAAGTTAAGTGTTCTCGGCGGATATTTGGCACTTGTTTTAACCTTAGTTATGTATACGGCAGAGGGTCAAGGAATTTTTACCTACGCAACGGTAAGAATGCTCTATCGCACAATGTGTTACTTTCTTTTCTTGTACGGAGCGAAAGAGCTTAGTGCTTCTCATGCTTTCTATGATGCATTGTACTTAAATACAATTTGTACGATTGTGCATAATTTTTTTCTGACTCCGCTTACAAGACCGATTTTGCTTAATACATTTTGTTTTACGAAAAATCCTTATTTCAATTGGCTTTTTTGCTTTCTGATTGTAAATTTATGCTCGGTGCTTTGTTATGGAGTCCTCTATTATATGGTTCCGCTTCAAAAAATCCGCCATATAAACAAGACAAGGATTGCATCGATGACAGCACTTATGATTGGATGCATTTACTTGAACAACACATTGAGAAGTATTACGGATTTGGCTCAAACGCACGTTCTCGAGGTGTCAACCTATGCGATAATTTTACAGGCGGCACTGTTTGCTTGTGTAATTCTAATGGAAGTCATTCAGTGGAAAAACGAAGAGCAAACGGAAGCCCGTATTCAGAGCGTGAACGCCATGTCCATGCTGGAAAATGTAAAGAAGCAGAAGGAAAATGACGAGAAGACAAGACAACTGCGGCATGACTTGAAAAATCATTTGCAATCGATATATTATCTTGTTTCTGAGAATAAAAAAGACGATTGCTTAAAATACCTCGAGCAGCTGATGGATACTTATACCAAGCCGACTGTTATGATACATTCTGGAAACAGCCTGATTGACCATATGGTTTCTCAGAAGCTAAATCAAGCGGTCGAAAAGAATATAATGATTTCGTTTACGGCGGATTTTTCGCCTATAACGTGTTTGCGAGATGCCGACGTATGCACTATCTTCGGTAATTTGCTTGATAATGCTATCGAAGCCGCAGAAAAAGTTCCCTTTGAATCGGAGCGGTTCATCGATATAAGAAGTACGGTAAAAGGAAACCAGTACATTTTTCGAATGGAAAACAGCTTTTGCGGTTCGCTTGATAAAAAAGATTCTGTTTTAAGAACAACAAAAGAAGATAAACGGCATCACGGAATCGGACTGAAAAGCGCATCGAATCTTGTAAGAAAATATAACGGAATTTTAGACTACACCGACAAAGACAAAGTTTTTCGTGTGACTGTTCTTTTTCCGATTGTCAAAAATTAGAATAGGGTATAAGGTAACTGTCAGAACGTTTAAAGGAAAAAGCTCAAGGAATGAGGTGACCCCCTCAAACAGGTGCTTTTCTTATACCATTATGGAGGCAGAAATGAACATATAAAATGAAAATAGAGTATAAAAACAGCTTGAAAATAAACGAAAATAGTGATATATGTGTTTTAAAGGGAGCAAAAGGGGGTAATGAGGTGGATTTAAAGGAAAAGCTTCAAAAAAGACCGGATAATTATATTTTTCCGTTTTTGTGGGTACGCGGCGAAGAAGAAAAAGTAATCCGTACTGAAATGGAGAAAATATATGAATGTGGTATTCGGGCAGTCTGCGTGGAAGCTCGTCCGCATCCGGATTTCTGCGGTGACGGATGGTGGCGTGACATGGACATCATCATTGACGAAGCTATAAAGAGAGATATGAAAATATGGATTCTTGATGATAAGCATTTCCCGACAGGATACGCAAACGGTCTTATCGAGACAAAGTATCCGGAGCGCAAGAAGCAGTATATCAACTATACGACGGCAGATGTTTTCGGAAATTCCCATAAGCTTGATCTTCAGGTAAAGAGAATGTTAAAGCCTGTGATGAAGTTCTGGGATCTCGGAAAGAAGTTCGATGAAGAAGAACGTGATAATAATTATCTGCTTTCACTGGTGGCTGTAAAAATAGACCATGGAAATATCCTGAAAGAGGAAACAATCGATCTTAGAGCATGTTACGATGGAACATGGGCAAAATTCCGGCTTCCGGAAGGCTCATGGAGAGTATATGCCATATATGTGACCAGGACAGATGGAGGAGATCCGCATTATATTAATATGATCGACCGTGTGTCAGCTTATACGCAGATCGAAGGTGTGTATGAGATGCATTACCAAAAATATGCAGATCTGTTCGGAACGACTATTGCAGGATTTTTCTCGGATGAACCGCAGTTTGGCAATATTCCGGGCTTTGAAAAAAATGCCAAGGTCGGTGCAATGGATATGTCGCTTCCATACAGCGAAGAGCTTAAGAATATGATGCTGGAGAAGTATGGAGAGGCATTTTATCAGTATCTTCCATATCTGTGGACAGACACGACAGAAATGGATAAATGTGCCGAAATGCGCTACTATTACATGGATTGTGTTTCCAGGTTATATCAGAAAAACTTCAGTGAGCCGATTGGCAGATGGTGCGCAGAGCATAATGTGGAATATATCGGTCATGTAGTAGAGGATGATGGTACACACAGCAAGCTTGGAATGGGTGCGGCACACTTTTTTCGTGCATTATCCGGACAGCATATGGCTGGAATTGACTGCATAGGAAGCCAGATTGTTTATGGGGCACCGTCGGAGCTGAGAAAATCGATTGTGGATATCGAAGGAGAATTTTATCATTATTTACTTGGAAAATTGGGAACGTCTTGCGGACATCTCGATCCAAAGAAAAAAGGTCGTACCATGTGTGAGCTTTTTGGCGCATATGGGTGGAAATTTGGAACAAGAGATATGAAATATGTCCTGGATCATCTGATTTGCAAGGGAGTCAACCATCTGGTTCCGCATGCGTTTTCCATGGCAGAATATCCTGATCAAGACTGCCCTCCGCATTTCTATGCAAGAGGAAATAACCCGCAGTTCCCGTATTTTGCAGAACTTATGAAATATGCAAACAGGATGTGCGAGATCTTCCAGGGTGGAAAGCATATTTCCTCCGTTGCAGTTCTCTATAATGCAGAGGAGGAATGGGCAGGAGAAGTCCTTCCTATGGAGAAGCTGTGCAAGGCTCTGCTTACATCACAGATTGATTTTGATGTAGTAAGCACCGATATGCTTACGGAGACGGAATATTTCAAAACGGCTGTCAGAGACGGAAATCTGTATATCAATGACGTGAAATTTGAAGCATTGATCATACCATACGCACAGAGAATAAACCATGAATTATATAATTTTATCCTTGAGAACAGTGAACTTCCTGTTATCTTTACCGATGCATATCCGGAGTGCGTGGTAGATGATGCGAATGCTGACTTGAAGAAAATTGAGGAAGCCGCTAATGTCACTGTGAAGGCAACAAAAAGTCTTGGAGAGTATCTGAAGGAAAATGAAATATATGATATCATGATTTCAGAGGAATTTCCGGAATTTAGCTTCTATCATTATGAAAAAGATGGTGGCAGATATATGTTCCAGAATGAGGCGGTAGGAAAGGTATTTGACGCAACCGTAACCGTTCCGACAGAAGGCAAACTTGTGTATTATGATGGATTTTCCAATGAGTTTAAGAAGCTTGAGGAAACCACTGAAAATGGAAAAACATCATTCAGACTGGAGCTTCTGCCAGGACATTCCTGTGTAGTTCTCGAAATGGAACCAGAGAAAGAGATGGGCACTTATGTAACATCAGCAGAGGAAAAGAAACATTGCATAGCAGTGCAGGATATTTCCAAAGAATGGGAATGCCGTCTGACCAGCCAAAAAGAATATCCGTCCTTTGGTGAAACTTTTACAATGGAGGAATTAGAACCTATATCTGAGAAGCATCCGAAGTTTGCGGGAGTCATCCGCTATCAGAAGGAAATAGAACTTGATAAAACCTATGAGGCTTTATATATCCAGTTCGAACATGTATATGAAGCAATGACGCTTTGGATCAACGGTGAAAAAGTCGGAATCTGTATTACTCCGCCATATGAGTTTGATATCAGCAGCTTTGTAAAGCGTGGAAAAAATAGTATCCGCATTGAGGTGGCAACAACACTTGACCGGGATCAGCTGAATTATCCTGAAAAGCCGTTTGACTTTTATCATGAAACCATGGAGCCGACCGGAATTTACGGAAAGATCACACTTCTCGGCAGATAAATCCTACAGAACAGTGCTCTGGGGCACAGAGACTTTTTAAAGTAAAAGTTGAGGACTCTTTTTACTCAAGGCGCGGGTGGCGAGAAGTAACAGAAACAAGAAAAGAGTTTTTGTAGACAGCGGCAAATAGGCAAAGAAAAACAGTCCTTGCAGATTTTGCAAGAGCCGTCACCGAAAGGCATAACACAATGAGTAAAAAATAAAAAGAGACAAAAACCGCAGTATAAAGCCATTTTGAAATCAGCTTTATACTGCGGTTTTATTATTTGGAGCTACTGACGGGACTCGAACACGCGACCTGCTGATTACGAATCAGCTGCACTACCAACTGTGCTACAGTAGCAAATTTAGCGACGAAGCTATTATAATAAAAAACAACAAATTAGTCAAGAGTATTGTCATTTATTTATTTTTATGGTAGAATGGGTGTGTCAAAAGCAACAAAAATATATAACAATCGTACCGAGCTTTATGTTATTGATAGATTTTTAACAATATCGAAATATTGATATTGCATTCTTAATTAACTTGTGTTAAACTTTTGTCAAACAACAGAGATACGGAGGTTAAAAGAAATGACTGTCTCAGGAATACCAAAACAAACACTTCTGAGATTGCCGATATATCTTAATTATCTTAAGCAAATATCAGGCTCAGGTATTGAGAATATGTCAGCAACAAAGATTGCGGCAGCGCTTAACCTCAACCATGTTGTGGTAAGAAAAGACTTGGCTTCTATTTCCAATTCGGGTAAACCGAAAATCGGTTATAATGTTAATCAATTAATCGGTGAACTCGAAAGCTTTCTCGGATATAACGACTCACTAAATGCTGTGATAGTCGGTGCAGGAAGTCTCGGAAAGGCTCTTTTAAAGCACGAGGGATTTTCGGAGTGCGGTTTCAATATAATAGCCGCTTTTGACAATGACCCGAGGGCTTATAACGATAAGAGCATAAGCAAGGCGATTTTACCGGTAGAAAGACTAAAGGAATTTGCAAAGCTTAATCATGTTAAAGTCGGCATCATTACTTGCCCTGACAGTGCGGCTCAGCAAATAGCAAATTTACTGGTCGATTCCGAGATTTATTCGATCTGGAATTTCACTTCGGTTCAACTTACGGTTCCCGAGTATGTTTATGTGCTTAACGAGAATATGGCTTCGTCGCTTATTCTGCTCTCTAAACATATTAACGGTAAACAGTAAATTCTACATAAAACAAAGAAAGTATGCAAACAAAAGAAAGGCGAGGTATTCATTATGGAAAATAAGAACACCTATGAAGTAGTTGACAACGTAGAGAGCTTTGAGAAGTTGCTTGCGAGAGTCAGAGAGGCCCAGAAGATATTCTCTACATACACCCAGGAGCAGGTAGATAAGATCTTCAGAGAGGCAGCTGTTGCAGCTAACATGGCAAGAATCCCGCTTGCTAAGATGGCTGTAGAAGAGACAGGCATGGGTATTGTTGAGGATAAGATCATCAAGAACCACTATGCTGCAGAGTACATCTACAACAAGTACAAGGATGCAAAGACTTGCGGTGTCATTGAAGAGGATCCTGTTTACGGAATAAAGAAGATTGCAGAGCCGTTCGGCGTTGTCGCAGCTGTTATTCCTACAACAAACCCGACATCAACAGCTATCTTCAAGACTCTTATTTCTCTTAAGACAAGAAACGGTATCATCATCAGCCCACACCCACGTGCAAAGAAGAGCACAATCGCTGCAGCTAAGGTTGTTCTTGAGGCTGCTGTTAAGGCTGGCGCACCTGAGGGAATCATCGGATGGATCGACGTTCCTTCTCTCGAGCTCACAAACCTTGTTATGAAAGAGGCTGACCTCATTCTTGCTACAGGTGGTCCGGGAATGGTTAAGGCTGCTTATTCTTCCGGTAAGCCGGCACTCGGCGTTGGTGCAGGTAATGTTCCTGCTATCATCGACGATACAGCAGATGTTACACTCGCTGTTAACTCTATCATTCATTCAAAGACATTTGATAACGGTATGATTTGTGCTTCCGAGCAGTCCGTTATCGTTCTTCCTACAGTTTACAAGCAGGTTAAGGCAGAGTTTGCAAAGAGAAATTGCTACTTCCTCAAGCCTGACGAGATTGAGAAGGTTAGAAAGACAATCATCATCAACGGCGCTCTTAACGCTAAGATTGTCGGTCAGCCTGCATATAAGATTGCAGAGCTCGCTGGAGTAACTGTTCCTGAGTACACAAAGATCCTCATCGGTGAGGTTGAGAGTGTTGATATTTCTGAGGAATTCGCTCACGAGAAGCTTTCTCCGGTTCTTGCTATGTACAAGGCTAAGGACTTTGATGAGGCTATCGCAAAGGCTGCTCAGCTCATCGCTGACGGCGGTTACGGTCACTCTTCATCTCTCTACATCAACGTTAACGAGAAAGAGAAGATGGCTAAGCACCAGGCTGCAATGAAGACTTGCCGTATTCTCGTAAATACTCCGTCATCTCACGGTGGTATCGGTGACCTTTATAACTTCAAGCTCGCTCCGTCTCTTACACTTGGCTGCGGATCATGGGGTGGTAACTCCGTTTCCGAAAACGTTGGTGTTAAGCACCTTATCAATGTTAAGACTGTTGCTGAGAGGAGAGAGAACATGCTTTGGTTCAGAACACCTTCCAAGGTATATTTCAGAAAGGGCTGTACACCTGTTGCTCTCGATGAGCTCAAGAACGTTCTCGGTAAGAAGAGAGCATTCCTCGTAACTGACAGCTTCTTATATAAGAATAACTACACAAAGGGTATTACAGATAAGCTCGACGAAATGGGCATCAAATATGAGGTCTTCAGTGACGTTCAGCCGGATCCGACACTTTCTTCCGCACAGGCTGGTGCAGAGAGAATGACAAAGTTCGAGCCTGATGTTATCATCGCTCTCGGCGGTGGTTCTGCAATGGACGCTGCTAAGATCATGTGGGTTCTCTATGAGCATCCGGACGCTGACTTCTACAGAATGGCTATGGACTTCATGGATATCAGAAAGAGAATTTACACATTCCCGAAGATGGGCGAGAAGGCTTACTTTATCGCTATCCCAACATCGTCCGGTACAGGTTCTGAGGTTACTCCGTTCGCTGTTATCACAGATGAGAAGACAGGCACAAAGTATCCGCTTGCTGACTATGAGCTCCTTCCGAACATGGCTATTGTTGACACAGACAACATGATGACTCAGCCTAAGGGACTCACATCCGCATCCGGTGTTGACGTTCTCACACATGCTATGGAGGCATATGTTTCCATCATGGCTTCTGAGTTCTCCGATGGTCCTGCTCTTAAGGCTGCTAAGCTCGTATTCGAGTATCTCCCAAGAGCTTATGACAACGGAAACGATGTTGAGGCTAGAAACAGAATGGCAGAGGCTTCTTGCTTGGCAGGTATGGCATTTGCTAACGCATTCCTCGGACTTAACCACTCCATGGCTCATAAGCTTGGTGCATATCACCACATTCCGCACGGCTTGGCTAACGCAGTTATTCTCACAAATGTTATGAGATACAACGCTGAGGACGACCTCGCTAAGATGGGCACATTCTCACAGTACACATATCCTCATGCATTTGACAGATATGTTGAGATGGCTAAGTTCATCGGTATCAAGGGCAAGAACGACAACGAGATCTTCGAGAACTTCATCAAGGCAATTGAGGAGCTCAAGGAGCATGTCGGTGTTAAGAAGACAATTGCTGATTACGGTGTTGATGAGCAGTACTTCCTCGATACTCTTGACGAGATGGTTGAGAATGCATTTGACGATCAGTGCACAGGTGCTAACCCACGTTATCCAAAGATGTCTGATATCAAGGAGCTTTATCTCAAGTCATATTATGGCAAATAATTGGTAAATTAATACCAATATCTAAGGGAGGATTATTTTATGGGACTTAATGAAGTAGTAGCAACAAGACCTGACAAGACCGTTTATAGAGACGGTGACGCATGTGTTAAGGTTTTTGACGAAAATTATTCCAAGGCTGATATCCTCAACGAGGCACTTAACATTGCCAGAGTTGAACAGACAGGTATCAACATCCCGGGCGTAAGAGCAGTTTCTGTGATTGACGGAAAGTGGGCAATTGTAACAGATTACATTGAAGGCAAGACTCTTGCTGAGCTCATGGAAGAAAACCCAGATAAGGAAGACGAGTACTTGAATATGTTTGTTGACATTCAGCTTGACATGCATTCTCATAAGGCTCCGCTTCTCACAAAGCTCTGGGACAAGATGAAGAGAAAGATCAGTGAGACTGATTTCGATGCAACAACAAGATATGAGCTTCACACAAGACTCGATTCTCTTCCGAAGCACCACAAGCTTTGCCACGGTGATTTCAACCCGTCCAACATCATCATCAAGAATGACGGTACGGCTTACATCATCGACTGGTCACACGCAACTCAGGGTAATGCATCTGCTGATGCAGCCAGAACTTATCTTCTCTTTACTCTTAAGAACAAGGATCTTGCAGAGAAGTACTTAAATCTCTTCTGTGCAAAGAGCGATACTGCTAAGCAGTATGTTCAGAAATGGCTTCCGATCGTAGCTGCTTCTTACACGGTAAAGGGCAGTGAAGAAGAGAAAGCGTTCTTGAGTTCATGGGTTAACGTAGTAGACTACGAATAATTCCGAAGGATAATATAAGCTAAATGCAGCCCCTAACCTGTAAAGGTTGGGGGCTTTGCATTAACTCAATACTGTTTTCGATTAAAATTCATATCGTAAAGATAGCCGGCTTTACACAAAGCATGTATTTATATGTAAAGCTAATATACTTGCATTATTTTTATTTTCTGAAAAACTTTACTTTTTTAATTATTGTGATAGAATAGATAAGAAAAGCATCGGGAAAGATGCTTGGTGTATATTTGGAAATTCTATATCACAGCTGATTCGAAGTTATTAAAAGACACGGGGATGTACTATGAGTGTTTCACTTTATGAGCAAAAGATTAATCTTACAATGCTCACAGACTTTTACGAATTGACCATGGCAAACGGTTATTTCGCAAAAGGATTCAAAGATAAGATCTGTTATTTCGATATGTTCTTTAGAAAGGTGCCCGACGGTGGCGGTTTCGCTATCATGGCGGGTGTCGAGCAGTTGGTCGAGTATCTCAGTAACTTGAGATTTACTGAAGACGATATAGCTTATTTGAGATCTAAGAAAATCTTCAGGGAAGAGTTTCTTTCTTACCTAGCTGATTTCAAGTTTACATGTGATGTTTGGTGCGTGCCTGAGGGAACACCGATTTTCCCGGGTGAACCTCTTGTTACTGTAAAAGGTCCGGCTATACAGGCTCAGTTTATCGAAACTATGGTGCTTTTGTGCATCAACCACCAGTCCCTTATTGCTACTAAGACTAATCGTATAGTCAGAGCTGCACAGGGCAGAGCTGTTATGGAATTTGGCTCAAGACGTGCTCAGAGCTTTGACGGTGCAGTTTACGGCGCAAGAGCTGCTTATATAGGTGGATGCATCGGCACGGCTTGCACTATCACAGATAAAATGTTCGGTGTACCGGCACTTGGCACAATGGCTCATTCTTGGGTTCAGCTTTTTGATTCCGAGTACGAAGCATTTAAGGCTTATGCCGAGGAATATCCTCAGAATTGCACCTTGCTTGTAGATACATATAATGTGCTCCATTCAGGTGTTCCGAATGCTATTAAGGTATTCAACGAGGTTCTCGCACCTAAGGGATATCGTCCGGCTGGAATTCGTATAGATTCCGGTGATATAACATATCTTTCAAGAAAAGCAAGACAGATGCTTGATGAAGCCGGATATGAAGATTGCAAAATTTGTGCGTCAAATTCACTTGACGAATACATAATTCGTGATATGCTTATGCAGGGAGCAAAAATTGATTCCTTCGGTGTAGGCGAAAGACTTATCACATCTTCTTCCGAGCCTGTTTTCGGAGGAGTATATAAGCTCGTTGGTGTTCAGCGTGATGACGGTTCTGTTGAGCCTAAAATCAAAATCAGCGAAAATGTATCAAAGATAACTACACCGGGCTTTAAAGAGCTCTGGCGTCTTTATGATAAGGATACAGATAAGGCTATCGCTGATGTTATCACTATGCACGGTGAGATTATCGATGACGAAAAGCCGTACACGATATTTGATCCAAACAACACCTGGAAAAAGAAGACTCTTGACAACTTCAGGGCTGTGCCGCTTCGAAATAAGATTTTCGAGAACGGTCAGTGCCTTTACAATCCGAGAAACCTCAACGCAATAAGAGCTTATTGTGCTTCACAGGTAGATACTCTTTGGGATGAGGTCACAAGATTTGAGAATCCGCATAGCTACTATGTTGATTTATCTCAGGATTTATGGGATGTCAAGAACAAATTGCTTTCTGAAAAATCATTCTGATATAATATTGAGCGGATCAGACAGTTGCGGATGAGCGTACGAAAGGGCTCATCTGAGGAAAGTCCGGGCTCCACAGGGCAAGAATAACGGCTAACGGCCGCCGGGGGCGACCCCAGGGAAAGTACAACAGAGATATACCGCCGTATTTATACGGTAAGGGTGGAAAGGCGAGGTAAGAGCTCACCGGTATAATGGAGACATTATAGCCATGCAAACCCTATTCGGAGCAACACCGTGGAGAAACTTATGCCTGCCCGGCAGTTTCATGGAGGTGGCGCGAGTCAAGCAGTAATGCTTGATTAAGATAGATGACTGTCTAATACAGAACCCGGCTTACAGATTCGGTCAATTTATTATTATAATAACTGAAAGGTAGTTACAACAATGAAGAAAATCAGTAAAGGTAAAGTACGTGATATTTATGAGGTCGACGACAATTCTTTAATGATTGTTGTATCCGACAGAATCTCTGCACTTGATTTCATCATGCCTAATGACATTCCTGATAAGGGCAAGATTCTTAACGGTATTTCGGCTTTCTGGTTTGATTATGTTAAGGATGTTATCCCGAACCATGTTATTTCTACAAACTTTGAGGAGTTCCCGGAGGAATTCAGAAAGCCTGAGTTTGAAGGCAGAAGCATGTGGGTTAAGAAGTTAAAGATGCTTCCTGTTGAGTGCATTGTAAGAGGCTACATCACCGGTTCCGGTTGGGCTGACTACAAGAAGACAGGTACAGTTTGCGGTCTTCCGCTTCCTGAGGGGCTCAAGGAGTCTCAGAAGCTTCCTGAGCCGATCTTTACTCCGTCCACAAAGGCTGAGTACGGCGATCACGATGAGAACATCTCTTTTGAGCGTTGCTGTGAGATTCTTGGCACAGAACTTGCTGAGAAGGTTAAGAATGCTACAATCGATGTCTACAAGAAGTGCGCTGATTATGCTCTCGAGAAGGGCCTTATCATTGCTGATACAAAGTTCGAGTTCGGTCTTGATGAGAACGGCGAGCTTGTTTTAGCTGACGAGGTTTTAACTCCTGATTCAAGCCGTTTCTGGGCTCTTGATAAGTATGAGGTTGGCAGAGGACAGGATTCCTTTGACAAGCAGTATCTTAGAAATTGGCTTTACGAGAACGGTTATTCAGATCATGCTCCGGAGGAGCTTCCTGAAATTGTTCAGACTACCACAAGAAATAAATACCTTGAGGCTTACGAGCTTATCACAGGTAAAACTCTTTAATTAAATGTAAGTCCCTTGCCAAGGCAGGGGGCTTTTACATTGTTAATCAGAAAATAAAAATCAGCCTATCGTTTTTTTCGATAGGCTGTAAATTTTACTTTTGGTGCCAGTTGTCATAAATGACTTTCACTGAACGAACCATTTCTTTTGCGAATTTGGAGACATATTTTCTGTTGTAAAGTGCTTTTACTTTTTCTTTAGTGCTCTCGTAAGGGGAAGCACCCATAAGCTCTTCTTCGCTGAGCTCTCTGTAAGAGTTTTCAAATACAACGGATTCCTTCGGTAAACGCTTAAGCTGTGCTCTGTTCTTTTGCTGTTCTGTTGGATAGCCGAAAACGAGCATCGAAACAGGCGCTACATGCTCAGGGATGTTTAAAAGTTCTTTGACTTTTTCGAAATTCTCGATGATGTCTCCGATATAGCAAGATCCTATGCCAAAGCTTTCTGCGGCAACGCAAGCTGCATGTGCTGCGATAACAGCATCATTGGTCGAGAGAACAAGGTCGCTGAGCTCCGGAGCAGGAACATCCTCGCAGTCGGAAAGCTTGAATTTTCTTACCCATCTGTGATAATCTGCACAGAAAACAAGAACCATTTTAGCTTTAGCGATAAACGGCTGATTGTCACAGCTTACCGCGAGCTTTTCCTTTAACTCTTGGTCAGTGACATCAATGATGGAGTAAAGCTGCATATTTCCAGCCGTCGGTGCTCTCATAGCAGCGCCAAGGATAGCGTCTTTAATTTCATCGGAAATTTCTTCGTCAGTAAATGCTCTTACCGATTTTCTGTTTTTCAAAACTTCTAATACTTTATTTTCCATAACAGACCTCCTGGTTGATATGAACAAATTGTATCATCAGCAACTATTCTTGTCAACTAAATAAACTATTGACATTGAAGAATGACGGTGCTATTATTATTAAGCACTTAACAATTAAGCTAATATTTATGAAAGGAGCAAATTATGGATTACAGAGAACTGACGGCCAGATTAATCAAGCTTAATTTGGTAATGAAGCTGTATTCAAGTGAAGAACTCGATTCTCTCGGAGTTCATTTCAGCCAAACCCCCATTTTGGGTTACATTTCACAGCATCCCCGCTGCACCCAGATAGAAATTGCGGAGGCACTCTCCGTGTCGCCGGCTTCAATTGCTTTGTCTACGAAAAGAATGGAGAAAGCAGGGTTTATTATTAAAGAGATATTCCCAGATAATTTAAGATGCAAGCGTTTAAGCCTTACGGATAAGGGAAAGCTTATTTATGATAAGGGTATTTCTATCAGAGATGAGCAGGACGCTCAAATGTATCAGGGCTTTTCTGAGGAAGAGCTTAAGGAGCTTAGCGGTTTGATAGACAGACTAACCATCAATCTAACAAAAGAGGAAGCGAATATCATTGAACACAATGTAATCGGTGACCTTGAAAAGCAGATTGAAAATATATTCAGTAAAAATTAGAAAGGAAATAAGTAATGATTAAGAAGATTGCTCCCGCAGTCAAAGGTTACTTAAAGTACACCATTCTTTCGCCACTTCTTATGATAGGCGAGGTTATCATGGAGTGCTTGATACCTATAACTATGGGAAATATTGTTGATAACGGTATAACTCAAAATGATATACATTACGTTATCGTTCATGGACTTATGATGGTCATGTTTGCTTGCATCTCTCTGTTTTGCGGCTGCATGGCGGGTAGATTTTCTTCAATCGCCAGTGTAGGTTTTGCGAAAAACCTAAGAAAGATGCTCTTTGATAAGGTGCAGACTTTTTCGTTTGCGAACGTTGATAAGTTTTCAACAGGCTCGCTTATCACAAGACTTACTAATGACGTAACCAATACTCAGAATGCGTTTCTAACTTGCATAAGAATGTTGTTCAGAGCACCTATTACTTTTGTTGTTGCAATTATCATGTGCTTGAAGCTTTCACCGAAGCTTTCATTATCGTTTACTGTTTTTGTTCCGATAATCGCTATTGCTTTGGTAATCATCATGAACATGGCATTTCCTAAGTTCAACGAAATGCTCAACGCAATGGACGCTCTTAACACAGATGTTCAGGAGAACCTTACAGCTATCAGAATAGTCAAGGCTTTTGTTCGCGGCGATTTTGAGCGCAAGAAATTCAATTCGGCAGTTCGCAAGGTTAAGGATACACAGTTGTCTGCTGAGAAAATCGTCATTTGGACAATGCCTGTAATGCAGTTCTGCATGTATGCTTGCAACATAATTGTTGCTTGGTTCGGTGCAAAGATTGTTCTTGGCGGCGGCATGGGTACTGGCGCACTTATGAGCTTCTTCACTTATATTGCTCAGATACTTATGTCGCTTATGATGATCTCCATGATTTTCATGCAGATTGTTATTTCTAAGGCATCTGTAAAGAGAATTGCAGAGGTTTTGGATGAGGTTCCTGATATTTCAAGTGGTAACAGCAAAGACGATGTTAAGGACGGAGAAATTGAATTTAAGGATGTTTCTTTCTCTTACAGCAAAAATCCTGACAACTTGACCCTAAAGGACATCAACCTTCATATTAAAGCCGGTCAGACCGTAGGTATTATCGGCGGAACAGGTTCCGCTAAATCCTCTCTTGTTCAGCTTATTCCGAGACTTTATGACGTTCAGGGCGGAGAAATTCTCGTAGGCGGAAAAAATGTAAAGGAATATGATGTAAAAACACTTCGAGACGCAGTCTCAATGGTTCTTCAGAAAAACGTTCTTTTCTCGGGAACAATTGAAGATAACCTCAGATGGGGTGACGAAAACGCTACCGAAGAACAAATTATAGAAGCATGTAAAGCAGCACAGGCTCATGACTTTGTTATGAGTTTCCCGAACGGCTATCAGACCGATTTAGGACAGGGAGGCGTTAACGTTTCTGGTGGACAGAAACAGCGTCTGTGCATAGCAAGAGCACTTTTGAAGCATCCGAAAGTTCTTATACTTGATGACTCCACCAGTGCTTGCGATACCGCAACCGACAGCAAGATCAGAGCATCGTTCAAGTCTGATTACCTCAAGGATGTTACAAAGATCATCATTGCTCAGAGAATCACATCCGTTATGGATTCTGATTTGATAGTAATTCTTGACGAAGGAAAGATTCTTGCTAGCGGAACTCATGATGAGCTTATGGAGAACAGTGAGGTTTATCGTGAGATTTATACCTCACAGCAGAAAGGAGCTGAAGAATAATGCCGGGACCAATGAATCAAGGAACAAGAAAACCGGGCGGCCCAGGTGGTCCGGGAGGTCCGAGAATGGCAGGCCCTGCGGTTATGCCTAAGGATCCGATGAAAACTATCAGCAGAATTTTGAAGTATGTCGGTTCATACAAATCATTGCTTTTTGTTGTAGCCGGATGTATCATTGTATCTTCAGTAGCTTCAATCGGCAGCTCTTATCTTATTAAGCCGCTTGTTAATGATTACATCATGCCGTTTATAGGTCAGTCCAATCCTGATTTAAGCGGTTGCGTAAGACTTCTCACCACAATGGGCATCATTTATGCTTGCGGTGTTGTTGCATCTTACGCTTACTCAAGATTAATGCTCCAGATTTCTGCAAATACTCTTGAGAAAATTAGAGTTGATCTTTTTGATCACATGGAAGATCTTCCAATCAGATATTTCGATAAAAACCCTCATGGCGAGATCATGAGCCGTTATACTAACGATATGGATACTCTGAGACAGATGATTTCTCAGAGCTTGCCACAGCTTTTTTCCTCCGGACTTACCATTCTCGGTGTTTTCATCGCCATGGTAGTTACTAGCTGGCAGCTTACAATTGTTGTAATCCTATTTTTAGTTTTGCTTATGTTCTTAATGAAGAAAATCGGTGGAAAAAGTGCACTTTACTTCATTAAGCAGCAGAACGACCTCGGTGCCGTTAACGGTTTCATCGAGGAGATTATCGACGGACAGAAGGTTGTTAAGGTTTTCAACCACGAGGAAAAGGCTGCAGAAGATTTCGATGCAGTTAATAATGCATTCACAGAGAGCAGTACAAAGGCTAATATTTACGCTTCCATTATGGGACCTGTATCTAACAACCTCTCGCATATCCAGTATGCATTCCTTTCATGTGTCGGTGCATTGCTTGTAATCGCCGGTCACCTCGATGTCGGTTCGGTTGCGGCTTTCCTTAACTACTCAAAGTCGTTCACTAACCCAATTTCACAGATCACTCAGCAGATGAACTCAATCTTCACGGCTCTTGCCGGTGCTGAAAGAATTTTCAACCTTATTGATGAGAAACCTGAGGTCGACGACGGTTATGTAACTCTTGTCAACGCTAAGTATGATAAGGACGGAAATCTTGTTGAGTCCGAGGAGAGAACAGGAATTTGGGCATGGAAGCATCCTCACAAGGAAACAGGTACAACTACCTATACTCTTGTTAAGGGTGAGGTTGAGTTCGAGGATGTTGTGTTCGGATATGAACCCGATAAGGTAGTTCTTGACGGAATCAGTCTGAAAGCAAAGGTTGGCGAGAAGATTGCGTTTGTCGGTTCGACAGGTGCAGGTAAGACTACAATCACCAACCTTATCAACCGTTTCTATGATGTTCCTGACGGAAAAATCAGATACGACGGAATCAACATTAACAAAATTAAGAAGGACGATTTGAGAAGATCTCTTTCTATGGTTCTTCAGGATACTCACTTGTTCACGGGTACTGTTATGGATAATATCCGTTACGGTAAGCTTGATGCAACAGATGATGATTGTATCGCAGCGGCAAAGCTTGCTAACGCTGATTTCTTCATCTCGCATTTGCCGCAGGGATATCAAACAGTTATCACGGGAGACGGCTCGAACCTCTCTCAGGGTCAGAGACAGCTTATTGCAATTGCAAGAGCAGCCGTTGCAGATCCGCCTGTACTTATTCTTGATGAAGCTACATCATCAATTGATACCAGAACAGAGAGCCTCATTGAAAAGGGTATGGACAGCCTTATGCAGGGCAGAACGGTTTTCGTTATTGCCCACAGACTTTCGACTGTCAGAAACTCAGATGTTATCATAGTTCTCGAGCACGGTAAGATTATCGAGCAGGGCAATCATGAATCACTTATTGATTACCACGGCAAGTATTATCAGCTTTATACCGGCGCTTTTGAGCTTAGCTAAATTCTAAATTAACCAAATAGAAGCCTGTCATCAAAGCGATGACGGGCTTCATTTTTTGTGAAATTTTACTGTAAATAATGTATTGACAATTGACCTATTTATGATATTATGTAGCTGTATTTTTAACCATTTTGTTTTTTGGGAAAAGAGGTATTATTACAATGAAAGTTGCAGTTATCGGTTGTGGCACAATTGCTAATGCGGCACATATTCCGTCATATATGAACAATCCTGAAACAGAAATCAAGTATTTCTGTGATATCATTCCTGAAAGAGCAGAGGCTGGTGTAGCACGCCAGGGCTCCGGCATAGCATGCACAGATTATCACGAGGTTCTCGCTGATCCTGAGGTTGAGGCAATTTCAATTTGCACTCCGAACAATGTTCATGCTCAGATTGCTATTGACGCTATGAGAGCGGGCAAGGATGTTTTGAGCGAAAAGCCGGCGGCAAGAGTTTATTCCGAGGCACTCGAGATGCAGAAGGTTCAGCACGAGACGGGCAGAATTCTCAACATCGGCGTTTGCAACAGATTCAATGACAGCGTAAACTTATTAAAGAAGTATATCGACGACGGTAAACTCGGAAATATTCATCATGTATATGTAAGCTTCAGAGCACACAGACAGATTCCGGGTCTTGGCGGAGCTTTCACAACAAAGGCTATTGCAGGCGGCGGAGCACTTATTGACTGGGGTGTACATTACCTTGATATAGTCATGTACTGTTGTGGCGATCCAAAAGTCTACACCGTTTCGGGAGAGACATTCTGTAAGCTTGGCAAAGATATGGAAAACTATGTTTACACAGATATGTGGGCTGGACCTCCAAAGTTTGACGGTGTTTATGATGTAGACGACTCCGTAACAGGATTAATCAGAACATCAGGCCCTGTTATCACTCTTAACGGTGCATGGGCTCAGAATATCGGAGAAGAAGATCGTTATATCGACTTTATGGGCGATAAGGGCGGTATCAGACTTCACTACGGTAAAGACTTCACTTTCTATACCACAGAGTACGGCGCATTAACAGAGACAACTCCTAAGTTTACTATGCGTGATATGTATCAGAATGAGATTGATGATTTCGTAAAGTGTATCCACACAAGAGAGAAGAATGCATCGGATATTGACACAGTTATCATCACTGCTCAGATGATGCAGGCTATCTATGATTCAGCTGATGTTCACAAGGAATTGACACTCAACGAGAGAGATTAAGAGGATTAGTGTTATGTATAATTTCCCAATAGGTGTACTTTTGGAGTCCTTCAGACTGCCGCTTGACGAGGCTTTGGATAAAGCGGCTGAGCTTGGCTTCAAGGGAATTCAGATTTACGCAACCACAGGTGCTCAGGCTCCTGAAAATCTTTCGGCTTCACAGAGAAAAGAACTTCTTGATAAAATTAAATCAAGAGGACTCGTTGTTTCAGCTCTTTGCGGCGACTTGGGCAAGGGCTTTACCGATCCTGATTTAAACTCGGAGCTTGTTGAAAAATCAAAAAGAATTCTCGATCTTGCGAAGGATCTTGAGACTGATATAGTTACAACTCATATCGGTGTTGTTCCGGAGGATAAGAGCAATCCGCGTTATGCAGTAATGGAATCGGCTTGTGGTCAGCTTGCTGAATATGCCGATTCACTCAATGCTCATTTTGCTATTGAGACAGGACCCGAAAAGGCGGCTACACTGAAAAGCTTTCTTGACGGTCTCCATTCAAAGGGAGTTGCGGTCAATCTCGATCCCGCTAACTTTGTAATGGTCACAGGCGACAACCCTGTCGATGCTGTTTATACACTCAATGATTATATAGTTCATACTCACGCTAAGGACGGCAAGAGAATTTTTTACCGTGATCCCGAGGTGGTTTATGGTCTGCGCAAGGATGTTATCGTTGAAGATGACTCCTTTATCGAGCTTCCGCTTGGAAAGGGCGAGGTTCCTTTTACAGATTATCTGAAGGCTCTTGAGGACATCGGTTACAAGGGCTTCCTGACAATCGAGCGAGAGGTTGGCGATGATCCGTCTGCCGATATAATTCTTGCAAGAGATTTTTTGAGAGAACAAATAGGATAAAAACGGAAGGGACAGTGTAAAAGCTGTCTCTTTCTTCAAATAAGAGTTTTTAAAATACATCTTTTAGAAAATTAACAATTAGTTTATAAGGTTTTAAAATATGGAAAATAAATATAAGGAAGAATTTATAGAGATATATAACAAATATATCACCAGAAGAGGAGCGGACAAGCTTCTTGAATGGATTGAAAAAACAGATTTTTTTACGGCTCCCGCAAGTACAAAGTACCACGGAGCTTGTGAATGTGGACTTGTAATGCACAGCCTGAATGTTTACAAGGTTTTGAGAGAAAGATATTTTGAAGAGGGAACAGACAGCGAAGAAAGCTTTGCTCTTTGTGCACTTCTCCATGATTTTTGTAAAGCAAACTTCTATACAGTATCGGTAAGAAACCAAAAGGATCCCAAAACAGGCGAGTGGAAACAGGTTCCGTTTTATGCTGTTGATGATAAATTCCCGTATGGTCACGGCGAAAAATCGGTTTTTTTAATTGAACGTTGCGTCAAGCTTAGTCTCGAGGAGGCAATGGCAATACGCTGGCATATGGGTGGATTTGATGAGTCGGTAAAAGGCGGAAGCTTTGCACTATCAAAGGCTTTTGGTGACTATCCGCTTGCCGTAAAGCTTCATTTAGCCGATCTTGAAGCCACATATTTATTGGAGAAAGGTACATCAGAAGTTAATCGTTAATATGAATACTTTAAGTTTAAATTCTTTTTCTTCCGATTCGCTTAAAGATATTAACTACAATCTTGAAGAAAATAAATCTGTTTCGATTTTAACGGACAGTGTGAGTGCTGTTAATTCGTTCTACAATGTATTGACAGGCAAGGATAATTACAGCGGAAATTTAATGCTTATGTCCATGGAATGCAGAGATTATCCTGAGGTAGTGAGGAAACTGTGCGGATTTGTCTCGCTGAACACGGGTCTTTATGAGGACAGCTCGGTAAGAAGCAATATTATAGTTTACTCGATGTATTGTGGCTTTGATGAAGAAGAAATAAAAGACAGAGCGGCTCTTCTCCTAAAGAAAATCGGACTTTGGGAACAAAGGGGTAAGCTCGTGAGAAAACTGGATGAATTGTCTAAGCTAAAACTGCGATTCATCTTGTCCGTGATACATTCTCCGAAAGTGATTTTTGTGCTTGATGCTTTAAACAGTGTCGATGAAGATGAACTGGGGGAGATAAAAGAATATTTAGATTATTTGCAAAATACAGAAAACATATCTGTTGTAAATGTCACAACGAATCCTAACCTCTGCTTGCCGGATGATGAAATATTGATTGTGACGGGATCGCTTCTCAGAACATATGGTTCACTTGATAAAATAATCGAGGATTGCGAGTTGAATGATTTAGCTGTTGTTGGCACAGCTGACAATAAGCTTGATTACGACGGCAGTTATACAGTTAATGAAGACAGTTCGTTTAGCATTGAAATTAATTCCGAAAGTGAAATATCGGATATAATTAAAGAAATAGCAATTCGTGACAACCGTATAACGAAGGCATATCTAAAGAAAGTTTCGCTCAAAGATGTGTTTGAATATTACTGTAAGGTGGTGGAAAATGATATATGAGAGATGAAAAAACTAAAATGACAGATTTAATATCTCTGAACATCAAATATATCTTTCACCAAAGAGTTTGTACGGCACTTATAGCGTTTATAATTGCTGTTTTGAGTGTGATTGTCCCGCTTTTTTATATGTTGGCGGCTTTCCTTTATAAGGACACAACAGGTCAGCTAAGTATGATTGATTTCAGCGTGGACAGGTTTTCAACAGATAATCAGATACTGTATTATATTTTTGTAACAACTATATCTCCGTTTATACTCTCGTTCTTGTCGATACTCGTGTCGTTCATTGCTTCGGCGGCTTGTTTCGTTTCCGAGAGGGAAAACAACACCATGTCTTTGTTGATGCTGACAACATCTGAGCCGATTAAAATATACGATGCTAAAATTTTCGCTGTGTTCATTTTTTCGGTCTGCTGTACGGCTGTTGCGGCACTTTGTTCTGGAATTATATCAATTATCGGATGCAGTTTCATGGATTTGCACGGAGCGTTTACATTTGAAAAGATAATCGAATTTGTTCTGCTTATTCCGGCACTTGTTTTTCTGAACACACATTTATCGTATATGCTGAACAGAACTAAACGAAAAGTTTTCTTGTCGATAACCTCTTGCGGATATGTTTGCTTGCCGTTTGTAATTTTGCACATCGGAGAGTTCACAGGCTTGTATGAACTGAATTTGGTCAGCTATTTTGTTATTTTTGCTTTTCTGCTTGCGGGTTCGCTTGTGCTATATTTTCTTGCAAGAAAGAAAATATCATATGGCAAAGATATTTGATTGACTTCTAAGAGTAATTTGTTATAATCAAAGTACGGATGTTCTATCGCCTCAAAATCGGTAGAAATCAGTTGTGTATCAGATTTAAAAACAAAAGAACAGAAAGGAATTACTATGTACGTTTATAAAACTAAGGGCGTTTGTTCAAAAGAAATTCATGTAGAGCTTGACGGAGACGTCATTAAGGATTGTAAGATAGTCGGCGGCTGCCACGGCAATACTCAGGGCGTTTGCGCTCTCGCAAAGGGTATGACCGTTGATGAATATGTTAAGAGATGCAAGGGCATTAAGTGTGGCTTCAAGCCGACATCTTGCCCGGATCAGCTTGCAATTGCACTCGAAGAGGCAAAGGCAGCTCAGAACTGATTAATACAAACGATAGAAGAGAAAGTGCCCCTCACTATTTAGGCGAGAGGCACTTTTGCTTTTGCGTTAAAAACTCACAAATACAAAATAAAAATGCCCACACATTAAACGCGTGGGCATTTTGTTTGTTAATGTAGTGGCTTATTCAGATAACATATAGCTTAAGGTCATCAAGCTATCGTTAAGGTGAACATTTTCAATAATAACATCGTCATATTTAAGAGAAAGGTCGCAATGGGTAAAGTTCCAAAATGCTCTGATCCCTAATTCGCAAAGATGGTCACAGGTCTCTTCGACAGCAACATTCGGAATACAGATGATAGCCATTGTAGGCTTTTGTTCTGCACAGAATTCAGGGAGATCTTTGACATCCGAGACAGTATAACCTCTGACCTCAGAGCCTATAACCTTAGGGGAAATATCAAAAACACCGCACAAATCAAAGCCCATGTGCTTATAGTTGATTGAGAGTAAAGCTCTACCGAGGTTACCTGCACCTATAAGAATACATTTTCTTTGATTTTGAACGCCTAAAATATTGCCGATTGTTTCTTTTAAATTAGAAACGGCATAGCCGTAGCCCTGCTGACCGAAACCACCGAAGCAGTTGAAGTCTTGGCGAATTTGTGAAGCTGTGAAGCCCATTTTTTCTGAAAGTTCTTTTGAGGAGATTCTTACAATACCCTTCTTTTCAAGCTCGCTCAGATATCTGTAATATCTTGGCAGCCTTCTTATAACTGACATAGAAATGTTATTCTTAGCAATCATTCTTTAACTCCTGAGATATTTAATTAAGCCTGTAAAGACTTTAAGGTTTCGCCGATTGCTACAAGGAATCCTTCGGTATCGACCTTTTTCTTATTTTCAAGATTAGACATAGCGTATAAGTCGCCTGTCATTGTGCCGCTTTCAATTGTGTCGATAGTTGCCTTTTCAAGATTTTCGGCAAATGCTACTAATTCCGGAATGTTATCAAGCTCGCCTCTTTTTCTGAGAGCGCCGCTCCATGCGAAGATAGTTGCAACGGAGTTAGTTGAGGTTGTTTCACCCTTAAGATACTTGTAATAGTGTCTCTGAACTGTTCCGTGAGCTGCCTCGTACTCGTAAACTCCGTCAGGGGAGACGAGAGCAGATGTCATCATAGCTAAGCTTCCGTATGCGGTAGCGACCATATCGCTCATAACGTCACCGTCATAGTTCTTGCAAGCCCAAATGTAACCGCCTTCGCTTCTGATTACTCTTGCTACAGCATCATCTATAAGAGTATAGAAGTACTCGATACCGGCTTCTGCAAACTTCTCCTTGTAGTCCTTTTCAAAAACTTCGTTGAAAATATCTTTGAAACGGTGATCGTATTTCTTTGAAATAGTGTCTTTTGAGGAAAACCACAAATCCTTCTTTGCGTCAAGAGCATAGTTAAAGCATGTTCTAGCAAAGTTCTCGATGGACTTGTCGATGTTGTGAAGTCCCTGGATAATACCCGGTGTCTTGAAATCGTGAATCAGGGTTCTTGTTTCATTGCCGTTTTCATCGGTAACTACGAGCTCTGCCTTTGCGTTAGCAGGTACAGTAGCTTCAACACCCTTATAAACATCACCGTATGCGTGTCTTGCAATAGTGATTGGCTTTGTCCAAGTCGGAATATAAGGTGTAATGCCTTTAACGAGAATCGGAACTCTGAAAACTGTTCCGTCCAAAATAGCACGAATTGTGCCGTTCGGAGATTTCCACATTTCGGTAAGGTTGTATTCCTTAACTCTGTCTGCGTTAGGTGTGATTGTTGCACATTTTACTGCAACACCATACTTTTTTGTAGCAAGAGCAGAATCGACGGTAACCTGATCCTTAGTCTTCTCTCTGTACTCAAGACCCAAGTCATAATACTCGGTTTTAAGGTCAACATACGGAAGAATAAGAATGTCTTTAATTTTCTTCCAAACAACTCGTGTCATTTCGTCTCCATCCATCTCAACGAGAGGGGTGGTCATCTTGATTTTTTCCATACCCGGGGCTTCCTTTCTAACTTTCTTTCCTTTTATTAAACTAAATGCGACAGCATATAATTTTATTTATTAATTTTATAGAGTATTGAAAGATTTGTCAATAGTTTAACATAGATTTTTATGTTTTTAACAATCATTTTGGGTAAATTTTATAAAAGAAATATAGTATACAATTTGACGGATAAGTTTTTAGCACTAAAGCTTGAAAATGAAGTGAAAGTCAAGTATAATCTTAATGCGTATATCGAATTTCGCTTGACTTGAAGTGTGTTTTGCGAAATTTATTGATACATATTTAAGAAGATAATACTTTATAAGAGGAATGATCATATGGCTTTATTAACAAAGGGACCAAAGGGAACACAGGATCTTCTTCCTAAGCAGACCGAAAAGTGGCAGTTGGTAGAGGACGTAATGAGAAGTGAAGCAGGAGTACATGGCTTCGGAGAAATCAGAACTCCTGTTTTTGAGCATACAGAGCTTTTCTTGAGAGGTGTCGGAGACACAACAGATGTTGTTGAAAAGCAGATGTATACCTTTACCGACAAGGGAGACAGAAGCATAACGCTTAAGCCTGAAGGAACTGCTGGCGTTGTCCGTTCGCTTTTGGAGAGCGGAATATATAACGACGGATATCCTGTTAAGCTTTACTATTTAACTCCGTGTTACCGTTATGAAAAGCCACAGGCAGGTAGACTCAGAGAATTTCATCAGTTTGGAGTAGAGATGTTCGGAGCGGCTGAGCCTATCGCTGATGCCGAGATCATCATGCTTGCAAAGAACATATTTGACAGACTTGGAGTAAGAGATTTGTCACTTGAGATTAATTCTATTGGATGTCCGACTTGCCGAGCAAAGTATCATGCTGCTCTTAAGGAGTATTTCTCCTCTTACAGTGATCAGCTTTGCGAGACATGCAACTCAAGACTTGAGAGAAATCCTATGAGAATTCTCGATTGTAAGAGCCCTGTATGTTCCGAAATCGCTAAGGGTGCACCGAAGATTATTGATTATCTTTGCGAAGATTGTGCAAACCACTTTGAGGGAGTTAAGAGCTATCTTGATGCCGTAGGAATGGAGTATACAGTTAATCCGAATATCGTAAGAGGTCTTGACTATTACACAAGAACCGTTTTTGAGTTCATTTCCAACGACCTTGGCTCTCAGAGCACTGTTTGCGGCGGCGGAAGATACGACGGTCTTGTAGAGCAGATGGGCGGAAAGCCTACTGCCGGTCTCGGATTCGGTATGGGACTTGAGAGACTTATGCTTGTTCTTGAGGCTCAGAAAATTGAGTTCCCGCAGGATACAAAGTGCGAGTGCTTCATCGTTTCTATGGGATCGAAAGCTCTCACAAAGGCTTTTGACCTTGCAAACAAGCTTCGTGAATGCGGAGTTCCCGCCGATTGTGACCTTTGCGGAAGAAGCTTAAAGGCTCAGATGAAATACGCAAATAAAATCGGAGCGAAGTATACGATTGTTCTCGGCGATACAGAACTTGAGAACGAGAAAGCTACACTCAAGGCGATGGCTTCCGGAGAGACAAAAGATATTTCTCTCGGAGAGCATTTCATAGATGATTATATCACCTATGTCACAGAAATTGAGGGAACTATAGAGTTCTAAATTAACAAACAAAAGATGTAACTTGTCCGAGGATGAGTTACATTTTAGTTTAAAATGTATTTTGCGGTGATATTTTATACTGAATATCAAATTTCAGATAAATTATCGCTTGACTGATAATATTATTGAAAGGACCCTTATGGGTTAGGCGAGAAAATGAAAGCAGAATTTTTATCGGGTATGAAAAGAACAAATTACTGTTCAGACCTGAGAATTGAGGATGTTGGAAAGACAGTAACCGTATTCGGCTGGTGTCAGAGACAGAGAAATTTAGGACAGCTTATCTTTATTGATTTAAGAGACAGAACAGGCGTTGTTCAGCTCGCATTTGATGATTCTACCGACAGAGAAATTTTTGACAAAGCTTCTGATGTAAGATCAGAGTATGTTCTTGCAGCTTCCGGTGTTGTAAGAGAGCGTTCATCAAAGAATAAAGAAATTCCGACCGGTGAAATTGAAATTGAGGTTACAGAACTCAAGGTTCTCGGACTTTCTGAGACTCCGCCGTTTGAGATTGTTGAGAACTCAAAGGCTGGTGAGGACATCAGACTTAAGTACAGATATTTAGACCTTAGAAGACCTGACTTACAGAAGAATCTTCTCATGCGTTCAAAAATCACAAAGGTAACCAGAGATTATTTCTATGAGAACGGCTTTGTTGAGATTGAAACACCTATGCTCATGAAGTCCACTCCTGAAGGAGCAAGAGACTATCTCGTGCCTTCAAGAATTCATAAGGGAAGCTTCTATGCTCTTCCGCAGTCTCCGCAGATTTATAAGCAGCTCACAATGGTAGCTGGCTTTGATAGATACATGCAGATAGCACGTTGCTTCAGAGATGAGGACTTGAGAGCAGACAGACAGCCTGAGTTCACACAGATCGACCTTGAGATGTCATTTGTTGATGTTGAGGATGTTCTTTCTGTCGGTGAGGGCTTTGTTAAGAGACTTTTCAAAGAGGTTCTCGATGTAGATGTTCCTATGCCGCTTCCTCGCATCACATATAAGGATGCTATGGAGAAATATGGTTCCGATAAGCCTGATACTAGATACGGCATGGAGATAGTAAATCTCACAGATGTTGTTAAGGATTGCGGGTTTGGAGTTTTCACGAACGCAATTGCAGGCGGCGGAAGCGTAAGAGCTATCAACGCAAAGAATGCTTATTCTGTACTAACAAGAAAAGAGATAGATAAGTTAACCGAGATGGTAAAGGGTATCGGCGGAAAGGGTATCGCATTTATCAGAATCGGAGAGGATTCCACAGCATGTTCTTTCTCTAAGTTTATGACCGAAGAGGAAATGAATGCTATATATTCCGCAATGGGAGCAGAGAAGGGCGACGTAATTTTAATTATCGCAGACACAAACAATTCTCATGTTCTCACTCAGCTCGGACAGCTCAGAACTACTGTTGCTAAGAAACTCGACATCATTCCAGATCAGTTCAACTTCCTTTGGGTTGTTGAGTTCCCATTCTTTGAGTATGACGAGGAAGAGAAGACTTGGGTAGCTATGCATCATCCGTTCACATCTCCGCTTGATGAATGCTTGCCTTATCTTGAGAGCGATAAGGGTAATGTTAGAGCAAAGGCATATGACCTTGTTCTCAACGGAACAGAGCTTTGCTCAGGTTCTATCAGAATTACTAACCCAGAACTTCAGGACAGAATATTTGCTTTGCTTGGACTTTCTGAGGAAGAGGCACACAACAAGTTCGGTTTCTTGCTTGATGCATTTAAGTATGGTGCACCACCACATGGCGGTCTCGGCTTAGGCTTGGATAGACTTGTTATGCTCATGCTCAAGAAGGAAAATCTTCGTGATGTAATCGCATTCCCGAAGGTTCAGAATGCAAGTGAGCTTATGACAATGGCTCCGTCAACGGTTGATGATAAGCAGCTTAAGGAGCTTGGAATTAGTATCGTTTCCGAAAAAGAATAAGATTATCTAAAATCAATCCCTGCAAGCTTGATTGTTTCTTGCAGGGATGTTTTTATGCAGAGGTGAGAGTGTGAAAGAGTATTCTTCCGTGTCTTTTAAAGATAACAGAGATTTTAAAGAAGAGATAAAAGAATATAAATTTGTGAATTGTGCTTTTTACGGGCTTGACTTGAGTAATGTCGATATTGATTCTTGTATTTTTGAAGGCTGTTCGTTTAAATTTGCACAGATGAACGGATCTTACAGTAACAAGAGCCAGTTTTTAAATTGCAATTTTGAGGGAACGAACTTGTTTGCTGCAACATTCAAAAATTGTAAAATGACAGGTTCTTCTTTTGCTTCGGCGGAGCTTAGTGCAGTCGAGTTTACCGGCGGCAACTATTCTTTTGTCTGCTTTGCCGGCGCAAATTTAGATAAGCAGGATTTTTCAGGGCTCAATTTAGAAAATTCTGATTTTACAGATGCATCACTTGTTTCAGCAAATTTTGAAAATGCAAATCTAAAGAAAGCCGTAATGCGAAGTGCAAATTTGACGAAAGCAAAATTGCGAGATGCCGATATAACAGGAGCAACTTTTGTAGGAGCGGTTTTTGATAAGACTGAAGTTGATATAAATTTTGCTGTTGCGTTGGCTGAGTCAATGGGATGCAAAGTTTTTGATTAATTTAGATGCCTTTTCACAAATAGCGAAATTACAAATTTTGACTCGTTCAGAACTTTATCTTTTCACTCTTGAAAAAATTACTATTAAACAGTTTTGCGTTGTTTGCAATCTGCCGCAAACTTTGCGTTCGATCAGAAAATTAAGAAGTGTTCTTGTTTATTCTCTAAACGTTTTTGGCGGCGAATTTTCTGGGGGAGTGGGGGAGACCTGCTGTTAAACCTCATATTTGAGTAGCGGTAAAGTTGACGGAGTTTTATTGCAATGCTATAATCTAATGTAGTTTCACCTAATTTTAAAGTTGGTGAGTTTTATTATGAGCTTCGTTATAGCTCGGATTTCAATTTAATCGATTTTTTGTTTGTCGAAAAATAATTTAATCAAGTTGTTTTGAAGCGGCTATATACGCTTCGATTTTTAGAGGAAAATTTATGGATATAAGAATTGCCGGAATAATTAACGAATCAATTGTTGACGGATGGGGAATTCGCTATGTGGTTTTTACACAAGGATGCCCACATAATTGTAATGGATGCCACAATCCTGAAACTCATGATTTTAACGGTGGAGTAGTAATTGACACTGATAAGCTTTTGAAAGATTTCAAAGAGGATCCTCTTTTGAAGGGGATTACTTTCTCTGGAGGAGAACCGTTTGTTCAGCCTAAGCCTTTAACAGAGCTTGCGATAAAAATCCATGCTCTTGGTAAGGATGTCACTTGTTATACAGGGTATACTTACGAAGAGATAGTTTCTTCAGAAAACGAGGATTGGATTAAGCTTCTCGATGAAGTAGATGTTTTAGTTGACGGACGATTTATTTTGGAGAAAAAGAATTTGAAGTTATTGTTCAGAGGTAGTTCCAATCAAAGAATTATCGATGTTAAAGAGTCCCGTAAAAATGGAGAGATTAAACTGCTTGTTGATTGATAATGAATAATTAAAACAGAATATTTTGAAAAGCCCTTGGAGCGAAAAATGCTTCAAGGGCTTATTTTATGCGAAAAATCAAAAGAATATTTAAGAACTAAAAGTCAAAACTGAATAAATATGCATAAGTTTCAAATAACAAGTTTAGCACTAATATTCATTGGTTTACATAATACAATTTCATAAAAACAGTATGTATAAATATAAAAATGCAAAAATATAAGTTTAATCTATTGAAATAATTGCGAAAAAGTATTATAGTAATAGCAGTATTTTTAAAAGATTAGGGACGGTAGATTTTAGATGATCGACTATATTTCCGGATTTGCTGAATATCTGAAAAATCTCAAAACAAGCTCAGCAAATACCAGAGATTCGTATTTAAGAGATGTTACCGCATTTGTTTCGTACGCTTCTTCGGCTGGCTGTGAATCGCCTGTTTCGGTAACTGAAAATTTAATATATGACTATATAACAAGTTTGAAGGATTTGGGTAGGTCTGCTACTACAATCTCAAGAAATGTAAGTTCTATCAGATGCTATTACAAGTACTTAATGTATAATGGTTTTGCGAGTGAAAATCCGGCGAAAAATATAAAGCTTGAGCATGTTGAAAAGAAGCTGCCGCAGATTTTGAGCGGCGAGGAGATTAATCTGCTGCTTAGTCAGCCTGATGTTTCTATTGCTAAGGGCTGTAGAGATAAGGCGATGCTTGAACTTCTTTATGCAACAGGAATAAGAGTTTCTGAGCTCATTAATCTTGATTTAAAGGATGTCAATCTTCAGGCTTCGGTTATTTCATGTAAGGGAACAAAAGGGATACGTCAGATTCCTATCTATACTTCCGCTGTAGTCGCTGTTTCGGACTATATTTATAGAATGAGAAGAATTTTGGTCGATGACGAAAGCAATCCCGCTCTTTTTGTTAATCGAAACGGCACAAGGCTCACACGACAGGGTTTCTGGAAAATCATTAAGGGATATGCTTCATCCGCGGGAATTGAAAAAGAATTGACGCCGCATACTCTTAGACACAGCTTTGCAATCCACTTGCTTGAAAACGGTGCTTCGGTTAAAGATATTCAGGCAATTATGGGTCATGCTGATATATCCTCCATGCATGTGTATGTTCAGATGATGGATCAGCACCTCAAGGCGGTTTACGATGAGTGCCACCCAAAGTCGAACAACAGAGTTCGATAAGACAACAATATCAACAATATAAAGTAATAATGATAATCTCCTGTGACAGGTTTGCAAGAACAGTCATAGGAGATTTTTATTTTTGCTTGGCAAAGAAAACTATTTAGATAAAGTTATTATAATCTGCAGATAAATCAATTCTGGATTATAAAGAATTGTTCTTTAAATGGCGAAAAATTCATCAATTTAAGCTTTTTTTAAAAAAATAAAAAAAGTTGTTGACAAAGTAAAAGCAGCGTGATATAATGCAATAGTCGTCAGGAGACAACAGTCTTCTAAAGTATGGGGGCATAGCTCAGCTGG
>CAVAMJ010000001.1:0-283583 GCA_963589785.1 Bacteroidaceae bacterium | reverse complement strand
TGGGCGGAGCCCACAAGTAATTAATATAGAATAATAAATAATTAAAAATTAGCGTATAGGGAAAAACGGAGCGAAGCGATATAAAAAGAGATAGGCACGAAAAATACGTCAAGGATGCGAAGCATACGCAGACGGGCATTTTTCATGCCGGCTTATACACACCAAGAGAAATAAAGAACGCTAAGCACCAAAAACACAAAAGAGAGGCGCGAAGTGCCGGTGTAAAAATAAAGCAAGAGAAAATACGACAAAAAAGCTTTGCTTTTGCAGTCGGGCATTTTCTATTGCGGACTATTCACACAAAGATAAATACAGAACGAAAATCTGTATTTATCCATAGTTAAAAATCCTATATTAAATTGTGTATTTAAACTAAACTCCACACTCAAAAAAGAGGAGGTATGACGAATGATTTCGATACAGTACTTAAATTACTTTATGAAAATATGTCAGACTCGCAGTATGAATAAGGCTGCAGAGGAATTGTTCATATCTCAGCCGGCGTTGTCTCAAGCTATGAGAAACTTGGAAAAGGAATTAAATGTAACTCTTTTTGTGAGAAGCAATAAAGGCATTGAGTTAACTGCAAAGGGCGAGGAAATATTGAAGCATGCTCGTCTGATTATGAATCAGTTTGCACTCCTTGAAAATCTGCACGAAGAGCAGACATATAATCAATTGTCGGTGTCGGCATTTCCGTGCCTAATTCCGTCGGAGGTTTTAATCTCGTATAAAAAGAATTCTAAATACGGAAAGAGCTATATTGATTATCAGGAATGCAGAGTAGGTCAGATTATAGAAAACGTTCATAATTCTGTGTCTGAAATCGGAGTACTGCAATATAATAACTATCAGCTCTCTGTGCTTACAAAAAAACTAAAGAAATTAAATCTTGAATTACATAAGCTTTGTCAAAAGCAATGGGCAATAGTAGTCGGTAAGAAAAGTCCGCTCTACAATAATGAATTTGTTACATTACAGGATTTGAAAAAATATCGCCTTATTCGCCAGAAAGATGATTATTTTTCTTATCTTACAGGTGAAATTCGAGCGGCGGAAATATCTATGGACGATCTGCCGTGCGATTGGATAGACAGCGGTGTGATGATAAGTGCGTTATTAGAAAAGACAGATATGTATATGTTTGCCTGTATGCAAAAGCATTTTATGAATTCTACCTCTAAGGTTAGATTAATACCGATTGCAAATTCATCTGTTGATATTTATATCGGCTGGATTCAGAAAAGAAATAATGTTTTGTCAGAGGAGGCTGAAGCATTTATTCATATTCTCGAAAAGGAGTTTTCGTGAAAAAAAGAACCTTCACCGCTTAGGATAGTTATAAATATCTTGTTGAGAGAAAATTAGCTTATAAGAAAAACTTATAACAGGAGTATAATCATTCTGTATTTTACAGAAAAAGACTTTGTTGCTATGATTACATCATAATCAAAAAACGACAAAGGAGTCTTAATTGCAAGTTGCAAAAGACTGCCTTTGTCGTTTTTTATTTTTCTATTTTTTACCCCATATTAAACCAAAATATGAGAATACGGAGGAAAGAACATGGTACCTTTATTAGCATTGACCGTTGTGTTTTTTGTATATGCAATCGGTGATTTAGTTGCGACAAAAACAAAAGCTCTCATCTCGATGATGTTAGTCTGCTCGGTTGTTTTTCTGATTGCGTTTTGGTGCGGATTACCGTCAACCATTTTTACGGATTCCGGATTAACAGCATTTTCAAGTGTAACAATATGTATGTTTCTTGTTCATGTCGGAAGCACAATTAAGGTGAAAAACTTTGTTAAAGAGTGGAAAACCGTCGTTATTGTATTAATATCAACATTGGCTATTTCATTTGGCATATATTTTATCGGACAGTTGTGCATGGATAAGTATTATGCACTTGTAGGCGGACCTACAGTAGCCGGCGGAATGGTTGCTTATCTTGTCATGAACACAGTAGGCGAAACACTGGGAAGAACTGATGTATCTGTCTTTGCATTAATGGTACTTTCGTTCCAGGGCTTTATCGGTGTTCCGATTGCATCTGCTTTGTGCAAGAAAGAAGCTTCCTCATTATTAAATGACTGGAAAGAAGGAAAATATATTCCCGCTTTCGAGAATGAAGAAGAAGGAAAATTCAGCAGATTTAAGATATTCGCGAATGTACCGGAGAAATATAACAGTGCCAATTTCATTTTGTTTAAGGTAGCTTTAATCTCTTTGATTGCACAGCAGTTAGCAAAAATAACAGGAATCAACCAGTTGATATTTGCATTGATTTTAGGTGTTGTTTTCCATGAAATCGGACTTCTTGATGATGCGGCGCTAACAAAAGCAAACGGCTTTTCGTTTGTAATAGCAGGAGCATTATGTAATGTTTTCGCCGGACTTGCCAACACAACACCTCAGCTTTTATTGTCTATGCTGTTAGATATTGTGATTGTATTTGTTATCGGTGTTGCCGTGGCGGCAGTGGTCTCAATTCTTGTGGGAAAGGCCGTGCATTTTTCATGGAGATTATCACTTGCGGTTGCAATGACAGCATTATTTGGCTTCCCGGGAACATATCTTGTCAGCAGAGAGGTTTCGGCGGCAGTCGGAAAAACCGACGAAGAGTCTCAGGTTATCATGAGTTACTTGATGCCGAAGATGGTTATTGCCGGTATCGTGTCGGTTTCTGTAGTGTCAGGTTTGGCGGCAAGCGTTATGTGCGGATGGATTTAACTGAGATTTGCACTTAAAAAATTAAGAAAAAAGCAGATGTGAAGGAAAAAAGCGATGAGTGAGTTTCTAATAATAGTTTATCAGATTGCAAAATTCATGATTATGATTGGAATAGGTGTAATCTGTGTGAAATGCGGAATTTTAAAGGAAGAGCATCTGCCGATTTTGTCCAGATTGATTATGAAGGTTATACTGCCGATTTTTATATTTACAAATACAATTGGCGGTGCTACCAAGTCAGATTTAATTGAAGACTTTATTGTTTTGCCTATATCAATAGGTGTATATATGCTGTGGATTGGCGTAGGAATGCTGTTAGCCAAAATTCAGCATATAGAAGAAAGCAAGTACAAGGTATATCAGGCGGTATACATATTCGGAAATGTTGGATTTATCGGAATTCCGCTTATTACAGCAATATATGCAGATAAGGGAATGGTTTATATATCCTTGTTTACTATCGTTGATCAGATAGTACTGTGGACTTACGGAATGTATCTGACATCTAAGGAAAAGCCCAGAGCATCTCTGTCAGATTTGAAAAAAATGTTAAATCCACCATTGATAGCAATTTTCCTTGCGATTTTTATCGTGCTGGTTCAGATTCCGGTGCCGTCTATTATATTTGATGCTTTAAAAAGTGTCGGTAATGCAAGCTCACCGCTATCATTAATATACATAGGAGCATCAATGTGTTTCTGCCACTTTGGAGATGTGATAAAAAAGAAAGAGGTCTATGTCGGAATAGCAGTTAAAATGATGATTCTTCCGGTAATTGTTTACTTGATACTGCAGCGTATAGTTGGCATAGAGCAGACAATATCAATGACAATGGCACTTCTGACAGCATTGCCGTGTATGACAACGGTGCCAATGATGGCAAAGCAAAATAACGTTGAACCTGAATATTGCTTGAGTGCGGTAATGATAGGACAGGTGGCGAGCCTTTTGACACTGCCGATTGTATGTTATGTAATTTTGACAATATTATAATATAGACCGAAAACAGTATTTAAAAACATTTGCAAATTAAAATAACGGGAGGATTTGAACATGAAAATTTTAGTTATCGGAAAAGAAGGCAAACTAAAGCATTATACCAAAGAGAAAGAAAGGCTGGAGAAATTCGAAATTTCATATGTGAATACTGGCGCAAGTGACGAAGAAATTCTCGAAGCCGGCATAGATGCTGATTTTATTTTGGCGGACGCAATCTCGGCAGTATCCGCTAAAGTAATCGAAGAAATGCCGAATTTGAAAATGATTCATTCCGAGGGAGTTGCCTTTAATAAAATTGATATTGAGGCGGCAAGAAAAAAGCAAGTATATGTATGTAATTGCAAGGGAATGAATGCGACTGCGGTAGCAGAACAGGCTATTTTATTGATGTTAGGCTTGTTAAGAGATGTTTGCGGCGGAGATAAAGCAGTCAGAGACGGAAGACAGATTAAGGTAAAAGAGTCCTATATGGTAAATGGAAACCTAAAGGAGCTAAGAGACTGCACTGTTGGATTTGTCGGATTTGGAGATATTGCAAAGGCTACCGCAAAAATCGCAAAGGTATTCGGCTCAGAGGTTGTTTACTACGATGTATTTAGAGCAAAGGATGAAGTAGAAAAAGCATACGACGTGAAATATATGGAGTTAGATGATTTGCTTTCAGTGAGCGATATTGTGAGTCTGCATCTTCCTGTCACTCCCAAGACGGAGGGAATGGCAGACAAAGCCTTTTTTGACAAAATGAAAGAAAATGCATATTTCATTAATACAGCAAGAGGCGAGCTTGTAGACGAGAAAGCTTTGCTTGATGCAATCGCTGAGGGACACATTGCGGGTGCGGGACTTGATACAATCATCGGAGAACCTGTAACGAAGGACAGCGTTATGCTTCAGGCAGATGAAGAAGTTGAAAGCAAGATTATTTACAGCTGTCATGTCGGAGGAATAACAGCATCTTCCTTTGCAAGAGGATATGAGATGTTCTGGAGCGACTTGGATTTAGTTGCCGAGGGAAAAAGACCGGAACATATAGTCAACGGACTTTAAGAAATATTTTAGGATTATTTAAATAAAAAGATAGGAGAAAAAACAATGATTAACGAGCAGTACAAGAATATGTTAAAGGGAAAATCAATTATCAGAGAGCTCAGCGAGTATGCAACAGAGCGAGGAAAAGAAATCGGCTATGAGAATGTATTTGATTATAGCCTTGGAAATCCGAGCGTTCCTTGTACAGAGGGATACACAGAAGCTATGATTGAGCTCTTAAAAGAGGAAAACCCGATGAACATTCATGGCTACAGCCCGTCTCTTGGAATTGAAAAGGTCAGAAAAGCAGTTGCAGACAGCCTAAACAGAAGATTTGGAATGGATTATGAGACAAAGCATATCTTCATGGCATCAGGTGCTGCGGGAGCTATTGCTCATGCAGTTCGTTGTGTGACGAAGCCGGGAGATGAGGTTATTACATTTGCACCGTGTTTTCCTGAATACTATCCATATGTTAATCAGACAGGAGCAGTGCTGAAGGTTGTTCCGGCAAATACCGAGAATTTCCAGATTAACTTTGATGCGTTTGTTGAAATGCTCAATGAGAAGGTAATGGCAGTTTTAGTAAACACACCGAATAACCCGTCAGGTATTGCTTATAACACAAAGACAATCGAAAGGCTCGCAGAAATTCTTGAGGAGAAGCAGAAGGAATATGGTCACGACATTTTCCTGATCAGCGATGAGCCGTATCGTGAGATTGTATTTGAAGGAGCGGATTCTCCTTATGTAAGCAAATTCTACGATAATTCAATATCATGCTATTCTTTCTCAAAGAGCTTGAGTTTGCCCGGAGAGAGAATCGGATATGTTGCGGTTAATCCAAGATGTACAGACGCAGACATTATTGCGGTTATGTGCGGACAGATAAGCAGAGGTATAGGTCATAATTGCCCGGCATCAAGTGTACAGCTGGCAGTTGCAAAGGTAATCGATGAAGTAAGCGACCTTTCCGTATACGAGACAAATATGAATCTGTTATATGATGCATTGACGAGAATCGGCTTTGAAGTTGTAAAGCCCGGCGGAACATTCTATATCTTCCCTAAGGCACTGGAAGAAGATGCGAATGCATTCTGCCTCAAGGCAAAGAAATATGATTTAATTCTTGTGCCGGCAGATAATTTCGGATGCCCTGGTTATTTTAGAATGGCATATTGTATCGATACAGAAAAAGTAAAAAGATCAATTCCTGTGTTAGAGAAATTCGCAAGAGAAGAATATGGCATGGAGTTTTAATTATGAACGAAGAAATGAAATTAGAGCCATGCATGCTTGAAAGAATTGCTGATGAATACGGGGAGCGACTAAGGGAATATCGAAGATATCTTCATCAAAATCCTGAGCTTTCCTTTCATGAAGAGAATACCGCACAGTGGGTGCGCAGACATTTGAATGAGCTGGGTATTCCGGTGGTAGAAGGGATTCGCGGAAATAGCACAGTCGGAATTCTGAAGGGCGAAAAGGAAGGCCCTACTCTATTGTTTCGTGCGGATATTGACGCACTTCCGATTACAGAAGAGACAGGACTTGAATATGCATCGACGCATGAGGGCGTAATGCATGCTTGCGGACATGACGCTCACACTGCGACATTAATGTGTTTTGCGGATTTTCTTTCGCATCACAGGGATTTAATCCGTGGAACGGTGAAATTTGTATTTCAGCAAGGTGAGGACTGCGTCCCCGGCGGAGGAAAATTTATAGTAGAAGACGGCGTGCTGGATGATGTCGACAAGGTGTTTGCGTGGCACTGCGAACCCGCAGTAGAAGTGGGAACTGTAATAGCGACAGGCGGACCGAGAACAGCGTCTTTTTCAAATTTTGAGATTAATATCAAGGGAAAAGGCGGTCATGGCGGATTTCCGTTTCGCTCTATTGATCCTATTAGTACGGGAGCATTGGTTGTATCGGCAATTAATCAGATGATCAGCTGGAACGTAGATCCTTTGGAGTCGGCTACAATGATAGTTTCACGCTTTGAGGCAGGAAAACACGAATACTATAATGTGATTCCGGAAAATGCCGTGATAGAAGGAAACATTCGCACGCATAACAATGAGGTTGCAGAAGAGCTGTGCAGAAAAGTAAAATTGCTAGCCGAAAAGATATGTGAAGCTAAGGGATGTGAATGTGAGTTCAAGCTTTTAAATGGCTATCCCGCATTACATAATGATACAGAAACCACTAATCGTATCAGAAATGCATTGAACGAAAACGGAATCCATGCGATAGAGGCAAAGCCGATTATGGGTGCAGAGGATTTTGCTTTTTACACCAAGGTTAAGCCGGGAACTTATTTTAATGTAGGAACCAGAAATTCTCAGAATGAAAACACATTTTATCCTCCGCATAGTTCTCATTTCACAATTGATGAAAATGCGATGGTATATGCATTGGAGACACTGGTGGTTACATATCATGAGATGACCCGTAACAGTAGTGATGAATGAAAATAAAGTCTGAGGTGCAAAGAAATGAAAAAATTTATTGTTGATTCGGCTGTTTTTGAAATTCTGCCTGATTATTGTGTCGGTTTGGTTATTGCCAAAAATGTGGATAACTCAAAGGAATCTGCCTATATTCAGGAGTTTTTGGACGAACAGGTGAGGGCTTTTGCGGAAAAATATGCTGATGCCAATATTCGTGAGATCAGAAATATCGATGCGTGCAGACAGGCTTTTTACAAAATGAGCATGAATCCGAACAAGTTCATGTGTTCTATAGAGGCATTGGCGAAAAGAGCACAGAAAAACGGAGCTTTGCCGCATATTAATGCGGTTGTAGACTTAGGCAATGCACTTTCTGTTAAATATCAGCTTCCAATGGGAGCACATGATATTGATAAATGCCAGTCAGATTTAATGGTGCGTTTTGCGGCAAAAGATGATACTTTTCTGCCACTCGGAGAAGATACGACAGAACAGGTCCCGGAGGGAGAACTCATATACGCATCAGGTAATACCGTGAAAACCAGAAGATGGATTTGGCGACAGAGCAATGACGGAAAGATTACAGCGGAGTCAAAAAATCTTGTTTTTCCGATAGACGGTTTTATGAATGTAGATAAAGAAGATGTTTTGCTTGCCAGAGATGAGCTGGCGGAATTATTAAAGCATGAATTTCAGTGTGAAATTAGAACGGGATTTGTGTGTAAAGAAAATAATTCGGTTGAGTTATAAGCGGAAACATACGGTAAATCAAAGATTAAATTTTATTTACAATATAACTGAATAACTGATGTTGTACTGCTGAGAGAGTCGGGCTCATCTTGCTTTTGCTTGAGATAAGCCCGACTGCATCGGCTAGTATTAAATATTAATTATTTAATACTATTGACAACAATATAAAATACGACTATAATACAGATATGGTAACGATACCACATAAATTTCGTATTTATTTTTTGAGGAATATGGTATCGTAACCATAAAATAAACAAGATAAATTCATATTACGATTGACACCGAAAAACAAGTGTGCTAAAATGCGGTATATGGTAACGATACCATATAAACTTTACAGTAATTTACAGATGATTTTCAAAGATCTGTTTAATCGGAAAGGATATGCATTATGGCTAACTCAACTATGTCGGATGTCGCTAAGGAGGCGGGTGTCGCACTGACCACGGTCGGACGTGTTCTGAACGGCGGCTATGTAAGTCAGGAGAAAAGAGAGAGAGTTCAGGCGGCTATCAAAAAGCTCGGCTATGTTCCGAATAAAATGGCTCGCTCATTAAAGCAGAGCGAATCGAAGCTTATCGGCATTTTTATGCGATTTAACGCTAACCAGGTTTTCGTTTCTATCGAGAGAGGACTGACAAGAGCAATAGAATCGGCGGGATATAACTGCTTCATACTCACGCATTATTCGGGAAGCATGGAAAATGAGATTGACGAGTTCATCTCACGAAAGGTTGACGCGCTCATGATTATTTCTATGCCGGATATTGATAAAGCGTATCTCGAGAAAATTCAGAACGTGAAAATTCCGATAGTTATGATAGAGCGCTGCATAGATATTCCCAAGACGGACGGAGTCTATATCAACGACTTCGACGGTGCAAAACAGGCTACGGGCGGTATGATTAAAAAAGGCGCAAGAAAGCTTGCCTTTGTCGGATGCTATCCGAATGACGATGTTGAGGGCGAGAGATTTGAGGGCTATTTGGCGGCTCTCAAGGATGCGGGAATAGAGAGAGACGATAAGCTTATCGAATTTATCGATGTGTATGATTCGGCAAACGGCTACGCTGCCGCAAAGCATCTTTTGGATAACGACATAAAGTTTGATGCGGTGTTCTGCACGTCAGATTTGATTGCGGCGGGATTTATGCAGTATGTTTATCCGAAAAATCTCAGAATACCGGATGATTTTCTGATTGCGGGATATGATGACACTATCGCAAAGGTTCTTTCACCGGAAATCTCGAGTGTATCCCTCGACTACGAGAAAATAGGAATCGAAGCGGTCAGCATGGCTCTTTCAAGAATAAAAGCTCCGGATATGCCGTCAAGGAAGGTTAAAGTAGACACGATTTACACTGAGAGATAGTCTCGGTTTATAAAATTACTCGGAATAATTAAGATGGGGAGTTTCACATGGCACTAAATTTTAATTTCAACAAGAAAAATCAGAAAAAGGTAAAGGTAGGAATCATCGGCTGCGGTAAAATCACCCAGACCCGTCACGCTCCCGAATATGATGAAAATCCCAACGCAGAAATAATCGGAGTGTATGATTTCAATCAGCAGAGATGCATCCAAATTGCCATGGCAATCGGCTGTAAGGCTTATAATTCCGTTGAGGAACTTCTTGAAGACCCTGAGATAGAGGCGGTTTCCGTTTGTTCACCGAATTTCACTCATGCGGAATACACACTAAAGGCACTCGAAAGCGGAAAGCATGTTCTTTGCGAGAAGCCGATAGCACTTGACCCAGCTGACTCAAAGAAAATGATAGAGAAGGCAAACGAGGTCGGAAAAATCCTCATGGTCGGACACAATCAGAGACTTAATCCAACTCACAAGAGGGCAAAGGAAGTTTTGGAGAGCGGAGCTATCGGTGATATAATTTCCATTCAGTCTAACTTCAAGCATTCGGGCCCCGAAAACTGGTCGATTACCTCGAACAATTCGACTTGGTTTTTCGACAAGACAAAGGCAAATTTCGGCGCAATGGGCGATCTCGGCGCACACAAGATTGACATTATCCGTTTTCTTTTAGGCTCTGAATTTGAAAAGGTCAACGCAACCATTATGACGCTCGATAAAAGAGGCCCGGACGGAAACCTCATCGGAGTTGACGACAACGCATTTTGCTTCTTTAAGATGGCAAGCGGAGTGCCGGGTATCATGCATGTTTCGTGGACGAATTACGGCGATGAGGATAACTCCACCGTTATCTACGGAACAAAGGGCGTCATGAAGATTTTCGGAGACTATGCCGATGATATCGTTCTCGAGATGAGAGACCACACAACCGTAAAATACACCGTTTCTAAAATGCAGACAAACGATAATCAGACTAAGTCGGGAATTATTGATGAATTCGTTTCTTCGATAATCGAGAACCGTGAGCCGCTTATCACGGGTCAGGACGGTCACAACACACTTTCTGTTATCACTGCTTGCTTTGAATCGAGCGAAAAGGGCGAGTGGGTAACGGTTGAGTACTGATTGTTTTGAAAAAACACCTATACATCTATATTTATTAAGCAAAGTCGCAGAAAGCTGATTTCTGCGACTTTGCTTTGTCCTTTTTTTGTCCTCATTCACCGTATATACTTAAGTCAAGAAAACAACAAAATAACTCAAAACACAACAAATTATCAAAACAAAAACAACAGATGACAAAACGAAAGGAGAACAATTATGTTATCAATCAAAAAAATCATGGCAGGCGCACTTGTAGCGGCAATGGCATTATCGCTCACAGCATGTTCAAACTCAAAAATGACAAACAAGCTCTTTAAACCTAAGACAACAAACACGACAGCAACAGCGGTACAGCAAACGAATAACGGGGGCGGTCAATCTACGGATAATCAGACAACGTACGATGACTCCGCAGCTAATGAGGCAAGAAACATTCTCTCTTATTATGTACCGGTTCTAAGCGGATTCGATGACGACAGCTATGGAGTAGAGTACAGCTACGACACGGTATACAAGGGAGTATGGGAAAACTGGGATGAGGTCGGAGCAACAGCACCTGATTATCTCGTGGCTGAAGATGAACTCACCGATGATATGCTGACAGATGACTCAAGCTTCTACTATCACGTAACAAGCGTAAGCAGTGACTGGGAGGCAAGAGATAATCTTCTTAACTATATGAGTGAAGATTTACTCGATCAGCTTTACGGCGAACCGCTTTACGATTACGGAGACACGGCATACATCAAGAGAGCTTATGCGGGCTATGCTCCGATAATGCGTGATTCTGACAACGCGGCAATCTCTAACATGACAGACACAAGCTTCACGGCAACAATGGATTGCTACATGTTCAGCGCAGACAACTATGTCGGTACATGCACAATCGATATGTACAAATACGGCGACTCATGGTTCATGGTAGGATATTCACAGAACTTCTGATTAATCTATTAAACTTAAACTAAAATTATAAAGATAAGAAAAACATTATATTCAATATGACCTTTGTCATTGAATTGTCCCTATTGAAGTGATAAAATCAAATCAAAGATTAAACAACAAATAAAAACAACAGAAAAGAAACTTAAATGCAGACGGTTAAAAATGAAAGGAGAAAAAACAAAACTATGATCAGCATTAAGAAAGTTATGGCGGGTGTACTCGTCGCAGCAATGGCATTATCATTCACAGCATGTTCGAATTCAAAAAAGACAGAGCCTGAGGCTTCGGCAATCAGCAAGCCGCTCACATCGGCATCACCGAAAACCTCATCGTCACCAAAGGCAACGGCTACACCTAAGGCTACCGCAAAGCCGACCGAGAAGCCAAAGGCAACTCAGACCCCCGCACCTACTCAGGCACCGACAGCCACCCCGGCTCCGACTCAGGCGCCGACAGCTGCACCGGAACCCACTCAGGTACCGGAGCAGACAACAGACAGCGGATTCTCCGAGCAGGATGCAAGAAACCTTCTCGCAATGCCGTGTCATATTCTAAACACACTTGATGACGAAAGCTATGATGTAGATTATGACAGCAGCATGGGATTCAAGGGATATTGGGAAACTCAGGATGACGTAGGCACTTACGATCCTAACGGACTCGTTCCGGAGGACGAAATCTCCGATGACACTCCTACAAGCGCAGGAACCTATTTCCTCGTAACAAGCGCAAGCTCTAACGAAGAAGTCAGAAATCACCTTCTTGAATACATGAGCTATGATGTTCTCGATCAGCTTTACGGCACACCGACATTCGATTATGACGGAAACACATATTTGCTCCGTGGCGGCAGAGGCTACTATCAGGTTGATCGTGATTTTAACGACGCAACAATCACAGATTTGACAGATACAAGCTTCACAGCTACTATGGATTGCTACGAGTGGGATCAGTACATGGGAACATGCACAGTCAATATGAGCAAAGATGGCTCAGCATGGTACATTGTCGGATACTCACAGAACTTCTGATAAGAAATTAACATTAAATAATTAAAACAATAGAAAAAATAAATGCAAACGATTAAAAAATGAAAGGAAGAAACAACAATGATCACACTTAAGAAAGTTATGGCGGGCGTGCTCGTCGCAGCAATGGCATTATCGCTCGCAGCATGTTCAAATTCAAAAACAAAGACAGAGTCCGAGGCTTCGGCAATCAGCAAGCCGACTACATCGGCATCGCCGAAAACCTCATCGTCACCAAAAGCAACGGCTACACCTAAGGCTACTGCTAAGCCGACAGAAGCACCGAAAGCTACTCAGGCACCGACAGCCACCCCGGCTCCGACACAGGCGCCGACAGCGACACCGGAACCCACTCAGGTACCGGAGCAGACAACAGACAGCGGATTCTCCGAGCAGGATGCAAGAAACCTTCTCGCAATGCCGTGTCATATTCTAAACACACTTGATGACGAAAGCTATGATGTAGATTATGACAGCAGCATGGGATTCAAGGGATATTGGGAAACTCAGGATGACGTAGGCACTTACGATCCTAACGGACTCGTTCCGGAGGACGAAATCTCCGATGACACTCCTACAAGCGCAGGAACCTATTTCCTCGTAACAAGCGCAAGCTCTAACGAAGAAGTCAGAAATCACCTTCTTGAATACATGAGCTATGATGTTCTCGATCAGCTTTACGGCACACCGACATTCGATTATGACGGAAACACATATTTGCTCCGTGGCGGCAGAGGCTACTATCAGGTTGATCGTGATTTTAACGACGCAACAATCACAGATTTGACAGATACAAGCTTCACAGCTACTATGGATTGCTACGAGTGGGATCAGTACATGGGAACATGCACAGTCAATATGAGCAAAGACGGCTCGGCATGGTACATTGTCGGATACTCACAGAATTTCTAATCAAGTAGGTTCTGACCACTAATCTAATAGTTAAATAAACAGCAAAAAATCCTCGTTCGTTTGAACGGGGATTTTTTTGTCCGCCTTTGTCCGTTTTTTGTCCGTTTTGAGATGATATAGTGAAGCCGTAGAAGAAAAATATATGTAAGAAAATGAAAAGAATATAGAAAAAGTAAATTTAAACGGTAAAAATGAAAGGAAAATATTATGTTTAGTATAAAGAAAATTATGATTGGCGCACTTGTCGCGATGGCGGCGTTGTCGCTTGCGGCATGTACAAATCCAAATACAAGAGAAAAGATAGAGCCTGAGGCATCGGAGGTCTCAAAGCCTACTACTTCGGCTTTTCAAAAAGCAGAGGATACTCCGAAAGTTACGGCTACACCAAAGCCGACAGCTACCCCAAAAGCAAAGGCAACTCAGGCGCCGACACAAGCCCCCACGGCTACACCTAATCCAACTCAAGCACCTACGGCAACTCCAAATCCGACAGAAGTGCCGACTGCCACGCTGGAACCAACCGAGGAGCCTGAGCAGTCTGAAGAAAATAACGAGAACAAAGAACAAGTGACAGAGAGCGGATTTACAGAGCAAGACGCAAGAAATTTACTCGCTATGCCGTGCTATGTTCTGAGCGGTTTTGACGATATGAGCTACAATGTAAGCTATGACGAGAATACCGTTTACTACGGATACTGGGATTCTCAGGAGGATATTGCTTATAACGATCCGAACGGTTTGGTTACAGATGACGAACTCACCGATGACATGATAACGGGTGCGGCATGCTTCTTCCGTGTGACAAGCGCAAGCTCTGAGGAGGAGATTATAGATCAGCTTCTTGCCTATGTAAGTTACGATGTTCTTTATGACCTTTATTCGGATCAGCTGTTTGATTATGAGGGTTCTGTTTATCTAAGACGCGGTGGCATGGGATATTACAGAATGGATCGCCTCTTCGACAGTGCGGTAATCACGGATTTGACAGATACGAGCTTCACAGCTACTATGGATTGCTACGAATTCGGTCAGTACATGGGAACCTGCACAATAAATCTCGAGAAGTGCGGTGACGGCTGGTTCGTCGCAGGATATACCGATAATTTCTGATAATTAGGAGAAAAAATAAAGTCCTCTGTTCAAATGAGCAGAGGATTTGTTGTGCTGTTTAATTTTAGTGCTAAATGTCTTCGTTGAGTGCCTCGGCGCAAAGACCCCAGAAGTAATATTTCCTGACATCAGCTCCGTAAACAAGATGCGGAACATGCTCGCGCGGAATGTGCTTTTCTGTTTCTTTTCTGATTTCAATTAACATATCATCGTTTATTGCCTCGCCCGTGAAAACAACGGTGTCGGGGTTTATTGTGCATGTCATGGCAATAACGCTTGTATAAGCTGATTCCAAAACGTTTTCTTCAGGGAACGGAAAATCCATTTCGTCTACATATCGGTCAAGGTTTGCTTCGCTTTCGATATTCTTGAAAATGAGGTGGCTCACCTCGCCCGCAAAGGATGAATTTCCTCTGTGAATATTGCCGTCTATTATGATTCCGGAGCCCGGAGATCTTCCCCCAAAATAAGCAAGAAGAACCACGCTCTTATTTTCCTCACGGCAGCGAGCCATTTTGTCGGCGTAGGAATAAACTCCGAAAGCCATGGCGTTTGTGTCGTTCTCTATTGTGCACGGCAATCCGAATTCTTCCTCGACGATGCTCTTTAAGTCCACTCCGTTTATGTCTATGATCCCACTGGACTGAACCTTGCCGTTGTAGTAAAAGCCGGAAATTCCAAGTGAGATGTATTTGATTCTCGGTTCTTCCTCGATTTTCTCGGCTATGTACTCGAGAATATCGTTAATTGTGATTTTGCGGTAGCTTCTTGTGTCGTCAGAGATGATTGTTCCCAAAAGATCCGTCACCGCTGAGTTTAGAGTGAACTCTCTCTCCTCAAAGGTGAAAAGGCAGAGGACATAGGCAAAGGACTCGTTGAAGCGGTAGCTTTTCGGCGGTCTTCCTATGGTCGGTGCGGGGGAAGCCGTCTCGATTATTTCGCCCGTGCTTGCAAGCTCGTTCAAAATAGTGTTGCATGTGGCAACGCTTAGTCCCGTTAGCTGAGAGACGGTATTTTTAGTTCCCGATTCGATTGATTTCAGGGTGTTTTTTATCAATGCGACATTGTGATTTTTAACCTGATTTACGTTGCTTATCTGTTTCATATATCCACTCCGTTATAGTAAAAAAAGCTTTTATTAAAACACTTATTATTATAAAACAGATGGATATTTATGTCAATTTATTTTGCTGTGAATAAGTTTTGCGATATGCACAATATTGTTTTATTGTTTATAGCGGAAATAATATCGCTTACTAAGAAATTAAATAGCTTTATAATAGCGAAAGTAACAGCTTTTTAGCCAAAAATTCGCTTGAAGTGAGGATTAGATTTTTCCTTTTGCCTACTTTAAATGTTCATAATTTCGTTTTATAATCATTATACATGTGTCTTAGGCGCATAATAGCATTTAATAAGAATAATGTCTATCCCAAAAGGAGGAGCATCATGAAAAGACCTGAATTGCATTTTACGCCGTCCGCAAACTGGATGAACGATCCTAACGGACTTATTTATTTCGGCGGAAAATACCATATTTTTTATCAGCATTTCCCATATGAGCCGATTTGGGGAAGGATGCATTGGGGTCACGCCGTGAGTGACGATTTGTGCCATTTCGAGTATTTGCCGATTGCGCTTTATCCCTCAAAGGCTTATGATGCCGACGGAGTTTTCTCGGGCAGTGCGATAGAAAAGGACGGCAAGCTGTATCTTTATTACACCGCTATCCATTACCGTGGACAGGACCCTGAGAATATTAACTTAACTCTGAACGGCTTGGATTCCTCCCAGGCTCTGATAATATCAGATGACGGCATGAATTTTGATAATCTTCATGCTAAAAAGCAGGTTGTACCGATGATCCTCGATAAGAAACTCGGTGACAGCGAGCACACAAGAGACCCGAAGGTTTGGGAGTACGGCGGAAAATACTACATGGTTCTCGGTTCGCTTATCCGCAAGGAGGGCGAGGAGGACGACGTGGAGAAATCTTCCCCGCAGCTTCTCTTCTACGAGAGCGACGATGCCGTAAATTGGACATACAAAAACAAAGTACAGGGCGAGAATTTCGGCTATATGTGGGAATGCCCCGATGTTTTTGATATAAAGGGAAACACCGTTTGTGTCTTCTCACCGCAGAGAGTGCTTGACGGCCCTCAGACGGATCTTGCGATGTTCGGTCTTGTCGATTTTGACAACGAAACCTGTGAGATGAAGCTTGACACCAAGGATTTCCGTGTGGTAGACTACGGTCTCGACTATTACGCACCTCAGTCATTCCTTGATAAGAAGGGCAGAAGAACTCAAATCGGTTGGATAAGAATGAAAGCACCCGTCACGGACGACAACGGAGTCAAGTGGATAGGCGCATACACAATGCCGAGAGTTATCACGGTGGAAAACGGCGAGATAATCACAAGACCTCACCCGGAGGTTAAGAGACAATTCAGAGTATACGAGAATTTCACTGATATTGCTGATATTAATAAGCCGTACTGCATTAAAAAGAGCATGAAGTCAGGGGACGAAATTTTACTCACCGATTATCTTTTGAAGAAAACGGATAATGCTCTTGTTGCCGTGAGGGACGGCGTGGAATACAGCGCACCGTGCGGCGAAAGCTGTGAGATTGAACTTTATGTAGATGCAAATATAGTTGAAACCTATATTGATGACGGCAAAGCTGTTATCACGCATGTGCTGTGATTTTAATTTTAGATATTTGTAAATATTGGTATATTGCAATTTTGTAAATAAAACTTAGAGATAAGGAAGAAGATATGATAAGAATCGGACTTGATGTCGGCTCGACAACACTCAAGTGTATCGTGCTGAACGAAAAAGACGAAATAGTTTTTAAGAAATACGAGAGACATTTTTCTCAGATTACCGAGAAGGCTTCCGCAATGCTTACAGAGATTGCCGCCGCACTTCCTGATGAAAAGGAAGTCGGACTTTGCGTTTCGGGCTCTGCTGGCATGGGCTTTGCAGAAGAAATGAACATTCCGTTCATGCAGGAGGTTTACGCAACGAGAGTTGCTGTTAATAAGCTTCTCCCGGGAACAGACGCAGTAATCGAGCTTGGCGGTGAGGACGCTAAAATTCTCTTTATCTCGGGCACTCTCGAGGTAAGAATGAACGGCTCCTGCGCCGGCGGAACGGGTGCGTTTATCGATCAGATGGCTACGCTCCTTAACCTCACTCCGTCAGAGATGAACACCATTTCTAAGGACCACGCAAAGATTTATTCCATTGCATCACGCTGTGGTGTTTTCGCAAAATCGGATATTCAGCCGCTTTTGAATCAGGGCGCAAAGAAGGAGGATATTTCCGCTTCCATTTTTGCCGCTGTTGTCAATCAGACAATTGCGGGTCTGGCTCAGGGCCGTGATATTAAGGGAAATGTCGTCTACCTCGGCGGTCCGCTTACATTCTTCAGTGAGCTTAGAAGAAGCTTTGACGAGGCACTCGGTCTCACGGGTGTTTGCCCTCAGGATTCACTTTACTTTGTCGCAATGGGTGCGGCTATGCTTGGCGGCGACAGCAAATTTGATATTGCTGACATAACAAAGAAAATCGCCAACTACTCCGCATCGGGAAATTACCGTGCATGCCCTCCGCTTTTTGCAAACGAGGACGAGTACAAGGAGTTCAGATCCCGTCACGGAATGGACGAGGAAATTAAGACATATCCGCTCACCGACTCCAAAAAGGCTTATATCGGAATTGACGCCGGTTCTACAACTCTCAAGGGCGTTGTAATCAACGAGAACGAAGAAATCGTCTTCTCGAAGTATATGTCAAACTCAGGAAACCCTGTTCCGCTTGTTAAGGGATTCCTCGAGGATGTCTATAAGAATTTTCCCGACATAAAGATTATGGGCTCGGCGTCAACTGGTTACGGCGAGGAAATCATCAAGAATGCTTTCCACTGCGACACGGGTCTTGTCGAGACAATGGCTCACTTCACTGCCGCTAAGAAGTACGATCCGAAGGTCGACTTCATCATCGATATCGGCGGTCAGGACATCAAGTGCTTCAAAATCAGAAACGGTGTTATCGATAACATCTTCCTCAACGAGGCTTGCTCATCGGGATGCGGAAGCTTTTTGCAGACTTTTGCGGGCGCACTCGGCTACAACATTGCCGACTTCGCAAAGAAGGGTATTTTCGCAGAAAAGCCTGTTGACCTCGGCTCGAGATGTACCGTCTTTATGAATTCCTCCGTCAAGCAGGCTCAGAAGGACGGCGCTACCATAGAAAATATCAGTGCGGGACTTTCTGTTTCTGTCGTTAAGAACGCACTTTACAAGGTTATACGTGTGGCGAATGCGGATTCGCTCGGCAAGCACATCGTTGTTCAGGGCGGTACGTTCCTGAATGATGCGGTTCTTCGTGCGTTCGAACAGGAAATCGGAAGAAACGTAACAAGACCGGCAGAGTCGGGACTTATGGGCGCTTTCGGTGCGGCTCTTTATGCTAAGAAGCACGTAAAGGGCGAGAAGAGCGAAATTCTCGGTCCTGAAGAGCTCAAAAAATTCACTCACGAAGTTAAGGCTATCACATGCAACGGCTGTAACAACCACTGCAGACTTACTGTAAATACATTTGAGGACGGCAGACGCTTCATCGGCGGAAACCGCTGTGAAAAGCCACTTCACCTCAAGACAACTAAGAAGAAATATAACCTTTACGACTATAAAAAGGAATTGCTTAATTCCTACAAGGACGCGGACGGAAAGAACGGCAAGCCGACAATCGGAATTCCTATGGGCCTTAATATGTTTGAGCTCTATCCGTTCTGGCACAAGTTCTTCACGACTCTGGGCTACGGCATCAAGAGAAGTCCTGAGTCCACAAGAAAGATGTACCTAAAGGGACAGCACACAATTCCTTCCGATACCGCTTGCTATCCGGCAAAGCTTATCCACGGTCATATCGAGTGGCTCCTTGATAACGGTGTCGATACAATCTTCTATCCGTGCATGAGCTACAATATCGACGAGGGCCTCGGTGACAACCACTACAACTGCCCTGTTGTCGCATATTATCCTGAGGTTATCGGTGCGAACGTCACGGCACTTGAGAACAAGAAGTTCATCAAGGACTATGTCGGAATTCACAGAAAGAAGGATTTCCCCAAGAAGATAACAGCTATTCTCAATCGTGAGCTTGGCTCAAATCTCGATATTAAGGAAGTTAAAAAGGCTGCCGATGCGGCTTATGCCGAGTATGACAGCTATATGTCCAAGGTTAGAGCAAAGGGTAAGGAGTATCTCAAGATAGGTCTTGACGAGGGTCAGCAGATTATCGTGGTTTCTGGTCGTCCTTATCACCTCGACAGCGAAGTTAACCACGGCATCGACAATCTTATCTGCGACTGCGGCGCTATTCTCATCACTGAGGACAGCGTGAGCGATGAGGTCGAGAAGTTCAGCACGACTGTTCTCAATCAGTGGACTTATCACTCAAGACTTTATGCGGCGGCTAAGTATGTGGCTGAAAGCGGCAACAAGAACATTAATTTGGTTCAGCTTGTTTCCTTCGGCTGCGGCGTTGACGCTATCACAACGGATGAGGTAAGAGGTATTCTTGAGAGCAAGAACAGAATCTACACTCAGATTAAGATAGATGAGATTACAAACCTCGGTGCGGTTAAGATCAGACTTCGTTCTCTCTTTGCGGCACTTGAGGACTAAGTTAAGACCTAAGATGATATCACAAGTTTAAAAATAAGGAATAAGATATGGCAGACGATAAAGGAAGAATTGAATTTACCAAGGAAATGAAGAAGACCTACAAGATTCTCTTTCCTAACATGCTGGACATTCATTTTCATATGCTCCAGCAGATGTTCAGAACCTATGGCTTCGACCTTGAGCTTCTGACAAATACTGACCAGAGTGTTATCGACGAGGGTCTTAAGTATGTTCACAACGATACTTGCTATCCCGCTCTTTTGACAACAGGTCAGATGATTTCCGCACTTAAAAGCGGAAAGTACGACGTTAACCACACGGCTCTCATCATGTCGCAGACAGGCGGCGGATGCCGAGCTTCTAACTACATTCACCTCATAAGAAAGGCACTCAAGTCGGCAGGCATGCCTCAGGTTCCCGTTATTTCGGTCAACCTCTCGGGACTTGAGAAAAACTCCGGTTTTAAAATCACATTGCCGATGTTAAGAAAAGCTGTTGCTATTCTTGTTTACGGCGATTTGATCACACTTCTTAACAACCAGGTTAAGCCTTATGAGGTAAATCGAGGAGAATGTGCCTCAATCGTCAAAAAGTGGCAGGATTTCATCTGCGATAAGATTGACCACAACCAGGGACTTAAGGCGAGCGAGATGAAAGAATATCTCGATCAGATAGTCAAGGATTTCGATGCGGTCAAGCAGGACGGAATCAAGCGAGTAAAGGTCGGTATTGTCGGCGAGATTTACGTCAAGTATTGTCCGCTTGCAAACAACAACCTTGAGCAGTTCTTGTATGACCAGGGCGCAGAGTACATGATTCCCGGTGTTATGGGCTTCTTCCTCTTCAAGATTGATAACCGTATAGAGGATATTAAGCTTTACGGTGGAAGTGCCGCAAAGAGCAAGGTTTGCAAGGCGCTTTATAACTTTGTAGAGAACTACGAGAGCCTCATCATCGGTGCGCTTGAGGGAACAAAGTTCACTAAGCCCGCACCTTACAAGCACCTAAAGGAGCTTGCCGCTCCCGTTATCGGTTCGGGATGCAAAATGGGCGAGGGCTGGCTTCTCACTGCGGAGATGCTCGAGCTTATCGAGTCCGGCTACGGCAACATTGTTTCGGCTCAGCCGTTCGGATGCTTGCCAAACCACATCGTCGCTAAGGGTATGATAAGAAAAATCCGTGAGGATCACCCCGATGCGAATATCGTTGCAATCGACTATGACGCATCTGCAACTAAGGTTAACCAGGAGAACAGAATTAAGCTTATGCTTGCTGTCGGTAAGGAAAACCTCGAAAAAGATCAAAATAAATAAGATAAATAATCAAAAAACGAGAGTGCTCTTTAATGAACACTCTCGTTTTGCTTTAACCGATACAAAGCTTGATAAGATATAGAATAATCAAATGTGCGGGATAGAAGGCATAGAAAAACCACTTTAGTTTGCTCTTATATCCACGCTCACCGTTATATAGAAAAATCGGTACAGAAGCGATTGCCGCATAAGACTGAATAGGATTGTAGTTAAAAATCCGCATGAGATCGCCTGAAAAGGCATTTATGCCAAGCGATACCTTTTTGAATGAATTGAAGCCTATGCTTACTGCCGCACCGAAAAACGCTTGAGAACGGCGGTCGTTCTTAAAAATATAGTAAGAGATGATAAGAATTATGCCGTAAATTCCGTAGCTTGCGTTGAAATAGGACGAGACAAAAAGTATGACGGCAAGCATGAGGGTGGCAAGTGAGCGTGCGTAGACTTTATACTTTTTGTCCATGATGATTTCGACGGCAGAGAGTGCGAGAACTCCGAGGTAAAGCTCGAACATTATGTTAAGACTGCTGAAATCAATTATCTTTTGATAAAATGCGAGGTCGTGCGGAACTTCTGATATTATTCCGAAAACGAAAAGCCTTGCGGCATATTTTGTCCGTGAGTGCGTATGGATAAACCCTTCCGACAGGAGAAAAGCGTAAATCGGAAAGCTTATTCTGCCGATGAGCCGAAGCCACACATACTGCGGAAAGAAAATCGCACCGATGTGATCGATAAGCATTGTTGTCAGTGCAATAACTTTCAGTGAGAAACAAGTCATTTGCTATTTTTCCTTTCATTCATTTCCGTTTTAGAGTATAGCACAAATCGAGTGTTCGGAAAAGCTGTCAAAAGCTTGCTTTTAAACACGGTTTACGGTATTATGAAAGAGTATATATTTGAACTGAAAGGAAATCAAGATGGCTCTGATTTATATTGTAGAGGACGACCAAAGCATAAGGGAGATCGAGACCATCGCTCTTAAAAACGCAAACCACACCGTAGTCGGATTTGACAAAGGATCGGACTTTTTCGAGAAGCTCTCGCAAAGCGACCTTCCCGAGCTTGTTCTCCTTGATGTCATGCTGCCCGATTCTGACGGCTATGAGATTGTGAGAAAATTAAGGGCGAATTCCAAATGGCGAAAAATTCCCGTAATCATGGTCACGGCAAAGACAACAGAGATGGATATGATCAAAGGCTTCGATGACGGAGCAGACGACTATATCCGCAAGCCGTTTTCGATTATGGAGCTTCTTTCAAGAGTTAAAGCAATGCTCCGCAGAACGAACGATACCGACGAGGAAGAGGTTATCACAATCGGAAAAATCCAGCTGGACAACGAGCGTCATGCCGTTGTGGCAGACGGAGAAGAGGTTGACCTCACCTACAAGGAGTATGAGCTTTTGCGCTACCTCATGATAAACCGAAATATAGTTCTCAGCCGTGAGAGCATTATGAGGGTTGTGTGGGGAACGGACTTCGAGGGCGAATCGAGAACGGTTGATGTACACATCAGAACTTTAAGACATAAGCTTGGCGACCCCGGCAAGCAGATTAAGACCGTGAGAAATGTCGGCTATGTCATGGAGAGCAATAAGGAGCAAAGCAGAGACTAAAAAAGGAGAGAAAAGAAAGAAAAGAGAATGAAACAAAAAATAAATATTCGACTTGCGATAATCGCCGTCATTGCGATAGTTGCGACAACGATAGGTATCACCTTTGTTTACTACGGGCTTTTTCGCGATCAAGTTCACGAGGACCTAAAAATGGCGGCGGAGCTCTTGAACGAAACGGGAGTTTTTGAAACTGCCGACGAGACCAACATCGACAAGCAGTTTAATTTCAGTACGGGAAATTTTCGAGTTACATGGATAGCAAAGGACGGTTCTGTTATTTATGATAACGACAACAGTGCTGTTACTCTCGAAAATCACCTTGACCGCCCTGAGGTTAAGCAGGCTATGGAAAACGGCACGGGCGAGAGCGTGAGACTGTCGTCAACGATGGGAATGAACACGTATAATTACGCTATTCTTCAGAATAACGGCACGGTCGTGAGAATTTCCACAGAGGCGAGAACCTTGGGAAGTGTTTTCCTTGCGGCAATCCCCGTCATACTTCTGGTTTCCGCTTTGATACTCGGAGTTTGCATACTCCTCGGCCACTTGCTGACTAATAAGATTATCGAGCCGATAAATCAGATGGCTGAGCACCTCGATGATCATTCGGGAGAGACCACCGCATACAAGGAACTCGAGCCGTTCGAGAACAAGATAAGGTCTCAGCACGACAAGATTTTGCGTGCGGCGTCCATAAGACAGGATTTCACGGCAAATGTTTCTCATGAGCTTAAAACACCGCTCACGGCAATTAAGGGTTATGCCGAATTGCTTGAGAACGGAATGATTCCGCCGGAAAATCAAAATCACATAGTTTGTCAGATAAGAAAGAATGCAGACAGACTTCTGAAGCTTATCAACGACATCATAGAGCTATCGGATCTGGACAGAAACGAAAGCCATATGGAGTTTGCTGAGTTTGATTTGTATGAGCTTGCATCGGAATGCTGCCATGACCTCGAGATTAACGCGTCTCAAAAGTCGATAAGTATAGATCTAAAGGGCGAGCCTACGGAAATAATGGGCGACAGGAGCCTTTTGAGCGAGCTTATCTATAACCTTGTGCAGAACTCTATTCAGTACAACGACTTCGGCGGAGAAATCAGAGTCTTTGCCGGCAAGAGAAACGATAAGGCAGTGCTCGAAGTCAAGGACAACGGAATAGGAATTCCGAAGGCACACCAGGAAAGAGTTTTCGAGAGATTCTATCGAGTAGATAAATCACGCTCGAGAGAGACGGGCGGAACGGGACTCGGACTTGCGATAGTCAAGCATATTGCCGAGGTTCACAACGCCGATTTGAAGCTTGAGAGCGAATACGGCTTGGGAACTACCGTAACGGTTACATTCTAATAAAAAATAAAAACGGAGAAGTTTTTGGCTTCTCCGTTTTCGCTTTTTCATTAATGTTTTAGGCTAACAATCCGATGATAGCGGCACCTATAACGGCGGCTATCGATAAAATCGGCATGCAACAGCCGAGACATCCGCAGCCCGAACGGTACATTCCTCTCGGCGGTGGTGGCGGAGGAGGTCTGTGTCCTCTTCTCGGAGGAGGTCCTCCCATCGGTCCTCTGCCGCCCATCGGAGGCGGGCCACCCATTGGTCCTCTGCCCATTGGCATAAAAACAACCCCTTTCAAATAAAACAAGTTTTGAGTTTATCAATTTCCTTTTGCTTACGAATTCGTAATATCTTTGTTGTGACTTAAGTATACAGCAATTTTAAATTTAATTAAAGATATATATAAGAGAAAATGATATATTTATCTCTCATGTTTTGAGAAATAGGGGTAAAGATATAATAAATTTAAGCCTTTTGAGACTTATCGTTTTTTGCGAAAATGCATCTGAAAATAAATCTTGCGAGAGGGCCTGCGACAAAGAGCTGAGCGGGCATTGCCATGGCGAAGTTCTTGCAGTAGGTCATGATGTAATCGGGAATGAAGTTGGAAGTGAAGCCGTAGCCGTGGTAAACTCCGATGAAGCTTGCAAGGAAAACCTGAGTGACAACGGTGAAAACCTGAATGGCAAAGATGATGGCAATGGGGCGGTCAGTGGGCTTGACAACTCTGAACGCAAAGAATTTTGCGACATGGCTTGAGATAAAGAAAGCGCACAAAAAGATGATGACGAACTCGACCCACATACCCTTGAGGGCAATTAGAAAACTTTGGTTAGTGAAGCTACCCATGGCAAGAACGGTGTTGTAAAGAGTCATGATGTAAACCATGAGCCAAGCGGTGACAGCAGTGAAAATAACAGATTGAAATTTAGTTTTTGGCATTTAAATATTCCTCCGTGCCGAATGAAAATAAAAAATAAATGCCACCTCGCCGTCCGACATTGGCAAGGTGACATTTATTGTCTGAAAAATAATAAAATTTAAAGGAGAGGAAAGAAATAAAATTCTCTTTCCATACTCATAATTTTACCAAAAAAATCACATTGCGGCAATAAGATACTTTTGAAAAAATCTTTTTGGCAAAAGGGCGATATTTTGGTAAATATACCGTTGCGATATTAAGTAGCGATATAATATAATTAAGCAGAACGCAGAGCTATAAAAAGTTTTTGCTTTCGCTTTTTACAAAAAGCGAAAGGGTGTGGGCGGAGCCCACGAGAGAAAAGCGAAGCACAATGAGAAATAAAAAATAACAGAGCGAAGCGATAATAAAAAAGATAGGCACGAAAAATACGTCAAGAATGCGAAGCATTCGCAGACGGGCATTTTTCATGCCGAACAGTTAGAACAATAGAAATAGCGAACGCTAAGAAACAAAGATAAATAAAGAACGCAAAGAGAAAAAACAAAATTTAACCTCAAAAGTTTGAAAGGAGAATTGAATTGACAAGAGCAGAGAAAATGGCTGTTGTGAAGCGTCATGGCAGAGATATTTTGAAGTCTGACGGAATGAAAAAGGAACACAAGTTTATTCAGCACGGAAAAATATCCGTTTTCAAGCATTCGCTGTCGGTAGCGATGACATGCGTTGAGATTGCGGATAAACTTCCGTTCAAGACAAACAAAAGGGCTCTCGTGAGAGGAGCACTTCTTCACGACTATTTTCTGTACGATTGGCATGTGCCGGATAAATCACATAAGCTGCATGGATTTTCTCACGCAGAAACGGCACTGAAGAACGCTAAGCGTGATTTTAAGCTTGGAAGAATAGAGAAAAATATGATAAGAACCCATATGTTTCCGCTTAATCTCACTTCTGTTCCGACTCACCGAGAGAGCATGATACTTTGCCTTGCCGACAAAATCGTTGCAACAAGAGAGACAGTGGACGGCTTCAAGGGCAAGCTTAAGAGAAAGAAAAGATAAATTTAGCGCAAAATATGCAAAAACACCTCGCCGATAAAAGCGAGGTGTTTTTTTATTTCTTTAATTTGTGTATTTATGCGACATATTCTGTGATTTCTTCTCTGCCCCAGATTCTGTCCCAAACTGCGGGGATTTCTTCTCTCTTGCTCTTTCTGAATGCTACGAGTGCATTTGTGAAGAAGATAACTGAGAGAGCACCTAAACCGATAACAGCCATCATTGTAGCCTTGTCGGCAAGAACGCCGCCTGACTGCTGACCGCTCACTCCGATGTAAGCGTTGAAGTCTGTGAATGTGTGTAAGAAAATCGAAACCCAGATGTTTCCTGTTCTGAGGTAGATTGCAGCATATGTTAAGCCGAGGCCTGTAGCGTAAATTACCTGCATTAATGTCTGGACGGGGTCTGCGCCTGCGAGAATGTTGCCGCTGTGAACAAGACCGAAGATAAGGCTTGTAACGATAAGAACGGTTGTGATGATGTTCTTGTTTCTGCTTCTCATGGCAAGTGAGATTGGGATAATTCTGAAGATTACTTCTTCACCAAGGCCCGGTGCAAATGCATAGAAAAATGCATTAACAGGATTGCCCATTTCAAACTGACCTGTAAATGTGTAGAAAAGCTTCATTGCAACGAAAACTGCCGGTACTGCAAATACGCCCAAGCCGATGAGAATACCGCGGCCAAAGCCTTTTGCACTGAAGAAATGATGAAGCTCTTTTCCGAACCAAATCTGATGTAATATCAAGACTATTCCGGCCGCCGCTATTTCGCTAATGCATGAGACTAAGTGGCTGTCTGCGCCTGCTCCGAGCACCGCTTTGATTATGCCGCCGAAAGGAACTTGCGCAAACGATATTGCGAAAAATAATACCACGGGCATTATAAGCATGCTGAGCATCGGGTGATCAAATAATATGCGTTTTTTCATTTTTTCCATTTTTGTTTTCTCCTTTTGTTTTTGATTAGGTGTTTTTGTGTTTTCTGTGATTAAACTATAACACCACGGCAAGGACAAAAGGCGGACAAAAATAAACCCCGAGAAAATATCTCGGGGTTTATGAAAAGAAAAACCAATTTATATGAAATATTATTTTTTATTCTGCTACATACTCGTCAAAATCGTAATCGATAACTCCGAAGTCTGTCTTCTGGTGGCGAATTGCGATTGACTTTGAAAGCTTCTTAATCTCGTCTGCCGTTACGCTTCTGCCAAGCTCATTGGAGAGAACAACACCCTCAGAGAGGAAGGCTGTCTGCATTGCAATGTACGGGGAGTCGATTCTCGTTTCGTCTGTCAAATCACCGCGAAGATAGGAGTACCACTGGAGCTGGTTATCATTATACATTGCGATCTCGGGGTTGATTGTCTCTTCCATCATGCCTGTCATGTCGCCGATGCCGCAGTCAAGCTTGGTGTCAAAGAACTGGTTGTGCTCGTCAATGCCGAAGTGCTCGAGTCTCGGAACCTGGAGGTGACCGCCGCCGACAATGTTTCCGTTTGCGGGAACTGCCATGGGGCCGCCTGTGGAGTCAACGTCAATAAGCTTGAGGCCGCCCTTTGTGCCGGCCACAAAGCTTGTGCCGATCTCGTCCATGTGAATTGCCCAGTCCTCATAGATATCCATGGAGATGCCGCCCTTGAATCTTGCGATACCTATTCCGAGGTCCTCAACGGGAGCTGTTCTGCCTGTTATTTTGTCAAGCTTAGGGTTTGTCCAGTATTTTGAGCTCTGAACACCGTAAACACTCTCAAGCTCAGGCATACCGAGGATATAGAGCATTTGAGCAAGGTGATAGATACCGAGGTCGAAAAGCGGGCCGTGAACGCCGATTTCCGGGTTGATGAAGTCGGAGCTGAACCACGGCATATCGTAGCCCGGTCTGCCGTGACGGCGGTGACCGACTGAGCGTGCGTGATAGATTTCTCCAAGCTCGCCGTTTTCAACCATACGCTTTGCGATGCGTGTCTGCGGATTGTAGATTGAGCTTATCTGAACGGCTAATTTCTGATTATATTTCTTTGCTGTGTCATAGAGGATTTTTGCATCGGCATAGGAAGCTGCCATCGGCTTTTCGCAGTAGCACGGGAAGCCAGCCTTAAGGACTGCGCAAGCCACGCTTGTGTGAAGATTGTTGTGAACGCAGACCTCAACCTCGTCGATGTCGTCACGCTTGAGCATTTCTCTGAAGTCAGTGTAAAGATTTTCTTCTGCGATGCCGTATTTCTCACCGAAAGCCTTGAGTCTCTCAGGTTTAATCTCAGCGGCGGCTACAACCTTAAGCTTGTGACCTCTTCTCTGAAGATTATCGATAACGGTCATGTGTCTCTCGGAAATCATACCTGTTCCGATTATTGCTATTCTGATTTCTTTATCCTTAGTCATAATGATTTACCTCGTATAAAATTTAAATTACTGAATTTCAGCAGCTTTTGCTGATTCTCTTTCCTTTTCACGGGCTTCGAGAATTTCTCTGTTCTTCTTAGCTTCGTTGTCGTTTATTCCTATGAGAAGAATGCTGACGGCTGAAAGCGCATAGAAGATAATCGGTGCAAGGTTAGCGAGACCGTTAAGCTTGACGAGAGTTTCGGCAGTCTGGGTTTCGTTTGCTACAAAGCCGATTGTGCCGAGAAGTGCAACGAAGAGTGCGCCGCCGATTGCCATTCCGATTTTTGTGCCGAGAGAAACGAGGGAGTAGACAACGCTGTCGGATCTCTTGCCTGTCACGAGCTCTTCCTTGTCACATATGTCGCCTGTGAGGCTATAAAGAATGCTCGGAGCGACATTGCCAAGACCTGTGAGAATAAATCCGACATAAATAAGAGGAATGTTGCTCTTGCCGGCAAAGAAGATGAGAGCGAGTGAGATAGACTGAACGGCATAGCCAAAAAGTGCTGTGCCCTTTTTGCCGATTTTTCTTGAGAGCAATGGGATATAGGTCTGAGCGACAATAGTGCAGATGTTGTAAGGAACGAGTACCGCAGCCATGAGTGCAGGGTTTTCAAGGTAATAGATGAAGTAGTAGGAGATGATACCGAAGCGGCCCAAAATTCCGGCTGTCATGAAAATTCCCACCAAAACGAGAAGGAGAATGTCCTTGTTTGTGAATGCTTTCTTTGCAATCTCGCCGAGTGTCGGAGCCTTTGCGCCCTGAACGCTCTTTACCTTTTCCTTGCATGTGATTCCGCCGAAGACTACGCAAGCCGCACCGATTATCGAGAAAATAACCGTTGTTAATAGATAGCCTCTTGCCGATGCTGTGCTTCCGTTTCCGAAGTAAAGAATGAGAGGCATGGAAATTGCACTGATGACAAGTCCTGTGATTCCGTTTCCGGCCTGACGAAGTGAATTAAGCTGAACTCTTGTGTTCAAATCTCTTGTCATAAGATTTACAAGACCGCCCTGTGTGATGCAAACTGCCGTGTAAGCCATTCCGCAAAGGATATAGGTGACAGCCGCATAGATAATCATAACGGGCATGGAAGCGTTGATTTTCGAGAAAGCCAAAATGCTGAAAATCGCTACAAGCGGTGCGCCGAAAATAAGATACGGACGGTACTTGCCGAAGCGGGTGTTAGTCTTTTCCGCAATGATACCCATCATGGGGTCGTTGACTCCGTCCCATATTCTTGCAATGAGAAAGATGATGCTGACTACTGCGGGAGCAAGTCCGACTACGTCTGTGTAGAATACTGATAAGTAGGTGCTTATCATAGTCCAAGAGAAGGCGTTGCCGACTTCTATCGCACAATAGCCGGCTTTTGCCATGATTCCTACGTCGTTACCTTTTTTCATTTTTACTAATCCTTACCTTGTATATTTAACTCAATAATTAATTTTTAATATTAAATCAGTTCATCTAAATTACGGTAGTTTTATATTTACTTATTATTAAGAAGCTTGTCGAGATATTCGAAGTCCTGCTTAGCGGCGGTGTAAGCGTCTCCGCCGCCCTCATAGGAGAAATATTCTCTCTCGCTGATGTAAGCCTCAATGCCCTGTGCTTCAAGAGCGTCGGTGAGTGCTTTCCAGTCGATGATTCCGTTTCCGAGTCTTGCGTTCCAGTGTCTTCCCCAGTACATGATAGCGGCTTGCTCCTCAGTAAAGAAGCAGATATCTGCTAAAAATCCCTCTTTGGCAGCTTTGGGATTTACGGGTCTAATCGGCATACCCATTGCGAGAATGTCTCTTGGGAAGTGCTCGAGCTCATCGTCGTTGAATGCAACTCTGTTTGCCTCTTTGACATGGACAACGGGGAATCTTCCGGCGTATTTCTTTACATACTCGATAGGGTCGCATCCTGAGAATGCACACCAGCCGATGTCAAGCTCGAAATTAACAAACTCTGGGTCTGTGTTCTTTATGAGAAGATCGTAAATTCTGTCCTCCTCGTCCTCTTTTCCCGTGATTTTGCGAAACTCCTGGGAGTGGTTGTGAAGAACTGCCTTGATGCCGTGCTTTGCTCTGAGTTTGCCCTGAGCGTTCATATCCTCTGCGGCTCTCATGATTTCATCGTATGTGCCATTTCCGAGGTCTGGACGAACATCGTTGTAGCGAATTCCCATTTCTCTTGCCCAGTCGAAATCAGCTTCGCTCGAGAGGTTGTGGCTCGAGATTGGGTCAAGTCCGAGGTCGGTGATGTACTTCTTGTATTCCTCGGTTGTGAGACCGCAGGTGTTTGTGCCCATGAGCTCGACTCCCGCAAAGCCTATTTCTGAAATCTGCTTGAGTGCCTCGAGGCTTCTTGCTTGATTTGTTCTGAGAATTGTGTACAGCTGAGCATAGATTTTTGATTTTGCCATTAGAAAATCCTCCTATAAAATGTATTATTAGTTGTTGTCCGTACGGTTGTTGTATTTGCTTTTTACGAGCTGATAATATCACGAAGCACAAATGAGAAATATCATATTTGAGTAAAAATTATCAGATTTTGGTATTTTTAATCTTTTTTTACAAAAAATATCTGTTAAAATAAAAACAAATATTAAGTTTTGCCGTGAGGAATATTATGGAAAATAATTTCAACACATATGAGAGAGCCGAAAGAGAAATAGGAAAAAAGACGGTTAGGATTTGGAATGACCTCTATTTACTGGGAGACATTCCGTTTTGGGTGGCAAAAAGCAACGGGGAAGTAATATGTTCGTTTCCGAACGATCTTAAAAATCTCGTTTACGGTTACTTTTTCGATTATATTGCGGTCGAGATAAAAAGACACAAACTCAAAAATGACATAATGCTCGAATTTGTCACGGACTATTACTATCTTGTAGTCATTCCGCTTGACGATGATAAATTTGTCGTGACCATTCCGCTTGCTACGCAAAGACCGTCGCCCATACCGTTTAACTATGTGCGGCAGTTTGCTGTGAAAAAGGACTCCTCGCAGCTTGTCAATTTAATCGCTCATACGCTTGTGCAGACAGTGGGTCACGCAAAAAGCTTTGCGGGGCTTGTTAAGCTTGCTTACAACGGACAGGATTTTTCAAAGGCACTGACTTACCGCCACCGACCAAATATGGAGGATGAAAAACAGGAGGAAATCGAGCTCAAGCGTGCCGAGCAGATGAATGCTCAAAGTGACATTCGCTTCTATAACCGTTCGCTTTATGTGGAAAGGGAACTGAAGGCGGCGATAATTAACGGTGACGAATTGAGCTTCGCTCAGCACTTCGACTCGAGAATGGAAAAAGGGCTTGGGCAGATAAGTCTTGATCCGCTTCGTCAGCAGAAATACCGTGCGGTTATCGTCATAAACGCATTCACGAATGCGGCAATCGAGGGCGGAGTCGATCCGCAGTTTGCTTTTAATTTAAGTGATAAGTACTGTCAGGAGACAGATGAGCTCTCGTCGGTTTCGGCGGTGCAGTCGGTCATGAAGAAGGCGGGCTTGGATTTTTGCGGACAGGTGAGGCGGCTTCAAGGCAAGCAGGAATATTCTGTTGAGATTTCTCTTTGCATAAAGTATATTTACGAGCACATTTACGAGAAGGTGAATGTGTCCGATCTTGATGTCGTCGCACGAATGAACAGAAAAACTCTCGGAATTAAGTTCAAAAAGGAAACGGGAAAGTCGATACCCGAATTCATAATTGATGAAAAACTGAAAGAAGGGAGCTTCCTTTTAAAAACAACTGATATGGAGCTTGGCGAAATAAGCTATCTTCTCTGCTTTTCTTCGCAGAGCCATTTCACAAGCAAATTCAAAGAAAAATACGGTATGACTCCTAAAGCTTACCGAAACTGTGCTGAAACCAACAAATCGAAGTGATGAGGCACAAAGTTTTTTTGAATAATTTGTGTTACGATTTTTCGATAAAGTACAAGTTGAAATATAAGAAAGAACAGCAAGAATTGTGCAGTGAAATGGATAAAGTGCAAAAAATACGCAAAATTTGTAAAAGTGTTACAGTTAGCACTTACAAAAAGACTCGCTTTATGGCAAAATAGTGACTTTTATTTAAATTTATTAAGTTGTATAATATAAACGGCTATCTATGGCTAATTTTAGTAATTTCTATGCCACAGCATTTTTTCGGCTTTAGAGGTGGAAAGCAGTAACGGAAATTTGTGTGACATTTAGAAGTGAAAACAAACTCTTGAAACGGAGGGTTAGAAATGAAAAAAACAAACTTCGCATCAAAGATCGTAAGTGTAATGCTTGCCGTGATGCTTGGCATTTCCACTCCTTGCTACACCGCTTTGGCTGAAAGCTACGAAGCGACAGAGGGATCAAGTGAATCAAGCCAAGTGAGTGAGGAAAACGAGCTTAGCGGCGATATTGAAGTTGATAGCGAAACACCTTCACAGGCTGTGGTTTCCGAGGTCAGTGATGACGAGATTGATTCCACAACGTCTTCAGCGGATGTAGTTCCGGAGGAAAGCGAGGTTGAGTCTTCGGCAGAGCCTGAGGCTTCTGCATCTCCTGAAGCATCGGTTTCGCCTGAGGCTTCTGCATCTCCTGAAGCATCGGTTTCGCCTGAGGTTTCTGCAACTCCTGAAGCATCGGTTTCGCCTGAGGCTTCTGCAACTCCTGAAGCATCGGTTTCGCCTGAGGCTTCTGCAACTCCTGAAGCATCGGTTTCGCCTGAGGCTTCTGCAACTCCTGAAGCATCGGTTTCGCCTAAAGCTTCTGCAACACCTGAAGCATCGGCAACACCTAAGGCTACTGCGACACCGGAGCCGACTGCTGTTCCTGTTGAGGTGGACGGCTTCAAGGAATTCTTCACCAAGGTTCAAGTCGGTGCGGCTTATGTGGACGGACAGATTATTCCGTTTAGCTCGAATGTAAAGAGAAGCGCAAATGTTGCTGTTTTGCTCGACTACACAATTCCTAAGGGACAGGTAGTAGAGGCAAACAAGGAATATCCTTTTACTATCAAAGCTCCGCTTCTTCTGAAGAAGGACATAACAGTTGAAATTGTCGCACAAAGCGGCAAGCTTTCCGGTGAGACCGTAGGTTATGTCAAATTCTCGGACGGCTCGGGAACTATCGAGGCTACCATCTCATTCACGGAAGAAGCCGTTAAGTGCGGCTACGGCGGAATGTATTACCATGATGTTTCCGGCGGATTTGTCTTTACCGCAAAAATCAACAAGGACAAAATTGACGACAAAAATCACAACAAGATTGAAATTGAGGTCAACGAGAACACAAAGTTCGAGACTGATGAAATCGACTTTGAGCTTCCCGAGGGCGAGTCCTCAATCGACCTTGTAAAATCTGCAAGTGAGGCGGATTTCTCCGATGACTCCGTCACATGGACACTTGACGCAACACCGACAGTCACCGGCTTCGGTGATGATAACTATGTTGCGGGAATTAAAATTACTGATGACATAAGCGACAAGAACATCATTCTTGCTGATGATTTCACTGTAACCGCAAGAATTAAGGGCGGCGAGGAAGTCGATGGTACTCTCACGCTTGCTTCCGACAAGAAGAGCTTCGTGTGGGAGAGCGCCGAGGGCGTCAAGATTCCAAGCGGCGTAACTCTCGAGCTCACATACAAGACCTACTATGACCCGTCTGATACCACAAACTTCAAGCCTGATTCTAAGACGGGAAAGGTAACAATCAACAACAGCGCTACTGCTGTCTCAAGTGCCCCCACATGGGTTAAGAATGAGGAGACAAGACTTCCTGAAATTAAGTATAGCAATTACGACGATGGATCTCCGAGTGCTTCTGATAAAGCTAAGGTAGAGATTGCTGTTGCTACTATCGATAAGACAGGTAAGGCTCTCAGCGGAAAGTACATTCAGTGGACTGTTACCGCAAAGAACAGCATGCTAAGAAAGAACCCAATTGCTTGGGATACTCTTCCGCAGTACTTTGAGCTTGCAACTGAGAAAGAGATCAAATTAGATGTTTATGATGCTAACGGAAACCTCATGTATTCCAAGTCGCTTGAAGAAGGCACAGATTATGAAGTTATTTCGACAGGCACAACAACAGGAAACGATCAGATCAAGTTCAAGCTTGACGAAACAACTACGGGCAAGCAGATTATCACTTATTCCGTAAAGGTTAAGGACGGAGTCAAAAAGAGCGACATCAGCAGTAATATTACCAACCATGTCGAGCTTTGGGGCGACGGAATGGGCCTTATAGTCTCCAAGGACGCTACGGTTAACCCTGGTTCGATTTATCTCACAAAGAATGGCACATACAACAGATATGACCACTCAATCGATTGGACTGCACGCATTCAGACTTTAGGCGAGAACCACGGTACATTCACAATTAAAGACACCCTCTGGCAGGTTGTATATTACGGCAAGAGTTTCAGGTCTTCTATGAATGTAACTCATACCTATGTTAATGGCTCGATGAACATCACCTATAAGTCTAAGGACGGAAACACTGTTGCTTATATGGAAAACGGTGAGATTACCGAGGCAGGACAGGCTGTCGGACTCGGCGTTCAGATCACCGATGACGGCAAGGGCTTCGAGATTAAGCTTAATATCGAAGAGGATAACAAGTCAGGCGATGAGATTATCGTCACCTATAAGTCACAGTTCAGCGAAAACGACCAGGCTATCTGGGGAACTAACATCAGCGACAACTACGGCAGATTTAAGGTTAACAACGATATTGCGGTTGAGTCTGATTATATCGAGTACGCAGCAAGCGTAAGAAGTACCGTCACATGCAGTACTAAGATGCTTACAAAATCAAGTGGCGGCTATGATTACAATACAAAGAAAATCTCTTGGACTTTGAATGTAAACGAGAACCGCCAGGAACTCGGTACACCTGACAAGGGCGCACTTATCACAGATAGACTCCCCGATACAAACTGGACATTCGATAAAGATTCCGTCGTTCTCAAGAAGAACGGTCAGGTTATCGAACTTGACGAAAGTGCAATTAACGTCACTGATGATGGCTCAGGTAAAGAGACCATGACAATCCGTCTTCCTTACGCTGAGGCAGACTCCACAGGCTCCGGATTTATGTTCACGGTAGACTTCACCACAAGTCTCAAGAACAAGGACGCTATCAAGACAAACAGCACATTTAATGTCACAAATACTGCTACTCTCGAAGCACCGCAGGTTGCTAATGTAAAAAGCACTGCTAAGACAGCAGTCGGAACTAACATTCTTCAGAAGAAGGGCAAGCTTAACGAGGACGGCTCACGTACTATCGATTGGACTATCGATGTTAACAAGAACCTCTCTGATTTGTCTGAGTACGACACAATTTATGATAAGCTTCAGAACGGTCTTAATTACAAGAGCGTAAAGATTTATTCTCTCTCATATGTGAACAATAAGCTCACACAGGGCGAGGAGTTTACAGATTATGCTGTTACCGTAGAAAACGGTGAGGTTGCTATTAAGTTTAACGGAGAAAATCCGTTCAAGGAGAAGGCATACCGCATTGTTCTCACAACCTTTGTTATGGAGAACGGCACATACAAGAACACGGTAGACTACAGAATCGCTTCAGATCCGACCAAGTGGTCAACAGAGGACGAAGACGAGCACGAGGCAAGCTACCAGGCGGGTTGGACAAATCTCCCTGACGGCTACGGTCATCTCACAATCACAAAGTACAACAAGATTACTCTTGAAACCCTCGAGGGTGCAACATACCTAATAGACGGTTCTGCCCACGAAGACAACTCCGATGAGGCTAAGAGCGTTTACGCCGAGATTACAACAGGCAGTGAGGGCATAGCTGAGATTATATTGCCTGAGGGCGAGTACACGGTAACCGAGGTTAAGGCTCCTAACGGTTATATTATCGGAAACAACAGCTCTAAGACAGTAACGATTTCCACAAGAGAGGACAGCAAGCTCAGCTACTACAATACTAAGGCTGAAAGCGGCAAAGCGGCTATAACTCTTTATAAGTATGTTACAGATGTTAATAATTGCGGAACAGAGCTTCCTAAGTCCGATTTAGGAAACAACATTTCTTTCCAGATTCTCAAGATAGATCCTAATAGCTCCGACAGCTCTGAAAGTTCGGAAGATTCTGAACTTTCCGAAGATGAAGACGGCGACGATGAATATGATGAAGACTATTATGGCGAATCTGAGGAAAGCTCTGACACATCGGAAGATTCAAGCTCTGAATCTAAGGTTAATAGCGGCGAGAAATTAATCGATACAGTCAAGCTCAGTGATTTCACGGTTATGAGCAATGAGACCGGATTGATTTGCTGGGCATATTCCTTGGAGGTTGAGCCGGGCGAGTACAAAGTCAGAGAAATAATCGGTGACGATATTGTCGGCTGGCAGTATATAAACACCACAAACTATATAAACAGCGACGAACAGAAAGTCGATACTTCCTCCGATAAATTCGTCTTGGACGAAAAGGAAGAGGCTGAAGTAACCTTTAACAACAACTATGCTAAGCTATTTGATGTTTCAATAAGCAAGCAGGATGCAAACGGAGTCGAGCTCGAAGACGCTACGTTTGAAATTGTTGGTGAGAAGGATAAAATTATTGACCAGTGGGTAAGCGACGGCACACCGCATACAGTTTCGGTCACTGAGGGCACATATATTCTCAAAGAGATGGATGCACCTGCCGGCTACGATGAAGCAGATGATATAACCTTCATTGTCGATGGAAAAGGAAAAGTAACTGTTGACGGTAAGAGCGCCAACCCTATAGTAGTGGTTAATGAGCTTACTAAGCGCAATATTCAGATCAGCAAACAGGATATAGGCGGAAACGAGCTTGCGGGAGCAGAGCTTACTCTGAAAGATGCTAATAATAGAGTAGTTGATTCTTGGACAAGCGACGGAAGTGATCGCACGGTCACCGTAACAATGGGCACATATACGCTCCATGAGGAATCGGCGCCTAATGGCTACAACACAGCAAAAGATATTGTCTTCAGTGTTGATGAAGAAGGTGAAATCCATATTGGCGGATATGTAGTCGAGAAGGTTGTGATGATCGATGAGTACACAGAAAGAGAAGTAGTTATCAGCAAGGTAGATGTAAACGGAAACGAGCTCGAGGGAGCAGAATTGACGGTTACAGACGAAGAGGGTAACGAAATCGAAAAGTGGACAAGCGGCACAGAGACACACACAGTCACAGTACCTAAGTTCGGCACATACACACTCACAGAGAACAGCGCACCGGCTGGCTACAACTTAGCAAATTCAATCACATTTGAGGTAGCTAAGGACGGCGTAGTAACAGTTGACGGCAAGAAAGTCACGGCTATCGTAATGGTCGATGAAATCCATGAGTGGGATGTCGAGATCAGCAAGGTTGATAGTGATTCAGGCAAAGAGATTGCTGGCGCTAAGCTTGAGATAAAGAACGCAGACGGCAAGGTAGTCGCATCATGGACTTCTGGCTCTGACGGAAAGAACTCCGATGGTAGCTTAAAGACACATACAGTCAAGCTTCCGTTCGGTACTTACACACTTACCGAGAAATCCGCACCTAAGGGATATGAGGTCGCAGAGACTATCACATTCACAGTCGGAAAGGACGGTAAGGTTAAGGGCGGAAAGGTTGTTATGAAGGATGTTAAGACACCTGAAGTAACACCGACACCGACAGCTAAGCCAACAGTCACACCTACTGCAACTCCTAATTCAAGTTCACCGAAGACAGGCGATGAGAGCGATATAAACATGTGGATTGCAATCTTTGCGGCAAGTGCATGTGCACTCACAGGTTCTTTGGTTTACAGAAAGAAAAAGCAGAAATAAAATAAGTTAAGCTTAAGGACTTGATGAAAATCGGGACGCTCCGTGAGGGACGTCCCTTTTTGCAAAAGAAAAGATAAAATCAAGGTAAAAACATAAAAGTTTTCGGTTTCGCTTTTTACAAAAAGCGAACGGGCGTGGGCGGAGCCGACAAGTAGTTAACAATTAATAATGAATAATTAGCGAAAACGGAATAAAGAGACACGAAGTGCCGATTCATTTGCATCTAGTGAAATATCAAACAGTAGAGTAAATTTGACAGCAGAATTATTTCCACAAATATAAATAAAGACCGCTGAGAATTAACCCTGAAGAAACATAGTTTAAGGCTAATAGAAGTCACAAAAGAAGACGAAGATAGAAAAAGCTCCGATTAATCGGAGCTTTCTTTTTCGTCCTCAAAAGTGCAACGCAAAAATCACACAAAACGAAAAGGGCGACCAAAAGTCGCCCCCCCATGAAAAATACTGTTAATTTGTCGTCAGTCTAAGCCGTATCCGAATTTATACGGCCAGCCATTTAGTCCGCCCATATCGTAGAGATTCTTGTAGCCGTAGTCGACAAGCTGCAAAATGGCTCTGCGGCTTCTCTGACCCGAGCGGCAGTAGGTGAAGACCTTGGTGTCCTTAGACGGTATTACCTTGGCAAGGGCTTCCTCGCTGAAATCATCAAGGGGGAGATTTATCGCCTGGGCGGCATGCTTGACATAATATTCGTCGACGTCTCTTACGTCTATCATCACGGAATTGTCGGGGTCACGGTTATAAAGAAGCTCGGCTTCTTCGAGTGAGACGGTGTGAAATTTTCCTGCGTTTCTCATTTATCTTCCTTTGCGGTATTTAGAATATCGTGTGTTTATTTATCAGAAAAAATACAGAAGAGAAAGGCTTTGCCGATTACTCTTCTAAATTTAATGATAACATATTTAAAGAAAAAATTCTATAATTATTTACAATTTAAAGGGTTTGTTAAGGCTTTGTCACTGTTGACAAGTACCGCTTTTTTCGCTATTATTAGTACATAAAACACAAAACAATAAAGATATCCCGAAAGGAGTTAATATTATGAAAAAGTCTACCACAAAGTATGTTATCATCGTATCTATCGTATCAGCCGTAGCCGCTGTTGTCGCAGCTGTCACAGCTTTCCTTGTTTATTTTGACAAGAAGAAGGACGAGGCTGAGCTTGAGAGATACCTCGAGGAATCCATTCAGTAAGCTAAATTAACAGGATTTAAAGAGAGCCTCTTGAGGTTCTCTTTTTATGTCTTATCTGATTTTTGAAAAGTGCAACAAATTTTAAGCCGCAAGCTTATTTTTTTGGATAAGTTCCTAATTCTTAATTTATGGCGGTCAAATGGAAAAAATCTCTTGATTTTTTCTGTAGTTTATGGTATTATAATTCTCGCGTTATTGGGAATTATAATGATTGGGTCTGATAAAGACTTGATCTTAAGCCATAGGACGCATAAAATTAAGCACCTATGGTGTCATATAAATCATTTCGAGGAGGTGTCACAGCATGCCAAACATTAAGTCAGCAAAGAAGCGTGTCTTAGTCACAGAGGCAAAGACAATGCAGAGAAAGATTGCTAATTCAGCTCTCAAGACTCAGATCAAGAAGGCTAACACAGCTATCGAGGAGAACGCAGAGAACAAGGCAGAGGTCGTTCGTGTTACTGTTAAGAGAATCGATCAGGCAGCCGCTAAGGGTATTCTCCACAAGAACACAGCTGCAAGAAAGAAGTCAGCTCTTGTTAAGAAGCTCGGCGCATAAGTCGAAAGCTTTTTCAAACTTTACAAAAAACGCAGAACCTTTTTGGTTCTGTTTTTTTGTTTTTGTGGAGAAATATCGAGTGATTGACAATTGCCACCAACTGTTGTAAAATAACTTAGTTAAATGTTTCCGTAGCTCAGCCGGATAGAGCGACCGCCTCCTAAGCGGTAGGTCGGGTGTTCGAATCACCTCGGGAACGCCAAAAGAGATGCTAAAAAAAGGCATCTCTTTTTATTTTTTATCAAATTAATATCTCAAAAAGGCAGAGTTTTTAAGGCTCTGTCTTTTTTGTGTCCGTTTATTGTCCTTGCTAAGAATTTAAGTGGTTATGAGCGTTGTGACATTAATCTTCGGAGAAATTTATATAGTCGCAAACGGCGGCGAGATAGCAAGCCTGATGACGATAGTCAAGGTCTTGGGAGCTATTTTATTATCATCGTTCGCATCAAGCGCAATGGTCTGTTTCATCGTTTCTTTCGTGAAAACAAGCAACACCTACACCATGATAAGCATTATACTCGGAACGCTCATAGGCTTCTTAGTCGGAGCATATGTCTGCATCGGAGATCTTCCGAGCTCTGTTCAGTGGGTGATAAAGTTATTTCCGTGTGCTCATGCGGCTACTCTTTTCAGACAGCATTTTAGTTGATAAAAAGAAAGATTAAATTGAAAGAAAAAAGTGAAAATAAGTGCTTCTCTCAGCTTAATTTCTTGGGTATCAGATATGACGAAGAAATCTATGAGAGCAAAATCAAAGTCGATTTAGGAGTTATCACGGTAGAAAAGCTTAATAAGTAATTTTATATAAAACCAAGAAAGAGACATTCACAGGGATTTCTCTTTCATAAAAATTCTCGTTATGCTCAAAACGGCTAACTTAATCACAATTGACAAATATAGCTTCTGGGGGTACAATCAAAGCAAAATACCCTGTTTTTATCGGGGTGAGTATTAATTCAAAAATCGATTATAAAAGGTGATTTTATGGAAAATAAAACTAATAAAAAACCGCTTCATGTGCTCGTTGTCACAACATGGTATCCGAACGGCAAGGATAAGCTTATCGGAAATTATCACAAATTGTTCTGCTCGGCCGTCTCCAAGGCGGGTGTTAAGGTGAATATGATATATGTCGACCGTCAGGGACTTAGCGATTTGCCAAAGTATCCGATGATGAAGAAAACATATGTCGACAACAACGACGGCTACAAGACTTACGGCAGACTTGAGCTTGATATAGGAAAATTCGGTATGGACTTGCAGATGAATTCTTATGTTAAGACCGCGGAGAAGCTCTATAACGCTTATGTCAAGGAGAACGGCAAGCCCGATGTTCTTCATGCTCAGGTTATGGTTCCGGGAGGATATGCCGCTTGCAAGATTGGCGAGAAGTACGGTATTCCGGTTCTTCTGACGGAGCACGCAACTTACTTCGAGAGATTTTTCAGTGGAAACGAGGAGAAGTATGCAAGGTTCGTCACAAAGCACGCTAAAATAACTGTTGTCGGAAACTACATGGTGGATTACCTCAGAGATGTTCAGGGAGTGGAATCCTCTGTTTTGCCGAATATCGTTGATACGGCGGTATTTAAGGTGGCAAGAAAGCCGCACGACAAGTCCGTCTATAACATTGCGACTGTTGCGGGACTTCGCCCGGGCAAGGCAACTGACGATGCGATAAGAGCGGTTAAGCTTGTTTGCGACAGAAACCCCGATAAGAAATTTAAATATACCATAGTGGGCGAGGGTCAGGAGGAAGCTAATTTCAAGGCTCTTTCTAAGGAACTCGGAATGGACGGAGTTATCGAGTTTGTCGGAAAGAAGGAGGCACCTGAAATTGCCGAAATTCTCTCGACTACGGACACACTTCTCATGCCAAGTGAGATTGAGACCTTCGGTATCCCGGCTGTTGAGGCGCTTTCTGCGGGAGTTCCCGTTGTTTGCACACGCTGTAAGGGCCCAGAGGGATTTTTATATCCCGATTGCTCAGAGTTCTGCGATGTGCACGACATCGAGGGCATGGCTGACGCTATCATGAGAATGTACGAGAGAGAGCAAAACGGCGAAATTGACCATGAGGATATAAGAAAATATGCCGAGCCGTTCTCCGCTGAGGCAGTGGCTAATGCCGCTATTGCCTGCTATGAGGAAATACTTGAGAACAAATAATTAGAGTTCACGAAAAAAAGACTGCCGCTAAGGCAGTCTTTTTTGGCTGATTACTTATTCTTCTTGAGCTCCTCGAGGATTTCTCTAAGGAGAACAACCTCTTCGCTTGGCTCGGGGTCAGCTGCCGACTCTTCTTCCTTTGGCTTCTTGAGTTTATTGACAGCCTTGACGATGACGAAGACAACGAATGCGGTGATCAGGAATGTGATTATCGCGTTAATTACTGCGCCTATGCCAAATCCGCCCGGTGCCCAGTTTGCAAAGGTTGTGTCGGGAATGAAAAGACCGATGATCGGTGTGAGAAGATTCTCGACAACGCTTGTGACGATTGCGGTGAATGCAGAACCGACTACTACGCCGACTGCCATATCGAGAACATTGCCCTTAGCGATGAACTCTTTGAATTCCTTTAAAAAAGCTTTCATATATACTGTCCCTTTCATTTCAGATTAGGGATATTATGATACATTTAGAAGTAAAAGTCAAATTGAAAAGAAAGCAGAAATTGCTTTGCGGGCAATAACTGAGGGTAATTTTCGAAAGGTAAAACTCGGACAATTATTATAAAAAGCTGTGCCGTAAAGTTTCTGATACAATTTTGACGCTTTTAGCATATGTTTGTGATTTTTAACAAAAATAAAATTCTCTTAAGGTATCGCTAACAAAAAATATATTACAATTTGAAATTAATGGTCTCGATTTCCTTTACAGATATTTAATTTTACATTTATTTGGTATAGAATATTTTTTGTGGATAAAATTTTAGTACATTTTCAATGTCCACGAATTGGAGAAAGAGTAATGGATAGAGTCAGTATAGATTTAATAAAGGAAAAATTCACAAAGTGCCGAAAGTCTCTCACCGCACTCGGAGATGAGACAAGACAGCATTTGTTTATTATGCTGCTTGGCAGTGACGAGAGCGGCGCAAGAGTGGTGGACATAGCAAAGGAGACGAATTTATCAAGACCTGCTGTATCGCACCACATGCAGATTATGCGTGAGGCTGAAATAGTAAAGAGTTACCGTGACGGAACCAAAATATATTACTATGTGGATCCTGATGATGTGGAAATAAAAAATCTGATTGAACTGTTTTCTGATATTGAAAAGCTGACAGCAAATCGCAAGACTAAGGAGATATAAGGGCTTAATCTCTTTGCAAAATTAAATAACGGATAAATTTAGAGAATTCTTCGGAGTTCTCTTTTTTTATGCCTTTTTGAGGGGAAGAAAAAATATTTTCAAGAAAATTTCCCTTTAGAGGGAAAATTTTGGGGTAAACGGGGGAGTGGTGAAAAAGGTCGGACGGACGAGCCGACAGAAAGGAGCTTTATGCAAAACAAATATTTACCGCAAGATGCAAGCATACGAGAGGCGGTGGAGTCGGGCTACAAGAAGATAGCCTTCGGAGACATAAGCGATGCGGTGCTTCTCGCTTTTTCAGACGGAGAGAGCAAAGAGGATTTTTCAAGGCTTGATTTATTCACGGTTTCAGAGCTGAAAAGACCGAAGGGCGGCGGACTGGAAATTAAATTCTTCGACCGAATTAAGGCGCTTCAGTGCCTCGGCGATTTGGCGCAGGGAGAAACGGGAGATAATTCACTCTTTGAGGCGCTTAAAAAGAGCACGGAAATCTGGAAGGACGGCGAGGACGCTCCCGATGAGGCTTGAGCACTTCTCTCAAAAACAGATGAAGCTTCTTTCTTGGTGGTGCGAAAGTTCTCCTTACAGCACGCGAGATGCCATTATATGTGACGGTGCTGTGCGCTCGGGAAAAACTCTTTGCATGAGTTTATCCTTTGTGCTGTGGGCATTTTACCAATATGACGGCTATTCCTTTGCGATTTGCGGCAAGACGATAAAGAATGTCAGGAGAAATATCATAGTTCCGATCATTCCCTTATTGAAGGAGCTGGGATTTTGCATAGAACAGAAGCTGTCGGAAAATTTGCTTGTGATTTCTTTCGGCAAAACGGTGAACCGCTTTTATATTTACGGCGGCAAGGACGAGGGAAGCTCGGCTCTCATTCAGGGAATGACTTTAGCCGGAGTTATGCTTGACGAAGCGGCGCTTATGCCCAGAAGCTTTGTCGAGCAGTCGATAGCGAGATGCTCTGTCCCCGGTGCTAAGCTGTGGTTTAACTGCAATCCCGAAAGCCCGTACCACTGGTTTTACCTCGAGTGGATAAAAAAGCTTGAAGAGAGAAACGCTTACTATCTTCATTTCACTATGCGTGATAATCCTGGGCTTACGAAGGAGACTGTCTTGAGGTATGAGAATATGTTTTCCGGTGCATTCTATCAGAGGTTTGTGCTTGGAAGATGGGTGAAAGCAGAGGGACTTGTCTATCCGTTTATGAATTCCGATATGTTTGTTTCTGTTCCGAGCGGCAGAGCGGTAGAATATGCTGTTTCGATTGACTACGGCACCGTCAATCCGACAAGCGTCGGACTATGGGCGAGGTTCGGCGACATTTGGTATCGAATCGACGAATATTATTTTGACTCAAGGCGAGAAGAAAAAAGGAGAACGGACGAGGAACATCTTGCGGCAATTAAGGAGCTTATAGGCGAAAGAGAATTGAGTTTTGCCGTGGTCGATCCGTCGGCGGCTTCGATGATAACGCTGATGCAAAGGTCGGGGATAAATGTGATTAAAGCGAACAATGACGTGATAAACGGAATAAGGATATTGTCGTCGGCTCTTAAAACAGGCAAAATCAAAGTTTGCAGAGGCTGCTGTGATGCGATAAGAGAATTTTCGCTGTACACATGGAAAAAGGACAAGGACGAGGTGGTGAAAGAAAATGACCACGCCATGGACGACATGAGATATTTTGCCGCAGAGGTGCAAAGAAGAGAGGGTAGCTTCGGATTTTTTACGGTGGGAAGATAGCTAAAGGCAGAAAGGAGATTTTGTGAAAAGGAAAGATGAAAAAAGCACGGCACTATCCGTGAGCACAAGGAGAAACGAATTTATCGGATATTCGCCCTTGCCGGCGGTGTATGAAAGGGAGCTTTACCGTTCTCTTCGTGAGAATGTGCCCGTAATAGATGCTTCGATAGTCAAGATAAGAAGACTTATCGGAAAATTTATTGTGACAACGGGTGACGAAAGGCTCGATGAGAGACTTTCTGAGTTTTTCACCACGGTAAAGGTCGGCGCAATGAGGCACGGTATTGATGAATTCATCGGATCGTATATCGAGGATTTATTGACTTACGGTACGGCTGTCGGTGAAATATGCATGAACGGCGGAGAGATAGCGGCGCTTTATAACACCGATTTGCGTGATATTGAATTCAAAGAGAAAACTCCGCTCGACATACGGGTTATGGTGAGGAAAAACGGAGAGCTTCACGAATGTAAGTATCAGGAGCTGATCTTAAAATCAGCTTTTAACCCCGAATCCGGTGCAATAACGGGAACTTCAATATTAAGGGGCTTGCCGTTTGTGAGTGAAACTCTGATGAAAATCTACAAGGCAATAGGAGTGAACTGGGACAGGCTCGGAAGCGTGAGGTTCTCGGTGTCGTGCCCGTCTGACGGGACATATGCGCCCGAAAAGGCAAGAGTGATGGCGAGTGAATGGAAGAAAGCCATGAGCAAGGAGAGCGTGAACGACTTCATCTCTGTCGGTGATGTCAGCATAAAGGCAATCGGCTCTGATGTTGTTATTCCTGACAGCGAAGTGCCCTCAAGGCTTATGCTCGAGCAGATAGTCGCAAAGCTTGGCATACCGCCGTTTTTGCTTGGATTTTCGTGGTCATCGACTGAGAGAATGTCCAGCCAGCAAGCGGATATTCTGACAAGTGAACTGGAGGCATACAGAAGACTTTTAGAGCCGATTATTTATAAAATCACTTCTGTTTGGCTTTTGACTCAGGGCGCAGAGGGGAAAATAACAATCGACTGGGACGATATTTCAATGCAGGACGAGCTTGACCACAACAAGGCGATGCTCTATGAGGCACAAAGAAAGGAGATTGAGGCGGAATTTGAAGATAACTAAGGGAAACAAGGTGATTTCCGAGAAAATCGGAACAAACGACATAAGTCTTATCAACGCTTTCTCAAGAAAGGAACTGAAAAGCGAGGATGTCTACACCTTTTCGCTCATTTTGTGCGATAACGAGGTCGACAGAGATTTTGAGGCATTTTCGCTTGAGGCTCTCGAGAAGCTTAAGGAGCTTTTTGTCGGAAAGACGGGAATATTCGATCATGATGCGAGAGCGGGCAATCAGTGTGCGAGAATATATTCCTGCGAAATCAAGACAGACGAAACGAGACTTACGAAGCTTGGAGAAGCTTACACTTATCTTGAGGCTAAAGCTTATATTCCAAAAAGCGAGAGCGAGATAATCGGTAAAATCGAGAGCGGAATACTCAAGGAGGTGAGCGTGTCTTGTTCGGTCGGCAGAACGTACTGCTCTGTCTGCGGCAAGGAAAGCTGCAAGCATATAAAGGGCAAGGAGTACGGAAACAAAATGGCGGTGAGAATACTTGACGATGCACTCGATGCCTATGAATTTTCGTTCGTTGCTGTTCCTGCTCAAAGAAATGCGGGAGTAAAGAAAAATTACAAGGGGGTCAAATTAAATATGACAGAGAATATCAAAAACGAGGACATCATCGAAAAGCTTAAAAGCAACGGTGAGGAAATAAGCCTAAATTACTCTGAGGCAAAAAAGCTTCTATCACTTTGTGAAATGGGAAAGGCTTACCGTGAAAAGCTTGAAAGTGGGATAGCAAAGTGCTTCCGTGTGACAAGCCCCGAGCTTGACGGGGAAACAATAGGAAAAATGACAGAAAATCTCGATGCACGCGGTCTTGAGAAACTTTTTGACGTGATGAAGAAGTCGGCAAACAAAAAGCTGCCCGTTGAAATGAATTTCGTGCCGCAGACGGCGGGCGAAAATAAAATCAAAGCAGACAGCTTATATGGGGAGTATTCGATTTGAGGAAAAAGGGCAAAAGAAAAACCTCCCAAAGGAGGCAATTCTTTGTTAGTTCGGATTTTTGGATGAACCTTGGCTTAAACGCTTCCACCCGTCGTGCGCCTCGGCTCTAAAGAAAGTGAGATGATATTAAGAAGATTTTTTAGCTTTAACACTGGCGTTTGTTATTCGCTGTATCTCTTAAGTACGGTTATATAATAACGTTCAAATAATAAAAAAATGTTACGACTAACGGAAAAAAACGAGAAAGTTAAGTGAAAAGTAAGTGAAAAGGAGAATTAATTATGGATTACAGAAACATTAACATTGAAAAGGGTATGTATCAGACAGCAGGAAAAAGCTTCACTCAGGTGCTTGAGGAGCTCGACCCGTCAGAGAAGTATATCGGCACGGAGCTTGAGGGCTTGGATGCATATCAGCGACAGCTCAAGAGATTTGGCATAAGGGTTTCGGGTCCCGGTTCTGACAGAGTGGAAAAGTTCTATTCAACTTCGGCAAGTGCCGCACTTTTTCCGGAGTATGTCGCAAGAGCCGTGAGAAGCGGAGTGGACATGAATTCTTCTCTCAAGGATATGATCGCAACTGTCACAAAGATAGATTCGCTCGATTACAGAACTGTCAATTCCAATATGACGGGGGATGACCTCGAGCTAAAGAGCACAAACGAGGGCGAGAGTATTCCGACAACGGAGATCACCTCTTCCGAAAATCTTGTTTCTCTCAAGAAGCGAGGCAGAATGCTTGTTGCCTCTTATGAAGCGCTGAGATTTCAGAAGCTTGATCTTTTCACCGTCACACTTCGTCAGATAGGAAATTATATCGCCGTGAGCCAGATGAAGGATGCGGTTGATGTTCTTGTGAACGGTGACGGCAACTCAAATCCGATTGTATCGAGAAAGATTGCGGGAGATATTTCCTATACCGATTTAATCAGCCTTTGGGCGGATCTCACACCGTATAAGTTTAATACCTTGCTCGCCGGAACAAAGGCTTGCTCAAAGCTGCTTGCGATGAACGAATTCAGAGACAGCAATGCGGGACTTAATTTCCACGCAACGGGAAAGATGATTACTCCGCTCGGCGCAAAGCTCATTCATGTTCCGTCCATGGAGGAGGGTCAGATTATCGGACTTGATTCCGGTTCTGCACTTGAGATGGTTCAGGCGGGAGATATTGTCACGGAGTACGATAAGCTTATCGACAGACAGCTTGAGAGGGCGGCAATCAGCACTATCGCCGGCTTTGCAAAGATATATAGCGGTGCTTCAAAGAGAATAGAATTCACCGCTTAAGGAGAACGATATGAATTTAGTAAATGTAAGAAAAATGGCGGAGGAACTTTATGACGGGGAGCTCGGTGACGAGCTTCTCGCCCTTGCCGTAAAGCACGCAGAAAAGCTGTGTGAGGGGACAGAAATAAGCGAGGATTTCAGAGAGGACGAATATATCGCCGCACTTATAGCGGTGAGACAGGCGGTTATCTTAGATTCTGCCGTGAGTGCGGGCGGAGTGAAGGCGGGAGAAATCACGCTTAACAAGAGGGATGCTGTTTTTGTCGGAATGATTTCTTCGCTTATCCGTGAGGAGCTTTCTTATCTTGGCGGCAAAGATCCCGATTTTGCGTTTGATGCAGTAGGAGGGGACGATGAGTAACGGGAGCGATTATATTTCTGAAATTACTTCACTTCTCAAAAGAGAAATCGGAGACAAAGCCGAATTTGTGACGGAAATTTCTTCCGAAAGGATAATGCCCGTCAAGCGAAAAAACCTATGCCATATTTATTTTGGCAATATCGAAGAAAACTGTCAAAGCGGAGAGAGAACTGTCGGCATTAAGCTTGATATTTATCTTTGGCACGGTGCAAACGTGGATGATGCATTTAATCTCGTGAAAAATATTACAGACACGGTTTCTTCTCACGGTATGGTTATAAACTGCGTGGCAAGATACAGTCCGACTGTCAAAAACGGATTTTGGTTTGTTCCGTGTGAGATAAAGCTTAGAGATTATATTTTGCCGAGAGAATATCATATTTCAAACGACGGAGAAACTCTCTTTGATGCCGCAAGGCTTGAGAACATAAGCCTTGATTATCTTGTTGAGCTTTCAGGCGCAGAAAGACTTCTAAAGACAGGAGGTGCGGTGAGAATTCGTGAAGAGGAATGAATTTGTATTTTTAATTTGTGATGCAAAAGGAAATCTGCGCCGACTTCATGCGGTGAGTGAGTTCACATTGACAAGGCGAGAGAATGAAGCGGATACGCTCACCGTGGTTGTCAGAAACAGCTATAATCTGCCGCTTGTGCGAAATGTTTCCGAGAAAGAGAAGCTAATAGCAGAGTATGACGGAGAATTGATTTTTAAGGGTGACATAATCGGCTACGAGAGAAAGACGGCGGACAGCGTTTCACTCACGACATACACGGTTAAGGGAATGTTGAACCGACTTTTTGCCGATGAAGCAGAACCCGGAATTATCAAAAATCCGTCTGCAAGAGGACTCGAAAGGAGATACCTTGGCGAAAGCGGCATTGAGATTTGTTCCGACTATGGCGCTATTGGTGAGATGAATGTTAATACGGGTACGAGTGTGTATAAGCTTATCGAAAACTTTGCGGATGAGTTTCTCGGAAAGAATGTGTATGTAAGGAGGAACAAAATATATTTTGCCGATGACGGAAATTCTCTGAGTAGCGAAAGCATTAAGCTGAAAAACGCTTATTTTGTTAAAACAGCTGTTGACGGTAAGAATGTTTTCGAGTGCGTGAGAGTGACCGACACGGGTACGGGGCAATATTCATATTCTCTTGCCGACGGTGACGGATTAGGCACGGTATACCGAAACTCACTAAGCTTAGAAGAAAAGAGAAAACTTTTGAAAAAGAGGATTTATGTGACGCTGGGATTTAGGGAGAAGTTCGAGGATATTTATCCGGGTGACACGGCAGAATATAACAAGACGGGAATTCTTGTCGATACCGTTAAGCTGGCACTAAAAAACGGTGCGATTAGTTTTACGGTCGGAGGATACAGACGGGAGGGAGAATAAGCTTGAAAGGTAAAATTATAGTCGGTGGAAAAAATCCGTCGGCAATCTCGGATGGAGAAAAGAAAAATTTAAGGTTAGTCCACCCCTACGGTATATATTTTGTCTATCCCGATAACGAGGCGGTGGAGATTGAGGGTGAGAGAATTTTCGGTTCACTCGAGCCTGTGGATGCAACTCTTGAGGCCGGAGAGATTATGCTGAAAAGCTTGGGCGGTGCCAAGATAGTGCTGAAAAATAACGGAAAGGTGATGATTAACGGTCGTGAGTACTGAATGCATGATGAATTACCGAAGCTATGACGAGATTTTCTCGGAAATACTGTCGGAATATGACGAAAAGCCAAGCATGGATTCGGAGCAGTTTAAAAGGCTCGAGATTATGGCTCATCAGGTGTATACACTTGAAAGGCTTATCGCAGAGCTTGAAAAGGAATGCTTTGCCGCCACGGCAAGCGGAGAATATCTCGACAGAATTGCGGCTGAATACGGTTTAGAGCGAAAGGCGAGGAGAAAATCTCACGGTACACTTGAACTTTCTGTTTCAAATGCGCTTGATTTTGATGTGAATATTCCCAAGGGGAGCATTTTTGCCGCCGAGAACGGCACGGAGTTTGCGACAAGCGAATCTTGTCTTCTGGAAAGCGGTGCGGTTGCCGTAAGCGTGGCGGCAGAGAGCCTTTTGGGAGCAGAAAGCGCAAATGTCCCGGCTTTGACGGTTGGCAGGATTGTTTCTGCGCCGTCAAAAATCGAATTTGTCAGAAACACTGCCGATTTTTCGGGTGGTGCGGATGAGGAGAGCGATTTTGCTTTTCGCAAAAGACTTCTCGAGAGAATGAGCGAATGTGCGACGGGGGCAAACGAAGAATATTACCGCCAAATTGCGCTGAGTAACGATAGCGTAGGCAAGGTCAATGTTTGTTCCGGCGGAAACGGCACGGTTAATATCTATGTGTGGGGGAATAACAGCAAGCTTAGCGATGAGGAAATAGAGAGGCTCAAAGGTGAATATCTGAAAAAAGCACCGATTGGAACGGATGTGAACATTTCAAATGCTACGGCACACGAAACAGATTTGAGCGTGTATATCGCCTCAAAAGAAGGATATAGCTTTGAAGAAGCAAGAAGCGATGTTACAGAAAAGCTTAATGCGTTTTTCGAATCTGCAGAAATCGGTGAGGGGCTTACAAGAGCACAGCTGTTTTCAGTTCTCATGGCATGCGAAAGCGTTAAAAATATGAGCCTGCCGAGTTCGTTTGAGGATATCGAAGTAGGTGAGAACGAAATTTTGACGGGCGGAACTCTGAACATAAGGGAGATGAGCTGATGACAGCCGAAGAAAAGGCACAGAGATTAAACGAGTTGTCCCTTGAGGAGCACAAGAGAAATAACCTCAAGCCGTATAAAAGCTATGAGGATGCATTCAGAAAACAGGCTGAATATCTGTTAAAGCTGGCGCAGAGCGTGGCGGCACAAAGAAATATATCACAGTGCACGTGGGAAAGACTTTATTTTTTGCTTGAGAAGATAGTCGGCATCAAGATCATGAGCGAAAGTGACATGAGGGAAATGCTACTTTCAAGGAAAAGAAAAATCGGCTTTGATATAGAAAAAATTCAAGAGGTGTTCGGTGCGGCGGCATCGACAGGGAGAATTTATCGAAACGGCAAAACTGCCGAAGTTAAGCTTTATTCTCACAAGCTAAGCTTGGAGCAGACTAAGAGAATAATCAAGGCTTTGCTGCCGATAGGGCTTGAAACGCAGTATGTTTTAAGCGGAAACGAATGGGGATACTTTGAGGGGAAGAATTTCAGTTTTTCTCAGCTTGATTCTATGGGGCTAAGCTGGGCGGAGCTTGATAAAAAGGAGTGGTGAAATGGCAAGCACGAATAAAACGGAAAAGCTGGGGCTTAATCTTTGGACACAGGACGATGTTCCGAAAAGGGAGGATTTTCTGTCAGATAACGAGAAAATAGACGAAGCAGTGGGTAAGCTTCAGGAAAATGAGCTTAAGTATGTCACCCAGGGCTACACGGGGGACGGAAAAGGCGTACTTATGCTGACATTTGAGAGAAATCCGAAGTGTGTATTTATCACATGTCAGACACATGCCGACTGCGAGTATGTCGGTGAAGAAAATCGAATTTACGGCGGAACATTTATTGCCGATAAATATCCGAGAGGAGTAAGCATAAGCGGCAAGAAGGTGATTATAAAGCAGATAGAACATTATCACCTGAACGACGAGGGACTCGAGTACTGCATAGCCGTTATTTGTTAGTTTAATATTTGGTTGGTAACAAAAAGGTGCGTACTTGTAAGGTGAGATTTAGGCTGTTAAAATGTAGCCAAAGACAAGAACAAAACGAAAATTAAACAAATTTAGAAAGGTGATTTCACATGAGCACAGAACGCATCGAATTGACAAAGGAAAATCTAAAAGCAGTTCATTCTTCACTTGAGATTGTGGGAGACACTGCGGTTGTCGCTCAGACGGACAAGAATGATATACCCGACGAGAACACCTACGCAAGGGTTATCGGATCTGACTTTCACAACGGAATTATCGAGGTTGATGTCAAGGGAAGTCTCATGAAGGATGCTTTCGCCGAGGCAAGAGGATTTGTCGGAATAGCATTCAGAATAAACGACAACGACAGCGAGTTTGAGTGCTTCTATATCAGACCGACCAACGGCAGAGACTGCACCGATTCCGTCAGAAAAAGCCATGGTTGCCAGTACTTCACTTACCCCGGTTATATTTTCTCATATTACAGAGAATTCGGAATTGAGGGCTTTGAGGCTAAGGTCGATACTATCGCACTCGATGAATGGGCTCACATTAAAATCGAAGTGAACGGCGAGAAAGCCAAGTTTTATGTGGATGATGTGCTTGTTCTTTCGAGCGATAAGCTAAAGCACGGCGATTCTCACGGCGGCATTGGTCTTTGGACAAGCTGTGGTGCTGAGGGAAGCTTCAAGAATTTGACTGTCACAAAATGCTGATGAACAACTGAAAAAAGAAAACGGACAGGCTTTTTTGGCTTGTCCGTTTTCTGCATGAAAAAACCGCTCCAAGACGGAGCGGATAAATTATCTTGTTTGATTTAGCTAACCTTAGCGCTGATGTATTTTGCGATTTCGTCCTGCTCAACTCCCAGAACATAGCCGAACTCACCGTTGATAAGCTTTTCGGCTTCCTTAAAGGCTCTCTCGTCGCTCTGGTGCATTTTCTTTCCGTTTGCCTGACATTTGTTCTTGTGGTCAAAAAGCGTCATTGCGAGTGAAAGCATCTTTGAGCGGTTGCCCGATGATAAAATTTCCTTGTATACTTCTCTTCTTTGATTTTCGTTTTCTATCCAAAGGTTCTCGTGATTTGGCAGTGAGTCTAAAAGAGCATTCACTTCATCTGCCGTTAAAACAGGCTTCATCTTCGCTGTCAATTGTTCGTTAGCGGAGGGAACATAAACTGTTCGCTTTGTTTCGATAACTCCACGAAGAACATAGTAGTCCGTGCTGATACCGCTGAAGGTCTGGGTCTCGGTGCCTGTTACCTCAAAAACGCCCTGATTTCCGTAAAGAACTACCTGTCCGATAGATATCATAGTTATCACTCCTTGTACTTAATTTGATATTTTATGATTTAATTATATCAGAAAATTTATAAAATTTTAATTGACTTTTTTTCCAAAATTTGCAATAATAATTCTTTTTGTTTTTTGTCAAAAAGACAACCTGCTTAGAGATTCCCCAAGTTAATCTATGAAAAAGAGAAAAACAGCACGGCAAAATCGTGCTGTTTTCTTTAGATTAAATTTTAAAGTCTGCTAGGGTCGTAGCAAAAGCTTATCATTTTGCCAAGGCTTGCTTCTCTGTAATTTATCTTGAGCACTCCGCCTAAATTGATTTCTCTCTCGTTTCCGACGATTTCTCCGCTTAAGATTTTTTCGCTTAGAGTGAGAACATCGTCAATATAATCAAGCTTAAGTAAGGTGGGAGACTGGTAACGATGACCGGGGTAAATCTCAAGATTTTTGTAAGATATAAGCTTGCTTTTTAGTTTCTTTAGGTTGCTTGTAAATTCTGAGAGTGTGAGAGTGAACGGAATCTGGAGCCAAATGCATCCCGAGCCTATGCCGTCACCCGAATATAGTCTTTCGTTTTCTTTGTCGAGAAAAACAATACTTCCGGGGGTGTGGCCGGGAATTTCGAGAACCGAAAGACTTGTGCCGCCGAGGTTGATAACGTCGCTGTCGTGAATTTCTGTGAAAAAATCGTTATCATAATCAAATCCATGCATTTTTGACGGAATTTCAAAATCACGCTTATCCATATAGATTTTACAGCCGTGAGCGTGAAGATTTTTTGCGTCCGTTCCGAGGTGGTCAAAGTGGCCGTGAGTAATGTAAACATCAAACGGAAGATCCGTGATTTTACGCACCTCGTCATAGAGGTTTTCTACGCTTTGAAGACAGTCGATGAGAGCCGCTTTTTCTTCTCCTATGATGAGGTAGGCGTCTACCTTTGCGACATCGCTGTTTTCATGAAACTGCCACACATTCGAGAAAAGCTTTGTTGTTTCTAAAACCGACATGAAAAATCCCTCCTGTTAATTGAAAGCTTAATTTATTTTACCATTTGAATTTAATCTCTTCAATCGGCAAAAATGCGAAGTAAGCAATATTCTTCACAAAACGAACACAGCTTTTTTGCATTTTCTTTGCGGTACGGTAGGGATTTTTTCGCATAATACGGCTATAATTTTATCATACGATATGAAAAAACGAATGGAAGTCGCCAAAAGATTGAAAGAGAGGAATTTGTTATGACAAGATATGTTAAGCTTTTATGCATGCTGCTTACAGTTGCCGTGCTTTTGACGGGGCTCAAGATGATAGTTGTGAGCGCTCAGAGCAAGGATACGCAGGCAAACAATGAGAGCGTTCAGATGATAGAAAATTCCTCAGAAGACACTGCCGACATAGAGACTGACGGCACAGACTAAATAAAAACAACCTCTCATATTTATTTTTCCTTGAGCACTTAGGGCTTAGCCGCCCTTGGTGCTTTTTGCTTGATTTACACTTATTGACCTTTAGTTTCGGTTGTGTTAGATTAGAGTGGAAAACGCAAAGGAGCGTGATAATATGAAAATTACAGAAAAATATATAGATTATATGGGCCGCAAGACCTATTGCCGCATTGTCGGCGAAAAGAGCGAAAGCGCAAAAGCACCGCTTTTGCTTCTTCACGGCGGTCCCGGCTCAACTCACAATTACTTCGAGGTGCTCGATAGACTCGCAGAGGAGGACGACAGACAGCTTATCATGTACGATCAGATAGGCTGCGGAAACTCTTACCTTGACGGCTGCCCTGAACTTTGGACTATGGACACTTGGATGGGAGAGCTAAAGGCAGTAAGAGAGCAGTTAGGTCTTGACGAGGTTCATATTCTCGGTCAAAGCTGGGGAGGCATGCTTCTTCTTGAGTATGTCTGCAAGCATAATCCAGAGGGCGTGAAGAGCATCATTCTCTCAAGTACGCTCCCAAGCTCGAGACTTTGGGAAAAGGAGCAGTACAGAATGATAGGGGAGCTTCCCGAGAAAATGCGAGAAGCAATCTCTGTAGCGTGTGCAACAGAAGACTACACACGGGAGGATTACCTTGAGGCGGTGGACGAATACATGGTGCGCCATGCTGCCGCCAAGGAGAGTGTTTTCGAGTGCGTGAACCGAAAGAAAAAGTCGGGAACGGAGTCCTATGTCTGCGGCTGGGGACCGAATGAATTTACTCCTACAGGCTCACTTAAGGATTTTGACGTCACGAGACTTTTGGAGAATATAAAGGAGCCGTCACTTATAATCAGCGGCGGCAACGACCTTTGCACACCGTATATCGCAAAGTATATGTATGACAGAATTCCGAATTCGAGGTGGGAGCTTTTCAGAGACTGCCGTCATATGTGCTTTGTCGAGGACAACGAAGGATATCTAAAACTATTGAAAGAATGGTTCCGCTCTGTCGGAGATTAACAGAAAATCACACCCGTGAGAAAACGGGTGTTTTTTCTTGTGATTAGTTTGACTAATTCTATCAATATGATAGAATTGTTATCATAGGATTTATATTTAGGATTTAGGGAGTTGTAAAATGAGAAGAGATTTTTTGGCTGAAATGAGAGCGGGAAAGGCTCTCACTTTTAATGAACAAGTCATGCTTATATTAAAGCTTGCTTTGCCTGCGATATTGGCTCAGATTTCCTCGATTATCATGCAGTATATCGATGCGTCCATGGTTGGAAGACTCGGAGCGGAGGGCTCAGCTTCAATCGGACTTGTCTCCTCTACGACATGGCTTTTCGGCGGAGTGAACATGGCGATAGTCACGGGATTCAGCGTTCAGGTGGCACAGGCGATCGGTGCGGGCGACGAAAAGCACGCAAGAAATGTCATGCGGCAGTCCTATTTTGTTTGCGTGGGACTCAGCTTGATACTTGCGCTGTCAGCGGCGGCGATAGCTAAGCCGCTTCCGTTTATTCTTGGCGGAAACGAAGATATTGTAGCCGATGCAACGAAGTATTTCCTCGTCTACGGACTTTCGCTTCCGTTTGTCGAGCTGAACACCCTTGCCGGCTCAATGCTTCAGGCAACGGGTAATATGCGTGTGCCCAGCGCGCTTCATGTCATGATGTGCTTCTGGGACGTGGTGTTCAACTGGCTTTTCATCTACGGTATTGGACTCGGCGTAATGGGAGCGGCACTCGGAACGGCATCGGCGGAGCTTCTGACAGCACTTTTCATGATGTATTTCCAGCTTTTGAAAAGTCCTGTGCTTAAAATCAGATCGGACGAAAAAACTGTTTTTGAGAAGTCTGTATTAAAGCGTGCGGCAAAGATTTCTCTGCCCATTGCATTCGAACAGGTGATAACCACAGGCGCACAAGTCATGAGTACGAGAATCATCGCTCCACTGGGAACGGTTGCGATTGCGGCAAACTCTTTCGGTGTCACGGCGGAGGCGCTTTGCTATATGCCGGGTTACGGTATTTCATCGGCGGCGACAACGCTCATCGGTCAGAGCATAGGCGCAAAGAGGACAGACCTCACCAAGCGACTCGGCTGGATGGCTACGATACTCGGAATGAGCATAATGGCGGTGACGGGTGCGGCGATGTTTGTGGCTTCTCCGTTCGTTGTCGGCTTGCTCAGTACTGATGCCGATGTAGTTTCGCTTGCGACAAAGTGCCTTAGAATAGAGCTTCTTGCAGAGCCGCTTTTCGGTGCATCAATCGTCGCAAACGGAGTTTTCAGAGGTGCGGGCAAAACCCTCGCACCGAGTCTCATCAACTTTGCCTCGATGTGGGGAATTAGAATTACTCTTTCACTTCTTCTCACAAAGAGCATGGGACTTCAGGGCGCATGGATTGCCATGGCGGTTCAGCTCTCGTTCCTTGGAATAGCATTCCTCATTCGCCTTGCGAGAAATTCTTGGCTTGCTCCTTTAAATAAAGCAAAATGATATGCTTTAGAGCGCACGAGAATACTAGCAAATCATTTGACTTTAGAAAATCAAAGTGCTAAAATTTTTATGTTTGAAAAATCTGTTTTTTAAACAAAAAACGAAATGGTTTTTGGTCTTGGTAACATTAGGTGTGATTTTAAATATGTAATTGCATATTAAGTGACAAATATCGTGCTTTTGTATGGCTGTTTTGGGCTCTTGTGATTTTGACAAAACTTGACATAATATTTGTGCTGTGTTAAAATTGGGACGATGTGTTGCACAAGTATTGCACACTAATATATATATATATATATATATAGGAGCTTAACATGGCAGGAAAATATTCTAAGCAAGAACTAAAAGAAATGCTTCAGGCTTCAGCTTACCACATTGTGGCAACTGAAGGCATTGAGCGCTGCACTGTAAGAAGAGTGTCGTCGGGATGCGGACTTTCCGACCCGTACATCTACCAGTGCTATTCCGATTTGCAAGACCTTATGACGTCGGCATTTATGGAAATCGACAAGAAAATAGCAGATTGCTGTTATGACACAATAAAGCAACATGTGCTCAGCGTGACCACAACAGATGATCTTGTAAAGGCTTGTATTTTTCTTTGGAGAAAATACTGGAAGTTTCTCACAGAGAATCGTGAGAAAGTCGTTTTTTACTGGAGGTTTTATAATTCGGCATACTACACCAAGGAACTTCACGTGGAAAGAATGCAAAATTACAAATATCTCAACAAATTCATAGCGAGAGTAGGAGAAGCATTCAATTTGACTCAAAAGGTTCACATGAATGTTCTCATTTCGAATATAATTGACAATACCGTTTCAATTGCGGTTAAAATGCATCTCGGATTTTTCAAACAGGAAGAAATTATTGAAAAGCGAGTTTTTCGATCCGTCTTCGCAAATCTTTTCCATCATCTTGGAATGGATGTGTGGGACGTAAGCGACTCTTATTTTGAGTCGGATACAATTTGATTGGAGAAAAAATGCAAATCTTACCCCATGAGCACGCTTGCCCGTCAAAAACGAGAAAAGTCGGCAAGCGGTTAAAGAAAAATACTGTTCGTTTTGTATCATTCACTATGGCACTTACCATGGTGCTTTCCTCGGGCTTTGTTTTCACGGCAAGCGCAGACGAGGAGCTCACGCCGACCTGCGGTCACGAGGAGCACAAGCACGATGAGGAGAAGTGTTACGAGAAAAAGCTTATCTGCAAGCTGGAGGAAACCGAGGAGCCCGAGGTAACCCCGACCCCCGAGCCGACAGCGACACCTGAGCCTCAGCCTGTCCATGTGCATACGGATGAATGCTACGAAACGGTCACCACATTGATTTGCGGTCTTGAGGAGAGCGAGGGTCACGCCCACGGCGAGGAGTGTTATGACGAAGAGGGAAACCTCATCTGCACACTCGAGGAGAGCGAGGGACATACTCACGACGAGAGCTGTTATAATGTGGAACAGGTTCTCATTTGCGAGCTTTCTACCGAAGCGCCCGCAGAGGAGACAGCGCCTTTAGAATCCGAAACGACAGAGGCAAGCACTTCGGACGAGCAGACTGTCACTGCGCATAAGCACACGGACGAGTGCTACGAGAAGGTTCTCACCTGTAAAAAGGAAGAGCACGAGCATAAGCTCATTTGCTACACAAATAAATCTGCCGACCTCGAGTCGCAGTCCACTTGGGAGAGCACCTTACCCGGAAACCTGACAGGAGACTGGGCAAAGGACTTGGTCACGGTTGCAAAGAGCCAAATCGGCTACCGTGAGAGTAAATATAACTACGAGGTCGAGGAAGCAGAGAACGAGGATGACGAGGACAGAGCACTCGGCTACACACGCTACGGCGCATGGTACGGCTCTCCGTATGCCGATTGGTGCGCTATGTTCGTTTCGTTCTGCCTTAACTATGCGGATATTCCTTCGAGCGAGGTTCCTTATGAGGCAAGTGCACCAAGATGGGTAAGCACATTGACCGCAAAGGATATGTTCAAGAGCAAAGGGGACTATGAACCGAAATACGGCGATATAATCTTTTTCACATATGACGGTGACGGACTTGCCGACCATGTCGGTATTGTGGAGTCCGTCAAGAGAGACAAAAAGGGAAGCATCACCGAAATTAAGACTATCGAGGGAAATTCAAGTGACTTCGTTCAGGAGAACACTTACAGCCCCGATGATGGAAGTATACTCGGCTACGGTGTTCTTCCGAGAAAATGCGCTTGCTACAAGACGGTGAAAACCGCCGTTTGCGGACAGGAGCAAAAAGGTCATGTCCACACATTTGATTGCTACGATGAGGACGGAAAGCTCATCTGCAAAACGACTGAGACAACGGGCCACATTCACGGCTACACCTGCTATTCAAGCGAGAAGGTACAGCAGTGCAAGGGCAGTGACAAATGCAAATGCAAGTGTCACAAGTAAATTAAGATAACAAAAAATTCCCGACACCGAGTGAAAACGGTGTCGGGAATTTCTGCTTTTTGGAAGTGTGTTGATTGTTATGAGTTAATGAGGCAGTGCTAAATTAATTACCAGTCTTTGACTGAGCCGTCAAAGGCTCTCCTTGCGGCATTGCTACCACGCTCGTTAGCGGGATAGAGCTCCTCAGCGTTGTCTGCAAGCTCAACTCCGATTCCCGGAGCATCCGGTATGAACATACAGCCGTCCTCGAATTTGAGCGGATTTTTAACCATAGCGTCCTCTGCGCCGTTCAGGCAGAAGCCGGGCAATTCCTGAATTCCGAGGTTCGGAATGGATGCGCAAATCTGCAAGCATGCCGCAGTGGAGACAGGGCCGAGCGGATTGTGAGGAATAACGAGTACGTCTCGAGCCTCTGCGATAGCCGCAATCTTCTTGCTTGTTGTGATTCCGCCGACTGCACAAACGTCGGGGCGGATATACTGGCAAGCGTGACGGGACATGAGCATCTCGCACTCACGAAGGTCAATTGCTCTCTCGCCTGTTGCGATAGGCACGCCAACCTTTGAGGCAACCTCAGCCATGGTGTCGATGTTGTCTGGCGGAACGGGGTCTTCAAGAACCATCGGGCGGTATTTCTCGACTGCTCTGCCGAATGCGACAGCCTCTGGGAGAGTCATTCCTCTGTGGCACTCGAGGATGAAATCGAAGTCATCTCCGACAGCCTCTCTTGCCGCCTTGACCTTGCTTGTCTCGTGCTCAACTCTGCTCGAGAAGAACTCGTGCTTGCCGTCCGGGGAGCTTATCGGGCCGTTGCAGAAGATTTTTGCGGCGGTGAAGCCCATGTTCTTCAAATCGACATACTGCTTTGCAAGCTCGTCTATGTCCTCTGTGACATGCATGACGGATGCATAAACTCTTACCTTATCTCTTGTCTTGCCGCCGAGAAGCTCATAAACGGGAACGCCCAGAGCCTTGCCCTTGATGTCCCAGAGAGCGATGTCGATAGCAGAAATCGCACTCATTATGACAGAACCGCGGAAATAGACGGAGCGAAGAAAATTCTGGTTGAAATCCTCGATGCGGAAAGGGTCTTTTCCGATGAGGTAATCGGCGAATTTCTCGATAGCGGAAGCTGTCGCCTGTAAATAACCCCAGTTTCCGGCTTCACCGAGACCGACGATGCCGGCATCGGTATAAACCTGAACGAACAGATAATGCTTTGCAAAACGAAGCTTTACATCAGTGATTTTCATGGGATACCTCTCAAAGTTTGATTTTAGAATGCCGGGAAAACGGTCATTGTATAGAAAATATAGATAATCGGAAGAACGAGGGTGATGAGTGCGCCCGACTTGAAGAGAGACTTGAGGTCGTAGCCGCCGTCAGCCATGCACATAGGAACAGCCGGAGTAGCCATAGGGGTGAGGAAGGCTGTGAGTGAGCCGGAATTTACGAGGAGTACAAGTCCTGTTGGGTTAGCACCGAGGGACGCACAAGTCAAAAGGCAGATCGGAACGAAAACTGCCGAAACCGAACGGTTGAGCATGAACTGAGTGAGGATGAACGGAATGATGAAGAAAAGTGCGCCGAGAATATAGCTGTTGTGAGTTCCGCCGACTGCGCTTGCGAGAGCGTTTCCGATGAGGTCGCCCGCACCTGTGTTTGTGAGTGCTGTACCGAGTGCGAGAGCACCGACAAAGAGCATGAGCATATCCCACGGAATATCACGAAGTGCGCTCTTGCTGTCCACTACGCCGAAAAGGCACATGAGGAGTGAGCCGACAAGTGCGACTGCCCATGTCTTCAAACCGAGCTGAGTGGAGAGAACAAGGCAAATGATTGTTGCGAAGAAAACGACAATGCCGATTTTGTCAACAACAGGGCTTAATTTCTCTGCTTCCTTACCGCCCTTTTTCTCGAGTGTCTCAATCGGAACAACGGGAGTTTTCGGAGTGAGCTTAGGGCCTACGAAGAGTGCCCAGAGCGGAACGACAATAAGAACAGGCCAAGAGCCGATTAAGAAGTCGATAGCACGGATAGACTGACCCTCGAAGCCGTAGGTCTCCATGAATCCGGTGAACTGACCCGCCTGCTGAATAGCTGTTGAAAGCGGAAGAATACCGCAGCAAGCTACGCATACGACCATCATGGGGAACATATACTGTGAGCGGCTGTGACCTGTCTTGTCGCAAAGAGCAGCCAAAAGCGGGCTTACGATAGCGTAAACAACCATGGGGCTTGCGATGAAGTTAGTGACTAAAAGCGCAAGAAGAATGTAGCCGGCATAAGCTGTGATGAAGCTGCCGCGAGTGAGCTTCATGATGCCGTTGCACATAGCGTCTACCATGCTTGTTCTGCGGAAGCCAGAGGCAACGATAAACATAGTTCCCATAAGGATGGTATTGTTGTTTGCGAAGCCAGCGAGTGCGCCTGCATCGTCAATACAGCCTGTGAAATAGAGTGCAGCCATGGAAATCATTGCGGTGAGCCACATGGGGATTTTGTTCAGCATGTAGCTTACGAGCGTGAGTGCAAAGATAACCATGCAAATTATCATTTGAGTGTTCATTTCTGTGATTAAACTCCTACAATTACATACAGTATTTTTGAATTGATATTTACTAAAATACAGTAAATAAGCTTAGCTTGCCCGGGCGTGGCTTTATCGTGAGGATATATTATCACTGAGGTTTTGTTTTGTCGCATATATTATTCACGGATTTTATTTAGGCAGAGGAAAAGTAGAACTTCAATTGATATTTTATATCTATTCACAAACTAAAAATAATCGAAATATTTTCCCTGTTATAATATATAAATTAGCAAGGGAATATTTAGTAATATATGCAGTATAAAGGATACAATATACGCTAAAAATCTTCAAAAATCGTTGACATTAAGCCGTTTTCACGATATTCTAATATAGAAGTGACTTTGAGTGAATTTAGAATTCTGAATTTTATCATAGGGAAAATATTTTGATTTCATGAGGTGAAAAATTTTGGCTGATTCAAATTATGAGCCATGTTTATTGAAGGATAATATAAGGCTGAGGGTCTTTGCACACGATATTAAAAACTACCGCTACCATTGGCACGGCGATGAATACGAGCTTAGCATAGTACTTTCGGGCTGTCAGGAATTTTGCCGAGGCGACAAGAACTATATTCTTAACGAAAACGATGTAATTTTAATTCCGCCGGGAATGGGTCATGCATCCATGAGACTGAAGCCGAACACGAGGGCATTAGTGCTGCATTTTCCCGCAAGCACCTTCAAGCTTCTCTCGCAAAAGGGATATATCTACGATTTCAAGACTTGCCTCTGCGATGAAAATAACCGTGATGACAGAAGATTTTCGCTTTTGAGATTTTATGTCACAAATATTTTAAAAGCGGCGGTGGACGGAAACCAGTTTTCATATATATCCGTGAAAGCAAACCTTGTGTTGCTTTTGGTCACGCTTTTCAACGAATTTGAGCCTGAGCAAATGAATGTAATTGATGACGACGACAGAAGAAGAGAGACCATGCGTCTGCTTCTCTCGTACATCGAGGAGCATTACGATGAAAAGCTTTCGCTTGAGGATTTAGCCGATTACACGGGATACAACCGCACGTATGTATCGACGCTTTTCAAGCAAATGGTGGGAATTAATTTTCACGAATATCTGATGAGAGTCAGATTTCAGCGTGCGCTTGACGATTTGACCAACACAAAAATGAGCCTCACGGACATAGCACTCAAGAACGGCTTTTCAGACCTCAAGACCATGACGGCACGCTTTCGTGCCGCTGTCGGAAGAAGTCCAAACGAGTACCGAGCAATGCTAAAGACGGAAGACATAGCAAAGGGCACAGTAAGAGAATATATAGATTCAGATGACGAGGAGTTAAATAAAAAGCTCGAGGAATATTCATCGATAGGTAAAATCTGAATATAAAAAATTAAGCACAAGCTTTTTCGGCTTGTGCTTTTTTCTTTAGGCTTTGATATTTTATTTGTAATAAGCGAGAAGTCTCGTCCAAACTCCCGTGCTTCCCTGAACCGCCGAGAATGTGGAAATGACATAGCATCTGTCGGCTTCGATTGCATCGAGATTGCAGACATTTTCGACTATCTCGACTCCGCCGCCAAGGAGAATTTTGTGGCAGACGGGCTCGCTTGTGTCGGGAGAAATTGCCTCGCATCCGACAAATCGAACACCCTTTTCAACAAGATATTCTGCGGTTTCTGCCGTGAGGTGGGGGTAATTTGTTATGTACTCCTCTTTGTCACTCTCCCAGAGCTTATCGTGATTTGTATCGAAAAGCACCGCTTCGCCGGAGTTTATCTCGCCGTGTTCATTTTCCCAGTTTTTGACATCATCGACAGTGATCTCATAATCGCCGTCAACGTCAAGTCTGATTACGCAAGCGGCGCCGATTAAAACGGTGGGGTCTACTGATTCTATCGTTCCGCCGTCCTCGAGAACATGGAAAGGAGCGTCCATGTGAGTTCCCGTGTGAGGGCAGTAGCTTATGGTTTCGAGGTTATAGAGAGCGTTTTGATTGCCGATTTCACTGAAATAGGTTATTTCTGGCAATTTGAGCGCCGGGTCTGCAGGCATATCGTCCGTCACAGTGTGAGAGATATCCACGCAGTTATATTCCGACAGGTTTATATCAGAGAAAAGAGAGTCTGACTTTTTCTCTACCGAACAGGCACTTAGAGAAAAAATCAGTGCGACTGCCGCTGTCGGTAATAGTGCTTTTTTAATTAAATTTGATATATTCATTTGCTTACCTTAGTTTTCGTCCTTAATGAGAGAAACAACGGTTTCTACGTGAGCCGTGCCCGGGAAGAGGTCTGCGGGGGTGACCTTTTGAGCCTTGTAGCCTTTTTCGTCAAAAATTTTGAGATCTCGTGCAAGCGTTGCCGGGTCACAGGAGACATAGACAACTCTTTTCGGCGACATCTTCGAGATTGTTTCGATTAGCTCGGCGGCACAGCCCTTTCTTGGTGGGTCGATGATAATTACATCTGGCTTTTCTCCTCGTTTTTCGAGCATATCCGCAGCCTTTGCGGCATCACCGCAGATAAATTCAGCATTGCTTATACCGTTTTCTGCGGCATTCACCTTTGCGTTTTCGATTGCCGCATCGATTATCTCTACACCGATTAGCTTTTTAACCTTGTGTGCCATGGAAAGTCCGATTGTGCCCGCACCGCAGTAAAGGTCCATCAGAGTTTCGTTTCCCGTGAGGCATGCGTACTCGGTGGCTTTGTTGTAAAGTCTCTCTGCCTGAGTGCGGTTGACCTGATAGAACGAAAGCGGCGAGATATTGAATTTAAGAGAGCACAGCTCGTCTGCGATAGTGTCATTGCCCCAGACGGTGCGGCATTTTTTGCCGAGAATGACATTTGTTTTCTCTTTGTTGGTGTTGAGAATGAAGCTTGTCATCGAGGGGACATTTTCGCGAAGCATAGAGCACAGCTTGTCGGCATTTTTAAGCTTGTCTGCGTTGATAACAACGCAAACCATGATTTCACCCGTCATTTCGCCTCGTCTTAAATACAAATGACGAATGACTCCCTTATGAGTTTCTTCATTATAAACGCTGTCGCCGTACTGCTCGAACCAATCTCTGAACACATCGGAGATAACGCCGAATTCCTCAGGCTGTAAGAGGCAGTGCTTGGCATCGATTATGCGGTGGGAGTGACCTGCGTAAAATCCCATTATTAGCTTTCCGTCTTTATCAAGTCCGACAGGAATCTGAGCCTTGTTGCGGTAGCCCTGACGGCTTGGAGCAGAGATAATCGGCTCGAATGGAATGTCTTTAAGCCCGCCGATTCTCTCGATGCAGTCACGCACCTTGTCGGATTTTAGCCTTGCTTCCTCCTCGTAGCTTATGTGGCGAAGTGAACAGCCGCCGCATTTCTCAAAATACGGACAGTCGGAGTCTATGCGATTGACTGACGGCTCGAGGATTTCTTCGATTTTTCCGAAAGCGTAGTTCTTTTGTACCTTGAGAATTTTACAGCGAATCTTATCGCCGACGGCGGCAAGTGGGACGAAGATAGCCATTCCCTCGTATCTTCCTATTCCGGAGCCGTCGCTCGACATGGCATCGATTGATAGCTCTATGCTATCGTTCTTTGCTATGAGATTGTTCTCAAGATTTTTAAATTTCTTTTTGCTCATAATAATATGAATCCTTTTGTGATTATTTTACATAATTAAATTTGTGCCTTTAGGCACATTGTGCAATGGGTAGATTTGATTTTTTCGGCTTGAAATTGCGAAAAACTTACGATATAATTAAATCACAACAAAGAACACAAGCCCTGTGACAGCGAACTGTCACGAGTTTATCAATACAACTCCTCCCCAAAAGAGCAAAAAAGCCGAGCAAAACTGCTCGGTTTTTTTGCACCCTGTTGCAGTTGACTTTTGAAATTCGTTTACTAAAGTGAACAAATAGCTTCGGCGAAAATCAGACCACATTAATCGGCTCACCGTTAATCCAAGCGGCGAGGTTATCCGCAACGCACTGCACAAGGCGACGTCTTGCATCTCGTGAAGCCCAGCCGATGTGCGGAGTGAGAACGGTATTTTTTGCGGTGAAAAGCGGACAGTCCTTTTCGGGGGGTTCCTTTGCGAGAACATCAAGACCCGCACCGCCGATTTTTCCGCTGTTGAGTGCGTCTGCAAGCGCTTTTTCATCTATGAGACCGCCTCTTGCCGTGTTGATGAGGAGCGCAGTCGGCTTGACGAGGGAGAGAAGTCTTTCGTTAACAAGCTCCTTTGTGTCCTCATTAAGCGCACAGTGAAGTGATATGACATCGCTCTTAGCGAAAAGCTCCTCGAGAGAAACCTGTTTTTCTCCGTCGGATAGATTTTTCTCGTGCTTCGAGTAGACGAGAATATTCATCGAAAGAGCCTTGCCGAGTGCGGCAACGGTTTTTCCTATGTTTCCGTAGCCGACTATTCCGAGGGTTTTGCCGTAAAGCTCGAACATCGGATGAGTTGAGGAGCTCATTTCTATGCTTTTCTTGTAGCTGCCGTTTTTGATTTCGTCGCTGTGAGATTTCACATGATTGCAAAGCTCCAGAAGAAGAGCGAAAGCTTGCTGTGCAACCGTGCCTACGCAGTAGAACGGAACATTGCAGACGGTAACTCCCAGTTCGTGAGCCGCCTTGGTGTCAACGAGATTAAATCCCGTTGCGAAAAGTCCTATGTATTTTAATTTCGGCAAGGAGAGCAGAAGCTCCCTTGTCACAACTATTCTGTTGATGATGATTGCATCGGCATCCTTGGAGCGCTCATACACAAGCTCCTTTGGCGTGTCCTCATAATATGTGACATTGCCGAGATTTTCTATCGGCTCAAAGGAAATATCGCCGGGGTTTGTTGTGCCGCCGTCAAGTATCACTATGTTCAATGGCTTATTTGCAGCTGAGTTTTCCACAATTAGTTCTCCTATTGTTAAAAAAGATTCTCCGAAATCATTTTCGCTCGATTTTATTTTTATCAGTATATATCAAAACAGAATACTTTTCAACAAAAAGCGGAGACAGGTTAAAAACTGTCTCCGTTTTAAATTATGCCTTGTAGTTAAAATCCGGAATAGCGTTCCAGCGTTCTCTGTAATAATGAGCCGCAAGTTTCGGCTTTCTGTCACGGGTGAAAAGTCCCTTTTTGTTGCCTTGAACACGGACTATGCCCTGACTTGTAGCAAAGTCGGCAAAGTTCCACACCTGTTCGCCGACGACAAAATCCATTTCATCGAAAACCTTGCTGTAGGTTTTGTAGTACTCAAGCTGATATTCCTCTGTGAACATGACGGGGGTCGTGTCGTGAAGACCCATGACCGTGTCAGCCCCGAACTCTGTGAACATGACCGGCTTGTTATATTTCTGCCAGCCGTTAAGCTCGCTTCTCAGCATTTTTTCGGCTTTCGGGAGTTCTCCTCCTGCTATGTACCAGCCGTAGTAGCGGTTGAGGCAAATGACATCGCTCAGAAGTCTCGAAACATCGGTTTCGGGTGCGTTTGCCGTCTGAACTGAAACCATTGTGCAAGGTCTGTTTTGTGGGTCAAGCTCATGTGCAAGATTAAACAGCGGCTCAAAGTACTCGTAAGCGCCCTCGCTCGAACAGTCCGGCTCGTTTGCAATGCTCCACATGACGACGCATGCGTGATTTTTGTCACGGTCAATTAAATCTCTGATAACCTCTTTGTGGTGCTCAGATGTTTTTACACCGTGCTCGGGATCATAAGTTCCGACGGTTTTTCCGTGGAAATTCGCTCCGCCTCCGAAGAGAAGATTAATGCCGACTGCGGGGGTTTCGTCAATGACGACTATTCCCTCCTCGTCACAAAGGCGCATCATCTCCTCGCTGTAAGGATAGTGGCTCGTTCTGAATGAATTTGCTCCCTGCCACTTCATGAGGCTTATGTCCTTGGAGTTCATCGGAAGGTTAATTCCTCTGCCGTTTGGGAAGGTGTCCTCATGTTTGCCGTAGCCCTTGAAATAGAACGGCTTTTCGTTGATTAAAAACTTGGTTCCGTCAATTCTTACGCTTCTTATGCCTTGCTCGAGGGTGTAGCTGTCTTCGCCGTATTTTACCTCTATGCCGTAAAGATAAGGCTTCAGCGGATACCAGAGTTTAGCATTTTTGACTGAAAGCGTGCCCTCTTTTTTGTCGGAAACGGCAACGGTGTTTCCTTCTCTGTCCTTGAGCGTGACGAGAATTTTTTTATTTTCGTCCGATGTTTCCACGCTGTAAAAAATCTCGGCGTCGTTTGTGCCGTCCTCATTAAATTTGACACTTGGCACTACGGTTATGTCCTTAATGTAGCTTTTCGGCGTGGTGTAAATTCTGACGGGACGGGTGAGGCCGCAGTAGTTGAAGAAGTCAAAGTTTGGGCTGTTCTTCGTCTGCTTCTCGGAAACATCCTTACTGCCGCCCATGCCGAACATATCGCCGCCGGACGGTGAGCCGACAGGCAAGGTGGTGTAGTCGATTTTGTTGTCGACTGCGATGACGAGTAGATTTTCTCCGTCTGCGAGATAATCGTTAATCTCCGCTTCAAACGGCAAAAATCCGCCCTTGTGCTCTGCTATCAGATTTCCGTTCAAGAAAACCTTAGCCTTGTGGGTGACTGCATCGCAACGAAGAACAACACGCTGAGACTTTACCGCATGAGGCAGAGAGAATTTCTTCTGATACAGCACGAAACCGAAGTGATCACGGTAATTTGTGCCGTCCTTGATGTCGTTGTAGCTTGAGGGGACGGGCATTTTTTCGGGGTTTTTAAGTCCCGTTTCGTATTGCTTTTCGTCAAGGGCTTTGTCACCGTCAAGGGTGAAATCCCATATTCCCGAGAGGTCGATAAGAAGTCTCGAGTCAGTCATAATCGGATAAAGCATGTGAAAAATCCTCCTTTAAATATAGTTTAAAATCAACCAAACCTTATATATGAATGATACCACAAAATGAAATCGAAATAAGTATTTTTTGTGAATAATTAAGTTTCAACTTGTAAATTTATACATTTGATAATACAATGGAAACAAAGTTTTTTTGACAGGAGAGTCAATATGACAAATTGGTTTGAAGAGGCAAGATACGGTTTATTCATTCATTTCGGTTTGTACTCTATGCTTGCGGGCGAATACAAGGGTGCTACAACCGACAGAATAGCCGAGTGGATAATGAATCACCTTAATATTCCCGCTGAGGAATACGAGAAATTAATGAACGATTTTAATCCGAGCGAATTTAACGCTGAGAAAATCGCAGAGAAGTGCAAGGACTGGGGAATGAAATATGTCGTTCTCACATCGAAGCATCACGAAGGCTTTGCAAATTTCAATTCTGCTTGCTCACCGTACAACAGTGTGAACGCTTGCGGCAGAGATTTGGTGCTGGAACTTAAAAACGCTTGTGCTAAAAACGGGCTGAAGTTCGGTCTTTACTATTCTCAGGCTCAAGACTGGCACGACCCTGACGGATATATCGCAGGCAAGGAAAAGGACATAGATTATCGAGCTTACCTTGACCGCAAATGCATGCCGCAGTTAAGGGAGATTATGACGCAGTATAATCCCGATTTAATCTGGTTTGATACTCCTATGGGCACAACAGTCGAGCAGTCGAAGGAAATGGTAGATTTAGTCAGAAGCTATAATCCCGATGTTGTCATAAGCGGAAGAATAGGCAACGGCTTGGGCGACTACATGACAACGGGAGACAACTTCATTCCGAGACTTCCGTATGACGGCTTGTGGGAGGTCCCCGCTACCATTAACGACACGTGGGGATACAATAAATACGATAAAAACTGGAAAAATCCTTACGATATAATCAAGCTTTTAGTAAAGATAAATTCACGCGGCGGAAATTATCTTCTCAATGTCGGTCCTAAGGGGGACGGCTCAATACCAGCGGAGAGCGTGGAGGTTCTCGATACTGTCGGAAAATATGTCACGGCAAATGCGGACAGCATTTACGGCACGAAGAGTGCGGGAATCTATCCTTATGAGCTTGACTTTGCGGAGTTCACTTGCAAAAAGGGTAAGATTTTCGTGCATGTATTCAAGCCGAAAATCCGTTTTGAGCTTTTGAATATCGCAAACAACATCACGGGAGCATATCTTGTGGAGACGGGAGAGAAGCTTGACTACCGTGTAGGTCATACATGTGAGGGCCATGAGTTTGTAGAAGTCAATTTGCCGAAGAAAATGCACGACAAGTCCTATTATGTCGTTTGCCTTACGCATGACGGTGACGAGCCGATATACACGGATTTGAAGCTGTAACGGAGGGAAACATGGGTCTAAATCTTTTTCTAAAGAGCAGAATAGAGGATGCAAAGGCACTTGTAGGCGAGCTTAAAAAGGAATACGATTATGTTTCTGTTCTCGGCTCATCGACAAAGCTCACTAAGATTATTTCATCCACTTATTTTTCGACTATGGAATCCTCAGAGAACGACTGCGGATTTGTAATCAAGCTTTATAACGGAAGCTTTTACAGCGAATATGCGTGCGATGATATCAGAGGACTTACAGCCGATGAAATCAAAAATGCGGTAAAGCTAAGCGGTTTGAAGCTCAAAAGCGTGGAGACATCGGCGCTTGACGAGGAGGAGCTGACAAAAAGCTTCGATAGAAACGATACTTCTGCGCTTGACGGTGAGGAGATAATGTCGAGAATGGCGGCTCTTCGCCAAAAAGCTGAGAAATATGACGAGAAAATTATCGGCGTTAATGTCATGCACCTGAAGCGTGAGGTTTCTGAAATTTTCGTTTCCGATAAAAAATGCCTTGACCAGTTCTATGTCTGGGTGAATTTCAGACTTAAAGTCACGACTCGTGACGGTGCCGACATCAAGAGCGGCTCTGACAGCTCTAACGGCTCAGATACTTTGCCCGCACTTGTCGGACTTGAGAAAAAATGGCAGAAAATCTGCGACAAGGCTCTCATGCTTTTGAAGGCAAAGCCGATAGTGCCCGGAACCTATGACATAATTACTCACCCGTATATATCGGGACTTATCGCTCACGAGGCATTCGGCCACGGAGTCGAGATGGATATGTTTGTCAAGAACAGAGCAAAGGCGGCGGACTATGTCGGAAAATATGTCGCAAGCGAGCATGTGAATATGAGAGACGGTGCGACGGGACTTCTTTCTGCCGGCTCATACTTTTTCGATGATGACGGAGTTCTCGCACACAACACTGAAATTATCCGTGACGGCATTTTGGTAACGGGTATTTCCGATGTTTTGAGTGCATTACAGCTTGGAACAGAGCCGACAGGCAACGGCAGACGCCAGAATTTCGCACACAAAAGCTATGCGAGAATGACCAACACATATTTCTGTGCGGGCGATGATAAGCTTGAGGATATGATAAAATCAATTAACCACGGCTATATCCTTTACGACTGCAACAACGGCATGGAGGATCCGAAAAACTGGCAAATTCAGTGTACGGCAGAGTACGGTCTTGAAGTAAAGGACGGCGAATTGACGGGAGAGGTTGTCTCACCTGTTGTCATTTCGGGTTCTGTTCTCGATCTTCTCGGTTCTGTCTCTATGGTTTCGGAGGAATTCGAGATGGACGGTATCGGAATGTGCGGAAAGGGTTACAAGGAATGGGTCTATGTCGCAGACGGCGGCCCTTATCTGAAAGCGAGGGCAAAACTGGGATGATAGATACAGCTAAGCTTATTGAGATAATTAAAGAAAACGGCAGTGTTTCCGATTATGAGATGACTAGGTCGCAAAGTGACGAGAGACAGCTTTATTATGTCGGAAAGGCACTTGAGACAAACCGTGCCGTGAAGAAAGAAAGCCTCAATGTCATGCTTTATGTCGATGAAGGTCAGGAGCGTGGATCTTCTTCTTTTGTCGTGAATGTCTTTGATGATGAAAATTCTATAAAAGAAAAAGTAGAAGAAACAGTCAAGCGTGCGTCAGCAGCTAAAAACAAGTGGTATCCGCTGACGGAAAACACCGAAAGCGTGGAAAATGCCGTTTCAGACGAAATTGACCTTAACGCTGAGGCTCTCAAAATCGCCGATGCGATTTTCGATGCCGACAACAAGGACGGAAGCGGACTGAATGCGACAGAGATTTTCGTCACAAAAGCGAAGCATCATTTTTTGAACAGCAAGGGCGTAAGTCACAGCTACGACAAACTGCGTGCAGAGTTCGAGACTATTCCGAGCGCCGAGGGCGAGCACGAGTCGGTAGAGGTATATAATTACACCTCACTTCGAGAGGTGGACAGCGCAAAAATCACCACCGATGTCAAAAATCTTCTTGGCTTTGCAGAGCTTCGTGCAAAGGCGGTCAAGGCAAGCGAGGTCGAGATTCCGAGCGGTGTTCCCGTTGTCATCAGATCTGATGTTGCGGGTGAGCTTGCCATGACAATGGCGAATGATATGTCATATGCGGCTCATTACCAGAAGTTCAATCACTTTGAGGTCGGAGACAAAATCGCCTGCGAAAACCTGAATATCACTTTGACGGGTGACGGTGAGGACGCTTACGGCTTAGGCCCTATCGATTCTCACGGAAATGTTCTTCACGAAAAGGAGATAGTCAGAGACGGTTTAGTTACATCGCTTTGGGGCTCTAATCGATTTGCTCATTACATGGGCGAGGAAGCGACCGGCGACTTTAACCGTGTTGTGGTTAGAGCTAAAGGCGACGATGCATATAAGACGGAAAAGCACATTTTGGTTTATTCTTTCAGTTCACCGCAAATTGACTGGGAGGTAGGTTATATCGGCGGAGAGGTAAGACTTGCGCTTTACTTCAACGGCGAGGGCTACATTCCGATAACGGGATTTTCGGTTTCCGGCAATGTCTTTGAGATACTTGGTGACATGGAATTTTCAAAGTGCACTGAGGACTACATGGATTCGAGAATAAGCTACAGCGGTCCAAAGTACTGGATTTTGCCGAAAATGAGCGTGAATTAAAAATTCCTTCGTTAATCAAAAATTACTTCGTGAATTAAAAATTCCTTCGTTAATTAAATAAATATCCATAAAGAAAAAAGGCGGTCGTTTTGACCGCCTTAAATATTGCTAAGATTTATTCTGCTGTGCTTGATTCTTCGCTTGTCTCGTTTGCTTCCGATGAAGCTGAGGAAGAACCGTTTTTGTTTGAGTCGGTCACAAGAGACTTTAATTTGCAGCTCTTGATTGCGGCTTCGTTGATCTCGATATCGGCTTTTTCTGCTGCTGCCTGCTCGAGAATGTAGCTGTTAAACTCGTCGCTCTTGAGGTCGAGCATCATGCTGAGTCTATCGGAGGAGCTTGCGTAAGCCGTGTCGAATGCGGAGTTGATGTCATTCTTCTGGAGAAGTACAAGCTTGCCGTCAGCCTCGAAAAGCTTAAGGGTGTTGTTGTCCATTTCCTTAACTGCGGCTACGAGCTCGTTCGGATAGCTCTCGCCGACAAAGTCGGTGGAGTCTACGGAGACATACGGAGCGGAGTCGGAATTGATCTCTATCTGATATTCCTGAGAGCAATACTCTAAGGTCTGATATCCTGTCTCAACCTTTTTCTTGTAGGTCTCGAAATCGGAAGTGAGTGCTTCCTTTTCTTCGTCGGAAATGTCTGCCGTGTTGCCGTCGTCGTCTGTTGTGGTGAGATCGCCGTACATATACTGGAAGCTATATTTATCCTTTATGAAGGACTCCTTTAATTCGTCCTTGTCAATGGCAAATTCTCCGCCCTCGTTGTAATAATAGTCGAAGAGCTTTTTGAACATGATGTTATATTCGGAATAAGCCTTGTTGAAGCTGTCTTCACTTATGCCAAGGTCATCGAAGCCCGTCATGTAGTAGCTGATGAGGTAGCTTGTTGTCTGCTCGGCTGAGGACTTCTCGTCCTCGGTCAAATCAAGATTGTACTCCTTGATTTTGTCGCTTACCCAAAGGTAGGACTGAAGGTAATTCATAGCCTTGTTTCTTATCCAGTCCTCTGCCGACTCGCCGTCGATTGTAGCCTTGAGCACCTCGGTGTCGGAATCAACTAAGTCTGCGGCGTTGTCATAAGCGACGTAGAGATAGTAGAGATAAATTCCGATAGCGGCGGTGTTGTCGCCGTCCTTTGCCGCCCAAGTGAGGTCCTTGTTATAGCAGCCGCTCATAGAAAGGGCCATGGCAAGAGCCAAGAAAAGAGCGGTGATTTTTTTGATAGCTTTCATTTTGTGAAAAATCCTCCGTAATTAGTTCTGCTGCACTCGATTATACTCTGATTTTTGTTATTTGTCCACAAAAATATATTGTTAATACACTTAAATTACCCGTATTTTTTATAGTTTGTGCCTTCTATAAGAATTTTTTCATCAAATTAACAGTAAAAATTCCTAAAACATAACGGGAGAAAATATATCGAAAAAGTAAAGTGAAACTTTGAAATGTGATTTGCGGTATACTTTGCAAATGCCTTGTCGATAATGTATAATGTAAGATAAATATCAGAACAATCAGAAAGAAGAGAAGAAAGTGCAAATGTCCGAACAGGAGCTTTTAGAGCTTTCAGGTTCAGTAGAAAATATAATTTACCATAACGAGAAAAATCAATACAGCGTAATAGAGCTTGAGAGCGGAGACGAGCTTGTCACCGCAGTCGGCATATTCCCCTATGTCGGTGAGGGCGAGGAAGTGAAGCTTTTCGGCGTTTGGACTAATCACCCCACCTTCGGCAGACAGTTCAAGGCTTCTGCCTTTGAGAAAACAGCCCCCAAAACAACGGCGGCAATTCTTCGCTATTTATCTGGCGGTGCGGTCAAGGGCATAGGCCCTGCTACGGCGAGAAGAATAGTCGATGCGTTCGGCGAGGACACCATTTCTGTTATAGAAAACGAGCCGAGGAGACTTTCTCAGATAAGAGGCATTTCTTACGAAAAGGCGGTCAGCATATCCGAAGAGGTGAAGCGAGTTTACGGTATTCGAGAGCTTATGCTTTTTCTTGGTGAATACGGAATAAAGCCCGATCAGACGGTTCGTGTATGGAAAGCGTTCGGCTCAAATTCAAAGGAGCTTATAAACGATGACCCTTATGTCCTTTGTGACGAGAGCATAGGAATTGAGTTTGCGGTAGCCGATTCCATCGCTTCAAAGCTTGAGAAAGCCCCGGACTCTGAGATAAGAGTGAAAGCCGGTGTGCTTTATATTTTAAGACATAATCTTATCAGCGGCGGTCACACCTGTCTGCCGATTGAAAAGCTTGTTCCCGTGTCGGCTAAGATGCTCGGTGTCGGGGTGGATATTGTCAGCGAATGTGTCGATAAGCTTAAAGAAACCTTCGACCTTGTGAAAAAGAAAATCGACGACAAGGAATATGCTTTCTTGCCGACAGCCTACAATGCGGAGTGGTTTTCAGCCGAAAGGCTTGCGTTCATTCTTCAGTATCCGCCCCAGGTATTTGAAGGAGTGGACGAGGACATAGAGAGAATTGAGCGTGAGGACGGTATCGCCTATGCCGAAAAGCAAAAGGACGCTATAAGAGCCGCACTTCAAAAGGGACTTCTTATTTTGACAGGAGGCCCCGGAACGGGAAAGACAACCACGCTCAATGCGATAATCAGACTGCTCAAGGAAAAGGGCGAGAAGGTTTTGCTTGCCGCCCCAACGGGCAGAGCCGCAAAGAGAATGAGCGAGGTGACGGGCGAGGATGCAAAGACCATTCACCGCCTTTTACAGGTGGACTGGGACGAGCACGACAATCCGATTTTCACAAAGAGCGAGAGAGATCCGCTCGAATGTGACTGTTTGGTTATCGATGAGCTTTCCATGGTGGATGCATTTGTTTTCGAGGGAGTGCTTCACGCTATTCCGCTTGGATGCCGACTTATTTTAGTCGGTGACAGCGACCAGTTACCAAGTGTCGGTGCGGGAAATGTACTGGGAGATCTGATTGCATCGAAATGCTTTCCGACAGTTGAGCTCAATGAGATTTTCCGCCAGTCCATGGAAAGCCTCATCGTTACAAGTGCCCACAGGATAGTCGAGGGAGAAATGCCCGAATTAAACGTGAGGAACAACGACTTCTTCTTTATGGGACGAGACAGCTCACAGAGCGTTTGCGAGACTGTCAAGGAGCTATGCGTTAAGCGTCTGCCGAATACTTACGGCTATTCCTCTGTCACGGATATTCAGGTTTTGTGCCCGTCACGAAAGGGCGAGGTCGGCACGATGAACCTCAACAGCATACTTCGTGATGCGATAAATCCTATCGACGGAAAGAAAAAGCAACAGGAGATTTACGGCACGGTCTACCGTGAGGGCGACAAGGTCATGCAGATAAAAAATGACTATGAGCTTCCGTGGGAGAAAGCGGACGGAAGTGCGGGTCAGGGAGTTTTTAACGGTGACATGGGAGTCATTAAGGAAATAGACCGTGCGGCTGGGGTTATTCGTGTTGTCATGGACGATAGGCTCATCACCTATGATACCGACAAAGCCGGCTCGGAGCTTGAGCACGCTTATGCCGTTACCGTTCACAAAAGTCAGGGAAATGAGTTTCCGGCTGTAATAATTCCGCTATTTAGATGCACACCGAAACTATGCTACAGAAATTTGCTGTATACGGGAGTTACCAGAGCAAAAAAACTGCTTATTCTTATCGGTCAAAGGGATGTAGTGAGAAAAATGGTGGAGAACGACAGCAAAACAAAGCGTTTCACGGGACTTGATAAATTTATTATCGATGCGGTGAATTTGCAAAATAGCAGTGATGAAGAAAATGAAAACGCTTGAAAAAATCCGACAGCTTCTCTATCCGCAGAAATGTCTTAACTGCGGCGAGGCGATAGAAAGAGGAAGCCTTTGCGACGATTGCCTCCTGAAAATTAAGCCGAATGAAATGAGCATCGACCTTGACGGAAAGACCACGCTAAGAGTGATTTCCTGTCAAAGCTACACGGACGGCTTTCGTGACAGCGTTCAAGCATTCAAGTTCTCGGGAGCGTACCGCATGAGCGATGATTTCGCCGAGCTTATGCGGCTTAATCTGGAGGAGTGGGAGATAAAAGCCGACATAATCACCTTTGTCCCCATGACAAAATCAAGAGAGCGTGAAAGAGGATATAATCAGGCTCAAAAGCTTGCTGAGAGTCTTTCCGAAAAAATAGGCTTGCCTTGCATGAAGTTACTTACTAAAAACAGGAACAATTTAGTTCAGCACAGCCTTAACGCAAAGGAACGAAAGAAAAATGTTATCGGCGTATATGATTTTTCTTCCGAAAATTACATAAAAGACAGGACAATCGTCCTTGTTGATGATATAATAACAACCGGCGCAACGATAAGCGAGTGCGCAAAGGTGCTGTATGAGTCGGGAGCGAAAGAGGTTTTCGGCATATGTGCGGCATATTCCGTATCGGACGGCACACTTGACTAAGGAGGATGAATTTAACCTATGTTAAATCCTGAGATAGCATTAGACCCGGGAACATCGGGCTTGAGAATATATATAGACGGCAAGGGCGTTGTCGTGAACGAGCCGAGCGCTATTGCCGTAGACGTGAGAGACGAGGCGGTTTTAGCTTCCGGAAGAGAGGCAAAACAGCTTGTTGACCGTGCCGCAAGGGTAGTTGAAGTAAGGGATGTCTTTTCGTGGGGAAAGGTTCAGAATTTCCCGATGGCTTCTTATCTTTTAAATAAGCACATTCAAAAAATCGCAAGCGGAAGAATTTCTCTTCCGGCAGCATACATAAGCACTCCCGATGATATGACATCGGTTGAAAGACAGGCATTTGTCGATATTATGGAGGACAACGGTATCCACAAGGTATATTTTCTGAACGAGGGCTGTTGTGCGGCGCTTGGTGCGGGAAGAAATATATTCACTGACGATCCTGTTCTTGTTCTCGATATGGGAAAAAGCCGCTCAAGCTGTACGGTTTGCAGAAAAGGCGTGCCTGAGGTGAGCGCATCGCTAAATCTCGGCGGCAAGGATATGGACGAGGCTCTCATTCGAATGGTGCTGAAAAAATACGGTATTCAGACGGGTCATTTGACGATTGAAAATTTGAAAATGCGCACGGTTTCCGCTCTCACTCCCGAAAAAGATGTTTTCTGGGAGGTAAGAGGAATGGACATTCGCACATGCATGCCAAGAAAAGAGACGGTTTCTTCTGCTGATTCTTCGGCGGCAATATCGGGAATTCTAAGCCAGATTGCGGATCTTGTTTTAGACGTTATGGCTCAGCTTGATGATAATTCTCTCAAGAAGCTTGCGGCAAACGGCTTGACGATAGTCGGCGGCGGAGCAAAAATAGATTCACTTGACAGATACATGCACCGACTGACGGGACTCAATGTTTTTATTCCCACAAGACCTGAGCTTGCGGCAATAAACGGTGCATCGAGAATTTTCGACTTAAAGGATAAGCGCGCAAGAAATGCCCTCATAAGATACAAGGGAGCATAAATGTGCGAAAACCTACATATGTTTAAGAAAATTTGCATAATTTTTACAAGGGGGCGACTGTTTTGGTCGTCTCTTTGTGTTAGAATTAGTACACAAATACATTTTGGGGAGTAATTCAACATGAAGTCACAAAGATTCAAGAGAATACTTGCACTTATTATGTGTGCGTCTATTCTTTTAGAGGGTTCGGCAGTCGCCTTTGCTGACGAAGCCGCCTCGGAGAATTCTGACGCACAAGTTACTGTAAATGACGAGCAGTCGAGCCTAAATGATGCTTTAGACGGCGAGGACTATCAAATCACTGAGGACGGAAGCATAATTGTTTTCTCGTCTGAAGAGTCGGACGGTGAGAGCGAGGAGGCTACACCAACTCCTGAACCGACTGCAGAACCTACAGCTGAACCAACAGCTGAGCCCACGGCGGAGCCAACAGTTGAGCCGGAGACCTCCGAGAGCTTTTCTTCTGTTTTTAAGGATGAGGATTTCAGAAAGTTTCTTCGTGAATATGTTGGCACAAAGGATATTTTCGAAAATCTTTCCGATGATGACGGACTGACAAAGGAAATCCTTGAGGCAATGAACGAGGTTGAGGAAATTGATTTTTCCGATGAGAGCATAACGGTTGATTTAGGCGAAATCAAAAGCCTTGACGGACTCGAGAAATTTGAGTCTCTTTCTAAGCTTAATTTAGCGGATGTTAAGCTTGAGGAGAACAGTGAGGAAAAGCCGTTTGATATCGATAAGCTTAAAAAACTTACAGAATTAAAAGCGGATATATCTGCTCTTACTAACGACACGCACTATATCTTCTCTCTTCCGAGTTGGATGCCGAATTTCTCGGGACTTGAGTACTCCGATGAGTATTCCGCTTATACGGCAGAAATCGGTGACAGCGCAAAGATTAATTTGAGTTATTCCTCAGAGAATATTGAGAACACTGTTAGTGTTGAGCTTAATGTCACAAAGACGGAGAAAATTAATACAGCCGATATTTCAAACGCAAATGTCGAGATCGGCGAGGTTTACTATACCGGCGAGAGCGTTTCTCCCGAAATTAAAGTGAGCTTTAATGATGAGACACTCACCGAGGGAACGGATTATACTGTTTCATTAAGAGACAACACCTTGCCCGGCACAGCGACGGCTGTTATCAGCGGTATCGGAGATTACAGCGGAGAAAAAAGCGTTAATTTTGAGATTAAGCTTTCTAAGCCGACTGTTACAGACTTCTCTCTCGAGGACGGTGTCGCTCAAATTACCTTTGGCGGCAATGCTCCTGAGGGCAGTGCTTATATTTTGAGATACTCCAAAAATGCCGATATGAGCGATTATATCGAGATAAGCTCAGACAGCAACACAGTTAAAACAGAGAAGCTTGATAATTCTTCATATTATTACACGGCTCAGGTTCAGTACGGCGATGTTGCATCTGAATTCAGCGATGCAGCAGAGCTGACGACAATTTCTCTCATTGCTTCGGCAGAAACGCAGTATAACGATGCAGAATATACGGGCAAAGCAATTGAGCCGGATGTCACCGTTAAGGATGAAGAGGACGATGTCCTTGAAGAGGGCGAAGATTATACAGTTGAGTTCGAAAATAACACTTCTATTGGGGTGGCAAGAGCCGTTGTCGAGGGAGTTGGTAATTATTCGGGCGAGGCAGTCGCAAGCTTCACTATAAACCCAAGCGTTCCTAAAGTAACATCGGTTGATAATTCTGTCGCCGGAAAGCTTACCTTTAAGCTAAGTTCCGATAACCCAAGCGGCACAAAATATACTATTGAGTACTCAAAGAAAAGCAACATGAGTGATGCTAAGACGGTCACGAGTACAAGCACAAGCATTACAATAGATGCTGTTTCTCTTGCGTATTGCTATTACAGAGTTTACGCACAGTATACGGGTTCGGATAAGATTAACTATGCCTCCGACAAAAGTGCTGTTAGCAGTGTTTTTGTCAAGGGTAGCCTGACAGGCGTTGTGTTAAAGAACGGAGAAACTTACTCCTACACAGGCAGTCAAATTAAGCCGGCTGTTACCGTCTACGGCGGAACAACCTTGAAGGAAGGCACAGATTACAGAGTTTCCTATTCCACAAACAAAAGTTGCGGCAAGGGCTATGTCACTGTTTACGGTGAGGGCAATTATGTCGGAAGCATGAAGGCAACATTCGCTATCGTGCCCGCAACGCCTAAAATCACAAAGACCGAGAATACCGAGGGCGGCGGACAGCTCGATGTTTATTTCACTCAGTCAAGCGGAGCGACAACGAGATTTTATTATTCGACAGACAAAAACTTCGGCTCATATAAGACAATCGACTCAAGCAACGGTCATGCAGTGATAAAGAGCCTCACCGCAGGAAAAACCTATTACATAAAAGCAAGAAGCTATATTAACTTTAACGGAAGCAAATACTTCTCAAGTTATTGCTCGACAACAAATAAAAAGGTAAAGAAAAGCATCACTTCGGCAAGTGTCAGCTGTTCTTCTAAATTTATCTATACCGGCAGTAATATAAAGCCGACACCGACAGTTAAATTATCTGGAAAGACTCTTAAGAGCGGAACAGACTATACCGTAACTTACAGTAATAATAAGAATGTCGGAATAGGTGATATGACCATTGTCGGAAGCGGAGACTATGCGGGAAAGAAATCCTTTAAGTTCTATATCGTTCCAAAGACTCCGACGATAAAGTCAATCACAGCTTCTGACAGCTCGATCAAGGTTAAGCTTTCTCAGGCTACGGGCGCTGACGGCGCATATGTGATTTACTCCACAAGCTCATCATTCAGTTCATATACTAAGGTGAGAGTTTACGGAAGCTCAATCACACTTAAGAATTTGAGTGCGGGAAAGACCTATTATATCAAGGCGTCTTCCTTTAAAGCTATGAGCGACGGTCACACAAAGGTCGGAAGCAATACATCTGTTTATAAGGCTCAGATACTTTCGGATTACAATAAGGCAAGCGTTAAGATTTCAACCCCAATGCATTCAAGCGGATACATCAGCTCGAGTGTATCGAAGACGATTTCCGCGGGAACAAGCGTGAAAATTCTCGATAACAGCAAGTATCTTGTAAAGGTAAATTATAACGGCACAGTCGGTTATGTCTCGAAGTATACGCTTAATATGCCGACAAAGTTCACAGGATATGCCACAACGAGAATTTCTCTCTGGAGCGACTCTGCGAAAACAAAGAAGATAGGCGAGATATATAAAAACACGACTCTATATGTCATGGGAAATGCAAGCGGCGCTTATCAGATTTTCTTGAGTGACGGAAGAAACGGTTATGTAAATCCAAATTATGTTGATATTAAGGTAAGTGACGGCTCGAATTATGCGGGCGATTCCACTCCTTCGACATCAATCGCTACTAATGCTTCAAGCTTGAATGTGAGAAAAGGCCCCGGAACAAATTATGGCATTGTCACCAATATAAGCAAATCCGGTACAAAGGTCACAAAGCTTGAGACAGTCGGCAGTTGGACGATGATTAGATTGTCTGACGGCACGGTAGGTTATTGCTCAAGCCAGTACTTAGGCACATCCAATAATAATTCAAGCAGTAATAACAATACTAATACCAATGTAAGCGGTACAAGCGGATTTGGAATTGATATTTCCGAGTGGAACGGCGATGTCGATCTCTATGCGATAAGAAAAGAGATAGACTTCGTAATTATCCGCTGTGGATACGGAAGTAACTATACCAATCAAGATGACGCAAGATTTGTCGATAATGTCAAAAAGTGCGAAAACCTCGGTATTCCTTACGGAATTTACATCTATTCCTACGCTACAAGCAAGAGTATGGCTCAGAGCGAGGCGGCTCATGTCAAGAGACTTGTGAAAAGCTGCGGCGCTAATTTCCGACTTGGAATTTGGTACGATATAGAAGAACAAATTCAGTATAACCTCGGAAATACAATGAATACCATATTAAACGAGTTCATCAAGAACCTGTCCGGATATAAGGTCGGACTTTATACAAACCCGACATTCTTGAGAGGATGCTTCTATAATATCAGCTCATCAGTGCCGCTGTGGGTAGCATGCTGGGACAGCACAAAGCCGACAGGCGATATTTACAACAATATGGTAATATGGCAGTACGGCGACTCAAGCTCATTCAGCGGACTTCCCGGAAAGGTGTTTGACGCAAACTATTGCTATTCGGGCTTAGGACTTTGATTTAATTAATAATTAGCAAAGGTAAAAGCGAAAACACAAAAGTTTTTGGTTTCGCTTTTTACAAAAAGCGAACGGGTGTGGGCAGAGCCCACAAGTAATTAATAATTAATAATTAACAATTAATAATTAATAATTAGCGTAGACAAAAACAGAGCGAAGCGATAATAAAAAAGATAGGCTGGCAAAGTTAACCAAAAATGCGAATGCATTTTTAGAATGCGAAAGCGTTCGTGGTTGGGCTTTGCCAGCCGACTTATTATCACAGAGAGAAATGACAAACAATTTAAGTTCAATATTCACCAAAAACCTCATTTTCCACATTTTTCCATTATTGACTAATATAAAAAACAGTCTATACTGAATATGGTAACGATACCATATAAATATAAGGAGTGGTTGTATGAAGATAGTAAGAACGGGACATCCGGCATATCGTGTGAGCGACAGAGAGAAAGCACTTGAGTTTTACCGAGATAAATTGGGGCTCAAGGTGAAGTTCACTATTTCCTATGCGGAGATGTACGAGGCACAAAAGAAAAAGCTTGAGGAGGAGGGAAAGCCGACTGAGGGCGATGCTTACCTTGAACAGCTAAAGAAATGGGGCGACAAGATTTGGATTACATATCTTGAGACGGGCGAAAACAGCTTTATCGAGCTTTTCAGCGATGAGGGCGTAACTAAAAAATATACATGGCAGTTGTCAAATTTTGACCATATCGGATATTTGCACCTTGCTCTTGAGGTCGAGGATATTCAAGAAACCTACGAGGAACTAAAAAGTAAGGGAGTCAAGATTATCACGCCGCCGTCACTCGGACTTGATCACACATGGCAGTTATGGGTGGAAGATCCGGACGGAAACAGCATAGAGTTCATGCAGTACGAGGAGAACGCATGGCAGCTTGTCGGTCATTGCCCCGAAAGATAAACAAAACAGATGAAACAGAAAGAGCACGGAAAAAATCCGTGCTCTCTTTTTGTTTATGATTGAAAATTACTCTTTGTTTGCAATAGCCTCTGTGAGCTCTTTTGTGAGCTTGTAAATTCTTGTGCCGTTGATTTCAAGCTGCTCTCTTGTGACTATGCCGTCCTTGAGACCGTTCTTGAGGTTCTCGAGGTCCTCAGGTGAACCGGGCATGAAGAGGTCGTTTCCTGCTGCAGCAACATAAGGAGAAAGCGCTCCTCTGTACTTTGAGCCAGCCGGGCTCATCATTGCAATAACCCAGTCTGTCATGACTACGCCGTCAAATCCGAACTCTGCTCTTAGGATACCGTCAATGAGATCCTTTCTCTCACTTGTGTGAACTCCGTTGAGGAGGTTGTAAGAGGTCATGAGTGTGTGCGGATGAGATTCCTTGACGCAAATCTCGAAGCCGCGAAGATAAATCTCTCTCATTGCTCTTTCGCTTACGTGTGAGTTGGAGTTGTAACGGTTGGTCTCCTGGCTGTTTGCGCAGTAGTGCTTAATTGTAGTGGATCTTCCAGGGTGCTTCTGCACGCCGTTTGTGATTGCCGCCGCAAACTTTCCGCTTACAAGCGGATCCTCGGAGTAATACTCAAAGTTTCTTCCGCAAAGAACACTTCTGTGAATGTTGAGTGCGGGAGCAAGCCAAAGGTGAATTCCGAAGCGCTCCATCTCGTTGCCGACGATGTCACCGCAAACCTCAGCGATGCTCGGATTGAAGGACTGTGCGAGAGCTGTTCCGATCGGAATTGCTGTTGCGTAATGATCGTATACCTTTTCCTTGCGTGTCTTGAGAGATTTAATCTTCTCAATCGGTGCCATGACAGGCGGCATAAGCTCTTTCATGCTGTCCGGAATCATTCCAGTCTCGGAGTGGACTACGCCGTCCTTGTCGATTGTGTAGTGCTTGGAAATTCTGATGCCCGCAGGGCCGTCTGCCATGACAAGTACAGGGATTTCATCGTTGATTGTAGCGGTTTCACCGGCAGCACCCGCAACAGTTTTGCTTGCGTCACCGATAACGCTTGCGAGACCGCCCTTAGGATTGAATGAACCGATGTTAAGGCGCATGAGGTCTTCATCGCTTAGGCTGCTGACAGTCGGGTCAATCTCTTCATCGATATTGTAATCAACTTCAACTGTCTCGATATATGACGGGTCAAGCTTGAGAACAGGAGTATTTTCACTTACTTCATATTCGCTTACTCTCTCGAATACTTCTTCCTCGAAGTCATATTCGCCTGTGCAGGACTTTACCTTGCGTACGGTGAGAGTCTCAGGAACATCAACAGCACCGCTGACAGTTACGTTATCGGAGCTGTTGCCGACTAATACGATGTAAGAGCCCTTCTCGAGGATATAGCTTGTTGTGCTCTCGTCATAGGATGCGATGCTGTCAAGCTTGAACTCAGCGCTTACCTTCTGAGTTTCGCTTGGCTTAAGCTCCTTTGTCTTGACGAATGCAGCGAGAGTCTTGAGCGGCTGCTTTAATTTTCCCTCAGGAACGGAAACATAAACCTGTACGACTTCTTTGCCGACAAATGAACCGATGTTCTTGACGGGAACAGTAATCTTTACTGTCTGACCGTCGAGAGCGACTTCTGCTTTGCCAAGCTCAAAATCAGTGTAGCCGAGACCGAAGCCGAACGGATAGCTTGCCTTTTTGCCGACTGTGTCGAAGTATCTGTAACCGACATAGACGCCCTCTTTGTAGTAGGTGTCTGTCTCGTGTGCGAATGTGCCGTCACTGTAGTAGTCCTCTGCCTTTGCCCAAGTTGTGGTGAGCTTTCCTGACGGATAGAGCTTGCCGAGGAGAATGTCTGCAAGGATTTTTCCTGTGAGAACACCAAGCTGTGAGAGAACGAGAATGTTCTTGACATGCTTGACAGGTGTAAGGTCAACAGGGCCGCCGCAGTTCACAACGAGCATGAACTTATCGTACATTGTGCTGAGAAGATTGATGTCTCTTACCTCAGACTCTGTAAGTGAGAAATCTCCCTTTGTAAAGGTACGGTCGTGACCCTCACCGGAAATTCTTGAGAGAACGTAAATTGCGGCATCGCCGTCTACTGTGAGCGGAATTTCATACTCAGGCTCGGGACATATTTTACCCATGCCTGCGAACATTGCCGGGATACCAAGCTTCTTTGCCTCTGCCTTGATGTCCTCGAGGAATGCCTTGTAAGCCTCTTTGTAGACTTCGTCGTATTTATCAAGCCACTCTGTGGTGGTGACGGTGAAGCCGTCGTCCTTTAAGCCTTCCTCGATGTTGACGGAAAATCTTGAGTTAACTTCACCTGAGCCTGTGCCGCCCTTGACGGTGTGTCTTGCGCCGTTTCCGAAAAGTGCAATTTTGCATGCCTTGTCAAGTGGGAAAGAGTGGTCTCTCTGAAGAAACAGAGTGCACTCTGCGCTTAATTCACGAACCTTGCCGAGGTGCTTAAGCTCATATTCGTTGATATCCTTTGGTGTTAACATTAGTAATCACAACTCCTTATAACCTTATAAATTTGATACAGGTGTCTCAATTAAAACAAAAAGACAAACCCGATATAGTCTAAGGTAATTATAACAGAATTGGGCTGAATGTAAAATGAAATATTAGAAACAGGGAAAAGTTTACATTGCCGTAACAATTTTGCACCTTGCATGCCACCATGCATATATCCTTCTTGCTATTTATATCCTTTTGTGGTTTAATTACTATGTATGATTAGCGTTTATCGGTATGCTGATCGGGAATGTAATTTTTCTTACGATGAGGTAAAAAATATGGAAAGAAAGAAGAAAGGAAATCTCAGGAGATTTCTGCCCTATTACAAAAGGTATCTGGGCGTTTTGGTATTCGACTTATTCTGTGCGTCGCTGACAACGATCTGTGCTCTTGTTCTCCCAATGATAGTCAGAGCTATCACAAACAAGGGCATATATGACATTGATTCACTGACACTCACCTACATACTTCGCCTTGGCGGCTTGTATGCGTTCTTAAAAATAGTCGATGCGGCGGCAAGCTTTTTCATGGCTTCGATAGGTCACATAATGGGTGCGAAAATCGAAACCGACATGAGGCGAGATATTTTCGACCATTTGCAGAAGCTCAGCTTCAATTACTACGACAACACAAAAATCGGTCAGATTATGGCTCGAATCACATCGGACCTTTTCGATGTCACCGAATTTGCACATCACTGCCCCGAGGAATATTTTATTGCAATCATCAAAATTGTCGGAACATTCGTGATTTTGAGCGGAATAAATCTCACGCTCACACTCATCATGTTCGCCGTAATACCCGTTATGATTGTGTTCCTCTTCGTCTTTAACCACAAGCTCAGAAGTCAGCAACTGCGCCAGCGTCGCCAGATAGGCGAGGTCAACGCACAGGTTGAGGATTCTATGCTTGGCGTCCGTGTCGTCAAGAGCTTTGCAAACGAGGACATTGAGAGAGAAAAATTCGAGAAGGGCAATCAGAAGTTCTATTCACTCAAGAGAGAGTTCTATTTTATCATGGGCTGGCTCGATTCCACGAGCAAGTTCTTTGACGGAATTATGTATATCCTCATGGTTGTTGTCGGTGCGATTTATGTTATGAACCGCACAATCACTGCGGCAGACCTTGTGGCTTATCTTCTTTATGTTTCCACTCTTATCGAGTCGGTTCACAAGATTATCCAGTTCACTGAGCAGTTCCAGAGAGGTATGACGGGTATCGACCGTTTCTATGAGGTTATGGATGCCAAGATTGACATTGAGGACGCTCCTGATGCCGAGACTCTCGGCGATGTTGAGGGAAATATCAAATTCAACGATGTTTCCTTTGAGTATGCCGACGACGGAAAGAGAGTATTAAATCACATTAATATCGATGTCAAGGCTGGCGAAAATGTCGCCCTTGTAGGTCCATCGGGCGGCGGAAAGACCACGCTTTGCAACCTTATTCCGAGATTTTATGATGTCACATCGGGCAGCATAACGATTGACGGCAAGGATATAAGAACTCTCACAACCGATTCACTCAGAAATCATATCGGCTTTGTCCAGCAGGATGTTTACCTTTTCAGCGGCAGCGTTTTGGAGAACATCGAGTACGGTAAGCCGGGCGCATCGAGAGAAGAGGTCATCGAGGCGGCAAAGAGAGCCGGCGCTCACGACTTTATCTGCGAGCTTCAGGACGGCTACGACACCTATGTCGGTGAGCGTGGAGTTAAGCTTTCAGGTGGTCAGAAGCAGAGAATATCAATCGCAAGAGCCTTCCTCAAAAATCCGCCCGTTCTCATTCTTGACGAGGCAACCTCAGCGCTTGACAACGAGAGCGAAAGAATTGTTCAGGAGTCCCTCGAGAAGCTTGCAAAGGGCAGAACTACATTTACAATTGCCCACAGACTCACCACAATCCGCAACGCTACGAAAATTCTCGTTCTCACCGATCAGGGAATTTCAGAGCAGGGCACTCATGAGGAGCTCATGGCTAAAAAGGGTATTTACTACGGCTTGTACAGTGCTTATGCAGATATGCACAAGTAATTAACTTAAACAATTATTAAATAATTAACCACATATATTTTCAGAAAAAGAAGGGATATTATGAATAAGGATAAATTTCTTAATTCCTTAAAGGGAAAGAGAGTCACTTTTTGCGGAATAGCAAGAAGTAACATGCCTGTTATTGAGCTTTTCTTAAAGTACGGAGCAGAGATAACGGCAAGAGACAGAAAAACAGAGCTTGGCGAGAACGGCGAGAAGCTGAAGAAACTCGGCGTAAAGATGATAACGGGAGAGCACTACCTCGACAATATCGATGAGGACATACTCTTTCGTGCACCCGGAATGCCGTACTATCTGCCGGAACTCAACAAGGCAAGAGCAGACGGCGTAGCCGTTACGAGCGAAATGGAGGTTTTCTTCGACCTCTGTCCGTGCAAAATCTATGCTGTAACAGGCTCTGACGGAAAGACAACCACGACTTCGATTATCGCAGAATTCTTGAAAAAACAGGGAAAGACGGTTCACCTTGGCGGAAACCTCGGCAAGCCGCTTCTCCCTGAGATAAACGAGATTGACGAGAATGACATTGCCGTTGTGGAGCTTTCTTCATTCCAGCTTATCTCGATGAGAAGAAGCCCGGATGTCTCCGTAATGACAAACCTGTCTCCTAATCACCTCGATGTTCACAAGGATATGAAAGAGTATGTTGACGCAAAGAAAAACATATTCATTCATCAGAATGCTTTCACAAGAACTGTTCTGAACCTTGATAACGACATCACGGCTTCGTTTAGGGATGAAGTAAGGGGAGATCTCTATCTCTTCTCGAGAAAAGAAAAGACAGCAAGAGGCGCATACGCTTCAGACGGCAAGATTTTTGTAAACGGTGAATACCTTATGGATACCGCTGACATAAGACTTCCGGGAAATCACAATATCGAGAACTACTTGGCGGCGATCAGCGCAGTTTGGGGAGAGGTAAGCCCTGAGAATATCGTGAGTGTCGCTAAGGATTTCGGCGGAGTTGCTCACAGAATGGAGTTTGTCAGAGAGCTTGACGGAGTAAAATATTACAACGATTCAATCGCTACAAGCCCTTCGAGAGCGATGGCGGGCACACTTTCCGTGTATGACAAGAAGATTATCATAATTGCGGGCGGCGCAGACAAGAAAATTCCGTTTGATGAACTGGGCGAGGTTATCTGCAATAAGGTTAAGACACTTGTTCTTTTAGGACCCGAGCATAAGCTTGAGGGACACAAGGAGCCTGCCGCAGGAAAAATTGAAAAAGCAGTGCGTGAGGCTAAGTCTTACAGCGAGGGAAATCCCGAGATAATCATGTGTCACAACATGAAGGACGCTGTCGACTTTGCGAGAATGAGAGCAAGCGAGGGCGATATAGTTTCACTTTGCCCAGCATGCACGGGATTTGATATGTATCCCGATTTTGAAGTAAGAGGAAATATTTACAGAACAACGGTAAACGAGCTCAAGTGATAAGAGTGAATTTTTACCGATGGGAGGTGTCATAAGTGGCACGAAAGATAAAAGGAATTAAAGGAAAAAAGAAAAGCACGGGCAAGAAAGCAAGCGTTAAAAAGCTTGGCGGATCTAAGAAATCAGAGTTCAATTACTTTGAGAGCAAGATAATCTCCGTGCTCAGAAAAGACCGAGAGCATGAGTTCGCTTCAAGGGAGCTCATGAGAAAGTCTGGAATTAAAGAAAAAGACGCTTTTTATAATGCGCTCAAAAGCCTTGAAAAAAGCGGAGATATTATCCTCAATAACCACGCTGTAAGGCTCAATAATGAGATAAGAACCAAGGAATGTGAGATAGTCTCGCTTTCATCGGGATTCGCTTTTGCAAAGCCTGATGACGGCGGCGAGGACATCTTTATCCCCGGTGCACTCATGAACGGCTGTCTTATCGGCGACAAGGTTCTTGTTAACGGTATCCGCAAGGATGCCAAGGGATATTCGGGAAGAGTTTCCAAGATACTCGAGAAGGGCAAGAAGAATATCACGGGCACAATAAACGAAACAGAGTACGGCACGGAGCTTATCCCTGACGTATCCATTCGCTATTGCCCGCAGATTTCTCCGTCAGATTTGAACGGTGCTGTTCCCGGTGACAAGGTTCTCGTCAAGCTTGAGAAAGACTATCGAGGCGACTGGTCACAGGCAAAGGTTCTCAAGGTGTTTGGTTCTGGTGAGAGCGCAAGGGTTTGTGCCGATGCCGTAATCGAAAAGTACGGAATACCGTCTGTTTTCCCCGATGCAGTGCTGAAGGAAGCTGAAGAAATCGCATCAAGAGAAATCACCGCTGAGGAAATCGCAAAAAGACTTGACCTTCGTGACAAGCCGATTTTCACCATTGACGGCGCTGACGCAAAGGATCTTGACGATGCTATTTCATGTGAGAAATATGAGGACGGATATCACCTCGGTGTTCACATTGCCGATGTTTCTCACTATATCACTGCTCACAGCCTTTGCGATGAAGAGGCGATGAACCGCGGAACAAGCGTATATTTTGCCGACAGAGTTATCCCGATGCTGCCCGAGTGCATTTCAAACGGAGTTTGCTCGCTTAACGCAGGTACGGACAAGCTCACATTCTCTGCACTCATCGACCTTGACAATGACGGCAAGATAATAAGATATAAATTCAAGAAATCAATCATAGATTCTAAGGTGCGTGGCGTTTACTCTGAGGTAAACGAGATTTTTGACGGAACAGCAAGCGCTGAAATCAGAGAGAAATACGCTCCCGTCAAGGAAAGTCTCATTGCCGCAAGAGAGCTTGCGAATGTTCTCAAGAGAGCAGCAGCCGCAAGAGGAACCATGAACCTTGACAGCGGCGAAGTCAAATTCGTTCTTGATGAGGACGGAAAGTGCGTTGACGTCAAGCCGAGAGTATCGGGCGAAGCTGAAGAAATGATAGAGCAGCTCATGATCACTGCGAACATTGCGGCGGCAAGAACCGCACAGGACGCTAAAATTCCGTTCCTCTATCGTATCCACGAGCATCCGTCACCTGAGAGAGTCAAGGATTTGAGAGAGCTTCTCACGGCGCTTAATATTCCATGCAAGGAACTGAATAACGAGAGACCGTCTCCTCGAGATTTCTCAGCGATACTCGAGAGAGTCAAGGATCAGCCGAATGAAGTCCTTGTTTCTCAGAGATTACTAAGAACTATGGAAAAGGCGAGATATTCCGCAGAGCCGCTCGGTCACTTCGGACTTGCACTCAAGGATTATTCTCACTTTACTTCTCCTATTAGAAGATATCCCGATACATCAATCCACAGAATTTTGACTGATTTGGTTTCAGGCAAGGATAACATCGAGCTCACAAAGCGCTATGCCGCTTTTGCGGATGCGAGCGCACTTCAGTCCTCGAACAACGAGGTCAGAGCGGTTTCTGCCGAGCGTGACGCAGAGGACTGCTACATGGCGGAGTATATGAGCAGACACATCGGAGAGAAATTCACGGGTGTTGTCAGCGGTGTTACCAAGAACGGTATATTCGTCAGACTCGAGAACAATGTCGAGGGATATGTCGATTGTCAGCTTTTCAAGAATAATCACTTCGAGTTTGACGGCGTTATCACTCAGAAATGTAATCTCACGGGAAGAATTCTCACTATCGGAACTCCCGTGAATATAATCGTTGCTTCGGCTGTCGTGGCAACGGGAATGGTGGACTTTGCTCCCGATGAGGATATGGCAGAATGAAACTGATTAACGCTAAGGTTTTGGGCGGTGACTTCACCTTCTCAAAATGTGACCTTGAAATATCCGATGACAAGAAAATAAAGAGAGTGGCAAAGAAAATAGCCTATTCTCCCGATGAACTTGTCATTGACTGCGACGGCTTCACCATAGTGCCGGGATTTATCGATATTCATATTCACGGTGCGGCTGGGCGAGACACATGCGAGGGAACTCGTGAGGCAATTGGCGAGATCGCAGAGTATCTTCTCTCAAACGGCATAACTTCGTTTTGCCCCACCACCATGACGGTGGACATAGACACGATAAAGAACGCTCTTTCTGCGGCAAAGGACTGCATGGACAATCCCCCCGACGGTGCGAGAATTATCGGAGTTAATATGGAGGGCCCCTTCATTTCTCCGAAGAAAAAAGGCGCTCAGAATGAGAAATATGTATTAAAGCCGAATTTTGAGCTTTTCAAAGGTCTTCAAGAGGAATATGGCAATATTATAAAGCTTGTCGATGTTGCTCCCGAGGAGGACGACGGCTTTGAATTTATCAAGTCTGCAAAGGGCTTAAGCCGTGTTTCGCTTGCACATTCGACTGCCGACTACGATACGGCAAAGGCTTCTTTTGATGTGGGAGTTTCTCATGCAACTCACCTTTTCAACGCTATGACTGGATTTAACCACCGTGCTCCCGGTGCGGTCGGAGCGGTGTTTGAAAACAAAAATGTCACAGCTGAGCTTATTTGTGACGGCAAGCACATTCACCCATCTGTCGTGAAATCTGTTTTTGAGCTTATGGGAGACAGAATTTGCGTGATAAGCGATGCTCTCATGCTAAGCGGTATGCCTGAGGGAACAGAGGGCGAACTCGGCAAACTGCCGATTTGCGTGAAAAACGGAACCTGTGTTCTCGAGGACGGAACAATAGCCGGTTCGATCAGCAATCTCCACGAGGAGCTTAAAAACTTAGTCTCATGGGGTGTTCCGCTCGAAAAAGCGGTCAAGGCAATGAGCCTTAATCCCGCTAAGGTGACAGGTACCGATGATTTTATCGGAAGTATCGAAGAAGGCAAATGCGCCGATCTTGTTATTCTCGATGATGAACTCAACATTGTTGGAGTTTATCACTAAACTATTCAATTGAAAGAAGGGTAATCCATGTTTTGTCCTAAATGCGGTCAAAAGCTTGAGGACGGTGTTCCACACGTTTGTCCGAATGCTCCTGTGGGAGCACAGCCGCAGTATATTCCCGTTCAGCCGGTTTACGCACTGAACACATCCCCTGCAACACCTATGGTAGCCGCACTCAGAAAGATTTCTTCTTCTACCTTTGCACTTATCCTCACAGTGGCTCTTTCGGTAAGCTTGCTCACACAGTTTATCGGTCTTGTCATTTCCATGGCTAAATTATTCTCGACAATAAATCTTGTCGGCTCTGCGGCTTCGATTTTTGGTGCTTCGTCAGTGGCAAATGAAATCAGAAGACTTGCTATTTACAGAGCGAGCTACGGAATAATCGGACTTGTTCCGCTCGGCCTTACTGTTGTCGGCTGTTTCATAACTTATCTGTCGGCAAAAAATCCCCAAAATGCTTATATCAAGTCTTCGGGATTTGTTTTCTTCAAGGTTGTTGCGGTTATTGACCTCATTTTCTCGGTTCTTTCCGCTGTCGGATTTGTTCTTCTTCTCATCGTCGGCAGTATTCTGATGTCGGCAGGTGAACTCGAGGACTATATCATCTACTGGATTACCTTCTGCATAGTTTTTGTATTGGTCAATGTCCTTAAGACAGTGGCTTATATCGGACTTATGAAGTTAAGCGGCGAATGTAAGACAGTGGCAGAGTGCGGCATAGGAAATTTTGCAAAGATCAAGGGCGTTTCAAGCATTTACGCTGTAATTAAAGCTATTTCCGTTCTCTCTCCGATATTCTCGCTCATCTTCTATTTTGTGAAGACTTCATTCATAAATGCACTTATTAATGAGCTTTCGCGTGAAGTGGGCTCTTTTCTCGGTACGCAGTATGTGGCAATTGCTAATTTTAGCTTGCTTCCATCAAATTTCCTTTCGGGAATTATCTCTCCGATTGCTATGATCTTAGCTAATGTTTCGATAGCTGCTCTTGTTTTTTCACTAAACAAAAAGATGACTTCGGCAAATGAGGCAGCTTATATGCCTTCTGCACCGATAGCCTATGCACCGTACAACGCACAGAATGTGCCAGAAGTATCTGCCGCACCTGTTTGTCAGCCGGCACCGCAGACTTCTTCTGCGGCTGTAAGCGAGACTGTCGAGTCTGCTGAGACAGCTGTTAACGCAGAAAGTGAGACTATCGAGTCTGTTGCAAGTAGTGAGGAAACAAAAGATGAATGAGCCGATAGGTGTTCTCACATTCGGTGACGGAAGAAGTATTATAGTGGATCAGCCGATATTCAAAATCGGCAGAAATCCCGCTGTAACCGATTACCGAATTCTCGACAATCCGTCAATCAGCCGCTTGCACGCTGTTATCACGAGAGAGAACGGCAATTTCTATATTGTAGACGATAACTCCACTTGCGGAACATTCGTAAATGATCTGAGAATAGGCTCGGAGCCGTTTCAGATTGTTGCAGGGGACATTATCACATTAGCCGATCTCGATATGACGTTTGATATAAATTGACACAAAAATATAAAGTTTGGACGCACTTTAGGGTGCGTCTTTTTTGCTTGAGTTTGACTTCAAAAATAGACATAATTATTTATTTAAGCTTGTTGATTATGCCGAAACAAACGGCAAAATTAATATATTCCAAATGCTGATTGTGTGTAAAAAGTTGGATAACTGCTGCAAAATAAATGCAATAAAATTAAAGCACACTTAAAAGCACATTGAATAATAAGGGACATTGTGATAAAATAGTTACAATTATAACTAAAATTATGCCAAACAGCATATTGCTCTATATGAAAGGGACAATAAATGAATCAGAGAAGAAGAGTCGGATGGCTGAAACATTTTGACTTTATGCTGATAGATGTTTTCTGCCTTGAGACAGCTTTTTTTGTGTCTGTGCTTTTGCGCCGTGTAAGCTTTAAATATACCGAAATAACCGAGATGTACACGGAGCTTAATATCTTGCTTATTGCTATCGATTTGGTTCTCGTCTTGCTTTTCAGCTGGTACAAGGGTATTTTGAAAAGAGGCATTTTTGCGGAGATTAAATCGGTTGTTATCCAGAATATAGTTGTCTGGGGTGCTTCCATGACGGTTCTCTTTATGGGAAAAAATGTCTGGGATCTCTCGAGAATAGTATTTGTCACTGGAATTATATTTTCTTCGGTGTTGATGTTTGTCTTGAGAATTATCTGGAAGAAAGTAATCAAGGCGCACAACCGCAAGCGGAAAAATCTCCCTAAAACATTGATTATCATATCACCTGAAAGAGCCGAAAAGACGGTCGGTAAGCTTTTATCAAGCGAATATTCCGATTTTGATATAACGGGAATTGTGCTTGATAAGAATAACGAAGGACTGGAAGAGATTTTGGGTGTTCCCGTTGTTTGCGAACTCTCGGAGCTTGAGGAATACGCAAAAAAAGAGGTATTCGACGAGGCTTTTATCTTCTTGCCGCAAAGTGACACGGGCATTGAAAAAATAGTCGGAGTGTTACTTGAAATTGGCACGGTTGTCCACATAGGACTTGACTCATGGGGTACGGATTTGCCGAACAGCTATGTCGAGAGATATGCCGGTTACAATCTTTTGACCACAAGCGTCAGCACGGCGGGCGTTCTTCACCTCATGGTGAAGAGAATTGTCGACATCTTGGCGGGCATTGTCGGATGCATAATGACAGGTATCTTGTTTATATTTATTGCGCCGCTCATTTACAAGGCTTCCCCCGGCCCGATATTTTACAGTCAGGAGAGAGTCGGCAAAAACGGCAGACGCTTCAAAATATATAAGTTTCGCTCCATGTATATGGATGCAGACGAGCGAAAAAAGGAGCTTATGGCTCAAAATCAAATGTCGGGAAATATGTTCAAGATGGAGAATGACCCGAGAATTATCGGCTCTGAAAAGGGACCGGGCAAGGGTATCGGAAACTTCATAAGAAGATGCTCTATCGATGAATTTCCTCAGTTCTTCAACATTCTCAAGGGCGAGATGAGCCTTGTCGGAACGAGACCGCCAACGGTTGATGAGGTGGAGCAGTATGATCTTCACCACAGAATAAGACTTAGCATGAAGCCCGGACTTACGGGAATGTGGCAGGTGAGCGGAAGAAGCAACATCAAGGATTTCGAAGAGGTTGTGAAGCTTGACGCTTACTATATCAGAAATTGGAGCTTAAAGCTTGATTTAAAAATAATCCTGAAAACTTTTGTCGCCGTATTTAAGAGCGACGGAGCAGAATAAGGATATACGGAGGGTGTAATTATGTCTCAGAAGGAAATAGTAGTTGCAGTTGCCGGAACAGGCTATGTCGGCTTGTCTCTTGCAGTGCTTTTATCTCAGCATCACAAGGTTTATGCGGTTGATATTGTTCCCGAAAAGGTAGAGCTTATCAATAATCGCAAAAGCCCTATTCAGGATGATTATATTGAGAAGTATCTTGCTGAAAAGGAGCTTAATTTAGAGGCTACTCTTGACGGCGAAGAAGCTTATAAGAATGCGGACATCGTTATCATTGCCGCACCGACAAACTATGACAGCGCAACGCAGTATTTTGACACAAGCGCCGTTGAGTCGGTCATAGAGCTTGTTATGAAAACAAATCCGAGCGCTTACATGATAATCAAGTCGACCATTCCTGTCGGCTACACTCAGAGCGTAAGAGAAAAGTATAACACCGACAAGATTATTTTCAGCCCCGAGTTCTTGAGAGAATCCAAGGCACTTTATGATAACCTCTATCCATCGAGAATTATTGTCGGCTGCGACGAAAATTCAAGGGAGGTAGCAGAGACCTTTGCTTCTCTTCTCAAGGAGGGTGCGCTCAAGGAAGATATTCCTACACTTTTCATGGGATTTACCGAGGCTGAAGCGGTTAAGCTTTTCTCGAACACCTACCTTGCACTTAGAGTTTCTTATTTCAACGAGCTTGATACTTATGCCGAGATGAAGGGACTTGACACCAAGGCTATCATTGACGGAGTAGGACTTGATCCAAGAATCGGAACTCACTACAATAACCCGTCATTCGGCTACGGCGGATACTGCTTGCCAAAGGATACAAAGCAGCTTCTTGCGAACTATCGTGATGTTCCGCAGAACATGATGAGCGCAATCGTTGAGAGCAACCGCACAAGAAAAGACTTCATCGCAGACAGAGTGCTGAAGCTTGCGGGTTACTATGATTATTATAACCGTGGAGATTTCGATGCCGGAAAAGAGCAGAAGTGTGTGGTCGGTGTGTACCGACTTACCATGAAGTCAAATTCCGATAATTTCCGCCAGAGCTCCATTCAGGGAGTTATGAAGAGAATAAAGGCAAAGGGTGCGACTGTCATCATTTATGAGCCGACACTCAAGGACGGAAGCACATTCTTCGGCAGCCTTGTTGTCAACGACCTTGAGAAATTCAAGTCGGAGAGCCAGGCTATTTTGGCTAACAGATATGACGCTTGCCTTGATGATGTTGAGGAAAAGGTTTACACAAGAGATATTTTCAGAAGAGACTGATTTAAAGGAAGCTTGAAATGATTGAGCCTATCAAAATGGAACTGCAATATGACAAGGAAAAGTTCATAGATGAAATGTTGGAAATGGCTTTTCCAAAAGGACATGAAACATTTGATACGGATATGCTCATCATCGATGTCGGTGAGGATGAGCCTTTAACAAGTGATATAAAAGAAGAGATAAATTGAGAGGAAGTTTGAAATGCCCGAGCTTGTCAGCGTGATCACGCCGTCTTATAACAGTGAAAAGTACATAAAAAATACTATCGAGTCGGTCATTTCCCAGACCTATAAGAACTGGGAAATGATTATCGTTGACGACTGCTCGAGCGATTCAACCTGTAAGATTGTCGAGAGCATATCAAAAGAAGAGCCGAGAGTTAAGCTTATCCGTCAGGAGCAAAACGGCGGAGCCGCTAAGGCGAGAAACCGTGCACTCGATGAGTCTAAGGGAAGATTTATCGCTTATCTCGATGCCGACGACATTTGGTATCCCGAGAAGCTTCAAAAGCAAGTTGATTTCATGCTCAAAAATAACGCAGGGTTTTCTTGCGCTTCATATGAAGTTATAGACGATGACGGAAACAAGCTTAATAAAGAGGTTCATATGCTCCCCCGTGCAGATTATGTCGGCTTCCTCACCAATAATCTCTTGCAGACAGTCGGAATCATGGCTGACACAAGCATAGTCGATAAGAATTTGCTTCATATGCCCGACCTCAGAAGACGACAGGACGCCGCAACCTGGCTTCAGGTTTTGAAGGCGGGAAACGACTGCTTTGGAGTGGACGAGATTCTCGCCCAGTACAGAAGAGCGGCTAATTCTCTTTCGAGCAACAAGGCTAAGGCAGCAAAGGGAGTGTGGCAGCTTTATCGAGACATTGAGAAGCTAAGCTTGCCTTTTAGCATTTACTGCTTTGTGAGATATGCATTTTTGGCTGTTTGGAAAAGAGTTTATATCGGAAAGAAGAAATAAATCATGAAAATTTTGTATCTTTGCACCTACTATCACGAGGCACTTCTCTATAAACAGCAAAAGGACGCACTTGTTAAAAGGGGTCACACCGTAAAGGTTTTTAATGCGGCAAAATACGGAGCTGTTGTTGCGGATAAATTCAAAGAGGGACTTAAAGACAAGGATGTAGTTCACGAGGAATGCTTCGGCGAGCGAGACAGAAAGCTCTTTTTTCCGAGACAGAAAAAAACAGAAAAAGCACTCCTTAAAGCATATAATCCGTCTGACTTCGACCTCATGCATGCTCACCTTCTTACAGGCAGTGGCTACACGGCAAGAAGAATCAAGAAAAAATACGGGCTTAAATATGTCGTTTCGTGCAGAACAACCGATTTAATCGGATTTATGAGACTGCCGTTTTTCCATACTCTTGCGATAAACAACGCAAAAGAGGCTTCGGGAATACTTTTCCTTTCGAGATGTCACAAGGACGAATTTTTCGATAAATTTGTGCCACAAAAATACCGCAAACAGCTTGAAAGCAAGAGTGTTGTCATAGGAAATCCGCTCGAAAAATTCTGGGAGGAGCACACCGCAGAGCCTCGAGAAAAACTTATCGAGAAGAACAAGCCGCACATTCTTCTTGTCGGCAGAATAAATAAGGTCAAGAGAATTCCTAATGCTATCGAGGCGGTGAGAATTCTTCGTAACAAGGGAATAGATGCCGATCTGACTGTTGTCGGTGCGGTTGAGGACAAAGAGGAACTGAAGAAAATCAGCGGAATTGATTTTGTGAAGGTTCTTCCGTTCATGAAGCCTGAGGAGCTCATAGAGGTTTATAGGCAAAACGATATTTTCCTTTTGCCGTCAGCGATAGAGACCTTTGGCAGAGTTTATGTTGAGGCAATGAGCCAGGGCTTGCCTGTTATTTATACGAGAGGACAGGGCTTTGACCGTGTTCGTCCGGACGGAGAAATCGGCTATGCCGTTGACTGCGAAAATCCGAACGAGATAGCTGAAAAGCTGGAGCTTACGCTCAAAAACTATGCGGAAATTTCAAGAAACTGCTCAGAAACCGTTAAGGATTTCTATGAGGAAGAGATCATTTCTAAAATAGAAAAATTCTACAAGGACTCGCTTGACAGATGAGGTTAAAGGCTTGACAGGATATTTTACGATAGATTATTTTAAGCAAAGTGCAGAGGGAAAAGATAAGTGCTTCTCGGCATTCGTGTGTGTTTATTTGCTGCTTGATGCGGTGAATTCCATGATACAGGATGTTTTCAGGCTTAGCGGCATGACGCTTAGGGCGGTACAGGCTGTTATTGTACTGACTCTTCTTTATTTTCTTTTCCGATGTGCGACATATTTCAATAGAAAAAATTGGGCGGTACTGATACTTTTCGAGTCGGTAGCGGGGCTTTCATATGCTTACAGCTACTTTCTCGGAGTATCTTTATCGAGACTTCTTGGCTGGGCAGGCACTACCTTAGGGGTGTGCGTGCCTATTGCCGTGTTTATTGGGTTTATTGAGAATAAAGAAATATTCTATAATTTACTCAAGCGTTTTTCGTGGGTTAATCTGGCGGTTCTCGTTATAGACATGGTAGGAACGACGGACGACCTTTACAACATACATTTTTCATATGCTGTCCTCACGGTTATGATCATTCATTTCAATGAGCTTGTGGACGGCAATAAGAGACTTTTGCATCTTATTTTTGTTATTATCGAGTTCGGCATGATATTTATGTACGGCTCACGAGGTGCGCTTGTGTGCTTTGGGGCGTTCATCATGCTGAAAATTTTCTTCAATGTGAGAGATAAGAAAATTTCCGTGAAGTACGCTATTTTATTGTGTGTGGCTGCGTGCGGAATTTTAGCTATACTTTCATTCGGAAATGAGATATATAATCTTCTCAAGTCCATGGGAATAACAAGCAGAACCCTCAAACTTTTCTTGACGGGACAGTTTGTCAGTCACGATTCGGGACGAGGCGACCTTTATTCCACTGTTCGTATGCTCATAATGCAGAAGCCTATAAGCGGCTGGGGAATAAGGGGTGCTGTTTCAGCTATGGACAATCACCCTTATCCGCATCAGTTTTTCTATGACCTTGTGCTTACCTTCGGCTTTCCGATAGGAATTTGCATGATAATCGCATTGTGTCTGCCGCTTTTGAAGGTGTTCACGGTCAAAGAAAAGGTATCGAGAGATTTAATTCAAATGTTTTTCTGCATCGGATTTGTTGCGCTCATGTACTCAAACACACTCTTTACGGATTACTACTATTTTATGTTTTTGGGGCTTGCGGCAAGCTGTTTTGATGCACCGAAATTTAGTTTTTTGAGAGAAAAAGTATGAAGTTATCAAGAGTAATCAGCAGATGTTTCAGAGGGACGGTCTTTTTCCCTAAGACGCTTTACCTCAATTTTTCGGTTTTGCCGTTTAATAAAGCCGTGAAGCTTCCCTTTATCGTCATGGGAAAATGCAAGTTAAGCGGAATTAATAAAAACAGCGTGACGGTGAACGGCAGCATTAAGACCGGTATGATAAGAATAGCCGCACAGAAAACCTCCAAGAGAGGAATTCCCGTGAACAAAAGCGCATACCTCATCTGCGATAACGGCGGAAAGATTATCTTTGACGGCTCGGCTTCGATTGGCGGAGGAACGTCAATTTGCGCATCGGGCGGTAAAATTCACCTTGGCGATAAATTTTCCTGTAATGTGAACTGCTTTATTTACAGCAATGAGGAAATTTCTTTCGGCAAAGATGTTCTTCTCGGCTGGAATATCAATCTTCGTGACAATGACGGTCATCCGCTTTATGACGAAAAGCATAATGTGATTAATCCGCCAAAGAAGATAGATATAGGCGACCATGTATGGATTGCTTCGTATGTCGATATTCTCAAGGGAGTCAGCCTTGCAAACGGCACTGTCGTGGGAACGAGAAGTCTTGTGACAAAAAGCTTTGCAAAAGAAAATGCGGTCATTGCAGGTTCGCCCGCAAAGACCGTAAAGGAAAATATCTACTGGGAACACTGATAAACCGAGCTTTGCTCGGATAGGAGAAAAGAAATGAGTTTAAAGCATAATCTCGGACTTAAGGTAATCGGTTTGTTTGACCGACTTGTGCCGAAAAAAGAAAATCAGGTGCTTTTTTATTCCAAGCCCGATTATTCCGATAACGGACGAGCACTTTACGAGGAGTTCTTAAGACAGGGACTTGATAAAAAATATCATGCGGTTTGGCTTGTCAACGGAAATCCCGATAAGCTTAAGGAGAAATATCCTAATGTCGAGTTCTATTCAAAGTCCTCCGTAAAGGGTTTGGTAGAATACTGCAAAAGCACTCACATCTATCGCTCCCATATGCTTTTCGGAAATGTGAGAACATCTAAGCAAAAGGTCACGCTTATTTGGCACGGAATGGGAATCAAGGGGCCTATGGACCACAATTACACTCCGAATTTTGCCGACTACATCACGGTTTCTTCCGATTTTTACAGATACAGATTTTCGTCACGCTTCAGAATGCCTCCGACTCACTGCCTTACAACAGGCTTGCCTAGAAACGACTTCATGTTTGCTGGCAAAGACAGAATGTGTCTTGATAATCTTCCTAAGGTAAAGGCAAATCCAAACTGCAAGACGGTCATATGGATGCCGACTTATCATGCTGACGAGAGCACGGGCGACAAGGACGGCAAGTTTTATTCTCTCGGTATTCCCGTTGTTCAGAAAGAGGAGCTATCAGAGCTTAACGAGAACCTCAAGAAAAACAACATTGTTCTTCTCATAAAGCTTCATCCGCATCTTCTCGGTCACGGGGCAATCTACGAGGTGGATTACAGCAACATTCAGGTTTTCGGCGACAGTGATCTTCCGTCTGAGTGCTCACTTTATCATCTCATCGGCGGTGTTGACGCCATGCTGACGGACTATTCCTCTGTTTTCACGGACTTCATGCTTCTCGACCGACCGATAGCGTTCATATATGATGATTTTGAGGAATACAGCAAAAAGCCGGGATTTGCGTTCGAGAATGTCAAGCTTCTCATGCCCGGAGTTCACATAGGAAAGACCAGCGAGCTTTACTCATGGCTCGACGATATTTCAAACGGTAGCGACAAGGGCGCTGAGGAGAGAAGAACGCTCAATAAATTCATCAACTTCCATAACGACAACAAAAACAGCCTGAGAGTTCTCGAGAAAACAGGACTTTTGGACGAGAAAAGGTAAGAGGAACGAAAAATGTCAAAAGCGCCAAAAGCAGTTGTAATAGGCAGAGTATCAACCTCGCTTCTCGGTATGACGAGGGCAATAGGTGAAGCGGGCTTTGATGTTATATCGGTGAAAACGGTGCAGAAGCTACCAAAGCCGATTTCATGGCAGAAAATTGCTCCGCAGTTCAGAAGTAAATATGTGATTGACTACGCCTTTATCAGTGAAAAGGACAGAGATTCCCTCATAGAGTTTCTCAAAAAGAGATGCAAAACAAAGGGCGGAAAGACACTTATTCTTCCGACAGACGATTTTTCCGCCGAAACCATAGATATGTACTATAACGAGCTCAAGGAAGATTTCCTCATGCCGAATGTCGAGAATAAGCAGGGCGGCGTGGTGCGACTTATGGACAAGGGCTACCAGAAAGAGCTTGCAGAAAAGGTTGGACTGAATGTCACGAAATGCCGCACTATCACAATAGAGGACGGCAAATTCACCTTGCCTGAGGATATTGAATATCCCGTATTCGTCAAGCCGGCAACTCCCATTCCCAAGAGAAAGGATTTCATGGGAAAGTGTAGTTCGATAAAGGACCTGAGAAAATATGTAAGCGGTGCGGCTAAGCTTGCCGACTGCGATATGCTCGCTGAGGAATACCTCGAGATTGATGAGGAGCTTTGCTTCAACGGCTTCTCCGATTCCGTTCACGCTCAGATTCCGGGAATGTATGAGATGGTTGTCGGCGGTACTGGCTCTCACTCGGGAGTTACCGTAGTCGGCAGGCTTGTGCCGTTCTCTAAGTACGAGGAATACAAGGAGGCTTTCACAAAGTTTGTAGAAAGTCTGAATTTCACGGGAATTTTCGATATTGATGTGATTAAATCGGGCGGAAAGCTCTATTTTAACGAATTGAATTTGAGACAGGGCGCTTCCGGTTATGCATTTTTGCTCGGCGGAGCAAACTACGCTAAGATGCTAAGTGATGCGCTTCACGGTAACTATGAGTTTAGTCCGATAGAAATAAAGCCCTTAGAGGTTGTTAACGAGAGAATTGCGCTCGATGAATTTTCGCACGGCTCTATTTCATGGGACGAGTACAGAAGACTTGTCGATAACACGAAATACGGCTTTATGAAGTGTGAGAGCGACAAAAAGCCGCAGAAATACTTTGCACTTGAAGAAAAAAGAGCAAGGATGAGAGCGAAAAAATGAACAAAGAAAACATAAGAGTGATACTTCTCGGAAGAAATTACCTTACATCAATCAGCACGGCACGCTCCCTTGGTAAAAGCGGCTATACCGTTGATTTGATATATGCTCCCATAAGACGGGACACCGAGATAGTCAAGGCTTGCAAATATATAGATAAGCTTTATGATATTCCCTCAAAAAGAGATGAGGACATCATAGAGGTTATCAAGACAGAATATACGGATAAATCAAAGACATATATTCTTTACCCAACGGACGACCACGGAATTTACATTGCCGACAGCCTCAGAGGCACGCTTGGCGAAAATTTCGTCATGCCGTTCATGAGGGGCGAGGACGAAGAGCATCAGCTTGAATATTTCATGCGCAAGGATGTTCAGCTTTCGATAGCGGAGGAATGCGGTTTTCCGAGCGTAAAAAGTTATATCATAGATTTGTCCGATGAGAGTATGGAAATTCCCGATGATTTGGAATATCCTGTTTTTCTGAAGCCTGTTGTTTCCGCTCATGCGGGAAAGTCGGACATAGGAAAATGCTCTGACAGAAATGAGCTTGAAAAGAGAATAGCATCAACCAAAAGCAAAAACCGTCTCACGAAGTTCATGCTTCAGAAGTTTATTCAAATTGATTCCGAGATAGTCATGAACGGCGTAAGCGACGGAAAGAAAGCTTTTATTCCCGCAGTCATAAAAAAAGAACAGGTTGCGCTTTTTAATAGGGGAGTCACCCTCAAAGGCAGACTTGTATCGACTGATGAAATCGGCGAGCTTTTCGAGAAGGTGGAGAGATTTATTTCAAAGCTTCACTATGTCGGTATGTTTGACCTCGAGCTTTTGGTTTCAGGCGATAAGGTTTATTTCGGAGAAATTAATCTTAGATGCGGCGGCCCAAGCTATATTTATACGCTTTGCGGGGTGAATTTGCCGTCAATTGCGGCTGATGTTCTTTTAGGAGAAGCATTGCCAAGCGAGAATAATATCCGACTTAACAAAACCTTTATTAACGACAAGGTAGTCTGGGAGGACTATCTTCACGGCTTCATCGGCAAAAAGGAACTAAAAAAGCTGATAGATACTTCGGATTTCTGCTTGACCGATGACAGCGAGGATATGGGTCCCAGAAAGATTTTTGACAAGCGCATGAGGGTGCGTGACGTGAAAAAGCACATAAAGAAAATTATAGGAAAGAAATAATATGGCTGAAAAGATAAGCGTTGAGATTAAAGAGGTTTCTCCGGAGGAACACTTTGATGAAATAAGAGCCGTTATGCTTGAGGCTCATGCCGCAAGCGGTCTTGTCTTTAAGAATGACGAAATGACCCGTGAGGATTATTTTCAGAGGCTAAAGGACGGCGGTGCGGTTTTCTGTGCTTTTGACGGTGAGAAAATTGTCGGCACGATTATGATATGTCTCGAAAAAGCCAATAAGTGGTATTCGGATGAAAAGCCGTCTGCACTGAGATTTATTGCAGTTCTGCCGGGTTATGCGGGAAACGGAATAGCAAGCAGACTTGTCGGCACATGCGAAAAGTGGGCAGAGGAAAACGGAATAAAAACTATTTTCTGGACTACCTCCTCAAAAAACCTTGCCGCTATGGCCGCCGCAAAGAAAAACGGCTTTATAAAGGTTGATTACATCAAATTCAAGGGATATGAGTATCCCAGTGTTCGAATGGTAAAATGGAAGGAAGACTCTAAATTAAAGGAGCTTAAAGCAAAGGCTTATTTTAAGCTTAAGGAGAACAAGCAGAAATAAGCGGAAACATGCGGTTTACTTTTTTAATTTCAAAATAAAATTGGCGATTTAGTGAGGGGATTCGCCGATTTTTTTCAGGAAAGGCATAAGAATGAAGAAGATAAACGCAAAGGCGTTAAGAAAAGAAAACTCTCGACTGACTAACACGATTTTTAACTTCACAAGCAGTATCGGCGGACAGCTCATCACGATTATCATGCAGTTTGCGGTGAGAACCGTGTTCATCAAGACTCTCGGAAAGTCCTATCTCGGTATCAATGGACTTTTCTCGAATGTTCTTACCATGCTGTCGCTTGCCGAACTGGGAGTCGGAAGCGCAATACTTTATAAATTATATAAGCCGATAGCGCAGGACGACCACAAGAGAATTGCCGTTCTCATGAAGTTCTACAAGACGGTTTACAGATATATAGGTATTGCGGTTGCGATTATCGGCTTGTGTCTGATACCGTTTTTGCCGTATATCATCAAGGACGGCGGAAAGCTTGAAAGTCTCGGCATTAATATGTCGTTCCTTTTCTGCCTCTATCTTTTCAAGAATGTTTCGTCCTATCTGTTCTTTGCGTATAAGACGGCAATCGTCAAGGCTAATCAGAAGGAATATCTTCTCAATATAATCAACTATTTCTTCACGGTCGGAATTTCACTCATTCAGATTGTGGCACTTCTCATTTATCCTAACTTCACGCTCTATGTGTTCTTCATGATAGCGGAGGTTATCTTGCAGAACATTGTCGGCGGTGTTCTCTCGGATAAAATGTACCCATACATCAAAAATGCCGGCGATGATAAATTAAGCCGTGAAGAAGCGATAGGCATATTCAAGGACTGCGGTGCGCTTTTTCTTTACAAGATTAACGGTGTTGTCCTGAATGCAACCGACAACATAGTAATTTCTATGTTCCTCGGCATTGATTATGTCGGACTTTACTCAAATTACTACATATTCTATACAACAATCCGCACGCTATTTACTAAGATTTTCAATTCGGTTTCTCACAGCATAGGAAATCTTCACGCTTCAAATCAGGGCGAGCACGAGTACGAGATATTCAAGTCGATAAATCTTATCACGGCGATACTCGGTGCGACTGCGGGCGTTGGCGTTTTTGTCTGCGGAGACGAGCTTGTAAATGTTTGGATCGGTGACCAGTGGCTCATTTCTCAGCCGTTTGCGCTTTTGATGGGCTTCCAGATTTTCACTTATGCTTACAGACTGATTTTGTCTAAATTCCGCACAACTATGGGACTTTTCCAGCAGGCTAAGTTCCGTCCAGTTGCGGGAATGATAATCAATATCGTAGTTTCTGTTGCACTTGTTAATTCACTTGGAATAGACGGTGTTCTCATCGGTACTATTATTGCCGACTGGACAACTCTCATGTGGTTTGACCCTGTCATCGTTTACAAATACGGCTTCAAGGGCAAATATAAGGTTTCGGAATATTTCACAAAGCTTGCTCTCAATGTTTTCGTCACGGCGGCTGTCGGAGCATTGGACTACTTCATTTGTCAGCACTTCTTAGTCGGCTTCGGATGGGTGAGCGTGATTATCCATGTGATTATCTGCGCTGTAACTGTTCCCACCGTACTCATGCTCTGCTATATGAAGTCGGTTGAGGGCAAGTATCTCTTAAAGGTCGGCGGCAGATACGTCAAGAAATTTAAAAAGGCTTTCAAAAAGTAATATGGAATTTTTAAAGAACAAATCGATACTCATAACGGGTGCGACCGGAATGGTCGGCTCGAGAATTGTAAGAAAAATACTTGAATCAAACGATGAGAGCGGTCTTGATGCGACGGTGATTGCCGTTTACAGAAACGAGGAGAAGAAGAATTCTGTCTTCTCCGACTGCCTTGACCGCAGTGATATAAAGTGGCTTTGTGCCGATGTCACGAAGCCGATTGAATATGACGGAAGCGTTGATTATATCGTTCACACGGCAGCTGTGACTGGCGGAAGCCGTCAGCACATTGATTTTCCGATGAGAACGATTTCAACGGCAATCGACAGTACCGTTAATTTACTGGAACTTGCGAAAGAGAAAAATTCACTCGGATTTGTTTTCACATCATCGCTTGAGGTTTACGGCAAGACGGATTACTCACTTCCCTCAATCAAGGAGACAGACGGCGGTTACATAGACCCCATGGCGGTGCGCTCAAGCTACTCAGAGAGCAAGCGTATGTGCGAGAATATCTGTGCGGCTTACGCAAAGCAGTTCTCTGTGCCCGCTAAGGTAGTGAGACTCACGGCAAGCTACGGCGGCGGAGCGTACTATGAGGACAAGAGAGTTTTGTGTGAATTCGCACGATGCGTCATAGAGAAGAAGGACATAGTCCTCAAATCTCTCGGAGATACCGTCAGAAACTACTGCGATACTCTTGATGTCGCCGATGCGATTCTCACGGTGCTTGAGAAAGGCGAGAGCGGAGAAGCCTATAATGTAGCGAATATGGCGACAGACCTTTCGATAAAGGAGCTTGCCGAACGCTTTATCGCACTTTATCCCGAAGCCGGAATTTCACTTAAATTCGATATTCCCGACGACATCACAAAGCTTGGCTACAACGGCACGGTTAAGATAAGACTCGACACCGAAAAAATAGAAAAATTAGGTTGGAAGCCGAAATTCGGCGCAGACGATATGATAAGACACCTTGTTTCCGCTATGAGAGAAAGTCTCGAAAGGAGCTCTAAAAATGGCTAAAAAATATAAAATCGGCTATACTGTCGGTACATTCGATATGTTCCATATAGGTCATCTCAACCTTTTCAGACAGGCTAAGGAATACTGCGATTATCTCATAGTCGGTGTTCACTCCGATGAGTGGGTTATGCACTGCAAGAACCGTTCAACCGTAATTCCATATGAGGACAGAGCAGAAATAGTCGGTGCTATTCGCTATGTCGATGAGGTTGTAAAGAACGAGTCAAGAAGCAAGCTTGAGGCACTCGAGAAATATCATTTTGACGTTGCCTTTATCGGTGACGACTGGAAGGGAACCGAGGTCTGGAATAAGATTGAGGCTGAACTCAAGGAACACGGATGCGACACAATCTACGTGCCGTACACAAAGGGAATTTCCACCACACAGATAAGACAGAAGCTTGGAGATAATTCCGAGAAAAAAGAGAAGAAGGACTGATTTCTTCTGACGGAGGGCTTATGCACAATATTAAACTACTCGACTGCACCTTGCGTGACGGCGGATATATCAACAACTGGCACTTTGGCGAGGACGCAATAAGAGCGATACTCGAAAAGCTTGTTGTGAGCAAAACCGATGTCATTGAGTGCGGCTATATCTCAAAAATAAAGGGCGGCTCAAAGGACGAAACTCAGTTTAACAGCATAGAAGACATGCTGAAGATGCTCCCCGAAAAACAGCCGCATCAGCAGTATGCCGTTATGGTGAATTTGGGAGAATTTCCGATTGAGGAATTTCCTGATGCCGACAAAGAAAATCCCCTTATAATAAGAGTTTGCTTCAAGAAAAAAGAACTGGACTCTGGCCTTGAGCTTTGCAGACAGCTAAAGGAAAAGGGCTACGGCGTTTATGTTCAGGCTATGGCTTCGCTTAATTACAGCGACACTGAGTTTATTGAGCTAATCAAAAAAGCAAATGAGGTTAAGCCTGACAGCTTTTATATTGTGGACAGCTTCGGCGCTATGGAGCTTTTCGACCTCAAGAGATTTATTAGCCTTTCCGACCACAATTTAAGCCAAGACATTACTCTTGGCTACCATTCGCATAATAATCTACAGCAAGCTTACGGCAACGCAAAGTACTTTGTTGAGCAAAATATGCAGAGAGATATAGTTGTCGATGCGAGCGTGTACGGTATGGGCAGAGGTGCGGGAAATCTTAACATAGAGCTTTTTGCGGCTTTTCTCAACCGTGGCTACGGCAAGTGGTACAACATAGACCCAATGCTCGATATAATGGACGATTACCTAAAGCCGATTTTCTCAGAGAATTTCTGGGGATATTCGCTTCCGTTCTATCTTTCCGCACAGTACAACTGTCATCCGAACTATGCTAATTATTTTGCCGAGAAGAATACGCTGAGCAATAAATCTATGAAAGAACTGCTTTCTTCAATTCCTGAGGACATAAAGCTTAGCTACTCAAAGGAAACTGCCGAGAAATACTACACGGAGTTTCAGAAGCGTTTTGTCGATGACAAGGCTTGCGTAGGCACGCTCAAAGCTGAGTTTGTCGGCAGAGAAATTCTCGTTCTCGCTCCTGGCAAGTCGCTCACTGAGAGAAAGTCGGACATAGATAGATTTATCGAGGAGAAAAATCCGCTTGTTATTGCAGTGAATGTAGTCCCTGAATTTTTCAACTGCGATTTTCTCATTTGCACAAACGAGAAAAGACTCAATCGTTATGACAAATCCTTGAAAACAAAACTTATAATTACATCGAATATATCCGAAAGACCTTCGGACGCCGCAGTTATCAATTATTCGTCTTATCTTGCAAAAGGCGATTTGATTTCCGATAACCCAACGCTCATGCTCATAAACCTGCTCATCAGCATGGGAATCAAGAAGATAAGTATAGCGGGATTTGACGGCTACAAGGCAGACCCCAAAGAAAATTACTTCGGAAATAATATGTCCATGGGTTCAAGTCTTCAGAGCAAGTTAGCCAAAAACAAGCTTATTAAGGAGTTTGTCGCTGAGGCAACGCAAAAGACGGAAATAGAATTTTTGACGGACAGCCTGTATGTCTGATTATTTAAAAGGTGTTCGGCACCTGTTTTTCAGTGCTGATTTGATACTGAAAAGCAAAATTATATAACTTTTTATGTTAAAAAATAAGAAAAAAGAAAATCTTATAAATCTTTCTGTCAGCTTTTTTTCGGTGCTTATGTTAGGTCTGCTTGCCGCTAAATTCGCCGATATAAATGTCACGACAGATGAAAGACAGTTGAAAATGCTTTTGTCGGATGAAATACCTTCTTCCGGTTTTATTGCTTTGATTTCAAGTCAAACGGCATTTTTGCTTAAGTTCCTCTATAGGCTTTTTCCTAGGCTCGAAATTTACTATATCGTGATTTTTGGAGCGATACTTTTCGCTTTTTCGCTGATTGTCTATGCGGTATGCGACCGATTGAAGGGTTATTCTCTAAAAACAAGAGCAGTCGGCTTTTTATTTTCGTTCTTTCTTTCGTTCTTTTGCTTATTTGAATTTCTTCTTCAGATACGCTACACCTATGCCGCAATAGTACTTTCAATTTCTGCTTTTGTTTATATCCTTGTTAAAGAGAGCATAAGCGTTTTTGATATAATCCTCTTAGCTCTTCTTTGTGCTTTTTCCGCCGGTTTCAGGTTCGTGGCATTCGTGATGATTATGCCGTTTATTTTGCTTGCGGTATTGTACAGAATTTTGAAAAGTAAAGCGGATAAGAATTCATTTAAACGATTGATTATTCTTGCTTGTGCCGTTATCGTGGTAGGTGTTTTGTCCAATGCGGCGAACGTTTATATGTATAGTCGCAGTGACGAGAAGGATTTGCTTAAAGTCGATGAATTGAGAAGCGGACTTCAGGATTACAAAATTTTACCGAGTTACGAGAAGTGTGCGGCGGATTATGACAAAATAGGGATCACTCCCGTTCAGGTCAAGCTTATAAGGCATGCGCTGTGGGGAGTTGCAGATATTACCGATGTGAATACGCTCGAAAAGCTGACAGAAATTCGTGATGATTACTACAAAAACGAGAGCATGGCAGATAAAATTGCCGATATGAAAGTGATTTTTGCAGAGACACTCGGTCAGGTTCCTGTTGTGTACAGCTTATCTTGTGTACTTTTGAGTGCGACTGCTCTTATCATACTGATTAAGAAAAAAGAAAAGCTAAAGCTTTGCCTTTTGGTCTGTACGCTGTTAGGGTGCGTGGGTGAGGTTCTTTATTTGTGTTACAAGGGCAGAATGCCGTTCAGAGTTTTCTTCCCGACAGAGATTATTGCGATACTTTTATCGAGCCTAATCATCGCAGAGTATTTGCTTGAATTTTCAAAACGCAGAGCGATAAAATGGGCTTTTGCGGCAGTCTTTACACTGATTTTTGCACTCGGAATTTTCGCGGCAAACGAAAGAGGAGAAAAAAGAATTTCTTCCTATGAGCCGTATGCCCTTGCGACGGAGAATTTTGGGAGCGAGAGAGGAACGCTCTATCTTCATCTCGGTTCAATGGCTTATTCCGAAGCAAGCTTTTTGCGTGGTGAGAAGAAAACCGCATCGTATGTGAATGTGGGAGGAAATTTATCTGAGACGAGCGCTTGGAAAAGCCTTGTGTGCGGAGAATATGACAGCGTGGCGAAAGCCCTCGCTAATCGAGACGACATAAGGTTCGTCACAAAGGAAAACGCTAAAGATGTTTATACGATAGTCGAGTATTTAAATCAAGAGGGTTATGAAGTCTCGTGCGAATTCGAAAAGGCAGAATTCGGCGGTGAGACCTTTGAAATTTGGAAGATTAATAATGGAAAATAAATTTGTCAGGTGGGTATTTAAGAATTTGCCCGCCGTGTATCTGGGAGTTGCGTTTTTTTTAGGTATAAGCTATATTTTCACCCGTGCCGAAACGGTGAGGGATAATTCTTACAATGCGGTGTCGCTTATTTTCGGAGCTGTTCTCTTGGAGTCGATTCTTCTGACGGTCTATAAGCTGACGGAGCACACAAAAAGCGAGAAATCTCTTCGAAGATTAAGTTATGCTCTGTTAGGCTTCATAGCCATGGGGCTTGTGATTTCCGTCTGCTTTATGAAGCAGGAGATTATATCTGATTTGGCGAATTTTCATCATGCGGCACTCAATCGCATAGAAACTGGCGAGTGGTCGAGATTCGGTTACTTTTCGCATTACCCGTTTCAAAAGAGTTGGCTTGCGGTCATCTACGGACTTTATAAAATCGAGTATTTTTTCGGCATAAGCGATTTAAGAACCTTGCCGCTTGCACTCAATGTTATAATGCTGTTTTTTGCCGCAGTATTTACTTATAAAATAGCGGAAAAGCTCATGGGAATAAGGGCGGCAGTGCTTGTTCTTCTCACGCTCGCGATAAATCCCGTTTATTATATTTCCGCCGGATACTGTTACACCTTCGTGCCCGGACTATTCTTCATAATGCTCGTTATTTACCTCTCGCTTTATGACAAGTGGCACTGCAAGCTTCTGCTTGGCTTTTGTGCGGCTGTGGGGTATGATTTTCGTGCTACCGTGATAATTGCTTTTGTTGCAGTCACGCTTTACTCGATATTCAGGCACGAAAAGGGCTTTGCACTCGGAATACTTCTTTCTGTTTGCGGTTTTGCCGCAGGTTATCTCGCTTTTAAAGCGGTTATTAATTCTCTTGCTTTCGAGACAACGGGAATTTCTTATGCGGCTACGCACTGGACTGTGATGGGCACAACGGGAAAGGGCGGCTTTGACAACAACATAGTAAAAATGGACTCGGAATTTGAGTCGGCTCACGAGATGATTTCTGCCGACATTGCCTATATTATCGACTACTACAAGGAAAAAGGTTTGTCCCATGCTTGGTGGCTGTGGAAGTATAAGCTTTCTGAATTTTTGGGAGAGGCAACTCCGAGAATAGTGAGATACAATTCGAGCAGTACGGATTATAATACTCTTTGGAGATATTTATCGGGCAACGAAAAGCTTTTCACGGAGTACTACTGTCAGATTCTCCGCTTGGTGTCTCTTGTGAACGGAATTTTAGCTGTTGTTAAAACAGGAATAAAGAAAATGGATAAATTCTATCCCGTGTTTATTTTCATGTTCGGCTATGTCCTTTTCTATACATTCTGGGAATGCGGCTCGAGATATTTCTTTTTGGCGGTGCCCGTGCTTCAGCTTATCGGCGTGTACGGCTTGACTTCTTTGAGCGATAACATCAAAATAAAGACCTCGGAAGTTTCCCTACGCACGAAAAGAACGCTTTCAGTTTCCTGTGCGGCTGTGATAGCGGTTTCTCTCATCGTGTTTGAGTCGGTGATAGTCCTAAATTTCAATAGTCTCACAAATGTGCCGGAAAGCAAAGTTTACACGGCGGCATCGAATAAATTCGACACCAAGCATAATAATTTGAACGAAGAGGAGCTAAGCGACGCTTCCCCCGTAACGGAGACATTTTTAGCTTACAGAAGCTTTGACAATATCAAGCTTAAATTTAACACGGAAAATTCGGACGAAAACAACTGCTATCTTTTCGAGCTTTTGGACGAAGACGGCAATGTCATTCGTGAGAGTGAATTTAAAAAGGCTGATATTGAAGATAAATACTTGAATATTAGCTTCGATGAGGTTGAAGTTAAGTCAAAGAGTGAATTTACCGTGAGAATTTCCGTTTCAGAAAAGCTTGGCACATGTATTTCTGTTTACGGAAGTAAGATAGGAGCGGGAAACAGAAGAATTTACTTTAACGGCTCATCAGAGGGGTCTGAGCTTGACCAGATATATTTTGTGGCAAACAAAACCGTGAGCGCACCTTACTATTCTGTGTCGTTCGTGGTGATAATTATGCTTTTGACTTTTGTTCTTGGACTTGTGCCGATTTTTAGTTTGCTTTTTGGCAAAAAGGGTCAAATTGATTTACAAATGAGGGGAACTTAAAGAGAGAAATGAATAATAGATTTGTCAGGCTGATTTTCAAGAATATGCCTGCCGTGTATCTTGTCGCCGCTTTTGCGATGGGCATAGCTTACACATTTTTCTTCGGCAAAACCGTTAATGTGCAAGGTGATAACGTGCTACGAGAGCAATATAATGCATTTGCTGTGATTATCGGTGCAATGCTTCTTGCCTCGGTCTTTTATGTGGGTTACAAGTTTATTCGCAATATAAACTCAGAAAAGGCTTTGCGAATAATAAGCATTTCACTTATAGCAATATTTGCGATTTTACTCTCTGTCTTTTGCACTTTGCTCAGAATGGAAGTTGTCTCCGATTTGGCGGCACTTCATCATGCAGCGGTAAGCTTTGTTGAGACGGGCGAGGGAGGACAGTTTAGCTATTTTTCCAACTATCCGTTTCAAAAGAACTGGCTTGCTGTGATCATTGTGCTTTACAAAATCGAGTATATGCTTGGTATAAGTGATTACAGAATTTTGCCGACTGTCTTCAATGCGATAATGATGGTGTTCTCGGTGCTTTTAGCCTATAAAACAGCCGAAAAGCTCTTGGGACTTAAGGCTTCGGTCATGCTTCTTGCTTTAATCGTGCTGACGCCGTGGAACTACACCTTTGCTATTTACTATTACACCTTTGTGCCTGGACTGCTGTTCATAATGCTCGTCATTTACCTGTCACTTAATGACAAGTGGTATTGCAGAGTTTTACTCGGAGTCTGTGCGGCAATCGGATATGAAATGAGGGCAACCGTTGGCATAGCTTTTGTGGCTGTTTTGCTGTGGGTGATTTTAAAGCACGAAAAAGGATTTGTTAAGAGTATTCTTCTCATGTTCTTGGGCTTTGCGCTAAGTTATGCCGCATGGTCTTTCATGATGTCTAATATTGACATGCCGCTGACTGATGTAACCTTTGCGCCGACGCATTGGCTTGTTATGGGAATGACAGGTGACGGAATATTCAGCAGTGATATTGCCAAGATGGACAGAAGCTTTGCTACTTCAGACGAGATGATTCCCTACGACCTTAAGTACATATATAATTACTACAAGGAAAACGGAATGGGAACAGCACTGAATCTGTGGGTGAGAAAGCAAAGTCTTTTTTGGGGCAACGGAACTTTTCGAGAAATGAATAAGCCTGTCACGGATTACAACACATTCTGGGACTATATACTGCAAGACAAGAGACTTTTTGCCGATTATTACGCTCAGATATTAAGAGTGGTCACGCTTTTTAATGCCGTGATTGCTTCTTTACGAGTATTAAGAAACAAAATGAACAGGCTCTATCCCGTTTTTATTTTCGTCTTCGGCTATACTCTTTTTTACACATTTTGGGAGAGCGGCGCAAGATACTGCTTCCCGGCTTTTATGATGTGTCAAATTTTGAGTGCTTACGGTTTTATCGGCGTTTGTGATAAGATAGATGAAAAAGCGCCTAAGTCAAGAAAGTGTTTTGCCTCGGCGGCTTCGCTTTTAGCTGTTTTGCTCATCATGTTTGAATCTGTTTTCGTCGTTAATTACAGTAAGTTAACCGCAGAAAATGTGTATATAGAGCAAATTTCGGCATCAAACGAGCAAAAATCAAGAAGAAACACGCTTGTGACAGAGGAACTGCGAGAGGGCGAGTTCGCTTCGGAAACTTTCACCGCTCACAGGAATTTTTCTAATCTTATGCTCTGCTTTGACACAAAGGGAAGCTCAGAAGATAACATCTATCTTTTAGAGATACTTGACGAAAACGGAAACACGCTTGTCGAGCAGGATTTTAAAAACGAAGATCTTATCAAAAACAAGCTTTATGCTGAATTTGATGAAATTGAGGTGGACTCCAAAAAAGAGATCACCGCAAGAGTTTCCGTAAAAGAGAAAAAAGAGGGCACATCCTGTATTAAAATTGCGGGAAATAAAATCTCGAAGGACACGAAAGAAACCTACTACAACGGACATGCGGACGGCTACGGATTCAGTCAAATTTACTTTAAAGCCTATAAGGATGTGAAAGGCAAGCTTTATCCGAAGTCTTTTGTTCTTGGCACCATGGCTTTAGTATTCGTAGTCGGACTTGTGCCGATAATCTATTTTGCTAAAAAATGCAAGGCGGCTAAAGCCGTTTAATCATACATCAAATAATGTGCGAAAGCGGCGCTTTTGCATTTCGGAAAGGGGACATTACCTTGGAAAAATGTGACGGTATCGGCAAGAGCATGACAAGCTTTGCCCTTAACACGATAAGAAACACGGCAGAATACATTTTAGTTTTGCTGACGATTCTTGAGTGCAATTCTCTTTACTATTTCTATGCGGGAAGAGAAGCTTCGAATGAGAAAATTCTTCGCCTCGGTCTATTGGCGACAGCATTCTTCCTCTTGGTGTTTAGATACCTCGAGACAAAAGAGGAGAAAAGCCTAATAAAGCTTTTGCCGACTCTCGGCGGAATGTACGTCCTTATGGGAGCGTTTCTCGTTTTGAACGTCATGAGAAAAACAGATCTTACAGCATCGTATTTCATACTGTTTCTGTTCTTTCTGCCTGTTGTCACTGTGCTTTTCTACCTTGACAGAATAGAGGGCAAGCCTTTTAATCTGCTGTATAAATATGCCGACATTGTGGCTGTTTATGCTTTTTTGGCAGTCATTATTTATCTTTTCTCCGTTTTCTTCGGCGGAAAAATGCCCTCGACTGATGTTCTTACTTACTGGTCAAACAAGGGCACGCTCAAGACCTATACCGATTATTTCGGAATAGTTGCCGTGAGCACCGATAAGATTTTCTCGCTTGGCGGCTTTGAGTTTTGCAAAATGTACGGCATTTTCCCTGAGCCTCCGATGGCTATGATACCGCTGATTACTGCTCTTTACGCAGAGATTTTCTTAAAGAAAAATAAAAGCGGAATTGTGTCCGTTGTCTTTATTTCTCTTGCTGTACTTTTCACGGGCAGTACTCTCGGCTACATGCTGCTTGTCTTGGCTTTTGCGCTTCATGCTTTAGGAAAGCTTCCTGAGAAGTGGCGTGTGTTCTCCTATGTTGCTCTTGTGGTAGCGGTGTGTGCTGTTGTGGCTGTTTTGTTTGCCGTGAAGAAAAAGAACGACTATAGCTCCCTTTCGGCTCATCTTGAGGATTATGTGCTGTGCTTCAAGGCGTTTTTGAAAAGCCCGTTTATCGGTAATGCTTTCGGAAACGATTATCCGATACTCGAGTTAATGAGCGCAGAGCGATTCGAGCACAACCCGGGACTCTCAAATTCGATTGCGGTCGTCCTTGCACAGGGCGGAATACTCCTCGAAATCATATGCTTTTTGCCGTTTGTCAGAGGCTTGGCGGCGGTCTTCTCAAAGGACGCCGAGACAAGAAGAGAGGGATTCTTCTTTGTAGGAATTACTGCACTTTTTGTTGTCACTATCTTCACTTATCGTTTCTTCCTCTTTTTCCTCATGGGATTCGGCTATGCGCTGATGCCATTTAAGCTTTCAACTGAACCAAAGAGAGTTTTCACAGAGAAAATCAGTCTGGGAAAGCTCGTGGAATATGCTTTCGGAGCACTTTTCCTTTTGAGTGTGATTTTCAGCTTCGGCGGAATATGGAAAGTATTTTTCACATTCTTCAAGTCAAATTCACTCTTGCTGTCGCAGTCAGCATGGAATCTTGTCTTCTCGCTTATCTTTGTTATCGGCGCCGTGATGATGATTTCAGAGGCTGTTAATGCGAAAAGCAAGGTCTATGCATCGCTTACGGCACTTATGCTTGCCGTGGGAGCGGTTCTCATTGCGCTTCGCCCACAGATTGTAACGAATGCAAAGAGCTTCTGTGATGTCATGCAGAAGAGCGGATACTCAAAATTATTTGTGATATTCATAAATATCCTGATGCTTGCTTGCGTCTATGCTTTTGTTTGGTGCATTTTCGCACTGAAGAAAAAAGAAAAGCTTTACAGCATTATCTTTGCGGTGTTTCCGATTGCGTTTTGCATACTCGTCAGCAGAGTTATCACGGGCAATGCGGGCTACTACACCGAGCAGGTCGAGAAGGACATCGAGGTAATGAGCATTGTGGTAGAAAATGCGAGCGGAAAGGTTTATTCCGATACTCTGCCATATGTTTATGCTGATAAATTCCCGTCAATTTCCGTTTCGTCAAAATCTGGTGATGAGTTCGCTGTACTCGATAACATAAGCGTTCTCATGGCAGACGATTACCGTGAGATGTTTGAGGAGGGCTTCTCTTGTGTTTCCGTTTGTGATAACAGAGCGCTTTACACAAATGATGAATCTGTGATAAACGCACTAAAGGAAAACGGTTACACGGTAAATAATCACTATCCTAATTCACATAATATCGATTTATCCTCGCTTGCAAGCGAAAACGGCTTGTCACTTAACGATGACAACTATATCGCACTTGACGGCGAGACTGCACAAATCACTCACGGCGGCGAGACCTCTCTCAAGGACGGAACATATCTTGTCACATTCAGTCTTGCTTCCGATGAGAAAAGCGAGGTGACTGTTTCGGCACTTAGATACGGTGAGGTTCTCAAAACAAAAACTTCTACGGCGGATAAGTACAGCAAATACAATAACCTTAGCGTGAGCCTTAAAATCAAGGCAAAAGATCTCTATGATCTTCAGTTTGCGGTTGTATCAGAGGGAAAAGCTGTTCTCAAGAAGATTAGCTACAAGCAAGTTACCGATTACGATAAGGTAAACTACCGTGACGAATACAATCGAGTTATCAAGACCGAGTACAGAAAGAATGGGGAATTATATACTTCCGATAAGGGTTATGCCGTTATCGAAACAGAGTACGACAAAAAGGGCGAAGCTGTTTCTAAAAAATACTTTGACGCACTCGGAAACGAGGTACACCCGACCGAAAATTGATTTAGGCAAGCAGTACCGATATCGGTGCAGTTGACGGAAAGTCGGCGGACGTGTATAATTACTGTGTAGGTGTCCTTCGCCTCGTTGGCGGAGGACAGTTCACTTTTATCGAAATCTTAAAGCTAATTCAAAAGGACAGAATATGAAAGAAATTCAAATTAGTATAAAAGATATGGTTTATCGTGTTTTGCGCAAGTGGAGAATTATGCTTGTCTTGGCTCTTGTTCTCGCAATTGTCTGCGGCTTCGGCTCGAGTGTGATGGGCAAATTTTCTTCTGACAGCGAAGCGGATTCGAGTGCGGGCTTGACTAAATCGGAAAAGCTCGAGAAATCCGTCAAGAGCACGGCAAGCGGTCTTAGCGAACAGATAAAGTACGAGACAGACTTAGCCTTTGAGTCATACAAGGAATATGTTGTTCAGGCTTCGGAAATTCAGCGCTATCTCAGCAACTCCGTCAAAATGGAGGTGGACTCGTCCTCTGCTCCTACTTACACGCTCCAGTATGTTATCGACACGCACTATAGTGCGGTCTACCCAACTGTTGATTACAAGGACTTCACGGGCGATATTATTGCGGCTTACGGCAGCAGACTGATAAATAACGACACAACCTCTAAAATTCGTGATGAAATTGGCTGGGATACCGATCTTGCATATATCGAAGAGTTGATAAGTGTAAATGAAAGCAGTGACAGCTATAACGTAGCTGTAGACACGATGACAATCACAATTTATGCTCCTGACGAGGATACCGCAAAAAATATCGGTAAGATAATCAAGGATGAGGTTTCTTCTCAGAAGTCAGAGCTCGAAAAGCTTTTCGGAAGCTTTGATATTTCTCTTGTCACAGATAAATATTCCGAGACGGTAGCTGATGATATTCTTTCGGTTAAGCAGGGATATGTTTCCAACCTTAACACTATTTTCACGGCTATGAACAATCTCTCGAAGAACATGACTACAGCTCAGACGGCTTATTACAACGCTTTGGTCGCACAGTATATGTATGACGGAAGTGATGACGACATTGTTTCCTCAGCAGTTGACACATCCGAAACAAGCACAGAGAGCACCAAGATAAGCCTTGACATCAAAAACTGCGTTGTCGGCATTTTGGTCGGAATTATCATAGTAGTGCTTATTGAAGTTCTGAAGTACATCTACACTGCACAGATAAAGCGAGCAGAGGACATGGACTACACCTTCGGCGTTAAGGTTTTCGGTGTTCAGTCACCCGAGAAGAAGGGACTTGATAAGCTTCTTGAGAAGGCTTTCTGCACGAGGGCACTCAGCTATTCCAATGAGGAGCGCCTTTCGATGATAAGCGCGGGCATTGCGATAAGCGCAGAGAAGAACGATATAAAGGATCTTTACATCACGGGTTCGGTTTCTGACGATGCGCTTGCAAAAAAGCTTGCCGAAAGTCTAAAGGATAAGCTTGAGAGCGTTACATTCGGCAGAAGTGTTCTTGTTGACCCTGAGAGTCTCGAGAAAATGTCAAAGTGCGATGCTGTCGTGCTCATAGAAAGAACTCACGATTCAAGATGCGATGAGATCAAGAACGAGCTTGATATTTGCAAAACAAGCGGCGTTAAGGTTCTCGGAGCTGTTGTTGAAGTTTGATTAATCAGAAGAGAAGTCACTCGGCTTCTCTTCTTTTTACATTTTGTTCACGAAATATTCAGCAAATATTTGCTAAAATAATATTGTTAAGCGTATAATTATCACACAGTTAATTCGAACAAAGTTATTCGGAAAGAAAGTACTTTAAGGAGAAAGAAAGAATGCTTCAACTGAAAAACATTAGAAAGCAGTACAAGACAGGCGAACTTGTACAACAGGCGCTCGACGGAGTGAGCTTGAGTCTTCGAGACAATGAGTTTGTTTCTATTCTCGGTCCCTCCGGCTCCGGTAAGACCACCTTGCTCAACATCATCGGCGGACTTGACCGATATGATGACGGTGACCTCATAATCAACTCTGTATCCACGAAGAAATACAAGGACAGAGACTGGGACGCTTACCGCAACCATACAATCGGCTTTGTCTTCCAGAGCTACAACCTCATTCCGCATCAGAATCTTCTTTCGAATGTCGAGCTTGCGCTGACTATCGGCGGAATATCGGGAGCCGAGAGAAAAGAGCGTGCAAAGGCGGCTTTGGAGCAGGTAGGACTCGGAGCGCAGATATACAAGCGGCCGAACCAGCTTTCGGGCGGTCAGATGCAGAGAGTTGCAATCGCAAGAGCGCTTGTCAACGAGCCTGACATTCTCCTTGCCGACGAGCCGACCGGCGCACTCGACACAGAGACAAGCATCCAGATTATGGAGCTTCTCAAAAAGGTTGCCGAAAATCGACTTGTTGTCATGGTCACGCATAACCCTGAGCTTGCCGAGAAATATTCCACCCGTATCGTCAAGCTAAGAGACGGCAAAATCATCTCCGACTCAGATCCGTTTGAGCCGACAGTAAACGAAAAGCCGACAGAAAAGAAAATCGGCAAGGCAAAAATGGGATTTACCACAAGCCTTGCACTCTCGTTCAACAATCTTCGCACCAAAAAGGGAAGAACTCTTTTGACTGCATTTGCGGGGTCTATCGGTATCATCGGTATTGCGCTCATTCTTTCGCTCTCAACGGGAGTTAACGCTTATATCGATGAAATTCAAAAGGACACCATGACAAGCTACCCAATCACGATAAGCCAGACTACCTTCGACCTCAGCGGTATGATGGAAATGACGGGTATGAGCGGCATGACCATGGGTTCGCAGAACAAAGACAGCGACAAAACGCTCGATAAGGTCTATGCAAGCTACAACGAGATGAAAGCGGTTGATACGCTTTCCTCAAGCTTCACAGAGAATAACCTCACAGATTTCAAGCGTTATCTCGATGATCCCGGTTCAGAAATTCAGCAGTATATCGGTGAGAATGGAATAGTTTATTCCTACGACACAAGCTTCGATGTTTTCTCTTACGATCCTGACGGAAAGCTCATAAATTCCGATGCCGATACAAGTGAAGTAGAGACAAGCGACGATTCGTCTGCGTTCTCACTCGTCATGCAGAACAGCCAGAACATGATGAGCCTTGCTTCAATGATGGGCTACACGGGTTCATCAGGTGCCGCAAATTTCTCCGAAATGGCAATGAACAGGGACAAGACCGATGTTTCATCCGTTATCAAGGATAGCTATGATTTAGTTTATGGCGAGTGGCCAAAGGAATATGACGAGGTATCCTTGGTTCTTGACTATGAGAACGGCATAAGCGCAAGCACGCTCTATCAGCTTGGCTTTATCACATCGGACGAGTATGTGAAAATTCAAGATGCAATCAATGACGGTGAAACTCCCGATGAAATCACATGGAGCTATGATGATATTGTAGGTCATACTTTCTATCTCATTCCCGCATGCGATAACTATAAGAAGAACGATGACGGAACTTTCAGCTATGTTTCACCTGACAGTCTCTCAAATGACGAGCTTGAGGAAACAGCAATTCCCCTTAAAATCACAGGCATTATCAGAACAGCAGATTCCTCAGAAACTCCGAAAATCACAACAAGCGTAGCTTATACCACAAAACTTACCGATTATATCATCGAGCACACAAACGACAGCGAGGTTGTCAAGGCTCAGGAAGAAACACCTGACACCAATGTTCTCACGGGAATGGCTTTTAAGGCGGCTTCCGATGATGAGAAAATCGAGGACGCTAAAGAATACATCAATCAGCTTGGTGTCTCCGACAAGGCTTCGCTTTTCCAGATGATTCAGTACTACAACATGCAGAATGCGGCAGAGAACACTGACAGCGAGTCTTCAGAAACTTCAGAGACAGCAGAGAGCAGTGAAGTCGATATGAGCGGAGTCGAGCAGATTCTCTCTTATATGTCGGCTGACGAGGCTCTTGCGGGCGGATATATCACCGAGGAGCAGTATGCTTATATTCAGGCAAGCGGCATGACAGGAGAGGCTTCTTCTGAGAATACGGCAGATGCAGCGGCTCTTATGAGCGGTATGGCTGATGAGAGCACCATGGCGGCGGCTCTTGATTCATGGATGGAAAACGATCCCGACAGTGATGTTCTTATTTCGATTTATGATAACTACATCAAGGGTTCAAGTTATGACGACAACATGACGGCATTCGGCAAGGTAAGCCTTGATGCACCGTCAAGCATAAGCATTTATACAGACTCATTCTCCGACAAGGACGGCATAAGCGACAGCATCAACAACTACAACAGCACGGTTGATGAGGACGCAAAAATCACATACACCGATTATGTCGCACTTCTCACAAGCTCGATTACAACTATCATTAACGCAATTTCCTATGTGCTCATCGCATTCGTCGGCGTTTCGCTTGTCGTTTCAAGCATTATGATAGGCATTATCACGAACATTTCCGTTCTCGAGAGAACAAAGGAAATCGGTATCCTGAGAGCACTCGGCGCTTCTAAGAAAAATGTCGGTCAGGTCTTCAATGCAGAAACCTTTATCATCGGTCTCTGCTCGGGACTTCTCGGCGTGGGAATTTCCTACTTGCTCACAATTCCGATCAACCACATCATTCATTCTCTCACGGGTATAGCAACGCTTCGCGCTTATATCCCTGTCGAGGCTTCGGTTATCCTCGTTGTCATCAGCATGTGCATCACAATGCTCGGCGGCTTGATTCCGTCCAAGAAGGCGGCAAGACAGGATCCTGTTACGGCTTTGAGATCGGAATAATTTAGTTTAAATTTCTAAAACGGCAATTTGCATTGCGAATAATTCGTTTTTAAGGGGGCAGTTCAAAAACTGTCCCCTTTATTTGTCGTATCTTTTCTTGTTCGCAGTGACAAAAAGCGGAAGAAATTGCAAGTCTCTATTGACAATCTTGCAAATCGGTGATATAGTTGATTCAATTAAGTATTACAGGAGAAAAACGCTATGTTACGCAGTTTCCTTTCTTGCTCATCATCAATCGGCACCTCATCGAGAGTGTCTTATTTGGCGTGAGCTTTTCGGGAAAATGCAAAAAAGCATGTAAACCACCGGGAGGCAGTCGCCTCTCGGTTTTTTGTTTGTTTAAATTTAGGAGAGAGTAAAAATGAACGAAGAATTGAACAGAGTTTATAATTTTTCGGCTGGCCCAAGCATGATGCCGCTTGAGGTTCTCGAAAAAGCCAAGGAACAGCTTCTTTGCTACCCAGGCGCCGGCTGTTCCGTCATGGAGATGAGCCACAGAACACCGTCCTTTGAAGAAATTCTCGCAAAGACCAAGGGAACACTCAGAAAAATCATGGAAATTCCTGATGATTATGAAGTGCTTTTCATGCAGGGCGGAGCAACCACGCAGTTCTCAATGATTCCCATGAACCTAGGAAAACAGGGAGACACATTCTGCTATATGCAGACGGGTCAGTTTGCCACAAAGGCAAAGGAAGAGGGCGACAGATGGGGAAATGCGGTCTATGTAGCTTCTTCTAAGGCTGATAACTATTCCTATATCCCGGTTTGCGAAGAGCTTCCGAGCGATGCTAAATTTCTCCACATTACGGGAAACAACACAATTTTCGGTGTCGCATTTAACGACTACGAGAGAGTTTTGCCGAAGTCGGTTTTGCCGCAGAATGGTAAAAACTCTGAAATACCGCTTGTCGCCGACTGGTCAAGTGCAATAATCGGCAAGGTTATCGATGTGAAAAAGCACGGACTTATCTACGCCGGTGCTCAGAAGAATATGGGCCCTGCAGGTCTTGCCGTAGTCATAATCAGAAAGGATCTCCTTGAGAACGAAATAGACAAGGTTGTTCCGATTATGATGAGATATAAGGTTGCCGCAGACCACGATTCCATGTACAACACACCGCCGACATTCTCCATTTATATGGCTGGACTTATGTATGAATGGGTTGAGAAAATGGGCGGAGTTGCCGAGATGGAGAAAATTAATATTCAGAAATCCTCCATGCTCTATGATTTCATAGATAACTCGAAGATTTTTAACAATCCCGTAAATGCTATCGATCGCTCGATAATGAACATTACATTCACACTCCCCGACAAGCAGTCCACTGAAGACTTCCTCAAGCTTTGCAAGGATAACGGACTAATAAATCTTAAGGGACATCGCTCCGTTGGCGGATGCCGTGCAAGCATTTACAACGGAATGCCCGTTGAAGGAGTTAAAAAGCTTCTCGAGCTCATGAAGAAATTCGAGGCACAATATAAAGATTAATTTGCGTAAATACGTTAAAGCTAAATAAAGCATATTAAACCATACGCCTAAAAAGAAAGGAAAAACTAAAATGTACCAGGTAAAAACTTACGACAATGTAGCTAAAAAAGGTTCGGTAATTCTCGAGGCAAAGGACTATCAGATTTCCCCCGATTTCACAAATCCAGATGCTATCCTTGTTCATTCCACTCCGCTTCACAACGAAAATTTCGGCGATAATCTCAAGTGTATCACAAGAATCGGTGCCGGAGTAAACACGATTCCCGTTGCAGAACTCACAAAGAAAGGTGTCTGCGTATTCAACTGCCCCGGCGGTAACGCAAACGCAGTTAAAGAGCTCACCATTGCCGCACTCATCATGGCTATGAGAAACGGCTTCAAGGCTCAGGAGTGGGTGCATTCTCTTCCGGATGAAGAGGTTGAGGCCGGAAAGACAGTCGAGAAGGGCAAGGAGGCTTTCCGTGGTCCTGAACTTCTCGGAAAGACAATCGGTATTTTGGGTCTTGGCGCAATCGGCGCAAGAGTTGCAAAGGCTTGCTATGACCTCGGCATGAGCGTTATCGGTTATGACCCGTATCTTTCCAACCACAAGGTAAATGACCTCAAGAATATCGTAAGCTTTGTCTCCGATGTAGAGGAGCTTTACGAGAAGAGCGACATTGTTTCCGTACATATTCCTTTCAACGCACAGAACAAGGAGTTTGTAGGTAAGGCGGCTATCGACAAGATGAAGGACGGAGTTTATCTTGTAAACTACGCAAGAGGACAGGTTCTTGATAACGATGCTGTTCTCGAGGCACTCGAGAGCGGAAAAATCAAGGCATTTGCTACCGACTTCCCAACTCCGGCTCAGATGAAGCATCCGAATGTTGTTTTCACACCTCACCTCGGTGCGGGTACTCCTGAGGCTGACGAGAATTGCTCCGTTATGGCGGCTCATCAGACAATTGACTACATCGAGAACGGAAATATCACCAATTCCGTCAACCTTCCTAATGTTTCTTTCGCAAGAGCAGACGGCTCTCGCCTTTGCATTCTTCACGCAAACAAGCCCGGCATGCTCTCCAAGCTCACTGAGTTTGTTTCGGCAGACGGCTACAACATCGAGAATCTCGTCAACAAATCAAGAGGAGAGATCGCTTACACAATCCTCGACTTTGACGATGAGCTTCCAAACGAGCTTTCCGAAAAGCTCACTGCTGTTGACGGTGTTGTCAGAGTTAGACTTCTTAAATAATTTTCCGAAATTTCGAGAGTTTTCCGCTCTCGAAATTTTTTTGCCGCAAAATCATTAAAGCTTGAAGTTAAGTGCCTTATTCTGTATAATCTAAGTATATATGCTTTACAGTAGGTAAATATTACAAATATAAATTATCTAATCATCGAGGGTAATCGGAGGAATTCAAATGGCAAAGTATAAGCCTCGTCATGCGGGAGGCAATTATTATCAGGGCAAGAGCTCGGCTTCAAAAGGATCAAGATATTCACAAAGCTTAGAAGCTGATATTTCAAAAAACGAAATAACACCGCCGAAAAAGCCGCAGACCGTGCAAAAAGCACCGACTCAGGCAAAGAGAGCGGCTGTTAATAATGCGGCTCAGCCGCCCGTCAGACAGTCTCAGCCTCAGTATGCCGCACCAAAGCAGAGAGCGGCACAGCATGCGGCACCAAAGCCACCCGTTAAAAGAGAGGTAAAGGAGACAAGATATGTTCCGATGAAGCCGCAGAAGGCGGATTACAGACCGTCGGGCTTCGCTTTGGCACTCAGAGTGATTATCTCAACGCTTGCGGCACTTGGAATTGTATTTTTCCTCATACCGATTGCAAAGAGCTACTTCACAATCACTTCTGTTGTGGCAGTAGCGTTCCTTGCACTGCTTATTGTTCATGTGAACATCAAGAGAATTCTAACCGATGACGGAGAGAGGAGAGCACTCAGCGTGGTTTGGCATGTGGTTTCTGTTGTGTTCCTTTTGTGCGTGTGCTGGGTGGGCTTTGTTACCTTCCAGATGATTAATGTGGATGAAAGCGAACCACAGGAGAGCACTACAGTGGTTGTGCTCGGTGCAAAAGTATATCAGTCCGGTGTTTCTGTTGCACTTCAGAACAGACTGAACACAGCACTCGAATATCTTAACGAGAACCCAAGCTCAAAGGTAGTTGTCACGGGCGGACAGGGCTCAGATGAGCCGTGGAGCGAAGCGAGCGCCGCTAAGGACTACCTTGTTGCACAGGGAATTAAGGAAGACAGAATTTTAACTGAAGATAAGTCGACTTCTACTGAAGAAAACCTGAGCTATTCAAAGTCAATTTTGGCAGAGAATAATCTCGGCAGCAGTATTGTTCTTGTAACACAGAGCTTCCATATGTTTAGAGCATCAAGTCAGGCTAAGGACCAGGGATATACCGTTTACTGCATGCCTTGTGCTACTAACAAGTGGCTTCTTCCGACATACTACAGCCGAGAGGTTCTTGCAATCACAAAATATTACATCACCAAGGTTATTTAATTGAGAGGTGCAATTTGAGTACTCTTCTGATAAAAAACGCACATATAATAAATCCCGCAAAGAATGAGGATTTCTTTGGATATATTCTTTGCGAGGACGATAAAATCGTAAAGACAGAAAAGGGCGAAACAAGCGAGACTGCCGATGAGGTGATCGATGCGAGCGGTCTTGTGGCTTCTCCCGGATTTGTTGATATGCATGTCCATTTGAGAGACCCGGGTCTTACCTACAAGGAAGACATCATAACAGGCTGTAATGCGGCGGCGGCTGGCGGAGTTACGTCACTTCTTGCCATGCCGAACACCAAGCCTGTCACCGATTCACCTGAAGTTGTTCACTACATTCTCGATAAGGCAAAGGATGCCAAGGCGAGAGTTTACGTCACGGGAGCAGTCACCAAGGATTTGGGCGGTTTCGAGCTCACAGATATAAAGGCGCTCAAGGAGGCAGGCGCAATTGCTCTTTCGGACGACGGCAGACCCGTTGTCGATACTTCATGCCTTGTTGAAGCAATGAAAATGGCAAACGAGCTTAATATGACTCTCACATGTCACTGCGAGGATCTTTACCTTGCGAAAAAATGGACGATGAACGAGGGCGAGGTCAGCACAGAACTGGGACTCAGAGGAGTACCGAACGCGGCTGAGGACAGCGGAACAGCGAGAGAAATTGCCGTTGCCGCCGCTTATGATTTGCCCGTTCACATTTGCCATGTCAGTACAGAGGGCGCATGCGCACTCATTCGTGATGCACAGAAACGAGGCGTAAAGGTTACGGGTGAGACGGCGGCTCACTATCTCCTTTTGACCGATGAGGAATTGAAGCGCAAGGATGCCGACTACCGTATGAATCCGCCGCTTCGTGCCGAGAAGGACAGAAGAGCCATCATCGAGGCGATAAAGGACGGCACTCTCTCATGCATTATCACCGACCACGCACCACATTCCGTAGAGGAGAAATCCGACTTTGTCGGTGCGCCTAACGGCTCAATCGGCATGGAAACAAGCTTCTCTGGCTCATATACTGCGCTTGTCAAGACTGGTGAAATCACTCTTAACAAGCTTATCGAGCTTATGAGCGTGAACCCCGCAAGGATACTGGGTATCGAGGGCGGAGTTCTCGAAGAGGGCAAGCTTGCGGACATCGTTCTCTTTGACGAAAACGAGGAATGGACTGTTGATGTAAACAAGCTTCACGGAAAGTCCAAGAATGCCGTGCTTAAAAATATGACTCTCACTTCAAAGGTGAAATACACCGTTTTGGGCGGAAAAGTCGTATTTGAAGATAAATAAATTTAACTGATTAACTAATTACAATTCACATACAATTTCGGAGGTATATCATGTCCCTTGACAGAATGATTGAAAACATCGTAAAAATGCAGAACCCGACAGTTGCAGGTCTTGACCCGAAGCTTGCTTATATTCCGCAGTATATTCTCGACGAGAGTGTCGAGAAGTACGGCAAGAGCCTAAAGGCTGCCGCTAACGCACTTTTTGAGTTTAACAAGGCGCTCATCGATGAGCTTTGTGATATTGTTCCTGCGGTTAAGCCTCAGGCGGCTTACTATGAAATGTACGGCTTTGAGGGAGTGAGAGTTTTAGAGGAGACTATCGCTTACGCAAAGAGCAAGGGAATGTTCGTTATGACCGACGGCAAGAGAAACGATATCGGTGCTACAATGGAGGCTTATGCAACGGCTCACCTCGGCGAGACAGACGTTTTCGGCGAGAAGATTGCCGCATTTGATGCAGACGCACTCACAGTTAACGGTTACCTAGGCTCAGACGGAATCAATCCGCTTTTAAAGGTTTGCGGTGAGAAGGACAAGGGTATTTTTGTTCTTGCAAAGACATCCAATAAGTCATCAGGAGAGCTTCAGGACATGAAGCTTGAGAACGGAAACACAGTCTACGCTCAGATGGGCGAGATGTGCGAGAAGTGGGGCGAAGAACTTCCCGGTAAGTACGGTTACAGCGGAGTAGGCGCTGTTGTCGGTGCTACTTATCCCGCAATGCTCGGTGAGCTTCGTGAGAAGATGCCTCATACATTCTTCCTTGTACCTGGTTACGGTGCACAGGGCGGTGCGGCAGATGACGTTGCTCCGGGATTTGACAAGAACGGTCTCGGCGCTATCGTAAATTCCTCAAGAGGAATTATGTGCGCATGGCAGAAGGAAGAGGGACTCGACCCTCGCGATTTTGCTAAAGCCGCAAGAAGAGAAGCAATAAGAATGAGAGACGAGATTGTGGCAAGAATTGGAGAAATTAAGCTTTGATGCTTTGTGCTGTCAGTTAAGAGGTAGACCATGAAAAAATATGACGTTAAAAACTGTAAGATAGTTAAGGCGGACGAGCTTGTCCCCGACAACATCTACGATTTTGAGATATTCTATCCCGAATTTGCCCAAGCGGCTAAGCCGGGTCAGTTCGCTCACATTCTTCTTCCGGGAAGAACGCTTCGCCGTCCGATTTCCATTTGTGACGCAGACCCCGAGAGGGGAACACTCCGCCTAGTCTTCCAGATAAGAGGTGCGGGCACAGCTCAGCTTGCCGACTATCAGAAGGAGCAGTGGCTTGATGTTCTCGCTCCGCTCGGAAACGGCTTCAAGCTTGAAGATTCAAGCAAAAAGGCTGTTTTTGTCGGTGGCGGAATCGGTGTGCCTCCGCTTCTTGCGGCGGCTAAGTTCTACGGAGAAAACGCAACAGTCGCTCTCGGCTTCAGAAATAAAAAGGCTGTCATTCTTGAGGAGGATTTCAAGAAAACAGGTGCTGATGTGAGAATTGCAACCGATGACGGCTCATACGGCTATCACGGCTTGGTAATCGACCTCATCAAGGACGAAAATCCCGATATTATCTACGCTTGCGGCCCAACTCCTATGCTCAAGGCGGTTGCAAAGCTTGCTGAGGAAAAGGGAATCGAGTGCCAGATTTCTCTCGAGGAGAGAATGGCTTGCGGAATCGGAGCATGTCTCGGTTGCGCCGTAAAGCTTAAGGATGAGGACGGCAACGAATATAACGGTCATGTCTGCAAGGACGGTCCTGTTTTCGATTACAGAAAGGTGGTTTACTGATGGCAGATTTAAGAGTTAATGTATGCGGAGTTGATTTTGCAAATCCGCTCATCGCCGCTTCAGGCACCTTTGGTTTCGGCAGAGAATATGCCGAGTTCTATCCGCTTTCAGAGCTTGGCGGAATTTCCTGTAAGGGAACAACGCTCAAGGCTCGCCCTGGCAACCCCGCACCGAGAGTTACAGAAACTCCCGGCGGAATGCTCAATGCCGTTGGACTTCAAAACCCCGGTGTTGACCACTTTATCGAGAACGATCTCCCGTGGCTTACACAGCAGAACACAAGAATTATCGCTAATATTGCCGGCTCAAATCCCGAGGATTACTTCGAGATGGCGGCAAGACTTGACGATACCGATGTAGATATGATAGAGCTCAACATCTCCTGTCCTAATGTCAAGGCTGGCGGTGTTCAGTTCGGTACAACGGTTGCCGGTGTAACTGAAATTACAAGCGGTGTCAGAAAGAACACAAAGAAGCCGCTTATGGTAAAGCTTTCACCTAATGTCACTGATATAACAGAGATTGCCCTTGCCGCAGAGGCTGCCGGCGCAGACTGTCTTTCCCTTATCAATACTCTCACAGGTATGAGAATAGACATCAACTCGGGCAGACCGATAATCAGAAACAACACGGGCGGACTTTCGGGCCCCGCTGTTCTTCCTGTTGCAATCAGAATGGTTTGGCAGGTAGCATCTAAGGTAAAAGTTCCTGTTATCGGACTCGGCGGTATTTCCACTTGGCAGGATGTAGTCGAGATGATGCTTGCGGGCGCAAGCGCCGTTCAGATCGGTACTGTTCTTTTCACCGATCCTTATGCTCCGCTTAAGATTACAAAGGGTCTTAACGAGTGGCTCGATTCCAAGGGAATAAAGTCAATAAACGAGATTGTCGGAGGCGTTAAGCCGTGGTAAAAATTTACCTAGTAAGGCATTGTCAGACAGAGGGAAATTTAGCAAGATATTTTCAGGGCTCGATAGATACTCCCGTGTCCGAAAACGGAAAAATTCAGCTTGATTTGCTCTCTGTTAGATTTAGAAACATTAAGTACGATTATCTTTACTCAAGTCCCCTCGGCAGAGCTATGGCAACTGCCGAGGCGGTCAATCGTTTTCATGATAACGAGATTATTCCCGTAAGTGATTTCAGAGAAATCAATGCGGGCAAAATCGAAGGGGTATCGTGGAGTGATATTCCGATACTTTTCCCTGATGAGGCGAGAAACTGGAACGAGAGAGCCTATGATTTTGCTCCGCCAGACGGAGAAAAAATGACCGAAGTCTATGACCGTATGTCCTCTGCTTTCGAGCGTGTGCTTGGGCTTGCCAAGGACGGAGAGACCATTGTCATTGTGTCTCACGGTGCGGCACTTAGAACGCTAAACTGCTATCTTAAGTTTCACGATATAAAAAAGCTGAACGATATGGATATCGGAGTGAACACGGCGGTGTCTCTCTGGAAATACGAGAACGGTAAATTTGAGTCTGAGTACCTTAATGACGGCTCTCATATTCCCGATTGGACACCCGGGAAAAATCTCAGAGCAAATTTCTTTTTGACAGAAGATAAAGGATAAAATATGGTAATAATGTCCGTTGACCTCGGAAAAGCCAGAACGGGAATCGCAAAATGCGATAAAAGCGAGATGATTGCTTCGCCTGTAACGGTAATTTCTGAGCATAACAGAGAAAAACTGGCAGACGAAATCGCAAAGCTTGCGCTTGAGATTAAGCCTGAGCTTATTGTTGTCGGTCTGCCGAAAAATATGGACGGCTCCATGGGAGAGAGTGCTCAGAACGCACTTTCCTTTGCGGAGCTGCTTAAAGAAAAAACAGGTGTTCCCACCGAGATGCAGGACGAAAGGGGAACAACGGTCACCGCTCACAACTACCTGAATGTAACCAACACAAGGGGAAAGAAGCGAAAGGCTGTTGTAGACGCTGTCGCCGCTGTAATCATTCTCGAGGATTATTTGAGAAAAAGGAAAAACAAGCTCAATGGGTAACTTAGGAAAATTTGACGGTTATTTGATTTGCACCGATTGTGACGGTACTCTCACGAATTCTAAAAGAAAAATATCGGACGAAAACAGGGACGCTATCAGATATTTTCAGTCTGAGGGCGGTCTTTTTACCGTTGCGAGCGGAAGATATCCGCATTATATCGATGAGTTTTCCGATAGGTTCGTGCCTAATACTTACATCGTGTCAAATAACGGTACGGTTCTCTACGATTTGAAAGAGGACAAAGTTGTTTTCAAGTCGCATATAACCGAGGATGTGAGCGAGGTTCTTTGCTATATTTATGATAATATGCCCGATATCATCTGCGGTATCGTGGCAGGCGAGATGGGCGAGAGCATCAAGTATGTAAGAGCCGATGCGAATACTCCAAAAGAATTCAAGGAATATTACGGCGATAATTCACCGATTTACTCGACCGAGGAACTTAAAAATCTTGTTGCCGAGTCGAATGATGAGTTCACCAAAATGATATTTGTCGAGTCAGATCCGAAAAAATCACTTCCAAATGCCGAGAAATTGAGCGAGATTTTCGGAGATAAATATGAAATAATGCTCTCGTGGGATACGGGAATCGAATTTTTGCCAAAGGGAAGCGGAAAAGGTCAGATGATTTCCAAGATGAAGGAGCTTCTTCCGAATGTCCACACGACAATAGGAATAGGCGACTACGGAAATGATATTTCTATGTTCGCTAACTGTGATATTGCCTATGCCGTAGACAATGCCCCCGACTGGGTCAAGGCAAAGGCAAAGAACATCACCGTCAGCAATGACGAAAATGCTATTGCGAAAATTATCCGTGATTTAGAGGTTAATATAAATGCAAAATAAACTTTTGAGCCCGAAGGTGCTGCTGCCGACGAGCCTTTTAGCCGCAGTTTTTGTGGCAGTTATGAGAATAGTCGAATATAAATCATATTATCAGGCAGACACGGGACTTTTAAAGGGAAGTTATGTGTTCACGATAATCGCACTTGCCGTAACCGCTGTTATTACCGCGGTTTTGGCGGTTTCTGCGCTGAAGGACAAGGAAGATTTTAAGCTTGATTGCGAGAAAAACCTTATTTCAGGTGTGACGGGAGTTGTTTCCGCCGTGATTATGGTTTATTCCTCCGTTTGGATATTTCTCCGTTGGTTCGGCTACAAAACGGGAATGATTTATTCCTCTGTCGGAACAGAGAGCAGCTTCATGCTTTTGCTTGCTATATTCTCGATTTTGACGGCAGTTTTCCTTTTTGCTTATTCTTTAGTCGGCTTCGGCAAAAAGAATGTCTTTGAGAAAGCGCAGTATTTCGGACTTTTCCCGACATTCTGGGGGCTTGTCTTTTTGCTCTATCTTTTCACGAACGACTCCACTTACATAGTTAAGAGCGAGAATTATTACATTCTTCTCGGAGCGGTAGCGATACTTTCTTCGATTTTAAGCTTCGTCAGAGCTTTTGTCTTTAAGGATACAGGCAAGAGGGCTAAGCTTACGAGGGCTTGTCTGCCGTGTTCGATTATTCTTTCCTTAGGCTTTTCGTTCTCTGAGATTTACTTCAGCCTCACGGGGTTTGAGAGACTAAAAAGCATGCCGATAGGCGTAAGCCTCATCTACCTTGCTATGGGTATTTTCGGATTAGGCGCACTTTCACGCACGAAAGCTCAAGATTAAGGCCTAAGTTTTCAACAAAGCGACTACTTGCGGTTGAAAATCGAGCCGATTAAGTGCATTTTCACGTTTTAAAAATCTAAATATTTAGAAAAATTTAGAGCACCGATTTAAAAAGTCGGTGCTTTTTTGTGATTTTTCAATATTGTTAGCTATTGAAAATTGTTAGTTTTGGCTAAGAAACGATAATATTGGACAGAAATTGACAATTAATTGTAGTAAATGTGGTGAAAACCCCCCGTTTTACTAAAATTTTAACAAAACACTTGAAATGTATCCAATAATGTAATAAAATAACATCATCGGATATAACTGAATATATCAAAAATCAATAATTCTTTTTGGAGGTTTTACAATGTCAGTTAAAGTTGCTATCAACGGATTTGGTCGTATCGGCCGTCTCGCATTCCGTCAGATGTTCGGCGCAGAGGGTTATGATGTTATTGCTATCAACGACCTTACAAAGCCATCTATGCTCGCTAACCTTCTCAAGTATGATACCGCTCAGGGCGGCTACTGCGGAAAGATCGGCGAGGGTCTCCACACTGTAGAGGCTGACGACGAGGCTAACACAATCACTGTTGACGGAAAGACTCTTACAATCTACAAAGAGGCTGACGCTAACAATCTTCCTTGGGGTGAGCTCGGAGTTGACGTAGTTCTCGAGTGCACAGGTTTCTACACATCCAAGGCTAAGGCACAGGCTCACATCAACGCTGGTGCTAAGAAGGTTGTTATCTCCGCTCCTGCTGGAAACGATCTTCCTACAATCGTTTACTCCGTAAACGAGGGTGTTCTCACAGCTGAGGATACAGTCATTTCCGCTGCTTCTTGCACAACTAACTGCCTCGCTCCTATGGCTAAGGCTCTTAACGATTATGCAGAGATCCAGTCCGGTATCATGAGCACAATCCACGCTTACACAGGCGATCAGATGATCCTTGACGGTCCTCACAGAAAGGGCGACTTCAGAAGAGCACGTGCTGGTGCTGCTAACATCGTTCCTAACTCAACAGGTGCTGCTAAGGCTATCGGCCTTGTTATTCCTGAGCTCAACGGCAAGCTCATCGGTTCCGCTCAGAGAGTTCCTGTTCCGACAGGTTCCACAACAATCCTCACAGCTGTTGTTAAGGGCGAGGACGTAACTAAGGAAGGCATCAACGCTGCTATGAAGGCTGCTGCTTCCGAGTCCTTCGGCTACAACGAGGATCAGATCGTATCTTCTGACGTTATCGGCATGAAGTACGGTTCACTCTTCGATGCAACTCAGACAATGGTTGCTAAGATTTCTGACGGCCTCTATGAGGTTCAGGTTGTTTCTTGGTATGATAACGAGAACTCCTACACATCTCAGATGGTTCGTACAATCAAGTACTTCGCAGAGATCTAATAGGTTTTATACCAATCGTAAATTTAGGGGACGCTTCGGCGTCCCCTTTTTCGTTTTTAGATTTTTTGCTCTTCATTTCTCTATGTGTAAGCAAGTCGGCTGGCAAAGCCCAACCACGAACGCTTCGCGTTCTAAAAATGCTATCGCATTTTTGGTTAACTTTGCCAGCCTATATCTTTTACTATCGCTTCGCTCTGTTTATGCGTACACGCTAATTATTAATTCCTAATTATACATTATTAATTACTTAAGGGGCTCTGCCCCTTAAACCCCGTTCGCTTTTTGTAAAAAGCGAAGCAAAAACTTTTGTGTTTTCGATGCTTAGCGTTCTTTATTTAGCTTTGTGTAAGTAATCCGCAAAAGAAAATTCCCGTCTGCGAATGTTTCACATTTTTGACGTATTTTCTCTTGCTGTATTTTTATATATCAAATTTGCTTTACTGTTTGATATTTTACCATATGTAAATCATTCGGCTGTCAAAGCCCAACCACGAACGCTTCGCGTTCTAAAAATGCTATCGCATTTTTGGTTAACTTTGCCAGCCTATATCTTTTACTATCGCTTCGCTCTGTTTATGCGTACACGCTAATTATTAATTCCTAATTATACATTATTAATTACTTAAGGGGCTCTGCCCCTTAAACCCCGTTCGCTTTTTGTAAAAAGCGAAACCAAAAACTTTTGTGTTTTTAATTTGTGTTTATAGTTCAGATTTTCATCAATTATTAATTGTTAATTTTCAATTTTTCTTTGTATTATTTAGGTGGTTTTGCTATAATTACTTTATATGATTGAGATTTGAGGTGGCTATTTGGAATTTTTAGATATAGTCGATGAATTCGGCAACCCTACGGGCGAGATCGTTTCCCGTAAGCTGGCTCACGAAAACGGTATCAGACACAGAACCTCTCATCTTTGGCTTTGGTCAGAGCATGACGGCAAAATATTCGTTCTCTCTCAGAAGCGTTCCGAAAATAAGGATTCTTATCCCGGTTGTTTCGATATTTCTACCGCAGGCCACATTCCCGCCGGTTGCGGATTTATCGAGTCCGCTTTGCGTGAGTGCCTCGAGGAGCTTTCAGTTAAGCTTGAAGCTGAAGATTTAGTTTATGTCGGTCAGAGAAAATTTGAATATATCAATGATTTTCACGGAAAGAAATTTCACGATAATCAGATTAGCAATGTTTATCTTGCTAAAGTTCCCTTTGAAACAGAATTTAAGGTGCAAAAAAGCGAGGTCGAGCTTGTGAAATGGTTTGAGTTCGGTGAACTTCTGAAGTCCGTCAGAAATAATCTCATTCCAAACTGCATCCGTGAAGAGGAGCTTGTCATGATGGAAAAGTTTTTCGGAGGTGATTCCTTTGAGAAATAGACTAAATTCTCTTTATTCCGATGTTTTGCTTGGAATAATTTTCATGATTGCGGCGGTTTCCCTTTCCGTGACGCTTGTGCTTAATTTTAAGCCGCTTTTTTATCACGATATAAAGACTCTTGATATTCCTGCTCAGTCGGGATTCAGTGAAGAAAAAATCAAGACTAACTACGATATTTTAATTGATTACAATAATTTTTGGGGCGCAAAAACTCTTGAGTTTGACGACCTTGCGATGAGTGAAGAGGGAAGAATTCACTTCGAAGACGTCAAGCGAATATTTGTGAAAATTGAGTATGCGGCGATTATCTTTACTGTTTTGTTTGTCGTGACGGCATATATTAAGCTTAAAAGCGGACAGAGAAGATTTTTGCTGTTTTCGGGAGTGTTTGCCGTTGTTTTGCCGCTGATTGTCGGAGCGGCTGTAGCTTTGAATTGGCAGAATGCTTTCATAACTTTTCACAAGCTTGCGTTCAGCAACGACTACTGGATTTTCTACCCCGACAAAGACCCCGTGATAACCATGCTGCCTGATGCGTTCTTTATGCACTGCGCAGTTATGATAATAGCTATGACAATATTTCTTAGTGCGGTTTCGGTCGCAGTATATTTCATTTTAAAGATAAGGAGCAATAAAAATGACTGTTAAACAAGAAGTTATAAAATATATGATGGAGCATAAGGGTGAGCCGTTTTCCGGAGCTAAAGTTGCAAGCGAACTCGGCGTGTCGAGAAATTCGGTTTGGAAGGCTGTCACGTCACTTAGACAAGAGGGATACGAAATAAGCGGAACAACAAACAAGGGATATGTTTTTGTTTCTGAAAATAATCTGTTGTCGGTCGAGGGAATCAGAAGATTCGTAAAGGACAAGGATAGATTTGATATTAAGGTTCTCCCTAGTGTTGACTCAACAAACGACTACGTGAAAAGACTTGCGGCAGACGGAGGAAAAGAGGGAGTCGTAGTAGTAAGTGAGGAGCAGACCGCCGGAAAGGGAAGACTCGGAAGACATTTTGAGTCACCGAAGAAGTCTGGAATATACATGAGCTTGCTTTTAAGACCGAAGTTTTCAGCTGAGCAGTCACTCTCTATCACAACAATCGCAGCTGTGGCTGTTGCAAAGGCAATTGAGGATGTCACGGGATATGAGACAAAGATAAAGTGGGTAAATGATATTTACCTGAGAAACAGAAAGATAGTCGGAATACTCACAGAAGCATCCGTAAACTTCGAGACCAGAGGACTTGAGTACGCAGTAACAGGAATAGGAATAAACGTAAAATATCCTGAGGGCGGATTCCCTGATGATATCAAGTATGTAGCCGGAGCGATATTTACCGAGGATTGCGGCGACGATACAAGATGCAGAATAATAGGAAAGGTAATTGAGTATTTCTTTGAGTATTACGATAAGATGCCGAATTCCAACCATATCGAGGAGTACAGAAAAAGATCGCTTTTGACGGGAAAATCGATAGAGTTTACACAGGACGGACAGGAGAGAAACGGAATAGTCAAAGGAATTGACGATGACTGCAGATTGATAGTCCAATTGCCTGACGGAGAGATTAGACATTTCTCAACAGGAGAAGTCAGCGTAAAGAAAACATTCTTAGGTAGAAGAGATTAATAAAAACACAAAAGTTTTTGCTTCGCTTTTTACAAAAAGCGAACGGGTGTGGGCGGAGCCCACGAGAGAAAAGCGAAGCAGAAACTAAAAACGAAAGAAAGAGGCACGAAGTGCCGTATAAAAAAGAAGAAAGCAAAAAGAAAATACGTCAAGAATGCGGAGCATTCGCAGACGGGCATTTTCGTTTGCGGATTATTTTCACAAAGATAAACCTAAAACAAACGATATTAATAAAATGATAGGCTTGTGAGCTTAACCAAAAGCACGAAGTGCTTTTAGGGAGCATAGCGACCGTAGTTGAAGCGAACAAGCCGAATTGTTCGCATAAATAGAAATAAAGGACACGAAGTATCGAAGAAAAACAGAGCAAGAGAAAATACGACAAAAAATCTTTGCTTTTGCAGATGGACATTTTCTCTTGCGGACTATTTTCGCGAAGATAAACTTAAAACAAACAATATAAAAGATAGCCGATTTATTCACTCAAATAGAAATAACGAACGCTGAGAAAAACAGAAAGAAAGCAAAACACAAACGGTGCAGAAAATGATAAAAGCAGATTTGGTAACTGGCTTTTTAGGGTCGGGAAAAACAACATTTATAAAAAAATACGCATCATATCTCATGGGAAAAGGCTTGAAAGTCGGAATTCTTGAGAATGATTTCGGTGCGGTAAATGTGGATATGATGCTGCTGTCACCGTTGGCAGGAGAAAAGTGCGAACTTGAAATGGTCGCAGGAGGATGCGACTATGATTGCCATGTGAGAAGATTTAAAACAAAGCTTATCCAGATGTATATGTCGGGGTATGACAGAGTTATAGTCGAGCCGTCGGGAGTTTACGATGTGGACGAATTTTTCGATGTGCTAAGAGATGAGCCGCTCGAAAATTGGTATGAAATCGGAAACGTGTTTGCGATAGTCGACTCAAAGCTTGAGAGCGGACTTTCTGAGCAGTCAAGGTATATGTTGGCGTCTCAGCTGGCTTGTGCGGGTAAGGTCGTGATGTCGGCAACCCAAAAGGCAAATACTGAGGACATAGAGAATACCGTAAAAATTATGAATGAGGTTCTCGAGGAAAATAAGTGCAGAAGAAGATTTGAAGCTGACGAATGTGAATTAAAAAATTGGGATGATTTTGACGATAGCGATTTTGAAAGATTATTAAAAAGCGGATATCGACTTGAAGACCATGTCAAACAGCAGGTAAGCAAGGAAAATAACTTCGACAGTGTCTATCTGATGAATATGGAAATCGAGCCGAGTGAGCTAAAAATAACGGCTGAAAAAGTGCTGAATGACGAAGAATGCGGAAATGTTTTCAGAATAAAAGGCTTTTTGAAGAGCGAAGAAAAATGGTATGAACTGAACGCAACAAGACGAGAGATAAAGCTTGAAGAAATAGAGAACGGTCAGAGCGTGGTGATTATCATAGGGGAGAAGCTTAACAGAGAGAAAATAGAAAAGATTTTCGAGAAATACAATCCTAAGTATTAAAGAGAAAAAAGAACGCTGAGCAAAAAAACATAAAAGTTTTTACTTCGCTTTTTACAAAAAGCGAACGGGTGTGGGCGGAGCCCACGAATAATTAATAATGTATAATTAAGAATTAATAATTGGCGTATACGCAGAAACAGAGCGAAGCGATAAAAAAAGAGATAGGCTTGTGAGCTTAACCAAAAGCACGAAGTGCTTTTAGGGAGCATAGCGACCGTAGTTGAAGCGAGCAAGCCGAATTGTTTACTCAAAGAGAAATACAGACCAAAAACTAAAAATACGCATTTGCTCAGAATTAATTATTTTAAACAAAACTCCACACTTTCAAAGGTTGGGCTATGCCAGCCGACTTATTTGCACAAGGCAAATTATCGAACAGTAAAGCAAGTTTGATATATAAAAATACAGCGAGAGAAAATACGACAAAAAAGCTTTGCTTTTGCAGTCGGACATTTTCTCTTGCGGATTATTTACACAAAGATAAATAAAGAACGCTAAGCACCAAAACCAATACAAAAGAAACCGAGGTAGAATATGAAGCTTGCATTTATAGGAACGGGAAAAATAATAGCCGATGCAATGCATGCGATAACACCGCTGAAGAATATCGAGTATACGGCGGTTTTTGCAAGACCGCATTCAAGAGATAAGGCAGAGAAATTCGCAGATGAATACGGAATAAAGGAAATATATACCGATTATGAGAAGCTGCTTAACGAGAGTGAGTGCGATACAGTATATATCGGACTTATCAATTCGGCTCATTATCCGTATGCTAAGGAGGCTTTGCTCCACGGCAAAAATGTTATCCTTGAAAAGCCGTTCACGGGATTTTTGAAGGATACTTTAGAACTCAAGAAAATTGCCGAGGAAAAGAAGCTTTTCATTTTCGAGGCGGTCACCGTGCTCCATAATCCCGTTATCGAAAATATGAAGAAAAATCTCTCTAAGCTCGGAAAGATAACCATGTACCTTGCAAATTATTCGCAGTACTCTAGCCTTTATGACGATTATCTTGAGGGAAAAATCGGTCATGCGTTCAGTGCGGAATATTACGGCGGTGCACTTTTCGATATTAATGTCTATAATATTCACTATGCAGTGTGCCTTTTCGGCAAACCTAAGAGCGTGAAATATTACCCTAATTTTGGCTTTAACGGGATAGATACATCGGGTACGCTTATCATGGAATATGACGGCTTTTCTGCTGTTTGTACAGGTGCAAAGGACTCCGACAGCCCGGGATTTGTCAGCGTACAGGGAGAAACGGGTTATATCAGAATTGACGGTAAACCGAACATCGCCGATAAGGTGCTGACTCATTATTGCGTCCCCGGCGAAAGAGTGAGGGATGCCGCCGGCTCATGGGTCAGAGCGAGCGAGGAAGAGGTTTTTGCAGCTCCCGAAGTATTCCACCGAATGACCGAGGAATTTGCCGATTTTGCAAGAATAATCGACAAAAAAGATTTTGATGCCGCTAAGCCGTATATGGACGAAACGGTTACAGTTATGGAAATTCTCGAAGAAGCAAGACTCAGTGCGGGAATTAAGTTTGAAAACTAAAAATAAAAGGAGACAGACATGGAACTTATAAGTGTAGAACAGATAGCAAAGATACTTGACGGATTTTATTTTGATTACGATTCGTTCGGCTACAACAACGAGTATGACGACCGTCCTCAGGGACTTGACGACATAACCAAGACATTGGCTGCGGGTGAAACCGACGGCTACATAGACTGGCTTTTCTCTGTTGTTGATGATCACGATGAATTTGAACAGCAGGCGCTGCGTCTTATCGGCTTGCTTCAGACTATTCCCAAGAAGTAAGCAAAGCTGAAAGAAAAAATAAAAGTTTTTGGTTTCGCTTTTTACAAAAAGCGAACGGGTGTGGGCAGAGCCCACGAGAGATAAGTTAAGCAGAATAGAAATAACAAAAGGCAAAGGCACGAAGTGCCGCATAAAAAAGAAGAAAGTAAAAAGAAAATACGTCAAGAATGCGAAGCGTTCGCAGACGGGCATTTTCGATTGCGGACTACTTTCACAAAGGTAAACCTAAAACAAATAATATCAATATAAATAAAAAGATAGGCTATCAAAGTTAACCAAAAATGCGAAGGCATTTAAGGTTGGGCTCTGACAGCCTGTTTTTTATTTATTGATTTTTAATTGCGTTTGTTATTTTGCTTTGTGTAAACTGTTCGGCTTCTTTACTCAACTACGGTCGCTTCGCTCTGTTTTTCCGTTTTCGCTAATTATTAATTACTTAAACCTCGGTCGCTTTTTGTAAAAAGCGAAGCAAAAACTTTTGTGTTTGCCCAAATTAAATATAGCCTTCCGGCAGCGACTCGATTTCCTTTTTGACCTCATCAAGAAAAATCAGACACGCTTTCGAGAAATTCGCATTCTTTCGCCATGCAAATATCATGCTCGATTCAACTGTCGGTTCAAACGGCACAAACTTTGTAAATTCATTGTTTATCTGATAGGTATTGCTTCCCGATCCGATTGTAACGCCCAGTCCGCTCCTCACAAGCATAGTCTTATTATAAGTGAGGTTTCCCGATGCCACTACATTGAGCTTTTCTAACGGTATTCCGTACTGCTTTGATATTGTCTCCGGGTTTGTCGCTCTTCTCGAATTTATGATGAGCGGCACATTTTCCAAGTCCTTTGCCGTGACAAATTCCTTTTCTGCAAGCGGTGAGTCCCTACGTACGATTATTCCCATTTTATGTTTTACGGGAAATTCTATATAGTCAAGCTTCGTGGTATCAATCGGTCTGAAAAAGAGAGCAAAGTCAATCAGTCCCTTATCCATTCTGTCGACGACGTCATCGGCAATTCCCGAGAACACATTGAATCTCACTCCGGGGTGAAGGTCGTGCACACGCTTTGCAGCATTTCCGATATATTCCATAGCCGTTGTTTCGCCTGCGCCGATGTGGATTTCTCCGTAGATATCTTTTTCACCCTTTTTATATTCGGCTTCTGTCTTTTCGATAAGCTGAATTATCTGTTCAGCTTGAATTTTGAAATGTCTGCCCTCTTCCGTGAGAACTGTTTTGCGGTTAGTTCTCGTGAAGAGCGTGATTCCGAGTTCATCTTCAAGCTCGTGCATCTGGTGGGAAAGTGCCGGCTGAGAAACGTGCAAATTATATGATGCGGAAGTGATATTCTGTTCTCTTGCTATCTCAAGAAAATATTTTAACGTACGAATTTCCATTTTTTCTCCGTGCTATCAATTTTATTTATGATGATACATAATTAGATTATATATCAAGAATACAAAAATAAAAAGCTAAATTAGCATAAATTAATTTTATGTCTAAGTATCTGATATAAGTATTTTACATTTATTGCCTATCGCACTAAAATTAAGTCAGAAAATAACGATACGGGGGCAATATAATGAAAGATAAGTACGGATTATTCACTAACAAGCAACTGAAAGATATGATAGTCCCGCTGTTTTTTGAGCAGCTTTTGGTTATGCTTGTCGGACTTGCCGACACATTTATCATAACTTATTCGGGAGAAGACGCTGTTTCTGGTGTTTCGCTCGTCAATTCGTTTAGTATAATTTTTATTTATATTTTCACGGCACTTGCTTCGGGCGGTGCGGTTGTCATCAGCCAGTACATCGGAAAAGACGAAAAAAAGCTTGCAAGCGAGGCTTCAAGTCAGCTTTTAATGATATCAACTCTGATTTCGATTGTGATAACCGTTTTGGTTTATCTGTTTGACGCCTCTCTTATGAAACTACTTTTCGGAAAGGTTACGGACGGCGTCATGAATGCTTGCCTTGTTTACCTTAGAATTACCGCAATATCATTCCCGACTATCGCAATTTATAATTCCGGTGCGGCACTTTTTCGCAGTATCGGCAACACAAGAATAAGTATGATAGTTTCTACACTATCAAATGTTATTAATCTCGTTGGTAATATCGTGCTTGTTTTCGTCTTTAAAATGGGCGTCGCAGGCGTAGCAATACCTACGACGGTTTCGAGAGTTTTCTCAGCTGTAGTAATTTCTGTGCTTTGCTTCAAAAAGAAAAACGATATTTACTATACCGCCAAAGATATTTTTAAGTGGAGTGCTTCACTTCTCAAGAAAATGCTTGGAATTGCTATTCCGAACGGAGTGGAAAACGGAATTTTCCAACTTGTTAAGGTTGCACTCTCAAGTATGGTCGCAATGTTCGGAACATATCAGATAGCGGCAAACGGAGTGGCTCAGAGCATATGGTCGCTTGCGGCGGTTTTCGGAGCGGCTATGTCGCCGATATTCATCACGGTAATAGGTCAGTGTATGGGTTCGGGCAATAAGGATGCGGCGTATTTCTATATGAAAAAGCTTATGGTTATCAACGTTATCGCATCAACCGTGTGGAATGCAGTCGTGCTTGCAATAACTCCGATAATCCTTAATTTCAATAACCTTGAACAGCAGACAAGAGACTTGATACTCGTGCTTGTGATAATACATAATATATTCAATTCGGTAGCACTTCCGTTCTCGAGCAGTCTGTCAGCAGGACTTCGTGCGGCGGGCGACGTAAAATTCACAATGATAGTGGCAATCGCATCAACGATTGGCGGAAGACTAGTCCTTTCATATATCTTTGCGGTGCTTATGAATATGGGAGTAATCGGAATAGCATATGCGATGTGTGCCGATTGGTGTATAAGAGGAATAATTTTCCATTTCCGTTACAAGGGAAAGAAATGGCTTGAGTTCAAAGTAATTTAAAAAGCAAAGAGAGAAAGAGAAAAAAGAATAAAAACACAAAAGTTTTTGCTTCGCTTTTTACAAAAAGCGAACGGGTGTGGGCAGAGCCCACGAGTAATTAATAATGTATAATTAAGAATTAATAATTAGCGTATACGCATAAACAGAGCGAAGCGATAGTAAAAGATATAGGCTGGCAAAGTTAACCAAAAATGCGAAATGCATCTGTGGTTGGGCTTTGCCAGCCGAATTGTTTTCATTAAGGGAAATAAAGGACACAAAAACACGAAAGTTTTTGGTTTCGCTTTTTACAAAAAGCGAACGGGTGTGGGCAGAGCCCACGAGAGAGAAGCGAAGCAGAAAGAGAAATAACGAAGAAAAGAGGCACGAAGTGCCGACACAAAAAAGAGGACAGCATAAAGAAAATACGTCAAGAATGCGAAGCGTTCGCAGACGGGCATTTTCGTTTGCGAATTGTTTTCACAGAGAGAAACACAGAACAAAAACTGTATTTCTTCTTTTTAAATATTTGATTTAAAATTGTTAATTTAAAACAACTCCACACTCAACACTCCAAACTCCACACTTCATATTAAACTCCACACTTCTCAAAAACGGCATTTTCTGCCGTTTTTTGCTTATATAGGCAGAGACAAATAGCGCCAAAAACCTATTTTTTTGATAATCAAATAAAAAGTCAGTGAAAGTCAAATTGATAATTTAAAAATTGTTCACAAATAAAATATTGACATTTTTAGCCGAGAGTGGTATCTTATAATCACAGTTTAGCACTCATACTTTTAGAGTGCTAAGATAAACAAAGGAGGCGTAGGATGGAACTTACACCGAGAAAAAAGAAAATTCTCGCTTCCGTCATCAGAAACTACTGTGCCTCCGGCGAGCCCGTCGGCTCAAAATCAATCGCTGAGGAAATAGGTTTTTCAAGTGCCACCGTCAGAAATGAAATGGCAGACCTGATTAATCTGGGACTTCTCGAACAGCCGCATACATCGGCAGGAAGAATCCCGTCGCAGCAGGGCTTGAGAGAATATCTCAACTCGGGAATTGAGAGAGAAGAGCTGCCGAGCGATATTAAAGACTATATCGATCGCACGATGACAGTTACGGAGTACGACAGAGAGAAGGTTTTGCAAAACGCTACCGAGGCTCTGGCGGGCGCTCTGGGATATGCATCGGCGGCAACCTCACCGGGAGGTCAAACGGCTAAGATAAAGGCGGTTCAGTTCGTTCAGATAAGCCGCAGAGCGGCAATGCTGATACTGATGAGCTCAGCCGGAACCATGAAGAGCAGAATTTTCCGCTGCGAATTTGACCTGACAAACGAGATCATGAGAATATTCTTCAGAATATTCAATGAAAAGCTTGCGGGCAAGACAGTGGCTGAAATTACACCGGGATTTATCCAGTCGCTTGGAATTTCATTCGGAGACATGGCAATGCTTATGAGCTCGCCGCTTATGGCTCTGCTTGAAACGGCAAGGGAGACAGGAAAGCCAAAGACGGTAAGCGCCGGACTTATGAATCTTCTTATGTATGAGGATTACAGTCAGGTGTCTGTCAGAACGATACTCAAAACGCTTGGAAACAGCGATGACCTTGATTTGCTGCTAACTTGCAGACCGGGTCAGGTAAACACTTTGGTGGGAACGGAAATCGGCAGACCGGAATTCAGAACCAGCTCGATAGTGATGAGCAGATATATGATTGACGGAGTGAATGCGGGAGCAATTGCCGCAGTCGGCCCGATGAGAATGAATTATCCGCTTGTTACCGAGTGTGTCAGATATGTTTCCGAGAAAGTCGGAGAGATTTTTACGACACTCACCCGTGAGGATATATAAATCGGAAGGAGAATTAAATTGACTGAAGATATAAAGAACGAGAAAGTCGAGGAGACTGAAGCTAAGGCTGAGGAAACCACGGCTTCCGAGGAAGTCAAGGACGATAAGTCCGAGAAGAAAAAGGAGAAAAAAGAGAAGAAGTCAAAGGACAAAGAGGCACTTGAAAAGCTTCAGAAGGAATTTGACGATTACAAGGCTTCTCACCTGAGAGTTCTCGCAGAGTATGACAATTACCGCAAGAGAACCGCACAGGAAAAGCTAGCGACCTACGGAAACGCCGTATCGGATACGGTACAGGCACTTCTTCCTGTAGCAGACAATATGGAGAGAGCGCTCAGCCTCGAGAACGGCGACCTTGAGTCCTTCAAAAAGGGAGTCGAGATGATCGCAAATCAGTTCAAGCAGGCATTCGATAAGCTTAATATCACTTCCTTTGGCGAAGTCGGAGATAATTTCGATCCCGAGCTTCATCAGGCAATAGGAATGGTAGACAGCGAGGATGTTGAATCGGGCTGTGTGGCTGCGGTCTTCCAGAAGGGCTACAAGCTGAATGATAAGGTTATAAGACCCGCTATGGTTCAGGTAGCAAATTAAAAAATCCAGAAAATCACTTTTGTAGAAATAATTTAGATAATAATTCTGAAAGGAAATGAACTTATTATGGCAAAGACAATTGGTATCGATTTAGGTACAACAAACTCATGTGTAGCAGTTATCGAAGGCGGTGAGCCGGTAGTTATCGCAAACCAGAGAGGCGCTAGAACAACTCCTTCTGTTGTTGCTTTCTCCAAGGACGGCGAGAGAATCGTAGGTCAGATCGCTAAGAACCAGGCTATCACAAACCCGGACAGAACAATTTCTTCCATCAAGAGAGAGATGGGTACAAACTATAAGGTAACAGTTGACGACAAGCAGTATACTCCTCAGGAGATTTCCGCTATGATTCTCCAGCAGCTCAAGGCTGATGCAGAGGCTTATATCGGCGAGCCTGTAACAAGCGCAGTTATCACTGTTCCGGCTTACTTCACAGATGCTCAGCGTCAGGCAACAAAGGACGCAGGTAAGATTGCAGGTCTCGATGTTAAGAGAATTATCAACGAGCCGACAGCTGCAGCTCTTTCCTACGGTGTAGATAAGGAAGACGACCAGAAGGTTATGGTTTATGACCTTGGCGGCGGTACATTCGATGTTTCCATCATTGAGATGGGCGACGGTGTTCAGGAGGTTCTCGCAACAGCCGGTAACAACAGACTCGGCGGCGACGACTTCGACCAGAGAATTATCGACTGGATCGCAGATTCCTTCAAGGTTCAGGAGGGCATCGACCTTCACGGCGACAAGATGGCTATGCAGAGACTTAAGGACGCTGCAGAGAAGGCTAAGATTGAGCTTTCAGGCACAACAAGCGCATCCATTAACCTCCCGTTCATCACAGCAGATGCTACAGGTCCTAAGCACCTTGATTTAACTCTCACAAGAGCTAAGTTCAACGAGCTCACAGCAGATCTCGTCGAGAAGACAATGGGTCCTGTTCGTCAGGCACTTTCCGACTCCGGTCTTTCAATCAACGAAATCAACAAGGTTCTCATGGTTGGTGGTTCTTCCAGAATCCCGGCTGTTCAGGAAGCTGTTAAGAACTTCATCGGCAAGGAGCCATTCAAGGGAATCAACCCTGATGAGTGCGTTGCTATCGGCGCAGCTATCCAGGCCGGTGTTCTCGGCGGCGAGGTTCAGGGACTTCTCCTCCTCGATGTTACTCCGCTTTCACTCGGTGTTGAGACAATGGGCGGTGTCATGACAAAGATCATCGACAGAAACACAACAATTCCTACAAAGAAGAGCCAGATCTTCTCCACAGCTGCAGACGGTCAGACAAGCGTTGAAGTCAACGTTCTCCAGGGTGAGAGAGAGTTCGCAAGAGACAATAAGCAGCTCGGCCTCTTCAAGCTCGACGGCATTGCTCCGGCTCCGAGAGGAATACCTCAGATCGAGGTTTCATTCGATATCGATGCTAACGGTATCGTAAACGTTACAGCTAAGGACCTTGGCACAGGCAAGGAGCAGCACATCACAATTTCTTCTTCTTCCAACATGAGCAAGGAGGACATCGACCGTGCTGTTAAGGCTGCAGAGCAGTTTGCAGAAGAGGATAAGAAGCGCCGTGAAGAGGTAGACACAAAGAACACTGCCGAGAACGCTTGCTATCAGGCTGAGAAGCTTCTTAACGATAACGCTGATAAGATTGGCGAAGAGGACAAGAACGAGGTCAACTCCAAGGTTGCTGCCCTCAGAGAGAAGCTCAACGGCGGTTCCGTTGAAGAGCTCAAGGCAGGTATGGACGCACTCGAGAAGGCACTTTACAATGTAAGCACAAAGCTTTATCAGCAGGCTAACCCACAGGGCGGCGCACAGCCGAACGGTCAGCAGCCTCCTTACGGTGCTGCAGGCACACAGGGTTCAGACAATAACGGAGACGGCGACGTTTACGACGCTGATTTCAAGGATGTCGACTGATAATTAACCGTATTCAAAGAGTGACTGTACCTAGGTGCAGCCACTCCTTTGTGATAGATTAGAGCTTACAGGGAGTGTATCCAATTGGCAGATAAAAGAGATTACTATGAGGTGCTCGGACTTCAGAAGGGCGCTTCGGAGGATGAAATAAAGAAAGCCTATCGAAAGATGGCAAAAAAATATCACCCGGACCTAAACCCGGGCGACAAGGAGGCGGAGGAGCACTTCAAAGAGGTCAATGAGGCCTATGAGGTTCTCTCCGATTCCGATAAGAAATCCCGTTATGACCAGTTTGGCTTTGCGGGTGTAGACCCTAACTTTGGCGGCGGTGCCGGCGGAGCAGGATCATGGGGCGGCGCTGCTGGCGGCGGCTTCGATATCAACGATATCTTCGACAGCTTCTTTGGCGGCGGATTCTCAGGCGGCTCAAGACGCTCGAATCCAAATGCACCGAGAAGAGGTTCTGACTGCGAGGCAAGTGTCACTATCTCGTTTGAAGAGGCGGCAAAGGGCTGTAAGAAGACAATAAGCTACAATCCAATCGAGACTTGTGACGAATGTGACGGTACAGGTGCAGAGAAGGGAACTTCACCGAAGACATGTCCGACTTGCGGCGGTACGGGAAGAATAAATATTCAGCAGAGAACACCTTTTGGAGTCATGCAGTCACAGCAGACCTGTGATAATTGCCACGGCTCAGGAAAAATCATTGAGCATCCGTGCAAGAAGTGCGACGGTCACGGAAGAATCAGACATAAGAAAACTATCGAGATCACAATTCCGGCGGGTATTGATGACGGAAATGTCTTGAATGTCAGCGGAAAGGGAAATGCCGGAGCTAATAAAGGCCCGAGCGGAGATCTCCACGTTGATGTCAATGTAAGACCGCACGCAATATTCGAGAGAAGAGGAAACGATGTCTATATCGATATGCCGCTCACATTCACACAGGCGGCACTCGGATGTGATGTCGAGGTTCCGACACTTGACGGAAAGGTCAGCTATCATGTCCACGAGGGAACTCAGCCGAACGATAAGTTCAGACTTAAGGGCAAGGGTATTCAGAGTCTGCACGGCTACGGCAAGGGCGACGAGTACGTAACCGTAACAATCGAGGTGCCTAAGAACCTCACAAAGCAGCAGAAAGAGCTTTTGAAGAAGTTTGACGAGGGCTGTGACGATAAGAACTACCAGAAGCGTAAGGGATTTTTCTCTAAGCTGAAGGACATGTTTGATAATTAAAGCAGTAATAGCGGAAAAAACACAAAAGTTTTTGCTTCGCTTTTTACAAAAAGCGAACGGGTGTGGGCAGAGCCCACGAGAGAAAAGCGAAGCAAAGTAGAAATAAAGAAAGGCAAAGGCACGAAGTGCCGCATAAAAAAGAAGAAAGCAAAAAGAAAATACGTCAAGAATGCGGAGCATTCGCGGACGGGCATTTTCTTTTTGCGAATTGATTACACAAAGATAAATCGAGAACAGCAAAGACATAAAAGTTTTTGCTTCGCTTTTTACAAAAAGCGAACGGGTGTGGGCAGAGCCCCTTAAGTAATTAATAATGTATAATTAAGAATTAATAATTATCGTATATGCAGAAACAGAGCGAAGCGATATAAAAAAGAGATAGGCTGTCAAAGTTAACCAAAAATGCGTTAGGCATCTGTGGTTGGGCTTTGACAGCCGTCTTGTTTACACAGAGAGAAATAAAGAACAAAACTAAAAATATATTCTCTTGTTCTTGTCATTAATAATTGATTATTATTTTAAAGTTGCCAATTCAAAATAAACTCCACACACCACACTTCATAGTAAGGTGTGGGCAGAGCCCCTTAAGTAATTAATAATGTATAATTAAAAATTAATAATTAGCGTATACACAGAAACAGAGCGAAGCGATAAAGAAAAAGATAGGCTGTCAAAGTTAACCCAAAATGCGTTAGGCATCTGTGGTTTGGATTTGGCAGCCGAATTTTTTACATGAGGAAAAATAAAGAATTATTGTATTTTATATATTAATTATTAATTGAGCGGCAAAACGAGAACATTTTTGTTGAAAAGTATCAAGTGCTGTGCTATGATAATCTACAACAGATACGATTTCGTACCGAAATTAAAAAGGTCAGGTGATATTTTTGAAAAGAAAAACCGTAAGTAAAATTCTCGCAATCGTGACAGTCCTCGGCATGGCACTTACTATGTCGGCATGCTCGAGCGGAGCTGAAGAAGAGGCTGTGTCTACGGCTTCCTCCGAAGCAAGCGTTGCCGCTACCGCTGAACCGACAGCAGAGCCAACCGCTACACCGGAGCCGACTGCTACTCCGTTCTCGAACGTTAAGGAAAACGGTGCAATTAATCCGAACGAGAAAACCAACCTCATCACAGGTGAGGATACACTCACAGACGAGGCAAAGGGTAAGAGAAGCGTTGCTGTTATGGTTAACAATGCCCTTGCATCACTTCCACAGTACGGTATCAGCTCAGCTGATTTAATCTATGAAATCCCCGTTGAGGGAGATATCACCAGACTTATGGCTGTTTACGGTGACATCACTCAAGTTCCCGATATGTGCTCTATAAGATCTTGCAGATACTATTATCCGATCTTGGCAGTCGGTATGGACTCTGTCTATATCCACTGGGGAATTGATCCGACAGTCGCAACAGAGACGGTAAATAACCTCGATATTGACCGCCTTGACGGTAACTACTATACATACGACCTCTTCGACAGAGACCAGGAGAGACTTGACGAGGGCTACGCTCTCGAGCATACTTCCGTTTTCTACGGAACTAAGCTTTATCAGGCTTTGACGGAGAATGACGTAAGAACAGACCTCAAGGAAGGCTATACTGATACTCTCTTCCAGTTCAGCCCTGAGAAGATCAAGGCAAGCGGAAATGAATGTAATGAGGCTACGGTCACATTCTGCGATGAGTATTACTCAACCTTTAAGTACGACTCCGAAAAGGACGTCTACTATAAGGAGTTCTCAGGTGAAGCACATATCGACGGAAAAACAGGCGATCAGCTCAATTTCTCAAATGTCCTCTTCCTTGAGACAGATATCGGCTATCTCCCTGACGATACATCAGGCAGACGCCAGATAGACGTAAACCAGAAGGACGCAAAGGGCTACCTCATGACCGGCGGAAAAGTCCAGGAGATTAAGTGGACTAAGGACGGCGATTACAGCAAGATTAAGATTTACGATACAGAGGGCAATGAGCTTCTTGTCAATACAGGTAAGACATATATCGCAATCTGTAAGCCGGATTCTGAGAGCTTTAATTAAAAGATAGTAAAATAATAAACACAAAAGTTTTTGCTTCGCTTTTTGCAAAAAGCGAACGGGTGTGGGCAGAGCCCACGAAGAATTAATAATTAGAGAAAACGGAATAAAGAGGCACGAAGTGCCGACAGAAAAAGAGACAGGCTGTCAAAGTTAACCAAAAATGCTTTTGCATTTTTAGAACACGAAGTGTTCGTGGTTTGGCTTTGGCAGCCGAATTTTTTACACAAGGAGAAATAGAGAACAGCAAAGCAAATTTCAAACTCCACACTCAACACTCAACACTCCAAACTCAACACTTACAAAAGGTTTGGCTTTGGCAGCCGAATTATTCACATAAAGCAAAATATCGAACAGTAAATCAAAATTGATAATAAAATAGGCTTTTTCTGCTTATTTACTCGTTCAAAAAGAAATAAAACACCAAGAGGATTTTTGGGTGCAAATCGTAAATTATTCTTTCTCAAATTTAAAATATTAAGTATTTGTTAAAGTTAAGAAAAGCTATTGACTTTTTTTGACCAATTAACTATAATAGTTTTAGCACTCAGGGAAATAGAGTGCTAAAGAAAAAATTACAGTTAATAATCAGCTTAAATCAAAATCAGAAGCGATGCGCTTCACTAAGGTTAAATGGAATGACCTTTATAATTGATTTTGACTTTTGCCGAAAAGAAAGGATAATGAATATGACAGTTAAGCCTTTACTCGACAGAGTTCTTCTCAAGGCGGAAGAAGCAGAAGAAACCACAAAGGGCGGTATCATCCTTACAGCTTCGGCTCAGGAGAAGCCCGTATTTTCTAAGGTAGTGGCAGTAGGCCCGGGCGGATTCGTGGACGATCACGAGATTAAGATGTATATCAAAGAGGGAGACAAGGTTATCACAGCTAAGTACTCCGGAACAGAGATAAAGATTGACGGCGACACATACACAATCGTTCGTCAGAGCGACATTCTCGCAATTGTTGAATAATCGGTAGAAGAAAATAAGGATAGGTGAAATAAATTATGGCTAAGCAGTTACTTTACGGCGAGGAAGCAAGAAAGGCTTTACTCGAAGGAATTAATAAGTTATCAGATACAGTTAAAATCACACTCGGACCTAAGGGCAGAAACGTAGTTCTCGAGAAGAAGTACGGCGCACCGCTCATCACAAACGACGGTGTTACAATCGCTAAAGAGGTTGAGCTTGAGAACCCATTTGAGAACATGGGCGCACAGCTCGTTCGTGAGGTTGCTACAAAGACAAACGATGTCGCAGGCGACGGTACAACAACAGCTACACTTCTCGCTCAGGCTCTCATCCGTGAGGGTATGAAGAACGTCACAGCAGGCGCAAACCCAATGGTTTTGAGAAAGGGTATTCAGGGCGCAACAGAGGTTGCTCTCGAGGCTGTTAAGAAGAACGCTAAGAAGGTTGCAAGCTCCAAGGATATCGCAAGAGTTGCTGCAGTTTCTTCTGCATCAGACGAGATCGGTAACCTCATCGCAGACGCAATGGAGAAGGTTACAGCTGACGGTATCATCACAGTTGAGGAGAACAAGACAACAGCTGAGACATACAGCGAGGTTGTTGAGGGTATGCAGTTCGACCGTGGTTACATCAGCCCATACATGGTAACAGACTCCGATAAGATGGTAGCAGAGCTTGACGATGCTTATATCCTCATCACAGATAAGAAGATTTCTTCAATTCAGGATATTCTTCCGCTGCTCGAGCAGATTGTTCAGTCCGGCAGAAAGCTCCTCATCATTGCTGAGGACATCGAGGGCGAGGCTCTCACAACTCTTATCCTCAATAAGTTAAGAGGTACATTCACAGTTGTAGGTATCAAGGCTCCTGCATTCGGCGACAGAAGAAAAGAAATGCTCGTTGATATCGCAACTCTCACAGGCGGTCAGGTTATCACATCAGACCTCGGTCTTGAGCTCAAGGATACAACAGTCGAGCAGCTCGGCCGTGCACGCCAGATTAAGATTGACAAGGACAACACCATCATCATTGACGGTGCAGGCAATAAAGAAGACATCAAGGCAAGAGTCGGCCAGATCAGAGCTCAGATCGAGACAACAACATCCGAGTTCGACAGAGACAAGCTTCAGGAGAGACTTGCTAAGCTTGCAGGCGGCGTAGCTGTTATCAAGGCCGGTGCTGCAACAGAGGTCGAGATGAAGGAGAAGAAGCTCAGAATCGAAGATGCTCTCGCAGCTACAAAGGCAGCTGTTGAGGAAGGCATCGTAGCAGGCGGCGGAACAGCTCTCATCGATGTTATCCCTGAGGTTAAGGCTTATGTCGAAACTCTCGACGGCGACGAGAAGACAGGTGCTCAGATCGTTCTCAAGAGCCTCGAGGAGCCTGTTCGCCAGATTGCCGCTAACGCAGGCATCGAGGGCAGTGTCATCGTTGACAAGCTCAAGACAAAGGCACAGGTCGGCTATGGCTACAACGCACTCACAGGTGTTTACGGCGATATGATCGAGCTCGGCATTGTTGATCCGGCAAAGGTTACACGTTCAGCTCTTCAGAACGCAGCTTCAGTAGCAAGCACAGTTCTCACAACAGAGTCTCTCGTAGCTGACATTCCGGAGCCGAAGACAGCAGCTGCTCCGGCAGGCGGCGACATGGGCGGCATGGGAATGTATTAATTAAGAAATAAAAACCTTAATTAAAAATACTGATATCACGCAAATTTGGGACGGTTTTATGACCGTCCCTTTTTATCTTTTTAGAAATTTAACCAAATATAAATCTTAAAAATAGGTATAAATATCCAATGAGACAAAAAGACGGCGTGATGTTGACTTTTAAAATTGATAGGGATAAAATGAAGATGTGTTGCTATGCTGTTTTAAACACAAAGCATAAGTTAGAGAATTAATTTTATTAAAAATATATCAGGAGGCTTTTCATGACACCATCAGAAAAGAAGCAACTCGAGATAATGGCTACCAAGGTCAGAATGGATATAATCGAGGGAGTTTACTCGGCTAAATCCGGACATCCGGGCGGTTCACTTTCATCGGCTGAGATTTTCACATATCTCTACTGCAAGGAAATGAATGTTGATCCGGCAAATCCTAAGGATCCCGATAGAGACAGATTTGTTCTCTCCAAGGGTCACTGCGCACCTGGATACTACGGTATCCTCGCAGAGAAAGGATTTTTCCCCAAGGAGGAGATTAAAAAGCTTCGCCACATCGGAGCAATGCTTCAGGGTCACCCCGATATGAAGGGCACACCGGGTGTTGATATGTCCTCCGGTTCACTCGGACAGGGAATCAGCGCTGCAGTCGGTATGGCTCTCGCTGGAAAGCTCGACAATAAGTCCTACAGAGTTTACACACTTCTCGGTGACGGTGAAATCGATGAGGGCCAGGTTTGGGAGGCTGCAATGTTCGCTTCTCACAAGAAGCTTGATAACCTCGTAGTTATTGTCGACTGGAACGGTCTCCAGATTGACGGTACAATCGAGGAGGTTGCCGGTCCGCTTCCTATCGATTCAAAGTTCGTTTCTTTCGGCTTTGACGTTCAGGTAATCAACGGAAACGATTTCGAGGCAATCGAGGCAGCTCTCACAAACGCAAGAGAGGTTAAGGGTATGCCTTCATGCATCATTTTAAAGACAGTCAAGGGCAAGGGCGTTTCCTACATGGAGAACAATGTATCTTGGCACGGTGCAGCTCCGAACAAGGAGCAGTATGAGGTAGCAATGGCAGAGCTCGAGGCTCACCTTAAGGAGCTTGAGGCTTAAGCTTATTTGCACCATCGTTTGGTAACAACTAAAACATACAGTATTTGACATAGCTTTTATGACGTCAAAAACTTCAAAGGAGTTATTATGGCAGAAATGATTAAAAAGGCAACAAGAGAGAGCTTCGGTGAGGCTCTTGTTAAGATAGCTGAGGAGAACGACAGAATCGTTGTTCTTGATGCCGACCTCGCAGCCGCTACAAAGACAGGCACTTTCAAGAAGGCTTATCCGGACAGATTTTTTGACTGCGGTATCGCAGAGTGCAACATGGTAGGTATTGCGGCAGGCCTCGCAGCTTGTGGCAAAATTCCGTTTGCGGCTTCTTTCGCAATGTTCTCCGCAGGCAGAGCATTCGAGCAGGTAAGAAACTCGGTAGCATATCCGCACCTCAATGTTAAGATTGCAGGTTCTCATGCCGGTATTTCCACAGGCGAGGACGGAGCAACTCATCAGTGCCTTGAGGATATCGCACTTATGAGATCTATCCCTGGAATGACAGTTATCAATCCTTGCGACCACTACGAGATGCTCGGTGCAGTTAAGGCAATGGCAGAGCTCGACGGTCCATGCTATGTCCGTCTCGGAAGACTTGCTGTTGAGTCCGTCAACAACAACGACGACTACAAGTTTGAGCTCGGCAAGGGCGTACAGCTCAGAGACGGAAACGATGTAACTATCATCGCAACAGGACTTTTGGTTCAGGAGGCAGTCAAGGCTTCCGATTCCCTCAAGGCTCAGGGAATTAACGCAAGAGTTATCAATATCCACACAATCAAGCCTATCGACGAGGAAATCATCCTTAAGGCCGCTAAGGAAACAGGCAAGATTATCACTTGTGAGGAGCACAATGTAATCGGCGGCTTAGGCGAGGCTGTTTGCTCTGTTCTCTCTGAGAATTATCCTGTACCTGTAAAGAAAATCGGTGTATACGATAAGTTCGGTCACTCCGGTCCAGCTGTCGGACTTTTGGAGGAGTTCGGTCTTTGCGCCCAGAACATCGAGAAGGTCACAAAGGAATTCATCGGCTGATTCGAGAAAAATTAATCGGACGGGCTTTAGCCCGTCCTTTTTCTTGAGAAAAGATATTTTTCTTTCTTATTTCTCTCTTTATTGTCAATTAATTCTTGCAATCAAAGCGTGAATATGATATTATATTTAGGCTGTTATTGGGATTAACAGCCTAATTCGGTACTAAAAAGCAAAAGCTTATTTTAATAGGAGGTTACGGCTAATGGGCGCTTTAGAGATTATATTCGGTATTATTCTTCTCTTATTCTCACTGGCAATCATTATCGTTGTTCTTCTTCAGGAAGGTCATCAGTCAAGTCTCGGTGCGATTAACGGCGGTGCTGACACATTCCTTTCCAAGAACAAGTCAAGATCCATTGATGCTACGCTCGCAAGATACACGAAGTTCATCGCTATCGGTTTCTTTGCTGTTGTTATTGTCATCAATATCGTTCTTTATTTCACCTGATATTTATCCTAATATCCAATTTGATTAAAGAGACAGAGTGGTCCGTTCGCATTTGCGTGCGGGCTTTTTGTTTTTAGGAGATTTTTATGCTGAGAGAAGCTAAATTTGATGATATAGTTGAGTTCGAGAATAAGAGCTGTCTTTTTTCGAGAATATTAGGCGATTTTGTTTTATCGGAACGACTTGATTTTACGGACGGCGCTCAGTTTTTGACTGATGAAGAAAATTTACTTCTTGAAGTTAAAAACGGCTCTGCGGTGAAAATAGGCGAACCGTCAGATATAGAAGAATTTGACAGTTTTATCGAATTTATAGCACCTCAAAGCATTATGAGCGAGGGCGACGGCGATATAGTCGTGATGAAGAAAAAAGCTGAGGGTGAAATCAAGGATTTCGAGATAAACTTAGACTTCAAGCTGAGGGATTTTCACAAGCTTTTTAACGAAAACGGACTCGAAAGTGACGAAGAGGGCTTCATGCTCGGTATGAGTGATGTAATAAAAACTAAGACGGGATTTTTGCTCGGTAAATATGAGGGTGAAAAGCTTGTCGGCGGCTTGTGCGTCACGGGTATAACGGACAAAACTGCTGTTTTGACAGCTGTTGCTGTCGAAAAAAGCAAGAGAAGACTTGGCTTTGGTGCTTTTCTTGTGAACGAGGCTTGCCGTATGCTTTCGGGCAGAGATATTTATATTTATCGTGAGACAGGCAAAAACAAGGCTTTTTACGAAAGTCTCGGATTTGAAGAAGTCAGCAGAGTTAAAACGGAAATTTTAACTTAGAAATTTCTTAGTGACTAAAAAAATAAATAGTATATTTATTTTTTTGAGTAATAATGATAGAATAATTATCACTTTGATAAATGATAGCTTAGAAAGAAGCTTGATAGCTAACATTTGTTAGTTAATATAGAAGAAAGAAAAGAAGTAAGAGGTAAGAAAGATGAATTTAATTAAGCTTTTAATCGTCTTTGTAATCATCGTGTTTGTGATGGGTGTTCTGAAGAAGAACATTATGTATGCCGTCACAGCCGCTTCCGTCGGAGCGATTTTGCTCTACGGTATGTCTCCCGCAGAGGCTGGCGCCGCAATCTGGTCTGCTACAAAATCTTGGCAAACCATTGAGGCACTCCTTGTTTTCTACTGCATCACCTTCCTGCAGAGAATGATGGAGGCAAGAAAAGACCTTTCAAACTGTCAGGTGGCACTGAACGGACTTTTTAATAACCGACGAGTCAACGCTTCGATAGTTCCGTTTATCTTAGGATGCCTGCCTGCCGCAAGCACAATTCTTATCTGCGGCCCTATTGTCAGAGACAGTGTCGGAGATAGCCTCAAAACAGAGGAAAAGGCGGCTGTTACCGCATATTTCAGACATATTTCTGAGCTTTTTCTTCCGACCTATACGAGCATTTTCATTGCAATCGGCTTGACTCAGGGACAGGTAAGCGTCAGCGCCTTTGTTATTGCAATGATTCCCATGGCTTTGGCACTTTATGCTTCCGGCTGGATAGTTTACCTCAGAAGAGTTCCAAGAGATACGGGAATGAAGAGCGAGGAGCCTAAGTCAACCTACATTAAGCTTCTCTTCAAGAGCATTTGGGCAATTTTGCTTGCTATCGCACTCATTCTCGTTTTCAACATGAATGTTGAGATTGCTGTTCTTATTTGTATCGTAATTGATTTCTTTGTCAATAGATTCAAGTTCAAGGAAATTGTCCCGTTCTTCAAAACAGCTTTCGAGGGCAAGCTTATGGCAAGTACATACCTCGTCATGGTATTCAAGGAAATTCTCTCCTCAACAGGCGTTATCAGCGAGCTTCCGGGCTACTTCTCAAAGCTTCCTATCCCTGAATTTTTGATTTTCGCACTCATATTCTTCTTCGGAAGCATTATTGCCGGAAATCAGGCAATGAATGTTCTTTGCATCCCCATGATGATGGCTACATTAGGTGGCGCACCCGCTTTGCCGATGTTCATTCTCGTTATGAGCATGGGATATGCCGCAATGCAGATTTCTCCGATTCATATCTGCCTCACACTCTGCTCCGAGGACTTCAAAATTCCGCTTGGCTCGCTTGTGGCAAGAGTTCTGCCGATGGTCGGTGTTTTTGTTTTGCTGTCGTTTGCATATTACGGACTGCTGACATTTATCTGCTAAACTGAATATCAAAGCATCAAAAGGACGATTTGTTTCGTCCTTTTTCTTTTGCGCAAAATCAATATCGTCAATCGAGAATTGCTAATTGAGCGATTAATGTGTATAATCATAGTGTTAGATTAAATTCGATTAATTAGCAATTCAGCTCCGCTAAGGAGGATAAATATGCCTGATAATAAAAATTTAAATGATGTCGACAGCATTCTCTCGAGCTTTTTCGGCTCGTCATCGCTTAATTTGAACGGATCGAAGAAGGCTGCCGAGGAGGCTGAAAAATTCCTTTCAGACCTTGAAAAAAAGCAAAAGGTTCAGTCAAAAAAGCTTGATAAAACCATTTCGCAGATCGACAATGCCAAGATGAACGCAAGCATCCAAAGTGAGCTTGACGCACTGACGAAAAATTTGCAGTCGGACGGTCTTGTTTCCGCTTCGCCCGAAAAAATGAACAAGGCAGAAAAGTCGGAAGCGGCTAAAAAGCCGACAGCTTTCGGATCTGACGCAAAAAAGCCCGATGTCAATGCGGTTTTCGCCTCGCTTGAAAAAAGCGTCGCTGATGAGGTTATCGGTCAGGAGGAGTTTCTGCGTTCGCTCACGCTTGCCTTTAAGAGACCGTTCGTCATGGGCAAAGAGAAAAATAAGCCCGCAAATATCATTCTGATAAGCGGAAAAAAGGGAACAGGCAGACACAGTGCGCTTAATAATATCGTGAATAAGCTATCGAGTGAGAAAGTTCTTGAGAGCGACAAAATCACACGGATAGATCTGTCTCTTTACCGTGAGGGTGGAGACCAGAAGCTGTTTGTGCAAGATCTTTTCAGCGCCGTAAAATCAAATTCCCCCGTAATTCTCTTTGAGAACACGGATAAGTGCTCGAAAGCGGTACTAAGCTCTCTTTCGCAGTTTTCTCAAACGGGAACACTTCGCCTTTCTTCACGCTATGCCTTGCAAAAAGGTATGCTCGTAGATGTCGGCACGGCACTTGTGCCCGATGCGATTTCTGAGATTTCAACGGACGGACAGTATCTTGTTTTCATCTCGGACAGTGCTCCGTCTAAGTTTCAGGACAGCATGGGTGCCGCATTTATGAGGGTGGTTGGAGATATATGCGTGACGGGAGAGTTTTCCTCGCAGTCACTCACTCAAATCGGCAAAAAGAAATTCGAGTCACTCTCGAAAAGATGCTTTGATAAGCTTAATTACAAGCTGAATGCCGAAAGCGAGATTTTCGTATTTTTTGCTTCAAAATATACTCGTGACGGCGGAATAAATTCGATAGAGGAGTTTTCCGACAAATGCTTCAAGGCACTTTCCGAGCACAAGCTTCGTGAGAACGCCGATAAGCTGGAATTTAATGTGAAAACAGACAAAAACACTATCGTCTTTGAGAGCGGTGAAACCAAAATATATGCAGAAGAAAACACTGAGGACGAGGCAGTGACAGCCGTCAAGCGTGAGATGGATGAGATTATCGGTCTTGATTTTGTCAAGGAGTATATCTATTCTCTCGAGGAGCATTTTAAGGTGAACCTCATGCGAAAGGAGAGGGGACTTAAGTCTGCTCCCACCTCGATGCATATGATATTCACGGGAAATCCCGGAACAGGCAAAACCACTATCGCAAGACTTGTCTCCAGATACCTCAAAGCGATTGGCGTTCTGACGGGCGGCCAACTTGTCGAGGTGACAAGAGCCGATCTTGTCGGAAGATATGTCGGTCACACCGCACCGCTGACACGCTCGGTTATCGAGTCGGCAATCGGCGGAGTGCTCTTTATAGATGAGGCTTATTCTCTCTATCAGGGAAAGGACGATTCTTTTGGTACAGAGGCGATAGATACGCTCGTCAAGGGCATGGAGGATAACAGAGAAAATCTTCTTGTCATTCTTGCCGGCTACACAAACGAGATGAACGAATTTTTGACGGCAAATTCGGGTCTTAAATCAAGATTTCCGAATATAGTGGAATTCCCCGACTACACCGCAGAGGAACTGCTTGCTATTGCCAAGCTGACCGTCAGAAACAAGGGATATGTCTTAAATGACGAGTGCGACAAGCCGCTTCTTGATTATTTTGCTCGAAAGCAAGCCGAGAACTCGCGTGAGAACGGCAACGGACGAATGGCAAGAAACCTTATCGAGGCTGCCGTGCTAAATCAGTCCAAGAGAATAATCGCAGAAAAAAGCGACAATTTAGAGGAGCTTATTTTGTCGGATTTCGATCTTGATGAGGGTGAAAATGCTGTTTGATAAGTTTTTTGATAAATTAAAGGGCAATAAAAAAGAGCCTGACACGGTTCCGGACGAGCTGAAAACTGAGTTTGACAAGCTATCAAGTGAAATAAAACTTGACACTAAGCTTGCCTTGGAGCTTGCCGCAAGCTACTCCGATTATGCGAGCGAAAGACTTGTTTCTGAGATAAAAACTCACGAAGATAAGCTTTTTCGCCTAAAAGAGAACGCAAAAACCGCAAACAGACTCGATTTATATGATGAAATCATCAGACTTCAAGCGCTTGCGGATTCGGCAAAGAAATTCTGCGGTCTTTTGAATGAGAAAAAGGCATCGGAAATTGTGTTTCCTGAGAAAATCAACGAGGAAATCAGACTTTTTTCAGAAGTGATTAAGGATGAAAGCACCGAAAAGAGCGAAATCGAAAAGATGAAAAAATCTCTCAGAGAAAAGCAGATAAGAAGAATGCAAAAGGGAAAATTCACAACTCGCGCGGGACTTATGTACCTCGAGATAATCGAGGGAATGAGCAAGCTGAAGTTTTGATTTTTCATAAAGCAAGGGTGAAATATGTATAATAATAAAAAGGTATCGGCGGTCATTGTCGCCGCGGGCAGTTCGAGAAGAATGAAGTCCGATGTTCCGAAAATTCTCATGGAGATACTCGGAGAAAAGGTAATTCACAGAACGGCAAGAGCGTTTGATGATAACGACTATATCGACGAGATAATAGTCGTGACAAGAGAACAGGACATAGAAGAGATTAGCGATATTCTATCCGACATAGAAAAATTAAAGACTGTTGTTGCCGGCGGAAGCGAAAGACAGGAGTCTGTTTTGAACGGTGTTCATGCGGCAAGCGGAGATATTGTTGCCATTCATGACGGCGCAAGACCGCTTGTAAGTGACGAGGAAATCAAAAAAGTTACGGAAGACGCTGAAAAATACGGTGCGGCTACGCTTTCCGCTGTTCCGAAGGACACGGTAAAGGTAGCTGATAAAGACGGCTTTGTAAGTGAAACTCCGAACAGAAGTACACTCAGAAATATCTATACGCCTCAGGTTTTCGGCAGAGAGGAATATTTGTCGGCGGCCGAAAGCGAGGAAGCTAAAAAGGCAATGTACACGGACGACTGCCAGCTTTTCGAGAAGCTCAACAAGAGAGTTTATCTGTCCGAGGGCAAATATACGAATATTAAAATCACAACTCCCGAGGACCTTGCGATAGCGACCGCAATCGCACAGGGAATGAAGTGAGAAAGGAAAAAATCATGAGTAATATAAATTTCAGAATAGGTCACGGCTATGATGTTCACCGTTTGACTGAAAACAGAAAATGCATTATCGGCGGTGTGGACATTCCGCACGAAAAGGGACTTTTAGGTCATTCCGATGCAGATGTTCTTCTGCACGCTGTCAGCGATGCGATATTAGGTGCGGCGGCCCTTGGTGATATAGGCTGTCTTTTTCCAGACAATGACCCCAAATTTGAGGGCGCAGACAGTCTGAAGCTTCTCGAGGAGGTAGTGAGAGTTGCAAAGGAAAACGGCTATTCTGTCGGAAATATCGACGCTACCGTTATCGCACAAAGACCGAAGCTCAAGCCATATACTCTGCAAATGAGGGAGAATATCGCAAAGGCTTGCGAAGTTGATGTTTCGTGCGTTTCCGTTAAGGCAACAACAGAGGAAAAGCTTGGCTTCACGGGAAGCGAAGAGGGAATTTCCGCTCACAGCGTAGTTCTGCTCGTCAAGGACTGATTGAGATAGGTTGTTCACAAGAAATTCAGATAAATATATATAGCTTTTTGCACAAAAAACTGATATAATCTATACCAGTCTGTCCCCCCAATTAAGTAATTGAGGGGGACATCGGATTTATTCGGAAAATTCCCATTAAGAAAGGACGATAGACATGGGTAAGGGTGCAAGAACCCGTTTGGCTACGGCTGAAGCTGTCAAAGCCAAAAAGGAAGAAGAATTAAAGGCAAAAGCCAAGAAGAAAAAGAATGCGATTATTTATAGCATTGTGGCACTGGCACTTGTTATTTGCGTTGTCGGAGGAGTTTGCGTCAAGGCATTCTATTACAACAACGGAACATATTTAAGAGGCAAGACTGCCGCTAAGAGCGACTCTCTCGAGCTCAGTGCGACAACGGTTGCATATTTCTTCCAGAATTCATATAACACATATAAGAGCTACTACGGCGATTATTTCTCGGCTATTACGGGAATTTCCTCAGGCTCTTCACTCAAGGACACTGAGTACCAGGACGGTCAGTCGTGGTTTGAGTACCTCATGGAGCAGACAGAGACAAGCCTTAACGAGGTTGTCGCTCTCTACGAGGCAGGTCATGCGGCAGGATTTGAGCTTACTGAGGAGCAGGAAGCTATCGTTGACAAGACTGTTGAAGCTACCGACATGAGCAACTTCACAGGCATTGTCAGCAAGGAGGATGTAAGAAAGGGCGTTGAGCTTTCTAACTACGCCGGATTCTACAAGCAGGAGCTCATGAAGGATTATTCTTACTCCGACGACGAGATTAACACATATTTCGATGAGAATTACACGGATTTCACAACTGTCAGCTACCGTTCATACACAATTCCATATGACGAGAGCGTAACAGAGGACGAGTCCTCAAGCGACGAGACTTCGAGCGAAGTTAGCGAAGAGACATCCTCCGACGAGACAGAGGAGACTTCTGACGAGAGCTCAACAAGCGAGAGCGAGACAGTCACCCTCAAGAAGGCAGAGGCTCAGATGTACGCTATGGAGCTTTCCGGTGCAGACAGCGAGGACGATTTCCTTTCAATCGCTGAGGAGATTGAGAGAAAGCTTAACCCAGATTCAAGCGATTCCGACATCGAGACAGTTATGGGCAACACTCTTTCCGAGAATGTTTCCTATTCTGAGAGCAACGATGCGCTTGTATGGGCATTTGATAAGGAGCGTCAGGTAGGTCAGGGATATATCCGTGACACAGGCGAGGACGGAGCAACAAGCGGAAGCCTCATCGTTTACTACATGACAGCAGTTGCCGCTAAGGACGAGACTAAGACAGTCAACGTAAGACACATTCTCTTCACAGCCGATACTTACGGCTCAGATGATGCCGCAAAGGCAAAGGCTGAGGAGGTCAAGGCAGAATTCGAGGCTGGCGACAAGACAGAGGAGAGCTTCGGCGAGCTCGCACTCAAGTACACCGAGGACACAGGTTCTGCTTACACAAACGGTCTTTACAAGAACGTTACAAGCGGACAGATGGTAACCAACTTCAACGACTGGATTTTCGATGACTCCAGAAAGAGCGGAGATGTTGACATCATCAGCACAGATTACGGATACCACCTCATGTACTATGTATCCGACTCCTACCCACAGTGGGAGGCAGAGGTTATCGATACTTTGTCTGATAACGAATATGACGAGGCACTCGAGTCCCTCAAGGAGACATACACCGTCACATATGACGATGATATAATCAATTCAATTCCGGCTACGGCTTAAAAACAAAAATGCTGTCAGAAAGACTGAACACTTATGCGTTCTCTCTTTCCGACAGCTTTATTTTTATTTAACTGTAATTCCTCACACCTGCAACCCACATTATTTTTCTCATGGTGAGACGTGCTCGGGTCAAAGCCTTGCTGACATCGGACGGCTTTTTACCAAGCTCCTCTGCGATTTCTGAGGTTCTCATATTTTTGTCGTATCTAAGCTCCACACACTTTGCTTCAAGCGGCGTGAGGAAAATTCTCGCACGCCTCATTATCATATAAATCTCTCTTCTTCTCTGCTCGGGTGACTTTGTCGGCTCGTCCTCTTCAAAGTCGTAGCTGTCCTCGGCGGAAAAAATCTCTAAGTAATCGTCATTCGTATTAAACAGCAGCCTGTTTCTTGCCATTTTATCACAACCCTTCGTTCGTTTTTGAGTTTATTTTCGACTGTTTTCGTTTGCCTTAAGCTTGCTTTGATGATATCTCCTTTTACTTCAAATGTTTGTTCTGAACAATAGTTCGATTAGAATTATAGCAGATTAAAGGAAGTATTGCAAGAAAATTATTCTAATGTGGGGCAGTATTGGGTAAGTGAAGAAAAAATATAAATTTAGCTATTACATACAGTAAAAATTTGTTAAGTGCGCTTATGCGATTTTACTATATTTGAGACTTGCCTTTTTAGCAAAATATAGAAAACTAAATTTCCTCTTCACCTGATTTTCACATTAATTATACTTGAAAAAAGGCGAGTATTGTAATATAATAAGCTGTACGCTTAGGGATAGTTATACCCTTTTGGCGTAAGAATTCATAAGGAGCCTTCTCGATGAGCGAAAAAATGTCTAATACAGAGTTTAATCATATTCCCGTTCTTTTCGAGGAGACTATCGATTCTCTCAATATCAAAGAGGACGGCATATACGTTGATGGTACTGCGGGTGGCGGCGGTCATTCTGAGGCAATACTCAAGAGACTGACGACTGGAAAGCTTATTTCTATCGACCAAGACCCTGATGCCATAGCAGCTTGCGAGAAGAGACTTTCAAAGTACCCCGGCTCGATAATCGTAAGAGGCAATTTTTCAGATATGACAAGACTTGTCAATTCTGTCGGATTTTCTCAGGTCGACGGTGTGCTTATGGATATAGGAGTTTCATCCTACCAGCTTGATACTCCCGAGAGAGGCTTTTCCTACCACAGCGAGGCTCCGCTCGATATGAGAATGAGCCAGAGCGGCGAGAGCGCAAAGGACCTTGTCAATAAGCTTTCATGGCAGGAGCTTGCTAAGATTATTTCCGATTACGGCGAGGATAAATCAGCCGTGAGAATTGCTAAGGGAATAGTCAAGGCAAGGGAGGAAAAGGAGATAGAAACCACAACTGAGCTTGCGGAAATCATCAGACAGTCCGTTCCTGCGGCAGTCAGACGAGAGTCGGGACACCCAGCAAGAAAAACCTTTCAGGCACTGAGAATTGCGGTTAATTCCGAGCTTGACGTGCTGAAGGACGGAATGAAGTCGGCATTTGAGTTGTTAAAGCCTGAAGGAAGACTTTCAATCATCACGTTCCATTCCCTTGAGGACAGAATAGTCAAAAGACAGATGAACGAATGGACAGTCGGTTGTACCTGTCCGCCGGATTTTCCGATTTGCGTATGCGGTAAAACGCCGAGAGGAAAGCTAATCTACAAAAAGGGGCTTGCCCCGACACCCGAGGAACTTTTAAGAAATCCGAGGGCGAGAAGCTCAAGGCTTCGCACCATAGAAAAAATAAAATGATTTTAGAATAAATCACTTCTGCCACGGGCAGAATTTTGAACACCACTATTATCGGAAGGGAGGAGACATATGCCAAACAGCAGTCAGAGGGCGAGAAGATACAGAAGCGACGACGCTCCGCGATCAAGAAGCTTAAGAAGTGCTAATCTTTATGACGGATCAGCCGTAAGAGTACCTGAGGAAGTGCCTGCAAAAGAACGCAGAAGAAAGCCTAAGCACGCCCAGACGAGCAAACAAAGAGAAAAGCTCATCAGAATGACCGAAAAGCAGATAAGAGCGGCGAGATTTTCAGGAGTCAATCCGGTCAAGGCGTTTTCGTCGGCAGCTTTGGTTGTGATAGCGTTTGTTCTTGTTTTTGAGGTTATATTGGCTAATGTCAAACTCAACGAAGTATCCACAGAGATAAACTCGGCACAGACCGAGCTTGCACAGCTTAAGGGAACTGAGATTCAGCTCACAATGCAGGAATCTATGGGAACTACGGGCACACAGCTTGAGGACTATGCTAAGAACACACTCGGAATGACTAAGGTCAAGAACGACCAGATTATCTATGTCAATCTGAATGACGGGGATACAGCAATCATAGAGGATGGGGGTTCCGAAAATTTCTTTCAAAAGATATGGAATACCGTTTCATCTTGGTTTGAATAACTATTAGAGAGCCGAGAGTAATCCAGCTCTCTTTTTCTTTTTTGTGAAAGGAGAATAAATGGCGAACAGTAATCAGCCGCAAAATGTCAAGGCTCAGGTAAACAAAAGAGTTTTGCTTTTGTCGCTCGTTATTTTGGCGGTCTTTTTGTGGGCAGTGATCAATCTGTTTAAATGGCAGGTTTTCAGAAGCGAAGAAATGAAGGCTGCCGCTCAAAGTCAGAGCCTCACATCGACTTCACTTAGTGCGTCAAGAGGTACGATTTACGATGCATCGGGCACTAAGGTGCTTGCGCAGTCGGCTCAGGTTTGGACTATCGCACTCGAGCCCTATTATGTATCCGATGACGACAAGGAAGCCCTCGCAACGGGACTTACCAATATTTTAGGGCTTGATAACAGCGAGATGAAGTCGCTTCTTGATACCGATTATTATTACTGGACGGTTAAGCGAAAGGTAGACACCTCCACAAAGGAGGAACTTGAGGCTTACTGCGAACAGTATGATATCGGCAGAGGTATTATTTACGAAGAGGACTACAAGAGATATTACCCGTACGGAACAGAGATGAGCGTTATTCTCGGATATGTCGGTACGGATAACACGGGTCTTGCGGGAATTGAGCTGAAATATGAGTCGGAGCTTTCGGGCACGGCGGGAAGAAAGGTTGCTTTGCTTGACGGTGTCCAGAACGAAATGCCGTTTGATTATGTGACCTACGCAGAAGCTCAGGACGGCTACGATTTGGTTCTCACGATTGACGAGACCGTTCAGGCGATTGTCGAAAAGTATCTGAATGCGGCGGTTGAAAAATACAGCGTTCAGAACGGCGCCGTTGCAATTCTCATGGATGTTAACGACGGTTCGATTTTGGCTTTTGCTCAGTCGGGAACACCCGATTCGAACGATCCGAGCACGATAGTCGATCAGGATACCCTTAAGGAACTCAATAAAATCAAAACGGATGACGCTTACAACGAAGCATACTCCACAGCTTATTACAAGCAGTGGAGAAATAAGGGCGTATCCGATACATATATGCCCGGTTCTGTTTTCAAAATGGTCACGGCGTCTATGGCACTCGACAGCGGCGTAATTACAGACAAGACGCAGTTTGTCTGCGAGGGATACTACGAGCCGTTCTCAGGAAGCATTATCAACTGCTGGGTTTACCCGTCCTACCACGGAACGGAGACAGTCTGGGAGGGAATCGCAAACTCCTGTAACCCGTTCTTCATGCAGGTAGGTGAGGCGCTTGGAAGTCATCTTTTCTATAAATACTTCGAGGCATTCGGCATGACAGAACTGACAGGTGTCGATTTACCTGGTGAGGTTCTCGGCCTTTACTACACAGAGGAAAACCTCAACCCCGTTGAGCTTGCAACTGAGACATTCGGTCAGAACTTCACGATCACACCGCTTCAGATGATCACTGCGGCTTCGGCTGTTGCTAACGGCGGATATCTCGTTCAGCCTCACGTTGTCGGAAAGATGCTTGATTCAGACGGCAATATCGTTTACACGGCTGACACAACGGTCAAAAGACAAGTCATTTCCTCTGAGGTCTCTTCTCTTATGAGCCAGATCCTCGAGGCAAACGCAACAACAGGTTCTGGTAAAAACGGCTATGTTGCGGGCTACCATGTAGCCGGTAAAACAGGTACTTCGGAGAAAATCACCGAGTACAACGAGGCAATCGCAAACGGCGACAAGGACGCACTTCTGCAGTATGTTGCATCATTCTGCGGTTATGCTCCCGCAAGCGATCCGCAGTATGCTTTGCTCGTATTCCTTGATGAGCCTGACCGTGACACCGCTTCGGGCGGCGGCATGGCTGCTCCTGTTTTCTCTCAGATTATGAGTGAGGTTCTTCCTTATCTCGGAGTGGAAAGTGACGGTGAGGAGATAAGCGAGGACACAAGTGTGCTCGCAACAAACATCACAGGTATGACGGTTGCTGAGGCAAGAGAGGCACTCGAGGGTACAAATATTTCACTCAATGTCTTTGACGGCACATATGAGGATACTGATGTAATCACAGCTCAGATTCCGGCGGCTAACGCAAGTATGCCGGACTACGGAACGATTTGGGCTTATATCGATACAAAGGTTGATGAAAGCGAATTGGTCGAGGTTCCTGATTTCTCAGGACTTGACTATGACAACGCAAACTATCTTGCGGCTATAAATAATTTACAATTACTTGCTTCGGGCGGAGAATCGGGAGATACATCATCTACTGCTACAAACCAGAGCGTTACGGCAGGAGATAAGGTACGACCCGGAACGGTAGTATCCGTTACATTTATAGATTCAAACGCATCGGAACGAAATTAATGAAGGGGAAATAAGAATGAGCGGTAATATTTATTCGGCAGTTGCGGCACTTATCGCATTTGTCGTAACAGCACTTTTAGGCTTTGTTATGGTGCCGTTTTTGCACAAGCTGAAATTCGGTCAGACAATACGTGAGGAGGGCCCAAAGTGGCATAAGTCCAAGCAGGGAACTCCAACTATGGGCGGACTAATGTTCATCATAGGCATCACATTGGCGGTAGCGATAATCGTGCCGATTTACGCGGTAAAGACTGGAGCGCTCTCCACGCTAAATACTGTAAAAATCGTAGCGGGACTTGTAATGAGCCTTGCCATGGGACTTACAGGCTTTCTTGATGACTTCATTTCCATCAAGAAGCACAGAAATTTAGGTCTCACGGAGAAGCAGAAGCTCGTTCTTCAGTTTGCGATAGTAATCGCTTATTTAGTAAGCCTCAGCCTTGCGGGCGCAACAACAGAAATTCTCATTCCGTTTGTCGGTGCGGTTAACCTCGGAATTTTCTACTACATAATTTCCGCAGTTTTCATTGTCGGTATGATTAACGCAGTCAACTTCACTGACGGTATCGACGGACTTAATTCAACCGTAACCGCAGCAGTTTGCGTTTGCTTCATGGTCTCGGCATTTGCTCTCTCAAATGCGGGCATGGCAATCCTCTCATCGGCTGTTGCCGGAGCTTGCATAGGCTTCTTAGTATGGAATTTCCATCCGGCAAAGGTTTTCATGGGTGACACGGGTTCTTTGTTCCTCGGAGCGATAGTATGTGCAATTGCTTATGGCTTGGGACTTCCGCTTTTACTCATCCTTTACGGTATTATCTACATCATCGAGATTCTTTCCGTTGTCCTTCAGGTAAGCTATTTCAAGGCAACTCATGGCAAGAGACTTTTCAAGATGAGCCCGATTCACCACCACTTCGAGCTTTGTGGCTGGAGTGAGGTGAAAATCTGCGGTGTGTTCGGTTTGGTGACACTCATTGCAGGTGTTATATGTATTCTTTTGGTTGCTTTCGGCTTGAGATAAACGGCAAAAGATAGAGATTATATGAAAAAGAAAGAGGGAGGACGCCCGTATGAGCGACAGATACCAAGGCAGAACGACAAGAGGACTCAATAGGGTTCCTCCTACAAGAAACAGCGAGCCGCAAAAAAGAAGACAGACAATCGAAAAGAGCGCCTCACAAAAACAGCAGAGACCTCCAAAACAACCTAAACAGCGAAAAATAAGAAAAAGAGCCGTTAAGGTTCGCGAGAGATTTTTCGGTCTTGGAATAGGTCTTGATATGCAGCTTTTGCTTTTGGTGCTTTTGCTTCTGGGAATCGGACTTTCGACACTTTTCTCGGCAAGCTATTCTTACGCTTATTATTACGAGAGCTCGAGCTTCTCGTACATTACAAAGCAAGGAATTTTTGCGGCACTCGGAATAGTCTGCATGCTTGGAATTTCAACATTAAACTATGCGAAGCTGAAAAATTTCAGATACATTTTGCTTATTATTACAGTCCTCATGCTTGGTATCGTTTTGGCGTTCAGAGGAACATATCTTGTTCCGAGAATTAACGGTGCGTGCCGCTGGCTGAATTTAGGCGGACTTTCGGTTCAGCCGTCCGAAATTGCTAAATTCACCTCGATTTTGATGATTTCTGCTACTCTTTCCAAATATGACGGCAAGGATGTGCCGTTTTGGAAAGGTGTTGTTCCGTGCTTCGCTTGGTTTGGACTTTTTGCCGTAATGGTTGTCCTTGAGCCGCATGTTTCTGCAACTATCATCATTGCGTTCATCTGTTCTGCTGTTATGCTGGCGGGCGGTGTTAAGCTTCGTTATTTCGTTACTTTGATTATTCCGACGGGAGTAGTCGGAGGAATATATATTATCAGATCGGGAAAATTCAGCCATGTTATGCCACGAATTTTAGGCTGGCTCAATCCGTTCAATCCCCCTGACGGAATCGATACTTACCAGACTACTCAGTCGCTTTATGCAATCGGTTCGGGAGGACTTTTCGGAACGGGAATCGGTCAGTCAAGGCTCAAGCATCTGTTGCTTCCTGAACCGCAGAACGACTTCGTTTTCGCTATTTTCTGCGAAGAGATGGGTCTTGCGGGTGCTATCGTTGTAATCGTGCTTTTCCTTTGGCTTGTTTGGAGAGGAATAAACATCTCTCTTCACGCTAAGGATCGCTTCGGCACACTTCTCGGAACGGGAATAACCTTTACTATCGGAATTCAGGCGGCTTCCAACATCTGCGTTGTTACCAATGCTTTTCCAAATACAGGTATAAGCTTGCCGTTCTTCTCCTACGGAGGCTCGTCGCTTCTGGTTCTTTTGTGTGAAATGGGAGTTTTGCTCTCTATATCTAGATACAACTATCGACAGGATTCCATGGGAATTCCTGAAAAGACTATTGAATGAGGTAAAATATTATGCGAGTACTTTTTTCAGGCGGTGGAACCGCAGGTCATATCAATCCCGCTTTGGCGGCTGCCGGCTATCTTAAAATGAAACAGCCTGATGCCGAGATACTCTTTGTCGGCAACAAGGGCGGCATGGAGGAAAGGCTTGTTCCGCCTGCCGGCTACGAGATTAAGACAATTCATATCTCGGGCTTTCAGAGAAAAATCACACCCGCAAATATTATGAGAAATATTCAGACGGTAAATAAGCTTGTCACATCTACACTTGAGTCCAAGAGAATCATCAAGGAATTTAAGCCTGATATTTGTGTCGGTACCGGCGGGTATGTATGCGGACCTGTTCTTCGTGAGGCGGCAAAGCTTGGAATTCCTTGTGTTGTGCATGAGTCAAACGCTTATCCCGGAGTTACCGTCAAGATGCTCGCTAAGAGCGTCAAGACAATAATGATTGCCGTTGAGGACGCAAGAAAGCACCTTCCTGAGGGTGTCAATGTTGTAGTAACGGGAAACCCTGTTCGCCCGGAAATTTTGGCGGCAAACCGTGAGGAGGCAAGAAAAAAGCTTGGTCTTGACGAGAGACCGATGGTTCTTTCTTTCGGCGGCAGTCTCGGTGCAGGTGCGCTCAATAATGCGATGATAACTGTTCTCAAGGACAGCGCAGAAAAGGGAACAGTACAGCATATTCACGGCTACGGAACGAGAAACACGGAGTATCCTGATATTCTCAAAGAGGCGGGCTATGATATTTCCGCTAATCCGCAGATCAGAGTTCTCGAATATATCAATAATATGGCAGATTGCCTTGCGGCGGCTGATGTTGTCATAAGCCGTTCCGGTGCGATAACATTGACTGAAATTGAGGCGATGGGCAAGGGATCTATCCTTATTCCGTCTCCTAATGTCGCAGAAAATCACCAGTACCATAACGCTATGGCACTTGTAAACAGAGGTGCCGCAGAGATTATCGAGGAGAAAGACCTCACAGGCGAGAAGCTCTTGGAGGAGCTTAATAAGATTTTGGCAGATCCCGAGACAATCGAGCGCTACGGCAGAAACGCAAAGGAAATGAGCATTCCAGATGCGAACGAGAGAATTTACCAGGAAATTCTCAAAGCGGCGGGAATGACAGATTCAAGCGAGGAATAATCATTATATATTTAAAATTCATATCTTTGACGAAAGGAGGGGAGAAGCATGGGTCTTATAAGTAAAATCCGAGATGCCGCCATGAAGGATCTTGACGGTTCCGAAGATAATGACTTATACGAACAGGACGTTGACAGACAGCCGAGAAGAAACACAAACACCGAACGAAGAAGAAAACGGCGAGTTGTAAATCACGAGGACGATGATTATCAGGAATATCTCAGTGATGACGACGGTTCGGTTGTGATTCGTGAGGGCTACGGCGATGATTACTATGACGAAAGCGACTTCTCCGCTCCGAAAAAGTCTCATAAGCTCAGAGCATGGCTGATACTCACGCTTATTGCGTTCATTGCGCTTGTCGTGTGTGAGATAGCCTTTTGCCGAGTCAAGGTAATCAAGATAAACGGCGTCACGCAGTACGACACAAACGAGGTTATTGCTTCAACAGGAGTCACCGAGGGTCAAAACCTCTTGCTTGTGAACGCAAAGAGCATCGAAGAAAACCTCTATTCGCTTTATCCGTATGTTGAGAAAATCAAGCTCAGAAGAATTTTCCCCACAACAGCGGAGATAAGCATTACCGAAGCTACTGTAAGATACAGCATTGAGTACAACGGCGGATATGTCTACATCAGCCAGTACGGAAAGCTTCTCGACAACAGAACTGAGCAGGAGTCAAACTCAATTCTTCTTGTCGGCGGAGAAATAAGCGATAATGAGGGCTACCTAAAGTTTAACGATGAATATCAGCAGCAGGCTTATGAGGAGATTAACACTTGCCTTAATGAGCGTGGCGACGAGATAAGCAAGATTACGAGAATAGATATAAGCGATGTCTATAACATCAAGCTTCTCTATGACGGCAGAGTTCTTATGAATCTCGGTGGCATAAGCGATTTGAGATACAAGCTGAATTTCGGTTTGCAGATTGCTATGGGCAGCGGAATTTCCGACACGGAGTACGGTACGCTTGACCTCACTCTTTCTAAGGAAAACAACCGAGCTTACTTCAACCCGAGCACTCAGGCTGAGGTTCAGAGCGGTACTGCTTCTTCTTCCGATTCCGATTGGACGCTCACCTTTGACGGTGCGGGAAGAATTGTTGACGGTGTCGATGCGGTAGACGGTGGAAACACGGCTTCAAGTGAAGTTTCTTCGTATGACGGCACAACAGCCGATTCGACCGACAGCGGTGACACAGCTGATACTAACGAATATGATGACGGCTACACCTCGTCCGAGGAGTCGACTGCTGAAGAAACCACGATTAATTCTCGTGGCGACGATATCCCGGATTTCTGATAAGCTTGCCGTTTGCAGAAGCAAAAAACAGAGCGTTTTCTAATTTACAAGATGTTAATAAAATGCAAATTATCTTTATAAAATCGCTCTAAACACTTGAAATTTGAGGTGTAAAGTGTTAGATTATTAAATGTGTAAAGCTGAAATTATGTAAAGCAAAAAGCCTTTACTCACTTTACCCTGAAAATACCCTAAGGTTTATTATAAAAAGTTTATATTTAAGGAGGAATATCAATGCCTTTCGCAATTGATAATATGCTCGATGAAGCAGCCCAGACTATAAAAGTTATCGGTGTCGGCGGCGGCGGCGGAAACGCTGTCAATCGTATGGCTGAAGAAGGCGTTCAGTATGTAGAGCTCATCTGCATGAACACAGATAAGCAGGCTCTTTCACGCACACAGGCTTCGACTAAAATCCAGTTAGGCGAAAAGACAACAGGCGGCAAGGGTGCCGGCGGAAACCCCGCTAACGGACAGAAGGCTGCCGAGGAATCAAGAGATATAATTGCTGAAGCCCTCAAGGGTGCAGACATGGTATTTGTTACAGCAGGTATGGGAGGCGGAACAGGTTCCGGTGCAGCTCCTGTTGTTGCTGAGGTAGCAAAGGACATGGGCGCTCTCACAGTAGGTATCGTCACAAAGCCTTTCGCATTTGAGGGCAAGAGAAGAATGGATCAGGCTGAGGCTGCAATCGAGGCTTTAAAGGAGCATGTCGATTCACTCGTCGTTATTCCTAACGAGAGACTCAAGCTTGTTTCCGATCAGAAGATCACACTTGCTAACGCTTTCCAGGTAGCAGATAATGTTCTCAGCCAGGGCGTTCAGTCTATTTCTGACCTTATCCAGCTTCCGGGTATCGTCAACCTCGACTTCGAGGATGTTAAGTCCGTTATGCAGGATGCAGGCTACGCTCACATGGGTGTCGGCTCCGCTACAGGTAAGGACAAGGCAGAGAATGCAGCTCTTCAGGCTATCACAAGCCCGCTTCTCGAGACAGCTATCGCAGGTGCAAAGGGTGTTATTATCAACATCAAGTCTTCTCCGAACATCGAACTCGAAGAGATCGATGCAGCTTCCAACCTCATCAAGGAGAGAGCAAGCGAGGATGCAAACATCATCTGGGGTGCTACATTTGACGAGACAATGGAGGACGAGATCAAGGTTACTGTTATCGCAACAGGCTTCGGCGGCATGAACGGCGAGAACACAGCAAAGACAGTTCCGTCTGTTTCTGCTACACCTGCTCAGACAGCAGCTGCAGCTAAGGCTGAGTCAGAGTCAAGCTATGTCGGCACATTCAATGTAGGTGGCAGAACTGCTACTCAGACACCTGACGTTCCGACAAGTGCACAGGCTCCAAAGCCACAGCCACGTGTCGAGGAGGATTCCACCTTCACAGATATTATGTCTATTTTTGGCAGAAAGTAATCAAAATTTTACATCTCCGGTTTGTTTTCAGATCGGAGATGTTTTTGTAAATCAGCTTATGGAGGAATTGTTATGAAAATCAACGGAGTACACCACATCGCACTTTATCCGAACGAAGAGAATTTAGAGAAGGTAATCTCTTTCTACAGAGATGTCATGGGTTTTCCTGTTAAGAGAAGCTGGGCAGACGGCAAGAACTGCATGCTTTCTTGCGGCGACAATACTGTTATGGAGATTGTTTGCCACCCGGAGCTTGATAATGTTCCCGTAGACGGTTCTTTTAACCACCTTGCATTCGCAACAGACGATGTTGACGAGTACATCGAGAAGGTCAGAGCACTTGGCTACGAAGTAACAACAGAGCCGACAGATATGGTTCTCGGCGAGAATTTCCCAATCAGAATTGCATTCTTCCGTGGTCCTCTCGGCGAGCACATCGAGCTTTTCAAGGAGTGCTGATATGTCCGATTTGAGAGTAAACACAAGGGACATCGCTGAGGTTGCACCTTCGCTCAAGGCGGGTCAGAGAATTCTTCTCAGCGGAACGGTCTACACTTCGAGAGACGCCGCTCACAAGAGAATAAAGGAAATGCTCGATAAGGGCGAGGATATTCCTTATCCGCTTGAGAATGCAAGCATTTATTACGCCGGCCCCACACCGACACCTCCCGGAATGGCAATCGGCTCTTGCGGCCCTACCACAAGCTCGAGAATGGATAAATTCGCTCCCGAGTTCATGGACAGAGGTCTCAAGTGCATGATAGGCAAGGGAAAGAGAAGCGATGAGGTCATTGAGGCTATCAAGCGCAATAAGGGAGTTTACCTCTGTGCAATCGGCGGTGCGGGCGCACTTGCGTCAAGATGCATCAAGTCTTGCGAGGTTATCGCATTTGAGGATCTTGGCTGTGAGTCCGTGAAAAAACTCGAATTCGAGGATTTTCCGCTTATTGTTGCGATTGACTGTAACGGAGGAAATGTTCTTTCATGATGCAAAGCTCGGTTAAGCTAAGACGAAATCCGCTTCCCGAGGAAATAAAACTGACGACAACCGCCGCTCTCGTTTTGGAGGGTGGCGGTATGCGTGGTTTATATACCTGTGGAGTTTTGGACGCATTTTTAGAGGCAAGGATAATTTTCAGCCGTGTCATCGGAGTATCGGCGGGAGCTTGCAATGCCTGCTCTTACCTTGCATTGCAAGCCGGCAGAGGCGCAAAGGTAATAATCGACCACATAGATAAGGATTACTACTGCGGTCACAAAATGCTTTTAAAAACGGGTGATTTTTTCTCGGAGGAATTTATTTACCACAGAATTCCCGAGGAACTATATCCGATTAATAACAACGCATATAAAAAAATCGGTGCCACTCTCTATGCCGTAGTGACAAACCTCGAAACGGGAAACGCAGAGCTTTTGCCCGTGAGAGATTTTATCAGAGAGGTGGACAAGGTGCGTGCGAGTGCTTCGCTTCCGCTGCTTTCTCGTCCTGTGGAAATAGGCGGCAAAAAGTATCTTGACGGCGGTGTTGCCGATTCTCTTCCGCTTGCCAAAAGTGAGAGAATGGGCAACAGAAATAATGTTGTCGTTTTAACTCAGCCGAGAGATTTCACAAAGAAGAAAAGTTCGGTTTATCCCTTGGTCAAGGCTCATTACCACGGCTACAAGGAATTTGGCAATGCGATGAAAAATCGTCATGTCGTATATAACAATGAACTTCGTTATCTTGCTGACAAGGAGAAAAAGGGGACATGCTTTGTTATTGCCCCTGAGACAAGCCTCGATATAGACAGACTCGAGCGTGACCCCGAAAAGTTATGGGAGATTTACGAGCGTGGATTTCATGACGCTATGGCAAAAATGCCACAGCTAAAGGCTTTTCTCGGCCGTTGAGCATTTTTAGTATAGACAGTGTAGGTTCTTTTATTGTAAAATATATTTGTGCTGAATGAAATAAGAAATAAAAACAATTGTTCGAAAAATTTCATCAAACTTATTGCTTTTTATCTTACTTTCAAGTATAATCATAGTACAGATGTTCCCCCGATAAATCGGGAGAACATAATGCATTTCGTTCCGAAATGCCGGGAGCTAACGCTCCTCTGTACGCTTGCAATCGTTCGCAAACTCTGCTCTTTGCAAGCAAAGCAGAGTGTTGCTCCGATTTAAATCATAGTACAGTTGTTTTCCTCGTTGATAAGCTTGGAGAACATACTTAATTTTGTAAAATAAACATACAAACATGTTATTACATAGGAGAATTTAAAATGGCAGATGAAAGAAACAAGGCGCTGGAAAGTGCCCTCACCCAGATTAGAAAGCAGTTCGGTGACGGTGCGGTCATGCGCCTCGGACAGACTCAGGCACTCAATGTTGAGGCTATTTCCACGGGTTCACTCACTCTTGATATGGCTCTCGGTATAGGCGGACTTCCAAGGGGAAGAATTGTCGAGATTTACGGACCGGAGTCCTCAGGTAAGACAACACTTGCACTTCACTGTGTAGCAGAGGGACAGAAGCTTGGCGGCAATGCCGCTTTTATCGATGTTGAGCATGCACTTGACCCTGTTTATGCATCTAACCTCGGAGTTGATATTGATTCACTTCTTGTTGCTCAGCCGGATACAGGCGAACAGGCACTTGAAATTACCGAAAAGCTCATCGCATCGGGCGCTATTGATGTTATCGTAGTTGACTCCGTTGCCGCACTTGTTCCGAGAGCGGAAATTGAGGGCGAAATGGGCGACAGCCATGTCGGTCTTCAGGCAAGACTTATGTCTCAGGCTATGAGAAAGCTCACGGGTGCGATCTCCAAGTCTAACTGCGTTGCTATTTTCATCAACCAGATTCGTGAGAAGGTCGGCGTTATGTACGGCAACCCTGAGACTACATCGGGCGGTCGTGCTCTTAAGTTCTACGCTTCCGTGAGACTTGATGTCAGAAGAGTCGAGTCCATTAAGGTCGGCGGCGAGGTAGTAGGTAACCACACAAAGGTTAAGGTTGTCAAGAATAAGGTTGCACCACCGTTCAAGGTTGCAGAGTTTGATATTATGTACGGCGAGGGTATCTCCAAGATGGGAGAAATCATGGATGCCGCTATCGATATGGATATTATCCATAAGTCGGGCGCATGGTTCAGCTATGAGGGACAGAGACTTGCTCAGGGCAAGGATAACTCCAAGAAGCTCATAGAGAGCAATCCTGAGCTTTTGAACGAGATTGAAACAAAGGTCAGAGCAAGATTCTTAGAGCAGTACGGCCCCAAGAAGGACGAAGAGGAAAAGCCTAAGGGCGCTGATGTCAAAAAGGTCGAGACTCCCGCACCTAAGGCAGAGCCGAAGCAGCCGACAATCACCGCTGACATTGATATTACCGTTGACGACTGATGCTCATAACGGACATAAGAACGAGAAGAAAGGGGCTTTCTCAGCTTTATATTGACGGTGAGGAAGCCATGAAGCTCGATACATTCACGCTGGAGGCTAATGGCGTAAAAGCAGGTCAAAGCCTTACGGATGAGGAGCTTTTCGAGCTTATACAAAAATCAGAAGCACACAGAGCCTCGGAAAAGGCTCTGTATCTTCTTGAATACAGGGCGAGAAGCAAAAAGGAGCTCATCGACAAGGTGAGCGAGGTGGCGTCAAAGGAAACAGCCGAGCAGACGGCGGATCGAATGGAGGAGTTAGGTCTCATCGACGATCGTGAGTTTGCCCGGGTCTTTGTGCGTCAGCTTTTTGCTGTTAAGAAATTCGGCAAAAGACGAGTGGTTCAGGAGCTTAGAATAAAGGGAATTTCTCCCGAGATAATCGATGAGGTTATCGAGGAATACGACGACGAACCAATCGAGAAGATAAAGATGCTTCTCGAAAAGAAATATCGTGGCTTTGCCGACGATGAAAAAATAAAGAGAAGGGCTGTTTCGGCACTTCAGAGATACGGCTACAGCTTTGATGAAATTCGAGAGGGTATGAGCTCCTTTGATTTCGAAGATTTTTGAGCCGAAAGACTAAAAAACAAAGGAGAAAACTTATGTCCGTAAAGGTCGGAATGATATGCCTCGGCTGTGCTAAAAATCAGGTCGACGGCGAAATGCTTATGGCGGCACTTAGAAACGGCGGATTTGAGACGGTAAGCGATCCCGCTGAGAGTGATATTGCCATTATTAACACATGCGGATTTATCGACAGCGCAAAGAAGGAGTCCATAGGCGAGATACTCGAGCTTGTTGACCTAAAAAATGATGGTGTAATCGAGAAAATCGTTGTTACAGGCTGTCTTGCAGAGAGATACAAGGACGAGATAAGACGTGATATTCCCGAGGTTGACGCTGTTTTAGGTATCGGAGCAAATGCCGATATAGTAAATAAATTCAAGGAGCTTGTCGGCGGAGAGGCAGTCGAGAGCTTCCCCGATAAATATCAGATGCCGCTTTGCGGAGATCGTGATTTGAGCACGCCGAATTATTACGCTTACCTCAAAATCGCAGAGGGCTGTGATAACAACTGTACTTACTGTGCAATTCCGATGATAAGGGGAAAACAGCGCTCAAGAACGATTGAGAATATCGTAGAAGAGGCAGAGGGTCTCGTTAATAACGGCGTGAAGGAGCTTATCGTTATAGCACAGGATACTTCACGCTACGGAATTGATATTTACGGAGAATTTTCTCTTGCGAGACTTCTTAAAGAGCTTGCAAAGATAGAAAACCTCAAGTGGATAAGAGTTCTTTACTGCTATCCCGAGGCTATCACTGAGGAGCTCATCGATGTTTTTGCGAGCGAGGACAAGGTGGTTAAATATCTTGATTTGCCGCTTCAGCATGCATCTGGAAAGGTTCTCAAGAGAATGAACCGCCGTGGTGACAGAGAAAAACTCACAGCTCTTATCAATAAGCTTCGTGAGAGAATACCCGGCATTGTTCTTCGATCAACCTTTATTGCGGGCTTCCCCGGAGAGACTGAGGAGGACTTCACAGAGCTTGCTGAGTTTGTCAAGGATATGGAGTTCGACCGCATGGGATGCTTTGCCTACTCACAGGAGGAGGGCACACCAGCCGCAAGAATGAAGGAACAGCTTGACGAAGAGACAAAGGAAGAGCGTGCGAGAATAATCATGGAGAGCCAGATGGACATCATGGATCGCATCAACCGCCGCCATATCGGAAAGGTTCTTGAGGTTATGGTAGACGGATATGACGAGGAACAGGAATGTTATTTCGGCAGAAGCTACATGGACGCTCCCGATGTTGACGGATTTGTTTACTTTAGTTCTGACAAAGAACTAAACCCAGGCGATTTTGTGACGGTAGAAATTGAGGATGCAATCGACGCAGACCTCTACGGCACTCAGACAGACTAAGAAAAAAGGGATGCCCATTAGGACATCCCTTAAACTGTTTTATTTGACGGCTGAAAATCAGCCGATGTTTCCGCTGTTTATGCCGGCGTTGTTGTTATCGAGCGGAAGCCATGCGAGTACCTTCTGAATGTAGGTATCCCAGAAATCCCAGTCGTGATTTCCTGCGCCGTACTCCCATGTTACATCTGCGCCAAGCTTTGTGAGGTAATCCTTAAACTCGACATTCGGAGCGAAAAGACCGTCCTCAGTACCACAGCACATGTAAATCTTCGGGAACTTCTTGCCCTCTTTTGCAAGCTTGTCGGCAAGAGCATAGTAGTCCTTGTCACTGCCCTTGAGGTTTTCCATCGGGCCGAAGAATGACTCGTAGTAGTGGCGGTTGTGAAGATTCCAGTTGTCGTCATAAACTGAATTAACGGCATCATCTACGATAAGTGCGGCAGAAAGAGAAGCTACACAGCCGAAATTTTCGCTGTACTTAAGTCCGTTTGTGAGAGCACCGCATCCGCCCATGGAAAGACCCGCGATGAAGGTATCCTCAGGCTTATCTGAGCAAGGAAAGGTTTTTCTTGTGAATTCGAGGAGCTCTTCTCCGATGAACTTTGAGAAGTAGTCGCCTGACTTGGGATTGTCGCAGTAGAATTTGTTCTCACCTGACGGCATGATGACGATGAGGTCTTTAGCCTCTGCCCAGCGCTGAATTCTTGTTCCGGAGAGCCAGTCGGTGCAGTTTCCGAAAACACCGTGGAGAAGATAGAGAGTTTTATATTTTTTCGGTGCTTCCTTTTTGTCGGCGTCGGGGCCGAATTTTAATTTATCAGTCGGTACGATTGCTTTAATCTGAACGGTACGCATAAGTGATTTTGAGATAAAATCACAGGAAATAATTGCCATGGAAAAATCCTCCTTGTTAATTGATACATGTGTCTTAATTGATTTGATTATATACTATAACGGCTTTGTTTTCAAGCAGTTAGGAAAGATAGGTGAAAAATATGCATATTCCCGAGAGCGAAAGCACTAAGATAGATATTCTGACATTTGACGAAGCGAGAATATCTAAAAGTGATAAGGATTCCTACGACAGAGAAAAATGGCTTTATATTCCTGATTTCTATTCAGAATATCGTTATATTTTGGGTACAAGGGGAAAAAAGCCGCTGATAACAATAGGGATAAATCCCTCAACAGCCGAGCCTGATAATCTTGATAACACACTAAAATCTGTGGAGAGAATAGCAAGCGGAAATGGCTTCGATTCCTTTATAATGTTCAATGTCTACGCTCAGCGTGCGACAAACCCCGACGACATGGACAGGGTTTTCAATACCGCACTTCATGAGGAGAATATGAAAGCGTTTCGCTATGTTCTCGAAAACAGCGGAGAAAACCCAACCGTTTGGGCGGCTTGGGGAACGATAGTCGAGAAGAGAGATTACCTCAAGACTTGTCTTGCCGATATGGTAAAAATAGGAGAGGAATTCTCTGCACGATGGGTGAGTGCGGGCAAGCGTTCTGTAAAGGGACATCCGCATCATCCGCTGTATCTTAGAAAAGATTCTCTTATAGAAGATTTTGATATGGGAGAGTATCTCGCAAAGTTAAATTGATATTACATAAAAAAGCTGTCGGATTTTGTGCCGACAGCTTTTTTGATGCTTAATTTAATATTTGATTACAGTAGAAGAATACCTGCGTCTGAACAGATTTTCTTAGTGTTTTCGTCCCAAATGGAGGACTGAACTTCTCCGATATGAGCCTTGCCCAAAAGCAGCATGCAAAGTCTTGACTGACCGATACCGCCGCCGATTGTAAGAGGAAGCTCGTTGTTTAGAAGTGCCTGATGGAATGGAAGCTTGCTTCTTTCCTCACAGCCCGATAGCTTTAACTGAGCGGCAAGAGAGTCGCTGTCAACACGGATACCCATGGAGGAAACCTCGAATGCGATTCCCAATGTGTCGTGCCAGAAGAGAATGTCTCCGTTTAAATTCCAGTCGTCGTAGTCGGGCGCTCTTCCGTCATGTTTTTCTCCGCTTTTAAGCTTGCCGCCGATTTTGCTGATGAAAACCGTCTTGTGCTCTTTAACGAACGCATTTTCTCTTTCCTTCGGTGTGAGGTCGGGATACCTATCTTCGAGCTCCTGAGAGCTTATGAATGTGACTTCTCTTTTTAGTTCGGTGTCAAGCTCTGGGAACTGCCACTTTATCTCGTCAAGTGTGCCGCAGATAGCAGATACAATTCTCTCGACTGTTTTGTTGAGGTACTCGACATTTCTTGTGTCCTTATCGATAACCTTTTCCCAGTCCCACTGGTCAACATAGACGGAGTGGATATTATCGAGCTCTTCGTCACGGCGAATTGCATTCATGTCGGTTATGAGACCGTTTCCGACGAAAAATCCATAACGCTTGAGTGCGAGTCTCTTCCACTTAGCAAGGGAGTGCACAACCTGAGCATCGGTATTTGCGGCGGGAATATCAAATCCGACGGGACGTTCGACGCCGTTGAGGTCATCGTTAAGACCTGTTTTCGGATCGACAAAAAGCGGTGCGGTAACTCTTTTTAGGTGCAGAGCGGAACTTAGCTTAACTTCAAATACGCTCTTGATGAGTCCGATTGCCTTTTGAGTTTCATAAAGACCAAGGGTTGATTTGTAGTCTTTCGGAATGAATGTTTGCATGAGATTCTTCCTTTCTTTCGGATGTATGACAAATAAAGTATATCCTTATTTTTGTGCTTTGTAAAGTTTGAAGCGTATGAAAGAACGGTAATTCGCTATAAAAGTGAATTACCGTTGTGCTGATTGTATAATTACTTAGTTTTCAACTTTCTTTGTCTGATTGTTGAATTTTCCTCCCGCAAGAAGAATAAAGAGAAGCACTGTACCGACAGCTGTGACTATCGTTCCGATTAAAAGCGTCAATTCCACGCTCGACGAGTCAAATAGCATGCCGCCGATTTTATTGAAGAGAATACCGCTTATGACAAGTGCCATATCGAAAATAGACATACCCTTAACCTTGTTGGCGGGATCGATAGTTTCGTTGACGAAGAAAACTCCGCCTGGGATAATCACCGCAAAGGTGAAGAACTGAATGCACTGAGCGATGTAGAACACAAAGATGCTCGGAGCAATGAGAGTGATTACCGCTTTGATAATCATGGCAACTGCCGAAAGCTTAAGAAGTGCTGCGGCAGAACCGAGCTTTTTACGAAGCCACGGAACGAGTGCCATTCCGGGTAATTCGAGGACAGCGGCAATAGCCGTGCCGATTCCCATTTCCTTTTCTGTTCCGCCGAGGTGACGGACGATATTGATAGTGTAGGTATTTATAAACTGGTGAGATGCATAGATGAGCACGACAGCAAAGACAACTGCAATGAATCTCGAGTTCCTTTTTGCAAACTCAAGTAAGCTGATAGCCTCCTGTTCTACGCTGTCGTCAGCTTTATTCACCTTAGCGTTCTTAACTTTAGGGAAGAAAAGAACGAGAACCGCATCAAGACCACAGCAAGCGAGAAGCAGTATCATAATTATGGGTGAGCCGAACCAATCGACTGCATAACCCATGAAAAATGCCATAATTGCATAACCGATAGAACCGAAACCACGGCAAAGGCTGAAGTTTAAGTCTTCTCCCGCATAGACATGCTCCATTCCGAGGCTCGTGAGGAATGTGCCCTGAGTTCTGCTCATGGAGTAGAGTATGATAGTGATAATCGAGACAGGCAGAAAGAAGCTTGGCAAAAGAAGCAGAAGTGCACCGCCTGCCGCAGAGATCAAGAAAAGTAGTGCCGTGATGCTTTTTATCGGTATCTTTGTGTGCTTGTCCGAAAAGGAAGCGAGTATCGGACTTATGATAATTCCGACGAAACTGCCCAGCGCGAGCACTGTTCCGATTTGAGAATCGGAGAACATTCTCGAGCCGCTCTCTGTTTCGATAGCCTGAAGATACGGCGTTATGAACGCAAGTATCGAGCAAAGGGAAGCGTTGTGCAGAAATTGCAGAAAGGCATACTGCACGGTCATGTTTTTTGAAGCTTTCATATTTAATCCTCCACACCTATATACCTGAAAAACCGTATATATTGCTTTCAGTATAGCACAAAGAGGGAGGATTTAATACAGAAATTTTCAAAGAAAAAGAAAAGTCTGTACCCGAGATAATAAGGTACAGACTGAATAATTTTTAGATTTTGTCGCCCGCCATAAGCTTGTTTATGACTGGGATTTTGAAGAGAATCGAAGCACCGATTACTGTTGTGATGCACTCCGGGAGCATGTAGGCTCCGTTGTAGAGAAGCGAGTACCAGTAAGGGCCTTTCAAGGTGAAAGAGCCGAAGCTTATGCTGAAATCGAGGTAAGTCCAAAGTGCAAAGCCCGTGATGAAGTGGCAGACGAAGCGGAGAAATACCGCAAGCGCAACTCCGAGGACAATTCCGCCAAGGCCTTTCTTTCTGAAAAGACCGGCAACTCCGAGGATGGAGAAAGCGACGATGTAATCAAAAAGTATCATCACGATGAGAAGTCCGCCGGTGAATCCCCAGCCGAGACAACCCTCCTGAACGCCGAATCCAAACTGAATGAGCGAGAAGATGAACGAGGAGATAAGTCCCCATTTAACTCCGTACTCAATAGAAATCATACATACGGGGAGCATGGAGAGAAGTGTGATGCTTCCTCCAAACGGCATTTGCAGAACCTTAACCATACTGAGCACTGTTCCGAGTGCGAGCAGCATGGCGGTAACAGCAAGCCTTCTTGTGCGGTTTACTGAACTTGACATTAATATTAACTTCCTTTCCTACGGCGGCATTACCCGCATCAGGTTCTAAGGGTATTATCTCAGCCGACTGTTTATTCAGTCAGCACCCCAAGGTTTATGTTAGCACAATTTAAGAAATAAATCAATAGAAGTGCTATTCTCTCTTCGGTAAGTGATATTCTTGAAGGGAATAGCTTGAAATCTAAAAAATCAGAGCACGCCAAAAAGCCACCGCTTTAGGCAGTGGCTTTTTAGCTATATAAGGTGTGGATTTTCACAACGCGTACTCTAAATTACTTGCTGATAGGGGAAACAACTCCGCCGATGTTAACATACATAACGTGGTTGAAATCAGCTGCAGGGCTTGTCATCTCAATGTCTCTTACATCAGAGAAAGCTCTTCTTGTGTGCTTAGCAGCAGCTCTTTCATTTTCCATTCTTGAAGTTAAAATTGTCATTGGCTTTCTTGAAAACATAGTAGTGACATCCTTTCATCATACTGAACCGCATCGGTTCGTTTTATCTTTCTTTTCTCTTTAAGGTTTTTGTTTTCTCTTGACCTTGTGATTGTATTATAGCGTGCCTTTATAAATTTGTCAAGCGTTTTCATAAATATTTTTTAATAAAATTTTCTAAATTTTTGAAATTCTTCGAAAATTGAATGATTTGTGCACTGATATTGCATAACACTATTCCAAAAATGCAGAATTATGCTTAAAACGAGGGCTTTGGCACAAAATATGAATTATTACAGTCTGTAACCACTGTAAATGTTATGTAAATAATTTATGCGATTTATTTACGATTGATAAAGAAAAAGCCCCTCCGATTACGGAAGAGCTTAGAATAATTTCATAAGAGAATTAACTCTAAATATTTACTAAATTTAGAAGAATATCAGTCACCGAAAGTCAGCTGGTTAAGCTTGATGATATCGGTGGATGGAGGACAGGTGGACTCTCTTGTGACGAGGTCGACACCGACGCTCATTTTGTACGGCATACCGATAAATCCTGCTTTCTTCATATCAATGATATTGAGAAGAAGCTGAACAGACTGTCTGCCCATGAGGTGGCAGTGAATTCTGACGGTGGTGAGCGGCGGATCTGTCCAGTGAGAAACACTTCTGTCGTCGAAGCCGACAACGGAGATGTCCTGAGGAACACGAAGACCGACCTTTCTAAGAGCTCTGATAACCTGTACGGCTATGATATCGTTCTCACATATAAAAGCTGTCGGCAGTTCTTCCATCTCTTTCCACTGGTTGAGCAAAGAGGTGTAGACCTGAGTGGGCTTATTCGGGCATGTATTTGTGTAGATACGGAAATCGTTTCTGTCTACCAAATGGAACTCTCTGAGAGCCTGATGATAGCAGCGTCTTCTTTCAGTGAGTGTGTTTACGTCAGCACCGGAGGTGATATATCCGATGTTGCGGTGACCAAGCTCGAAAAGATGCTGAACCGCAAGATATATGCCGTCCTCGTTGTTTACGCAAACAGATGAAAGATTTGTAGTGTAGTTGTAGCGATCTACCGCCACGAACATAAGACCCGTTGAAACAAGGTCTTCATACATCCATTCGCTAATCTGATAGCTCTGAACGATGATGCCGATGCACTCGTCTACATTTATACAGCCTTTAATGCCACAGCTGCATCTTGAGTCGATGTGCACGATCTGAATGTCGAAGCCGAGTTCTCGAGCCTGAATTTCACAGCCCTCGAGGACATGAGCATAAAGACCTGATTCGTCTGTTCCGAGGTCATCAAGCGTATAAATCGCATAAACGATTGTGTGTCGCTTGGAAGAGACGGGCAAAGTCTCTGAAGACTGTGTCGCCGTGTTAGTTTTGAGCATGTCGCCGTAGCCGAGCTCGATTATTTGTTTTGTGAGCTTTTCGCGAAGACTGTCGCTGATGCCCGGTTTGTTGTTGATTAGGAGTGACACAGTAGCAGGGCATACGCCGAGTAGCTTAGCCAGATCTTTGCTTTTAATGGTCAAAATGTAAGTCCCCTTCGTGTTTGATATGAAAAATGCCGTTCGTGGTTTAGCCTTTTGCGATGAGTAGAAAAATCCAATTATCAAAATTTATAAATTTATTATAGCTTAAATTAGTTGGATATGCAACAAGAGTTTGCAATTTCGTCAAAATACTAATGAAACGGTTAAGTGAATTAGAGTTTATGCACAAATATCAGGCAAAAAACAATATATGTAAAGTTCTTATTAAGAAAAAAGTTTAATTTTGAATATAAATTTTATGACTTAATTTAAATTTTACAGTCCTTAAATTTGATGTATTTATGCTAAAATTGACATATTTGTAGATTATAGTTCCCGTGCGGCATATAAATCCATAAAAATCACGAAACTGTGAAATTGTAGTCGGAGAAACAGATAAGTTTTCCATATTCTAACTTTCGACAAACGAAAATAAAAGTTTACAAAATTGAGATAATTTTGATGTGCTACTGTACCTTAAAAATGATATATGGTATAATTTAATTTAGGTCTGATTTAATCGGATTATTCTTAGGTATAAGGGAGAAGATTTTATGGCAATGAATTTTTTAATAGCGAAGTACTCGCCGAAGGGCATGAAGAAGATAAGCTATGTGGACACCTCTACTTTGAGAATTTACCGCAACCTTATCGAGGCAGGATTTAAGGAAATTTATTTTGATGATATCAAAACCGTTCGTTTCAAGGAGAACAGCGCGCTTCCTTATTTTTCCGAGGTAACGATTATAGTCAAGGAAGAGGAACTTCCAGAGATTGCAAAGGTTATCAATGCATTTGAGACTTATCTCGAGAAGGAATATACCCCGGAGAGCCCTGAGTACAACGAGGAAATCACCTTTGAGGCATACGAGGAACTGCTTGGCGGATATGTCGATGACAGACTTATCGAGGCAGGCTACGGTATAGAATGATGAGAAAACAGCCTTAGGGCTGTTTTTGATTACACGGAGACAGATATGGAAGAGATTAAAAAGCTATTTGTCGATGATGATATAGCAGTTTGCATTAAGCCTGTCGGACTTGACTCTGAAAAAGAGATGCCCGAAAAGCTTAAAAGTGAGCTTGGCGGCGAGATTTTTGCACTTCACCGTTTGGATAAAAATGTAGGCGGCGTGATGATCTATGCGAGGAACAAAAAGACGGCGGCTTATTTTTCAAGGCTGATTACCGACGGCAAGCTTATAAAGGAATATGTGGCACTGGTTCACGGCAAGCCGCCCGAAAGCGGAGTTCTTGAAGATTTTCTCTTCAAAGATTCGAGAAAAAACAAGGTCTTTGCCGTGAAACGAGAGAGAAAGGGCGTTAAAAAAGCAAGGCTTGAATATAGACTTCTTTCGAGCGATGAAGAGACAAGCCTTGTGAGAATTAAGCTTCACACGGGCAGAAGTCATCAGATAAGAGTGCAGTTTTCATCGAGGGGATACCCCATTGTCGGCGACCACAAGTACGGCTCGAGGGACGAAAGAAAATCACCGATGCTCTTTTCGTGTGCTCTTACCTTTCCTTATAAAGGAAAAGAGATGCATTTCGAGCAGATGCCCGAAATCTGAAAACAAAATGCGAAATTATTGTGAACATCAAAAGCTTGCTTGACTAAAAATGTCCGAACAACTATAATCAAAGTGCGTATGTCTTAAACGCACTGAATTAAAATCGGAAAAGAGATACCGATAACCTATTATTGAAAGGGAGGTTAATTCTTGTTTAATAATAAAGATATAAATAAGTACGGCGTGACCAGAACAAAATCCAGCACGGCAGCAGCCGATGATGAATTTGCCGTTTCTGCGGGAGCAACCGCGAAAAGCGTTTTCGGAATGATCTGGAAGCTGTTCCTCACGGTTTTCATCACACTTGTGATTGCGGGATGCGTTGTTCTTTTCGCAGTCGGAAAGTACGTATGGAGCCAGAGAAACACAGAGATTGCGGCTCTTTCTTCTTTCAAGATGAATCAGTCCAGTACGGTTTATGTGGACGACGGAAGCGGAAACTACACCGAGTACATGAAGTTCTACGCAACTGAGAACAGAAGCTGGGTGGATTTTGCCGATATTCCCGATTCCATGAAGAACGCTATGGTTGCTATCGAGGACAAGCGTTTCTATGAGCATAACGGTGTTGACTGGAGAACGACCTTCGGTGCTGTTGTTAAGATGGCAACTGGACGAGGCGGAGCCGGTGGTTCTACCTTGACTCAGCAGCTCATCAAGAACATCACCAAGGACGATGAGGTTTCCATCAACCGTAAGATAAGAGAGATTTTCTCGGCTATCAACCTTGAGAAGAAGTATTCCAAGGATGAAATTTTGGAATATTATCTCAACTATGTTTATTTCGGAAGCGGATGTAACGGTGTTCAGGCTGCCGCTCAGACATATTTCGGCAAGGATATAAAGGATTGTGACATTGCGGAATGTGCCGCCATTGCGGGTATCACTCAGAACCCGTATGCTTACACTCCTATGATTTTCCCCGAAAACAACAAGGCTCGTCAGCAGGTTGTTTTGGGCGAGATGTATTCTCAGGGTTATATCACCAAGCAGGAATATGACGACGCTATGGCAGAGTCAGAGAACATGAACTGGGCATTCTCGTTTGTTTCAACAACAGGTGAGCTTGACGCTGAAGAAGAGACAGACGATACAGACGGCGTTTGGAACTGGTACATTGAGAATATGTACTATGAGATGATCGATTCTATCGCAGAGCAGATGAATATTTCAAGAAGCTATGCGGCTCAGATGATCACAAACGGCGGTCTTGAGATTTACTCATGTCTCAATGAGGACATACAGTCCAATATCGAAAAGATATTCACTCAGACCTCATATGATTTGATTGACGATTCATCTATGCAGTTCGGTTACTACATGATGGATTACTCCGGTAAGATTTTGGCTATAGTCGGTTCGAGATACACTAAGAACGCTAACCTTCTTACCGACCGTGCTACTCAGACAACAAGACCTGCTGGCTCATCGTTCAAGCCGATTTCCGTTTATGCGCTCGGCCTTGAGACGAACACTATCACCTATGGCTCGGTTTTGAAAGACCAGGGAATTGTCGGCTACTTCGATGACGGTACTGCCGGCCCTAACAACTTCTCAGGTACTTACACGGGATACATGAATGTTGATACAGCTATTGAGATTTCTCAGAACGCACCTGCGGCTCAGCTTGCCCAGACGCTCACAACTCAAAGCTGTTATGAATTCCTCACAGACAAGCTTCATTTCACAACCCTCGATGCGGCGGTTGACCAGTACTCACTGTCAGCTCTTGCTATCGGTGGTCTTTACAACGGTGTCACCGTTGAGGAAATGACAGCCGCATTCCAGATTTTCGGAAACGGCGGAATTTACAACAAGCCTTATTCGTTCTACTATATAAAGGACAGCAGTGGAAATATCATTGTCGATAACAGAGACAATGTCGGCGAGAGAGCAATCTCTGAAGATAACGCTACTATCATGAACAAGCTTCTTCAGAATGTTGTCTACGGCAACAACGGTACAGGTTATCAGACAAAGATTGACGGCTGGACTATTTACGGTAAGACCGGTACAACAGATGATTACTCCGACGTTTGGTTTGTCGGCGGTACTCCGATTGCTGTTGCAGGATGCTGGGCTGGTTACGATATGCCGTCTACTGTTTCAACAGATACTGCGGCTAAGACCATGTGGCGCCAGGCAATGCTCTATATGACAGAGAACTACGGCTACAACTACTCGACTGACTTCACATATTCCGATAATGTTGAGTATAAGTACTTCTGCCGTGACTCCGGACTTCTTGCTTCAAGCTACTGCACAAATGTTGCGGGCGGATGGTTCAGCAGTTCCAATATGCCTGATGTTTGTGATGCAAACAGTGATCATCTTCACTACAACAAGTCATCCACGATGGCTTATGCAACGGCAACACCTGATCCGAACGCTACTGCTACACCGGATCCGAATGCTACGGAAACTCCTGATCCGACAATCGAGCCCGATCCGACAATCGAACCGGATCCGACGATTGAGCCGGAGCCGACATACGAACCGGAGCCGGATCCTACATACGAGCCGGAACCGGATCCAACCATGGAGCCGGAACCTGATTCTTCCGATGACGACGATGAGATTTATATCCCCGATGACGGAGAAGAGATTGTAGGTTAAAGCACATAAGAAAATACACTACCGCATAATTGCACATAATTTATTCCTTGTCTTGGAATAAAATGGGTAAAATGACGATATTGAGCCACTGAAGAAATTTCGGTGGCTTTTTTCTTGATTTTGATAAAAAATTATGATAAGCTGTTTACCGTTACAGTACAAATGTTTATAGACGGTGGACGATAAATGAAAAGTAATTCATATCTTGTAATAGACAAGTCAGTTCTTCCCGAGATTTATGAAAAAGTAGTCTATGCGACATCGCTTCTTGAGAGCGGTGAGGCTGGGAATACCTCCGAGGCAGCACGAATGGCGGGCATCTCCCGCAGCGTTTATTATAAGTACAAGGACGGGGTCTTTCCTTACAAGAAAAAGGACTCGAGCGGCATGGTTTCCATGCAGGTGGTTTTGCAGGATAAGCCGGGAGCACTCATGAACCTCTTACAGGTTTTCTATGAGGTGAACGCTAATATTCTTACAGTAAACCAGAACATTCCCGTCAAGGGCAGAGCCTTTGTCACGATAAGCGCAAGCTCATCAGAAATGACGGTTGAGGCAGACGAGCTCATCGGAATGCTGAAAAGCGTTGACGGAGTTATTAAAATAGACAGTATAATCGGTTGATTATCCGAAAGGAAGAAGATAAAATGGCAAAAATAGCAATACTTGGACACGGAACAGTCGGCTCTGGAGTAGCCGAGGTTGTTCTCACTCACGCTGAGAGCATCGCAAGAAGAGCGGGCGAAGAAATCACTATTAAGTATATTCTCGACAGAAAGGATTTCCCACATCTTTCATACGGAAACCTTTTTGTTAAGGACTTCAATATCATTCTTAACGACCCGGAAGTTAGCACGGTTGTCGAGGTTATGGGCGGACTTCATCCCGCATTTGACTTCGTAAAAGCATGCCTTGAGAACGGCAAGAACGTTGTCACATCCAACAAGGAGCTCGTAGCCGCTAAGGGCGCAGAGCTTCTTGCAATAGCAAAAGAACACAATCTTAACTTCCTCTTTGAGGCAAGCGTAGGCGGTGGAGTTCCGATTATCAGACCGATTTCCACATGCCTTGCCGCAAACGAAGTTAGCGAAATAGCAGGTATATTAAACGGTACTACAAACTTCATCCTCACAAAGATGATTCGTGAGCAGATGGCTTTTGAGGACGCACTCAAGCTTGCTCAGGAGCTCGGCTATGCAGAGAGAAATCCGGCAGCCGACATCGAGGGACACGACGCTTGCAGAAAGATTTGTATTCTCGCATCTCTCACATTTGGCAGTCATGTTTATCCTGAGTCTTGCTACACTGAGGGAATCACAAAGATAACTCTTGCAGACGTTGACTACGCAGAGGCTTGGGGCGGAGTAATCAAGCTTATCGGCTCTGTTAAGATGCAGGAGAACGGAAAAATCCAGATTAAGGTTTGTCCAATGTTTGTTTCCCGTGAGTCTCAGCTTGCAAATGTAGACGATGTATTCAACGGAATTATGGTTCGCGGCGATGCAACAGGTGACGTTGTGTTCTACGGCAAGGGAGCGGGCAAGCTTCCGACAGCTTCGGCAGTTGTAGCGGATGTTATCGACTGCGCAAAGCAGCAGACCTCCAGAAAGTTCCTTTACTGGGGAGACGCAAAGGAAGGCTTTGTCGATGACATCAAGAACGACGTAACTTCCTTCTATGTAAGAGTTCAGACTGTAAGCGAGGAGTATGCACTTCAGAAGGCTGACGAGGTGTTCGGTCCAGTAAGAGAGCTTGCAAGAAAGAACCGTGAGGAGGGCGAGGCAGGATTTATCACTCCGTCTCTTCCTGAGCATGAAATCGAAGAGAAGCTTTCAGAGCTTGAAAAGCACGGAATTAAGGTTCTCTCTAAGATAAGAGTATCCGACTATTAATAAAGGATGGGTAAAAACATGATAAGAATAGATGTACCCGCAACAAGCGCAAACCTCGGTTCGGGCTTTGATTCACTCGGAATTGCACTCACAATGATGAACCGAGTATGGATGGAGGAATGGGACGAAATCGACATTGAGTCGGTTGACGATACCGTTGTTCCGACTGACGAATCAAACCTCATTTTCCAGGCGGCTAAGGAAGTCTACGATATGTGCGGTAAAAAAATACCTGGACTTAAAATCCGTCAGGAAAACAACATTCCAATGGCAAGAGGTCTCGGCTCGTCTTCAGCTTGTATCGTAGCGGGAATTCTCGGTGCGAACAGACTTTTAGGCTCTCCGCTTTCGACACACGCACTTATCAACCTTGCTTGCAAGATTGAGGGACACCCCGACAACACAACTCCCGCTATTTCCGGCGGACTTGTTGCTTCGGCAATGGACTGCAACCGTGTTTACAGCGTAAGCGTTCCGGTTTCCGAGAAAATCGCATTTGCGGTTATGATTCCTCCTTTCGAGCTCAAGACAGAGGAGGCAAGAAAGGTGCTTCCTGAGATGTATTCTCGTCAGGATGCGGTTTTCAACCTTTCAAGAACAGGACTTATGACGGCTTCACTTTTCTCAGGTAACCTTGAGAATCTGAGAGTTGCCGTTCAGGATAAAATTCACCAGCCGTACAGATCGGGTCTCATCGATAATTATGAGACTGTTTTCAGAATGAGCTATGAGCTTGGTTCTCTCGGTACATATGTATCGGGTGCTGGCCCTACAATCATGGCGATGATTGAGGCAGACAACACCGATTACACCGAAAAGGCACTCGAGAGACTCGAGGAGCACGGCATAAACGGCTGGAGAGTTGAGGTCTTGAAGGCTGACCCTCACGGAGCAAGAATAGTTATTGAGTAAAACCCTATCAAGAAAGGAAAGAGTAAAATGTCTTTGATAGTTCAGAAGTTTGGCGGTTCTTCCGTTAAGGACGCCGAGCGTATATTTAACGTTGCCGATATCGTTACAGGTGCATACAAGGCTGGCAATGACGTTGTCGTTGTTGTTTCCGCTCAGGGTGACACAACAGACGATATGATCGAGAAGGCTAACGAGATTAATCCAAATGCCTCCAAAAGAGAGATGGATCAGCTTTTGACAGCGGGCGAGCAGATGAGTGCATCACTCCTTGCCATGGCTATCGAGAAGCTTGGCTATCCTGTTGTTTCCCTCTTGGGCTGGCAGGCTGGCTTCCTCACAACATCTAACTACGGAAACGCAAGAATCCGCAGAGTAAACCCGGAGAGAATCCGTAAGGAGCTCGACAAGAAGAACATTGTAGTCGTAACGGGCTTCCAGGGCGTTAACCGTTTTGACGATATGACCACACTCGGCAGAGGCGGCTCCGATACAAGTGCCGTTGCTATCGCATGTGCAATGCATGCCGACAGATGCCAGATTTTCACGGATGTTGACGGCGTTTACACAGCCGATCCGAGAAAAATCCCGGGTGCAAAGAAGCTTGACGTAATCTCTTATGACGAGATGCTCGAGCTTGCAACTCTCGGCGCACAGGTTCTTCATAACCGCAGCGTTGAGCTCGCTAAGAAATATAACCTTGAGCTTGAGGTTCTTTCAAGCTACACAAGAAAACCAGGTACCATCGTTAAGGAGGATGCTAAAGTGGAAAAAATGCTCATCAGTGGCGTTGCCAAGGATACAAACGTTGCCAGAATTTCAGTTATCGGTGTTCCGGATAAGCCGGGTCTTGCTTTCAAGATTTTCTCAAAGCTTTCTGCTAAGAACATCAATGTTGATATCATTCTTCAGTCTATCGGAAGAAACGGAACAAAGGATATTTCTTTCACAATCGCTAAGGACAGCTTAAGCGAGGCTGTTGAGATTCTCAATCCTTATGTAGAGGCAATCGGTGCAAACTCTGTTTCCTATGACGATAAGGTAGCTAAGATTTCAATCGTCGGCGCAGGCATGGAGACACATCCGGGCGTTGCAAGCGATATGTTTGAGGCTCTTTACTCAAGCAATATCAACATAAGAATGATCTCCACATCTGAGATTAAGATTTCTGTTCTCGTTGATGTTGAGGATGCAGACAGAGCTGTCAAGGCTGTCCACGACAAGTTCTTTGAATAATTTCTAAAAGAATAAATACAATAAAACAGCTAAAGTGCCCCGAGATTAATTTCTTAGGGCACTTTATTTTTATTATCACTTGCAATAAAATTTTTATTGTGTTATACTAGCGGCTGTTCATCGGAGGACAGAAACGGAATACCGTAGTACCGGATAAGATGGCGACTTGAGTCGTTGTCTTATCCTTTTTTAATATAAGGAGGTAACAATAATGAAATCAGAACAGAATTTCACCAGCGGAAAAATTTATTTGCCGTTCCTAAAGTTTTGTCTGCCGATTTTAGCGGCATTGGTACTTCAGGCTTGTTACGGCATGGCTGACCTCATGATAGTCGGAAGATTCGGCTCGGCATCGGATGTTTCGGCGGTATCGAGCGGAAGCATGATACTCCAAACGGTTCAGTCGATAATCACGGGACTATCCATGGGTACGACAGTTCTAATGGGCAGAAAAATCGGTCAGAACAGACACGATGAGTGCGGCAAGGTTATCGAGGGAAGCATTTGGCTTTTCGGTATACTGGGTCTTGTTTTGGCGGCATTTATGATTATCTTTGCCAAGAATATCTCTAATCTTATGCATGTTCCGGAGGAAGCACTGACGCAGTGCGTTTACTATGTTACAATTTGCGGTGCGGGACTTGTTTTTATTACGGGCTATAATATCCTTTCGGGTATCATGCGAGGAATGGGTAATTCAAGACTGCCGATGATAACAGTCGCAATTGCATGCGTGATAAATATCGGCGGCGATTTGCTTTTGGTCGGAGTTTTCCATATGGCGGCTGCAGGAGCCGCTATCGCAACGGTTGCGGCTCAAGGAATAAGCGTGCTTATTTCGATTATGCTCCTCAAAAAAATGGGACTTCCGTTCCGTGTGAAAATGAGAGGAATTAAGAACTACGGCAGTGAAATTAAAGAAGTGGTGAAAATCGGACTTCCGATTGCACTTCAGGATCTTCTTGTCTCAATATCCTTCACGGTAGTTATGACGATAGTCAATACTCTCGGTGTAATCGTCTCTGCCGGTGTAGGCGTTGCGGAAAAGCTCTGCCAGATTATCATGCTCTCACCGTCGGCGTTCGCTCAGGCTATGAGTGCGGTTGTTTCTCAGAATTACGGTGCGGGAAAGATGAACAGAGCGAGAAAATTTTTGCTCTATGCGATATTATCAAGCCTTGCGGTCGGAGTTATCATGGCGTATATCGCATGGTTCTACGGCGCAAATCTTGCGGCGATATTCTCGAACGACTACGATGTTTGCGTAGCGGCGGGACAGTTCCTCAGAGGTTATGCAATCGACACGATTATCACATCGTTTATGTTCTGCTTGCTTGGTTATATGAACGGCTGCGGCAAAACAACCTTTGTCATGCTTCAGGGCACACTTGCGGCATTCTGCGTGAGAATTCCTGTCGCATACGCTATGAGTAAGGTAGTTCCGACATCGGTTTTCTTAATTTCTTTGGCAACTCCGTGTTCTTCTGTTTGCCAAACGATCGCTTTTCTGATATTCTTTACTTATCTCACTAAAAAAGAAAAGCGAAAGAGCGCTTTGGGAGCTTAACATGGCAAAGAAGAATAAGGAAGAAGAAAAAACCAACGTAATGCGAATTTTAGATGCCGCAAAGGTGGAGTATACACCTCACTCCTATGCAAATACCGAGGCAATATCGGGAACGGAAGTGGCAAGCGTGATGGGAGAGGACGCAGACCGAGTGTTCAAAACCCTGGTGACAGTGGCAAAGTCCGGGGAGCACTATGTGTTTGTGATACCCGTCGAGTGCGAGTTAGACCTCAAGAAAGCCGCATCGGCAGTGGGCGAAAAAGCGATAGCAATGCTTAAAGCGAAGGAGCTTTTGCCGCTGACGGGATATGTGCACGGGGGATGCTCACCGATAGGAATGAAGAAGTTTTTCAGAACTACATTTGATGAAACCGCAGAGCTTTATGATACGATATTTTTCAGTGCGGGAAAAATCGGATATCAGATAGAGATGAATATAGAGAATCTGAAGGAAGTAATCGAGTTTGAGACGGCAGATTTAACAAAATGAGGAAAAGCGAAGCAGAAACGGAAAAAGTTTTTGCTTCGCTTTTCTATATTAGGAGAAGTAAAAAATAAAAGTTTTTGGTTTCGCTTTTTACAAAAAGCGAACGGGGTTTAAGGGGCAGAGCCCCTTTGATAATTAATAATTAGCAAGAATGCAGAAACAGAGCGAAGCGACAAAAAAGAAGAAAGGCACGGAAAATACGTCAAGAATGCAAGGCATTCGCAGACGGGCATTTTCTGTGCCGAATTATTCGCTCAAGGTGAAATATCGAACAACAAAGCAAATTTGATAACATAATTATTCACACAAAGCGAAATATAGAAAACATAGCAACAAATTAAAGAATACAATCAAAAAACAGTCGGTCAAATTCCACACTAGGCACTCTTAACTCCACACTTTCAAAGGGTCAGGCATTTTCTCTTGCGGATTATTTTCTCAAAGATAAATAAAGGACATCATAAATGCACATATCCCGTGTGGGCGGTATTAGATTGCCTACACGGGATATTCTAAATTTAAGTGTCAGATGAACACTAACGAAAATTTACAAAGTTCAGTAGTGATAAATTGCCGATATTTGTCTTTGTGCAAACCGTTCGGCTTCTTCGGTCAACTACGGTCGCTACGCTCCCTAAAAGCACTTCGTGCTTTTGGTTTACCTCATCAGCCTGTCTATATATTTATATATTTACACTATTTCTTAGCTGTCTTTATTTATATTAGTGTGAATAATCCGGCTGTCAAAGCCCAACCACAGATGCCTTTCGCATTTTTGGTTAACTTTGACAGCCTTTCTTCTTTACTGTTTGTTCTTGATTTATCTTGGTGAGGATAATCCGCAAAAGAAAATGCCCGTCTGCGAATGTTTCACATTCTTGACGTATTTTCTTTATGCTATCTCTTTTTTCTATCGGCACTTCGTGCCTCTTTTCTTCGTTATTTCTCTTTATGCTTCGCTTCTCTCTCGTGGGCTCCGCCCACACCCGTTCGCTTTTTGTAAAAAGCGAAACCAAAAACTTTTATTATTAGCTTAGCGGTAAATTAGAAAAATACTCCCTTAATCCAAATCTCAAGTCCGATGCCTATAAGAATAACTCCGCCAAGGATGGATGCTTTATTTGAAAGCTTTGTACCGAATGTCTTTCCAATCTTCAATCCGCCCATGCAGATGAAGAATGTTACAACGGCGATGATTACCGAGGCTACAAATGCCATGAGTGTTCCGTAGTCGGAAATTGTAAATCCAACGGAAAGTGCATCTATGCTTGTGGCTACACCCTGTACAAGCAATGCCGCAAAGGAAAGTGTTTTTACTTCGTCGGTATCAACATCGTTCTTAATGCCCTCGATGAGCATTTTTCCGCCGATGTAAAGCAGAAGTATGAGCGCAATCCACGGGATGAATTTCTGGAATGCGGTGAAGTACTCGACTACCGTGTGAACGCACACCCAGCCAGCCATCGGCATGAGAAACTGGAAGGCGGCATAAACACCCGCAATACCGCTCATTCGCTTGATTTTCATTCCCGGATCGTTAAGTCCGTTTGCCATGGAAACCGAGAACGCATCCATCGCAAGACCGACACCGAGAAGAATACTGTTGACGTAGAACATAAGACCCCATTCCATAAATTTTTCCTCCTGTTGTTAAATGAATTGAGAAGCTCACCTACACACAAAAAAATCGGTGAAGCGTGTGGCGTCACCGAAATACTCAAAAATATAGCGAGAGTTCGGTTTACCAATAAACCATGAGTCTCGCATTTTAAAGCAAGCCAGAGCTAAGCTCAGTATGTTGACTTGCTACAGCTTTTGCTGCCAGCTACTCCCTCAAGAGCGTAGGGTGATTTTATCATATCAAAAGGCGGTTAGTCAATAGTAATTTATATGAATACAAATGTGAATTTATGAAATTAAAAAAATATTTTTCCACATAGTTTACCATATTGTATAGCAAGAAAAATGATGTTATTATTCTTTTTGTAATGATAATTATTTTATTAACTATCATAGGTATGGGAGGATTTCACATTGAAAAGTAAGGTACTTAAATTTACATTTGTCCAGCTGTTTTACTGGAGCATTTGGGCAAGCTTTGCCGCATTTGCGATAACCTACGGCTTGGCACGAGGATACAGCCAGAGCAGCTGCTCCGTCATGGTAGCTTGTTACTATGTCTTTGCCTTTGTCGGTCAGTTCCTCTGGGGAAGCATAGCCGATAAAATGCGCACAAATAAATGGATTTTTCTTATCGGAATAGTTGCCGGAGAGATCATGCAGCTTGGTATGTATTTCTCAAAATCCATGCCTGTCTATCTTGCTTTTTATTTGGGCCTCGGACTTCTTATGGCGCCTATGAGCTCAATTCTTGATACTTGGACGCTCAAGAGCCTTAATTTTGATGTCGGTCTTTACAGCCGTGCCCGTTCGTTTGGTACAGCTGGCTATGCGATTTGTATATTAATAATGGGTAAGGCTATTTCCGCTGTCGGCTATGTTATCATGCCGATTGTATTGACTGTGGTTCTTACCGTCACAGTAATTCTTGCCGTGACCACTCCGGATGCACCCGTAGAAGGGGTAACTCGTGAGAAAATTTCAATAAAGGATATTTCTTCGATATTCAAGGTGCCGATTTATACACTCGTCGTAGCAGCGGCATTCTTCATCGGTCTTAGCATTTCTCCGGCAAACAACCTTAAGATTATGGTTTTGCAGTCGGTCGGCGGTGATGTCTCAACTCAGGGTATAGACTCCTTTGTTGGCTGTATATCCCAGTTTCTGATGTTTTTCTTCTCGGGTAGTCTCGGCTTCATCAAGCCCAGAATAAGACTTTTGCTCGGCTCTTGTGTTGTCTTTGTGGCTCTGCTTATTGATTTGCTCGCAACAAACAGCGTTATTGTTATCGTATCTACATTTTTGATTTACGGCTCTTACAGCCTTATCATTCCGGCGGCAAGAGAGATAGTTGTCAAGAATATCGACTACAAATACCAGACTACGGCTAACGGTCTTGTCGACTCGGTTTATACCTCGCTTGCGGGAACAATCGCACTTCTTTTTGCAGGAAGCATCGCAGAAAATTACGGCGTTAAGCTTATGCTCACAATCACGCTTTGCACATCGATTATCCCTGTTTTGCTGATGATTTTCGCTGTTCTAAAGTCAAAAAAGAAAAGTTTAACAAATTGAAGCTTTTCTATCACAAGCTATTTTGTAATTATGCTGTAAGTCTTCATAAAATTTCTAAGGGACGGTTTTTGCCGTCCCTTTTTTGCACCCTCAAAAATGAATTATTTGGTAGATTTAATTCATATTTTCTGACCGCTCAAAATCACTTGATTAACCCCCAAAGTTGTCACTTGATTGTAAATAAAGGCTTACATTGTGGCAGTTTTCTACCTTTAAAATTAAACGCCACAATCGATAAAAATCGCATGAAACAGCGAAATTCTATTGTATAATTCTTGTTTGGAAAATATGGTTTTCGTAAAGTCATTTGCGGTGCTATTTAGCCGTTTGCGTTGTCCGTTTGTCGGTTAGTTATAGCTTTTTGCGCGTAAATAAGTATAATTAAAATTGATAAAACAAGTGGTATGAAGTAAACGGGATAAAGAGTTGTAAAAACTATTTGAGGGATATAAAATTTATGAAAAAACGTTTTCTGTGTGTAATGCTTGCGGCGGCTATGCTCGCTTCCGCACTTCCTTTTGCGGCTTATGCCGATGAGGTTCAGGCGGACACATCCGAAATAGAGTTTGATTTCAGCTTCAGTGATGAGGAGTTCAGCCGTGGCGACAACGCGACTCTGCCAACAGACGAAACTATCGATATAGAGTTCAGCACAGAGGACGAAGAGTTCTCAAGAGGGGACGCAGAATCAAGCGTACCGTCCGAGGACGAAAGCGAAGACATCGAGTACAGCACAGAGGACGAAGAGTTCTCAAGAGGAGATGAAGAAATAAGCGTACCGTCCGAGGACGAAAGCGAAGACATCGAGTACAGCACAGAGGACGAGGAGTTCTCAAGAGGGGACGCAGAATCAAGCGAACCGTCCGAGGATGAAAGTGAAGACATCGAGTACAGCACAGAGGACGAGGAATTCTCAAGAGGAGATGAAGAAATAAGCGAACCGTCCGAGGATGAAAGTGAAGATATCGAGTTCAGTACAGAGGACGAGGAATTCTCAAGAGGAGATGCAGAATCAAGCGTTCCTTCTGAAGACAAAGAAATAACAATCGAGCTTGAGACTGAAGAAGAGGAAGCTTCTAACGGCTCAGCCGAGGAAACAAAAGTTGAAAAAGATGACGAGGCTGTCGAAAACGAGAGCGTAGCAGTAATATCTTATTCTATAAATGAAAATGTTTCGGCTGTTTATGAGAGCAGTGAGAACATAGAAGAAAACAATGATAAGCTTGGTAAGATCGTATTAACTCAGGCCAATTCAACCGTAAAGAACGATAAGAGAACGGTAAAACTTTCTTGGAAAAAGGTTGATGATGCGACGGGATATAAGGTTTATAGAACATACACCGATGAGAACGGCAAGAAAATTACCAAGGTTTTCAAGACAAAGAGACTGACATTCAAGAATACAACAAACGCAAGCGAAAAGTATACATATAAAGTAAGAGCGTATAAGACAGTAGACGGAAAGAACGTTTACGGAGCTTATTCAAAAGCAGTTAAAGGATAGTTAGAGTATTTTTATGGGCAAAGGCAATCGAGAGGTTGCCTTTTTTCTTATCAAAGTATAAATATAGAAGAGTAGAAATATAAAAGTTTTTGGTTTCGCTTTTTACAAAAACGCGAACGAGTGTGGGCGGAGCCCACGAGAGAGAAGCGAAGCATAAAGAGAAATAACGAAGAAAAGAGGCACGAAGTGCCGATAGAAAAAAGAGATAGCATAAAGAAAATACGTCAAGAATGTGAAACATTCGCAGACGGGCATTTTCTTTTGCGGATTATCCTCACCAAGATAAATCAAGAACAAACAGTAAAGAAGAAAGGCTGTCAAAGTTAACCAAAAATGCGAAAGGCATCTGTGGTTGGGCTTTGACAGCCGGATTATTCACACTAATATAAATAAAGACAGCTAAGAAATAGTGTAAATATAAAAAAGATAGGCTGATGAGAGGAAACTTAGGGAGCATAGCGACCGTAGTTGACCGAAGAAGCCGGATTATTTTCAGAAAGAAAAATAACGACAATCAATAAAGAAAGAGATAAAATCGTTTCATTTAATTATATTTTGTTATAAAATCAAAATATCCCGTGTAGGCAACCTAATATCGTCCACACGGGATATTTGTTTTTGTGTTTATCTGTTCTTTTTGTTTTCGCTAATTATTAATTGTTAATTATACATTATTAATTAACTTAAAATCTCTGCCATGTGTGTCTTGAGAAAAGCACGAGCATCGGGAAAATCTCAAGTCGTCCCGCAAGCATATCAAAGCTCATGACAAGCTTGGATATGGGGGAGTAGAAGCTGAAATTTGCCGAAGGTCCTACCATGTCAAGTCCGGGGCCGATGTTGTTGAATGTCGCAAGAACTGCTGTGAAATTCGTTTCAAACGGATAGCCCTCGATTGAGAGTATCGATACGGATGCGATGAAAATCAGAATATAGGAAACAAGGAATACATTTGTGGATCTTATGGTCTCATGTGCTACCGCTTTTCCGTCCATTCTGATGTTGGATACCGACTGCGGATGAATAACATGCTTAACTTCTTTAACGATAGATTTCACGAGAATGATTATTCTCGAAACCTTAACTCCGCCGCCCGTACTGCCGGCACACGCACCGCTTATCATTAGGAGAATGATGATGTTCTTTGAGAATGACGGCCAAAGGTTGTAGTCACAGCTTGAATAACCCGTTGTTGTGATAACAGAGCCGACTTGGAACGCCGCCTGCTGAATGCTCTCGAGCATGCTTGAGAACATGGAGCGTGAATTAAACGCGATAAGCAATGTGGAAACAAGTATAAAGATGAGGTAAACTCTAACCTCTTCGATATCGAATGCTTTCTTGAATTTGCGGAGAAGAATGAAGAAGTATGCGTTGAAGTTGATTCCCGATGCAATCATAAAGATTGTTATAATGACTTGCTGGGTAATCGTGTAGCTTGCACATGAATCGTTTCTGACTCCGAAGCCACCTGTTCCGACAGTACCGAATGTAATGGTGAGTGTATCGAAAAGCGGCATTCTTGCTATGAGAAGAACGACAATCTCGATTATCGTGATGCCGAGATAGATAATATAGAGGATAGATGCAGTTGAGCGAAGCTTTGGCACGAGTTTGCCGACCTGAGGGCCTGGGGACTCTGCTTTCATGAGATTCATGTTAGAGCCGCCCGAAAGCGGAAGAAGTGCCAGAAGAAAGACGAGAACTCCCATACCGCCGATCCAGTGGGTGAAGCTTCTCCAGAAGAGTACCGCATGTGGGAGAGACTCAACCTCGGGCAAAATGCTTGCTCCTGTTGTGGTAAATCCCGAGATAATCTCGAAAAGTGCGTCGATGTAATTCGGAATTGCTCCGCTTAGAACAAAAGGAAGAGCACCGACAAGTGAAATTATTATCCAAGATAGAGCCGTTATGACATAGCCCTCACGCAGATGGAAGATTTTGTTCTTAGGCTTTTTCAAAATTATGATAAAGCCTAAGAAAATCGAGATTGCGGCGGTGATGAGAAACGAACTTAGGCACGCTTCACCGTAAATAACGGCTACAAGTGCGGGTAAAAGCATGAGACCGCCCACGCATATGAGGATATAGCCGAGAAGGTAGATAACCATTAAAAAATTCACGGTCTGCCTCCTTATTCAAGAGCGTCACTGAAGCTGTCAAGTCCGTGACGAAGTGTGACGAGAATAACGTCGTCGCCTACCTTGATAACATCGCCGCCTCGAGGGATGATTATTTCGCCTCCACGGGAGATACAGCAGATGAGCTGGTTCGGCTTAAATTTAAGCTTATAAAGGGGAATATCGGTGAACGAGGTCTTTTCGGTGATAGAAAATTCGAGAGCCTCGACTCTGTCGTCAAGAATGTTATATAAGGTTTTGAGTGCTGAGCCGCCCTTTGTCTTGAGCGCTCTGACGTACTGCAAAATGTGGTCGGTGATAATAAACTTCGGAAAAACAACCGATCCGATGTCGAGTTCGGCGAGAATATCGTCAAATTCGAAACGGTTAACCTTTGTGATTATCTTAGCCTTTGAGTGCTGTCTTGCGTAAAGACCGAGCATCATGTTTTCCTCATCCATACCCGTGAGAGAGACGAAAGCATCTGTCATTTCGAGTCCTTCTGAGAGAAGAAGTCTTCTGTTTGTGGCGTCGCCCTTGATTATGGTAGCCTGTGGAAGCTTCTCCATGAGATCCTCACAGCGAGCTTCGTCAAGCTCGATAATTCTTACATCGACTCCGTTGTGAATGAGCGCTTTTGCTAGGTAATAGCCAAGAGTACCGCCGCCGACGATGAGTGCATTTCTTGCCGGCTTATTCTTAAGTCCGATAGCCTTGAAGAATTTCTTTGCGTTCTCAGTTGTAGCAAGGAAGGACACCATGTCTCCGTTGTGAAGTACGAAGTTACCGTCTGGGATAGTGACGGTGTTTCCTCTTTCGACACAGCAGATAAGGATATCGGCATCCACTCTTTCGGCGATTTCCTTAAGTGACGCGCCTTTGAGGAGAGAAAAATCATTTAGCTCGAATCTGATGAGACGAACCTTGTCATTGACGAACGACTCGATTTTCTGAGCCGCCGGGAACATCAAAAGCTTCTGGATTTCTCTTGCCGTGGCAAGGTCGGTGTTGATGATCGATGAAATGCCAAGCTGATTTTGGATAAAGTTTATTTCCTGATTGTAGTCTGGGTTTCGTACTCTTGCGATAACTCTGCATTTGCCCGCTTTTCTTGCGAACATACAGCAAAGAAGATTGATTTCGTCCGTACCCGTTACGGAAACGAAAAGATCTGCCGATTCTATGCCAGCTTCCTTGAGCACTTCAATTGAAGTACCGTTGCCCTCTATGCCCATGATGTCATAAAACTCCGTGAGATTATCGAGCCTTTCTCGGCTGATGTCGATAACGGTCACACTGTGCTTCTCTTCCGTAAGCTTCTGTGCGAGTGCGGTGCCTACCTTTCCGGCACCGAGAATGATAATATTCATAAGTTTCTCCGTTTACAAGGCGTTTTTAAGCCTAAGATAGAATATAGATTTCTCGAGAAGATTATAACACAAGAAAAACTAATATCAAGAAAATATTATAATTTAACCGAAGCTGTGCAATTATTTAATCCGATGTGAAATCAAACTAAGCTTGATTGTGAACTGCACTTACTTTCGGTACAGGTTAATCAAAGTTAAAATTGCATAAATATGTCATTTTACCTTGTGGAAGTGAGGTGACATACAGACTTGAAAAGAGCTACAAAATAGAGAAAAATACAATCTTAACAAATTTTAATGTATCCAATAATTAATAAAATTACCAAAGCAGAGGCTTGTAAAGTGTCAATTTTCACAAAAATAACTTTCTTAGGATATTGTATTCGGAAAAGTGACGAAAAGTCAGAAAAGTCAAGCTAAAAACTTCATAAAGCGGAAATAAATTGTAAACAAATTCGTTGCAAATGAATTTAAATTATGTTATTATTATCACAATTTAATAATGGGGTAGATTGGTTTTATATTATAAAAATTGACCTACTATCACATAATAAATTTTTCAGTTTATCAAATGAATCCGAAAGGAGGATACAATGCATGAGTAGTGTAAGTACACCAATGGTTATTCTTATGGGTATGTGTACTGTTTTCGTTGTTCTCATTTGCCTTATCCTTATTATTACAATAATGGGTAAGATCATGGGCGCGGTAACAGCTAAGCAGAAGGCAGCAGCTCCGGCTCCCGCAGCAGCAGCACCGGCACCTGTCGCAGCAGCACCTGTAGGAAACAAGCAGCAGCTCGTCGCAGTAATGGCAGCCGTTATTGCTGAGGACATGGGCACTGATGTTGGTCGCATTAAGATCCATTCGATCAGAAAGCTCTGATAAAAGCTTGTATCTTAATCCGAGCCGCAAGGCTCAAAAAGTCAACTTTTCAGTACTAATTTAAAGAGGCAAAAGAACCTCGACAAGAAAGGAATATTTTCACTATGAGAAAGTATAATGTTAATGTTAACGGAACAGCTTATGAAGTTTCAGTAGAAGAAGTAACAGGCGCAGCAGCTCAGGCTCCTGTAGCAGCTCCGGCTCCTGCAGCAGCACCCGCTCCGGCAGCAGCTCCGGCAGGCGCAGGCACAGAGGTTACAGCTCCGATGCCGGGCAACGTTCTCTCTGTAAATGTTACAGTTGGTCAGCACGTTGAGGCTGGTACAGCAGTTGTAGTTCTCGAGGCTATGAAGATGGAGAACGAGATTCCTGCTCCTATCTCCGGTACAGTTACATCCGTTGCAGTTCAGAAGGGCGCAACAGTAGCTGGCGGCGCAGTCCTTTGCACAATTGCTTAAGTCACGGCAAATCAAAGCAAGCAATTTAATACAAAGGAGTAAAATCAAATGGAAGCTATTCAGAATTTCTTAAGCAGCACAGGTTTTGCTCAGGTAGCTAACAATCCGCTTCAGCTTGTTATGCTCGCAATTTCCTGCGTGCTTCTTTACCTCGCAATAGTCAAGAAGTATGAGCCGATGCTCCTTCTTCCTATCGCTTTCGGTATGCTTTTAACAAACCTCCCGGGTGCAGGCATGTACCACGCAGAGCTTTTTGCTGACGGTCATGTTCACTGGGATCTCTTTGCCGAGACAGCTAACACTGGTCTTCTTGACTATCTCTACCTCGGCGTTAAGCTCGGAATTTATCCTTGCCTTATCTTCATGGGCGTTGGTGCTATGACAGACTTCGGTCCGCTCATCGCTAACCCTAAGTCACTTCTCCTCGGTGCAGCTGCACAGTTCGGTATCTTCATCACATATGTCGGTTCCAGACTCTTAGGCTTCACAGAGAAGCAGGCTTCTTCTATCGGTATCATCGGTGGTGCTGACGGTCCTACAGCTATCTTCGTTACATCAAAGCTCGCTCCTGAGCTTCTCGGTGCTATCGCAATCGCTGCTTACTCCTACATGGCACTCGTTCCTGTTATCCAGCCTCCGATCATGCACGCTCTCACAACAGAGAAAGAGCGTAAGATCAAGATGAAGACACTTCGCTCCATCACAAAGACAGAGAAGATTCTCTTCCCAATCGTTGTTACAATCTTCGTTTCAATGATGCTTCCTGACGCTGCATCTCTCGTAGGCTGCCTCATGTTCGGTAACCTCGCTACAGAGTCCGGCGTTATCGACAGAATTTCCAAGACAGTTCAGAACGAGCTCATGAACATCGTTACAATCTTCCTCGGAATTTCCGTCGGTGCTACTGCTACAGCAGCTAACTTCCTTAAGGCTGAGACAATCAAGATCCTTGTTATGGGTATCTGCGCATTCGCATTTGCTTCTGCAGCGGGCGTTGTATTCGCAAAGATCATGAACCTCTTCCTCAAGGACAAGATCAATCCGCTCATCGGTTCCGCAGGTGTTTCTGCTGTTCCTATGGCTGCTCGTGTATCTCAGAATGTCGGTGCTAAGGCTGATCCGACAAACTTCCTCTTGATGCACGCTATGGGTCCGAACGTTGCAGGTGTTATCGGTTCTGCTGTTGCAGCAGGCGTATTCATCTCGCTCTTCGGTAAGTAATTAATCTATAAGAAAGGTAAGAATCAAAAATGGGAAAGAATCCACTGAAGATTACCGATACTATACTCCGTGATGCTCATCAGTCTCAGGCTGCTACAAGAATGAGAATCGATGACATGCTTCCCGCTCTTGAGAAGCTCGATGATATCGGCTACTGGTCACTTGAGTGCTGGGGCGGCGCTACATTCGACGTTTGCATGAGATACCTCAATGAGGATCCGTGGGAGAGACTCCGTACTCTTAAGAAGCACATGCCGAAGACTCCTCTTCAGATGCTTCTCCGTGGTCAGAACCTCCTCGGTTACAGACATTACGCAGACGATATAGTTGAGGAATTCGTAGAAAAGTCTATCGAGAACGGTATCTCCGTTGTTCGTGTATTTGATGCTCTTAACGACCCGAGAAACCTCGAGACAGCTATGAAGGCTGTTAAGAAGTACGGCGGACACGCTGAGGCTTGCTTCTCTTACACAACATCTCCTGTTCACAACGAGGAGTACTTCATCAATCTCGCTAAGACACTCGAGAGCATGGGTGCAGACACAATCTGCATTAAAGACATGGCTAACCTCCTTCTTCCTTATGATGCATACAGCCTCATCAAGAAGCTCAAGGAGAACGTCAATGTTCCGATTCATCTCCACACACATAACACAACAGGTACAGGTGACATGGTCAACCTCATGGCTGCTCAGGCAGGCGTAGATATCGTTGACTGCGCACTTTCACCTCTTGCTAACGGTACTTCCAACCCGACAACAGAGTCCTTGGTTGCTACACTTCAGGGCACAAGCCGTGATACAGGCCTTGACCTCATGAAGCTTTCTGAGGTTGCTGCTCACTTCAGAGGTGTTGCAGACAAGCTCGATATCAACCCGAAGGTTCTTCACGTTGATACAAACACACTTCTTTACCAGGTTCCGGGCGGAATGCTCTCAAACCTCGTTTCTCAGCTTAAGCAGGCTGGTAAAGAGGATAAGTACTATGAGGCACTCGCTGAGGTTCCGAGAGTTCGTGAGGACTTCGGTTATCCTCCGCTCGTTACACCGTCCTCTCAGATCGTCGGTACTCAGGCTGTTATGAACGTCATCATGGGCGAGAGATACAAGCTTGTTCCGAAGGAGTCCAAGGGTATCCTCCGCGGTGAGTACGGTCAGCTTCCTGGCAAGGTAAACGAAGAAGTTCGCAAGAAGTGCATCGGTGATGACGAGGTTATCACATGCCGTCCTGCAGACCTCCTCGAGCCGGAGCTCGATAAGATCAGAGCTGAGGTTGGTGACAAGGCAAAGTGCGAAGAGGATGTCCTCTCCTATGCACTCTTCCCACAGGTCTACCTCAAGTTCTGGGAGCAGAGAAATAATCCACAGCCTGAAGCAGCAGCACCTGCAGCACAGCCGGCAGCAGCTCCTAAGGCAAACGATAATTCTCCGAGAACTCTCATCGTTGATGACTTAACTAACGGAAACTTCTGATTTCATTAGGATAAACTGAATTTAATCCGTCGAGATTTCAAAAATCTCGGCGGATTTTTTGTTGACTACTTCTTTTAGTGGGTCTAAAATAATTCTGATTGATTAACACTACTACAGTAAAAAAGGTGATAACTTGAAATTTGTTTGCAAACAGCTTGTGAGAACCCCTGTGAGGACGGTTCTCTTCATTGTTCTGATTGCGCTTGCGGTTGTGCTGCTCTCAGTTGGCGTTCAGCTTTGCTCTCAGAGCCTTAGCATTTTGGACGAAATCGACTCGAATTTCATAACCGTGGGAACAATCGGACAAAACCCCGACTCCACGAGAACCGTTGTTAACGGTTTGGATACCTATGAGGAGGCTTACTATTCTGCTCCTGTAAAGCTTGAAAGCTTGTCGGGACTTGATTATGTTCTGTCACCGGAGCATATGCCTGTGCTTCTCTCGCATATGTACAGAGCCGGAACGGAAAATTCTATTAAGACGAGCAACAACGCACAGTACAACAAGTATTTGCGTACGCTAATTGTCTTTAAGCCGAAAAGAGATTTTATTCTCGTTCCGACTGATGAGCAGATAGATAGCGGCGAATATGATGTTGAACAAAACAGAATTGAAGTAGTCGATATACTCTACGGCAATAAATACGCTGATTTTACCTACAAAAATCTTGTGCTTATCAGCTATGAGGGGTTAAACGGCGATGAGCCGACCGAGCTTAAAGAAGGACAGCTTTATGTCGGCTGGTTCTCAGAGACAAGCGAAACAGGCACTGGAGCATCTAATGTCTCACTTTTCGCTCAAACACCGTATCTCTCTACAAATGCCGACGAATACAATACAGAGAGTGAACAGCTGCCGTCAGTCGCAGAATATTCTGATGATTTCTTCGAGACAGAGCTTGGAAAGAAGTATCAGAATGTTATCGACAGTCTAAAATTTATGACGGAAAAGAACACGTTTTCTGTTATGCCTGTTGAAAGTCTCGATACTTATCCTGCGTTTGACGAGAGCGAGGCGGTCATAGTACAAGGCAGAGCGATAACGGCTGAGGAATATGCGAGCGGCGCAAAGGTCTGCATGATAAGCGAGACCACAAACCAGAACGGTGACGGAAACTATGTAACAATAGGCGATAAAATCACGATTTCACCGTATGCTCGCTACTACTGCGAAAAGCCGATGCTGGTCTCATATTCACAGCGTGGAGTTTGGACGAACGATCTCTATCCGTCAGACGGCTTTGAGGAGATTGAGGGCGAGGAATACGAAATAGTAGGTATTTATTATTCAAAAAATCAGGAACAGGCAAGGATAGACTCTGAATATTATATGCCCGATGAGGCTGTAATAATTCCGTCAAAATCGGTGAATTTAGAAAGCTATCCCGTGCTTCAGGGAAGCGTGCTTTCTCATGAGACTTGCTCATTTGTCATAGAAAACGGCTCAATAGACAGCTTTTTGACTGCATTTGATGCACTGGGACTTAAAAATCTCGATGTCGAATTTGACGATATGGGATACACAAGCATCGCAAAGGGAACAAAGTCGGTTCTTAGAATTTCTGTGATACTTCTTGTCAGCGGTGCGGTGAGCGCACTTAGCATATTAATTCTCTTCTCGTTCCTCCAAATTGTGAGAAAGAAGAGCGAGGCGGCAATCAGCATTTCGCTCGGAACGGGAATAGGAAAAAGTGCGGCAAGGCTTATTTTGAGCGTCATGCTTGTCGTTATAATGGGCACAGCGGTCGGAAGTGTAGCCGGTGCTTTGTCGGTTGATAAAATCAGTGAGGCGGCTTATAATTCGGCACAGCAGTCGAGCATAAGCAGACTTTACAGTGATGTCAAGGTCTCAAACGGCGGATACGAATACACGGTGGATTACAGCTTCGACCCCAAGCCGTTTGCACTTTCGGCGGCTTGCATATTGGCGGTTTCGCTAATGATTTCAGGCGGTGCGGCTTACAAGATTGTATCGACAGAGCCGATGAAGCTTTTGCAGAAGGCGGGTGAGTGATATGTTTATATTAGAAAATGTGTTAAGAAATATCACCCGAAACAAGGGCAAGAGCGTGATAGCGTTTCTCGTTGTGGCAGTTCTCACGGCGTTTCTCGTGATTTATTCGGGATTTCTCGGAAAACAGGAAACGGAGCTTAGGGAGCTGACAGAAAATATCGATATTGATTTAAAGCTTTGCAATATATCGGGAACTCAGACAACGGGACTTATTATCGATACAAACCGACTCGATAAAATCGAACAGAGCGGTTATGTCACACCCGTAATTTATGTTACAGGTGCACTTTATTTTGATGAGAATGTCTCGAATGTTCGACTTAGAAGCTCGCAAATATCGGTGATGGGCGTCGCTTCGGGAGTAACAAACGACAGTATTTTCGGCGAAAATGAGATTGAATACCTCGATGGCTATGACGGAAGTATTTTTACGGGTGATGATTATCTTTGCGTTGTAAGTGAAGAAATGATGCGAGAAGAAAACTTACAGCTTGGCGATGAATTCACAAAGGTTTTCTACACAAAGCGTGAGAACGGTGCGTCTTATTTTTCGGGCGAGCATACTTTTAAGGTTGTCGGCAGCTTCAAGAGCATAGAAAGTGAGAAAATTCCAAGCGGAATAGGATTTATCACATCTTTCCAAACACTCAGAAATATGGCTGAGGAGCAGAATTTCCACACATGGCCCACAAGCGCTGAATTTAAAGTGAATGACCCCGAGGATTTGAATGATTTAATCGCACTTCTCGAGGACATAAAAATGGTCGAGTGCCAGAGAAAAACAAGCTCAACCGCACAATGGGGAAACTCATGCATAATAACGGACGGAGTTTATATAAGGATAAGCGAGCCGCTGATTAAAAATATCGGCATGCTGAATACGCTCTATTATCCGATTTTTGTTGCCGCATTTTTGATTGCTTTTCTTGCTTCTTATCTTCTCATGCAGTCAAGACGAGGCGAGATAGCGATAAACTGCTCGCTCGGAGTATCAAAGGGCACGATATTTTTAACCATGATTCTTGAGTCGGCAATAATTTGCTTGGTTGGCTCGATCATAGCGACAGCGGTTGTGCTTTTGGTATTTTCTCAGCCGATAAGCACGGCGGCAAGCGTTTTGGCGTTCGTACCGTTTTATCTTTTGGGATGCGCCCTTGCGGTGCTCACACTGCTTCGCACGAATGTCATAGCAATTCTCACCTCTTCCGAATGAGTCTGACAGGAGATTAAACATGAGTATTTTTGAAGTTAAAAATGTAGATTATGAATATAAAAGCAAATATCAGACCGTAAAGGCTCTGACGGATATTTCCTATGAGTTTGAGAGCGGCTGTTTTCATGCGATAGTCGGTCGCTCGGGTAGCGGAAAAACTACGCTTTTGTCGCTTTTAGCCGGGCTTGACTTGCCGACAAACGGAGAAATTCTCTTTGACGGAAAGGCAACTAAGGACATTGACCGAAGTGAACTCAGAAGAAAGGATATTTCCGTTATTTACCAAAGCTTCAACCTTTTCCCACTGTTGACGGCAAGGGAAAATGTTATGTATCCAATGCAGCTCAATAAAGTGCCGAAAAAGGAAGCGGAAAAGAAAGCTGAGGAGCTACTTTTGTCGGTCGGACTGAAGGAGAAAATCTTCAAGCAGTTTCCTAAGATGATGTCAGGCGGCGAACAGCAGAGAGTTGCCGTGGCGAGAGCGCTTGCGTGCGAATCTAAGGTTATCTTAGCTGACGAGCCGACGGGAAATCTCGACAGCGAAAACGGCAAAACGGTAATAAAAATATTGAAGTCACTTGCCCACGAAAAGGGAAAGTGCGTCATAGTCATCACACATGACGAGGGAATAGCCGAGGGCGCTGACAGAGTGCTTAGAATATCGGACGGAAAAGTAAGTTAAATCAGACGGAGGAGCGGATGCTTCTCCGTTTTCTTTTTCCATAGAATATTTCTAAATCGGTGCACAAAATTTCTTCTTTTTTGCTTTTATTATTTAATCTGCTGTGTTATTATAAGATTGTGTGAATTATGTCAATCAATTTTTTGAAAAGGAGGGTTGATTGAATGCAGTATATTTTTTCGCTGTTATCCGATTATTCCAAAGTATTCGTAAATCTTTTGCAGAGTTTCACTGTGAGAGATTTGTTTGATATAGTAATAGTGACCTTGATTGCTTATCTTGTTATCTGCCTGTTCAGAGATTCAAGAGCGGGCCAGCTTGTCAAGGGACTTATTTTGCTCGCCGTATTCTTTTTCTTCTCGAATGTTTTCAAGCTACAAATGGTGACAAGCCTTTTGTCATACTTCTTCCAGTATGCCTTTATCGCTGTGCTCATCGTTTTCCAGCCTGAAATCAGAAAGGCTCTCGAGCAAATCGGTAGATCCGACTTCGGCTCGAGATTCAGTGCGTTCTTCGGCGGAAGCACAAACGAGGAGTATGTCAAGAAAACAAGAGAGGCTATCAATGCGGTCTGCGATGCGGTTCAGTATCTTCAGGGACTTAAGATGGGCGCTCTCATCATTTTCGAGAGAGAGACTAACCTCACTGAGATTGCCGACACGGGCACTATGATAAATGCCGACGCAAGCGATCAGATTATAGGAAACATCTTCTTCAACAAAGCTCCGCTTCATGACGGCGCTATGATTATCAGAGACGGAAAGGTCTTGTGTGCCGGCTGTATTTTGCCGCTCACAAAGAACGACACGCTTAATGCTTCTCTCGGAACAAGACACCGTGCGGGAATTGGCATGAGTGAGGATTCCGATGCGATTATCGTTATCGTTTCTGAGGAGACCGCTCAAATTTCCGTTGCCGTGAACGGTGAGCTTGAGAGAAACTTCACCAAGGATTCTCTCAGAAGAAAGCTCTATTCGTTTATGCTTCCGGATGAAAAAGAGACTAAGGGCATGAAAAATTCTCTTTTGTCCTTCATAAGGAGGTCAAAGTGATGAAAAAGATATTTAAAAATAAGCCCAAAAGCGGCGCAAAAGGCGGAGTTTTCAAGCATAACTGGTTTGTGCTTTTGGTTTCTCTCGGTTTTGCGATATTCTATTGGGTAGGGCTCAATGCATCTAACACCGAGGAGCGACCAAGAACGCTCTACGATGTTCCGATTGAAATCGAGCTTTCTGAGTCGGCTCAGGCAGACGGAATTAAGATATTCAGTCAAAGCTACAAGACGGCGGATATTTCGCTTACAGGCTCATCCGTTGTCGTAAACAAGGTTACGGCTGATGACATTAAGGTCATAGCAACCTTATCGCCGAATTCAACCAAGCTTACGGGCAACACCATGGCTACTGATACCATTCAGTTAAGCGTGGTGAAAAATGACGGTGGTCTTACAGATTACGAGGTTTCTTCGATTAATCCAGAGACGATTACCGTTTCGTACGATAAATATAAGGAAGTTACCTTCAAGGTTGAGAATAATATCTCCGTCACGACAAATCAGAACTATTATTCAACAACTCCGGAGATTTCGGTTGAAAACGTTACCGTTTCAGGCCCTGAATCAGCCGTAAACAGAGTAGCAAAAATCACAGCATCGAGAACCTTTGCAGAGCCGTTGACATCGAGCCAGTCATTTACATGCAACCTCACGGCACTTGACGAGGACGGCAAGGAGATAAATCTTGAGTCGAATTACCTCACTTTGTCTACTACTCAGTGTGATGTAAATGTCACGGTTCTGAGCAAAAAGACAGTTAACCTCAAGGTTAATACCGTTAATATGCCGTCAGGCTTCAGTGATACGAGAATCACACTTGATCCGGAGACTATCGATATTGCCGGTGAGGAGAGCGTAGTCTCGCAGTACAAGGAAATTGCACTCCCTGATACTCTCGATTTCTCGACAATAGACACCTCGACAAGCTCGTTCACCATGGAAATTCCTATTCCGTCATCGTGCAGAAATGTTTCCAAGGTGGATCAGGTGACGGTCACCGTCAATCTGAACGGCTTCAAGGAAAAGACCATAGACGTGCCTGCTTCGAGGATTTCGTTCAGCAATGTTCCTAAGGATAAAACGGCGGAGCTTGTCAACAAGACAATCAAGATTACCGTTGTCGGTTCGTCTGCTCAGGTGAATGAGCTTGATGCAAACTCGATTAGCGGTACAATCGATATGGCAAATCTCACCGATGTAAACGGAAACACCGATGCTACCGTAAGCTTCAGCATTTCCGATAGCTCGAGTACATCGTGTTGGGTCTACGGCAAATATACGGCTACTGTAACCGTTGCCGATGCTTCCGAGACAAGAGAGAATTCGAATTCTCAGTCTTAAAACAGAATAGTAAAAATTAAAACCGTTCGGACAGATTAAGTTCGAACGGTTTTGTTTTTGTGATATCAAAGAATATCGAGAATTTCTTCAAATGAGAATATTATATGGTCTGCGCCCGCATTTTTGAGTTCTTCTTCTCCGCCGTAGCCGAATGCACAGCCGACAGATTCCATGCCGAAGCTTTTTGCGCCCTCAATGTCGTGGAGTCGGTCGCCCACCATGAGACATTCGCTCATATCGCTTATCTTCATATTCTCTAGCACCCAAGCGATTACGGCTGATTTAGTTATTCTTGTCTGCTCGTCCATGGTCGCACCGCCGACAAAGTCGAAGTATTTGCTAAGGCTGAAGTGCTCCAAGATGATTTTGACAAATTCCTCGGGCTTTGAGCTTGCGACAAGAAGCTTGTAGCCACGCTTTTTCAGTTCGGAAAGTGTTTCTGGCACATTGGGGTAGACCTCGTTTTCAAAAATACCTTTGCTTCTGAAATATTCTCTGTAAACATCTATCGCTTCTATCGCCTGTTTTTCGGGAAAATCGTAAAAGGTCATGAAAGAGTCCTTGAGCGGCGGGCCGATAAATTTAAAGAGATCTTCTTTTTTGTAGTCGGTGATTTTGTAGTGATCGAGTGCGTAAGCTACGCTGTTTGTTATTCCGACACCCGGGTCGGTGAGAGTTCCGTCAAGATCAAAAAGTATATATTTTTTCATTTTTCTCTCCGTTTTGCTTAGATTTAAAGCGGATTTGGGACAACCGCACTTAGATTATATTCAATACAATCATGTTAATCAAGTGAAACAAAGGAGTAAAATACTTGCAAAAATAGAATATAGCTTTAGTTTTTCACTTGAAGTTCATATTAACGGCATAAAATAGATAAAAATAATCACATTTATTTCAAAAGAAGTTTATTTTTTGAGCTTTATATGATAAAATCTTAGTTTGTAGAGGTATACATCATCAAATCCGAATGATGCTGTAAAAAATATAATAAATACCTATCGAAAGGCGGTTTAAAATGAAAAAGAGAATAATTGCAATAGTTGTGATTGCTGCGGTTGTTTTGGCTGCGGGCGGATTCACAATTAGATATTTTCTTTCACGCGCAGGTGTAACAAGCGATTCTAACAAGGCTTATGTCACGAGCATCAGCGACATCATGACGGGCGGATCACTTGACAGCAACGCTAAGCTTACCGGTGTGGTTGAGCCTCAGAAAGAGGTCAAAGTTAAGAAGGACGACGACAAGAAGATTGCTAAGACCTATGTTGCTGAGGGTGATGAGGTTAAGGCGGGCGACAAGCTCTTCGAGTATGACGTTGACGACATTCAGATTCAGCTTGATCAGGCTAAGCTTGAGGTTGAGAATATCGACCAGAAAATCACCCAGCTTAAGAAGCAGCTTGAAAGCTACACCGACCAGAAGAACAAGGCTACATCTCAGGATGATATTCTTGATGCAACAATCAATATTCAGCAGACTGAAATCGACATCAAGACTCAGGAGTATGAGAGAATCGACAAGCAGAACAGTGTCGATAAGATTGAGAAGTCTCTTCAGAATACTGTTGTCACAAGCGAAATTGACGGTATCATCAAGTCGGTTGCGACTTCTTCTGCCTCAAACTCATCATCAGATGACACTACAAGCGGCACAAGCTCCGCTTATATCACAATTCTCGCACTCGGCAACTACCGTGTAAAGGGTACTGTTTCCGAGTATAACAGAGGCTTGCTTGCAGAGGGCGAGACAGTCACAATTCGTTCAAGAGCCGATGAAACCCAGACTTGGACAGCTACAATCAAGTCTATTTCTAATCAGGCAGATTCAAGTGACTCTGACAGCCAGCAGAGCATGTACAGCACAAACACAGGAACCGGCACTTCAAAGTACACATTCTACGCAGAACTCGAGAGCATGGACGGCTTGGTTCTCGGTCAGCATGTTTTTGTTGAGCAGAACACAGATGCATCAAGCGAGAAGAAGGAGGGCATTTGGCTTTATTCTTACTATCTCGGCTATGATGATGAGGGAAATCCGTATGTTTGGGCTTCTGAGTCTGATAACGGCACACTCAACAAGGTTACAGTCGAGCTTGGCGATTATGACGAGAGCAGCGATATGTACGAGATTAAATCAGGTCTTAAGGAAACAGATTATTTAGCATTCCCAATGGATGTTTACACCGAGGGCATGGGAACTACAACAGATTACTCAAAGTCGGTATCCGATACAACAACAGATACGACTGACGACACCACTCTTGATGAGGACGGTCTTGTAGATGAGACGAATGTAACAGGTGATGAGGTAGTCGGATGATACTGGAGCTTAAGAGCATTTATAAAACCTACATTCAGGGAAAGATGGAGGTTCCTGTTCTTAAGGACATAAATCTTTCCGTTGAAAAGGGCGATTATCTTGCTATCATGGGTCCTTCGGGTTCAGGTAAGACAACGCTCATGAATATAATCGGCTGCCTTGATAAGGCAACCAGCGGAACATATAACCTTGCCGGTCACGAGATTAATACTCTCGGAGACAACGCACTTTCGGACGTGCGACTGAACAGCATAGGTTTCGTTTTCCAGAGTTTTAACCTTCTTCCTAAGCAGAGTGCGCTTGATAACGTAGCGCTTCCGCTTCTTTATGCGGGAATTAAGCCGAAGGAAAGAAGAGAAATCGCAAGGGCGGCACTCGAGAAGGTCGGTCTTGGCGAAAGAGTAAGCTTCACATCGGCTCAGCTCTCAGGTGGTCAGTGCCAGAGAGTTGCGATTGCCCGTGCGATTGTAAATAAGCCTGACATTCTTCTTGCCGATGAGCCGACCGGCGCACTCGACCAGAAGAGCGGCAGACAGGTTATGGAGCTTTTCAAGATGCTCAATGACGACGGCGTTACAATTATCATGATCACTCATGACCGCCATGTCGCAGAGCACGCAAAGACAATCAAGCACATCCTTGACGGAAGAATTTACGACAACGATGAAATTGACGAGGTTCTCCGCCGTCAAAACGAAGCTTCTGCAGATTCGGAGGAGCACGATGAATAAAAAAACACTTAAAAATATAATCGTAGGCGTTGTGGCTTGCGCTATTGTAGTCGGTATTATCGGCGGTGCTTTAGCCGTTGTTAAGAAAAACCGCACAAACAGCCTGTCTGCAACGGTAAAGTCGGTAAACGAGATTTCAACTGACCCAAGCATGTGGGTAGACAGCTCGTCATCCTATGTGACTGTTTCTACGGAATACACACAGTCGGTCTATGCCGATTCATCAAAGAATATCTCTGAGATTTATGTCAAAGAGGGCGACAAGGTCAAGATAGGCGACAAGCTTATCTCTTATGACAAGACCTTGCTTGAGCTTCAGGAGCAGTCGGCAAAGCTTACTGTTCAGAAGGACGAGATTGCCGTCAACAAAAAGAAAGAAGCTCTCGAAAAATTAAAGAATACCACACCTGTCAGCGACAACAGCGGCGGTGGCGGATATATCGATGATGTCACTCCTGAGCCGGAACCGACAGCTACTCCGCTTCCTGACAGCCACGCTAATCTTTATTCTAAGGTTACGCTTGACGCTGTTCCGTATGCGGGCACAGGTACGGTAGATGATCCTTACCGCTACCTTATCACAGAGGACTGCGTGATAAGAAAGGAGTTCATCGCTAAGATTTACGGATTTGTCCCTGCGGCTACGGCTACACCGACACCGACTGCAACTCCGACACCGACAGCTTCACCAACGGCAGAGCCGACAACAGACCCGACAGTCGAGCCTGATCCGACTGCCGCTCCGACGACAGAGCCTACAGCAGAACCGACAGCAGAACCTACTGCCGAGCCGACAGTTGAGCCGACAGTAGAACCTACAGTAGAACCTACAGTCGAACCGACAGAGCTTCCTTCTCCCGATACTTCCACAGAGACAGCATCAATCGGAGCAAGGGCAATGAACTTCATTTCGGGACTTTTCCCGAAGATTATTCCGCTGACAACAGTTGAGGATAACTCAGCGGCATCGAGCGAGGCTTCAAGTGAAGCATCAAGCGAGAGCTCATCGACCACACAGATGTACACAACCCGTGACGGCAACGCTGTAAGCTACGATCAGCCTTTCTGCGCAGTATTCGAGCTTCGCTTAGGCGATAACGAGAACGGCGAGCTTATCAAGGCTTGGAAGTTTGATGGTGTAAATGACGAGACAGGATTCTACACAATCGATATTCCTGACAGTGACGGAGAAGATGAGTCGAGCGACACAGAGATCGAAGACGAAATCGGTGTAGATGACTTCGTTTATTACGGCGGAACTGTTTCCACAGAGATTACATATACCGCAAGCGAATTGAAGCAGGCTATTTCCGATGCTGAGGACGAGCTTTCAACTGCCGAGCTTCAGCTTAAGACTGATAAAATTGCTTACGAAAAGGCTAAGCTTGCACTTGACAACGCTACCGTTTTGAGTGAAGTCAACGGTGTTGTTAAGAATGTTCTTGCAGCGGAAGCCGCAACAGAAGAGGGCAAGCCGATCATGACAGTCTCCGGTGCTCAGGGAACATATGTAAAGGGCACAATCACCGAGGATCAGCTTGGAACAATCAATGTAGGCGACAGCTTCACGGTCGGCTCATGGGATACAGGCAATTCGTATGAGGGCAAGGTGCTTTCAATATCTGAGTTCCCGGTAGATTCAACATCAGATAATTCTTACTTCGTAGATCACTCTCAAGCTAAGTCAAATTATCAGTTTGTCGGACTTCTTGAAGGCGGCGACGAACTCAGCGAGGGAGCATATCTCAGCCTCAGATTTAACACAAGCTCAAGCGACGGAACTTCAGACGGTATTTATATCTCTAAGATGTATTGCAGAACCGACAACGGCGGCACTTATGTTTATAAGTCTGTTGACGGTCGTCTGAAGAAGACCTATGTCGAAACGGGCAAAATCCTCGCGGACGCATACCTTGAGATTACATCAAACAACCTCACGATTAGTGACTGGGTTGCGTTCCCGTACGGCGACAATGTTCAGGACGGCGTGAAGTGCGTTGACTCAGACGGCAATGCAATCACTCAGGATTCATCTTCTGCGACGGTTAATATGAATGATGTATCGGTTTCTGACGGTACGGATATTCTTGTCGATGATGACAGCGTGACCCAAGAGAGTGTCGAATCCGAAGAATCTGCGGAAAGTGCTTCAGAGGAATCAGCTGAGAGCGTTTCTGAAGAATCGACAGAATCGACACAGGCGGAGGGATAAAATATGATAGAAAATCTAAAACTTTCATTTAAAGGTATTTGGTCCCACAAGCTTCGTTCACTTCTCACAATGCTCGGTATCATCATCGGTATTGCGGCTATTATCGCAATTGTTTCGGCTATTCAGGGAACAAACGAAAGACTCAAGGAAAAGCTTATCGGTAACGGAAACAATTTGGTACAGGTTCAGCTTTATTCTGACAGCTGGCAGTTCTATTATTCCGATTATGAATCGGCATCGGGCGTTTATCCGGTTACGGATTCTATGATGGAGTCTATCAGAGGTCTCGATAATGTCGCAGCTGCTTCAAGCTACAATCAGAGAAGCGAAAGCTACATCTATTACGGCAATACGCAGTATTCAACCAATGTTTTAGGTGTTACCAACGATTATTTTGATACCTGCGGCTACATCGTAAAGAAGGGCAGACTTTTCACTGATAAGGACCTCAAGAATCATTCCAATGTTTGTATTATTGATTCTTCTGCGGCATCCACAATCTTCGGTTCGACAAATCCTGTCGGAAAGACGATTGAGATAAGAGGTGTTCCGTCAACGGTCGTCGGTGTCATAGAGGAGCTTAATCCGTATGAGCCGAACATCGAGTCTGAGGACGATTACTACAACTATGTCGAGAGTAACTCGACAACGGGTTCAATCTATATTTCTCAGAGTGACTGGCCGAATTTCTATAATTTCGATGAGGCTCAGAATGTCGTAATTAAAGCATCATCAACCAATGATATGTCAGCTGCCGGAAAGAGCGTTGCAGATTACCTCAATCTGTACGTTCAGACAAGCGAACAGGACGGTCAGACATATAAATACAAGAGCCAGGATCTCCTTCAGGAGCTCAAAAATCAGCAGGAACTCTCCAACGAGACAAACAAGATGCTTGTTTGGATTGCAAGTATCTCACTCTTGGTCGGCGGTATCGGCGTTATGAACATTATGCTTGTTTCCGTCACAGAGAGAACCCGTGAAATCGGTCTTAAGATTGCTATCGGTGCTCCTAAGAAGCGTATCCGTGCTCAGTTCCTCACAGAGGCTGTTGCACTTACAAGCCTCGGCGGTCTCATCGGTATCGTAGCCGGTATCGCACTGGCAAAGGTAATTTCCAATGTCATGCAGACGCCGTTTGCGCTCAGCGTTCCGGCAATGATAGTTGCTGTTGCTTTCTCCATGGGAATAGGCGTTATATTCGGTCTTTTCCCGGCTGTCAAGGCATCCAACCTCAATCCGATTGACGCTTTGAGACACGACTGATTAATTTTAACAAACCTAAAAAAGCAGGACTTCGGTTCTGCTTTTTCTTTATACAAGCCGAGAATTTCGCAGTTTGAACAGAAAATATCGATATATTTAAGCTGTATAAAAATCTCCCGTTTTTACCTCGAAAACATATTAAAGCTTGCAATTTAACCATATGTGAATTATAATGTAGGTACAAAATTTCTGCTTTGGAGGAAGTATTATGTTAGTATCAGCAAGCGAAATGCTTAAGAAGGCTAAAGCCGGACACTATGCTGTCGGCCAGTTCAATATCAACAACCTTGAGTGGACAAAGGCAATTCTTCTCACAGCTCAGGAGCTCAACAGCCCGGTTATCCTTGGTGTATCTGAGGGTGCAGGTAAGTACATGACAGGCTTTGAGACTGTTGCAGCTATGGTTAAGGCTATGGACGAGAGCCTCGGAATCACTGTTCCTGTTGCTCTTCACCTCGACCACGGCACATATGACGGATGCTATAAGTGCATCAAGGCCGGCTTCACATCAATCATGTTCGACGGATCTCACTATCCGATCGAGGAGAACATCGAGAAGACAAAGGAGCTCGTAGCAGTTGCTCATCAGCTCGGTCTTTCTATCGAGGCTGAGGTTGGTTCAATCGGCGGCGAGGAAGACGGCGTTGTCGGTATGGGTGAGTGTGCAGATCCTGACGAGTGCAAGGCTATCGCTGATCTCGGCGTAGATATGCTCGCAGCAGGTATCGGTAACATCCACGGTAAGTATCCTGCAAACTGGCCGGGACTTTCTTTCGAGACTCTCGATGCAGTTCAGCAGAAGACAGGCGTTATGCCTCTCGTTCTTCACGGCGGCACAGGTATCCCTGCAGACATGATCAAGAAGGCTATCACTCTCGGTGTTTCCAAGATCAACGTTAACACAGAGTGCCAGCTCGCATTCCAGGAGGCTACACGTGCTTATGTTGAGGCAGGTAAGGACCTCGAGGGTAAGGGCTTCGACCCAAGAAAGCTTCTCGCACCTGGCTTTGAGGCAATCAAGGCTACAGTAAAAGAGAAGATGGAGCTTTTCGGTTCTGTTGATAAGGCATAATTTGTCATATTTTAGAGCTTAATATGTTCTGACTGAGGTCGGATAAGGTCTTCGGACTTTATCCGGCCTTTTTGCGTGATTTAAGCATATGAATTATGCTTTGTAACAATAAAATTCGGATTTGGCAATAAGAAAATTTATCGCTTTAATGCGTGTGCTTGACGAATAGAATTTTCTCGATATAATCTTACTTGCAATTGTTCTCGAATATTGCTTTTTGCAAGCAAAGCGGAATTTGCTCGGATTTAAATCTTGTGTGTAATTTTACTCCAATATTTCTTAACACAAGAAAAGCAGAACTTGCCTTGATTTAAATCTAAATTATTTGCTAATCAAAGATTGTAAAATCTTATTCATATCGAGGAGGAAAGAAAGATGGCAGTTAAGAAAAGTCATACAATGGACATGGTCAACGGGCCGATTTTTCAAAATGTAATTAAATTTTCCGTTCCGCTCATGATAACCACGCTTTTGCAGATGTGCTTCAATACTGCGGATACGATAGTAGTCGGAAGATTTGCGGGAGACAACGCATTGGCGGCGGTCGGTGCGACATCGTCGCTGTGCTTTCTCATGGTCACAATGTTCAATGGCTTAGCCATGGGCGCTAATGTTGTCATTGCCAGGTTCTTCGGTGCAAAGAACGAAGAGAAGGTATCGTTAGCCGTTCATACATCGATGATGCTCTCTGTTATAAGCGGTGTTATTCTGACGGTGGCTGGACTGCTTCTCGCAAAGCCGCTCTTGAGGGCTATGAGCACACCTTCATCAATCATAGATTTGAGCGTATTGTATCTGAAAATATATTTCAGCGGTGCGATTTTCTTTTTGGTGTATAACTTCGGTGCGGCGGTCCTCAGAAGTAAGGGAGACACGAGAAGACCTGTTTTCTATCTTTCGATAAGCGGTGTTCTCAATATCATACTTAACCTTGTTTTTGTCGTCGTCTTTCATATGGGAGTAGCGGGAGTTGCCCTTGCCACTACAGTTTCAAATGCTCTCTCGAGCGTCTTGATAGTTTTCGCACTTTTTAAGGAGAATGATGCTACAAAGCTTCACCTAAGCAAGCTTAGACTAAATAAAGGGATAAGTGCGGAGATACTCAGAATCGGTATTCCGGCCGGAATTCAGCAGGCTATGTTCGCACTTTCAAACCTTGTCGTTCAGTCTTCGATAAATTCGTTCGATTCGTCCGTTATGGTTGCGGGCAACTCTGCGGCATCGAACATCGAGACCTTCGTCTATGTAGGAATGAATTTCTCGAGTGCCACAATGACATTCATCAGCCAGAATATCGGTGCGGGAAATTACAAGTCAATCAAAAAGATAACGGGAATAACCATGCTTCTCAATGCGGGAGTATCGTTTGTGCTCGGTTTCATTGTTTGGAGCTTTGACGAACAGCTTCTCGGTCTTTACACGTCAAGTGCCGACAGCGAACAAGTCATTGCAGTCGGTGTTGTCAGAATCGCATGGGTTGTCTTTTTCCTTTGGCTAAATGCTATCATGGATGTTTTCATCGCTTCACTGAGAGGAATGGGAATTTCGACAACACCTACCGTTACTATGATCATCTGCATATGCGGTTTGAGACTTCTTTGGCTTGTCACCGTTTTTCCTTTACACAGAACAATCGAGACTATCTACTATTGCTTCCCGATAAGCTGGGCGGTTTCGTCCGTAGTACTCGGCTTGATGTGGTGGATTGCATACAGAAAGCTGATGAGAAGTGTAGCCTGAATTTTGCACAAATGACAGTATAAATGTGAAAAAACTGTAATTTTAACACAAAAACTTAGTGACAAAATAAATTAACTGTTATATACTTAAACAAGGAAAGAACACGCAGAGCACTGTGGCTTTGCTTAGTTCGAAATAGGTGTATTATAGGTGTATAAAAGAAAAATCAGGTGACACATGGGCACTCAGGCTAAGAATACGGCAGAAATCAAGGATTTCAATTTAAATTTAATAAGAGATACGCTCATGGAAGCGGATATTCTTACAAAAAAACAAATAGCAACAAGAACAGGACTGTCCCTTGCTACATGTACCTCGATGCTCTCGGAGCTTATCGAGTTGGGCATAGTGACGGAATTGGAACTTGCGGAATCAAGCGGCGGCAGACCGGCAAGACAGTTCTGCATAAATCCCGACTACACGCATATTATCTGCATTTATGCTGATAACAACGCGGATATTCCTGCTGTCAGACTAAGAGTTTATAATTTCAAGGGAGAAATCCTCAAGGAGACAGAGACTCGTTCTAACCGCTCTATTGCGGCAGGTCAGCTAAGAACAGTGCTTAGCAGTACTCTTGCGGAATTTCCAAAAGTCCAGCTTGCTGTGCTCGGTATCCCCGGTTCGATTGACGAAAACGGGGTAGTTGACCACTGCGATTTTGATTCTCTCGAGGGAATCAATCTCAAGGGACTATTAGAGGACGAATTCGGCATTAAGCTTATAGTCGGCAACGATATGTATTTCACATCTGCCGGCACATACCTCAACTCAAGTAGGGAAAAGCCGTACATTATGTCGCTTGCTTACCGTCCCGAGGGCGGCTCGTTCGGTGCGGGCGTCGTTGTAAACGGTGAGGTGCTCGATGGTCCTGCGAAATTCGCACACCACATTGCGGGCACAAAGTTCGGCATGATTGACGATTCTCAGATTCTCGCTCATCCAAACACTAAGCTTAGAAATTTCATTTTCATTAGCACGGTGCTTTTGGGCGTCGATGTTGTTTATATCAGAGGCTCTGCAACCTCCGATATGAATATTGATTTGCTGAGAGACGAGGTAAGAAAGTCTGTGGGAGATAAATTTACTCCCGAAATCAAGGTTATCCCCGATATTCACAATGACTATATGACAGGACTTTTCGAGGCGGCAAGAAAAGCTTTGAAATAAATTTCTGTTACTTTTATTTTAATAATTACGAAAGAAGTGAGCATCATGAAAAAGTCTCGATTTATCGCAGTACTTTTTGTTTTGATGCTCTTTTTTGTTATCTTCGCTTCAGAAACTGCCTTTGCAGAGGTGAAAAACGCTTTTGACGGGAAGGTTTATACGATCTCGGAAAATTCTGACGGGAAGCTCTATGCCTTTGACAGCGTTGGCGGAAAGAATTATCTTGTAGCTGACGGGAAGATATATAGATTCAGTGTCAGCGGAAATATGCTTGAATCAGAGAGCACGGACTTGGGAAAAGGCTCGATGAGTGCAAGCTTTATAAACAACCGACTTTATCTTTTTTCTGACGGAGTGGGCGGAATTTTGATGCGTGAATGTGAATTAAGCTCTCTTACGGTCAGAAATGTGAGAACCATTGACGGAGATTACGGCGATATTCATCAGATTACTGCGGATGACTTTGGAAATGTGTTTTACACGAACGAAAGCTCTCGCTCAAGGCTTAATATAAGCTTTTATATGGGAGCGAACACGACTCTAAACTATTCCGATAAGATTAAATCTATACTTGTCTTTGGCGGCAAGCTTTTTGTCTATGCCGAGAATAAGCTTATGCGGTACAGCGTTGGCGGCTCGTCAGTTCAGCTTGAAAAGGAATTTGTCACGGGAAATGTTCCCGCTGTAATGATTAGCGCGGAGTCTTATATCGATGTCAGCGGAGAATTTTTCTCGCTTTCCGAAAATAAGGTGCTTTACGGCACGGGTACACTGCCGGATTATGAGTCTACGGCGGGTGCTAAGAGCGTGATTAGCTTCAGTGCTGACGGTGTCGGCGGCTTTTTCGGTGTGCCGGCAAGCAGGACGATAGTTCACTGCGACCGTGACGGAAATCTTGATATTAGATACACGGTGAACGAAAATATCTTTGCTGTGGGAGAAAATGGAGTTGTCACTAAGACTGGAAGCAAACTTTCTTTTTACCCGTATAACAGCTTTAGCGTGAGAAACGAATCCTCTGAGGAAAAGGACGAGGAAAAGGAAGATGAAAAGGATTTTCCCGATACTTGGAATATCGAGGGCGGCTATCTCTTCTTGAATGTGGGGGACAGTGTGTCTTCACTCATAAAGGAATCTGGGGCGTCAGTCACGTTTGGCGGCAAGGAAGTGACGAGCGGAAGCGTTAAAACAGGAATGATTATTTCTTTTTCGAAAAAAAGCTTGACAATTTGTGTCAAAGGTGATATAAATAACAACGGAACAGCTAATACCGAGGATTTAAATCTCTTGGAAGAGTATTTAATCGGTAAGAGCGAACTTGAAGAAGCGGCTATCCTCGCGGGCGATATGAACGGAGACGGAAGCGTCGATACAAGTGACCTTGTGTTGTTTCGAAATGCTTACTTAAATTGATTTGAAAAGTCGATTTTAAAAAAATAAAAAAAGTTTTAAAAAACTCTTGACAAATGAATGATGAGTGAGTATAATAAATATCGTTGAGTGACGAACGACAAAACAAATCGAAAGTCACAAAGCGAACTTAATATGCGCGAGTGCTGGAATTGGCAGACAGGCACGTTTGAGGTGCGTGTGTCTACGACGTACGGGTTCAAGTCCCGTCTCGCGCACCAAAGAAAATCCCGAAGGCATTAAGCTTTCGGGATTCTTTGTTTTTGTTCTTAACGCAAAAGTAAAACCGCAAATAAAAATTCACGCAAAATTAACTTTTTGGAGCCGTTCTTTAACGCTTTGCGACTTGAATTGTCATTTTAGGATTGTTATAATCTAAATGCGTGTTTTTATAAGTCGCTAAGACAGAATGTAAATGCGGAAAAATTCAGAATGAATCGAAAGATGAATTTATGAAATCGAAAGGAAAAAATCACAATGTCTAAGAATTTAAGAAAAGTACTTGCTGTGTTGGCTGCTGCTTCTATGTGTTTGAGCATGGCAGCTTGCTCGGCTTCATCAGATGATACAAGCTCATCAAGCTCCGAAACAAGCACAAGCGAGTCAAGCACAGACAGCGCAGAGAGCAGCTCAACAAGCACAACAATGACTCCACTTGAGGATTACAGCGAGGGCGTCGACGACAACGGATACTATGACGGTATCGTCGCTTCCGATTATGTAACACTTCCTGACGGATACGACAAGATAAGCATTGCCGCTTCCGACTATGAGGTTTCTGACGACGACGTTATGAGCGAGGCAAAGTCAAGCTATCTTGCAAATGTCGTAACATCTGAATCTTATGTAACTGACAGAGAGGTTAAGGACGGAGACACTGTTAACATCGACTACGTAGGAAGCGTTGACGGCGTAGAGTTCACAGGCGGCACAACAAACGGTTCAGGCACAGATGTCACAATCGGCACAACTCAGTATATTGATGATTTCCTCGATCAGCTCGTTGGCCACAAGCCGGGCGAGACAGTCAATGTTGAGGTTACATTCCCGGACGGCTACTCCGACTCCACAGATGCTGACGGAAACACAATGGAGCTTGCTAACAAGGACGCTGTCTTTGTCACAACAATCAACTACATCATTGAGACTAACGAAGTTGAGATTACAGACGACCTCGTCAAGGATAACCTCTCCGAGTCTTACGGCTGGAACACAGTCGATGAGATGAAGGCTGGCATTAAGGCTAAGCTTGAGAATTCCAACAAGCAGACTTATGTTCAGGACTGGTTCTCTAATAATATCCAGGTTGAAAACCTCCCTGACGCAGTTCTCGCTGTTCAGGAGAGAAACATGGTCAACTACTACACAACCTACGCAAACAACTACGGTGTATCTCTTGACAGCTTCCTTTCAAGCTATGTCGGTGTAGAAAATGTTGAGACTCTCAAGGAGAACCAGAAGGAGAGCAACACAAAGAGTGCTAACTACTTCCTCGCACTTCAGGCTGTTGCAGAGAAGCAGAATATCTCCGTTTCTGAGGACGACATCAAGGCTTACTTCCTCGAGAACATGAGCACAGAGGATTATTCCACATATGAGGACAGCTACGGACTTCCTTACATCAAGATGGTAGTTCTCGAGAATAAGGTTCTCAACTGGCTCACAGACAACGCAGTAACAGCTTAAAAGGCAAAAGGTATAGACATTAGGTCTCTTTTGGGGTATACTTAATCTGTTTTATTTAAAAAATCTAAACAAGGATGATAAATACATGGAAAACGCATTTAAAATTATACTCGCAGCTCTGACAGAAGAGCTTTCCGCTCAGGGCTTTCAGGGACCTGAGACAATGGAGGATAAGCTCGGCGAGGCTTATCTCTACCACACAAACGAGGTAGCTTACCAGGTTGTCTACGATGAGAGCAAGCAGGTATTCCTCCTTCGCTCAAACGCTTACAGCGAATCAGGTGATTACGCTCACGACTGGAAGCAGCTTTCCACATGGCTTTTCGACAAGAACGAGGGCACAAACTCCGATGCTCAGAGCATTGCTAACGACTTTGTCGATGTTGTTTCCGGTTCTAAGAGAAAGGCTGCTGTTCAGACAGCTAAGAAAAAGAAGAAAAAGGGCGACGACGAGAGAGTTATCGACGCTATGTTCTTCTACAACAGACTTGTAGGCATTTTCCCTGAGCTCAAGGAAGAAATGAACAAGGAGAAAATCACTTACGGTCAGGTCAGAACAACAGTTATCGCTAAGGACTTCGTTGCTCCGAGAATCGCTAAGCTTGCAATCGACAAGCCGAACTCAGATGCTTTCAAGAAGGTTAAGACCTTAATCGGCGAGATGTATGTTCAGGGCGACAACGATCTCAAGGCTATTATCACAGCCGGTGTTCTCAATAACATTTCCGATGAGACAGCTATCGAGAGAATAGGCGAGGATTTCCCGCCGGAGCTCAAGAAGGTCTATAAGTGCTCGAGAAAGCTTATCGGCAAGGACATCAAGCCTGAGAAGGTTAAGAAGCAGAAGAAGTTTGCCGCAAGAGCTCTTGATGACGCTTCTCATCTGTAATTTTGCTTTGGCTTTGTAAAAAAAGTCAAAAAATCGCAGAATAAAGCCGAATAAATAGAATTTTATCCAAAGAATCCCTTTCCGCTTGACAAGGCAAGAACGGTTGTGATATAATCGTCTTACCTCGGATAGGGGTTCTTTTTTTGTGCCCTTCTCAGAGGGAGGCTGGGGAAAACCCAAATTTATTCCGTAAAACGGAGGTGCCGTTATGAGAAACAAAATTGTTTTAGCTTGCACAGAATGTAAACAGCGCAACTATAACACCAAGAAGAACAAGAAGAACGATCCAGACAGACTTGAGATGAACAAGTACTGCAGATTCTGCAGAAAGCACACTCTCCACAGAGAGACAAAGTAAGCGGAGGAACAAAAATGGCTGACGCTAAAAAGAAGCCTAATGCTTTCGTTGCTTTTTTCAAGAGACTCGGTAAGTTTTTCCGTGACTGTAAGGGCGAGGTCAAGAAGATCGTTTGGCCTACACCGCAGCAGTGCTTCAAGAACATGGGAGTTGTCATTGTAACAATTCTTGTTCTCGGAGTTTGTGTCTTTGCTCTTGACACAGTCTTTATGAAGCTTCTGGGCCTTGTGATGAATGTCGCAGGTTAAGCCCTAAGGGCAAACTAACGAAGCGGAGGGATTACAATGCCAGATCAGGCAAAGTGGTTTATTGTTCACACATATTCGGGCTATGAAAACAAAGTCGCGGATAGTCTGAAAAAAACAGTTGAGAACCGACAGATGCAGGATCTTATCAAGGACATCACCATTCCGACAGAGCTTGTCACTGAAATCAATGACAAGGGTGTTGAGAAGCAGGTTGAGAGAAAGACCTTCCCCGGCTACGTCATGGTAAAGATGACGGTAACGGATGAGGGAAAGGTTCCGAACGAGTCCTGGTATGCAGTCAGAAACATTCGCGGATGCACCGGTTTTGTCGGTACAGCTACTGAGCCGATACCTCTCTCAGATGAGGAGGTCGCAAGACTCGGTGTTGAATCCAAAACTGTTGAAGTATCATTCGAAGTCGGCGATACAGTCCAAATCACCGGCGGTCCATTTGATGGATATATCGGAACAATCGACAGCTTAAATGTCGAGGAGTCAAGAATGACGGTTATTGTTTCGATGTTTGGACGTGAAACTCCGGTCGAGCTTGAAATGAGTCAGGCTCAGCTGGCAAAATTTTAAGGTAAAAAACAAAAACAAAGTTTTTGTTAAGCGGGGACTTAAATAAGTTCCCTGTGGGAGGCTGTACAAATTTATTAAGGTACTGCCGCCATCTACCACAATTTGGAGGTGCACAAAATGGCTCAGAAGGTTACTGGTTACATTAAGCTCCAGATACCTGCCGGTAAAGCTACCCCGGCACCACCTGTTGGACCGGCTCTCGGTCAGCACGGTGTTAACATCATGGCGTTCACAAAGGAATTTAACGAGCGCACAAAGAACGACGTTGGAATGATTATCCCGGTCGTTATCACGGTTTATGCAGACCGTTCATTTACATTTATCACAAAGACTCCGCCGGCTGCAGTTCTCATCAAGAAGGCTTGCAACATCCAGAGCGGATCCGGCGTTCCGAACAAGCAGAAGGTCGCTAAGATCACAAAAGCACAGGTTCAGCAGATCGCCGAGCATAAAATGCCCGATCTTAATGCTTCTTCTATCGAGAGTGCAATGAGCATGATCGCCGGAACAGCACGCAGCATGGGTATTGAGGTCGTAGACTAAAATTATACCCGGGTGGGAGGGAAAACTCCCGATATTTACCACTCTATGGAGGAAAGATAATGAAACACGGTAAGAAATATACTGATGCAGCTAAGCTTATCGAGCGCAACAAGCAGTATGATGTTGCTGAGGCTCTTGAGCTCGCTGTTAAGACAGGTACTGCCAAGTTCGACGAGACCGTTGAGGTTCACGTAAAGCTTGGTGTTGATGGTCGTCACGCTGACCAGATGGTTCGTGGTGCTATCGTACTTCCTAACGGAACAGGTAAGGACGTTCGCGTTCTCGCTATCTGTAAGGATGAGAAGATTGAGGCTGCTAAGGCTGCTGGTGCTGACTTCGTTGGCGGCGCAGACATGGTTCAGAAGATTCAGTCAGAGAACTGGCTCGACTTCGATGTCCTCATCACAACTCCTGACATGATGGGTCAGGTTGGTCGTCTTGGTAGAATCCTCGGACCTCGCGGACTCATGCCAAACCCAAAGGCTGGCACAGTTTCCCCTGACATCGCTAAGGCTATTCAGGAGGCTAAGGCCGGTAAGATCGAGTACAGACTCGACAGATCCAACATCATCCACTGCGTTATCGGCAAGAAGTCCTTCGGTGCTCAGAAGCTCCAGGAGAACTTTGACGTCCTTCTCGATGCTATCGTTAAGGCTAAGCCGGCAGCAGCAAAGGGTCAGTATGTTCGTTCTTGCGCAGTAAGCACAACAATGGGCCCTGGAATTAAGATTGTTGCATCAAAGTTTATCTGATAACTACTTGACAAGTTAACTTGTCTATGTTATACTAATTAAGCTGTTTTCAAAGACAGCAGGTGCATTAGCATAATGGTTTGACCGCCTGCCGAGGAAGCACGACTAAGATTTTATATAATCTCACTATGTCGTTCCTATGCCTTCCTGCGGTTTGCGGGAAGGCATTTTTTGATATGCATAAATTATTACCCGAAAGGCGAGGTGAATATTTTGCCAAGTTCAAGTGTTTTAGAAGCAAAGCAGGCAGTTGTCGCTGAGCTCAAGGAGAAGGTTTTGAATTCCGCTGCTGGTGTTATCGTTGACTACAAGGGTATCACAGCTGAGAACGATACAAAGCTCCGTAAGGAACTCCGTGAGGCAGGCGTACAGTACACTGTTATAAAGAATACTCTTCTTAAGAGAGCTATCGAAGGCTCTGACATTGAGGGTCTTTCTTCTGTTCTCGAGGGAACAAGCGCTCTTGCTGTTGCAGGTGAGGATCAGATCGCTCCTGCAAGAATCCTCAACAAGTATGCTAAGGATTCTGAGGGCAAGTTCGCAATCAAGGCAGGCTTCATGGACGGTAAGGTCATGAGCGCTGCTGAAGTCGCTGCAATCGCTGATCTCCCAAGCAAGGAAGGTCTCGTACAGATGCTTCTCTCCGTACTCGTATCCGGTCCGAGAGGTCTTGCAGTTGCTCTCAACGCTGTTGCTGAGCAGCAGGCTGCTCCTGCAGAGGCAGCAGAATAATCTGCTATATTTTTAATTAATTTAAAAACAACATTTTTAGGAGGATATTACAATGGCTGATATCGCAAAGTTTATTGAAGACATTAAGGCTATGACAGTCTTAGAGCTCAACGAGTTAGTAAAGGCAATCGAGGAAGAGTTTGGTGTTTCCGCTGCTGCTCCTGTAATGGTAGCTGGCGGTGCTGCAGGTGCTCCTGCAGAGGCAGCTAAGACAGAGTTCGACGTAATTCTTAAGTCTGCTGGTGCTTCCAAGATCAACGTTATCAAGGTTGTTAAGGATGTTTGCGGTCTTGGACTTAAAGAGGCTAAGGCTCTTGTTGACGGCGCTCCAAAGGCTCTCAAGGAGGGTGTTTCTGAGGACGAGGCTAACGAGATCAAGGCTAAGCTCGAAGAGGCTGGCGCTGAGGTTGAGGTTAAGTAATTTAAGCTTTGCTTAAAACTTAATTAAGGCTAATATTGTCTATTAAGGCTATGGTTTACCATAGCCTTTTTCTTTTTCTCATCTCGTTTATTTGTGTGGATATTTTCGATAAAAGAATATATATTCTTGATTTATATCTCGTAAAATGATAAAATTTTTGTCAGATACTAATTAAGGATGGTTGGGCGTTATGAAAAATGTAAATGATATGACTCCGCTTGCTATTGATTTACCCGAGGACATTTTGCGTGCTAAATGGTGCGGCGATTTTGTCCGTTGCGATAGACTCATCGATATTTATTTGAACAATCCGAAGGTGCCCGAGTGCACTAAGGAGAGACTTCGTCTCGAGAAGAGAATTATCAAGGCTATTCCAAGTGATTTCACTTACACCGAGGAGGAGGCTTTTAAGCTGGCTTCTGAGAAAATCAGCGGAATGACAAGAGAAGAATTCGAAAATCTTCTTGATACAAGTGCAATCGAGTGGATTTATATCGACGGCAAGGTATATTGTCATCAGCGTTTTCTTTCAACGCTTATCAAGGTTCATCCCGACCTTGCAGAGCGTGCGGGCGAGCCGAATGCGAGCGAGAGCCCCGCAAGAATTGAGCTCAACAAGAATATCGCTGCTATGAAGGCTGACGGAAAGAGCGAATGGCACATCAGACTCAAGGCTTGGACCAAGATGCACGACGATGTTTTCAGAGCCGGCGAGACAGTAAGAGTTCATCTGCCGCTTCCTAAGAATGCGATAAATATGAAAAACATCAAGATTTTGTCTCATTCGGATAATGCCGTAATCGGTGACGAGAATGATGCTCAGAGAACTATTTTCTTCGAGACAAAGCTTGATAAGAACGAGCGTTTCGAGGTTGAATATGAGTACGACAGCGTTGTAAATTATATCGACCTCAAAGATGAGAAGAACATAGAGCTTGCCGGAAAGACTGAGCAGCCCAATTTTGAGACAGAGGAGCTTTATCCGCATATCAGATTTACTCCGTTTATCAAGGCACTTTGCGAGGAAATCGGTGGCGGAGAGAAAAATCCTGTCCTTTTGGCAAGAAAATTTTACGATTACTGCACCACAAAGGTAACATATTCTTTCATGAGAGAATATTTCACTATCACAGAAATTCCGGATTACTGCGGTCTCGGACTTAAGGGCGACTGCGGTGTTCAGGCACTTTTGTTCATCACACTTTGCAGATGCGCAGGTATTCCGGCTAAGTGGCAGTCGGGTGTTTATGTCAATCCGCACGATGTCGGATGCCACGACTGGGCACAGTTCTATGTCGCTCCGTTCGGCTGGCTCTTTGCTGACTGCTCATTTGGCGGAAGTGCGTTCAGAGCGGGCAATTTCGAGCGTCACGACTATTATTTCGGAAATCTCGATCCGTTCAGAATGGCTGCAAACAGCGAGTATCAGGGCGCTTTGATTCCTGAGAAAAAGCATCCGAGAATCGACCCGTATGATAACCAGCGCGGTGAGATTGAATATGAGGACAGAGGCCTTGCTTGGTATGAGAGGGAGTCCGATTGGGACTTGATAGAATGCTACAAGAAAGAGGTTTGATATGGCGTTAAGTAAATTTCATAACCCCATAATCCCCGGCTATTCGCCCGACCCGTCTATTTGCAGAGTCGGCAAGGACTATTATCTTGTTAATTCTACATTTGAATTTTTCCCCGGAGTGCCTATCTATCATTCTGTCAATTTGGTGAACTGGGAGCTTATCGGTCATGTTTTGACTCGAGAAAGCCAGCTAAAGCTTCACGGATGCAAGAATTCGGGTGGTATTTTCGCACCGACAATAAGATTTCATGACGGAAAATTCTGGATGATCACCACGAATATTTCCGATAAGGGAAATTTCATCGTGCATACTGAGGACGAAAACATTCTCGGTGAGTGGAGTGAACCCGCCTGGATTGACCACAGAGGAATAGATCCGTCTGTCTTTTGGGACGATGACGGAAAGTGCTATTACTGCGGTACGGGCGAGGATGATGAGGGTTACGGAATTGTTATGTTCGAGCTTGACCCCATGACGGGAGACATACTTTCCGATAAAAAAATTATCTCTCACGGCTGCGGAGGAAAAACTCCTGAGGGCCCGCATATCTACAAAAAGGACGGCTACTATTACCTTATGATAGCAGAGGGCGGCACGGAGTACGGTCACAGCGAGACTATGAGCAGATCAAAGAACATCTGGGGACCGTATGAAAAATGTCCGAACGAGAGAGGAATAATTCTGACTCACAGCGGAATTGGCGGTCAGGACAGCGAGATACAGTGCACGGGTCACGCCGATTTGGTCGAGAGTGACGACGGAAAATGGTATCTTGTTTGTCTCGGAATCAGAAAATTCAGCCATGCACTTCTTCACAATCTCGGCAGAGAGACTTTCCTTGCACCTGTAACATGGGAGAACGGCTGGTGTACGGTTGGAAATAACGGTATGCTCGAATTAGAGCCGAATATGGAACTGCCTGACAAGGCTTTGCCGCAGAACAGAAATGTTACAGTCGACTTTAATGAGCCGATTTCCAAGCATATTCTCTTCACGAGAAATCCTGACATGGAAAATTATACCTTTGGCGATAATTTACTCAAGCTTGTCGGTCAGGGAGTTTCTCTCGATGAGCCACAGGCTTCGCCGACTATGATTTCTATTCGTCAGCCGGAGTTTGCTACAGAATTCAGCGTGACGATTGACCTTCAGCGTTCCAAGGGAATCGGCATGGGTATTTCGGCATATTACAACAATAATTACCACTATGATTTGTATGTTGATTACGGCGAGGGCCCATTTGGTTCGGCTTTGAATGTCGTGAAGCTTTATAAGCATGTGCACGATATGGGCTCTGTCGTGAATAAGGTGGAATTTAAGCACAGAAGCAATAAGATTAAGTTTATTATACGCTCGGACAGAAAGGAATATTCCTTCTATTGCTCAATCGACGGCGCAGAAGAAATTCTTCTCGGCAAGGGCAGTAATGCGGGACTTTCCACGGAAAATACTATGGATATGAGCTTTACGGGAACACTACTCTCCGTATTTTGTGAGAAAGGTGTGGCGGTTTTTGAGGATAAGCTTGAACTAAGAGCCGAAACCGAAAAAGCATGAATGTTGTCTTGACTAAACTTTAACTTAGCGTTAAAATCAATATGCGGATGTCCCTGCATCTTTGATGTGGGGACATTTTGATTTTTCACAAAATGATGAAAGTTGGTTGTATATTTATTCATTAATTTCTTGATTTTTTGCAAGATATATGATATATTAGCCATATGTTTTTCATTCAGTAGAAAGGAAGCTTACTATGAATTTTAAAGGAAGAAGCTTTTTGAAGCTTATCGATTACACTCCCGAGGAGATAGAATATCTTGTAAACCTTGCCGCAGAGCTCAAGGCTCAGAAAAAGGCGGGTATTCCGCATAAGGTTTTTCCGGGAAAGAACATAGTCATTTTATTTGAGAAGGATTCAACCCGTACACGCTGTTCATTCGAGGTTGCGGCTTATGACCTCGGAATGGGATGCACATATCTTGGCCCGTCAGGCTCACAGATGGGCAAGAAGGAGTCAATCGCTGATACCGCTCACGTTTTAGGTAGAATTTATGACGGTATCGAGTACCGTGGATTTGAGCAGAGCATAGTTGAGGAATTAGCTGAAAATGCGGGAGTTCCTGTTTGGAACGGTCTCACAAATGAATTCCACCCAACTCAGATTTTAGCCGATATGCTTACAATCAAGGAGCACTTCGGAAAGCTTAAGGGAATTAATTTCTGCTATCTCGGAGACTGTCGCTACAACATGGGCAACAGCCTCATGGTCGGTTGTGCAAAGCTTGGACTTAACTTCACATGTGCCGCACCTAAGAAATACTGGCCCAGCGAGGAGCTCGTTAAACTTTGTGAGGGATATGCAAAGGAATCCGGCGCAACTCTTACATTCGAGGAGAACCCAGAAAAGGCAGTTGTCGGCGCAGATGTTCTTTATACAGACGTTTGGGTTTCCATGGGCGAGCCGATTGAGGTTTGGGAGGAGAGAATCAACGATCTTTCCGCTTATCAGATTAATTCTAAGCTTATGGGCATTGCCGGTGAGAACGCAGTATTCATGCACTGTCTGCCTGCTTTCCACGATCTCAAGACTAAGGTCGGCAAGGAAATGGGCGAGCGCTTCGGCAGAGACTGCATGGAGGTCACCGATGAGGTGTTCAATTCTAAGCAGAGTATAGTTTTCGACGAGGCTGAGAACAGAATTCACACAATCAAGGCTGTCATTATGGCAACTCTCGGCGGAACTACTGTCGGCTGATTTTAAATTGAATTAAAAAGCAAAAACCGTCCTTTTTAGGGCGGTTTTCTTTGTTTAAGAGATTATTTTCAACTAAATTTAATTCTGTGTTCAAAACTTTATGAGAATATCAATCGGCAATGGCATCATAGACCTTTTGAGCGATAGCGGCATAGCCATCAGCAGTAGGATGAACACCGTCAGAGAAGAAGTTTTCGTCATTTTCGGTTAGTGCGTAGAGGTCGATTAATTTTGCTTTATATTCCTTGGCAAGAGTTGAAACGGCATCGTGAACTTCACCTTCTATTATATCGTTGCTGATTCCGCTGCTGAAAACTGCGGGCGGCTGCATGAGGTAAAATTCTGCGTTTGGGTTTGCCGCTTTGAAAGCATCAAGCATGCTTCTCATTGAGGTGAGATATTTTTCTTTGTCCCAGAAATTTTCACGGGCATCGTTAGTTCCGAGCATGATGACATAAGCGTCCGCCTCGGACTCCTGACAAAGCTCATAGACGGAAAGTGAAGAATAAGACATGGCATTATCCGCTGTTCCCGTAGCACCGTTTACACCGTAATTTAAAACCCGTGTGTTTTCGCCTGTAAGCTGTGCCAAAACAGAGGGATAACTCTCGCTGTCACTCACGCCATAGCCATAGGTTATGCTGTCTCCGACGCAGATTATATTTTTGGGAAGTTCTTTTTCTTTGGTTTGGCAAGCGGTAAGGACGGAAGAAGAAAGCATAAAACCGAGTATCATTAATGCCACTATTTTAATTTTCATCTCTGCCTCCGATTTCTAAATTAAGTTTATTTTATAATATAACTGTGCTATAATCAAGGTGCTGCTTTGGTTAAGCGTTTTTTAATTTTAGCTAAAATCAAAGGGTAATATATTTTGAATAGGACAATAAGAGGAATTTTCACGAAAGTTTATTAGTTGAGGCATAAAATGAACAGAAAAGAGATTAAAAAAAGAGCCAAAAGGACTGTTAAAACACATTACTTGTTCTTTATCGTAACAATTCTGATTGCGTCGGTCATCGGCAGTAAATACACTGAGGTAACGGATTTTCTAAGCTTCAGATCACCGACAGGCATTTTCAAGGTAGATAAAAGCGCCTCTGTGACAAGCTTCGGATTCAGTCAGGTGTATGAGGCGGTAATAAATAAAAATATGACTGCTTTCGAGGAGGAGTCTAAGGAGGAATACGAAAAGAACGAGAACGCAGACGACAAAAAGGTCGGTGTTGTGAGCATCGGTTACAGCCGAGGTGTGCTCGCAGGACTTGCAAATAAGGTGCATTCCGGCTCTTTCTATGTCACGATTTATTCTTCGATTTTGTCGCTGACAGACTCTGAGTCCGTGACTCAGGTGGTGTTCATTTCACTGGGCTTGATATTCATCACGGTTTTCTTCCTTTTTGTCACGTCGGTCTATGAAATCGCTTGTGCGAGAATTTTCCTTGAGGCAAGAACCTACGAAAAGCTGTCGTTTCATCTTTTCATCTATCCTGTGTGGTGCAAAAGATGGGTTCACCTTGCGCTCGCATCGTTTCGCAAATTCCTCTATGAAACTCTCTGGATGTTCACGATAGTCGGCGGAGTAATCAAGTATTATTCCTATTATCTCTTTCCGTACATAATGGCTGAAAACCCCGATATAAGCTCAAAGGACGCTATTAAACTTTCAAGTAAAATGATGTACGGTCACAAGTGGGAGTGCTTTGTCTTTGACCTTAGTTTCATTCTTTGGGATATATTTTCGTTTGCGACAAGCGGACTTGCTAGCCTTTTGTGGGTTGCTCCTTACAAAACTGCGGCTTTTGCAGAGTACTATGCTACAATTCGTGAGGCTTACAAAGAAAGCGGCGGCGAGCTCTCGGAGCTTTTGGACGATACTTTCCTTTACCAAAAGGCAAGCAAGGCGCTTTTGGAGACTGCATATCCTAAAATCACTGAGGATTACAACGAGGAGAACGAGGCTGTTGATTACAAAAATCCCGTCAAGAAGTTCTTTGCCGATACATTCGGAGTCGTACTTCGCTATGACGATGAGGAAGAGGCTGTCAGAAAATATAACCGCAAGCAGCTTCGCAGAAAAGACATTGCTTCAATACTAAACAGTGAAATCTATCCCTCGAGACTTTTTCCAATCGGCAGAAAAGAGAACATTCGTGAGGACGAAAGCTACGATTATATCCGCAGCTATTCCGTTACAACTCTCGTTTCAATTTTCTTCACCATGAGTATTTTCGGCTGGCTGTGGGAGGTTAGCCTCACGCTCATCACTGAGGGAACTCTCGCAAACAGAGGAGTGAACTACGGCCCGTGGCTTCCGATTTACGGAACGGGATGTCTGCTGATACTTTTGCTTCTGAATAAGCTTAGATTTAAGCCGTATCTCGAGTTTGTCGCTTCAATTGTTCTTAGCGGATTTGTCGAGTACTTAACTTCTGTTTATTTGCAGTATTCTCATGGTCAAAAGTGGTGGGATTATTCGGGATATTTCCTCAACATCAACGGCAGAGTATGTGCCGAGGGACTTCTTGTCTTCGGAATAGGCGGCATCGCCGTTGTATATGTTCTCGCTCCTATGATTGACAATATCGCAAGAAAAATCAAGCCTTCGGTGATTGTTCCGATATGCACGGCACTGGTTGTGTGCTTCTTTGCCGACTGCACGGTGGCTCATTTCAAGCCGAACGAGGGAAAGGGAATAACCGATGATTTTTCCAAGACTCAAGCTTCGGTAAGTATTCAGTCGGAGGAAATTTCCGATTTAGTAAATTGATTTAGGAGATAATTAATGTCTAAAAAAACACTGTATTTTTTCATACCGTTGTCCTTTTTGGGGCTTCTTGTAGGTTCGTTCTATGATCTCTCAATATCACAAGGGATATGTAATCAAGACAGTATGTACGGCGTAATTTTTGCGGGATTCGGTCAAACTCCGTGTATGTTTTGCTATCTCGCAAGCATTGCTTTGAGTATCGCTTCGTTTGATAAGCAAAAAATGAAGCCGAGTGTTCTAATGCTCCTTTTCAGCGTGTTCGATTTGATTGCGACTGCTCTTTACTTCAAGGACTCATTTGAAAACATGAGAAATAAGGTCTTGGGCAGTGTGATTTTGATTGCGATAAGCCTTATTTTTACAGTCGCCGTATATATGCTTTCAGATAAGAGCGACAAGGATAAGCTGAGAAAGCTTGCGTTGTTTCTCGGCGTGACACCTATGCTGATATTTTTAAGCTATGAGGCAATCAAGCAGTTCAGAGGAAGACCACGCTACCGCATGATAATCGGTCGTGACGATATTTCCTTTGAGAACTGGTGGAACTTCGCATCGAATGTGAAATCGCAGTTCAGCTCGGTTATTGCCAAGGAGGAATTTAAGTCGTTCCCAAGCGGTCACACCGCAAGTGCGGCGGGCACTCTTATCTTACCTGTTCTGTGCACGGTGATTGCACCGTTCAAAAAGAGAGAGACAATAATCACGGTTATTTGCTGTATTTTCCCCGTGGTCGTAGCTTTTGCGAGAATTGTCTCGGGTGCTCATTTTCTCAGTGATGTTTCTGTCGGTCTGCTCGATGCAACGATAGTTATAATCATTATGAGAAAGGTTTTCGGCTTTGACAGAGTGGTCAAGAATTAAATAAAGCAAAACTCCCTCGCCCTAAAAAGACGAGGGAGTTTTTTATCAAAAAGACAAAAAGAAAAAGCTTGAAACAACTGCTTCAAGCTTTTTGGTCGGAGTGGCGGGAGTTGAACCCACGGCCTCTTGAACCCCATTCAAGCGCGCTACCATCTGCGCTACACCCCGATGACTTTAGTATTATACTACATATAATGTTTTCTTGCAAGTATTTTTTCAGCATTGCATGAAATAATTTTGGTTTTACTCATTAAAGATAGCTGTGCTGATTATTTTGCACATTCTTGCTTTTTGTTTTGTTGATTTTAAAAGTTTGTGATGATATTATGTAAATATATTGTTGATTTTACTCAAGGAGGCTTCGCACATGAAAATATATACAAGCGAGAATATCAAGGCTCTTGAAAAGCTTGCTGTCGAAAAGGGCACTTCAATGACTGAATTGATGACTAATGCAGGAAATGCGGTTGCCGATGCCGTACTTGGGGAGTTTCCGAGCGTTCAGGGAAAAAAGCTTGTCATTCTCTGCGGAAAAGGAAACAACGGCGGTGACGGCTATGTTTGTGCGAACAGACTTTTTGAAAATAACGCTCTCGTTCGTGTTGTTTTGGTTCAGGGTCCACCCTCGACAGAGCTTGCCATGAATGCTTTTAAGGAGCTTTATTCTGCGATTCCCGTATATGATTATTGTGAAGACAACAAAGAAACTAAAAATGACATACTGTCCTATATTGCCGAGGCTGACATAATAGTGGATGGAATTTTCGGCTTTGGCTTTAAGGGAGCTGTAAGTGGCTATCTCATCGATGTTTTAAAAGCCGTAAATGCCGCTTCTGCTTTTAAGCTTGCTATTGATATTCCAAGCGGAGTTTGCTGTGACAGCGGCGAGGTGCTGGGCGAGGCGATTAAGGCTGATTACACCGTGACCTTCACGGCGCCAAAACCGGCATTTTTCACAGAACCCGGAAAAAGCCACTGCGGTAAGTTCAGAGTTGCCTTTGTCGGAATAGACGGACAGGACATAAAAAATATGCCGACTGACTTTGCTGTTCTGACCGATGCCGATGCAAAAAAGCTTATGATTTCGAGAAAATCAGACAGCAACAAGGGAAGTTTCGGAAAGCTTGTGATAATCTGCGGCAGTATGGGAATGATAGGCGCTTGCATTATGTGCGCTAAGGGTGCGCTTAGAAGCGGAGTCGGACTTGTGAATATAGTTGTCACAAAGGATATTTATCCGCTGATTGCTCCAATGCTTCCTGAGCCTGTTTTCACGGTTCTCGATTTTGAAAATCTTGATGCAAAGAAGAAATCCTTTGAGAAATTATCGAGTGCGCTTTCATCGGCAACGGCTGTTGTAATGGGATGTGGACTAGGTGAGCTTGCGGAAAAATATGTGCCGCTCATACTCGAAAACTGCGTCTGTCCGATTTTGCTCGATGCCGACGCACTCAATTATATTTCAAAGCACATGGGTCTTCTTGAGAACAGAGATTATCCGATTATCGTCACTCCTCACCCAGGAGAAATGTCTCGTCTGACGGGAAAAGAAATCAAAGAAATTCAGTCGCACCGACTTGAGACCGCAAAAGAATTTTCTGAAAAGTACGGTGTAATCACGCTTTTGAAAGGCTCGGGCACTGTCATTTGCTCACCGAATGAGGGTGCATCCGTTCACATAAACATAAGCGGAAATGCGGGAATGGCTAAGGGCGGAAGCGGTGATGTGCTCGCAGGAATAATCGGTTCGCTTGCGGCTCAGGGCTTGTCACCCGAAAAGGCGGCGGTTCTCGGAGCGTTTGTCCACGGAAAAGCGGGCGATTTGGCGGCAGAAGAACTTGGCAAGACCGCAATGCTGCCGACCGATTTAATCGAATATTTACCCAAGGTTTATTCAAACCTCGAAAAAAAAGAGTAGGCGACGCCTACTCTTTCTTGTTTTAATGTTATCTTGAATACTTCTCTTCGCAGTAAATGCAGCGATAGGTTTTTGAGCCTGTTTCAGAGAGAAGGAAGATGTTCGGCAATTCGCTCTCGACAGATGTGATACAGCGTGGATTTTTGCACTTGATCACATTTGTGAGCTTCTTCGGATGATGAATTGCTCTCTTTTCGACTACCTTTCCGTCCTTGATGATTACAACGGAAATTCTCTGGCTGACAAAGCCGACTACATCGAGGTCGATATCCTCGATTGAGCCAGAGATTTTGATGATGTCCTTCTTTCCCATTTTATGAGAATCGGCATTCTTGATGATAGCAACCTGGCTGTCAAGCTTACCCAGCTCAAGGTAATTATAAAGCTCCATGCTTTTGCCCGCAGGAATATGGTCAAGAACTACACCGTTGTCAAGTCCGCTAATGTTCAGCATATCACTCTACCTCGATTCCAAGTAATGTTAAAATAATTGCCATTCTTACGTACATACCGTACTGAGCCTGTTTGAAGTATGCGGCTCTCGGGTCGTCGTCAACCTCGAGTGCAATCTCATTGACTCTCGGCAGCGGATGAAGAACAAGCATATCGTCCTTGGCAAGAGCCATTTTCTCTTTGTTTAGGATGTAGAAATCCTTCATGCGAAGGTAGTCTTCTTCGTTGAAGAAACGCTCTTTCTGAACTCTTGTCATGTAGAGAATGTCAAGGTTCGGGATAGCCTCGTCAAGAGAGATGACCTCCGTGTAATCGTAGCCCTTTGAGTCGAGCATATCGGTGATGTACTCGGGAACTTTGAGCTCGGGAGGTGAGATGAGAACGAACTTAACGCCCTCGTATCTTGAAAGTGCATTGATAAGAGAATGGACGGTTCTGCCGAACTTGAGGTCGCCGCAAAGACCGACGGTGAGACCCTCGAAGCTTCCCTTGAGGGAATGAATTGTGAGAAGGTCGGTGAGTGTCTGGGTCGGATGCTGGTGTCCGCCGTCGCCTGCGTTAATGACGGGAATTCCGGCCTTTTGAGATGCAACGAATGCCGCACCTTCCTTAGGATGGCGCATAGCGCAGATGTCTGCGTAGCAAGAGATCATTCTGAGCGTATCGGAGACGGTCTCTCCCTTTGTTGCCGAGCTTGAGGCGGCAGAAGAAAAACCAAGTACATGCCCACCTAAACGATACATTGCTGCTTCAAAGCTTAGGCGAGTTCTTGTGCTTGGTTCATAAAATAACGTAGCTAATATTTTTCTGTCACATGCATGGGCGTACTTATCGGGGTTTTTCTCAATGTCGGAAGCTAAATCGATCAGCTTATAAATCTCTTCGACTGAGAAATCCATAGGATTTAAAAGATGTCGTGGCATTTTTGTCCTCCTCTTGAACTTGTGGTTGCAAATTTATTTTCAATTGTGAATTATATCAAACGGCAATATAAAGGTCAATAAAAACAAAGTAAATAAACTTAACTTTATTTTGGCGTTTTCGGTTGACATCAAGCCGATAAATATGATAGTATTAAAGCAAGTTTTTATGATCACAAGGTGGAAGCTGAAAGATTCCTTTCTGATAATTTTTTGTTGTTTTTGTTTTTTCTTTGTTCTCCTTTCGGCTTCCATATAATATGAAATTAAGGCTGCGGTTTTCCGCAGTCTTTTTGTTTTGCCGTTTATTTTTTGGTGCATATATGTTAAAATTACCCTTAGCGTATGCTTTTTATGAAAGGAGAAAGGTATGGAAGAAGAAAAAAAGCCGAAATATTCCCTAGTAACCTTGATTGTCGAGCTTATCGTGCTTATCGTGGTCATTGCGTGCCGTGTTATGGGGAAAATTACTACTCCCGTGTGCATAATTTGCTGTCTTATCATTGTTGTTTACACCGCAAGATGGGTGATTGACGCGGTAAAGGCTATCATGCATCCCGATGATCAGTAATTTTAGTTGTAATTTGATTTCTGTTGTGATAAACTGGTATTCACCCAAATATCGTGCCGCAGCCGGCGGTGCCAAATAGAAAGGAATATATAATTATGATGAAACCGGAAGAAAAAACACTCGACATGATCGTTAATCTCTGTAAGACAAGAGGCTATGTCTACGCAGGCAGTGAGATCTACGGCGGACTTGCCAACTCTTGGGATTACGGCCCTTTGGGAGTCGAGTTCAAAAATAATGTTAAGAAGGCTTGGATGAAGAAATTCGTTCAGGAGTCTCCTTACAATGTCGGTCTTGACGCAGCTATCCTCATGAATCCACAGACATGGGTAACAACAGGTCACGTAAGCTCTTTCTCAGATCCGCTTCTTGACTGCAAGAGCTGTAAGGCAAGACACAGAGCAGATAAGCTCATCGGCGAAATTCATCCTGAGGTTAACACCGACGCTATGTCTTTTGACGAGATGGACGCATTCATCCAGGAGAACGAGGATGTTGTATGCCCTGTTTGCGGCAAGCACAACTTCACTCCGATCAGAAAATTCAACCTCATGTTCAAGACTGCTATCGGCGTAACAGAGGACTCCTCTTCAACTGTTTACCTTCGCCCGGAGACAGCACAGGGAATTTTCGTTAACTTCGCAAATGTTCAGAGAACAACAAGAAAGAAGCTTCCTTTCGGTATCTGCCAGGTAGGTAAGGCATTCAGAAACGAGATTACACCGGGTAACTTCACATTCAGAACAAGAGAGTTCGAGCAGATGGAGTGCGAGTTCTTCTGCAAGCCTGACACCGACCTCGAGTGGTTCGCTTACTGGAAAGAATATTGCATGAACTTCCTCACAAGCTTAGGTCTTAACAGAGACAACCTCCGTTTCCGTGACCACGAGCCGGCTGAGCTTGCTTTCTATTCAAAGGCAACAACAGACATCGAGTACCGCTTCCCATTCACCGATTGGGGTGAGTTATGGGGTATTGCCGACAGAACTAACTATGACCTCGGTCGTCATCAGGAAGCTTCCGGCAAGAGCCTTGAGTACTTCGATCCGGATACAAACGAGCACTATATCCCGTTCTGCATCGAGCCGTCACTCGGCTGCGACAGAGTTGCACTTGCTTTCCTTTGCGATGCTTACGATGAGGAGCACCTCACAGATTCAAAGGGCAAGGAGGACATAAGAACAGTTCTTCACCTTCATCCGTTCCTCGCTCCGTACAAGGCTGCTATCCTTCCGCTTTCTAAGAAGCTTGGCGGCAAGGCACAGGAGATCTATGCAGAGCTTTCAAAGAACTTCATGATCGACTATGACGAGGCAGGTTCAATCGGTAAGAGATACCGCCGTCAGGACGAAATCGGCACACCTTATTGCATCACAGTTGACTTCCAGACTGTCGGCGACGACAAGAACGAGGCTGACAACTGCGTTACTATCCGTGAGAGAGATTCCATGGAGCAGGTTAGAGTTCCGATTAGCGAACTCACAGAGTGGCTCAGAGCAAGAGTTGACTTCTGATTGGGTTGAAATTCGAATAAGAATATTTAAAGGGCTTTCCGTTTTTCGGAAAGTCCTTTTTGATTGTGAAGTCACAAAAACCGCAGTGTTATGCGCTTTTTGTTTAAAGTTGACTAAATATATCGGAATTCTAATGATATTGACAAACAAAGTTAATCGGTGTTATCCTCATGTTATCCTATTTATTTAGAAAAAGTGAGGAATTGTATATGAGCGGAATCGGAACAAAATGCGTTCAGGGCGGTTATACCCCGGGAAACGGCGAACCGAGACAGATACCTATCTATCAGTCAACTACATTTAAGTATTCCACAAGCGAGGACATGGGCAAGCTCTTCGACTTGGAAGCAAGCGGATATTTCTACACAAGACTTCAGAACCCCACAAACGACTTGGTTGCGGCTAAGATTTGTGAGATGGAGGGCGGAGCGGCGGCAATGCTGACTTCTTCCGGTCAGGCGGCTAACTTCTATGCTCTTTTCAACATCTGCGAGTGCGGCGATCACATCGTTTCTTCAAGCTCGATTTACGGCGGCACATTCAACCTCATCAGTGTTACTATGGCTAAGATGGGAATCACAGCTACTTTTGTTTCTCCCGACTGCACAGAGGAAGAATTAAACGCCGCATTTAAGCCAAACACAAAGGCCGTTTTCGGCGAAACTATCGCAAACCCGGCACTTACCGTTCTCGATATCGAGAAATTTGCAAAAGCAGCTCATGCACACGGCGTTCCGCTTATCGTGGACAACACATTCCCGACACCCGTTAACTGCAGACCGTTTGAATGGGGCGCTGACATCGTAACTCATTCCACAACAAAATATATGGACGGTCACGGCGCACAGGTCGGCGGCGCTATCGTTGACAGCGGAAACTTCGACTGGATGGCTCACGCAGAGAAATATCCGGGACTTTGCACACCGGACGAGAGCTACCACGGAATTACATACGCAACAAAGTTCGGCAAGGCGGCATTCATCACAAAGGCAACAAGCCAGCTGATGAGAGATTTAGGCTCGATTCCGTCTCCGCAAAATGCATTTATCCTTAACCTCGGACTCGAGAGCCTTCATGTAAGAATGGCTCGCCATGTCGAGAACGCTCAGGCTGTTGCCGAGTTCCTCTATAATCATCCGAAGGTCGCATATGTAAATTACAGCGGACTTCCGACAGATAAATATTATGCACTCGCTCAGAAGTATCTTCCGAAGGGCGGCTGCGGTGTTGTTTCGTTCGGCTTAAAGGGCGGCAGAGAGGCGGCTTCTACCTTCATGAAGGAACTTAAGCTTGGTGCAATCGAAACTCATGTAGCCGATGCAAGAACATGCTGTTTAAATCCCGCAACTTCAACTCACCGTCAGATGAACGATGAACAGCTCAAGGAAGCCGGTGTTCCCGCAGAGCTCATCAGAATTTCTGTCGGCATTGAGGACAAGGAAGACCTTATAGCCGACATCGCTCAGGCACTCGATAAGGTAAACGGCTAAGATTGAAGTTTATCTATTTTGATTTGAAATTTTATCAATAGAAAGATATATCTTATGGGCGGTCTTTGACCGCCCGTTTGATTTTTGCTGATTTCGGCAAGGCGGCAACCGATATTATTTCTTAAATAAAATTTAACGCAGACATAGAATATAGCTTACATTTATTTGATACCCTGTGCAATGTTGATTGATAGCTTGAATGTATCGATTTTAGTGGTTTAAAGTACTGAATTTTCTTGATAAAATTATGAACATATGCTATCATAATACAGCACTTTGTTAACTTTTGCACAAGTAAAGGAATAAAAAAGAGAAACTAAGAATATAGAGAGGCGCGTTTTATGTCACAGATGCAGTTCACAAAACTCAGAAAGCTTCCTACGCCTGAGGAGCTTTTGGAGATGTTCCCAGTATCACAAAAGGTAAAGGATACCAAAAATAAGCTTGATGATGAAATCGCAAAGGTTTTCACAGGTGAGCTTGATAAGTTTTTGCTTATAATCGGTCCTTGCTCAGCTGACCGTGAGGATGCCGTTCTTGATTATATCGGACGACTTGTTCCCGTTCAGGAGAAGGTTAAGGACAAAATTATCATAATACCTAGAATTTATACAAATAAGCCAAGAACCACAGGTGACGGCTACAAGGGAATGCTTCATCAGCCCGATGCCAACAGCAAGGCAAATATGGCAGACGGAATTCTTGCAATAAGAGATCTTCACACAAAGGCTATCGAGCAGACAGGCTTTGTCTGCGCTGACGAAATGCTCTATCCTGAGAATTATTCATATCTCGGAGATCTTTTAGGTTATGTTGCAATCGGAGCAAGATCCGTAGAAAATCAGCAGCACCGACTCACGGCTTCAGGCTTCGGCATTCCTGCTGGAATGAAGAACCCGACATCGGGAGATTTCTCCGTTATGCTCAATTCCATTATGGCGGCTCAGCATCCTCATTCGTTCGAGTACAGAGGATACGAGGTAAGCACACCGGGAAATCCGCTTGCTCATGCAATTCTTCGTGGATCTGTCAATAAGCACGGATGTAATCAGGCAAACTATCACTACGAGGATCTTTCTATTCTCTACAAGATGTATTGCGAGAAAAAACTTGAGAACATGGCTGTTATAGTTGACTGCAACCACTCCAACTCTGGCAAGGACTACTTGGCACAGATAAGAATAGCTAACGAGGTTCTTCACAACAGAAAACTTCACGAGGAGTTCAAGTACATTAAGGGTCTCATGATTGAGTCTTACCTTGAGGACGGAAATCAGCCTGTCGGCGGCGGTGTCTACGGAAAATCTATCACAGATCCGTGCCTCGGCTGGGAAAAAACAGAGAAACTTATTTACGATATTGCAGAAAGCCTCTGATAAATGTATAATTAGAGTGCCGATGTCCCGTGTCCACGGGTTCTTGAAGACTCTAAAATCTTGTAAACCAAAAGCATCGGCAATTTTGTCGGTGCTTTTTAGTTTTAAAAATGTGCCGAAGACTTGATTTTATTTTTGTCCGTTCTTTGTCTTGTATGGTTTATTAAAATGGATACATAAATCACACAAACAAAAGAAATGAGGAAGTAAAAATGAAATCAAGTATCAAAAAAACATTAGCCCTTATGTGCGTAGCCGTTTCGGCAGTATTTACATTCAGTGCCTGCTCGGTATCGATAAAAACAGAGTCGTCTTCAAGCTCAGAAATGACAGCGGAGCAGTCACAGCTTCTTGATGATATCATGGACAGCGTCTTCTCTGATGAGGATGTTTCCGCAATCAAAGAGGCAACACAGATTCTCCCGGAGGACGGCACATACGATACAAAGGACGCAGTCGCTCTTTATATTCACCTTTACGGCAAGCTTCCGTCTAACTACATCACAAAGGACGAAGCCGAGGCACTCGGCTGGGACGGCGGCGATGACCGTGGCGGTCGCATGAGTGTTGAGACATTCGCTCCCGGAAAATCAATCGGCGGCGACACATTCGAGAATAAAGAGGGACTTTTGCCTGAAAAAGAGGGCAGAACCTACACGGAATGCGACGTCGACTCCTCGGGCACAGGCTCAAGAGGCGACAAGAGAATAGTTTTCTCAAATGACGGTCTTATTTTCTACACAGAGAATCATTACGAGTCATTTGTGCAGCTTTACGGAGAATAAAATGAAAACAGTTTTAATTAAATTAAAAAACATAACATCAAAAGAAAGCCTATTGGATTCGTTATCGGAGAAAATAGGCTTTTCCGATTGCAGTTCAAAAAATCTCGATTTTCTGAGTGGTGCCCTTGTCGGCATCAGCGAGGAAACCGAGATTATTCTCAGAGATAAGGAGCTTTTAAGCGAGGCAGTAGGCGAAGAATTTGCCGCTTCATTCGAGAAGGCTTTATCGGATAGTGCGGAGAAAAACGAAAATCTAACAGTCAGATTTTTGCCGAGCGTAAAGGGCGAGCTTCACCATGCATGCATTGCAGTCAAAGAATTTGACAAATACGTGGAGCTTTTCGAGGAGCTTTTCAATATGACAGTGAACCGCACCCAGGGCGAAGCACCAAAGAGAAAGCTTTGGTTCAACGAGAATGTTCAGATTAATGAGCTTGAGAATGACGAAGTGAACGGCACTTCAATCGACCATATCGCTATCGGTGTGGACGATGTTAAGGCGACTGTATGCGATGCTCTTGAGCACGGCTGCACTCCGCTTCCGAACGGTGCGCACTGGATTGCACTGCCGAACGGCGTCAAGCTTGAGCTTATCCCTAACGCTTAAATGGTGAGAATATGTGGCATCCCATTAAGCATCTGAGGACAATAACACACCACCACAATCTTGTAATGATTAACTGCTTTCGCTGTGGGCTTTATCGCCAAGGTATTTTTCATGATTTATCTAAGCTGAGCCCAATAGAATTTTGGAGCGGAGCGAAGTACTATCAGGGAACGCAAAGCCCCAACAACGCCCAGCGAAAGGCTGTCGGTTACAGCGCCGCATGGCTTCACCACAAGGGAAGAAACAAGCACCACCTCGAATACTGGATAGACTACTCCACGAGGGAGGGCGCACCGCTTGAGGGCATGAAGATGCCGACAAAATACGTGGTGGAAATGGTATGCGACAGAATTGCCGCAAGCAAGACATATAAGGGAAAAGCATATAAGGACTCCGACCCGTGGGATTATTACGCTCACGGAAGGGGTCATTATCTCATTCATCCGGAGTCGGAGAAGCTCTTGGAAGAGTGTCTCATCAAGCTTCGTGATGAGGGGGAAGAAGCTGTTTTCTCATATATGAAGCACGATGTTCTTAAGAAATGAGGAAGAGAACTTGATAATTGAAGTTAGTGATATAAATTCCCCTGAGCTTGCGGTTTTCTCTAAGCTTACGGAATCTCAGCTTAGAAACAGGCTTGAGCCGGAGAAGGGAATTTTTATTGCAGAGAGCCCCAAGGTCATAAATACCGCACTTGATAACGGCTATGTGCCGACTGCTCTTTTGATGGAGAAAAGACATCTTGAGGGACAGGGAAAAGCGATAATCGAGCGATGCGGTGATATTCCCGTTTACACGGGTGAAAGAAATGTTCTTGCGTCTTTGACGGGATATGAGCTGACAAGAGGCGTTCTCTGTGCGATGAAACGCCCGCTAAAGCGAGATTTAGACGAGATAGTAGCCGATAATAAGCGAATTGCCGTGCTTGAGGGAGTTGTCGACTCCACTAATATCGGAGCGATTTTCCGTTCTGCGGCGGCACTGGGAATGGATGCCGTTTTGCTCACATCAAACTGCTGTGACCCATACAACAGAAGAAGCGTGAGAGTCAGCATGGGAACGGTTTTCCAGATTCCGTGGACTTATATCGACGACATAAATAAGCTTAAAGATTACGGCTTCAAAACTTGTGCAATGGCTTTGACGGACGAGTCTGTAAGCATTGACGACGAAAGACTTAACAGCGAGAGTAAGCTTGCTGTGGTGCTTGGTGCAGAGGGCGACGGTCTTAGCAAAACAACTATCACTTCTTGCGACTACACCGTAAAAATACCTATGTATCACGGGGTGGATTCTCTGAATGTAGCGGCGGCAAGTGCCGTGGCATTCTGGCAGCTTAGGAGCAAATGAGTATGCCTAAATTTAATATAATTCTAAAAAGCGAGCAAGCCGACAAGGCTTGCTTTCTTGTCGGTGAGGAAGAAAACGCAGAATTAATATACGATATGATAGGCGACAAAAGTCTTATGCTTGTTTCAATCGGCGGCATAGACTGGAATCGTGATCTTTCGCCTTGGAAAGCCCAAAAGGTTTTCAAAAAGGGAGAGGACTTCGGCGGAGAGGCTTATAAATTACTCGATTATATTATAAATGAAGTAATTCCCTCGATAGAAAATCTGCCAAAAAGAAAAATAATATCGGGTTACTCCCTTGCGGGACTTTTCTCGTTGTGGGCTTGTTACCATACGGACGAATTTGACGGCTTTTGCTCTTGTTCCGGCTCTATGTGGTTTGACGGATTTCTCGATTATACCGAAAACAATAAGCTTAGTTCTTTCGTAAAACACGGCTATTTTTCTCTTGGCGACAAAGAAAGTCACTCGAAAAATCCACGCATGGCAAGCGTACTTGAATGTACCAAAAAAATAATTGATAATCTATCGAAATTATCGATAAATTGTGATATAATATTTAAGTTAGTGTCCGGAAATCATTTTCAGGATGCCGACAAGCGACTTGCCGACGGAATATCGTCGGTTATTTCACGCATTTGATTGGATTTAAGAATATATTACTGCGTATTATTGTGCTGATAACGGCTTTGCTCGCAAGGCTGAGTTGTATCTAATATTTACTCAAAAATAGGAGGAAAGAAAAATGCCAATTGGTGTATTCACAAACGTAGCCGCAGTTTTGCTCGGCTGTCTTTGCGGCGCTCCGCTCGGAAAGCTGCTTCCGCAGCGTGTAAAGGAAGCTTTACCGCTCGCATTCGGTGCCTGTTCGATAGGTATCGGTATCAATTCAATTATCAAGGTTCACTCTATGACTCCCGTCGTTCTCGCAATGCTCGTCGGACTTTTCATCGGATCTCTCATTCACCTTGAAAAGCATACTCAGAAATTCTTTAAGGGACTTGTAAAGACACTTCACCTCGGCGGCGAAAATGTCGATATGGATCTTTACATCACGGTTGTCGCACTTTTCTGCTGCTCGGGCTTTGGCTGGTACAGCGTTTTGACAGAGGCGATAGTCGGCGATCCGAACCTTCTTTTCTCAAAAGCGGTTCTCGATTTCTTCACGGCTCTCGTTTTCGCTTCAACCCTCGGTTTCTCGACAGTAGCGATTCCGTTTCCGCAGATTGTCATTTTCATGGCTCTTTTCGGAGTAGGAAAAGTGCTCGCCCCGTTCCTCACGGACACCATGTTTGCCGATCTCTCAGGTCTTGGCGGAGTTCTCACAATGTGCGCAGGCTTCCGTGTTGCTAAGATTAAGAATATGCCGATAGTCGATATGATGCCCGGTCTTATTCTTGTCATGCCGTTCAGTATGCTTTGGACAGCTATCGGAATGTAACGTTAATCTAAAAAAATCAATAAAATTCATCTAAATTGTAGAGCGAAGTCTTCAGATTTCGCTCTTTTTTTGATTTATGCGACCTTTATGTGTTGATTTTTGCAAATTTTACAGAAATTTAACATTTTGTTCGTGTGTGCTAACTGCATTATATCATGTATAAAACTTACAAAAATTATATGAACAAAAAACGAAAATAAAAGCAGAAAAATAAGGACTTGCTTAAACCGAAGCATAAAATTTGATTAAAGGTTGCAATATTTGAAAAAATAGTGCAGATAAACAAAAAGAGTATAAAAACCATGGTATAAACATAGGGAAATTGACTAAAAGTCAATGTGAAAAAATATCAACAAATAATGAATTTGTTGATAAAACTCAAAATTTGATTTTTCTGTTTATTTGTGATATAAAATAACCGATAAATTTAATGTAGATTTTAGTGTTTGCTAAACAGGGCTTTTGTGGCGTTTAGCACAATGTATTCCGTGGAGGAATAAATATAAGATGGCAAATAAGGAACTGCGAAGGATGAGCCGCTCCGAGCTGATAGAGATAATCTATGCTCTCGAGGGTGACGCAAACCGTTTGGAAAAGGAAAACGCTGAGCTTAAAGGTAAGCTTAGTGAGCGAGAGATAAAAATCGAAAATGCAGGTTCCCTTGCTGAGGCGGCGCTTAGTCTCAATGAGATATTCAGGAAAGCCGATGATGCGGCAAGCGATTATATTCTTTCGGCGAAGCTTATGAAGGAGAAAGCTCAAAAGGAGCTTGAGGAAGCCGAAAAGCTTAAGAAAAAGTACGAGGAATTAACGATAAATAAGAATAGCGGCGGTGAGAATTGATGAGTGACAGAGTTAAGAAAATCGAACTGCCGTCCCTTGATGAGGTCACTAAGGAAAGGGACAGACTGGCTTACAGAAGGAAGTACCGAAGGGTACTTATGAGCACCCTCGGAGCGATTTTGGTTGTGGCTGCGGTTGCGGTCCTTCTCGCTACGCTTATCTTTCCTGTATTAAAGGTTTCGGGTACAAGCATGGAACCGACGCTTTACGATCAGGATATACTTCTTCTCGTGAAGAACAAAAACTATTCCACGGGAGATTTGGTCAGCTTCAGCTGGCAGAATAAACTGCTTATAAAAAGAATAATAGGAATGCCCGGTGATATCATTGATATTGACGAGGACGGAACGGTAAGCGTAAACGGCGAGGTTTTGGACGAGCCGTATGTCGATGAGCTTGCGCTTGGCGAATGTAATGTCGAATTTCCGTATCAGGTGCCCGAAAACAGGTACTTTGTTCTCGGAGACCACCGAAGCGTTTCGATAGATTCAAGAAACACTTCTATCGGTTGTATAGAAAAAACTCAAATTGTCGGCAAGGTTTTCTTGAGAGTTTGGCCTTTTGAGAGGATTTCACCGATAAGCTGATAAATTAGATTAATTTAAAATTAAATATAAAATTAAATATTTTAAATTTCTTTTTTCACTTTCAATTTCACTTTCACATTTATTTTTCACTTTCACTTGTTTTACAACACCTTTACGGTATGTAAAGCGAAACCAATTGCCAGAAACCGCTAATGCGGTTATGTCATATAGCATTTAGTCTTTCACTTTTTATTGTTTAGGATATTTTTTGAGAGGTAGAGGGAATGAAAACAGTTAAAGATTATGTCACTAGGTTTGAAAAAAACCACAAGCGGCGTAACCGTTTTATCGCTATGTTTTTGTGCTTGTCTCTCCTGACCTCACTGGTTGTAAACAGTGGGCTTGCCGGTACGGGTATCGCCGCAACGGCGGACTATATCTGCGGGCAAGAGGAGCACACGCATGATGCTTTGTGCTATGAGCTTGTCTGCGGACTTGACGGGGAGAGCCAAGACCTTGATTTCGCTAATCTTTATAAGAACGAAAGCTTGGGCACACTCGAGGCGGCGAATGCTTACAGTGAGCAGTTAAGCGCTTATAATGAGCAGATTAGTTCACAGAGCGATGAAAGCGGTGAAGGCGAAGAACTTTACAGTGAAACGCCGAGCGCTCCCGTACATGTTCACGATGCTTCCTGTTATAAGCTTGTATGCGATGTCACACCGCATGTTCATTCGGCAGAATGTCTTGTAAATGATATTGACAAGAGCAGCAGTGATGAAAGCTCCGCAAATTCTGAGGTCAGCGAAAATACCGGCAACAATGCCGCCGTTATTAGCGAGGACACAGAGGACAGCGAAAATAGCAGTGATGCCGATGCTGTCAGCAAGGACGCAGATAACAGTGAAGTAAACGCTCAGGATCTTGACTTTGACAAGGATGATGTCATCGATGAGGACGAGCACAACTCGCATCCGATGATTGATGTCGCGACAGAGACTAAATTTGTTTTCCAGAAATTAAGCGGCAACAAGTGGGTAACACTTGAGGACGGCGCTGAGATTGAGGACGGAGATACAGTTAAGCTTACACTTACTTACACTATTCCGCACAGCGTTGTCACGGAAGAAGCGTTTATCATTACATATGATATTCCTTCGGGATTTAATATTCCGAGTGAAGAAACGGGATATGTTTCCGGTACAATCGGCGATGTGACCATGGGCGGTACATCCGCTGAGGATTCGTGGGGTATCTACAAGGTAGATGCTAACGGACATGTTCAGATAGCCTTTAACAGTAAGTTCTTTGCAACAAATGATGAGTTCACAGGCGGACTTGTCATTCAGGGTAAGGCTAAGAACACAAGCTCAGGTGATTCAACAGTAATCAAGTTTGTTGATAACGGTCCCAAGTACAACATTATCACAAAGAAAGAGGCAAGTGACCTTTCCGTTAAAAAGACAGCGAGCGAAGTTGTGGACGGAAAAATCACTTATACCGTAACGGCATCTTCTAAGAATGGTACTGACGGTGTGGTTACTATTGAAGACACCATAAGCACAAACGGCTTGAACAAAGTAACAATAGGTGATGTTAAGGTTGTTGACGGAAACGGAAATGCGGTAACGAACACACCTGTTATCGACAACGCTAACAAAAAGCTGAGCCTCGAGCTTCCTAAGCTTGAAGCGGGAGGATCTTACACCATTACCTATACGGTTGATGTAAGTGACGGTCAGGAGCACACAAACGGCTATCAGGCTGTTGGCAATACAGTTGTTGCAAAGGACAATGGCAACTGGAAGGGTCAGGATCAGACTAACACCGAAATTCAGAAAAAGCTTATAACCAAGTCCGGTAAAGCAAACGACACGAACACGGGAATTGAATGGACGATTACCGTAAATCCCGACAGAAGCAAGAATGTTTCTGGTGATTGGTCGATTTCAGATGAGCTTGACGGTAAGCTCATTGACTGGTCAAAGGTTGAGGGCTTAAAGGTAACTAAATACGACGCTAATTGGCAGACAAGCGATATCACGAGTGAGTTTATCGAAAACGGCTACAACAAGATTACAGTTGAGCCCGGATGTCATTATGTGATAACCTACACGGTTCCTGTCACAAGCACTGACGGAGAAGAAGTCACTCAGAGCAATAAGGTTGTAATTGAAGTTGACGGAAAAGATTATGACGGAAGCGGCACTGTTACGATTAAGCCGACAGACCCGTTCCCTGAGAAAAAGGCGGGCGAAAACAAGCCTGTCAGCGGCACGACAACAAGACAGCAAACTTGGTCGCTGACACTCAATCCGACAGTCGGTTCAACCTCTGAGATAAAAATTACAGATAATCTCTACAACAAGGATAATGTTGCTGACGACACAATCCACTGGACTACACTTGCGACCCTAAAGAAATGGTTTAACGATAATGCATCTTCACTTGAGTACACAGCAAGCTTTGTAGGCTACGACAAGGACGGCAAAGAAGTCACCGATGAGAATGCAAAGATCGTAAGCTTCTTGCTTAAGCTTACACCGAATACTTCATGGAGCGGCAAGAAAATCACTCCGACCTATTACTCGATATTCGAGACAAAACAGCTAAATGGCGGTGACACCGTCACTGTTAATAACACAGCTAATAATGGCGGAGTTTCTCATGATGCCAGTGCTTCTTACACAAAGAAGAGTGATTTCGGAAAGTACATAGTAAACGGCGGTAATTTCATTGAAGGATCAATAGACATAGATTTCAGCGATCTTGAAAAGAATGATAATAAGCTGACTTACAGAGTCTATCTAAAGCCCGACTCTACCGATGAAATAACTGTGACCGATACTCTCCCCGCGGGAATGACACTTTCTGCAGGCGATGTTTCGGTACTTATTGCGACAAGCGGCCCAACTTCAAGAGCAGATTGGTGGCAGGCTTCCACAAACTGGAACGGCTACGATCTCACAGCAGAGGGCAACAAGCCGATTATCTCGGTTTCTGACGATAATGTTCTTTCAGTAACGCTCCCCGCCGGCAGACCGACTGCAATGATTGAGACCGACAATGTCGGATTTATCATCGAGTACACAGTCACCGTAACGGATGAGTACTGGAATAACGATAAGAACACAAACAAGACTTACTCCAACATCGCCAAGTGGGGCGACAAGACAACAAATGTTGACGCCAACGTCGTAAGAAAGGTTGACGAGCTCCAGAAGTACGGCGAACAGGTTCTTGATAACGAGGGTAAGCCAACTAACAGCGTTCGTTACTGGGTTATCATAAATCCGACAGGACAAACCCTAAACGAAGGCAATCCGATTAAGCTTACCGATAAGCTGACAACGGACAGCGGTGTCAAGGTTTCTGTTGATCTCTCAAAAGTTCAGCTTTATTCCTACAACAAGAATAATGCGGACAACCACTATATGGGTTCACCGATTGACAGCGACGTTTTCACTTCAAACTATGATGACGCTACCAAGACATTCAACCTTTCCATTCCTGACGGAACGGCACTTGTTCTCTCTTATGTTTACACGATAGAAGACATGGACGGTAAGTCAAGCGTTAATTTCTCGAACAGCGTTACTCTTGAGGGCACAACCACAATAAATAAAGAGAACAAGGTCGAGATTAAAGAGGCTTCCTCTTCATCGTATGTCACAAAGTCTAACACCCTCACAATCGTAAAGGTTGATGAGGACAGATACCAGAAGCCGCTTTCGGGCGCAGAGTTCGATGTATATCAGTATTCAAACAGCAATTGGAACAAGATAAATGATAGCAGTCTTGTCACGAATAATCATGGTACGGCATCGTTCTCACTCAGAAATATCACGAGAAACACTCTCTATTATTTGATTGAGACAAAAGCACCCGAGGGATATTCCTTAGGCGAGAAGAAATATTACTTTGTTCCGCTTGAAAACGGCACTTCGGCAGACTCATGGGCTTCCGCTAACAGCGCACTTATGAATGCTGAGGGCATAACAAAGAGCGACATCACCTTTATTGCTTACAACAGCTACGGTGCTATTTACGTGCCGAACAAGCTCACTACACTTCAGGTAAAGAAGCTTTGGTTTGACTTTGACGGCAACGAGGTTTCCGGAACAAAAGAAATAATGGTTCAGCTCTATCAGAATCTCAAGAGACTTGATTACAAGACGGTGACTGTAGCCGTTACGGATTCAGGCAGTAACTTCAAAAATGTGATAGCAACTGCCGAATACCAGGTAGCACCCGGAACTGAGTTTACATTAACATCGAACTCATGGCAGGATATTCGCTACAAAAAGGACGGCACGGTGACGGAGATTTATCATCAGGCAGGTAAAACAACTTACAGCGCCGGGGTTATCAACGAAGACACCACTATCTATGTTGCCGGTACAAACTGGAATATCGGCACAGCTGATATTACAGCGACTTACACAAAGGCTAAGTGGGTGACGGACGAGTCAGTGGCTTACGGCGAGCCGATAACTCTTAACACGGCTAACAGCTATACATACAAGTGGGAAAATCTTCCGACCTCTAAGGACGGAAAAGAGATTTACTACACGGTTGAGGAAATCACAGACCTCGGCTCAAGCTACACCGTGACATACGTAAACAACACAGGTATTCAGACAGGTGTTATCACCGTCAACAACAAGAAGAATACCGAAAGCGAACCGTACAGACTTCCAGACACAGGCGGAAGCGGTACAACTCCGTACTTAATCAGTGGAATTGCCATTATGGCGGCTTCGCTGACAGTAATATATTTAAAAAGACGTAAAAGAGAGGGCGAGATATGATTAAATCAGCTTTCCTTTGTGTGGGGTTGCGTCTTAGAGAACATACACACGGTATTGTTTAATGAAAGTGAGGATAAACATTATGACAAAAAAGTTTTTTGCCGTATTATTGGCAATAGCTACAATGGCTTGCATGGTTCTTCCGGCAAGCGCAAGCGTTGACCTAACAGAGCATACCTTTGAGGCTTATCAGATTTTCACTGGTACTCCTAATGCTGACGGTGAGCTCGAGAACATTCAGTGGGCAGAGGGCTATGATTCAACTTATCTTCTTGGTGAACTCGGTCTTCCGTCTGATGCTACCGCAGCCGCAGCTGCAGCAGCTATCGCAAACATGGATGCTGCTACTGCACAGGCTTTCGCAGTTACAGCTTATAAAGGCAAGGGTGATGCAGCAGTTGTAAGAGGCACAGGCACAATCACTCTTCCTTCAACCGGTTACTATGTTATCGTTGATACAACAGATGTAACAGACAAGGTTGACGCTAAGAACCTTACACTTCTCAAGGCTGTAACAGACAGCTTGGTTGTCACACCGACAGTCAAGACAGACGTTCCGTCTTTCGAGAAGAAGGTTAAGGACACTAACGATTCCACAGGTGAAAAAACAGACTGGCAGGATTCCGCTGACTACGACATCGGCGACACAATTCCTTACAAGCTCACAGCTACTCTCGGCGACATCTCTAAGTTCGACCACTACTATCTTGAGTTCAACGATACTATGACTCATCTCACATATGTTGATGGTTCCGTACAGGTTAAAGTCGGCGGCGAGGACGGCACAGACATCACAGAGAATTCTGTAGTTTATTGGGATGCAGATTCTAAGAAGTTAACTGTTACAATTAACGACGTTAAAGCACTTGGCGCAGAAAGCGGCAGCAAAGTTGTAGTTCTTTACAACGCAACACTTGACGAGGACGCAAATATCGGTTCTGCAGGTAACCCGAACACAGCAGATCTTACATTCTCAAACAACCCGAACAACACAGGCGACGGAACAAGCAAGCCTGACACAGGTAAGACTCCTGAGGACAAGAACATTGTTTTCACATACAAGGTAACGGTCAACAAGACAGACGAGAAGGATCAGCCGCTTAAGGGCGCAGGCTTCACACTTTACAAGAAGAATTCTGCCGACGAGTATGAAGCAGTCGGCGATGAGATTAAAGGTACTGATCTCACAACCTTCACATGGAAGGGTGTTGATGACGGTGACTACAAGCTCGTTGAGACTACAACACCTTCCGGCTTCAAGACAATGGATCCGATCGAGTTCACAGTCACAGCTAATCACACAGATCTTTCCGACAATCCTACTCTTGAAACTCTCGATGGCGGAGACCTCGCTACAGGTGACGTAAGCACAGGTAATATCGAGGCAGATATCGTCAACAAATCCGGTGCAACACTTCCGTCAACAGGCGGCATCGGTACTACAATCTTCTATGTAGTCGGTGGTGTTCTCATGGTAGGCGCATTTGTTCTTCTCATCACAAAGAAGAGAATGAACCACGACGCATAAGCGTAAACTAAATTATTTTGTTCAAGTAAATAAATTTTAACTTGAACTAAACCTAAATATTCTCGGTGGGCGAATCCCACGCCCACCTTGATATTTTAGATTAATTTTCAGTAACATCAGGGAGTGACCCATGAAAAGGCATATAAGTACAATTCTGTTAGTTCTGATATTTTTCGTGGGCCTTTCCGTGCTGTTATATCCGACCGTAAGTAATTATATAAACGTGCGACATTCGACACAGGTCATCTCGAAGTATGATGAAGCTGTTGCCGAATTGTCCGAGAAAGACTATTCAAATTACTTTGAGGCGGCGGAAAAATATAACACGGCTCTTGCAAGCGATTCTTCCGCATTTGCGATTCCTTACAAGATTGAGAACTATAACTCAACGCTTGACATCACGGGAACAGGCATTATGGGTTATATTTCGATTGAAAAGATTAATGTTCAGCTTCCGATTTACCACGGAACAAGCGAGGGCGTTCTTGAGGTCGGTGCGGGCCACCTCGAGGGAACAAGCTTGCCTGTCGGCGGCGAGAGCACGCATGCGGTTATTTCGGCTCACAGAGGCTTGCCGAGTGCTACTCTTTTCTCAAATCTTGATAAGCTGGAAGTGGGAGACACCTTCAGGATTACGGTTCTCGATAGAGTTTTGACCTATGAGGTGGACGATATTGCGATAGTGCTTCCGGAGGAAGTGGACAAGCTTCAGATTGAAGAGGGAAAGGACCTTGTTACTCTTTTAACATGTACGCCCTACGGTGTGAACACTCACCGACTTCTTGTCACGGGACACAGAATTGCGACCGAAGAGGAAGAGGAACTTCATGTCACAGCTGAGGCATTCAAAATCGAGCCGATCAAAACAGCACCGATCATGGCGATTCCGCTGATCGTGATACTTTTGATTATATTATTAGTGAAGACAAGAACCAAAAAGACCAAACGGGGTGAAGAAAATGACATTTAAATCAATTTTTAACCTTATTGCGGTAGGCTTAATGACCGCGTCCGTTGTGGCAATGGGAAGCTTCTCGGCTTTTGCCGAAAGTGCCGACAACGAAAAGCCCGATTTGGAAGCAGAAAATTCCGTGACAATCACGCTGAAAAGCGCTGACGGTAGCAAGACTGTTTCGGGGGCAGAGTTTAAGCTTTATAAGGTAGCCGATATTGCTTACGATGACGGTGACCTTAAATATTATCCTCTTGACGGCTACGGCTTAAGCGAGGTCACAGAGAGCAATCTAACTGACACGAATTTTATCTCAGAGCTTGAGAAGAAGCTCGGCAGTGAGGTATCAAGCGGAACAACAGCCGCTGACGGAACGGTTAAATTTACATCACTTGACTGCGGACTTTATCTTTTAGTTAACTCTAAGGCGGCAGACGGCTACGAGAAGATTAATTCATTCTTAGTAACGGCACCGTCAAAGGTAGACGGAGTTTGGCTCAATAATGTTGACGCGGCTCCAAAAATGGAGGCGGCAGTCGAGAAATCACCGACACCTACACCCACCGCTACACCGCCCGCAACTATCCCTCAGACGGGACAAATGAACTGGCCGATTCCTGTTTTGGCTATCTCGGGCTTGATTCTTTTCTCTGTCGGTTTTCTTTTGAAGAAGAGCAGAAATAAAGATGAAGCGTAAGTTGGGAAACATATGTATAGCTTTAGGGATAGTGTCACTTTTGGGGGCAGTATCCCTGTTCTTTTATAATCGTGAAGAAGCAAGCGCCGCAGGAAAGATGAGCGCGGGAGTCCTTCAGACTATCGAGGAGGAATATGGCATCGAGCCAAAAGCCACGGTGCTTATGCCTGAGCTTTACACGGACAAAGAAATGAAAAGCACTGAGATAGACGGAAACGAATATATCGGTTATATTTCGATACCGTCAGTCGGCATTAATCTTCCGATTATGAAGGACTGGAGCTATGAGGGACTGAAAATCGCTCCCGGACGTTTTTCAGGCTCGCTTTATACTGATGATATGATCATCGCCGGACACAATTACATCACTCATTTTGGGCCGATTGAGTCGCTCTCGAGCGGAGATAATGTCACTATCACCGATATGGAGAACAATGTCTGGCAGTACAAGGTTTTATGGATAGATGTAATCGACGGCAAGGACGTCGAGGGCATGATGTCAAAAAGTGAAACGGATAATTGGGATTTGACACTTTTTACATGCACAATGAGCGGAACATCACGATACGCCGTGAGATGCGAAAGAGTGAAGTAAAAGGTTTATTGCGTGGATAAGTTAGGGATAAAGAAAAATGAGCACACCATTAGAAAGATTTTTTGAAAAATTTACGATAAAGCCTGAGAGCATAAAATCTCTCACAAGAGCAGACGGAAAGACCTTTATCAATATGGTTGACGGAAGACATATCGAAACCTATTATTCCGTCAAGAATATTTTGGATGCGCTCCCAGGGGAGAACTTTGTCATGGTGAACAAGGGCACGGCTCTTGCTTTAAATCAGATTGAGAGAGTTGAGGGCACAACCTACTATTTGATAGACGGAACAACCGTGACAGGCAGAAAACGTCGCTCGGCAAAGCAGACTCAGCTTGTGAATTACATAAACGATTCGATACTCGAGTGTCAGCCGAAGATGTTTTCTATCGACAGATATAAGGTGCTCGATGATATGCCTCTTGCATTTTGTATAATCGAGGTTCTTTTTACAGAGAACGGACGGGGAATAGACTTTATTTTCCGTTACTGCAACAGGGAAATGGCGAACATTGAGGGAAGAACCATGGATGAGATGATGAACCACAGTTTTTATGAGGTTTTTCCGAATGCCGACAAAAAGTGGCTTGTGGCTTACAGTGATGTTGCACTCAACGGCAATGTTTATAACCTCGATTATTTTTCAAACGAGGCCGGCAAGCCGCTTCATATCACCTGTTTCCAGCCAAAGGAGGGCTACTGTGCCTGTCTGTTTCAGACGACGAATATTGACAGTCAAAATAAACAAACGGCTGTGCCGGCACACCAAAAGAGATATTTCACGACATAATCCAAAGCTGATTTAACCACCTCTAATTGCTTAGATTATGTAAAAAATAGAGCAAGTGGCTTCTTTTTTATGAGCAAGCCAACGAAAAAAACCGACCTCATAAGAGATCGGTTTTTGCTTTATGTTATTGAAAAAATCAAACCAGCTTATTCTGCCAAGGCTTGCCGCTTAGAACTGCGATAGGGCCTTCGACACCATTCTTTACCATTTCTGCAACGGCAGATTCGGTATAGAATGCCATGTGCTGAGTCATTACGACATTCGGGAACTGGCGAAGATATGCCATTTCACGGTTTGAGATGATATCGTTGATGTGGCTCTCGTGGTAGATGTTGAGCTCGCCGTCAAAGACGTCAGTTGCAAGCGCACCGATTTTCTCGGTCTCAATGCCATTTATCAAGTCTTCGACATTCATGAGCTCGCCTCGAGCAGTGTTGATGAGAACAACGCCGTCCTTCATCTGATTTATCGTGTAAGAATTGACCATTCTTGCGCTCTCTGCGGTGAGTGGAATGTGATATGTTATCATATCTGCTCTCTTGTAAAGCTCGTCAAGTGAGACATACTCCGCAAGCTCTGCGACCTTTTTATTAACGTGTCTGTCGTTGCAAATGACAGTTGCACCGAATGCCTTGAGGCGCTTGATAACAGCATAGCCGATTTTGCCTGTGCCGACTACGCCGACGGTCATTCCGTTGATTGTTCTGCCCTGAAGTCCTCCGAGGGAGAAATCATTGACATTCTGGCGGTAAACTGCCGGCTTATATTTTCTCAAAGCGATGAGCATGAGCATGAGGGCGAAGTCTGCAACGCTGTCCGGGCCGTAGCTTACGTTGCAAGCGCTGATGCCGTATTCCTTGCAAGCATTCAGATCAATGTGATTGTAGCCGATTGTTCTCGTTGAGATGCACTTAACGCCAAGCTCTGATGCTTTCTTGAGAAGGGGAGCGTCCCAGTTGGTCATTCCGAGAGTTGTGATAGCTTCACAGCCCTCTGCAAGGCCGATATTATCTAATGTGAGAATTTCGGGTGATGTGGTAATCTCGAGTTCTTCTGTCGAGAGAGAGTTAAACATTGCCTGTTCGTCAGGTCTTACTTCAAAAGCGTAAATCTTCATTTCTTTCCTCCAAAAACGGAATTTACCACTATTTTTACACCCAATGACCGTGATGTCAATATGATTAAAAAAGTTTGTGAAAAGTGCACTTGCAGCTGCTAAAGCCAAAAAACATAAAAGCATTAAAGAATTTTGATTGGTTTTTGACAGAGTGAAATTTATTTTACCTCAAAGACTTCTAAAGTCTTTAATTTTGTTTTTATAAGTGTTAGAATAAGTGTCGAGGAATTTTCATAAACATTGGGGAGTGTTGTATTTTGGAGAAATCAAGTCAAAAAAAGGTCTTTATCACCCGTGACCGCTCGTTTTATTCCACGCTGATAAAGCTTGCGATTCCGATGGGACTTCAGTATCTCATCACATTCTTGGTCGGCTTTGCCGACAACGTCATGATAGGAAGGCTCGGAGATGCGGCAATATCGGGCGTTTACATGGGAAATCAGATTCAGACGATAGTACAGCTTTTCAGCGGCGGAGTTGAGGGCGCGATACTCATTCTTGCTGCTCAGTACTGGGGAAAGAAGGACACAGGGAGCATAAAGAAAATCATTGCGGTGGGGGTTAAGTTTGCGATTGTTTTCGGAGTTCTTTTAACTCTTGGAGCAACTATATTTACAAATCAGATTTTGCGTTTTCTTACTAATGACGAGGCTGTTATCGCTGAGGGTGTTATTTACCTAAAGATAGTCGGTATATCCTACATTTTTTTCTGTATAGCACAGGTGTTCATTGCAAGCATGCGTGCGGTGGAAACGGCGAAAATCGGTCTTTATATTTCGATTATGACGCTTGTCGTGAATGTCGGACTAAACTACGTGCTTATCTTTGGCGTGGGAACGCTCATCCCAGCCATGGGAGTTGCGGGTGCGGCACTTGCGACGCTTATTTCGAGAATACTCGAGGCGATTGTCTCGGTTGTCTATACACTGGCTGTCGATAAGAAGCTCAGTTTAAAAATAAGCGAGCTTTTGCCGACAGACAAAGCAATGCTCACGGACTTCGTGAAGTACGGCTTGCCTGTCATCGGCGGAAATGTCATTTGGGGCGTGAATATGATAGGTCAGAGCGTGATTTTGGGCAGATTCGATGCCGCAGTTATTTCTGCCGCAAGTATAACAGGCTCGCTAAATAACCTCATCTATGTTTGGATGAACGGTATTTCTCAGTCGATAGGAATAATCACCGGAAAGACAGTCGGCGCCGGAGAATACGAGAAAATGAAGGAATACGCAAGAACCACGCAGATTATTTTCCTTGTTGTCGGACTTCTCTCGGGAATAGCCGTGTTCCTATTAAAGACCCCGTTTATCGCACTTTATTCCGTAACAAGCGACGCTGTGGCTTATTCGGTACAATTCTGCAATGTGCTTTCCGTCACGATTATCGGCACTTGCTACCAGGCGGCTTCCTTGTTCGGCTTGGTAAAATCGGGAGGAGACATCAGCTTTGTATTTATCAACGATACGATATTTGTTCTGCTTGTGGTTTTGCCGTCAGCGTTCATCGCTTGGAAGGTAGGCGCACCCGCATGGGTTGTGTTCGCTTGCCTCAAGAGTGACCAGATACTCAAATGCATAGTTGCTTTCTTCAAGATTAAGTCCTATAACTGGATGAAAAACTTAACGAGAGACAACGCTTAATATCAAAATTAACGCACTCATTTTCGTTTGAATTTGGGTGCGTTTTTTCTTTATCAAATACAAAGAAATTTGTTCAAAATTTAGTTTGAAATACTGACGAAATACTCTTGATATTTTAGCATTTAGGAATTATGATATACGGGAATCAGAGTATGAAAGGAAAGAAAAGTGAATAATATCAAGAAGATTAAAGGACCGCTGATTTTGACTCTTTGCTCGTTGATATGGGGAACGGCATTCGTTTTCCAGAGTGTCGGCATGGATTATATAAAACCGTTCTCGTTTTTGGCGGCAAGAAGCTTTGTCGGCTGTATAGTGCTTTTGCCGCTCATTATATATGTGAGAGTTAAATCAAGTGTTCACAAGCCTGACACCGAAAGAAACTGGCTAAAGGGCGGCTTAGTCTGCGGCGTTGTGCTCTTTGCGGCAAGTGCTTTTCAGCAGATAGGCATACAGTACACGACAGCGGGCGAGGCGGGATTTTTGACCGCACTTTATATAGTTATCGTGCCTGTTCTCGGTATTTTCATGGGAAAGAAGGTCGGACTTCGTGTCTGGGAGGCTGTGGTTATTGCACTTATCGGTGCGTTCCTTTTGAGCGTAAAGGACGGCTTCAGCGTGAGCCCCGGGGCATGGTGGCTTCTTATGTGCTCGCTTGTTTTCTCATTTCACATACTCGTGTGTGAGAAATACGGAGCAAAAGCCGATCCGATTAAATTAAGCTGTATGCAGTTTTTGGTTTGCGGTGTGCTATCTGCTATTTTTGCATTCGTGATAGAGCATCCGACTGTTTCGGCATTTACGGGTGCCGCGGCCGCGATACTTTACTGCGGAATAATGTCTAGCGGAGTAGCTTACACCTTGCAGATTATCGGTCAGCGATACACTCAGGCAACCGTAGCTTCGCTCATTATGAGCTTGGAGTCTGTTTTCTCCGCATTGTCAGGCTGGGTTATTCTCGGTGAAATTCTCTCCTTGCGTGAGATAATCGGCTGTGTGCTTGTGTTCTCGGCTGTTGTGCTGGCTCAACTGCCGAGCAAAAAGAAAGCAAATTGATTTTATATTTAGGTGTGTTAAAAAGGTGCTATTATGAAGATTATCAAGGTTAAAAATTATGAGGAACTCTCAAGAAAAGCGGCAGATGTAATCGAAAATCAGATTAACGAAAAGAAAGACAGCGTTCTCGGTCTTGCTACGGGAAGCTCGCCGCTTGGCACTTACGACAATCTTGTAAAAGATTGTCAGGACGGCAAGCTCAGCTTTTCGCTTGTGAGCACGCTTAATCTGGACGAATACTGCGGACTTACCTCCGATAATGTGCAAAGCTACCGTTACTTCATGAATACTAATCTCTTTGATAAAATCGATATCGATAAGGCTAATACGCATGTGCCGAGCGGTATGAGCGACCCTGACAAAGAATGTGTTGCTTATGAGGCTCTTTGCGAAAAGCTTGGCTATGCCGACTTGCAGCTTCTCGGAATAGGAAACAACGGTCACATAGGCTTTAACGAGCCGTCAGAGGCTTTTGCGGCGGTCACGCACAAGGTCAAGCTGACAGAAAGCACGATTAAGGCTAATTCCCGTTTGTTCGAGAGGGAAGAGGATGTTCCCCGTTATGCGATAACCATGGGTATCGGCACGATTATGAAAGCGAAAAAGCTTCTTCTGATTGCGGGAGAAGGCAAGGCTGACATAGTTGAAAGAGCGATAAGCGGTGATGTTGTGCCGAGTGTTCCCGCATCGGTGCTTCAGCTTCACCCCGATGTCACGGTAATCTATATTCCTAAAGACTGATAGCAAACATAAAAAACGGACGGTTTGAACCGCCCGTTTTCTTTTATATTTAGTGCAAAAAATCGGCTCCGTCAAAGCGGAGCCGAAATTGTTTATTTAGCTTATCTTTAAGTAATCAGTACTTGCAAAGCCGATTGTGCCATTTGAGAGCTTAATCTTATACCACGATTTATTGTAGAAGGAAATAATCGTTACGGTTGATCCGTACGGTACAGTTGTCTTGATTTTGCCGTTCATGCTTGCGCCCGAACGCACATTGAGACCGCTGGTAGCTGTTGTCTTAGCCTTGACTGTTGTGTAAACATACTTGGAAGACATCCAGCCTGAGGTTCCGTCTGAAAGAACAACCTTGAGCCAGCCTGATGTGGAGTAGCTTACAACAGTAACCTTTACACCCTTGTTAACAATGCGAACAACGCTTGATGAGGTTGAAGCTCTCTGCCTGAGGTTGATTTTCGCTGTTGTAGTACCGGAGATAGTTGAGGTCTTGCTTGTGTTGCTCCAGTAAACCCAGCCCTTTGAGCCTGACGAAGTAGTTACATAGTAATACTTGCCAGTGCCTGATCTCTTAGTGACGGTAACGATATCGTTAGCCTTAAGCGTTGTGACCTTAGAAGCAGAGGAATAAGCATTCTTAAGAAGATTACATGATTTTGTAATCTTTGCTGTGTACGGTGAGAGAGTAGTCGTCTTCAGATATGCTGAGAAGATGTAGCCCTCAGTGCCGTTTGCAAGCTTAACTCTGTACCACTTGGAGTTGGACTTATTGGTGATAGTGACGCTCACGCCCTTGGAAACAACCTTGAGTGCCTTTGAACTTGAGCTTGTACTTGATCTTAAGTAAACCCAACCTGTAGTGGTAGCGGGTACGGATATTACATTCGGATTAGGCGTTGCCGTGGCTTTAGGTGTAGCCGTTGCCGAGCTTGAACTGCTCTTAAGGTACTCTGCAGAGCAGAAGCCTACAGTTCCGTCAGAAAGCTTAACCTTATACCATGAGCTGCTGTACTTATTTGTAACTGTGAGCTTAGAACCGTTTGAAGCGACTGCGACTGCGCTGTAGCTTGTTCCTGGGCCGGATCTGACATAAAGTCCGCCTGTAGCGTTGACATACATAGTGACGCTTGTGTTATCGGGAACATTATCGTCATCATCAATTATACCGCCGCCTGTTGTGTAGCCCTTAGGAGTTGGGTTCGGGATACCAGCCGAGCTGAAGGTGTATTTTGTGCCGTCAATGGTGAGAGTCTTGTTAATGACATACTCGCCGTTCTGGTAGTAATAAACTTTGCCGTTGAACTTGTACCAACCGTTTGTTGGGTAAGAGACATTCTGGAGCTTGCCCCAGGATACCCAGCCTCTGCCGTCAACCTTCTTGTAAACCATGTTTGTACCGTAGTCGGAGTTATCGACTGCGTAGCCGTTACCTACATAGATACCGACGTGGTCACAGTTTGGGAAGAAGATGAGAATTCCGTGAGTTCTCGGAAGAGTGGAGATTGAACCTGTCTGTGAGCAGAAGTTATACTGGCTCTGAGCGCCTCTTGGCCAGCTGCCGCTTGAAGTAGGGAAATAGTTTGGAGATGCGTTAGCCTCTGCGGTGTTCCAGATAAGATAAGCATAAATAAGACCTGAGCAGTCGGAAGCATACTTTCCGTTAACTTTGTAGTTTCCCCAAGCGCCATAAGAATACTGCCAGCCGTCCTTGTAAGCCTGAAGTCCGAACTCGGCGAGGCCGATGCCTGTTTTGGATTCGGCTGCTTCGGATTTTATGCTTGTCTGCGGTGTTACGATGCATGTGATAGCGATGGCTAAAGTTAGAAAAGCCGAAAGCACACGTCCGGTGATTCGATTAGTCATTTGTATCAATCCTTTCATTGTTATATTGTTATATAGTCGTAAAAAATGATATATGCTTAATCAAAAATTATGAATATATTTATTAACCTGTTTCGATTGCGGTACTTTTTACGTAACCGATTGCTCCCGATGATGTGAGCACCATAGTGAAATCGTCTTCGTTAGTGCTGATTATATAGACGCTCGCACCCTCTTTGACCGTTCCGATAGAATCGGAGGAGTCTTTTCGTGAGCTTTTTAGCTTGGTGTCCTCGGTGATATAGGCTTTTTCAAAGCAGCTTTTTTCGCTTCTTGATAGGGTATAGTCTCGGACATAGCCGCTTATATCGCCCCAGCTTACCTCGAACCACATTCCCGACGAACCGATGACCGTGAGCTCTGCTCCCTTGGAGAGAACACCCTTGATTGCAGAGTTCTCGCTTGGTGAGCTTCTAAGGTTAGTATCCGTCAGAAGTGTGCCCGTCTCGGGAATATCGAGTATTACCGATTTATAAGGCTGAGTGTGATAATTTTGCAGTGCTTTTTCGGTGGTGTAGCCAAGCTTTCCGCTGTCGGTTCTGACAAGGCAAATTCCGTCATCCGTTTTGTCGAGAACGGTTACTTCTTCCTTGCCGCCGATATATCCTAAGACGCTTGTGTTTTCGCTGTTGCCGTAAAGGGTTACGGCGGATTTTGTTACCTTGCGAATATTGAGCGTGCTGTCGGGTACTGTCGGAGAAACGCTTTCGGTATCTTGATTTTCAAGTGAAGATACTTTTGCATATCCCTTTGTTCCCCACGAGGTTTTGACCAGTTTGAAGCCGTCAGTCTCTTCTTTGCTTACATCGACCGAAGTGCCGCCGCTGATAATTCCTACGACATCAGAGCTGTCGCTTGCCTCACTGAAAAGCGTGATTTCCTTTGTGAGCGTGGTGCTCTCGAAGTCCTCACTGTCGGTGGTTTCGGAATTATCCGTGTTTTCCTCGGGTTTTTCGGTCGGTTCGGCAGTCGCTTGACTGTCGCCTGACGAATTTTTGGCGTCATAATACATAACGCCGTTTTCGGGGTTTATGCCTCGTCTTGTCAGAAGCTCCTCGACCGTCACGAATGTCCAGCCGTCGGCTTTGAGTGCATCAATCGCCATAATTGCTCCGTCACAACTTGTATCGTAAATGTCGTGGCAGAGTATTATTGCACCGTCGTAGACGTTATTCATGATTGAGTCGTAGACCGCCTGAGAATCGAGGGTTTTCCAGTCCTCGGTATCGACTGACCAGTAGACCATCGGTGAGTTAGCGGCTGAAGCTACATCGGAGTTGTATTCACCGTAGGGCGGACGAAGATAATGAGTATCGTTTCCGTCTGCCTGCTTTAGCAGCTTGTTAGTGGAGTCAATCTCGTTTTGTATCTCATCTGCGCTGAGCTTAGTCAGCAGGGAGTGATCATAGGAATGGTTGCCAATCTGATGACCGCTTTCGGCGGCTTTCTTTATGACATCCGGATAGTACTCGGCGTTGGAGCCGACTATGAAGAAAGTTGCCTTGACGTCTCGTTCGTTGAGCCTATCGATAAGGTCGGAGGTATAAAGTCCGGGGCCGTCGTCGAAGGTTATCGCAACGAGCTTTTCGTCCTGAGCGTTTGCCTTTATTGAAGGAAGCTTGAAAACCGTAACCAAGGTTACCGCAGCTAAAAGCAGCGAGAGGAGTCTCGCGCCTTGCTTATGTGCTTTCAATTAATATTCCTCTTTATTAACATTAAAATTTGACATCTAAATTTTATCACAAAAGCTTCACATATAGAACAAATGAGGCTGAGACTTTGCATTTATTTTGCAAGTTTTAGCTTTGCTTGATATGAAAAAGTGCATATATAGGAGTTTTGTAATTATAAATTTACACTTGTGGTATATCTTGTTAATGCGAAAAAATGTCTTTTTCGGTTGACTTTTATCCGTTCCTTTGATAAAATGCAAGGTAAGCAGAATAAAAGGCGAGAACGAAGAGTGATGCGCCCGTATCCTCAAAGAGAGTCGGCGTTTGGTGAAAGCCGATAGGAAAAAAGCGTAGTCTGTCACTTCTGAGCCGGAAGGAAGAAAGGAAATTTTCTGAGTAGAACCTTCCCGCAAACGGCGGCGTAAATTGCCGAGGGCTTGAATGAGCCTATTAAGAGGTCCCGATAAGGGGCAATCTGAGTGGTACCGCGGACTTTTTCCGTCTCAGGGTTTTCCTGAGGCGGTTTTTTGTTTGTTACCGACGCTTTTTATCTGATAAGAATTACAAATTCATATACGAAAGGAAGAAACCACATGGCAAAAGAGCTTGCTAAGGCTTACGAGCCGAACGAGGTCGAGGACAGAATTTATGATTTCTGGATTAAAGGAAATTATTTTCACGCTGTTCCCGATCCTGACAAAGAACCGTACACAATAGTTATTCCGCCTCCAAACATCACAGGTCAGCTTCACATGGGTCACGCACTTGACAACACTCTCCAGGATATCCTTATCCGCTGGAAGAGAATGCAGGGCTACAGTGCACTTTGGCTCCCGGGAACAGACCACGCATCAATCGCAACTGAGGCAAAAATCGTTGAGGCTATGCGCAAGGAAGGACTCAAGAAGGAGGACCTCGGCCGTGAGAAGTTCCTCGAGAGAGCATGGGCTTGGAAGGAGCAGTACGGCGGAAGAATCGTCGAGCAGCTCAAGAAGCTCGGTTCATCTTGCGACTGGGAAAGAGAGAGATTCACTCTTGACGAGGGCTGCAGCAAAGCGGTCAACCGTGTTTTCGTAAACCTCTATAATAAGGGACTTATTTACCGTGGTGAGAGAATCATCAACTGGTGCCCACATTGCAAGACTTCTATTTCCGATGCTGAGGTTGAGTTTGAGGAGAAGGAAGGTTCATTCTGGCATCTTCGCTATCCGCTTTCAGACGGCAGCGGATACATTCAGCTTGCTACAACAAGACCTGAGACAATGCTCGGTGATACTGCGGTTGCTGTTCACCCGGACGACGAGAGATACAAGGCTCTCATCGGCAAGACCGTCACACTTCCTATCGTCAACAAGGAAATTCCGATTGTTGCCGATGAGTATGTTGAGATGGACTTCGGAACAGGTGTTGTTAAGATTACTCCAGCTCACGACCCGAACGACTTTGAGGTCGGCTTGAGACACAATCTTCCTGTTATCAACGTTATGAACGACGACGGAACCATGAACGAGAATGCCGGCAAATACAACGGCTGGACTTCTCAGGACTGCAGAAAGGCTATCGTTGAGGAGCTCGATAATTTAGGTCTTCTCATCAAAGTTGAGCCGATTAAGCACAATGTCGGTACTTGCTACCGCTGTTCAACAGTAGTTGAGCCGAGGGTTTCAACTCAGTGGTTCGTTAAGATGGAGCCGCTTGCAAAGCCGGCAATCGAAGCTGTCAAGGACGGCGAGGTTAAGTTTATTCCTGAGAGAATGAACAAGACATACTACAACTGGATGGAGAATATCCGTGACTGGTGTATCTCCCGTCAGCTTTGGTGGGGCCACAGAATTCCGGCTTGGTACTGCGGCGACTGCGGCGAGGTAATCGTTTCCGAGACACCTGTCTGCACATGCCCTAAGTGCGGCGGCGCTAAGCTCAAGCAGGACGAGGACACACTCGATACATGGTTCTCATCCGCACTTTGGCCGTTCTCTACTCTCGGCTGGCCTGAAGAGACAGAGGAGCTCAAGTATTTCTATCCGACAAACACACTCGTAACAGGTTATGACATCATCTTCTTCTGGGTTGCAAGAATGATCTTCTCAGGAATCGAGCACATGGGCGAGGTTCCGTTTAAGACGGTATTCTTCCACGGCTTGGTTCGTGACGCTCAGGGCAGAAAGATGAGTAAGTCCCTTGGCAACGGTATCGATCCGCTCGAGGAAATCGACAAGTACGGCGCAGACGCACTCAGATTTACTCTTGTAACAGGCAACAGCCCTGGAAATGATATTCGTTATTCCGACGAGAGAGTTAACGCTTCAAGAAACTTCGCAAACAAGATCTGGAATGCCGCAAGATTCATTCTTATGAATATCGAGGGCAAGGATGTTAAGTGCGAGATTCCTGAGAAGCTCTATCTCGAGGACAAGTGGATTATCTCTAAGTTCAACAATGTAACAAAGGAAGTTACAGACAACCTCGACAAGTTCGAGCTTGGCATTGCCGTAAGCAAGCTTTACGACTTCCTCTGGGATGATTTCTGCGACTGGTACATCGAGCTTGCAAAAATCAGAATGAACGGTGAGGATGAGGACAGCGCAGCTTCCGCAAGACAGGTGCTCGTATTTGTTCTCAGCTCCACATTAAAACTTCTTCACCCGTTTATGCCGTACATCACCGAGGAAATCTGGCAGACACTTCCTCATGAGGGTGAGGCACTTGTCATCGCAAGCTGGCCGAAGTATGACGAGGCTCTTAACTTTGCCGCTGAGGCTGCAGAGATGGAGAAGGTAATGAACCTCATCCGCGCCGTAAGAGCAAGAAGATCCGATATGAATGTTCCTCCTTCAAAGAAGGCTCATATCTACATCGAGACGGCAGAGCCGAACGCATTCGATACAGAGAAGAACGCTATCATGCGTCTTGCTTATGCTTCAGGCTGTGAGACAGGCGAGAGCTTCAACGTTGAGGGTGCTGTAACTGTTGTCACTGAGAACTGCAAGGCTTACATTCCTATGAATGAGCTTGTTGATTTCGAGGCAGAGAAAAAGCGTCTTAACAAGGAGCTTGAGGGTGCTCAGAAGCAGCTTGATACCGTTAATGCTAAGCTTAACAACGAGAAGTTCATGAGCAAGGCTCCTGAAAATGTTGTCGCTGGTGTTAGAGCAAACGGCGAGAAGCTCACTGAGAAAATCAGACTTATCAAGGAGTCTCTTGAGGCTTTGAACTAAGTTTACTGATTTAATCTAAATATTAAATTTGAAGCATAGCTGAAGAAATTCGGCTATGCTTCTTTTGCGTAAACGGAAAAGTTGTTAACATCAGAAACGCTGACGGTTGAAAAAGCAAAAAGCTAAGTTTTCACTTTGCTTTTTACTTGTAGTTTTTACCTTGCGGTGCTATTATATCCGTAACAATTATTGATTAACCTACTGACGGAGAGAAAGAAAATGAATTACGAAGAAGCGATAGCACTTATAAATTCCCGTTTGCGTTTCGGCTCGAAGCTTGGACTCGACAATATCAGAGCACTTCTGAATGAAATGGGAAATCCGCAGAAGAAGCTTAAATTTGTCCATGTTGCGGGAACTAACGGAAAGGGAACTACATGCACTTATATTTCCTCGATTTTGAGGGAGGCAGGCTACAAGACCGGACTTTATACTTCACCGTATGTGGTTGAGTTTCGAGAGAGATTTATCATTGACGGAGAGATGATTCCCGAAAATGAGCTTATCGAGCAGATAAAGATAACAAGCGACGCTTGCGAGAAGCTCGATGCAAATATAACCGAATTTGAGTTCATCACGGCTCTTGCTTTTAACTGGTTTTATCAGAGCGGCTGTGATATTGTGGTGCTTGAGGTCGGATTAGGCGGAAGATTTGACGCAACAAATATCATCGATTGTCCCGAATGTGCCGTTATCACAAGCATTGCGCTCGATCATATGCAGTATCTCGGCGATAGCATCGATAAAATTGCCTTTGAAAAAGCGGGAATAGTAAAGGAAAATGCTGATGTAGTTCTTTACTGCGACATTGATAAGAATGCAGAAAAGGTTTTCGACGATGTTTGCGCTGAAAGAAACGCAAATTTGATTAAGCCGAATATATCAAGCCTTAAAATTAAGGAAAGCAATCTTTTCGGAACAGACTATGTCCTTGACGGTGAGGAATATCACATTCCGTTCTCTGGAATTCATCAGGTTTATAATTCTGTCGGAGCATTAAATGCGGTTAAGGTTTTGCGCAAAAAGGGCTTTAACATATCTGACAAGCAGATAAAATCAGGATTTAACAAGGCTTCAATCGCCGCAAGAATGGAGGTTGTCTCTAAAAATCCTGTGATTTTGATTGACGGCGGTCACAACGGCGACTGTGCCCGTGCGCTCAGAAAAGTTCTCGAGGGAAATTTATCAGACAAAAAGAAGTGCTGTATCATCGGCATGATGGCAGATAAGGATATAGACAGCTATCTTTGTGAGGTTGTTCCGCTTATGGACGAGGTGATTTGCGTTAAGCCGATGAACCCGCGCTCAATGAATGCAGAGGATTTGGCTGAGGCTTGCTCAAAATACTGCGGAAATTGTTCATCACATAATAACGAAGCGGCGGTAGAGACAGCATTTAAGTATTTATCGGAAAACGAAAATTCGGCACTCGTGGTTTGCGGCTCGTTCTATATGGCTTCTGAAATTCGCCCGATTATACTCGATAAGATTAAATAAAAAATATATAAAAAAAGCAGGATACCGTGAAAATATCCTGCTTGATTTTTTTGCTGTTATTCGGTTTCTGATGAAGAAGCATCCTCAGAGAGAATATAAACCACAATTTCCTGAACGGAGAAATCGGGGTTATTCTTGAGTGCTCCCGAAAGTGACTCTTCGATTTTTGTAAGCTGTTCGTCGGATTTGTCCTCATCGCTAACCTTCCAGCCGAGAACATCACCGTAATATCCGAGGTAAGCCTCTGCGCATTTGCGGCGGTCGGCATCGGATGCGGATTCCCAGTTGCTGTATTTCCACTGAAGATAAACGGAGTCATATTCGTTTTTTACGGTGCTGACTGCCGTGCTGTCGTCTTCGCTTGAGGCGTTTGCATCGGAGCTTTCCGCAAGTGCACTTGCTTCGTCCTGGAATGCTTCATACGGGTTAGAACTTTCCTGAGCCTCACTGCTGACGGCTGTGCTTTCCGTTGCTGTGTTTTCTGAGCTTTCTTCAGTATCATTTGATGAGCAAGCCGAGAGTGAGAGAATAAAGACGATGCCGAGTAAAATATATAGGGTTCTTTTCATTGGTGTTTCCTTTGCTTATTGTTCGTTTGGCTCTGTAACTGGTTCTGCTTTTGGAAAGTCGCTTCGGAGCAATGAATAATAGCTTACAGAAACAACTCCGTGACCCTCCCAGTAGTCGCCGTTTCGAGAGGTTCCCTCAAGAATAAATCCACATTTCTCGAGAAGATTTTTGAACCAAGTATATTGCGGCAGACAAACCGCTTTAATTCTTGAGATTTCAATTTGATTAAACATATAATCGAGTATGAATTTGATAGCGTCAACCGTTTCCGCAGAATCTTTGATTTCACTTGAGAAATTAAAGTCAATCGTGCAAGAGTCGGTTTTGACGTCAAAGTCTTTAACGATAATCACTCCGTCAAGCGTATGAACATCATCGTCTGAGCTGATGCCGAACCAAACAGACTGCTTAGCCTTAAAGAGAGCATCTATCTTACGATATAGGTCATGTATGTTGTAGTCGTTGTACTCCGGTCTGTAAGGGCTGTACCTCACATAATCGTCATCGTTCATAAGCTCAATGAGCGGATTTGCTTGTGACGGCTGAATTTTCGCCAAAGTTAAATTATCTTTAACTAAGAAAGGATAATTCTCAAATAATAAATCTTTATTCATAGTTTCACCACCTCATATATAAGTATACATCAAACTGAAGTGAATTAAATGAACTTTATGTTAAAGATAGGTGTTCAAGATCCTTTAAATCAAACGGCGTCTGCTGATAAACATAGTAATTAAGCCAATTTGATACAAGAAGATGAGCATTGCTTCTCCATGTGAACGGCGGAGTTTTGCTCGGGTCGTCATCTGGGAAGTAATTGTATGGCACCTTGGGATTTAAGTTTTTATTGACATCACGGAAATATTCCTTTGCAAGAGTATTTCTGTCATATTCGGCATGACCTGTGACAAAAAACTGTCGTCCGTTCTTCTCAGCGATTATGTGAAGTCCGGCTAAATCGCTGTATGAAAGCGGAATAAGCTCGGGATGCTTTTTGATATCATCGAAAAGAACCTCGGTGTATCTTGAGTGAGGTGCAAAGTAGTTGTCGTCAAAGCCTCGCATCAGTGGGTGAAGCGGATTTAATACGGTATGATGATAAATTCCGCTGAGCTTCTCTTTCATGAGATATTTCTGAATTCCGAAATGATAGTAAAGACCGGCTTGAGCGCCCCAGCAAATATGAAGTGTGCTGTAAACATTAGTTTTGCTCCACTCCATAATCTTGCAAATCTCGTCCCAGTAGTCAACTTCTTCAAATTCCATTTTCTCAACGGGAGCACCGGTAATAATCATGCCGTCATAACGGTTCTCTTTAATATCATCGAATACTTTATAAAAAGTATTGAGATGAGAGGAAGAAGTATTCTTACTCAAGTGAGTAGCGGTATGTATGAAATCAACATTAACCTGTAGCGGAGTATTGCCGAGAAGTCTAAGAAGCTGAATTTCAGTTTCTTGCTTTGTTGGCATGAGATTTAAAAGGAGAATGTTAAGCGGACGAATTTTCTGACTTTCGCCTCGCTCAGGCGACATAACGAAAATATTCTCAGACTCAAGCACTTCAAGAGCGGGTAAGTCCATATTAATTCTGATAGGCATAAGCTATTACCTCTTAATAAAAAGAATAGAAGAATTATAACACAATAAATAAGAGTAAACAATAAAAAGAAAATTTGAAAAATTCAAAATAATGCTTGACATTTAAAGAACGTAGTGATAAAATAACAAAGCACTCGAAATGAGGGCATAAATCAAATCGAAAAGCTTCGAAAAAACTTTTTAAAAAAAGTTCTTGACAAAAGCGAAACGGTATGATATAATAACTAAGCTGTTCGCG